>NZ_JADOER010000006.1 GCF_018739865.1 Leptothoe kymatousa TAU-MAC 1615 | reverse complement strand
AGAGTCGCCCATGGAGTGATCTGTCTCAATGGCAGATCGCTCTTGATGAGATTATTTGTCTAAACTCCAGATCTGCCGCATGCTTGGATAATGATTCTGATTAGATCCATAGATTTCTTTTATTCATTATGAAATCGAGGGCAGCCATGGGTGTTTAATCCATACCCAGAGAGCACAGAGCGCGTTTCTGAGCGCGTTTAACTCGGTGGGGAGAAAAATTTGGTTATGGGGTGGCTGGCGATTAAGTCTCCCCCAGGGTAAAGGCTGTGGCTCCCAGTTGCGTATTTTTGGTGCGGTGGAAGCTATCGCCCAAACCAACTAAATAGTGCTCGCAATGGGGAGGGGCAATTAATGTGATGCCCGTGGGAATGCCGTTGGGTTGGAATTCGTTGGGAACTGCGATCGCACTCAAGTCCAACAAATTAACAAAGTTAGTGTAGTAACCCATATCGCTATTGCGTTTCAGCGGAGCCGCGGCCACATCATCGAGGCGATAGGTGGTGCCGGTCGTGGGCACCACTAGGCAATCAATCTCATCCCAAATGGGGTGCACCAAGCGCTTTAGGCGCTCTAGGCTGTACAGCCCTGCAAAGGCGTCAGCGGCGGTCAGGGTTTTAGCCTTAAGAACAATATCGCGCACAACCGGAAAAACAGAATTTGGCTCTTTTTCGACAAACTCTCCCACTGAGGCATAACGCTCAGCGACCCAAGGTCCATGAAATAACAACTCATTGGCCTCCAAAAAAGGCTCGTAATCAATATCAACACAGGTGCCCCCTAAACCCATGAGAGTTTTAATCGCCTGGGCATACTGTGCTTGAACGGCTGTGTTACCAAAAAATGCCCGCTGATCGGATCTAGGTACGCCAAACCGAAACGATTGCCCAGGGGCATAGGTTTTAAGGGGGCCTGTCCCACCTTGGTCTAGTCGAGCATAAGGATCTTCCTGGTCAAAGCCTTGGGCCACCTGAAAAACCTGTTCGGCATCCATGGCCGTAAGGGCAAACACAGACAGACAGTCTAGGGTACGACAAGCGGCGACCATATGGCGGGTGCTCAACAATCCCTTAGTGGGTTTTAGACCGACAACGTTGTTGTACCCGGCGGGGACACGGCCCGAGCCCCCCGTATCGGTACCCATGGCAAAGGACACCAAGCCTGCCGCAACAGAGAGGGCGGCCCCTGAACTAGACCCGCCTGGCACATAGTCTGGGGAAAATGCATTGTGGGGCACTCGATAGCCGGTGCGCACCCCCACTAACCCGGTGGCAAACTGATCTAGGTTGGTTTTACCAATGAGGATGGCCCCTGCATCCAACAGTTTCTGCACCGCTGGATTCGTGTGTTCCGCAGTATAGGTAAAGCCCGGGCACCCAGCCGACGTGGGCTGACCGGCCACATCGATACAGTCTTTGATGCTAAAGGGAATACCCCATAGGGGCAGCTGCGATCGCTGGCTGGCTGACATATCCGCCAGAGCCATGGCCCGGTCCATTAGGCTGTCCCCAGGGGTGGTGTAGATCCAAATACCATCATCTCCACGCTTTTCTAGGGCCGTGAGAATAGTTTTAACCACATGGATGGGCGTCAGCGTTCCCTGGGCATAGGCGTTGCGAAGCGAGGAAATAGCTAAAGGAATGTCTAACCCAATTTGTTGAGCCATTATCTTTTCATTAATGGTCTGACTTACTTTCGACATAGTTGTTTGGTTTGATCATGCCTAATTTTTCATTTCCGCTATGGCCGCCAGCCTAGCTACAACATTGCACTTCAGTAGCAGCCCCATGGAACGATATGGCCAGAGTGAATGTGACGGTAGTCTAACAATAGCCCATGATTTTCAAGGGTTTTACCAGGTTCAAAAGATGGTTTCTATGGGTCCATAGATTTTAGTTATCGATAAACGCCATGGCAAAGAAGAATTTGTGATGCTAGATACGCTTTATATTTTTGCACCTGTCACATTAGGTTTACGTGCGAGGTATTACTTTCAGATATCGGCATTTATTTGGAGGCAATTATGCAGCGATCAGTTAAGCATTTTTTCAGCCGACGTAAGTTTTTTGCATTAGGTAGTCTAACGGCTTGTTCCTTGGCCTTTGCCATTGGATGTGCACCAACAGAGAAGGTTACTGATGCTGTTGAAACAACAACAGAAGCCGTGACCGAAGTCGCTGCAGCACCGGCCGCAGATATGCCCAAGGTACGGGTGGGCTTCCAGACCGGTGATATCAACAACATCACCATGGTTGCCGCCAAGGAAGGATATTTTGAGAAAGTTGGCCTAGATGTGGAACTCGCCCCTTACTCCTCAGGGGGGGCCATGGTACCGGCCCTAGCTGCAGGGGAAGTGGATATTACGTGGTTCTTCCCCTTCCCCTCCTTAACCGCCTTTGCCACCGGTATTGATATTGAAGTGGTGCTATTAGACCATGCACCGCTAACGGCAGAACGCCTGATTGCTGGGGAAGCCGCACCAGATGTGGCCAGCCTAAATGGAAAGACCATCGGCGTTACCATCGGCACCTCCGGGCATCATTCTTTGCTGGCGGCCATCGACCAGGCCGGCATCTCTCAAAATGATGTCAATCTGGTGAATCTCAATCCCTCAGAGATGGCAGCGGCCTTCGCGGCTGGGAAAATTGACGCGGCTTGGACCTGGGAACCCGCCGCCGGTAAGCTCAACGAGCTAGGTGGAAAAGACATTGCCACGGCCAAATCCATCGGGGCCTATGCTGTGGCACTTTGGGCCGTGCGTAAGGAATTTGCCGAGGCCAATCCTGAGGTGATGACCAAGTTTATGGAAGCCTGGGATATGGCGCAGCAAGATTATCTAGCCGATCCTAAGTCCGGTCAGAAATGGGAGGCCGAGCGGCTTAACCTGACCCCTGAAGAGTTTGGTGCCATGGTGGGTCGGCAGGGCTCGACCGTCGTGTTAATGGAAAATCAGTTGACCGATGAATGGTTAGGGGCACCGGGGCAACCACAATCCACCAATTTGTACAAAGCCTATGAAGAATACGGCGCGTTCCTTGTGGATCAAGGCCGTTTGGATAGCGTCCCCGAAGACTTAGCTCCGCTAATTAATTCTTCCTACGTAGCGGACTATCTTGAGTCAAAATAGTAGCCAATTGTTACTCCATGTCCAAATCTCCTATCCATCCGGTAAGTTCCCTAGATCGTCAGTCTGAGCTGGAAAACTCTCCAGCTCAGCTTATTTCCCTAGATCGGGTCTCCTTTGGCTACAGTCACAAACGGTTAGTTCTACAAGACCTAGATTTAGAAATTAAACAGGGAGAGTTTTTGACCTTATTGGGCCCTTCCGGATGTGGTAAGTCAACGATTTTAAATCTAATCGCTGGGTTTTATAAACCTCTCCTGGGTAGGGTTACCCATGGAGGGGAAGACATTAAAGGCCCCTCGGCCAGACGGGGAGTTGTGTTTCAAAGCAATGCCCTGTTTGATTGGATGACCGTTGAACAGAACGTTGGTTTTGGCTTTCGATTTCAGGCAGTTTCTAAGCACGAACGGAAAAAACGTGTGGAGACCATTATTGCGCTGGTGGGCTTGCGAGGCAACGAGCGCAAATATCCATATCAGCTTTCCGGGGGCATGCGGCAGCGGGTGGCGGTGGCTCGGTCCATGGTGGTGCAGCCAGAGATTTTGCTTATGGATGAACCCTTTGCTGCGGTTGATGTGCAAACCCGTGAGGGTCTGCAGGAAGAATTGCTAAAGCTGCATGAACAGGTATCGGGGGCGATTTTGTTTGTCACCCACAGTATTGAGGAGGCTGTGTTTTTAAGCGATCGCATCGTGATTTTGGACCGCAACCTGGGGGGCATTGCCCACGATATCAAGATTCACTTGCCCGAGCCTCGCTATACCGCCATGAACCGAGTTTCGGATGCCTTTAACCAATACCGCACCGATCTGTATTTAAAAATGAAAGCCATCGAGTAGGTTGGGCAGCGCCCAACAAATAACCGGCTAGTGGCACTACCCAAGGTTGGGCGGCGCCCACCGGACAGGGGGCCATCGATAACGGTCATGGTGATTGATAAGCAAGGGATAAACGCCTGATGCAATTAAAAATGTCGAAATCCTCCGACAAGATGACTGCCTTTGAGGGACAGGACCTCCAAACCCAGGCATTGCGAGAGAAAGCAATGTTGTTTTGTGTTGCGATCGCAATTCCCTCCCTTATCCTCATTCTCTGGGAAATGACCACCCGCATGGGCTGGGTGGATGAACTCTTTCTCCCCAGTTTATCGGGCATTGTCAACGAGTTCTTCGCCATGACCCGAAAAGGCTATGCGGGCACTCCCCTGCTCAGCCATGTCCTCGGCAGTCTTCGGCGAGTGTTTACGGCCTTTACCGTTGGCACCCTCGTAGGCCTGCTCCTAGGGTTGCTCATGGGCTACTACAAATATGTACGCGCCGCCTTTTACGTTGTTACCGAACTGTTGCGGCCTATTCCGCCCCTGGCCTTCATCACCCTGTTTATCCTCTGGTTTGGCATTGGCGAAGTCTCCAAAGTATTAATCATTCTTTATGCTGGAGCCCTAATCGTTATGCTAAATACAATGGCAGGTGTTCAATCTTGTCCCAAGGACAAAATTCTCGCCGCCCAAACCTTAGGCGCCAACGACCTGGCCATTTTCCTATATGTAATTTTGCCAGCGGCGCTACCGAGCATCTTTACCGGCATGCGAGTGGCCCTATCCGTAGACTTTGGCATTCTAGTGGCGGCAGAATTATTGGCCGGAGACTTGGGCATTGGCTACATCATCCAGGATGCCAGCACATTTTTTAATGTGGAAGGCCTATTTGTCGGCATTCTTATGATTGGCTTTTTCGGCGTCATGTCCGACTTCCTACTCAGAATCATTGCTTCACGGGTTGTTCATTGGCAGGGGTAGCGCATTAGGCCGTGAGGAGTCAAAGAGGAAAGAATCATGCGAAAAACCGATCGCCTTTCCCGTTCTGAGAGGGGAAACCCACCCCGCCTAATCGGCACCCCTCCCAAGAGGGGATGTAATTCGACTTCCACAAAACTCTTTTCTAGTTAACCTTGTGCCGCTTGTAATGCGAATCATTTATTTTAGGAGTGCATTCAATGTTAGAGACCCTCACAGATCAATCAGAATTAACTGAGCTACAACAACAAGTCTTAGCGGGTATTACCCAAGAAAAATGTGTTCAGCTCATCAAAGACCTGGTGCCCACTGGCCAACCAGGCTGTGGAAACTCCATCGATCCAGAGTTTCCCATGGCCCATGAAGAAGACATTTCCAAACAGGTGGGCCAACATTTGCAGTCCCTGGGCCTCGATGTGGAATGGGTGTCCGCCATTGAAGGCCGCCCCAATGTGGTCGGTCGCTGGAATGATGGCTTGCCTGGGCCATCCCTCATCTTTAACGATCACCTAGATACCTATCCCTCCTGTGATCCAGCCGAGTGGGACATGTCGGGCCACAACCCCTACAACGCCACGCTACAGGGCAAATATCTCTACGGTCGTGGCACCTCTGATACCCGGGGCAATATGACCTGCCAGCTCATTGCCATTGAAATGTTGCGCCAGGCCGGGGTGAAAATTAATGGTGAGCTCATCTGCGCCTACACCGTTGACGAAGAACGCCATGGTAGGGCCGGGGCACTGCACCTACTGAATGAGTATGGCCTTACTGCCGACTATGAGATTACGGCAGAGCCCACCTCCTGGACCGAGGGAGACGACTGGGGCATTGGCATTGCCCTCGCCCATTCGGGACTATGCTTGGTGGATATTGAAACTACAGGGGTGCGATCGCACATCTGGCGACCCGATGAAGGCGTCAATCCTGTATTACACATGGCCCAGCTCATCGAGGCCCTGCGCAACACAACCTTTACCCACGAAGCGCCCCAAATCTATGGCCCCACCCAGCCCAGCATTTGCCCGGTCAAAATTGAAGCGGGGCAAATTGGTGAAGGACAGTTTACACCGCCATCCTGTAAGGCCAGGGTCTGGGTCATTGGCCTAGTGCCGGGTATGACCTATGGGTCAATTGTGCAGGATATGGAGAAAGTAATCGCTGAACTTCAGGCGGCAGATCCCACCTTCCAGGCAACGATCACCCAAGTAGATGGAGAGACTTTTGTCCCTGCTTCCATCGAAGTGGCTGAAGATGCGGACCATGTCCAGGCACTATCGAGGGCGTATCAACAGATCCTAGGCAAAGATCCGGTGCTCTATCGCAAAAACGCTTACTGCGACACCCTGCGCTTCTCCCACAGTGGCATTCCATCCATTACCTTTGGCCCCGGCGAAGACGGTTGGCCCCCCGTAAATGAGTTTATCGATATGGATAAGGTGGTAGCGGCAACAAAAATCTACACCTTGTTTTTATTAGACTTCTTCAAAGTAGAAGAGGGGTAAAAGGTATACCTGCTAGCAGTTCTTTCTCCTAGGGCTGCGCCTTGTTCACTTCGACAAAGACACAAGGTGCAGCCCTTAAAAACCAACGGATCTCACACACGCCCTAGCTTTGCTGGGGTATTTTTTATGATATGCCCCCCTTATTGCTCCCAACATTGAATGGCAACCCCAAGCCCTATCCCCATAAGCTGATCCTCTTTTAATCGGGGCCCACAGACTAGAATTTAGTATTCCTATGTATCCTCACCAAACTACAGTTCCAGCAAAACCGTATCCAATCACGCTCGATTTATCCCATACGGCGTTACTGGTGATTGATATGCAAAATGACTTTTGTACACCGGACGGTTGGGCCGATCGAAAAGGGTTTGATGTCACTCTCACCCAGCAACCGATTGAGCCATTAAAGCAGCTATTATCGGTGTTGCGTCAAACCCCAGTTACCGTTATCCACACGCGGGAAGGGCATCGACCAGACCTTAGTGATTGCCCACCCCACAAGCTGGCCCGTTCCAAAAATCAGAATGCGGAGATTGGTAGCGAAGGGAAAATGGGACGATTGCTAACTCGCGGGTCTAAGAGCCATAATTTTGTCGATGAGCTGCAGCCAATAGCCGGGGAAATTGTATTAGATAAACCTGGAAAAGGTGCATTTGTCGCCACGGATCTGGACTTGATTCTACGGCAGCGAAGAATTCAGAATTTATTGTTGACGGGGGTTACGACAGAATGCTGCGTGCATACGACACTGCGCACAGCGAATGATTTAGGCTATGAATGTTTATTGCTAGAGGATTGTTGCGCGTCCTTGGTCCCGGAGTTTCATCGGATATCGGTGGAGATGGCTCAGTTAATTTTTGGCTGGGTGACAACGTCGGAACAATTGTTGACAGCAATAGAATCAAGTCTTACGTAATTTTTGGCATTTAGGAATGGGGGTCCAAATCCCCTGCCACGTAGCTAATGTTTTCCATCACCACTAGCTGATCGAGATCTTCGTCTAAGAAATCAGGCTCGGTTTTTAATTCAATGTAGGCAACGTTTTCGTATTTTACTTTGCCTGTATTGATAAAGGCGCTGATGGAAATAATTTTTTCATCGATCAGGCGTTTAACCCGATAGCGAATCGTTGCTTCGGGGGCATCTATGGAGCGGGCAATGTCACTATAGGCGATGCGGCCATTGTGTTGCAGTAGTTTAATAATATTTAGGTCTAGCTGATCGATCTCATAGCCACTAATTGTCTGCGGTAATAAGTCATTGCTAACCACTATTTAATGAAACCCTTATCTATAGAAATCGCAAAGATGGATATACAGTTAATTGTTCTGAAGCAATCAGGCGATTAATAAAGGACATACATGTGCAAAATGCGAGGAAACTTATATAGAATATTTAGGTGAATGGGAAAAGGGCGATAATTCGTCTGAGCATACTGAATTAAAAACTCTTTTGGATTCTGAAAAAGAGGACGTAGTTTTTTGTTCAATATGTCAAGACTGGATTGCAGATCAGTAATGGCTTGAGACTATGCATGATACCTTATTAGTTCCCTGTCAGTTTTTCCAGTAGCCAAAACTCTACACCTCAGACTCCATGAAGGAAGTCCCCCCCAAAAACTACCACCAACCCATCCCCCACGATCTAACCGACACCACGCCCCTCAATACCCACGATCACCCCATCAGCTTCTTCGAAAAACAAATCACCTCACTCCACAACCTAATGCGGGCCAAAAAGCAGCTACCCAGCTTTGACGCCGTACGCCGGGCCGCAGAAGAAATCGACGGTCGCTTCACCGCCAGAAATTTCTCCGCAGACATTCCAGAATTCTTAAAAAATCGACTGCCCGAATACGGAGAACGTCGCATCCTCGCCGTAGAAACCGTCCTCTGCGAACTGGGCTACCTGACCCGAGAAGAACTAAGACAGGGCGTTGCAGGCAGCGCCCCAGATGCTCCTGAACCGATAGTCCAGGATGACTATGCCCCCGAGATCGACACCGAAACCTATGGAGAACCCCGTTATCACACGGGAGACTTAGTTCAGGTGATAGACCAGCCAAAACCAGGCCATATCAGAACCCCCGTCTATCTATTCGGCAAAAAAGGCAAAATAGCCAATCTCCAAGGACTGTTTGCCAACCCAGAAGATTTAGCCCACTTCAAATCCAAAGTTGTGCATTTACCCCTCTACCTCGTCGAGTTTGACATGGTGGAAGTTTGGGGCGAACAATGTCCCAAAAAAAGAAGTCTTAAGGATAAACTGCGGGTGGAAATCTATGAGCCGTGGCTAATTCCGTTGTAACCTCAAAATGAATCTGGGACCCAGTAGGTGCCTTACATGCAAGGCACCTACCGCAACAATTCCCCTTTCAGAAACCTCACAGCCATGTCAGACCCGCAAGCCCAGAATCCATTCCCCTTGACCCAAGACACTTCCGCAGACCACGCTCACATCAACGATGATAAAGCCTACTGGACCCAACGCACCAGGGTAATCCAAACGCTATTAGAAGAGAAAGGATTCTTTACCGCCGCTGAGGTCCGACGGGAAATTGAACGGGAAGATACTATCACGCCCATGCTGGGGGCTCGCCTGGTGGCCCGTGCCTGGGTGGATGCTCAATTTAAGGCCCGATTGCTGGCCGATGGTAAAGCCGCTTGTCAGGAAATGGACATTGATACGGTTGAGATCAATCGCCTGGAGGTGGTCGAAAATACCCCATCGGTTCATCACGTTGTTGTGTGTACCCTGTGCTCTTGCTACCCCAGGGCCATTTTGGGCTACCATCCCCCCTCCTGGTACAAGAGCACGGCCTATCGCCATCGCGTTGTCGTCGATCCGCGGGGCGTCCTTGGGGAAGAATTTGGCACTATGCTTCCAGACGATATTGAAGTGCGCGTGATGGACAGTACCGCCGACACCCGCTATTTAGTGATTCCTGTGAGACCCGCAGGGACTGATGGCTGGGATGAAGCCGCGTTAATTCCCCTGGTGACCCGCGACAGTATGATCGGCGTTTCTTTTGCAGAAATTCCTGACAATGCGACAAAGTGCAACAAGATATCATAATAATATTTCGTTTCATTACACCAATGGTTGTTGTAACCATTGACACAACTCTACGTGAATATATCTAATTTACTGATCAGGTAAGCAACAGATCAACTGTTTGGCTAAATCGTCAGAGTCTTGGCTCTAGAGTTTGCGAGTTTAGTGTTTTCAGGTTATGTGGTTGCGATTTCCTGAAGATTGTTTTCTGATGCCCATACAAACCACGACCAAGGTGAAACCTGTAGGCTCTGCTGCGGAAAATCCAGTCTGGACGTGGACAACGTTTACTAAGGATGAGATGGGGTGATGAAACGACGAAGATTTTTTCAATACACCGGTTTAGGCGGTTTGAGTCTGGTCCTAGCAAGCCGCAACAGTGCGATCGCGTCGGTGCTGTCTAACCCCATGGATTCCCATAGGCCAGGGTTAGAAACATTTTCCTTTGAAGTGACTACGGTGAATAAAGCCGGGAAACTACAGCAGCCTCAAACCCACACAGCAAAGTATTTTCCTGAGTCGCTCAATAGTGTTGAACGACTGGACATGGTGGAGATTACCCCCGGTAAGTTCTGGATGGGGTCTTCACGTTCGGAAGCCCAGGCGAAGGGAAGCGAATTTCCTCGCCATCGGGCAAAACTATCGTCTTTCTTCTTAAGTAAATATCCCATTACCCAAGCCCAGTGGGCGGCTGTGGCTGCATTGCCTAAGGTGCATCGAGAGTTATCCATTGACCCGTCTCATTTTCAAGGTGGAAATCGGCCTGTGGAGAGTGTTTCCTGGTTAGAGGCGACTGAGTTTTGTCAGCGTCTGAGTCAGCATACGGGGCGTCATTACGCACTTCCGAGCGAGACCCAGTGGGAATATGCCTGTCGGGCTGGCACCAAGAGCCCCTTTAGTACGGGAGAAACCATTGTCAGCCAGCTGGCGGATTATCGCGCCAATGCCACCTACAAGGCGGAAGCACCTGGGGAGTATCGACAAACAACCATGCCGGTGGGCAAGTTCTCACCCAATGGGTTTGGGCTGCATGATATGCACGGCAACGTGTGGGAATGGTGTGTCGATGGCTGGCACCAAAACTATCGCAGTATCTCCGTCAACAATGGCAGGGGGCGCAGACCCGCCGCGGGCAGTTTGGCCCATTTGCGCACAATTCGTGGCGGTAGTTGGCTGGATGCGCCAGATAAAGTGCGGTCCGCCAGCCGGTCTGGCTATGCTGAGACTGCGTTAAATCGCACCATCGGCTTTCGCGTAATGATGGCATAGGGAGAAGGTGTATGGCATTGATTGAAAAAGTCCCCGTTACCGTATTGACGGGCTATCTGGGGGCTGGCAAAACCACATTACTTAATCGCATTCTCACCGAAGAACACAATCAGCGGGTGGCGGTTATTGTCAATGAATTTGGTGAAGTGGGTATTGACCATCAGCTGGTGATGGATGCCGATGAAGAAATTTTTGAGATGAATAATGGCTGCATTTGTTGCACCGTTAGGGGAGATTTGATTCGGATTATTAATGATCTGATGACCCGCCGCGATCGCTTTGATCATTTAGTGATTGAAACCACCGGCCTGGCGGACCCGGCCCCGGTGATTCAGTCGTTCTTTGTGGACGAGGTGATGCTGCGCCAAACCCAGCTGGATGCGGTGGTGACCGTTGTGGATGCGAAGCATATTTGGGACCACTGGGACAGTAGCGAAGCCCAGGAACAGATTGCCTTTGCCGATGTGATTTTGCTCAACAAGACCGATCTGGTGTCGGCTGAGATTTTGGCTGCGTTACTGAAAAAAGTGCGGGGGATGAATGCGATCGCAAAAATCCACACCACCCAAAACTGTGACATCGACCTTAGCGCTTTGCTCGGTGTACAAGCCTTTGACCTCAAAAATGCCCTCAGCATCGACCCTGCCTTTTTAGACGAAGATGCCCACGAGCATGACAACTCCGTATCGTCTGTTGCCATCAAAAACACAGAGGCCATTGATATCACTAAGCTGAACCGCTGGCTCTACCAGTTGGTGCAAGCCAAAGGCCCTGACATCTTTCGCATGAAGGGGATTCTAAATGTGGAGGACACCGAGCGACGCTTTGTATTTCAAGGCGTACACATGACCCTGGATGGTCGACCCGGTAAGCCCTGGCGACCAGGGGAAACGCGCCGAAACGAACTGGTCTTTATTGGCCGAAATCTTGATGAGGCAGAGCTCCGGGCAGGGTTTGAAGACTGTTTTGCAAAAGCCTATGCCCATTCTGTTTAACGGTAAGAAGTCGCGTATTCTAAGTCCCCTCTTGGGAGGGGATAGGGCATCGACTCTTGTGTTGAGTATTGCATTTTTACTAAATCTTTTTTTTCGATTTATTTCATCCCATTGAGAACAAGATAAAGCTATGAAACTACAGCACGCCCTTGGAGGGCTAGAAGGACTAGACACAATTACCCCAGAAATAGAGGTATTTGTTGAACCCTGGGAAAAGCGTATCTTTGGCATCCACACAGCGATGATGGCCCTGAGCAATCATCTGGATACCTCCATCCCGGACTATGCCATTGATGATGTGCCTACCACATTTAAGAGTTTTTGGACCTGGGGTCATTTACGCCAGGGCGCAGAGGGCATGCATCCCTTTGAGTACTTTCGGCTACGATATTACGAAAAGTGGCTAGGGGGCATTTCTGGCTTTTTTGTCAGTGAAGGCTACATCACCCAAGAAGAACTAGATGCCCGCACCGCTGAATTTTTAGAAGACAGCACCGCTGCCGCGGCTCCTCTTCCCAGTGGTGGTGCACCAGCCATTGATGACCAGGTGGTGAAATACCTAAAGGAGGGGGATTCCCCCATGCGTCCCCTGGAGGCTCCACCCAAATTTAGTCTGGGTGAACAGGTAAAGATCAAAATAGTCTCCCCAGGTGCCCACAGTCGTTTGCCCGGAAATTTGCAAGGTCGGGTGGCCACGGTAGTCAAGGTGTATGAAGGGGCCTTCACCTACTTCTTTCCAACGGCAGATGGCATTGGTGTGCCCATGCCGGTGTACAGTCTGGCTTTTCAACCAGAAGACCTGTGGGATGAATCGTTGATTGAACCCGATTCGGTTTACTACAACGATATTTTTGAAGTGTATATAGAAGCTGCCTAAACCACATCCCAGTGCCAGCCAGTTGGTTGCTCTCCAGAAAAACAACGTTCTGGACATGGCAAAGATTGAAGCAAGAGGTGATAACAGGAATCCATTATGCCCAGTAACTATCCAGGATTTAGATACGGTGCTGATCGAGAAACGTTTAGCGCCGCCAAGGTCAAAGCCCTAGAATCTCTTTTGATCGAAAAGGGAGTGATTACCGGAAAAACGGTAGATACCATTCTCGGCTATTTCGAAACCGAAATGGGTCCCTTTAATGGGGCCAAAGTGGTGGCCAAAGCATGGGTTGATCCAGCATTTAAGAAGCTGCTGCTAGAGGACTGCAATGCCGCCTGTGAGGCCATGGACTTTCCCGAGGGCATGTCTGGGGCAGAGGGCGAACATATGCGCATTGTGGAAAATACCCCAGAGGTGCACAACGTAATTGTGTGTACCCTATGTTCCTGTTATCCCTGGCCCACCCTAGGGTTGCCCCCCTACTGGTTTAAAGATCCCACCTTTAGGGCCAGGGTCGTCCGAGAGCCACGGGTGGTGCTATCGGAGTTTGGCGTCGAACTAGACGAGTCCGTAACCGTTAAGGTTTGGGACAGCAGCGCCCAGATTCGTTGGTGGGTACTCCCCATGCGTCCTGCGGGCACAGAGGGCATGAGCGAAACAGAACTGGCTTCCCTACTCACCCCCGAAGCCATGATGGGTGTTGCCACGGTCTCGGTGTAAGCCTTAACCCACCCCGTTGCCCCTCCGAGGATGGGATAAAGTATCGGCCCTTACGCTGAAATCCTGCTTTTTCCCATTCCGAATTCCAACTTCCAACTTCTAAACCTCCCCCAGGTTCCTTGATATGTTTACACAGTTCGAACACTTTGCCGCGACTAGCCTAATGGGCTCGCCAGAAGAAGCTCCCCCCCGTAAAGATGGCCATCTCCAGTTTGATCGCGATTGGGAAAAGATGGCCTTTGGTGTGGCCATTGCCCTCTCCAAGCAGGGCTATTACGAGTGGGAAGAATTCCGCCAAACCCTAATTGCAACCATTGGCGAGTGGGAGGCCACCCACGAGCTAGACGATCCAGAATGGGACTATTACCAATGTTGGCTAACAGCCCTAGAGAAATTGGTCGTTGCGGCAGGCGTACTAAAACCGGGTGAATTAGAGTCCCAGCTGTCTCAGCTTTTGAACTGTAAAGCAACAACAGCTTGACACTGATTTACCGTCCGGCTTCCCAGCTACCTTAATGGATACGGTATGCCGGTCTATTTGTTTGTGGTACGGACGCCACATTTCTTACTTCTTTGGTAGTTGTCAGGCGAAAGTCCCTAAAAGCGTTCCATAACAGCGTTCCATCCGTGCTTCAGATACCCTGGTCTCACTTCCAGGGTATTTTTTTGTGTCATCTGCAATCCCTAAGGCGTATACACAGGTATAAATTTCCAGACAAAATTCCGTTAACTTAAATCTTGCACCTGGTGATGAAGCACGGCCCACCTTGGACTAAAAGTGCCAAGGCTAATCGAATGAAAACCCACTAAAAGGGGTTAGAGGATCCCTGAAAGCTCTATATTTAGAGCTTTTAATCCAATCTTGCCCCTTTAGTGGACAGCCCTCAATTAGCGTTGGATTTTGAATCCAAGGTGGGTTTAAGGCTCAAAACCGACTTGGTGCAAGATCTGAGTTAAGCAACGTCCTCCCCTTACGAAGGCTGCCGTGTATACACATCTCGGACTAAAGCCAATGCAACTAAGCGATGTTTCGATGACTTGTGTGTACACCGTAGCCTCACGCAGGGAAGCCAGGTTATCGCCTAGACTTACAGCCGTATTTTATTTTTTATGCGTATCCCTAAGCAGATTTGCCACCCAACAAATCTAATTCAAAAACAGGTGTTGGGGCAAAGCTCCATGGGTCATTTGGGCAATATCAATTAAAGGCGTGCAGGACCACATATCATCAAGATCCATGCCGATGGTCTTTTGGGTAATCATTTCAAGCTGGGGCGCCATCTCTTTTAGCAAAATTTGAGCATTAATATGGCCAATCAGCCCTAACCGTAAGGCAGCCCCACATACTCCAGTGAGAAAACCATGGAGAAAGGCAAAAATCGTATTATCTTCATCTAGCCCGATGGATTGTCCCACCACTGCAAAAATAATTGGATGTAAACCATGCATTTTACCGATCTGAATACAGGTATGAATCGCATCCAGCTTGGGACTATTCCAGGTGGAACGGGAAACCATTAAAAGGGCACGACCACTTTTGCATTGGCTATCTCGATTGGGTTGCAACAGCGTTCTGGCAAATAACAATGCATCAATCGCTTGAATTTCTCGATTATCATTGTTGGCACTAGCACGATGGGCCTGGCGCAAAGCAACCACATCCATTGAACCGATCTTATTGTGGAGAATTAGCTCTAAAAAATCGCGTAAATCTTGGGTGGAACGAATTTCTTGAGATTGGATCAGGCTTTCTAAACCATGGGATAAGGTAAAACTACCGCTTGGGAAAAATGAATCCGATAGTTGCATTAGGGACCATCGTTGGTCGGCAAACATAGGAGTATTCATAGGAAAGAAGGAAGATTTTCATGGGGGGCATTACCGGCCATGCCCTACCCGTGTTGATGGGATGCAAACGTTAGCGTTTGGTCAGGGGACAGGGTTTCATAGTCAATCTTTAATCCGGCAATGTCGAAGGTCTTAATCGCCGATTCGAGCCTATCCCTATTTTCGTTGAGTTGAATATAAATCTTCTCAGGGGTGACCACGATGGGATGATGGTGATTCCCCAAGGTGTGACCCAGGTGGATCAGCTTTAGAGCCTCCACTGAGGGCGTATCGAAACTCAAGGTCATGAGGGGCTGAGTCTTTAAGTAAATTAAGAGAAAACCATCATGCTCCAGTTGAAACACGTCCCCGTTAGTTAATTGCCAGTCCCTTGTTTTGAGTAACCCAATGGCTTCTCCAGAGGCCGTCTTGGCATAAATCCGGCTCTTCTTTTGATCCGCCTGGGCCAACTCCACTTCCATTAGTCGATGGTTGGAGCGGGCTTGGTCTAAATCTTGTTGTAGTTTTGGGATGGCCAAAGAGTTGCCGAGAAAATTTTGAGTACAGTCAATACTGATCATTTGCTCATTTAGGAATATGGGGCAAATCGGGTTCGTTGCTAATGGTTCTTACACAGGCTAAGACTTGGCTAATGTAGGTTTGAATATGATCAACCCGCTCTCCCATGACTTTGATCAATAGTCCATTACAGTTAGGCAGTGGAGAGGCCCCCGTGAGGAGATGGGGTGAGTTTAATTGGGGATTTGTGGCTAATTCATGGCTGATTGTGTCTAAGTCAATATTAGGTAAAACAATAAAAATATTAGAAATTAATGGATATTTGGCAAAGAAAAAGCTGTCCTTAAAGGCATTAGATTGGCCGGTGAGACGCATCGCATCGCCAAATAACAAGGTGCCGTCGGGCGCTAAAACCTGGAGACGGTTTTGATATTCTCGAAATTGATAATATTCTGCCCGGGCCAGACGACCCGGCACAATAATTTCGCTGAGGAAAAGACGACTGCTGGGATGGAGGGTGATGGTTGTGCTCTGGTAAAGCTGGGCATCGGCATAGAGCATCAACGGCTCCGGAACAAACTCCAGGCTAGCGCCAGCCCCCACGGTAATTTGCCACGCTAGTTGGGCACGGGCGACGGTGGCATCGGTGACGGGCATTTTATGGACTTTTGTGGCCGCCTGATCCGTCAGGTAGAGACGGGTATTGGCCTCTGCGGTGAGCCCCAGGGTGAGGCGATCGCCCCCAAAAATCCCAGGGGCTGAGTTCATCAAATAGAGATAGGCACGTCGATTATCACCTGGGTCTAGGCGAAAGGTGCGCGATAGCCGAAAGGGATAGGCGGTATATTGTTGCGCCACAAAGGTTTGACCGCTGCGAACTGTCAAGTCAGCGCTGGCGCTAGCGCATCCCACCCGAGCATAAAAATCCAACGTGTTAGCCCTCGTTCCAGGCGGATTTGTTGTACTGTTTTCAATCCCTTGGCCAGATTGTTGATTGGTGGGCGTTGCTAGCAGCGTTGATGTCATAGTCACACCTCTGAGAGAACGGCATGGTTAGGAGAAGTCGTTTGAAATAACACCGTTTCCTCGATAAAGTTCACCACCTCATCCAGGCCAGTCCCTGTTTTGCAGTTGGTATAGGCAATGGCTTTTTGTCCCCGCCGTTCAGCCGCATCCTGACGAATTACGTCCAGGTTGGCCCCCACATAGGGGGCGATGTCAATTTTGTTGATAACGGCTAAATCCGCCTGCATAAACCCCGGTCCATTTTTGCGGGGAATATCGTCCCCCGCCCCCACATCAATCACAAACAGATAGGAGTCCACCAGGTCATAGCTAAAGGTGGAGGCCAGATTGTCGCCGCCGCTTTCGATAAAGACAATGTCTAAACCGGGAAATTGTTGTTCTAAATCCTGGACGGCCAGCAGGTTCATGGTGGGGTCTTCCCGTATGGCCGTATGGGGGCAGCTGCCGGTTTCCACCCCGATAATGCGTTCTGTCGGCAGAAAGCCCTTGCGTTTAATCCGTTCCGCATCCTCCTTGGTAAGCAGATCGTTGGTGACAACGGCCACCTCAATGCCCCGTGCCATCAAACGCGGCACCAAACATTCTAAGAGGGCTGTTTTACCGCTACCAACGGGGCCACCAATGCCGACACGCGCTGCTTGTTTCATCGGATTCTCCTGGGAAATCTGGACTTTATTTCTCCTGGTTCTCGGTCTCTGACTGAGAACCCCCACAGGAGCCTCTGGCTCCAATATTCGGTGTTACCGAAACATATAAAGCCGCCCCAAGGGCACTTCCTTCACCGGATCACAGGTGGCCAAGTCCCCATTGACTCTCACCTGGAATGTGTCCGGGTCCACCTCTATTTCAGGGCAGGCGTCATTGTGCACCATGTCCGCCTTGGAGACCGATCGCGTATCCTGCACCGGCAACAGTTCTTTTTTCAGTCCCAGCCGATCCGGCAGACCCTTGTCCAAAGCCGCTTGGGTCACAAACCCTACGGATGTGGCCTGGGGGGCGGTGCCAAAACTACTCCACTGGGGACGATACAAAATTGGTTCGCACGTCATCAGAGAGGCATTGGATTCTCCCATGGCGGCCCAGGCGATAAAGCCCCCCTTAAACACCACCTCTGGCTTGATGCCAAAGAAGCCGGGTTTCCATAGAACAATATCCGCCAGTTTGCCGGGCTCGATGGAGCCCACATAGGCGGAAATGCCCCCGGTTTTGGCGACATTAATGGTGTATTTGGCCAGGTAGCGCAGCACCCGATGGTTGTCGTTGCGATCGCTATCCTCCGGCAGTGCCCCCCGCTGATCCTTCATCTTCGACGCCAGCTGCCAGGTGCGACAAATCACCTCCCCAATGCGGCCCATGCCCTGGCTGTCGGAGCCCAACATGCTGATGGCCCCCATGTCATGGAGAATATCTTCTGCGGCGATGGTTTCCGCCCGAATGCGAGACTCGGCAAAGGCCACATCTTCGGGCACCTTCGGGTTCAGGTGGTGACACACCATCACCATGTCCAGGTGTTCGTCAAAGGTGTTGACGGTATAGGGATTGGTGGGATTGGTGGATGAGGGCAAACAGTGGTTGTAGGCCGCCACTTTGATGATATCCGGGGCATGGCCACCGCCCGCCCCTTCCGTGTGGTACATGTGGATGGTGCGACCTGCGATCGCAGCCATCGTATCCTCCACATACCCCGACTCGTTCAGAGTATCGGTGTGGATCTGCACCTGAAAATCGTAGTTATCGGCCACCGACAAACAGGTATCGATCAGGGCCGGCATCGCCCCCCAATCCTCATGGATTTTAAGACCGTAGGCCCCATTTTCCACCTGTTCAATCAAACTCTCTGGCAAACTGGAACTGCCCTTGCCCAAAAAGCCAAAATTAATCGGAAACGCTTCTGCTGCCTGCAACATAATCCCCAGGTTATGCACCCCGCTGGTGCAAATGCCCACGGTCACCGGCCCTAAGCCCCCACCCAACATGGTGGTAAGACCGCTGGATAACGCTTCCGCACACAGCCCCGCACTGTCAAAGTGGACGTGGCAGTCCAGCCCCCCCGGTGTGGCAATCAACCCTTCCCCGGCCCGCACATCGGTATTGGCCCCAATCAACAAATTGGGCAACACCCCGTCCATAATGCCGGGATTCCCCGCCTTGCCGATGCCAACAATTTTGCCATCCTTAATGCCGATATCTGTTTTCACAACGCCCTGGATGGGGTCGATCAGCACCACATTGGTAATCACCATATCCAGGGCACCCGCCGCCGCCGTGGCCTCAGCCGCCATCCCCAGTCCGTCCCGCAGGGTTTTACCCCCACCAAACACACATTCGTCCCCATAGACGGTGGTGTCCCGCTCCACTTCGACAACTAGAGAGGTATCTCCTAGACGAATGAGATCGCCCACCGTCGGCCCAAATAATTCGGCATACCGTTCTCGACTAATTTCCATAGACCCTATTCACTCTCAAATCCAGTAGTACGCAATCGGTCTAAGGCAGCTTGTTTACAGCCGGCATCGTCCAGCGCGCCATTCACCAGACTGTTCAGCCCCCGCACCTGGCGAGTTCCCCCCAACGCCACCAGCGTTATGGACTTGGTATCCCCTGGTTCAAACCGCACCGCCGTACCGGCAGGAATATCCAAACGAAAACCAAAGGACTCTGCGCGATCAAACCGCAGGGCACGATTCACCTCAAAAAAGTGATAATGGGACCCCACCTGGATGGGGCGATCTCCCCCATTGGCCACGGTAATCGTCTTTGTCTCCCGATTGGCATTGAGCGACAGCATCCCTTCCGGGCAACTCACCCCACCGGGCGACAGATCAATATGATTAGACATTGGCAGTTTCCCCTTGGGCCGCGTCTTCCTGAACAATTGGACGAATAGGATTATGGATACTCACCAACTTAGTGCCATCAAGAAAGTGGGCTTCCACCTGAATCAACGGAATCAAGCCTGCCACATTGGGTAGCACATCCTCGGTGGTCAATAACATGGCCCCTTCCGACATCAGTTCCGCCACCGATTTATCTTCCCGTGCCCCTTCGATGACGTAGTCAGTAATATATGCGATCGCCTCTGGCACATTTAGCTTAATGCCACGCTCCCGGCGGCGACGAGCAATTTCTGCAGCAGTAAATATGGTGAGTCGTTCAAACTCTTTGGGAGTGAGATACATGGAGTGCCCCTTAGGTGGGAATTCTCTTGAGTGAGCCAGCGCTGAAGCTGGCAACAATATCACCCGTTATGATCAAGGGACTTGCCCCACAAAATTGTTATCGTTACTACTTTTTCCACCCATAAAGGTTATAAAAACTCAAAGCTTTAGCAATAGCCTCTTTAATTAAGCCTCTTTTGCCCAAAAGGAAATACGTTTACAGAATCGACTTAACTTCAATTCTTAACTTCTCGATTTCTCGATTTAAAAAATAAAAAGCCCGTGCAAAGCACAGGCCTGTGAATCGTTATAGCAACAATATACCCTAAACTCTCTAAAAATGTTATTTTTCCTGTTATGAATAGACAACAATATAATTCCGCTTCCAGGCTTACATTTTTCTACAAGTCAAAACCACAAGCCTGAATATCGTTCAAGTATTAATAAACAAAACTGAACCCACCTAAATAGTAGGTCCAGTTTCAGACAAATACGTATTCTCGACAGCACAGCAGCTCAACATCTATCACGGTTTTGAGCTGCTCCATAGGCCACTGTTTAAGCCGCCTACGATACAGGCTGGGTCACCGTAACCGGCGTCGATTTCTTCGCAGGCACCACCGGCACTTGCGAGTTTTTATTCGGAATGCCCTCAATGGGACATTCCTCAGTCCCAACCGTAGAACGAGTTAAGGCTTCAACTTTCTCCTTCGTTTTCTGGGGATCTAAAATCCATTCACGGTAAAATTCATAGGGACATTCCATCATCCCCTCATTACCATCACCGGAATTAATCATCCCGGTGTAGCCACGGTGCAAGAGCTTAAAGAGGTGATTCTGGGACTGGGCATGCTGGCGAAAGTCACGGATGGCAAACTTAGATAGGGCCGCATACTGAATACCATTTTCCTCCTCGCCACACTCCCCTAGGGTACGGCCATCAAACCCAACAATGGCAGAGTGACCAAAGTAGCTATAAACACCATCAAAGCCAGCAGCATTGGCCACGGCAACGTAGGTATTATTCATCCAGGCCATGGCCTTAGAAACAATAATTTGCTGTTCCTTGGCCGGATACATATACCCCTGACAGCGAATCACCAATTCAGCGCCCTTCATCACACAGTCACGCCAAATTTCGGGATAATTGCCATCGTCACAGATAATCAGACTAATCTTTAATCCCTTCGGACCTTCGGTCACATAGGTGCAGTTGCCTGGATACCACCCTTCAATGGGCGTCCAGGGCATAATTTTGCGATACTTCTGCACAATCTCACCCTGATCGTTCATCAGGATCAGCGTATTGTACGGCACTTTCTCGGGGTGCGCTTCGTGACGTTCCCCCGTCAATGAAAAAACACCCCAAACTCGATTGCGAATACAGGCCTCTGCAAAAATTTCTGTCTCAGGACCGGGAATGCTGGAGGCTGTCTCCATCATTTCCTCAGAATCATACATAATGCCATGGGTGGAATACTCAGGGAAAATCACAAGATCCATCCCTGGCAAACCCACTTTCATGCCATCAATCATCTCTGCAATCTTATTGCAATTTGCTAGCACCTCTTCTCGAGTATGTAATCGAGGCATTTTGTAATTAACGACAGCCACCCCTACGGAGTCGTTACTAGAGGAGATATCACCATGAATTGCCATAAAAAGCTCCCACTTTTCGAATTTTGTTAGCTAAAAAATGTTCTAGCAACAGCCTCAACACACCTGAATGAACCTAGTAATTGGCGTTGCGAATACTGACTATCACTATTTCCTAAACCAGCCACAATTCTGGCTTCGATCACCGCGTCATATGGAAAGATACCTTGGTTACTCAAAGCATATATTGCAATTCAAATGCAACGGCAATAGCATTATTGCAAAAAACAATAATGCTATTAACAAAGACAATGACAGTCACCGGCTTACATTGAACCCAAAAGTCAAAAGCTATTAGAAGCAAGGCTTAACAGCGTAATTCCCACGCCGACACCGTTTATATATTGAAGCGAATAAAATCTTAAAACAGCTTTCAATAACCAAAAGCCATGACATTTTCTTTTTGGGGAACACTTTCCGTATCTAACACGACAAAAGTCATCTGAGACTGTTCTATTCTCTTAATGACAAGACGCAAGGTAGTGTTCCCAGTTTTTTTGCTGTTATTCCATGGAAGGCTGAATAAGCTTTTTTACGGCACTAATAGCATAAAAATCAGGCAGTTTGATACCTTTTTCAAGGTACCTTGCGTCGATCAGCATTTCATTCTCTGAAGTATTTGAATTCAAATATTCAGATAAATTGTTTTCTTTCTTATTAGAAAATTTTCAGTGATTGAAAGGTGGCTACAAAACGACCGTAGCTGTAGGGCAACTATAGAGAGATCTGGTTTCCTTGTTTGAACTTGTGATTAGGTAGATAAGAGTTATGGCAAAGCCCCACGTTTCCGATACAAATCTGAATCGTCGAAAGTTTATTCAGTATGGTTCTCTAGCTGTGGGTAGTAGCATTGTTGCTGCCTGTACGGGTGGAGGTAGTGGACCGTCTGAATCGACTGACCTGGGGGAAGATCCCATCAAGGTTGGTGTGATGTACTCCACGACAGGGACAATTGCAATTGTTGAAAAGTCCCTCCAGGATGCAACATTCTTGGCAATTGAGCAGATCAATACGGGTACTGGGCCATGGGAAGCCAATGGTGCCGGTATTGCGGGTAAGAAAATAGAAAAGGTTGTCGTAAACCCTGACTCTAACTGGGATCTGTACAACCAGATGTCGAAGCGACTGATTGATGAAGATCAGGTGGTTTGCGTCCTTGGCTGCTACACCTCTGCCAGTCGTAAGTCGGTACTTCCTGTTTTTGAAGAAAAAGACGCCATCCTCTACTATCCCGTCTATTACGAAGGGAATGAATGTAGTTCCAACGTCTTCTACACTGGGGCAGCACCTAACCAACAAATTACTGACTCCATCCCCTATTGCTACGAAAACTTTGGCCCCAAGGGATTCTTCATTGGCTCTGACTATATTTATCCCAAGGAAAGTAACCGCATCGCAAAGGCTGAATTGGAGAAAGCTGGCGGCACCGTCGTCGGTGACGAATATGCGGCCCTAGGTACCACCGAATTTATTACCATCATTAACAAGATCAAAGCAGCCAAGCCTGACTTTGTCTTAAGCAACCTGGTGGGTGACAGTATTCCCGCCTTCTATCGTCAGTTTAAGGACGCGGGTATTACGTCCGACGATATTCCCATCATGGCCTACCCCACCACTGAAGAAGAAATTCAGGCCATGGGTCCTGAATATTCCACCGGCCACTTCACCAGCTTTAACTATTTCCAGACGGTGGACACGCCGGAAAACAAAGCCTTTGTGGAACAGTTCCAAGCGATGTTTGGTAAGGGTCGCGTTACCAACGGTGTAATGGAAGCCGCCTATCTCCAAACCTTCTTTATGGCCCAGGCAATGAAGCAGGTTCTAGAAGAAGGTGGTGAACTAACCCCCGGCAATATTCGAGAGGCCACCCGAGGTCAGGAGTTTGACGCCCCCCAGGGTAAGGTCAAAATTGACCCGGACAACTACCATACCTACCTCTATTCCCGTATTGGTAAGTGGAAGGAAGATGGCCAGGCTGAAATTGTGTTTGCAACAGATGCCGCCGTTAAGCCGATTGCCTGGAGTCAGACGCTGTATAAAGGTCGCGTGTGTGAGCATACAACACCGGATGACCGCAGCGACCCAACCAAGGAAACTGGCAAGGATCTAGAACCCGTTTTCTTGTAACTGTTTGCAGACAAACCCTCTCAACTGCTAGCTGATATTGATTGACTACACATTAAGAATTCTAATCCCGGTGTTTGCCGTGAGAATTATCTTATAGACGTAAGCAAGATTTATTGGCTAGCAAATTTCTTTTATAGCTATTGAAATTGCCGATTTTATTGGCTTTCTTTTACCCTACTGTTTTCCCATGCTAGCCTTTGATCCATCTTCAGTTTTTCTATCTAACCTTTTGCTAGCCCAGGAAGAAGCTGAAGCTGCAACTGGCGGACTCGATATTGTCACCCTACTGAACCAGGCCCTCAACGGCGTTGGTATTGTTGGCATTTTGTTGCTAACAGGCCTAGGGTTGGCCATTACCTTTGGGGTCATGCGCATCATCAACCTGGCCCATGGTGAATTCATTATGCTGGGGGCCTATGTAACCTTCGTGTTTCAAGATGCCTTTGGCATGGATTTGTTGATGACAATTCCCTTTGCCTTTTTGGTCACGGCCATAATTGGAGCGGTGGTGGAATTGACCATTATTCGTCGACTCTATGGCAATCCCCTAGAAACGCTGTTAGCCACCTGGGGACTCAGTATTGTTCTACAAGGTGTGGTCAAATTAATTTTTACCGCCCAGCTCAAATATGTAAAAGCTCCGCCTTATTTATCTGGTAACTTGCCATTGCTCTCTGACGATAGCGGTGGCGCTCTGATTTCTATCTCCTACTACCGGATGTTTATTATCGTAGTGGCCTTAGCGCTGCTGGGGGTAACTATGTATTTGTTTTATAAAACCTCCTGGGGACGACAGATCAGAGCGGTTACCCAAAATCGTGACATGGCTAAATGTCTGGGGGTTAATACAAAGCTAGTTGACATGGGTACCTTTGCCTATGGCTGTGGGTTAGCGGGGGTGGCCGGTGCGGTTATTTCTGCCCTCAAAACCGTCGCCCCGCCCATGGGTCAAGATTATTTAGTCGATGCCTGGATGGTGGTGGTGACAGGCGGTGTGGATAAACTGATTGGGGTGTTGGCAGGCTCTCTTTTAATTGGTGAAGCCAATGCTGTCATTGCCTTTATCCTCAACGACCCCACTGCTCGGGTCATTGTTCTAGCCGCAGTGATTGTCTTAATTCGATATCGCCCCGAAGGCTTATTTACGATTCAAAAACGCTCATAGCCTCCCGTTAGAAAGGCACGTATTGGTTTAACACGTTATTAGGAGGTACGGTCATGGCAAATGCAGTCATGGGATATAAACAGTCATCGTTTCCAACAAAGTTGGCTGCCATCAGTGGGATTGCACTACTTATATTTATTATCTTGCCCTTTGTATTTGGGGATTTCCAGCTTTCGTTGATGTCTAAGCTGTTGTTGTTTGGCTCTTTGGGCATTTCCCTGGACCTGGTGTGGGGATTTACAGGCATTTTAAGTTTTGCCCACGGGGTGTTTTTTACCCTGGGTGGGTATGCGTCGGCCTATTACCTAAAGCTCAATCTTTCGGCGGCTTCCAACACCTACGGTGGCGAACTGCCTGACTTTATGGTCTGGAATGGGTTGGAAACCCTTCCCTGGTTTATTGCCCCCCTCAAGTATTTCCCCATTGCCCTGGTGGCAACGGTGGCAGTCCCTGCATTATTCGCCTATATCTTGGGATATTTCATTTTTCGCTCCAAAGTGAGCGGCGTTTATATCACCATTATTACCCTGGCGATTTCTTCGGCACTGACCACGTTTTTTGTTAGTCAGCAGGCCTACACAGGGGGCACCAATGGGATTACGGACGTCAGTAAATTAAGCTTCTTAGGCTCTCCCATTCCCCCCATTGGTCTTTATTTTCTAATTTTAGCCTTTACGGTCTTTGTGCTGGCCTTGAGCTGGTGGCTGACCCAGTCTAACCTGGGGCTGATTTTACGGTCCATCAATGAGAATGAGAAACGCATTGCGTTTCTTGGCTACGATGTTGCCCAATTTAAGATCTTTATTTGGACTCTATCGGCAGCCTTGGCAGGCATGGCCGGTGGTCTTTTCGTCCCCTTAAACCAGTTTATTTCGCCCGTATATCTGGCCGTTGCCTTTGGTACCCAGGTGGTGATTTGGGTGGCCATTGGGGGCCGAGGCACATTGGTTGGGCCGCTGCTCGCTGCCATTCTTTTGGGGCAGGTCCAGAACTATGCAGAAAAAGTAACCCAAGACTGGCAGCTGGTCATCGGTATTTTGCTGTTGGTGGTGGTTTTGTTTATTCCCAATGGCTTGATGAGCTTATTGCCGAAGCAGCTGAGCTTGGCCAATTTGTCCAAGCCCAAACTGCTGAAAACTCCCGATGCAGTCAAAAACTAGTTCCCTAGGAGGAGCATGTCATGGAAGCAGTTTTATCCGTTAGAGATACAAAGATGGATGGAAAGATGGAATCGGTTTTATCTATCAAGGACTTAAATGTTGTTTTTTCAGGCTTTAAAGCGTTAAGTGGCGTCAGTCTGGATGTTTATGATGGTGAAATTGTCACCATTATTGGCCCCAATGGCGCAGGTAAAAGCACATTGCTGGATGCCATTGTGAGTAAATCTCCTGTTTTTTCAGGCCATATTTACTATCAGGGCAAAGATATTACCAATAACAGCCCCCATGATATTGCCCGCATGGGCATTGGGCGCAAGTTTCAGAATCCTAATGTCTATAACGAGTTAAGCGTTTTTGACAACATTTTGTTGGCCCTGAAGGGTACCCACGGCATTTGGGCCTCCATTACGGCCAAATTAACGAAGGAAAAAAAGGGTAAGATTTTTGATGTTTTATCTAGAACAGGCCTAGTAGACCAGGCATTTGAACTGGTATCGTCCCTGTCCCACGGCCAAAAGCAGTGGGTTGAGATTGCCATGGTGTTGGCGCAAGATCCATCGATTGTGTTGTTAGATGAGCCCACGGCAGGGATGACGGCGGATGAAACCTACATGACGGGTGAAATCATCAAGAGTATTTCTAAATCTCACTCCGTCGTGGTGATTGAACATGATATGGAATTCGTTAAGCAAATTGCGGAACGGATCGTTGTGCTCCATCAAGGCCAGGTTTTAGCAGAAGGGTCTGTAGAAGAAGTTCAAAGCAATCCTAAGGTGATAGAGGTTTATTTAGGCCATGAGACAATTAAAGCCACTGCCTGAAATCGGTAATGTAATGACGACTAAAACATTGCTCGACATGGTTAACGTCACGGCTGGATATGGGCAAACGCCCGTCCTCTTTGATGTGAATATGTCGGTCAACCAAGGGGAAATTGTTTGTTTATTGGGTCGTAATGGTGTGGGTAAAACGACACTTTTGCGCAGCATCATTGGCCTAAATCCACTGACCAAGGGCAGTATCTCCTTTGATGAGACTGACATCAGCAAAGTTCCAACGTTTAAACGCGCTAGGAAGGGCATTGCCTATATTCCCCAGGGTCGTGAGATTATCCCTTATTTATCGGTACTAGATAATTTAAAGATGGGCTTTAGTGCCAGTGGGAAAAAGGGCAATCGCATTCCCAGTGAGATTTTTGATTTCTTTCCCATGCTGAAAGAACATCTCAATCGTCAGGGAGGATTACTCAGTGGTGGTCAGCAGCAGCAGCTTGCGATCGCACGCGGGGTCATGTGCAATCCAAAAATCATGCTGCTAGATGAGCCAACTGAAGGGATTCAGCCCTCCATTGTGCAAGAAATCGAAGAAACGCTCAAACGGATTAACCAGGAAAAGGGCATCACCATTATTGTGGTGGAGCAAAAAATTGAATTTGCTCGCAAGCTAGCCCAGAAATTTTTCATCATGGAAAAAGGAGCCATTGTTCAGAAAGGAACAACTGAGCAGTTAACCGATGACTTGCTCCATCGTTATTTAGCGGTCTAAATCTCACTTTTTTAAGTTTGCAACTATTGCATTAGAGCTAATTTATCCATCAAGCGTCTCCGGCTAGGATGAGTTCACTTCATTTCCTGGTCAAAGTCTCCTTTAGTTTTACTAAGGAGACTTTTTCGTGTTTAAAGCTTAGGTTAGCTAGATTTTCGGTATTCTTACGGATAAATTATTTCCCTAGTAGCTGTTGTTACATATATTGTCTCTAAATAGACCTATTATCCAATCGAATGAAGAGTTTACCCAAGTATAGAAGTCGTTAACTGTTTCGCAACAGTTAGGGTTTTCTATATACCTATGAAAGTTCCTATGGGCTTGGGGCCAGTGCCAACTTCTGTTACCTGTCAAGGTGGGACTGGAACAACTTGTTCTGATTTTGTAGTTTGTCACAGATATTGTTCAAACCGAATAAACCATCTCTATGTTTCAAACTAGAGTTTTTTCAGTAGAGAAATTACTGTTTCCAACTTGGACATGGTTTAAGCGTTTGCAAATTCTTTGAAGTGTCTTCAATAGTCGGCATTTTAGAGCATTTAATGCCTGGTTCGATTTAACGTAAACACCTTAGCTGGTCAAGGAGATAACACTGTGCCTGAGACTCTATTTAAAGTGGATCTAACGAAATCCATGTCGGAGCAAGAGTTGCCTGGTCATAATCGGTGGCATCCTGAAATTCCGGCAGTAGTCTCCGTAAATCCAGGAGATGTTTTTCGCATTGAGTGTAAAGACTGGACCGATGGTCAGATAAAAAATGATGATAGTCCCGACGATATTCGGGATGTCGATCTAACGGTTGTCCATGTCCTGAGTGGGCCGATTTGGGTAAATGGAGCTGAGCCGGGAGATATCCTGGTGGTTGACCTGGTGGATATTGGCGCCCTGCAGGGGGATGAATGGGGCTTCACCGGCATATTTGATAAGAAAAATGGGGGTGGCTTTTTAACCGATCACTACCCTGAATCGGCCAAGGCCATCTGGGATCTCCAAGGGATTTATACCTCTTCACGACATATTCCCGGTGTTAAGTTTGCTGGGATTACCCACCCTGGTCTCATTGGCTGTGCCCCCTCCCATGAACTGCTAGCCAAGTGGAACAAGCGCGAAACAGAATTAGTCAATACTGCCCCTGACCTACGCACCTATGGTGCGGGGCTATCGGGCAATGACCCCGTACTGGCGGCGTTACCCAATCCAACTAACGCTATTTTGGGTACATTGCCCACCGCTGACTATGATCGGGTAGCCGCTGAAGCGGCAAGAACAGTCCCGCCCAGAGAACATGGCGGCAACTGCGATATCAAGAACCTGTCCAGAGGAACTCGGATCTATTTCCCCGTTTATGTGGAAGGGGCCAAGCTATCCATGGGGGACATTCACTTCTCCCAAGGGGATGGTGAGATTTCCTTCTGCGGCGCCATTGAGATGTCTGGCTATATTGACCTACACGTAGACATCATTAAAGGCGGTGTGGACAAATATAATATGGTCAATCCCATTTTCAAGCCAGGTCCTGTGGAGCCTCACTATTCGGAATATCTTGTCTTTGAAGGCATTTCCGTAGATGAGTTTACTGGCAAGCAGTATTATATGGACGTCCACATCGCCTATAGGCAAGCCTGTCTAAATGCCATTGAGTATCTGAAGAACTTCGGATTTACTGGAGAACAAGCGTATCTATTGCTGAGCTGTGCGCCCGTAGAAGGCCGTGTGAGTGGCATTGTGGACATTCCCAATGCCTGTTGTACCTTAGCACTGCCCACCGAAATTTTTGACCAAAATATTTTACCTACTTGAGGTGATAGTGATGCCTTTGTATGATTACACCTGCTCCGACTGCGGAGATTTTGAAGTGTGGAGAAAAATGGCAGAGGTTAGCAACCCCATGCCCTGCCCCAAATGTGACACTGTTGCTAAGCGCATTTTTACCGCACCTAACATTAGCCTCAACAGTGCTAGTTTAACGTCAAGGATAAAGGGGAGCTCTGAACCTCGTTTAGTGCAACGTCGTCAAGATGCTGCACCGTCTCCCCGTAAAAATCAAACGGTGCCAGGGGGTAGACCGTGGATGCTTGGCCATGCACAGGAAAGGTTATGATGGGTGATTTTGATAGCCTGTACAAGGCAACAAAAGTCTAATGATTTTCCCAGCCTAAGGGCTTGTTAAAAATTAAAATCATGGCCTTTTTGCTTGAAAGCGTGACTTAAAAGCCTTTGGGGATTAAGCCGTGAATTAGTTTCCTAACAGCCCCTAATATATTGACCCATGGTATAAAGAGCGCAGAATCAGTGGTGGTAAACAGTCACTTTTATTCTGCGCTCTTATTAATCTTCCCAGTCCATTTTTTTAGCTTATCCTCAAGCTCTGGGGCTGAGACCTTATCCAAGGAAGACAAAAAACCTAATCTTCTATTTTCACCAGATCCTAACTGACAGCGCCCGATATCCCAGGGCATCCATGGGGGATTACACCGGGTAGAATTTTCCATTTTGAATCGGGTTTATTGCATGGGGATTTAGGTAAATTGGGTGGCGATTGAGCATTATATTTGAGCCCTTGCTTTTTGATGGATAGGTCTAAGCTCAGCCATATTGAAACGTCCGCATTAATTGCCTTTATTGAAGTTGCAGAACGAGGCAGTTTTACCAACGCCGCTGCAGCGCTTAACTTATCTCAACCAACAGTAAGTCAACAGATTAAGCGCCTAGAGCAAATCGTTGGCATCAAATTGTTGCATCGTCGCTCCAATAAAGTCTATTTGACCCAGGCGGGTGAAGCCTTTATCTCCTATTGCCAAACAGCGCTAAGGAACATCGAAACAGGCATGTCCTTAGCGGTTCAGTCGTCACAAACGTTGGTGGTCAAGGTGACACTTGGCTTGACTTGTTTTAATACCCAGCGCTACCTATCGGAAATTTTAAAGCTATCCCATCAGCGAAATCCCAATATTAGTGTAGATATCATTGAGTATTCTACGGATGATCTGATCCGAGGACTACAAAATCAAACGATAGATCTGGCTATTTTTTCGTTGCCGGTCCCAGCCAAGCTGTTTCAGTTTGAAGATCTGTACGAAGAACCTCTATTGTTAGTTGTGGCCTCAACCCATCCCTTAGCGTCTGCCAAAAAAATTACCTGGCAAGATATGCATGGTCAGGCTCTCATTGTGCCTCGGCAGGAGACTGATTTTGGTATTCGCAACATTATTGAAAAACTATATCGGACCCATCAAATTAAGATGGGAAATTTTATTGAAGTCAGTGGGTGCCAGTCACTACACCAGTTTTTATTATCTAACAGTGGGTTGGCGTTCCTTCCCCTGTCCCAAGTGCAGAAGGATTTGGAAAATGGTTCGATGGTGGTTAAGCAACTGCCGGAGCTTTCTTTGACCCATAGGGTCGTGCTCGCAACCGACCCCAGATATCCCCTTAGCCCTGCGGCAAAAAATCTGATAGAGACAATGCAAATAGTTATTCAAACCCATGGCCACTAACTATTTGCAAGTTGTCATTAGCTAGGCATCGATAGGCGCGATCGCATGTGTTTTCGCCAAAAGCTCACCAGTAAACCTTCGGACGGACTGAAGAGAAAGGCTAAACAGAAAAAGCAAAAGGCAACGAGGACAATCGTGGCTCCAGATGGCGCATCCAAGTAATAGCTGAGGTACATGCCAATCACACTGGACAGCGACCCGATGATGGAACCCACCCACATCATTTGGTGCAACTCTTTGACCAGCAGATAGGCAGTCACCGCTGGGGCCACCAGTAAAGCCACCACCAGCAGCGCACCCACCGTGGGTAAACACACAACAATTGTCACAGTCATGGCAATAATTAGCGATGCATTATAAAAATGCACCGGCATGCCGCTGGCCTGGGCCCCTTTTGGGTCAAAGGTATAAAATAATAGTTCCTTAAAAAACAACCGCATCAAGGTAATGGCAACCACCGTCACGGCTAGGGTCCACCACACCTCTTTCATGGTCACCCCGAGAATATTGCCGAACAGCACATGCAAAAGGTCGATGCGATTCGCGCCTGGAATGATACTGACCAGTGTCACACCAATGGCAACAAATGAGGTCAAAATTAAAGCCATGGCGGCATCCGTTTTCACCCGCGATCGCGATTCGATCAAATAGAGCATCAAGGCACTAATCACCCCGGCAATCAAGGCCCCAAATGATAAGGCGATACCAACCACGTAGGCAATGGGCAAACCAGCCATCACCGAGTGGGAAATGGCATGGGCCAACATGCCCATCTGCTGCACAATCATGTAGCTACCCACAACCGCACAGAGAATGCCGAGCAAAATACCCAGCATTAATGCACGTTGCATAAAGGTCAATGACAACGGCTGAATGATCCAGTCCAACATGGAGCGGTTTGTATCCTCTTAAGGTTGAAATAGCCTAAGCAAAAACTCGGGTGAGTCCCCGACCATAAGCCCGCTCTAAATTGTCGGAGGTGACAACTTCATGGCGCGTTCCTTGGGCAATCAAACGCTTATTGAGCAGCAGCAGCTGATCATAAATAGCTAGGGAGTCCCCTAAGTCGTGGTTAATAACTAGCAATGTTTTACCCGCAGCTCGTAGCTCCTGAAAGACATCAAAAATAATGTCTTCGGTCTTGCGATCAACCGCCGTAAACGGCTCATCAAAAATTAAAAGCTCAGCTTCTTTGGCTAATGCCCGGGCTAAAAAAACGCGCTGTTGTTGCCCCCCCGATAATTCACCAATGGGGCGATGGCGCAATTCATACATCCCCACCCGTTCGAGCGCAGTGCGGGCCAGATGTTTGGCCTGACGACTAAACTTGTTAAAGAGTCCAGTCTGAACAGTCTGGGCCATCATCACCACATTCCACACTGTTACCGGATAATCCCAATCGATGTAAGAACGCTGGGGCACATAGGCGGTTTTAAGCAGCTGACGCTTGAGAGATATGCCCTTAAAACGAATCACCCCTTGAGTGACAGGCACTAAATTCAAAATAGCTTCGACCAAAGTACTTTTACCTGCACCATTGGGGCCAATAATGCCCACCAGCTGACCTGCGGGGACAAAAAAGCTGACGTTGTGAAGGGCAAGGGTGCCTCGGTAGTCGATCGATAAATTCTGAATTTCTAGCATCGGCCTAAACCATGGGTAGGGGTGAGCACAAGGCAATCTCTCAACTATTTTGCAGGGGGGGTGCGCGCTTAAATGAGAGGGGATAAACCGCGACAACTTGGCAATAAGTGACCTAACTATTTGCTTAAAAAATCTATGGTGTGAATGTTGTGGCTAAGACCTAAATGCGATAAATCTGATAAGCAAGATTGAAGGTTGACACCAGTGTATAGGTTAGCTATATAAATGTCTAGGTAAAATGTTTACGTTTGATGTTGTGTTTTGAACAGTTCTGTCCCTACGCAGGCTGAGCTTATGGCAATATCGACGTTTTCAACGTATAAAAGCGTACGAAAAAAGACTCCCCCGTATTAAATTTCATCAATCTTTTCAGGGGAGTCTTAAAAAATTGTTGAGCCGACTGCACAGTCGCAGGTGGGCGGTTGCTTTCCCCCACGCTTTCGACTGTTTTTGGTAGAAAATCCCCCATAGAGGCACCGCCATGGAGCAATATTTTTCACAAGGCCACGGAGTTGTTTCAGGCGCGCTGGCCCTGCTAATTGGCCTGGCAGGTTGTACTGGTTCCGCCCCCACAACCAACCAACCGGAGGCCGCAACAGCTCCCAAGGATGGGGTGGTCGATGCGTCCCAAGTCGATGTGATTGCCTCCTACAGCGTTATTTGCGACATTGCCGCTCAAATTGTTGCGGATGCCGCCCAGCTAAACTGTTTAATTCCCTCCGATCAAGATCCCCACACCTATCAAGCGAAACCCTCCGACCGCGAGGCAATCGACACGGCTGATTTAGTCTTTTATGCAGGTCTAAACTTTGAGCCGGCGATTATTGATATGGCCACAGCGTCTGATTCGGAAGCCCCTAAAATCGCCTTGCACGATGAAGCGGTGCAACAACTGATTGAAGTGGTTGACGATGGTGAGGTTAGTCCTGATCCCCATATCTGGCATGACATCGAGAACGGATTAGCCATGGTCAACATAATCCGGGATAACCTGGTAGCCGTTGACCCTGACAATGCTGATGCGTATAGCCAAAACGCTGAACAACTGGCGGATGAGTTACAAACCTTAGATGCCTGGATTCCAGAACAAATTGCCACCATTCCAGCATCCCAACGGCGCTTAATTACCACCCATGACGCCATGGGATACTACGCCCAGGCCTATGGCTTGACCGTCGAAGGAACATTGCTGGGGATGTCAACGGAAGAGCAACCCACCGCCACCCAGGTTAACGTTTTAGCCAAATCAATTCGCGACAAAGCCATTCCCACCATTTTCGCAGAACTCACCGCTGACGACCGCGTACTAAAAACCGTAGCAGGCGAGGCCGGCGTCTCTATTTCAGAAAAAGTCTTACTAGCGGATGGCTTAGGCCCAGCAGGCACTCCCCAGGGGACCTATACCGGGATGTTGGTTTATAACACTTGCACCATTGTGGAAGGGCTAGGGGGAAAATGTGCACCGACGCCCTAAAGGGTTTTCTATTCTGTGCGATATGACAACAGCCACAACGAACAAAAAGTGCTAGAGTCAACCTTAACATTCCTGTAAATGTTAAGGTTGTTTTTCCATGACCCAGACCAAGCCGCAATTGACCATCAAAGAGTTGACTGAAACCGTTGGCGGTAAAGTTACACCACGGATGGTACGCCACTACCATCAGTTAGGGTTACTGCCCCAACCTAAGCGATCGCGCGGCAATTACCGGCTTTATGATGATGCCGATGTGCAACGGTTGCGGCGGATTATGGTCCTGAAGCAGCAAGGGTTCCAGCTTAGTCACATTCAGCAATTGCTCACCGCCAAGCGGGAAGAGCCAACGAATTCGACGGCCGTAATGGAGCAGTTGCAACAACATTACCAAACGTTGATGCGACAGCTCGTCCAGTTGCGACAAACCGCCATGGCCGTGGAAGGCATTTTAGGCCGGGACCAGGGTTGCCAAACCGTCCAGACCAAAGCTTTAGCACAGCTGCGGATTTTAGAAGTTGAAGCCAACGAGCTAGCCACCCATCGGGTTTGGGACGAGCTCGACTGTGCGGCCCACAATCATCCCGAAAACTTTCAACAGGCGCTAACACACCTGTTGCCCGATCTCTCAGAACGATCGGAAATTGAGGTCGATTTGCTCACCCAAATGGTTTTAGCCTGTGGTGATGTGAGTTTGGTGCCCTTTGTGCGTCTGAGTTTTGATGCGCTGAAGGCGGCCCGTGACACCTTAAAGCAAGGCTGCACTGTGGTGGGCGATATCCCAGCAGTCGTGACCGCCCTCGACCAAACTCGGTTAGCCCATTTAGGCTGTTCTGTGCAAACGCTAATCGATAACCCCCACATCAACAGCGCGGCCGAGGCAGAACAAACATTTTGGCAACAAGACCAATGGCGTTCCAGGCTATCTGATTTGCCAGCCAGGTGTGTCTTGGTCATTGGCTACGCCCCCTCTGTGTTGATCGCTGTTTGTGAGGCGATTGAAACACAGCAATTAAAGCCAGCGCTCGTGATTGGTCTACCCATCGGGTTTAGCCATGCCCCTGGAGCGAAGCGGCGTTTGCAGCACAGTGGCATACCGTTTATCACCACGGAAGGCACCCAGGGTGGGGGCTTATTAGCAGCCGTAGCGCTTAATTCCCTGGTGGCAACATTGATTGAAAAGCCCGATTGCCACTGCTATCTCAAGGGTCTCCATTGACAAAAAAAATAGCGTCCTTAGATATACTAAAGACGCTGCTGCTTTAAGGTGGGAGTCACCTCAAAATTGTAAGAGTGAGAGTCTAAACGGGAAAACTTCTAAAGAAGAGCAGTTACCACTTCTTATAAGGCAAGAACTTACCGCACATGATGATCTTGACTCTATCGCCCTTAGGATCTTCTTCCTTCTCCACATCAATGGAGAAATCAATGGCACTCATGATGCCGTCGCCAAACTGCTCATGGACAACAGCCTTTACAGGCACGCCATAGACTTGCATGATCTCATAGAAGCGATAGATCAGCGGATCGGTGGGCACTAGGGGATCCAGACCGCCCTTCATGGGGCATTCGGTCAAATACTCAACAAATTCTGGCCCCATGCCCAGGGCTTCAACAATTTTCGTGGCTTCTTCTTCAGAGGCGCTGGCCTGACGGTAAAGGACTGAGGCGATCCAGACTTCGTCATAGCCTAGCTTAGACTCAAGATCAGCAAATGTCAGACCTTTCTCTTTCTTTGCGGCAAGAAATTTTGCAGAAATTTCGGGAATAGTCATAAATTACCTCTTGACTTCAACAATTAAAAAGGAAAACGAGCTGTTAAGAAACTACTTCACGAGTTAATCCTAGAAGGCTTGTTAAGCCATGAATTCAAGGAACAAGACCATGATTTTAATTTTTAACAAGCCCAAACGCTTACTGGACAATCGCTATCGTATACGCGACTCTTCTACGGCCCGGGTCTCACGGAACAGATGACTTTCCATTTCAGCCTTCAGATCGTGATATGCCGGATGCTGATCGATGGTGTTGCGATCGCGCGGACGGGGAAATGGAACTTCCAGGATTTCGTCGACGCGGGCAGCGGGACCTCGGGTCATCATCACAATGCGGTCAGACAACAACAGCGCTTCTTCAATGCTGTGGGTAATCATAATTACCGTTTTGCGCTGCTGCTCCCAAATGCGCTCGACTTCGCTTTGCAAAAAGCCACGGGTCAAGGCATCTAGGGCACCGAAAGGTTCATCCATCAGCAAAATCTGGGGATTAATCGCCAACGCTCGGGCAATGCCCACCCGCTGACGCATACCGCCCGACAGTTCGTGGGGATGCTTTTTCTCTGCACCTTCCAAACCGACTAGCTGAATCTGTTCCTTAATGGCCCGATTGATTTGCTTAGGAGACAGCTTAGAAAATACGGTCTCCACCGCAAAGCGGATATTTTCTTCCACCGTCATCCACGGCATCAGGGCATAGTTTTGGAATACCATGCCTCGATCTGGCCCTGGTCCCGTAATCGGAGAACCGTTTAGAAGGATCTCCCCTTGGGAAACGGGAGACAACCCAGCCACCATATTGAGCAATGTGGATTTACCACAGCCCGACGGCCCAATAATCGAAACAAACGTATTGGGCTCAATGTCTAAACTAATGTCCTCAATGGCCACAAAGTCTCGACTTGTTTTGCCCGATAGCTTACTAAAGATATCTCGCTTACCCGCAAACACCTTGGTGACGTTGCGAATGGAAAGCTGGGCTGACGGAAACTCAGGTTCAGGAGACACGGCACCATTAGAGGAATAATTGACGGAAGCAATGCTCACGCTTTACGACCAAATGCAACAAATTTTTCCAGGGCACCAAAAATGTTATCCAAAATTAGCCCCACCAGACCGATGATAAAAATAGCTACCAGGATATTGGGAATATAGAGGTTGTTCCACTCATTCCAGATAAAGTAGCCCAGACCCGTTCCCAACAACATCTCAGCGGCCACAATCACTAGCCATGAGATCCCCATACTGATCCTTAAACCGGACACAATATTGGGTAAAGCAGCGGGAATAATCACCTTGAAAATAGTGCGTATCCTAGAGGCACCCAGGGTCTTAGAGACATCGAGATATTCGGGATTCACATTGGCCACACCAAAGGCGGTGTTGATCAATGTGGGCCAGATGCTAGAAATCAAAATAATAAAGATGCCAGTTTTTTCTGAATCCCGAAAGATGTACAAACCCAGAGGCAGCCAAGCCAACGGCGATACGGGCTTTAGCAACTGCACGTAGGGATTGAACGCCTTGTAGGCGATGGGTGAAATCCCGATGAGAATACCCAGGGGTACTGCGATCGCAGATGCCAAGAAGTAACCAATGGCCACCCGCCGGAGACTAATCAACAGATTCCATCCAATCCCAAGATCATTGGGTCCATTATCAAAAAATGGATGGGTGCTCCACCACCAAAGCTCTTGCAATGTCTTAGACGCTGTGGGCATCCCCTTAGCAAACAACTTTAGGTTGGCACCAATCTCCCAAAACAAGAGAAACAGCACCAGCGAAATAATGAATAGACCCAACGCCTTAACATTTTCGTTAAGCCATGGGGCGCTACCATTAGCACCCTTTGTTTTAGTCAATGTTGGCTGACTCACGGCCATGCAGTTTATGCCTCCAAGCTTTGCAACTATTTAGCCACGGTTAAACACCATTTTTATCGATTTGTTCTTTAACATAGGCTGCTGGATCAGCAGGGTCAAAGCTATCAAATTCGAGGGTTTCCGTCCGGTAAATATCACCAGGAGGATTCAAACCAACTTCCTCGGAAAGTTCCCTTGCCAAGTCGGTCAGGAAGATATCCTTACCCACCTGGTCATAGGTGTCGGAGGTAATCACCTGGGCGGCCTTACCATCCCCTTGGAGATCCCAACGCACTAACTGGGAAGAAATCCAGTTGGCAAAACTCTGCCAGGGATAGGGATCAAAGTCGATTCGATCGGGCACATTTAGGGTATTGCCCTGGCCATCATCAAAGTTACCCGTGAGCACCGCTTCAACAACCTCAACGGGCTGGTTAAGGAACGCTCTCTCAGAGATTGCCTTAGCAATTTCAGGACGGTTAGCCGGGTCTCTGGCGTAGCCAGCGGCCTCGATGATGGACTTGTTTAGGGCCCTAAAGGTGTTGGGATTGGCATCAATCCACTGATCGCTGGCGGCAAAGGCACAGCAGGGGTGACCGGGCCACAGATCTTTCGTGAGCTTGAAGATAAAGCCTGCCCCTTCATATACGGCCCGCTGATTAAAGGGATCGGGCATGAGATAGGCATCGATATCTCCAGCCACGAGCTGGGCAATACTATCCGGTGGGGGAACCGGGCGAATCTTCACATCCACATCTGGATCGATGCCGCCGGTGGCTAGGTAGTAGCGCAGCAACAGATTGTGCATGGAGTAGGGGAACGGCACACCGATGGTAAAGCCCTTAAAGTCGGCGGGGCCATTGATCTTGCCCTTATATTTCTCGGCGACGGTAATCGCCTGTCCGTTAATATTTTCAATGCTGGCTAGCTTCACCCCAAAGGAAGCAGAGCCCAGACCTAGGGTCATGGCAATGGGCATGGGGGCCAGCATGTGATAGGCATCCAGCTCTCCTGCAATGGCTGAGTCACGCACCGCACCCCAGCTAGGCATCTTCACCACTTCCGCGTTAAAGCCATACTTGGAGTAGAAACCCAAGGGCTCCGACATAATAATCGGAGTGGCGCAGGTAATGGGAATAAAGCCGATTCTGAGATTTGTTTTCTCTAAACCAGAGGTATCCACCGGGGCCGCCGCATCTTCAACGGCAGCTTCTTCTGGCTTGCCGCCACAGTTGCTGAGGGTCACTAGGGCCGCACCAATGGCCAAATTCTTCAAAAACTCTCGTCGAGTAAACTCACTGTTGCGAATGGCATCGGTAAAGAACATGCCGGCCTGGGGACCAAAGGCAGCGGAAAATGCGTTTTCAATGCCACCGGCTTGCTCAGCTAAGGCAAGTACCAATTTTTCTCGTTTTGGATCGCCCCGCCCCGCTGCTCTGAGCAACAATGTTTTGCGAAGCTCATAGGCGTTGACGGTATCTGCGGCCCGCAGCTGCTCATCTTTGTAGAGCCCCATCTTGACGACGTCGCCCACCATATCCACCGGATCCTGGGGCATTGTCTGGAGAAATTCCCAGTGGGACATTGTTAGGTGAGCCCCACCACAGATGATGCAAGCCATCTGAAAATCGGTGAGATTGCCGCGATCGCAATTCAGATTATCCCATTTCTGATCGGTTTGTGTAGAGGGTAAAACCATAGAAATCCTCACCTTAACTAACGTTGGCCGAGACTATCGATTGCTGAGTGCCTAATGATATTCACGGGATTCGATAATGTAATTTATACCAATCCCTATCCGAGATTACATCGGATTATCTTTTGAAAAACTAGGACTTTTTAAGTTCGTTTGTTGTTTAGAGGGCTATTTTGTCGCGGTTGTTACGAATTGGGCTGACTCCGCCACACCTGGGGAGTGACACCATGGAGTTTACGGAACTGTCGAGTAAAGTAACCGGCATCGGCATAGCCAATACTGCCAGCAATTTTTTTAATCGATTCCGCCGTATTCTGCAACAATTGACGGGCCTGGGCCATGCGCCGTTCAATAATCCACGCTTTCACCGTTCGTCCCGTCTGACTCTGGGCTAAATTTGTCAGATATGCAGGGGAATAACCCACCGCCTGGGCAACATCCGTGAGATTAATTGGGCGCTGGTAATTGGCCTCAATAAATTCAAACACCGCCGTCAGCCGAGGACAGTCAGGAAAAATCGTTTCCGACAGAATAATGCCGTCTTGTTCCTGGTTCAAAAGATGCTGTAGCCCACGCTTCAGCGTTTCATGGCGCTGTAGGCGAGAGGCAATGGCATCCAGAAAATTTTCCACCGTGCAGGGTTTAGTCAAATAATCATCGGCGCCCAAGGTCATGCCCTGACGCAGATCGCTCATAGCCACTTTAGCCGTTAAGAAAATAAACGGGATCGAGGCTGTCGTCGGATCTTGTCTCAGGCGAGCCAAGACCTCGTAGCCATCCACATCCGGCATCATAATGTCACAAACTATTAAATCAGGCAGATGTTGCCGTGCCAGTCTGATACCTGTTGAACCATTAGCCGCGCCAATCCCCTCAAACTTTTCAAATTTCAAACATCGGAGAAAAATTTCCCTTGTTTGGACCTCGTCTTCAATGACAAGAATCGTTTTAACCATGGCCCTGACCATCTAGGATGGAGAGTAAGATAATAATCCTTAGGAGCTTGCAAAAAACTACTTCACGGTTTAATCCGAAAAGGCTTGTTAATCCATGATTTCAAGGCATAAAACCATAATTTTATTTTTTAACAGGCCCTTAGCCTTAAAAAAAGCTAAAAGCAGTAGCGTTCCCAGGAAACATATTTTATAGACACCTATTAGAGGTTTACGGGTTTTAAGAATTCACCGTGGTGTAATGCACTACAGTCTTGAACAACTTTATGAAATCACAGGATTCCACTAACCTTTCCGATCATCAGGCCCTTGAGGCCTTACGCCGACAGCATCAGCTCATTCTGAATGCGGTCGGAGAAGGGGTTTATGGGTTGGATTTATACGGCAATGTCACATTTGTAAATCCAGCCGCTGCCGCCATGATCGACTGGGAGATGGAAGACTTGATTGGTCAGTCGATGCATCGGGTACTGCACCATTCCCACGACGATGGCAGTCCTTACCCTAGGGAAAATTGCCCGATTTATGACGTGTTCCAAAAAGGCCATACTCAACGGGTCACCGACGAAGTTTTTTGGCGCAAAGATGGCACCTGTTTTCCGGTCGAGTACATCAGCACCCCCATGTGGGATGACGCTGGACGCATGATTGGCGCAGTTGTTACATTTCGTGATGTTAGCGAACGCAAATGGGCTGAGGCCATCTTGCAACAAACCAATGAAGACTTGGAACTCAAGGTGCAAGAACGCACCGCTGAGCTTTATACCGCAAACCAACGACTACAAGAGCTGAGCAATCTAAAGTCCAGGTTTGTATCCATGGTTTGCCATGAGTTTCGCAACCCGATGAACAATATTGCCCTGTCGGTATCGTCTTTGAATCGCTATGACGAGCAACTATCAAAGGATCAGAAAAGTCAATATCTTTTAGATATTAAAGAGAATGTTGAGCGCATGACCCAGATGATCGATGACATTTTGGTCCTGGGGAAGCTAGAGGCCAAACGTCTGTCCTTGAATCCTGAACCCTTGAACCTGGTGGACTTTTGCCGCAATTTGCTGTCAGAGCTGCCATCGGAAACTGGACAGCTACAGTTTACGGGGCGGCATAAGCCCCTGATTGCCAAACTCGATCAGACACTTTTGCGTTCAATTTTGACCAACATTTTGTCCAATGCGGTTCGTTATACGCCGGATCGCCAGCCTGTTTGTTTATCTTTATTCCGCCATCGAGATCAGGCGGTGTTTGTGGTCAAAGATAATGGTCTGGGGATTTCGCCGGAAGATTATCCCCATTTATTTGAACCCTTTCATCGGGGAAAAAATGTGAGTAATATTCCAGGGACTGGTTTGGGCTTGAGTATTGTTAAGCAATTTGTTGACTTTCAGCAGGGAGATATTCAGGTGAAAAGTCAGTTGGGGGAAGGAACCACGTTTAAGGTGAGGTTGCCGTTGGCGTTGAGGGAGACCCATCTCGCCTGAAGATTTGATGGTGGCTATCTTGGCAGGCAGGAGCGTTGCATGTTCACCAGATAAAATCGGGAAGGCTTATAAACTGAATCGAGAGCTGATCGGAGGAAGCCAAAACCGGTTGCTTGGGGTCCTTCCGTGTTCCTTTTCCGGAAGTAGTCAAGTTATCTCCTTAGGCACACTGGGTTTCCCCATGGCTAGGGCCGGAAGGCCGCCCTAGGATCCAGCCTACTTGGTTATGCCCAATGGCTACAAAGGGGTTACGGCGGGGTCGATTAATCAGGTTTTCGCATTGTTGTTTGGCACGACATTTGATAAGGATATTCCGAAAACTAGGCATAGCCTACCTTCAAGTAGAGTATGCTTCAAACAATCTTTCAATGCCTTCAGATTTGCTTCTGTCCAAACAACAAAACAGCCCTACCTTTTGGGAGGGAAACCTCTCCCAAAAGGACGATTGGGTTTTACACCCCAAATTTATCTATTTGCTCCTTTAAATACTCGTCTGCATTGTTGGGATCGAAATCGCCGAATTGCATTTTCTCAATGCGTGAGATTTCATCGGGGGCATCTACGCCCAGTTCATTGGCTAGTTCTCGGGCCAGGTCGGTTAGGAAGAAATCCTGACCACCCCCGGTTATCTGATCGGCGGAGGTGTAGTCCCAGCGCACTAGCTGGGTGGTAATCCAGCTGGCAAAACTCTTCCAGGGATAGGGGTCAAAGTAAATGCGGTCGGGAATATCTAGGGTATTGCCTTGGCCATCTTCGAATTTGCCGGTCATCACCGCTTCTAAGACGGGTAACGGCTGGTTGAGGTATTCCCGGGGGGCAATGGCGGCGGCAATTTCTTTGCGGTTGGCGGGGTTGTTGGCGTAGGTGGCCCCATCGATGATGGCCTTGTTCAGGGCGCGGAAGGTGTTGGGGTTCTCATCGATCCAGTTTTGGGCGGCGACAAAGGCGCAGCAAGGGTGGCCGGCCCAGAGGTCCTTGGTGAGCAGATGGATAAAGCCGATGTCGTCCTGAACGACGCGCTGGGTAAAGTTGTCGGGCAGGATAAAGGCATCGATTTGGCCGGTGGACATTTTTGCGATCGCATCCGGCGGCGGCAAGATCAATAGCTTCACATCATTGTCAGGGTCCAAACCACCCGTGGCCAGGTAGTAGCGCAACAACAGGTTGTGGTTAGAATAATCGTAGGGGATACCAATGGTCATGCCCTTAAAGTCAGCCGGTCCATTCACCGCGCCCAGGTGCTTCTTCGCAACGGCAATCCCCTGACCGTTGTTGTTCTCAATGCTGGCCAGCTTCACAGAAAATGGGGTGGAGCCCAGCCCCAGGGACATGGCGATGGGCATGGGGGCGAGCATATGGTACGCGTCCAGCTCCCCGGCAATGGCTGCATCCCTCACCACGGACCAGCTCGCATACTTCATCAGCTCTACATCGAGGCCGTACTTCTCATAAATGCCCAACGGCTTCGACATAATAATGGGCGTGGCACAGGTGATGGGGAGAAACGCCACCTTTAGACTAGTTTTTTCTAAGTCTCCAGTCGATGGGGTATCTGTTGGTGCATCTTCAGTGGGCGTCTCTGCCACATCAGGAGAGGAGCCACAATTAGCGAGGGTGACCAATGCGGCACCCACCGCAATATTTTGCAAAAACTTACGCCGTGTTACCTGGCTCAGCCGCTTAGCGTCCGTGAAAAACTCTCCCGCCTTGGGCCCAAAGGCGGCACTAAAGGCCTGGTCAAGGCCACCCGCCAGGCCAATTAAATCTCGCACCAGCTTTTCTCGCCTGGGCTCCCCCTTACCCACCATGGAGACAAACAGCGCCGTACGCAGCTCGGCCTGGCTAATGGCATCGGCGGTCTCAATGGCCTCAGGCTTATACATCCGCATCTTGACTAGATCGTCGATCAGGTCAGCCGGACTTTGGGGCATGCCCGCGTCAGCCATTAATCGCCAGTGATCCTGGGTAGAGTGGAAGCTGCCGCAAATAACGCAGCGTGTGGCGATAGTCCTCGCATCTCCCTGTTCACAGGAAAGATTGTTCCACTGGCGAGACTGACTGGGAATCGATACCATAGGGCCGTTTTTGATAGGGGCTTTTCTGCCCACTATTAGAACGGTTATTCCAAAAGATTTTTGTGCAATCTAATACCGTTTAACAGAGCTTAATTCCTGTTGTAAGCAATCTTTTAGAAACTACAGGAAGCTATTAATGTAAGTTGGGTTATCCCATTTCAACATTGCTCACACCTTGCCAATATTCAATCAGCCCAACCTGGCCAAACGCCCATGCCTACCGTATAGGTTGGGTTGCAGAGATATTAATTCGGTCGTAAATATCTCGATTTTGGGCAACCCAACCGACATTAATGGCGTCTGTATTTACGCCACCGGCAACGCGGTTTCCTTCATATCCGCCAACATTTTCTTAAGATGTTTTAACGCCGGTGTAACAATGGCCACAAAATATGCTTCCCGCAGTTTGCGCTCCGGGGCACTGCCATGGACATAGGCCCTAGCTCCGGCATGGAGCATGGCCGCCTGGGAAGACCGCAACGAGAGTTCTGAGGCGGTTGCCCGCGCTTGAATAATCTCACGGGTTAGCTGAGGATCGGCCACCCCAGTGCAAGCATTTAGCTGATCCGCCAAACGATAGGTGCGTTGGCGTGCCATTTCTAAATCAGCGCTAATATCCTCTGCCTGGTCATCCAAATAACAGTTCACATGGCCCAGACGTTTGTTGGAGCGCCGCATCAGCTCAATGCAGCTATCGGTTAGACCCAGTCCCATGCCCACCTGGGTCAACATAAATCCAGGGCGAATGCAGGCCACATAGTCTTCACAGGGGGCCGCCAACACCCATTCATCGGGCACAAACGCATTGCGAAACACACAGCTATAGGTGCCAGTGCCTTCCAGGGCAATAAAGTGGGCATTCAGCCGTAGCGACATGCCTTCTAGATCATCGGACACAATGGCCATCATGTACTCTTCCGAGTCCGCCATTTTAGCCGCAATACCAAAGTAGTGGCCCGGACCCAGATTCGAGACCCAGGGCAACATGCCATTGACCACATAGCCGCCATCCACCCGCTGCGCCTTCAGGGCAATTTTCTCAATATCCGCAAAGTGTTTCATCGGGTTAGACAGGCCCGTGCCCGCAAGGGCCTGCCCCGTCGCCACCTTCGGCAACATGTCAGCCTTTAGGGCCGTATTGTTAGTATTTTCCAAGTACCAGGTACAGGCCACCTGACACCAGGCAATAAACCCAGTGGAAAGACAATCCTTAGAGATTTCTTCAATGCTTTGAACCGCCGCCTTCAGACCTTTGCCAGAGCCTTGAAAATCTGTCGATACCGCATGGGAAAATGCGCCAGCTTCCCCCAGCTGATGCATAATCTGTTCTGGAAATTCTCCCTTGAGATCAATGTCTTGCACCTTGGGGGTGAGCACCTGGTTGATAACCGTGCGCAGGTTAGCAATGGCTGGATCTAGCTCCAAGGTGCCTAAAGATGCCCGGCGATCTGACGATTTTGAAACGGTTTGCATGGCGATGCTGATGACTATAAAAGAGGTTTGATAATGCTGGGCGTGATGATCTCTGGGGCGCTGGTTTCGGCTCCGCTTAACCAGCTATATTTCGACTCCGCTCAACTGCCTTGAGGGTTGAACGGAGTCGAAACCCGGATATTAAGCGGAGCCGTTTATTTAACTAGCTTAAAGTAACAACCCAACCTAAACCGTCGAAACGGATACCGGCATGGGGTTGCTCAAGGTGGCGGACACAGGCGACCAGGTATTGGCGTGGGTCACCATTTCTTCCAGGACGGCCTTGTCAGCGTCACCGTCGATGTCCACCTTTACCCGCACATCGGTAAAGCCAATTTGGGGCTTTTCCAATTCTCCAGTGCCCCAGGTGCTGACAATATTAATGTCCCCTTCCAAGAAAATTTCCAGCTTAGTCAGGCTGACACCCTTAGCGGCTGCATTGGCCTGGATGCCTACGACTAAACATGATCCCAGCGCACCCAGCACAATTTCCGATGGGTTCGGGGCGGTGTTGTCCCCCAGGAGAACGGGGGGTTCATCAATAACAAATGGGTCTAGGTCACGGGCATAGTTCACACTGCGAAACTTGCCAGTACAAACGGTCTTAACTTTCAGCGTTTTATCGGCGGGGTTGGCTTTATTCTTAGCGGCCAACTCGGTCAGGCCATCTTGGGGAATGGGCGTCAGGGGTACGGTAACCTCAGCGCTGACGGTAGTTGCTTCGGCCATGGGTCTATCCAAATAGAATGATCACTCTATTTAAGATACAAGAAACTTCTAGGAGGTGAAAGGTTAATGTTACCGAACGGTAAGAAATCCCATTTCCGACCTGTAATATTCGGGTCGTCTGTCCCAGATATCGAAGGGCATCTACAAAATCTCGCATTAGGCATGGGGTATCTCAAAAAAGTCCTAGTTTTCCAAAAGTTCGTCCCATGCAACCCATAACATTGCCAGGTATAAGTAAAGCATTCCACCCCATGACAGATTATTAGGGTTTTAGTCTATGGCAGCTCAAAAACTGGTTCCTCCATTTACCCGTGAGATCGCGATGAAGAAAGTTCGGATGGCGGAAGATGCCTGGAACAGTCGCGATGCCCAGCGGGTGTCCATGGCCTATTCAGAAAATAGCCACTGGCGGAACCGGGCTGAGATTTTCCAGGGGCGGGCGGCGATTCGAGAGTTTTTGACCCGTAAGTGGGATAAGGAACTGGACTATCGGTTAACGAAGGAGATGTGGGCCTTTAGTGAGCGACGCATTGCGGTGCGGTTTCAGTATGAGTGGCACGATGATGCGGGCCAGTGGTTTCGGGCCTATGGCAATGAGAATTGGGAATTTGATGATGATGGTTTGATGCGCCGTCGGGAGGCGAGCATTAATGATAAGCCGATTACGGAAGAGGAACGTCGGTTTTTCTGGCCTGCGCCAGGGCCTCGTCCTGAGGATGATCCAGGGCTGATTGATTCTCCTGAATAGTGATGTGAGATCCCGTGTAGGGGTATGGCCCACCATCCAGCGAATTAAAGCCAGCAAGTAATCTCCTAATGGGAGGCATTCCGACTTTCATCCCCTCTTGGGAGGGGTGCCCAAAGGGCGGGGTGGGTATCGATCGCCAGCGCTAACGCCCCCCCCCCGGAGCCCCTCCCAGGAGGGGATTTGGTTATCTATAACTGGCTTAAGTTCTACATTTATTGCCCTACATTTCTTTGGCTAAGAGGGCACCATCGCATTTTTTAATGTCTGCCGCGCTAGGTCAAACCCACGCTTCATTCGGGCCTCGCTGCGGTGTAGTTTGCCCATGAGCATGGCCCCTTCGATGGCAGTGATGATTTGTTCGGCCAGGTGCTCTGGGTTTATGTGATCTTGTAGTTGGGGTTTTGCTTGCCGTAGGGTTTGTGCAATAGCCCCCTCCCATTTGCTAAATATTTGCATTAGGTGGTCGCGAAAGGAGTCGTCCTGTTCAACGAGATCCACAATTAAGTTACCGAGTAAGCAGCCCCCGCACTTCGGTTCTTTGAGCTGCTTTGCTTCGAGTCGATCTAAGATCCAAAAAATCTGCTCGATGGGGTCATCACTTTGGGAGAGGGCGGGCTCTAGCACGTTTGCCTGGAGCTGCGACCATTCGTAGTCGATTAAGGCATGGCCCAGCTCATGTTTTGATTGAAAATAGTTGTAAAAACTCCCCGACGAGGCCCCGCTAACTTTAAATAGTTTGCTTAATCCTGTCGCTGTCAGACCCTGGCGATGGACCGTGGTAACCACGGATTTTAAGATATCCTCACGGGTGCGTTTGAGGTTGGCCATGACAGCTTCAGGGTAACAGGCTTACCCAGTATATCTTTCTGCCTTGGGATTTTTGGTAGCCCTAAGCAAAGTCGAACGGTTTTATGCATCAGGACGATGCTTTAAACATAAACTAGCCGGATAGTAAATCTTGCTTCGTAGATGTTTTAGATCACACGTTTGATCAACTAGGTGGTGATCCTAATTAGTTTTCAGATATCGAGGCCCCCTCTTCCCTTTCTTGAATGCCCCTTGGGCTATATTCTGGGGGAAGCTAGACTCAAAGCCCCCAGAATTGGGGGTTTGGGGGCAAAATCTGCGAAGTAAAACTGCTTATTTGTATCTTATAAAAGATTGAGTTCACCCACTTACTTTACGTCTACTGATTTCAATTGCCTTTAGTTATTCTCTAATTTTATCAACTCCAAAAACAACCTCTAAGAAATCTCTAAAATGCCCATCATTCCTTGATCTTCATGGTCAAGAATATGGCAATGATAAACGGTGCGCCCAACAAAGTCTTCAAAACGCACTCGAATAGTGACGGTCTCGTACCCCTTGATACTGACCGTATCTTTCCAAGATAGAAGAGTTTCTGGCTGGCCATTGCGTTCAATCACCTGAAAGCGATTGGTATGCAAATGAAATGGATGATCAATACTGGCTTGATTAACAATTTGCCAATCCTCCACCTGATTAAGCTTCACCTTTGTATCTACACGGTTCATGTCAAAGGATTTACCGTTGATAATAAACCCATTCATGCCTCCGCCAATGCCATGGTTCAATACAAATTCTCGAGTATGATCCGGTGCTGGCAGTGGTTCAACAGAAATTAACTTTTGGGGTAACGGTAAGGGCTCAGCATACGTGCCTGATTGGTAGCGGAGAGTGGCCAATGTAGTTTCCACTGGCTGAACCACCCCCGACATTTGTTCAACAGCCGTCCCTAACGATGACACCATATCGCTCATGCCACGGTCATAGGGCAGGCTAATCAGCCGATAGTCTCCAGGGGCTTGTTGTCCTGCAATTAACAAGTCTGCCCGTTCACCAGGCGATAACCGCAGAGTCTCCAGTGGGGTAGGTGCTGAAATGGCACCTCTATCCGTTGCTATCAAAAACCAGGGATGATTCTGTAACTGTAGTTGATAAATCCGAGAGGCTGACGCATTGATTAACCGCAATCTTAGCAAGCCATTCTGCGGCATCGTGATGACTGGATTATGCTGACCACTCGCTAGTAGGGATGACCCTTCTCGGCCCCATTTTTTGCCCAGAGAACTGGGTTCTGCTGGCTGACGTGTAGGTTCAAAGTCCTGCAATAGCAAAAGGGTTTCATCTGCTTGCTGCAGTTCAGGAATCTCGTCTAGATCACCTCGAATAATGATTGGGCCTGCTAACCCACCAAAGACTTGTCGAGCGACGTCCAGGTGATAGTGGGGATGATACCAGGCGGTTACGGCTGGATGATTAGATGGAATTTGAAATTCGTAGGTGTAGCGTTCACCAGGGGCTACCTCTCGAAATACATTGTCAGTCTCGGGAGAAAGATGTAACCCGTGGTAGTGAAGATTGGTGGGCGTCTCTAGCTGATTGATTAGGGTTAAACGAACGGTATCGCCAGCACGGGCTTCTAGAAGCGGCCCTGGGACCTGGCCGTTGTACGCTAGCACCCGAGATCGTTGACCGGCAAGCGTTTGACGCTCAGCTTGAGCTGTTAAGGATAGTTCTAGTAGGCCATCCTGGCTAGAAACACGATTAACGATGGGACGGCGCGCACATTGAGAAACCAATGGCGCACTTGCGGCGACAGCCAAACAGCCTAAAAATTGACGACGGTACATACGGTTACATGGCGAGTAAGATTTTCCATAGTTCACGCTTTTTATGTAAGCATCCGTTATGAACAATACTCCGGACAGAATTAGGATACTAGAACCCCATAATCACAAAGGCTTGAATAGTTGGGGTGTGATTT
>NZ_JADOER010000017.1 GCF_018739865.1 Leptothoe kymatousa TAU-MAC 1615 | reverse complement strand
GGGCCGAAATGGGCGTCATTTTACCGCCGAAGCGGACGTCATTGAGGTGCCGAAGTAGGCGTCATTTTGCAGGCTACAAATTTCGGCTAATTCTTCATCACTCTTTAGAATATTGAGCCAGTCTTGCTTACCAGAAAGCCTTCTCTGGTGACGATTTTGAATTTTGAACCAGGATTTGAAGATATAGTTCACTACCTTTTCGGCAGACATGTAGAAACGGGAGGGCTGACCGGAAAACTGAGCCTTGGATTTAAGCAGCTTGCAGTGCTTGCTAACAACATCAGATGGATGCCTACCTTTTTGTCGCCATATCTCAAAGTCAGGGTGACTCACAACATCCTGAATCAACTCATTGATCAGAGGGGTATTTTTCTCTGATGCAAGCTCCCAGAGATATTGCCGAGTTGCCTCTGCCGCTACAAGACGACATTGAATTGTAATTTGAGACATTTTAGAGAGTCTGAAATCCCTAAAGGGAAAATAGTTTATTTGTACTATTTTAACCTGAGTCTCTATTTTAGAGAACCAGATGGAATAAAGTTAATGTCTTCCCTGGTAAAGCTCCGGGAATGTTCTAACCGATTATTAGCTACGAATTTTGCATTGTAGCCATTGCACCAAATGACATTCTGCACCGACTACAATGCCCATCTTCCCAAAGGGACGGTATTTTGAATTTGGCCTCGCAGTTAGGGCATTTGGATAACAACTTCAGATTGTGGCGATCACACTTCCATTTTGACTTAAACTGCCACTCAATCCGATGACAGGGACTTTCCTGATAACAGGCCCCACATAAACGAATCGGCTCACACTTCATGCCTTCATCCTGTGGCGGCAGCATTGCCCAAAGGCGTTCTGAGGATATCCCCAGCAGTTTTCCCAAGGCCTCAAATTGTGGCTGAGTTGGATAAGGATTTAGATGAAACCGTTCCCATCGAGCAACGACTGCTCCAATGCCCGCAAGCTGGCCAAGCCCCCCTGCTGTTAAATGATTGCGATGCCTGACCCGTCCCACGAAATGACTGAGGCTTTCTCCCTCATAAGGATCTACATGAAACAGCCAGGGCTGAATCCCCGAATCAACCATCACTTGTACTCCCTGGCCACCTCTTGAAGCACTGACTTTTCTATCTTCTTCATGCCCTGGGTCAATGCGCGAATCGCAGCTTCTCGAAGTACCTCATCCAGCCGTCCAATATAACCCTCAGTCGCTTCAAGAAGAATTTTCTGCATTGTTTTACTAGTCAGATTAGAGGCCACCGGCAACTTCAAAACTGACTGCTCCCAAATCTTGACCGTTTTAACAAAATCTGTACCTGAGAGCTTGCCAAAGCGATGACACGCCCGGAAACGGTTGTAAACCTGCTCATCTCGCTTAATCACCGCATCAAGGCGGTCTGTACCCACCAGCACCACCGATATTCCTAACTTGTCGTAGAAGTCCCTTACATCAGCAAAGGTTTCTGGCTTCAGGCGGTCTGCCTCATCAATGATCAGTATTTCCACCTCACAGCCTTTAAGCACCTCCATCGTCCTACCCCGGAAGTCTGAAACAGTTCCTTTCGTTGCCCGATACTTTAGAAACTCAATGATTTCTTTGAAGAGTTCCTTCGAACCACACTTCTGTGGAGGCTGAATATAAACCACAGGCACAATTGGCTTTTTGCCTGTTTCTTGTTGAGGCTTATTACGGTAAAAATATGCCTCGCAGGCAATGGATTTACCGGTTCTGGATTCTCCCACAACCCGACATGACTGCCTTGCCTTACGTTTGCCGTCTAGCCAGTCGTGAAGCCGACTTACATGGTCAAGGGGTAGAATACTCTTTTTCCTAAGTCGAGCTGTTTCCGCTTTTAGCCAGGCTTCATCCTGTGTAGGCGCTCCTAATGTCTTGGCCAACTCTTGTGCCTGTGTCATATTTACCAAGCTCCACGCAGATCATCAAAATCAATAGGTTCAAAAACTTCTACATCCAAATTTGCTTCAACCTCAGGCTCTTCCTGCATTGTTATCACCTCAACAGATTCAGAAGTTTCAGCTTTAGGCGGTTGAGGCTTTGCCATAGCCTGCTCTGCTTTTTGACGCTGTTTACGGCTTTTCTTTTCTACTAACGCATCTCGCTCCAGGGCCTCCTGATGAATTGATTCATTAGAAAGGGTTTTGCCAGCGTTGCGTAATCGTTTACTACTGGCTTTGGCCTCGTCATAGGAAAGATGTTCAGTTTCGAGGCTTTGGGCATAGGCACGACAGAGAAAAGTCTCTTTTTCTTTTTCTCTGCGATAAATCAGGATAGTCGTAATGTCATTTGGATCAAACCTGAGAGAAACTGTCTCTCCCGCATACCCTGCCAGATATTCACCGCGAAACATCAAATTCTCAAACTGAAGGTATCCGCCTCGTTGTACCTTGCGACGGCTTGCTTTCATGAGGCAAACGTCTAAATGACGTTCGTCAATAACGTCAGGCACATTAGGCAAACCGGCTTCCCAACGCTGAAAACGGGTTTGGTCACCCATGCGGGCATCAATGCTTTGGTTGTATCGATCGCAAATAAACCGCACAATCAAATGCTCCAAATCCCTGAGCGTTAGTTTGGCGTCCTTCTCCGTTTGCTTGGGGCGTTCCTGCACATTTGAGCCAGTGTATCCAGGCAGGGTGGAAAATAACTGATCGTTCAAAGTCCGAAAAGGACGTTCTACTACACCGCCTTCAGATGGTCGATTACGTAGATGACAGGTAAAACCTAAGTCTGCACCAATTAGCCTGAGATGGTTAGAACGGAAGTCTTTGCCACCGTCTGTGTAGAAATTCTCTGGCCTGCCATAGGTGCCCCACTCACAGTTGAGTTTGTAGTCTGGGCCATAGGTTTTAGGCAGTATGGCATGGCGCAGGGCCAGGGCAACTACTTGAGAGCTGGGGGCATCAAAACCAAGATTAATACCCATGATGCAGCGTGAGTAGGTATCTATCACTGTGGTTAGCCAGGGACGGCTGAGTAGTTCACCATATTGGTCAACTAGCAACACATCGGCACGAGTATGGTCACACTGCCATACATGATTACTGTGTTCAACGGAGAGATCCTGCCCCGACCGGGTTTTGACTGCCAGTGTGGAACCTTGCCAACCAGGGCTGCGAATACTTTTGGTTTTTTCCTTTCTTTCAATAATGGGCTTTATGACGCGCAGAACGGTTTTGTAGCTGGGGGGGTTAGGATCGCCAACTTCACGAGCTTTTGCCTGTACCCTAACAGCCACCTGCTTGGGCTTCATCCGTTTACTGCCCTTGTTTCCGGCTGTGTAGGTTTTGATGATGAACTCTTGCCAGAATTCGGAAATACGGTATTTACCGCGATCAGTTCTACCTGCAGCAGCCAGACATGCTACACCCTCGGTTTCCCAACGTTTAATCAGTCGCTGTACTGAGCGGACAGAGCAGCCTAGTTTTTCAGCAGCGTCCCGTAATTTTTTGCCATAGGTGACACGATCGCATGGCTCAATTAATGTTTGCAGTACTTCAAGCTTAAACTGGGCTTCTTTAGATAGTTCGGTTGCGATGACGTGCGTCTCAGCCTTTGGTGGCTGGTCATTTTTTCCAGGTTCTGACGCCCCATGACTTTGAGAAGCATCAAGGAGCTTTTCATTGGGAGGCGTTGTATTGAGCTGCATTTGTACACCCCTAAAAACTGGCAGCAGTGGCGAAGGTAGCTTGCTATTGAGCAAACCAGCTTTATGCCCACTAACTGAACATGGGTTGAATTATAGTACAAATGAATTATCGCGTCATTTAATTTGTCACTTTTTTAGCTAACCAGAATCAAACCCTATCAAAACTAGGGTTTCTCGGTATCTGAACTAAAGTCATCTGGTAAGTGATCTAGCGTTACATTCAGGGAATCACACAGCGATTTCATTTGGGTAACGGTCAAACTCGCCACGCTGATGCCGCGTTCCCAATTGCTAACGGTCTTACTACTGACGCCAATAATCCGAGCTAATGCCTCCTGGGAAAGGCCAGCCTGCTCTCGCAACTGCTTGAAATTAGCTTGTCCAGACTGAGATGACGTCATATAAAAATTAATTTCTAGAAATTGAGTTGACAAAATCTGTGTGCTTCTAGAAAATGATTTCTAGTTCAGCCCTACCTAAGCTGACAACACCGGAATGTGCTCTATGTCAGTGTCTCACTCCGGTTTGACCTGATTCAACTACTTTTGTGATGAATGTTAGTCCATTGCATGTTTGGGCCATAATTCGCCTGCTACCAAAAATGCAGCGGGCGGTGGTCAATCGGTTTCGGCAACGGGCGGAGGCGGAAAACTGTCTGCAGGTGCTGCGTCGTTCGTCTCCGCAAAATGAATACACTCTGGTGTATTTGCCGCCGGGTGAGGAGGAGGCTAATGTGCTGATTCGTAGGGACTATAACCAACTGGTCAGGGACCGGATGCCGGAAATTTTAGAGATTCAGAATATGCGGTATGCGGTTGAGGAGATGAAGCAAGCTGAGTACTGTCAGGCGCTATGGCAGTTACTGGGTACTCAGATTCAGGTGGCTGTGCAGACGGTGGATGATGAGCTTTTGAAAGAGCTGGCTGATATTTTGGAAATTGTGGATGCGATCTCAGCTGTCCATAGTATTCAGCGCCATCAGATGCTGGCCTGTCAGATGCAAAGGCGTCTGGAACGGGGGGCTTTTGAACGCAGGTTAAAGCTGCTGTGGACAGAGCAATAAAAATGCTGAAGGAAGCTGTATTGATAGGAGCAGTCGCAATCTTCGAATAGGCTAAAACCCTTAAAGTCATCGAAGGGGGTAAAAATCAACAAAAATTGCTGGATCAACTGTTAGTTCTATGAATGTGTGAGGTAACCTGTCTACAGCTTTAACGTTCTCGTTATTGAACGGTCCTATCCTCATGCTGCCATCTGTTTTCGATACCTGTAATCCTCGGCCTGAAATTTTGGCTGGCGAGCTATCGCTAGATTTATTTGCGGCTAAGTTGCGCCTGGTGGTTGAAGGCAAGGCTCCCCAGGTGTATCAATCAGCAGAGACCTTTTTGCAAAATACCTTTGCCACAGATGGTTTGAAAACCTTGATGACCGAGGTGTTTGGGCGTTTAACAGGGAAATCCATGGGAGCGCCCGTCATTCGTTTAGAAACGAGCTTTGGTGGGGGTAAAACCCACGATGAGATTGCTCTATGGCATGTGGCTAAACAGGGGCGTCAGCTACAGGGGCTGGATCGGTTTGTAGATGATTTATCGTGGATTCCAGATCGCCCCATCCAGGTAGCGGCTATCGACGGTCGAGATATGGACCCGGAGTCTGGTGTATACCATGCTGAAACAGGCATTACCACCTATACCCTATGGGGGGAAATTGCTTACCAAATTGGCGGTATTAGTGGCTATCAGCTGATTAAGGGAGCTGATGAAAACCGCATTAGCCCTGGCACCTCAGTCATTGAGCGGCTGGTGGGGGATGAGCCCACCCTGATCATGCTGGATGAGATCGCCCGGTACTTGCGGGTGGCCAAGGCCAAGGTTGTCGCCCAGAGCACCCTGGCAGAGCAGGTGGTGGCTTTCTTGTTTGCCCTGATGGATCAGGCGGCTTCTTGTAGCAATCTGGTGTTTGTTTACTCGTTGGCCTCTGCGTCGGATACCTTTGCTAAGGAGACGGCAGAGGTGCAGCAGGAGCTGATTCGGGCTTCGGCCCGACAGGAACGGGTACTAAGCCCCAGTAATGATGTTGAAATCTACAACATTGTTAAACAGCGTATTTTTAGCAGTATTAGCACCAAGGCTGCCCAAGATGCTGCCGATGCCTATCTTCAGTCTTTTCGAGCTACTCGGGTAAATCTCCCCGATGGCTGTCGGGATGCCAGCTATGTAAGTGCCATTGAAAATAGCTACCCGTTTCATCCAGAACTGTTTAATTTGCTGACTAAGAAAATTGCCTCAATTCCTGAGTTTCAAAGGACACGGGGCGCACTGCGGTTATTCGCACGGGTGGTGCGACATCTATGGCAACATCCGCCCCAGGGTACATCGATGATTCATCCCCATCATTTGCCGGTGGGTATCGAAGATGAGCTGACCAGCGATTTGACGTCCAGGCTTCAGCGGCCCCATATGCGGCTACCCATTGGAGCGGATATTTACAATCCCAGTGGTCGCGAAGCCCATTGCCAGCTCCAGGACCAGGACTGGATCGCAGCGGGTAAACCGGCCTTTTCTAGCTGGGTAGCACGGACAATATTCTTGCATTCCCTCACCCAGGGCACCACATCCGGCATTCGTAGGGCTGAGTTAAATCTCTCGCTATTAACCCCTGGATTAGAAATTAGCTTTGTAGATCGGGCCTTAGAGCGTTTGGTGACCGTTGCCTGGTATCTGGATATTGACCCGATTACATCCATTGCCCGGTTTAAGGAAGAACCCTCGGTTAATAAGATCATTGCTGAAGAGAAAGAACAGGTGGGTCTAACGGAAGCCAAGGAAGACCTGAGAACCCGGCGGGATACGATTTTTGCGGATAAGTTCTTTAAGTTGATTGCGGCCCCTGATGGAGCTCATGATGTGGATGACACAGCGGATCAAATAGCCCTCTGTGTGATTGATTTCCAGGAAGCCACAGTGGCCAGCTCCTTGGATGATCCCCCTGATGCCGTACTACAAATGTTTGGCAATACGGGGGATTCAGGAAAGTTTCGTACGTTTCGGAATCGGTTGTTGTTTTTGGTAGCTAACCGTCAGGAACTAGATCGGGCAATTGACCTGGCAAAAGAGTTTAAGGCCATCAAAAATATTCTTGCCAGCCCCAATCGGTTAGATGATCTTTCTGAGACGCAACAAAAACAGATTAAACAAAAGCAAGGAGAGCTGGACTTGGCGGTGCGAGTAGCCCTGACCAATGCCTATCGTCATTTGTTTTATCCATCCAATGATGGGATTAAGGCACCGAAGGGATTGATGCATTATCCGTTGCCTGCCCAGGATGCCAGTACGGTGAAGGGGAATCGTAATCAGCAAGATGTAATCCTAAAGGCGCTTAAAGACTGTGGCAAGGTGCGAGGGGAGGATGCCCAGCCCTTTGCTCCGGCCTACGTTTTGCAGAAGGTATGGCCGTCGGGGTTAGATAGCCTGACGACCAAGGGACTGCGGGAGCAGTTTGCCAAGGACCTGGGGTTGAATATTTTGTTGGATGTGGAGGTCTCGAAGCTGCGGGACACCATCCGGAGAGGGCTGACCGAAGGCCACTGGGATATGAAGGTGGGTGAGCAGCTCTACATTAAGACTGAGGGGGCAACTCTGACAGCTCCGACTCAGTTGGAGTTTTCAGAGCGGATGGAGCTGCATCGCCGGGGCATTTTAAAACCGCCAGAGCCCAGGGTGATTGAGCTATCGGCCCAGGTGATCAAGGGAGGCGACGAGCATAAGGTAGAGGTGCGCTGGCGAGCGAAGGAAGCGCTCAAAGTAAGTCTGTATCAAGGCCAGGAACTGCTGGGGGATACTTACTTACCCTCTGATGCCTATGAAGGGACTATCGGTCAAACGACTGAGTTTCGACTGGTGGCTGATTATGGCAATGGGGAAACTGCAGAGGAGTCAACCACAGCGGTTATCTATGCACCAGGCACCGGGCCAATACCCCCCACATGGCAAGATGGCGGGGGCAGCTATGGCGGGGTGGGCCAGGGCAGCATTTTGACTAGACCTAAGCAATTGCAGCTGACTGGCAGTTTGAATAAGGTCTTTAATGACTTAGCAGATCGTATTCAGGATGATAAGATTCGGTGCTTTGAACAGATGTCGATTGCGGTGGATCAGGTTGTGGACTATCGCAAACTGGGTACAACGCTGCCGCTGCTGGTGCGCTATAGCTTTGATATTGAGCAGTTTGTGACGGTACAGACAGGTCAGCAGTTTGTAAGGCTGGAGTACCAAGGGGATGTGCGAGGATTTCAGAGCTTTTTTAGTACGTTGAATGGTTTGCTAAACCAGCCTGAATCTCAGGCCACACTAACTTTGAAAATTATGTTTAAGTTTGAGCCTGCTATTGCGGCGGATGGGTCAGAACTAAAGGCACTGCAGCAAGCGTTACAGCGCAATACATTAGATCGCGTGATTTTAAATGCCACTGTAGACTATTAACCTGGGTGATATGCATTAGAGTATGTAAGCCGTTTAGGATTAGGGGTTATGCAGGAGTTTCAGTTGCGGGTGCTGCCATTAAGCAATAATGACTTTGCGCTGGAGCTTTATCAGTGTGCTTATAAGCAGGCTGGCCAAAAGAAGCGGCCCCCAGCTCAGCGGATAGGTCAGCTTAAGGGACAACCGTTGATTCGGGCACGGCAGGCTATTTATCAGTGCTTAAAAGACAATAATTATGATCCCCAGACTTTGAGCTATCGGCGGCAGAAGCCCTATGTGTTAAATGAGCAGTCGGGGGTGAGCATGGCGTTGCTGTTTCAAACGCTAGAGCCACTATCGAACCCGGAACGGATTTCGAGTATTGCTGATGGAATTACGGCGATGAGCAATGAAGAGGCTCATTATTGGTTTGCGATGGTGAGTAATGGAAAAAGGCGACCAGCGCTAAAAGCTATGCGTGTACTACTTGGGAACTAGATAAACTTTACATCTTGTCCAAGGATTGAACACAATCATCATCAAAGTTATCCCCTACTGCTCCAAAATTCATACAGAGTTATACCTGTTCCTGTGACAGGCGTCAGATTAGTTGATAGGCTACACAAATTTGCGAAAGAAGCTTATTAGGTGAAGTTTCAACCATATACATACTGCTGGAATGAATGGCTGATCGCTATGGAATGGATAGCTGATCGCTAGATAGCATGAAACCTCTAAGCCAGGACGAAGCTCAGAGGATTAAACTATGCCTAATGAAAATGGCACAGAAAGACTGCATTAGATTTCTGGAAAAAGTACGGTGGAACCAGAAACCTCAGTGTCCATATTGTAGTTCGCTCCGTGCTTCATCGATTGAACAAGAAAAACGTTATCACTGTAACGACTGCTTTACGTCATATAGCGTTACAGTAAACACAATTTTCCATAAAACCCATGTAAATTTACAAAAGTGGCTGAGAGCTATTCTGATATATCAGGGTGCTACGCCCTCAATCAGTGTACGAAAACTAGGCCAAGAGCTAGGAGTTAGCAAAAACACAGCAGCGAATATTCTCAAACGCCTAAAAGAGGCTACCCCTCAAGAGCAAAAGCTTTTGAAGGCAATCATGAAACACCTACGTAAACTGAAGTAATTGCATAATGACCTATGGGCACTACCAGAGCACTTGCAAAACCTACTTATTCGTTAACCCTAATTTTTGTTCTTATTGGCACGATAATATTTTTTATCATAGCCATACCTTCTCTCTATTCCTTACATGAGGAAGGCAAATTTCTTGACGGGATAGGAATGATCATGGCTACTTTGGGCGTAATTATTCCCTTAGGTTTTGGCATGCATGACAAAAAAATACAGCAAAAACAATCTGCATTAGATAGTAGTGAAGCTAAGCTTAATGACATATCAATCCAACTCTTGAATAACATCACGGTTATTCATTTGAACTCTCAAGAATCTCTCTTAAAGGGAGTGAATAAGTTAGGGAAGGGCGAATTGTTAAAAGCCTCGGCATTAAATGCTAATGATATCGAGGCAATACTCCCTCCTCAGGTATCAGATAGAACCGACATGTTGCTGAGTGAGGCCTCAAAAATAGCGGAAGAAATTGATTTTCGACGGAATATTGCCAATCATATCGAACAAAATTCTGAAGAACTTAAATATCTCTCAGTTGAAGCTGCAGATAGTGTGCTGGATGAACTAAGCCCTGAGCACCTCCAAAAGCTGGAACTAAAAGAGCTTGATTCTAGAGGAAGTTTCTATGGAGATATTTACTTATACCTTAGAGGATGGCTAAAACTTAGCATCGAATATGATATCCCGATGCCTGAGGGACGAATTATTCAATCACACTTAGATCGGAAACTGTATATTGATACCCTCAAATACATTCGGGATCAACGGGTAGATGCTTTTAAGTTAGAGGAAGAGAAGCCAAAAAGCGTGGTCAGAAAGTATCTAAATATTCTCATTGAGAAACTAGAAAATAATTGAGAATAGCTATCTAGCCATTGCTATAGAGAGATAAATCTGACCACGCATTGCAAAACTGAATTAGAAACTTATCCTTGTTGACCTGGTGGACGGCGATACTGATTCCAATTAGTTGCTTTCACTTCCTCCTTAATTTCTTCTACTTCACTTTCAAAAACCTTTACAGCTAGCTTTTCTGTATTCTGTAAAGCTCCTAACAAATCCTGAACAGACTCTTGAGCCTCTTTGACTTTGGGCTTTAGGGTAGGTTTTTCCATGTTGTCCATGGGTATTTTATCCTCAACGAGCTTCAAAAGGACCAGAGCATCTTGAACGAGGCTCTGGAGTGATCTCACTGCTCCTTGACCGAACTGAGGGGGATTTACCATGGTTTTCTGCTCGAATATGCTTTGCTAGCAGATTGCTTGGGCTAAGCAATCTGAAGACAACCAAATGTCCAAAGATGGCAGTATGGTAAGCTTCGCAACCGGGAAGATCCACACCGCAAACTGGGACACCTAAATCCCAAACAGGTGAACTTGAAAGCAGCAGTTTTTCAGGTACTCCTATGCTAATACAAAAGTACTAATTTGAGTAAGTGATTTTTACCGTTCGATTTACTCAAAGAACGATGATCAAGATGAATGTGGTTACTGCATAGATTAGAACAAATTTCCATCTCTCAAGATCTACGTTATCTGTCTTAATCAGGTAGTCATTTTCATGATTTAAATGTCTGTGAATTTTGACAAAATTTATCGCTAGATTAAGCGAGTTTTGGAGTGTGAAGTTTCCGTTACAGAAGCATTCAAATTAGCGGATCAAACCGCCATTATTCAGAGATTACAGGTAGAAATAAATCGTCTTCGAGGTCAAACGGGTAGTTTACTAGTGCTGTAGGTTCATTACTGATTTGTCATATTTATGGCCTTGATAACTCTGGCATCGGTGGCAGAAGTCCTATTTGCTAGATGAGCAGTCAGGGGTGAGCATGGCACTGCTTCAGGCTGTTTCAGACGCTAGAGCCACTATCGAGCCCGGAGCGAATTTCTAGCATTGCTGATGGGATTGCGGCGATGAGCAATGAAGAGGCTTACTATTGGTTTGCGATGGTAAGTAATGGGAAAAAGCGACCTGCATTAAAAGCTATGCGAGTGTTGCTAGGAGAATAGATTTACCCTAGTTCTTTGATGAAGGACGACGCAAAATAAGCTTCAGGCCACCCATAGCACCGGTTTGTACTCCAGTACCAAGCAAAGAGATTTTTCCCTCACCTGAAACTTCCGCATAAATTTCCATCTCGTCCACTTCAAAGCCACCTACTTTAGCATTTAGATCTTTCATGACTTGATCGAGACGCCCCAAAAAAGTCTTTAGGCTATCGGCTAGTTTTTGAACCTCTATTTCTCCAGTTGCAACCGTCCTTAAATCATCACTACGTAGGTCTGATTCAGAAACAGACACAATAGAAATTTTTTGCTCATCCATCATTACTCATCCAGCTAATCACTTTAGAAAAGTCTATGATGCAATTCTATCGTGATTCAATAGAAGCATAGGGTTGCCATAAACCTTATAGCTTAGCCGGGTAGGATCATCTTGAAGCTCCTTACGTGCAATTCTTGCTGCTTTCAAGACGGAACGCATAGATATTTCAGACGCGCTACCAACCGTTGATGAGCTTATCTTTTTAGGATAGAGGTGTTGATAAAAACTAATTGCAAATTCACAGGCTGAATTGCCAGGAACCTTCATAATTGTGCCAAGCATTGCACTGGCGTTACCTCTAGTAGCTAGCTGATATGCCCAACCTCCTAGTCCAGCGACACCAGGACCAATAATCCCTGTTTCACATCCATTCAAAAAAACTAAAAAGCTCTCATTTTCGTCTAACGCATCTCTTAAATCATCAGGTGTTACTGAGTCATCCTCTAGTTTAAGAATGGATGTATCTGCATCTTCAGCTTCACTAACACCGTGGCAAATTAAATGTAGTATGGATCGACAACCACAGCTAAACGCATTGAGCACATCGTCAAATGATGGATGAATTGTTGAGAAGTTGACATGCTCATAATCTCTTAAAAGAGTTTGAATGGCAGTTTGTTCTTTTTGGGCAAATTCTCCAGAAATGGCTTTGACCATGTCAAAGCGACCAACTGCAAGCGAGTGTTCTGGCGGGCTCTCTGGAAACCAATGGGCAATGTCATATTGCTCACAGAAAAAAGCTTGATCAGGAACTTCTTGTGATGTATTTAGCCTTACAGGAAATATAAGCTCCCAAGGAATAGGTTCTTTTGAAACTACTTGAATAGTTTTTACCTTGCCCTTGATCTGATGCCAATACACATCATCAAACTCATGGTCGAATAGAGAGCGATACAAGTCTTGTCCGTACTTTCTCAATCTATAATTCAGCTTTTGACGTCCTTTTTTAGAACGCATATCTTTATTAAACCCGTCAAACTTCTTATTAAGAAGTTCTTGATAGCTAGGCCCCAATTCCTGAGAATGTAAGGGCCTGTAGAAAAGATCGGCCCCACTGCTTTTAGAAGACTTAAGAATATACGTATAACGGAATTTATTGTTCAGTAATTCGTCACGTCTTACGATTATTGCTAAATCTGGCCCTGGGATCTCACCACTTTCATCAATAACAACACGAACCATTCTTACTCCTTAAGGGCCTTAGTAAAAAGTTTGGTACAACCAAGGTATCGACTATCTTGAAAGAAGTCTATTTCAATAGATTTAGAACCAGTTTTCTTGGGAGTTAGGTTGAAAGTAATTGTATTCTGCTGATTATCTGTAGAGATTTCTATAGTTTTAAGATTTTGATCTAAGTCAAAATCATGTCTGGAAACATAAATATGGGCACCAATTTTAATTTTCTTGGGGTTTGATTTTTCGGGTGGTGCATCATACCCAGTTACAGGGATCACATGAACCTCCAGTGGAAAGGGCTGCCCAACGTGCACGTTTTCAGGCAAGAGAGCTTTTATATCACTTTGCATTAACGAACCCTCTCCCGATTCACTTGCGTTTTTTTGTACTCTTGATTGCGACTTATCTCTTGATTGCGACTTATCTCTTGATTGCTGCTTGTCTATGATGGACGCCACAACCCAGCATTTTGTTCGACTTAGGGGACGAGTTTCATAAATTCGAACAATATCACCCGCTTGACAAGCATTTTCTTCATCATGGGCTTTGTATTTTTTTGTACGGACTACGGTTTTGCCATACTTAGGATGCCTAACTCGATTTTCCACTGCAACTACAACGGTTTTATCCATCTTGTCGCTAATAACAGTTCCAGTAAGCGCGTTAGCAGGCACTCTATGCTCCTTCTTATGGTTGCTTCCTTGGATTTTGTTCCCATATTTAACCATTGAACTGCCCTGCCTAGAAAGGCTATATAGATAGTTGTTACATGCTGTATTTTTTGCTACAGACACCCTTAAATTTAGAGATGTCTTACCACAATATCTATTCAGGTAAAAAAAACAATAAAAACCAATAACTTGTACGGTCTACCCGTGAAATGCACGAACCCAGCAAGGCTTTTAGCTAAAAGCCTCTGAAAGAAAGGGTTTAGCAAGCATCAACTTCACTAGCCAATGATTGAAATAGACATGAATACAGTTACTACCTCTACTTCTTCGGATGCGTGAACTTTAAGTCAAGTCCTAGTGACAGAAAAATATAACTGCCACATATTGACAAAAATCAATCCACTTAGTTTATTTGTTAGATTTTTCTTGCATGCAACTTATTATTTCTTAATGAATAGCTTGTTGGATGTGAACGACTAGGATGTGAACGACTAGGATGTGCTGATAGCTCATATCCTTTAGGCCATAGAGTGTCTCTGTATGTCTACTTATAAACGTAGGTCAGTATTTATAGAAAAAATATTCCCGGTTAAGCTGCTGAACCAGCAGGTGTATTACGAGCATGGGGGAAATCCGTTTAAGGGGCTGCATCGGTGGTATTCGCGGAAGCCGCTGTCGTTTAGTCGGGCGAGTGTGCTGGGGTCGCTGCTGCCGGATACGGTGACGATGGAGGAGTTTGAGTATCTGCTGGGGTTGGAGAAGCGCCTGGCGGGGCAACCGGATACGACGACGAAGCTGTATAAAACGCCACCGTCAGCCGAGCGGATCAAGCAGGTACATGATCTGTGTGAGCAGACCTGGGGTACGCGGACGCCGACGGTGCTAGATGCGTTTGCGGGTGGGGGCAGTATTCCGTTTGAGGCGGTGCGGTATGGGTTGAATGTGCTGGCGAGCGACCTGAACCCGGTGGCGGTGGTGACGATGAAGGCGGCAATGGAGTATCCGCTGAAGTTTGGCCCGGATTTGCAGCATGAGATTGATAAGTGGGTGAAGTGGGTTGGGGATGAAGCGGAGAAACGGCTAGCAGAGTTTTTCCCATCACAGGAAGGGGAGACGGTTCAGAATTATTTGTGGGCACATACGGTGGTATGTCCGCATTGTGAGTCGGTGGTGCCGTTGAGTCCGAATTGGTGGTTGAGTAAGACGAGTAACTATGCTGGCCCTGGACAAGAGAGAAAAGTTACGAGCGATTGGTATGCAGTAAAGCCAATTCCGAATCCAGCAGAGAAACGAGTGGATTTTGAGTTGGTGAAGGGACCAAAGGGAAAGGGGGCGACAATTCAGACTCCTGAAGGAGATTTTGATCCGAATAGCTACAGCACAATTAGTCGTGGAACAGGAAAATGCCTAAATTGTGGAAACATAATTGACAACGATTATATTTGCTCACCAAGCAAGCAAAGTAAACTGGGGCATCAACTCTATGCTGTCGCCTGTAAAAAAGGAATAGATTCTGTCGAGTTTTCAACACCTAGAGAGTGCGATTTACGAGGCTTAGAACTTGCAAACAAGACAGTAGAAAATAGTCTAAGTGATTGGGAGTTAGCAGGATTGATTGGGCATGAGCCAACCCCAACCAATCGCCAATACTCTATGGTAAGAAACTACGGAATTAATGAATGGCATCAATGTTTTAACTATCGACAAATTCTCACATTAAAAACCTATGCTGAAATTCTAATTACAGCTAAGGGAAAAATTATTACAGAGCATACTCCTGAACAGTCTGAAGCTATTCTCACGTATCTAGCATTTATTTTTGATCGATGTGTCGATACCAACTCTATTTTAAGTAATTACGACGCAACTCGTATGAATATTGCTAGAGCTTCAGCTCAGCATGCTCTAAATCTAATGTGGAATTATCCTGAAAATGCAGGTGACAAAAGATTATGGAATGCCAGTGTTTCAGCAGTAGCATCTCATTACGAAGGTATTTGCAAGTTCTTAGATATTAGAGGCGCATCAACAATACCTGATCTTAGAAATTCAGCTCTCAGGATACTTAAAATAGATACGGCCTCAGCAGACAACCTAAATCACATACCTGATAAAACTATTAACGCTGTTATTACTGATCCGCCATATTACGGAACTATTCCTTACGGAGATATATCCGATTTTTTCTATATCTGGCAAAAAAGAATTCTTGGGGAGACTTTCCCGGAACTCTATTTTTCAGAATTAACGGATAAAGACCGTGAAGCTGTCGCCAATCCAGCTCGGTTTCAAAATATGGGCGAAAATCCTGAAGAACTTGCCAATCGCGACTACGAAGCCAAAATGGCCCTCGCCTTTGCCGAATACCACCGAGTCCTCCGCGACGACGGCGTAATGACCGTCCAATTCAACCACAAAGACTCCGGAGCCTGGGACGTTCTCGCCAAATCTCTCATCGACGCCGGATTTGAAATCACCGCCAGCTGGGCCGTCAGTACCGAAAACCCCCAAAACCTCCACCAAGCCCAGAAAAACTCAGTCTCCAGCACCGTTCTCCTCGTCTGCCGCAAGCGCGATCCCAACGCCAGTTCAGCCTGGTGGGACGACATCCGCCCCGAACTCTCCAACCTGGTAGAACAACGCGCCCCCGAATTTGAAGCCAACGATATCGACGGCATTGACCTCTACCTATCCGCCTTTGGCCCCGCCCTCAACGTCTTTAGCCGCGCCTGGCCCGTCCTCGACAGCGCAGGCAACGAAATGCGCCCCGAAGTCGCCTTTGCCGAAGCCCGCAAAGCCATCGCCAACTATCGCTTCCACAAACTCCTCCAAACCGACACCGCCGGATTTGACCCCTTAACCCAGTGGTACATCCTCGCCTGGGATGCCTTCCGCGCCCGTGAGTTCTCCTTTGATGAAGCACGCCAGCTCGCCCTGGCCATCGGCGGCTTTAACGTCTCTGACCTCAAAGGCACCTACAAACTTCTTAGCGTCAAAAGCGGTAATTGCAAACTGCTCTCCCCCCAGCAACGGCTACAAAAACGTGCCTTCGCCATCAGCCCCGACGACTTCTCCAGCCAGCACCTGGTCAACGGCCTCCACGCCATCATCGCTCTATATCTAGAAGAGCAAAGCATCGAACCCGTCCGCCGCTTTATCAAAGCCACCGGCCTGCTAAGCAACGACCTCTTTATGCGTTCCTGGGAAGTCGCCCTCAAAGTCATCCCCCGCATCGGCGACGAGCGCAAACGCATCCCCGAAGAAAAAGCCCTGGCCGACCTATGGCTCGCCATGGACGAAATCCAGGCCAAAGTCATCTACGAACAGCCTGAGCTAGAGTTTGAAGAAGGACAGATAGGATTGTTTTAAGCCCTTGCCCAACCCCAGCCATGCACCCTGAGCCAAAAAGGTAAGCGAACCATGACCGCATTTTTAATTAACCTCAAGGATAATCCACCCGCCGCTGAGCAGTACCTGCAACTAGAAGGCGTGACCTGGCAGCAGTATGATGCGCTGGTGGCCTTATTTATCGACCAATTTCCCGCCCTACGCATGACCTACCTGGAGGGCACCCTGGAGCTTATGACCACCTCCCCCGAACACGAGCGCCTCAAAAAAATCATCGCCCGGTTGATAGAAGCCTTTGCCGAAGAAGCCGACATTGACCTCAATGGTTACGGTTCCGCCACCTTTCGCCGGGAAGCTGCCGCCCGTGGTCTAGAACCAGACGAATGCTACAGTCTGGGCGAACTGGGCGATGCCCCGGACATTGCCATTGAAATCGTCCTCACTAGCGGCGGCATCGATAAGCTGGCAGTTTATAAAGGTCTGGGCGTCCAGGAAGTATGGTTTTGGGAAAACCAGCAGTTTAGCCTGTATAGCCTGATCGACCCAGAAGTAGGCTATGAAGCGCTGTCAGCTAGTCGTTTACTACCTGGATTAAACTTTGCTGTGCTGGCCCAGTTTGTGGATTCTCCCAGTCAGACCAAAGCTGTCAAAGCCTTTCGGAAAACGCTTTGAAATTAGACTGCAAGCATATAGTACAATCGAACTAGATTAAGTGTAAATTTGTTCTTGCTTTGTTTAGGTTTTGGTAAATGTAGCTATGACTTCTCTCACCCCTCGTAACCGTGAAATTCTGAAATGGATTCAGAATTTTGTTAGTGATGAGAATTACTTTCCTACTTATCGAGAGATTCAAGATGGATTCAAGTTTAAGTCCATTAGTCCAGTTCAACATCACATCAAAACGTTAATAAAAGCAGGGCTGATTGAAGGAAATCCTAAAAAAGCAAGAACTCTGAAGCTTTCCGAGGAACAACCAGATGGTATTCCTATCGAAGGAACAATTGCAGCTGGTAGCTTTGTCGATTTTTTTCCTAAAGATACACAGAGAGAATTTATTCCATCTGACTTATTTTCACCACAATCTCAAGGCATGAAGCGTTTTGCTTTGCGTGTTAAAGGTGACAGTATGATTAATGCGCATATTCTGGATAACGATATTGTTATTCTGGATCAGCCTGAAAACCCTAAAGAGCTTAAGGATATGACAATCGTTGCCGCTCGCATCAAAGGAGAGGATCAAACCACGCTTAAACGCTGGCAAAGAAAAGGCAAGCAGGTTGAACTCATTCCAGAAAATCCAAAATACGAAACCATGAAATATCCAATTAAGGAGGTTCTGATAGAAGGGGTATATGTTGGAGTAATAAGGGACATGATTTAGGCAATCAGCAATGCCAGCTAAGCTATCTGACCATCCCTGGAAAATCCAGTACGCTAGCGACTCCGGCAATCCTGTCGCTGACTTCTACATACCCGCCCTCGAACGCGCCACCCAATACGATCGCAAGTCCGGCTTTTTCAACAGCTCCATCCTCAGCCAGGTAGCCGGTGGCCTGGGAGCCATGCTCCACAACTCCGGCCCCCAGCAAGGCCAAATGCGCCTAATCATGGGTTGCCAGCTCAGCAAAGCCGACCTTGCCGCCATCCAACAAGGCTATGCCCTCAGAGATGCCGTCGCCGCCAACCTAGACGCCAGCCTGACACCGCCCAAAAACTTTGCCCAGCTCAAACGCCTCGAAATCCTCAGCTGGCTAATCCAGGCAGGCCATTTAGACATCCGCATCGCCATTCCCCTCAAACGCGATGGCCTACCCCTCGACCCAGACGAAGCAGTCGATACCAACCACATCTACCACGAGAAAGTTTGCATCTTCACCGATACCGCTGGTAACCAACTAGCCACCAGCGGTTCCAACAACGAATCCAGCAGCGGCTGGAACTACAACATCGAATCATTCCATGTATTTTGCTCCTGGGAAGGACCACGGGACCTAGCACGGGTACAAGAAGAAGTCGTGCGATTTGAAGAACTGTGGAACAACATCACCCCTAACGTGCGTGTATTCGAAGTCCCCGACGCCGTCAAACGCAAGCTATTGCGCTACGCGCCACCCCAAAAACCCACCTGGCAGCCCCAGGACGAATTTAATAACCGTCCCCTCAATCCCCAGGGAAAACAACGGATAGACAAGTCTCAGCCCGACGACACCCAGCCTTCGGAAGACGGCAACAACGACGATGAACCATCGTCTGACTCAAACGGAACTGTCAACGAACAAGAACAATTCGCCATCATTGCCCATATCCACCAGCATCCTGGCTGTCTTGCCGCTTGCCTGGACTCCATTCCCATTAATCCCTGGCCCCACCAGCTCAAAATTCTTAGGCGGGCAGCAGCAGAGTTTCCCCGTAGTTTCCTAATCGCTGACGAAGTGGGCCTGGGCAAAACCATCGAAACCGGCCTGATCCTGCGTTATCTGCTGGTTTCCCAAAAAGCAAAACGGATCTTGGTATTGGCCCCCGCCAGTGTGCAACCCCAATGGCACGAAGAACTACGCGAAAAGTTCAACCTCCATTTCTGGAGCTACACCAAAGGCGAATTTAAAGACCCCTATGGCCAAACCCAACCACCCCTGGCCAACCCTTGGAATACAAAAAATCTAGTACTCGCCTCTAGTCACCTGGTCCGTCGCCAGGAACGTATGGACGAACTACTGGAAGCCCAGCCCTGGGATCTGGTGGTTCTAGACGAAGCCCACCATGCCCGCCGAAAGTCTCCCCAGGCCAGAAAAGATACCCCCAACCGCCTGCTGGAATTGCTGGGTCGTCTGCGAAACCGCACCCGCGCCCTGATTTTGCTCTCGGCCACACCGATGCAAATTGACCCTATCGAAGTGTTTGATCTACTCCATGTGTTAGGCCTGGAGGGTCATTGGGCCTATGGCGATCAGTTTTGTGAGTACTTTGCCTCCCTATCGCTCCATCCCACCGGGCAACTACTGAAATTTTGGCAGACCATGTCTGAGGACTACTTTAACCAAGGCGGTACCCTCTGCCCCCGGCTTCAGGACCACCTACGACAACAGAACCGCATGCTGGCCAGCCAGGTGGAAGATGTGTGGAAAGGCCGCATTCAACTGGTCAATGAACGTCGCTACCTGCAAGATGAAGACTTTATCAATACCTCGCGACAGTTCTTAGCTACCCATACACCGCTAAAGGACATGATGTTTCGCCATACGCGAGACACCCTGCGACAGTATTATCGCCTGGGCCTGCTGGATAGAGATGTCCCCCACCGACAGGTGATCGACCATGCCATTACCCTGGAGCCCGACCGCGAAGCTGACCTGTACCGCCAGGTCAGCGACTATGTACGTCACTTTTATCGCCTGGCTCAGCAAGAACAGCGTCGAGCCTTGGGCTTTTTGATGACCCTTTATCGTAAACGGCTCACCAGCTCCTTTTACGCCATGGAGCAATCCCTCAGGCGACGGCTAGAAGCACTATTAGACCAGTCCGGCAGCGGTCTTACTGACGATGACCTGACAGAACTAGACGATGCCGATGATGCCATCATCGAAGGGCTGGAATCTTACATGGAGCCTGTGGACCCGAGGGAGATTGAGTACCTGGAGTCGGTGTTGCAACAGTTTGAAAATACCGGAGAAGATAGCAAACTGGCTTATCTAATCGATCTGCTGCGCCTGGAATTTATCGAACGAGAAAGTGTAATTGTCTTCACCCAGTACACCGACACCATGGACTTTCTCAAAGAGATTATGTTCAAAACCTATGGCTCCCAGGTGGCCTGTTACTCAGGTCGTGGTGGAGAACTATGGCGCGATCAGCAATGGACCACCGTTCGCAAAGAAGAGATCAAAACCCGTTTCCGAGACGGTGAAATTAAGATCCTCCTCTGTACCGAGTCCGCCAGTGAGGGCCTCAACCTGCAAACCTGCGGTGTATTAATCAACTATGATATGCCCTGGAACCCAATGCGGGTGGAGCAGCGCATTGGCCGTATCGACCGCATTGGCCAAAACTACCCCGACGTTAGAATCCATAACTTCTACTACGACGGCACCGTCGAGGCGAAGGTTTATAGTAGATTGCGCGATCGTATTGATGCCTTTGCATCAGTAGTCGGTAACCTCCAGCCTATTTTGGCCCAGGTGCCCACATTTATCGAACAGGCCACCATGAGCGTAGACCCAGAAGAAGAAGACGTACTGCTAGCCAACTTTGATAATGTTTTAGACACCCCACCCCTGCGGCCTGACTTGGAAGACATGGTGCGTATGGATGTAGAAGCAGACGTGAGAGAGTTGCAAGCTCCCATGCCACCGGCACCTGTGACCAGTGCCGAAATTGAGACACTATTTACCCATTCGCAACATCTGCAAAATCGGGGTGTTTTATTCCAGCAATTGGAACCTAGCATTTATGAGCTGACCTGGCAGGAAAAAACATACAAGGTAACGTTTGATCCGACTATCTTCGATGACAACCCATCCTTACGTTTAATGGCGTGGGGTGAACCTCTGTTTGATCAACTTTTGCAAAGCCTGTGACACTGAACTTGAATTGGCACATTAGCTCAAGACTGGCTAACTATATTTTGACATAGCTTTAAATTGACGACACTTAATTTGTCACTTTTGATTACAACCCTAAATCAGGAAGGCGACACTTAATTTGTCACTTTTCAGGAAGGCGACACTTAATTTGTCACTAAAAAATGGGATTGAAAGTATGATAAAAGCCTAAAAATCGTTTATGGTTACCTGTATATAAAGGTTTCAGCCCGACGACACTAATTAGTCCCGACGACAGTTAATTAGTCACTGTACACCTGAAACCCCTGATATAAGGTAAATCTGAGCGAAAAGGAAACTCTTCTGGAGAGTCCTAAGTTGCATCAGATTCGATAGATTTGCACCAAAAACGTAAGATATTGGTGCAAGATTGGTGCAAAAAATATGGCAGTCCGGTCTAAAGCAAAAGCAGGTACCGTGGTCATTCTGGAGCGCAACGGGCGTTTATCTTTGCGCTGGTCGTGGCAGGGAAAACGGTACCAATTCAGTTTGGGCCTAATTGACGAGTCCATTGGGCGGGCTGCAGCGGAGATGAAAGCCCGGCAAATCGAGATGGATATGGCCACCGGGCACTTTGACCCCAGCCTGGTGAAATATAAGAACGATACAGGCAGGGCCTCACGTGAACTGACTGGTCAGTTGCTACTGGCGGAGTTTGCCAAGTCCAAAGCCAAGCTGGTGGCCGCTAAAACTCTGGAAAAGTATCAGCATGTTGAGAAAAAGCTAGCCAAATTTGCCAGCACCAAACTGGCTGCTGACTACACTGAGCGCACAACTATATTATTTCGGGATTATCTGTTGACTCAGATTTCTCCCATTAGTGCAGCGGAATACTTTTCAGTGATCAATGCTGCCTGGGAGTGGGGCATTGCGGCAGGACTGCTCAAGGAAAATCCATGGAAGACAATGATTTCGGCATTTAAGGTGCCACCCATTGAGTCGCCCCAACCCTTTACCCTGGATGAAATCCGAGCCATTATCAGCACCATGGATGAGTCCAGGGCCTATCGGTACTATACGCCCCTGATTCGTTTTCTCTTTGGTACGGGTTGTCGTACGGGGGAAGCCCTTGGTTTGCGGTGGGGCGTAATCGCAGAGGATATTTCCCAGATTTGGATTGGGGAGAGTTATAAACGAGACAGTGCGCGGGGTGCTACCAAAATGCACAAGGCTCGCACTATATACCCTTCCGAAAAAATGCAGAGTCTCTTGTTGGATATTCGTCCCAATCATTATGACCAGACTACTTTAGTTTTTCCGGCACCGAGAACGGGAGGCTATATTAACGACAACAACTTGAGTAAGCGGGTGTGGACTCGCACACTACAACGGGCAGGTGTTCCTCACCGTAAGCTATATAACACTCGTTCCACATTTATTTCCCATGCTTTGGCCAGTGGGGCCACTCCGGCAAAAGTTGCCGAAATTGTTGGCGACCGGGTAGAAACCATCTACCGGCATTATGTTGGCAACAGCGATGGTTCTAAAACTCTGCCAGATATTGGCATCTGAATCTTTTTTACATTCAGAACGTGAGATTTGAATCAAGAAAAAATAGGTTTTAATTTAGACGTAATCTAAGCACGCAATTTTTGATCATAACGGGCATAGGCTTCAACCGCTCTGATGTGGAGTTCTGGCTTACCGCGATTGAGCTGCCAGTCTTTAATCAGGGTTAGATTATAAACTGTTTTGCCAGGGCTGGGCTTGGTGTAGTGGAGGTCTTTTTGCCAGAAACGGTGATAGTTTCTCACCGAGTTGGGTTGGACTCCCAAAATCTTGGCAACATTTTCTTTGCCACCGATGGGATAAGGATCAGCAGACTTACCATCTAATCGCTCACAGAGGGTATCTACTTGATCCGTGAGATAGGCTACCCGTTGTTCCAGATGCTGATTACGATCCAGCACCTGATTCAATTGCACTGAAATCTGCTGCAACAGTTCTGTAGTGTTGTTCAGCATGATCCGTTTTCCTAAAACGAAACGCTTTTAGTTCTGACAAGATGAGCCTCAATAGAATCATCATATTCAAAACAAGAAAGCATGGCTGAACCAATGCTGATTTAGAAATATTACTTAACTTAGTTTGTGATTGAATATTTCATATAGGCGGATCGTCAACTTTTTCAACCTATATGCCTTAACTCAAGTAGCCTTAGGTTCTTGGTTTTGAAGGAGCCTACCGAAACCGTCAGCATAAAGCAACTAAGTGAGGGCGCGCTAACCAATACTGCTTGGTCAATTGATCAGCATAGCTCTCAAAACTGCCGATTTAATTGAACGTCAGCCCTTATTAGACGACAATTACTCGAACAAAGAATTGATATCATCGCATCCTGGTAAGGTAACCCAAAGGTGGGGTGAGAAACTATGCTGCAGGACCCTCAGCTTCCCAAGCTGAATGTCGTGGGTTCGAGTCCCATCATCCGCTTTTTTAAGAAAGGCCCTGAAATTAATCGATTTCAGGGCCTTTCAGCTTTTGAGCCTTCGTTTTTTATAGCCTTAAAATACATACTTTAGGACATGTGTTGAGTCATTTTAGGCCAATTTAGACCTATTATTGGGGTAAATTGGGGTAAGAATTTACCCCAATTCTAAGGTTTTGCCATGGCTGCGACTCGGACAAAGCAGAAGGCTTCCAAAGGTACTGTACGTATCAAAACCTCTAATGATCGTCTGCAGTTGGTCTTTAGCCATGAGGGTAAACGACATTATTTGAGTCTAGGTTTGCCAGATACGAAGCTCAATCGACGAGCTGCGGAAGCAAAGGCAAAGCTAATTGAAGCGGATATTGCTTTTGAGAAGTTTGACCCTACGCTGGCGAAGTACCGATCTGAGCCAGAAGTGGAAGAAATTCCGGAAGAAGACGAGGTAGACTTACTCACTTTATGGACACAATTTGTGGAGTTTAAGCGGCCCCAGTGTTCGCCGAATACTATGCGGCAAACCTATGGTCCCTATACCAACCATGTAAAACGGTTTCCTACCCATGAGTTGGCAAGGGCTAATGAGATTCGTGATTATATTTTGTTAAATCTGCCACTGGATGCGGGGAAGCGGTTGATCAATCGTCTTGCTGCCTGTTGTGAATGGGCTGTGGACTCAAAACAGATTGATGACAATCCTTTCCAGGGAATGGCATCCAAAATAAAAATGCCTAAGGCAACTGTCAAGAAAGGGCTGCATGATATTAACCCTTTCTCATTGTCGGAACGAGATGCCATCCTTAAGGCAATTGAGAAGGATCAATTTTGTCCAGCGGCATCAAGTCGTAAGCATAGTTACTATGGACCGTTGGTTAAATTCCTTTTTGCGACTGGGTGCCGTCCATCGGAAGCGGTGGCCCTTACCTGGCAAAATGTGGCAGCAGACTGTAAGCAAGTTACTTTTGCCCAGGCACTGATTAATACGGATAGTGGCAAAGAGATTCGATTAGGGTTAAAGACTCAGGAACAACGGTCATTTCCATGTAATCGATCTTTGAAAAAACTGTTGAAGGCACTTAAATCTCAGGAGAGTTTATCGAGGACTTTGGTGTTTCCATCACCTGCTGGCAAGATGATCGATACGAACAACTTCAGAAATCGAGTATGGAAAAGGATCTTGGATGGCCTCGGAATTGAATACCGAAAGCTTTACCAGACTCGTCATACATTTATTACCCATGCGCTAGAAGCTGGGATGGATGCGAAAGATGTGGCTCGGCTGGTGGGTAATTCTCCAGAGGTCATTTATAGACACTATGCTGGTAAGCGTCGCAAACTAGAAGTCCCCGAATTTTGATTCCAGGAATGTATCATTGTGACAGCATTAATAATTCAACTTCCTGAGGAAGATTAATAGTTAAGGGACTTAGTATAGCTACAGAGGTTGAAGATCCTTATTTTCCTGAGTAGAAAGCCTAGCCAACTGACAGATCAACTAATATGAGGATGGAATTTTAAGTCAGAATAATTGAGATCCTTTGCCTGGGAACTGAGTCCATGCCCCGTGCCGTGATATTAACAGCCCTACCAGTTGAATACTTGGCTGTACGTGAGCATTTGAAGAAGCCACAGAAAAAAAAGTACTCCCAGGGGATGCTTTGCGAGCGGGGCGAGTTTACTAATTGGGATGTAAGCATTGTTGAGATTGGCAAAGGCAATGCAAATGCAGCGGCTGAAACAGAGCGAGCCATTAATTACTTTAGGCCTGATGTTCTCTTTTTTGTTGGTATTGCAGGTGGCATAAAAGAAGATGTCAGAATTGGCGATGTAGTAGCGACAACCAAAGTTTATGAATATGAAGCTAGTAAGGTAGGCACTCAACTTGCTACTCGCCCTGATGTATATAACTCTACTAAGGCCGTTGTACAATGGGCCAGCTCAGAAGCTAGGGAAGGCGAATGGATAAGACGGATTCATAATTACAATGAAAATTGTAATCCCCAAGCATTTATAGATCCGCTTGCATCTGGAGAAAAGGTAGTAGCGTCTAGAGATTCGGAGCTGTTTCAGTTTTTGAGAAGCAGTTATAACGATGCGATCGCAGTTGATATGGAAAGCTTTGGTTTTCTTAAAGCTGCTTTTGCCTATCCTGAAATTCAAACGATTGTGATTCGTGGGATCTCTGACCTAATTCAGGATAAAAATGCTGATGATCCAATTGAAGGAAGCGAAGAGGAGCGCCAGGAAAGAGCGTCTCGTCATGCTAGTGCCTTTGCCTTTCAGATATTGGCTAAGATTAATGTTAGAAGGCGACAGAGTCTTTTAGCGTCAGTGTTGTGGGGAGCAGGTATTTGTGCTCTACTAATCATGGGGCCTCGCTGGCTGGGGATATTGCAAGCAATTGAATTAGCAGCCTATGACCATTTTATGAAGCTGCCTCCCTATGAGAAGGTTGATGAACGCATAGCAATTGTAGGGGTCCAGCGTTCAGAATTACCAGAGCTATACACGTCAAATGATTTCACAAAAGAAATCTCAGACCTAAAGCTAACAGAGATTCTAGCTTATTTACTTACATTGAAGAATGATATTGATAAGCATGCCATTATAGGGGTTGATGTTATTCGAGATAAGCCCCATCCTGAGCCAGAGAGTAATGGCGCACTTCAAGGAGAACATTATTCTCAGCTGAAAAGTTTGATAACAAAGCAAGGTAAGCAGGTTATTTCAACCTGCCGTCGTTTTGGCGAAGATAAAACAGCGGTAGGGGCTGAGGTAATCTCTAATGAGGTCGGATTCCATGATCTTATTCGTGATACCCGGCAAGGAAATACTCCTTCTGTGCGTCGTCAATTTCTCAAGGTTGAGTCTTCTCCTGAATTAGCAGGCTCCTCGTCTGCCTTGGGCTGCGATATAGAAGAGTCTTTTAGCTATAAAATGGCTTTAAGATTTCTGAGTGAGACTAAAACACTAACAAAATCACAGGAAGAGAACTGGAATAAAGCGTTAATTGATGATTATGGACGTATAAAAATAAAAAATACGACTTTTGAGCCAGTATGGCCCAGGACAGGAGGCTTTCAAGGTATTTCTGCCGGAGGTTATCAGATTTTACTCAACTATCGGAATCCTGGCATTAACAATAATCAAGCATTCAATACCGTTAATGCAACCAATATTCTTAAGTGTCCTGCCGAAAATAAAGGCTGTGGGTTAGATGATAAAGAACGTAAGAGTTTAGAGAATGCCTCGATTATTCTAATAGGGTATATGGGCAAGGAATCTCGCGATGAGCATGTGACGCCCATTGGGAGTTTGCATGGTGTAGAGGTCCATGCTCATATGATTAGCTATATTTTGGGTACAGTAATTTCAGATAAGTATTCTATTGCGAGACTAAGGGTTTTGCCAGCATTGATCGAAGCGATTAGTATTGTTGTAGCTGGCTTAAGTGGAGGTCTGATTGTATGGGTTTGCTCTAATTACAATTACTCATGGTTTCGCATACCTAACTCCACGGCTGCCATTGCTATCGCAGTTCCTAGTATTGTAGTTGTAGCATTTGGAGTCAGTTGGATTGCTTTTTCATTTGGATTATGGTTACCCTTTGCATCATTAAGTCTGGGTTTTTCATGCTCAAGCTTAGGGGTGGTATTGGTTAAGAAAGTTTTAAAGAAGTGGTGAGTGAGTTGTGAGAGCTATTATTCAATCCTGCTGGTTAAAAGTGGTTGCCTTATTATTACTTATGGGTTTGAGTTTAGGTGGTATGCCATCAAGCGCAGCGGCACTCTCCGTTTCAGGGCAGGAACTATTAGTAGCTCCTGCATTGAAACAAAATTTAGATAGCTCTAGTCCATTCGCTTCAACTATCGATATCCACCATATTCCTCAAGTTTTGGCCTGGTTTTGGATCTTTAGAAGCCCCAAAAGTGATACAGGAGAACTACCTGAAACCACTTCAGGCGGAACTCGTGGGAAATGTAATGCTCTCAGTCAGAAGCTGACAGCCATTGTTCCTCCTTTGGAAAAGCCAATCGTAGACAGTGAAGGGCATTCTAAACAGTCAAAGGCTTTATTTGGTTCAACTGCTGATGCATCTCCTAAACTCTGGTTCTACATTCCCCGGTTACCGGCAGATGTTGAGGGCGCAGAACTGATGCTCCAGGTTCGACAAGATAACGAAAAGAATAGGGATGCTATAGCTCAGCCTATTTTTATCGAGAATATTCCCAGGGAGTCTGGGATCTTTGGTCTGGACCTTGATACTCTAGACGGCTCAGGAATAGCTCTAGCTCCAGAAAAGCTTTATAGCTGGTATTTTTCTTTAGTTTGTTATCCTGAGCGCCCCTCTAGAAACCCAAGTGCGACCGGTTGGATCAAGTATGAACCCTACGATCAGCGCAGCGGGTTAGATACTTTGAGCAATCGACAGCGTATTGAGAAATATATCAATGATGGGCTATGGCATGATGCCTTAACTCTAGCGGCAAAATTGCATTGTCAGTCAGATGCAACTGGTGTTAACAACGCAGACTGGACTGACCTTCTAAAGAGCATCGGACTTGAGGATGATGTAGCTCAGGCAGATATTCTGCAATGTTCTGGCCTTTTCTAACGCCAGTCGCCTACTAAAATATAGGGTGCCCACCTGGATGGATTAAGGTAGCCCTCACGAATAAGCTTGACTTGTGCTGTTTGAAGTGCTTTTGCTGCAGATATCTCTGGATTGAGCAATTCGCTGTAAAACGTATCCATCAGTTGAGATGTGGATAGATCATGAATGCTCCACAGGCTGGCTAACGTGCTTCTAGCTCCTGATTGAACAGCAAGTCCCGCAATGCCTAATACTTCACGATTGTCCCCTGTAGCTGTTTCACAGGCACTGAGCACTAGTAAGTCAATAGGTGTCTGATTTCGTGTCTTGAGGAGGGTGTCAAAACTATTGAGGTCTATTGGTTTAACCTTAATTGCCTGGTCAGCTGATTGTGTTGAACTATCTGGATCGGCTGCCAATAGAAAGGTTTCATCTCTGGTAAAGCCAAATTCTCCATGAGTGGCTAAATGTACGATGTTGTAAGCTGCAGAACTCATTTTATCTTGCACATCTCCTGGAGTGAACGCTTGATCAAGAAAAGAGAGTGTGTCTTTAATGTTCTTGTTAATAGATTCAATTTCATTTTGTACGTAGACCAGTGGACCAAAGAAATCCTCACCACTTTCAGATGTGTCAGATGAAGGACTGGGGTCTTTTGATAGACCAGCAGCTAAGACACGCAATGAATTTTCTGGGGAGGTAACAGGCAGCTGGAGATCACCAAAGGTTACGGAGATGGCATATTTCTCGATCAGAAACTTATCCATTTGCTGGTCATATAAGGCTGCCATCGGCACATTTCGAAAGGCACCATCCAGCACGAACACCAGGGTATCGATTGACTTTAACCAACCCTGATCTTCGGCAGGACGGATGAGCCAGTCGTAAATTTGTGCGGCTAGGGGTTCGCCCCGCGTAGTGGAGAAATAAGGTTGCTCCAGTTCTTTACGGAACTGCTCTAGTTTTTCCTGGGTGATTGACACATTGGTATTAGTGCTAGATGCTTTGGAACTATTTGCTGAAATACTCTGTGAAGGGTAGTACCGTTTTATGGTTTGGTCCGGTAGCTGAAGCAATACTTCAAGCCGATCAGTGTCAGATGTATCTGGCAAGATAATCGGATAAATAATGGCTGTTTTTTTGTCTGTTTCGGCGACTTGCTGAATGGTGGCTCGTTGAATATTGTCATCGGGTTCGATCAGTCCACAGGCAAGAAAACTGGCTAGTTCAGCGACCCGCAGGTCATCAATTACTTTCTGAGCCTGAATTAATTGGGCAGGATCACTTTTGACGCTGCTATCTTCTTTGGGGAGCAGTAAGCTGATGTATTCTCGGTAAAGGGGTTCAATCTGATCGCGAAAATTGAACTGAATGTCTGACTCAACATATAGCAAATCTTTTCGTACTTCTTGCACATGCTGAAATGCATCGCTATAGTACTTCAGCACATTGCCTTGATTTTTCTGTTGTTTTTGTTGCTGTTGTTTTTGTTCGATCCGGCCTAACTGCCATTCCCACTGATAGGCAAGATTGGGCTGATGGCGGGTTAATGTCAGGGCAGCTTCAGTGAATCGTTGAGCATCCCCATAGGTTTGTTTTTTGATGTTTCCTTCTTGCTCATACAGGTGACCTAAATAACCTAGGGAGTAGGATTCAGCAATGGGATCATTAAGTGCTTGAGCCTGATTTCTTGCAGTGGCTAATAGGTCATAAATTTCCTGCTTTGAGCTTTGTAGCTCAGCAGGACAAGCTGTTGCGCATGTGTCCATGAGCAAACGTGCCAGTCTCATGTGGATAAAGGCTGATGGACGCCCCAGTTGTAGTTTCTCTAAGTCAGCGATTAGTGAGCTTTTCACAGATTGGGCGTCGATCCATTTTCCTTGATGGAGTAAGATGTCGAGCTGATTGAGCTGTGCACGAAGTTGGATAATTAAGGGGGCTGTACTGGGAATGGTTTGATAAATGTCTAGTACTTGCTCATATTGGTCTCTGGCTTTGTTTGTATCGTCTTCTTGTTTGGTGCGTCTGGCTAAGGTTTCTTGTTGTTGAGCACTGGCCTGTAGGGTTTTGCCTAAACTCAACTGGGTCTTTGCTAGCTCTGTAGGAACTTGCAAAGTATTAGCCAGGTCCAGGCTGGCTTCCAGGGATTTTCTGGAGGCTTTCAAGTCTCCGATTAGGCGCTGGGTTTCTCCCAAACTGCGTTTTAGGGCAATTTTTAAGGGGGAATCGACCTGTTCTGCTAAAAGTGCTTCTACTTGATCTAAACGGTTTTGTGACTCTAGGAAAAAGCCCAGACTACGCAGGGCAAAGGTTTGGTTTATCAAGCTTTTGATAATACCTTCAGGATAATCAGCTTGTGTGTAAATTTCGGTGGCTTGCTCCCAAGTTTTGAGGGCTTGTTTGGTTTGTCCCTGGGCCAGGTATAGACTGCCTTGGGTGTTAAGGGCCTGGCCGTATATTCGTAAGCCCTGGAAGGAAAGCTCTGGTGTTGATTGGAGTAGTTGGAGGCTGGTGGTGATGGCTGTTTCGGCTTCTGGCCATTGGTTTAGTTGGTGATGGGCCAATGCCAGGTTGCTGAGGGCTATGGCTTGGTTGAGGGGATCGTTTTGGTTGGCAAAGTATCTTTCAGCCTGTGACCAGGTGTTAACAGCTTCGGTGAATTGTTGGGCTGTGTAGTGTTCTCGGCCTTGTTGTAAGAGTTGTTGTGGGACTGATTGGGCCAGAAGCTGCTGGGTTTCTGATGGTTGACTTGGAGGGGCTGTCGAAACTGCTGCGGTTGCTGGGGTTAGAAAACTTACCGAATTCCATCCATATAGTCCTAATAGGACTGTTAGTAGTGCCGTGGTTAGGGCCATCAACAGGCGGCGAAGAGGTTTACTAAATTGTTTGTATGGATGGAAGTTCATGGTTGGCTATGTTTAAAGAGGGCAAATTTAGAGGGGTTAATTTAGGACTGCGCATGATATAGAGGGTTGCCAGGCTCTTTCTGTAACTAGAAAGACATCTCCTGTTTCGGTGACTATAGCCTCTTGGGCGTCAGTTAATACATTAGAATATATTTTTTGGGTAGGAAGTGATGTTAATGAAGACGATACTTCAGACTGAACTATACTTGCTCCCAAGTCATCGAGTGGTGTTTCTTCGCTAGTAATATCTACTGGTCTAATGGGGTATCCTCCGCGTCCAGTAATGATAAAATCACCAGTCGAGTTATCGTTAATGACTGTGTTTCCAGCATTGCAGCCACGAATAATCTGGTTAGTAGGGTCTGCTAAATCAACGGAAAATTCAACGAAATCGTCCTCGATCGATTCGACAAAGACAGTTGAAGTTATAGCGATTCCAGAGCTGCCACGAATGTCATTTGTTTGGTTCTCTCGTGGTTGAGCTGCAGGTTCGAACTCCAATGTTATATTGAAGTTCCAAATTCCATCGTCTCCTTCATCAATAAAAACACCTCCTCCAATCCCTTCTGAAGCGTTAGCTAAAATATCATTATTTTCATTGAAGCCAGAAAATAACAAATTAGTTGAGATATTAATATTGCCGTCAGAATCTGATTCAATACTAATCAAGCTGCCTCTACGCATAATGATGCGGTTGCTAATGATATTAATGTCGCCACCCTTTTCTGTACTATTTTCTGTACTATAGACTGATATTTCTCCACTATCAAGTTTAAGCAGAGAAGAGAAAATATCAATACCTCCACTACTAACACTACTAATAATGTTACCTTCATTGGCTAGGGTGAGGTTGTTCGTATCGATGAGAATATCTCCACCATTGCTGTCACTAGTCGAATTCACTTGACTAGTGATGCCAGAGCCAATACCTTCCACCAGAATATGGTCAGCAGCATTGATTCTCACATCTCCAGAAGTTCCATTGCCGTCAGTAGAGGTGTTAATGTTGCCTCCATTGACTAGGGTGAGGTTGTTCGTATCGATAAAAATGTCTCCACTACTACTATTACTAATTGAATTCACTTGACTAGTGATACTAGAGCCAATACCTTCCACCAGAATATGGTCAGCAGCATTGATTCTCACATCTCCAGAAGTTCCATTGTCGTCAGTAGAGGTATTTATGTTGCCTCCATTGGCTAAAATGAGGTTGTTTGTATCGATGAGAATGTCTCCACCATTACTATTACTAGTTGAATTCAATTGACTAGTGATACTAGAGCCAATACCTTCCACCACAATATTATCGGCAGCAGAGATGAGAACGTCCCCAGAACTTCCATTGCCGTCGATAAACAACCTTACCCTGCCGCCATTGGCTAGGGTAAGGTTGTTTGTATCGATGAGAATATCTCCACTATTAGCATTACTAGTTGAGTTCACCTGACTAGTGATGCTAGAGCCAATACCTTCCACCACAATATTATCGGCAGCAGAGATGAGAACGTCCCCAGAACTTCCATTGCCGTCAGTAGAGGTATTTATGTTGCCTCCATTGGCTAGAATGAGGTTGTTTGTATCGATGAGAATATCTCCACTATTAGCATTACTAGTTGAGTTCACCTGACTAGTGATGCTAGAGTCAGTACCTTCCACCACAATATTATCAACTGCAAAAATGATAGCGTCTCCTGATGCCCCATTGCCGTCGGCAGAGATATTAATGTTGCCTCCATTGGCTAGGGTGAGGTTGTTCGTCTCAATACGAATATCGCCTGTATTCAGGGTGGTTAAAGGTTGTGAATTTACAGTGACTTCCCCTCCATAGATATTAACGAAACCGCTTTCTATTTGTGGGGTTGCCAACAAAGTCAAGCCTCCTCCTCCTGATTGTTTAAGGGAAGCATTATCTACCTCAATAATTGAAGCTATCAGATATAAGTCATTGTCACTTAAGGAATTATCAACATCGTCAACAATTCGAATCATATCGGTAGCTTCTAGAACTAAGTCGTTGTTAAACAGCAATGCCACTAAAGTCTCAGGTGTCAGATGACTATTTTGTTCTAGATTTTCTGTAGCTTCGTAGAAGAAATCAGCTAGCACTGGATCCCCTTGTGCTAACGTGGTAAATCCAGATGGAGCTGTGTTTGAGATGATGATGTTGATAGGATCGAGCAGCAGTTGACCAGCCTGGCCATTCAGTGCTTGGGTATTAACATCACCTTCAAGGGCTAAGTACTCTCCACCTGATACTTCAACTATTCCTCCATTTCCTCTTTGCGGTCCCCCTTGGGCACTGATATTACCCGCAAAGTAGGCAGCCTCATCTGCCCAAACAACAACTCGACCTCCATCCCCAATTTGTAATGCATCTGCATTGATCACCACATCGGAATCTATGAAAGTACGTTCTGCATTAGGGACTTTTCCCTGTCCTTTATAGTCACCACCAATCAAAATGATTCCACCACCATTAGCACCGGAGACGTCGATAGTGGCCTGGTTAATCAATCCTATCCGATTACCAAGCAAATGGACTGTTCCATTCCGTGCTACAAGAGAGCCGCTAATGAGGACTGTATTCCCAAATAAAGTAAGGTTTTGTTCTGTTCCGACGGTCAAATTGCCGTTACTAGTAATATTGCCCTGGGGTTGGTCACTAAACTGTACTCCCAACGGCACACTCATTGTCAAAATCGATGCCCCTTGAGGATTTACCGCACTAAACGCACTACCATCAGTAAACTCAACCGTGCCTGCTGTACTTGCAGTAAATGCCCCACGAATATCTAGCTGAGCATTGGGGCCAAAAGTAATGCCATTTGGATTCAGCAGAAATAGATCAGCTGTGCCATCCACACCCAATAGGCCATCAATGTCAGAGCCATTAGTTCCAGTGACCCGACTGAGAATCGTCTCAATACTTTCTGGGTTTACAAAGTAGACTGTCTGCCCAGTGTCTATATTGAAATCTTGAAAGCTATGGAATAGATTGCCTCCACGGATAGCCCCGCCATCAATGCGATCAGTCTCGTTAGCCTTAATGACGATAGAGCTTTCATTCCCCAATGTGTCATCTGGAATAATCTGCGCAAGCAATACATCATCACCAAACGATGATGCGTGGGTAACGGTAGCTACTTGGCCAATGGCAAAGATTAAACCAAACTGAAACCAATAGGCGTATGAACGAGTCATGGGGCAATGACAATTAGTTATGCCAATAATATCAACGTTTTTAACACCATCATCCTGACTCAAGCTTTTTTATAGACCCTGGTCGCTATAAAGTTTGCCCTAAAGCGGTACATGATGCAGAGGGCTGCCAATCCCCGTCAGCAATTAGAACTGTAGTTTAGACAAAATCTGTTGCTAACCCATGAAGCATCTTGCCCAATCCAACATGAGGGTTGAGCGT
>NZ_JADOER010000005.1:47430-191814 GCF_018739865.1 Leptothoe kymatousa TAU-MAC 1615 | reverse complement strand
GAGAATCATATTGGAGCCATCTGGTATTTTATCCACCATTACAATGCATCCTTACACGTTTAGGACTACCTACAATTTCTATTCCGATATTAAAAGGAGGTTTATTTATGCCATGGAGTGGCACGTAAGATTCAAATGTTTGGCTGGTGACAAAGCGCATCAACTGCCAGATTTCTGTTGTTTTTGCCTCTTCGTAGCAGTTGCGTAAAAAGTACAAGAATTCATCCGCCACGTCCGGGTGTTGATATAGGCGGTCCACATCGTCCAGTAACAAAACAATGGGACGCTGGGTCATGGGGAGTAAATATTGCTCGAAATAAATTTTGCAGCTGAGTTTACTGCCAAATAAAGTATTCCAGTAATTGTCCAATGTCGGGGTAGCGCCCATGGCTAAACTAACACTGGCACAGAACCACTGTAAGAGTTTGTCTAAATCATTCAGGATCTTTTTCTCGGCTAGTTGAAAGCTAATGGAGATGGGATGGTACCCGCGGGCCATTGACTCATGGGCAATGCGCGCGATCATAGACGTCTTACCGCTGCGAGAAGCTCCTTTAATGCGAATGAGTGTGCCCGGCTGTTCCAGTGCTTGATAAATAGCTTTTTCAGTCCGAGGGCGTTCAACATAGAGGGGAGATGTGACGGAGAGGGGGCCCCCAGCGATGTCGTATGGCGTCATATGAGTCTGTGCTCGGATGACGTGAGATTTATCGGTCAACTCGGGGATGTAATAGTCCGTAGAGTTTAAATCTAGACCAAATGCTTTGAAACAATACCTGAGGGTTTGTTTGTCTACTCGACAGTCTCCTGCCAACACTTTAGTAAGCGTGTCAGTGCTCACCCCTGTTCGTTCCCGTAAATCTTCTAAGGTATAGCGTTGTCCACAATTGTCAATATATTCAGAATCCAGCTTTGCTGTTTGAAATCGTTCTAGCCCTTCATGGGTGAGTAAAACGCCACGCTTTCTTCTGCGTTGAGACTTGTGTTGAAAATTTTGCACTGGGGCCTCCCAAAACAAGAAACGTGAATACCTGTGTAGACGTTAAAGATTTATACGACTGCGCTGCATTGACTATGCATGATGGCATGGGGCTTTGTCCTTGATATAGTTATACTACGCACGCGTAAAAAGTAGTATTCCACTTGAGACTGAAATCCGATCGATGAGGAAAAATAATATATAGGAAATGTAATATGCCAGGCGTGGGTTTTGTTGCGTCCTCTTCAAAGCTTTCTTTCATAGAGCTTTCAGGAAAATCTGCGTTTGTGTATTGCTTCAGTCAAACATCCTTGATTCCAGATTTTGGATATTAAGAATTTCAATCACTAAAAAAATGGAATGCCATGGAGTGATGCTACAAAACGGCTGTATTTGTTGTTCCTATGGTCTTTGGGATAGGCAGGCCCAATGGTCGGAGGGATCTTTAAGCTTTGTGACCTTTAACTTCTGGCTTATCTTCTGCTTAACTTCCTAAAGTTCTATGGAACCCTCCTAGATAAGTAGTCACACTGTTGTCAGCTTACATCCATGCTTCTTTGTGGCAGACTTCCCGGGCTTGAAATGTCTCTGCCTTGGGTTTTTGTCGCAAATGGTTGCCTGTTCGATTGCCGTAGCAACCGCTAAGAAGTATGGCTTAACTATTTCCATTGGGGCACTGTCATGGGGCATGGCAGTGTTTTTTACGCTCTACTCCACCATGTCTATCAAAATCTGTAAAGTTACTTTTTTATTATTGGCTGGGCTAGTGGCCTATTCCTCCGGGGCGATTTTTACCCGCCTAGCGACAACTACCGTCGAGGACCCGCAGGTGGGGTTTAGTCTATTTTTGTCGGCATCGCGTTTGGTCATTGCATCACTGGTGGCTATCCCAGCCTGGAAAGGGTTTAGAAAAGCGAAGTATTCTAGCCAATCCCTGAAATATTCTGTTTTTGCCGGTTTAGGTTTAGCCGGGTACTTGGCTACCTGGATGTTGTCTTTAAGTTACACCTCCATCGCAGCTTCTACAGCCCTGGTGAATACCCATCCAGTGTGGGCCATTTTTTTAGCTTGGTGGTGGTTTAGGGATAAGCCTCGACGGGCTGCTTTAGTGGGTACGGGGTTTGCGTTAGCCGGTAGTTTGATTATTAGTCTGGGAGGACCAGCCCAATCGATGGTTGGGGCCAACCCTTGGTTGGGTAATGGGTTGGCGCTAGTCGGTGCGCTATCGAATGGGCTCTATATTTTGTTGGGACACTATGCGCAAAAAAATGGTGTCAAGCTGCAGCACCATATTGTAGTTGCTTATGCTGCCGCTGCTGTTGTGTTATTGCCGCTACCCCTATGGCTGCATGCTGGCTATGGGGGGTACCCAAAAATCACCTATGGTTGCGTACTGCTGTTAGCGTTGATTCCGCAATTGCTGGGGCATGGTTGTTTTAATTGGGCACTGGGTTGGGTAAAACCCCAGGTGCTGAGCGTGGTGATCCTAGGTGAACCGATGGTTGCTAGTTTGCTAGGCTATTGGACCTTTGGGGAAGTGCAGGGGATTGAGGTTGTTGTGGGTGCTGTGATCTTGTTGTTCGGTGTTGCGATCGCAACCATTAGCCAGCACCAACCCAGATCTACCGCAACAGCAACCCAGCGGTTAGAGCCCGTATCTAGCCAGCTCTCTTAACGGCCAAATAAATGGGTAGAGTGTTTTCTTTTAGCTGATTTGAGGAATTTTGCAATGAAAATGCCATGGCGTCGGCGTCACTGCGACGCTCAACCTCACACAATGGAGAGTTTTAACTTAAACGTTGCTCAGGATGATTTGCCGCTTTTGGGTTCGCGGTTCAAGGGCCAACGGTTCTCTACGCATCCGTCCCGCCGACCATCGGTGGAAATTACGTATCGCGGTACAACCCATCGACGTTAGGACAGCGGTTTATAAGTGTCTCCGATAACGTTTCTGAATGTTTCTCCAGAACCGGTGTTGACGTTCCATCAACATACCTTGCTGCTATGTCGCCATAGCAGCAATTTTTTAACTGGTTAACGTAATATGGTGAAAGTATATACATGCATCGTCATTTTCTAGGCCTAAAGTCCTCATTGCCAAATAAATAGGTCCCTAGCCCCATGACGTGCTCAGAAGCTTCTAGTTAGTATTACTGACATAGACGAGGACAGCATTAATGTTGTTGTTCTCGGATTTGAGGGAAAGGCTAAAACGGTAAAGCCGCTAGCACTTTAGGTATATGGTTCTTTCCCCACTCAGGTTTATCTAGTTGTAGAGGTTTTGGAGTTTTCTGATGAAATTAACATATCGCGGTGTTCCTTATAATTCTAAGTCTCCCGAGGTAGAGATTTTGATGATCACTCAGGAAGAAAGAAACTTTTTGGGTACGAAGAGCAAGGTAAAGAGACTGCATGTCGCCACACCCCATCGGTCGCCTATGAAGCTTAACTATCGTGGTGTGGCATACATGGCCTGATCGCCATCTGTTTGCCCCCCAGTTTTACGTTTTTCCTGAATTACTCCCATTGCATTCGGCACTGCTACAGGGGCATAGCGGTGTTTTCTTGGCTTGGTGATTGTTGTGGCACCCTTTGGCAGTCTTGGTATGGGGGCTCGGTGGTGGGCCGTATAGCTGGGTGCTTGAAAATGTTCCTGACGATTGTCGTAGGACTCGTGTTGACGTTCCATCAACATAAATTGCTGTCATTGATATATGGCAGCAATTTTTTTGTTTTTTAGTCCGTACTTTTCGGTTCGATGGTTAGTCACTTGTTTCAAGTTAAGTCAGCTAAAATAATCACAACATGCCCTTCAACCGATGCTATGGTTGCCTTGCCCTCTTTGCCCTTGGATGCCCAAACGCTCAAACGCTGGAGCGTGGATGAATACCACCGTATGGCAGAGTCAGGGCTCTTAGCAGAGTGCGATCGCACAGAACTCCTGGCAGGACAAATCATCCTTAGGATTGCCAAAGGCACCCCCCAAGTCACCGCCCTCCGCCTAGTCGCAACCGCCTTAGATCAGCCATTATCCAACCAGCCATTCTTCGTCAGCACCCAAGACCCCATTCAGTTGGACGACTATTCAGAACCTGAACCTGACCTAGCCATCGTTAAAGGCAATTTTCTAGACTACGCCGCCCATCACCCCACCCCACAAGATATTTGCCTGGTGGTGGAAGTGGCCGATTCTACCCTAAAGCAAGACTGCGAAGTCAAAGACAAACTCTATGCCCAAGCTGGCATCAACGATTACTGGGTGTTGGACCTACCCCAGCGACAGTTGCACATTTTTCGCACACCCACCACGACTGGCTACACCAGCCACCTCATCCTTAAACAAGATCAGCAAATCTCTCCCCTAGCCTTTCCAGAGATTATGCTGTCTTTAGAAAAGTTGTTGCCACCTGTTGTCTAATCTGGCAATGATCAGCACCATAAAAAAAAGCTGTGATGGTGTTAAGCCATCACAGCTATTCAAAAGCTTTTAATCAATCAAACCGTTTAACGCTTAGCGAGCTTTTTTTTAGGCATCTTGCGCAGACGAATGGACTCGGGAGTTACTTCCACCATCTCATCCGATGCAATATACTCCAGTGCCCGCTCTAGGCCCATTTCCTGGGGAGTCTGTAGCTGCACAAGCTCGTCGCCGCTAGCCGCCCGGTGGTTGGTTAGCTGCTTCGCCTTGCAGATATTCAGCTCTAGATCCTGGGGGCGATTATTTTCACCAACAATCATGCCCTTGTACACCTTAGTGCCAGGCTCAATAAAGAAGATGCCGCGATCCTCAGCATTCTTCATGGCATAGAAGGTCGACACCCCTTCCTCAAAGGAAATCAGCACACCGTTACGGCGAGCAGACACATCGCCAGACATGGGGCGATATTCTAAGAAGCTGTGGTTCATAATGCCTTCACCGCGAGTTTGGCGCATAAACTCACCCCGGAAGCCAATCAGGCCACGGGCGGGTACTACAAACTCCAGCTGGGCACGACCGTTGCCGTCCACCATCATGTCCTGCATTTCACCGCGACGCTGGCCCAGGCGCTCCATACAGCCACCCACGGCATCTTCAGGCACGTCCATCACCAGCTGCTCATAGGGCTCACAGGGCTGGCCGTTGACTTCACGGAAAATTACCTGGGGCTGGGACACCTGGAACTCGTAGCCTTCACGACGCATGGTTTCAATCAAAATGCCCAGGTGTAGTTCACCACGACCGGATACGCCAAAGCGGTCGGGGGAGTCGGTTTCTTCGACGCGCAGGGCGACGTTGGTTTCTAGCTCGCGCATTAAGCGATCGCGAATCTGGCGAGAAGTGACAAACTTACCTTCCTTACCGGCAAAGGGGGAGTCGTTCACCGCAAAGGTCATTTGCAGTGTGGGCTCATCCACCTTAATCAGCGGTAGCGCCTGGGGGTTCTCGAGAGATGTCAGGGTTTCACCAATGTTGGCATCGGCAAAGCCAGCCACGGCCACGATGTTGCCTGCGGTGGCTTCTTCAATTTCGGTACGCTGTAGGCCCTCGAAGCCCATCAGCTTAGAAATCTTCGACTTAACGATTTTGCCGTCTTCTCTTACTAGCGCAATCTGCTCACCGGCGCGGATAGTCCCGTTGTGGACCTTACCGATGACGATGCGGCCCAAATATTCGGAATAGGCCAGGGTGGTCACCTGGAGCTGTAGGGGCTTATCAGAATCGCCTACGGGTGGGGGAACGTGGTGCAAAATCCCTTCAAACAGGGGCTGCATATCCTTGTCTTCGTCTTCTAGCTCGTTTTTGGCATAGCCAGCCAGACCCGACGCAAACAAGTAAGGGAAATCGCACTGGTCATCGTCGGCACCTAGTTCGATAAATAGGTCTAGCACCTTATCTACCGCACCCATGGGCTCTGCCCGAGGACGGTCAATCTTATTGACGACTACGATGGGGCGTAGACCTTTTTCTAATGCTTTTTTGAGTACGAAACGGGTTTGGGGCATGGGCCCTTCGTTCGCATCCACAATCAGGATGCAGCCATCTACCATGCCTAGCACGCGCTCCACCTCGCCACCAAAGTCGGCGTGGCCAGGGGTGTCAATGATGTTGATCAGCGTGTCTTTGTAGTGAACTGCTGTGTTCTTAGAAAGAATGGTGATGCCCCGTTCACGCTCCAAGTCGTTGGAGTCCATGACACAGGTGGGCACGTCTTCGCCTTCCCGGAAAATACCGGACTGTTGAAGTAGGGAATCGACCAGGGTGGTTTTACCATGGTCAACGTGAGCGATGATTGCAACGTTACGGATGGGAAGGCTCATTGGATTGGAACTTCCAGAAATAGCAGCAGTAAGAAATGTTTCGTAAAAAACCTTAACAATTGTAGCTTAGATAGCCGACATGAACGCTAAAGCTGCCCATAGTAATGGCTATTAAGTGTCATGGTGTTTTGATAAACCCTAGAGACTAGGGCTATTTCGTATGTATATCGGAGGGTGTTTTTCTCCTTGGTGGCAATAAAATGCCCTAGCGGAGCGGGTGATGTCTTATCGTTCACCCTTTAGATGCCCTGGCCAGGATCGTTCCCGCCACTGACACTTTGAGGAGCCCTACCTGGCAGTTCGGTTCTTCCTACTACAGGAACTGGAATTGCTTTGTTAGATTGTGGTTACAGCGGCACAGACACCAAAAGCCGCTACCAGCCACGTTTCGAGTGAGGTCATGATGACTAATCAGTCTAACAACAATACAAACTCTGGGTTTATGGGTGGAGCTGCTGTGCAAGGCAATACTCTAATGCAATATGTCCAGGCGATGGAACCGGAAACCATTGCTCAGCTATCTCGCCCTGTTTCTGGCGATGTGATGCAGGCCATGGAGCACAATATTATTGGCATGCTGGGCGGTCTGCCTTCCGATGGTTTCGATGTGTCGGTGACCACTAGCCGTGAAAATCTGGGTCGTTTACTGGCATCGGCCATGATGGGTGGTTATTTCCTTAAAGGGGCTGAGCAGCGCCTGGAAATGGAAAAGTCCATTCTGGGTGGTCTAGAAGAGCCTTTGGCGGACTAGGAATTTGGATGGAGCCTCTGTTGGATGCTCCGTTGGTCCCCGCTCGTGGCAGGATCTTAATGTAGATAGCTGCGATCTCTGGTGGGTGTAACCAATAAAAAAAGTAAGGCACAGGATAGTGCCGATGGCCGATATGGCCCAAAGCAGATGTCTTCTCTCCAGGCATCTGCTTTGTCTATTAATGGCCCCCCAACGTTAGATGGGGCCGCAACGTTAGATGGGGCCGCAACGTTAGATGGGGCCGCAACGTTAGATGGGGCCGCAACGTTAGAAAAAGCAGCCCCGGCCCTACGTAAGGCGCTTTTAACCTGGTATGGCGAGCAAGGCCGAGATTTGCCCTGGCGGCGCAGTCGTGATCCCTATGCCATTTGGATCTCAGAAATTATGCTGCAGCAGACCCAGGTGAAGACGGTGCTGCCTTACTATCAGCGATGGTTGGCAACGTTTCCTACGGTGGCTGACCTGGCCAAGGCCGAACAGCAAACGGTGCTTAAGTCCTGGGAAGGGTTAGGGTACTATGCCCGCGCTCGTAATTTGCATAGGACCGCCCAGCTAATTGTGGAACGCCATGGGGGGATATTTCCAGAAGACTTTGACGCTGCGATCGCACTGCCTGGCATTGGTCGTACTACGGCCGGGGGAATTCTCAGTGCCGCCTATAACCTACCCGTGGCGATTCTCGATGGTAATGTAAAACGGGTATTGGCCCGGTTGGTGGCTTTACCCAAGCCCCCAGCCAAAGCCATGAACCAGCTGTGGCAACTGTCCGAACAAATTTTGGACCCACAGCAGCCTCGGGATTTTAACCAGGCAATTATGGACCTGGGTGCCACCCTTTGCACCCGCCATCGCCCATCTTGTCTGCTGTGCCCTTGGCAAGCTCACTGCACCGCCTACCGTCAAAATCTACAGTCTGAATTACCCATGACCGAGTCCCGTGCACCTCTACCCCATAAGCAAATTGGTGTTGCCGTTATTTATGACCAAGATGGCCGCATTCTCATAGACCGTCGTAAGCAAGAAGGCCTACTCGGTGGCCTGTGGGAGTTTCCCGGTGGCAAAATTGAGCCCAATGAGACTGTAGAAGACTGTGTTAAGCGAGAAATTAAAGAAGAACTCGCCATTGAAATCGAGGTGAATGACCGCCTTATTACGGTAAATCATGCCTATAGCCACTTTAAGGTCACCCTCAATGTGTTTAACTGCACCCACCTTAGTGGTGAACCCCAAACCATCGAATGCGATGAAGTGAAGTGGGTAACCCTAGACGAAATCGATAGCTATCCCTTTCCCAAAGCCAATGGCCAGATTATTGATGCGATTAAGGCGAGAGTGCAGCAAGGCTAGTTGATAGCTACAGTCTTTTGGCTGGTCGAAATACTTGTTTTTTGAGATAACACCCCAGTTAAGGGAGAAGAAAGAGCCCCAAAGATGCATCTCCAGGGCTCGGAATCAGGGTGCATCTACCATTCCAACATGCGTGATTTGTCAGGCTATATCCGGAGTTGAGTAGTGACTTCACTAAGACTTCAAACAACATTGGGTGTCATCCGCATGTTGATAAATTTTTTAGCGACTCGCGAAAAGTTAGTTGCAATATTTACGTAGAACTGCCATGGATGGGCAATCTGTTTTAAGTTACTTGTCGTCCTGCATGTAGGACGTTCTAGGATTGGGGGCCTATGGTTTACCCAGCCTTTGCCAGGTTTGTTTCCAATGCGGTGACACGTTCCTGTAGCTCGATAATTAAAATTGCCAGGGTGTCGAACTCTTGTTCTGTAAGTGACTCCGCTGGGATGGGGGCTGTTTCTGTTGGTTGCAGGGGCCTATTGCTAATTCTGGGTAGCTGGGATTGTAATCGCGTCACCTGAGATTGGAGCGATCGCACCTCAGACTCCAGCCGATTAATCCGAGGATCGATGAGCGTGGGGGAAGCTGATACGCTGCTTCCCCAAAGGATAAACAGCATAGCCAACAATAAACAACTGCCAATAAATAGCCTGCGTAAGGATTTCATCCTGGCGTCCATACCAATGGCATTTATTCTAGCGCTTGAACGTTTAGGGCTGCGTTATTCTCCAACACTCGATGTTGTAGAGATTGCTGTGCCAAAGTTAATTGGCTACTTTTGCCGAAAAGAACCTATATCTGCTGATAACTTTCTAAGCCGTAGTGACTGGGTTGCAATAGATAATCTCATCCATCCGATTTTCTTGATGCAGCCACTGTATCCCCCTTTGAACTTTGCTCATTATCTATCTACCGACATCTGTGCTGTGGTGCAGATACTGACGCCCATTGGCTACAGATCAATGTTCTTGCGTAATACATCAGGGTGCTAGCACATGAATGACAACAATCATCAGCAAACGGCCTTATCTAGTTCTCAAGCTCAAGATGTTGCATTGGAAACGCAAAAATTGCCAACTATTTCCAAGCGTGTTTTTCATGTTAAAGACGATACGGAGCGTAAACCCGGCAGGTTTGATTGGGCGGAGAAGATTTGGATCCCGTTGCTAACGGCGGTGATGGGTATTTGGATCGGTTGGAAATTGACCAGCTTCCAAGAAGCAAATGCGGAGGCGAATCGGTTAGTTGAACGGGCTAGTGCAGCGAGTAATAATAGACAAGCTGTGTTGACCAACTACGCTTCTAGAATGACTGATCTCATTGCAACGCAAGGGGCTATGGACACTGGGAACAGTAATTCTGAGGGCATATCCATATGGAACGCTATCCGCGGGGAGACCATTATTGCCCTGAAGCGCCTAGACGATACACGGCAATATGACCGTAGTGAAAGCGACTTTTTAGAGCAATCGATGCGAAACGCTCTGAATCTGCCAGGAGAATCAGCGTCAGATAATGGCACTGACGAGAATAGGCAGTTGGCTGAACTGTCTGGCTTTGATGATTCTGGCAAACTCAAGGGAGAACTGGTTCGATTTTTGTATGAAGCCCAACTCCTAGATGGTAGGAACTCTGCTGTTTCTGAAGTTGGCTTGTTAGGTGGTGCTGATTTGGTGAGAGTGATTTTGAATGGCGCGCCTATGCCCGAAGCCAACTTTAAGAGGGCATGGATGAGACAAGGGCAGTTTGTGGAAGCGAATTTAACCCGCAGTGATTTGCGGGGTGCCGAATTATCTAAAGCCAATTTCCAAAATGCGACTTTAAGCGGTGCCAATATTGGTTGGGCCAACTTGCAGAAGGCAAATCTGATGGGGGCTGATCTGTCTTTCGCGAATTTAGAAAGTGCTGATATCCGTGGTGCTGACCTAAGCAAAATCACAATCACATCAAACACTGTGTTTACCAATGCTTGTTTTGATTCTGCCACCATTGGCTTAGACAATTTCAATACGGAGCGACTGCGTATGAGAGATGCGAGTGACGACCCGTTAGATAAGCAATGTAGCGACCTGTAACCCAAGCCTTTGGCCGAGGGTTAAATGGCTGGGTTGTTGTATTGCCCAACAAGCTACTCCAAAGTAGCTTCCCGATTGTTAAGTATGATGCGAGGCAAGGCTATGGATATGCCTCCGTAGCCTTTATGCTGCTGACAAGGAATAATGGATGTATCAGAGTAGACTCTACATTAGAGCCATTATCAACTTGTGTCCTTATGAGATACCTTGTCGCTGCTTTCTTAGATCGCGCCGATGCTGAAGAAGCCTACTCCCGGTTAGAGTCCAGTAACTTTTCGATGGACGATATTGCCATCCTCGGCGACGGATTTCAAACCACTGATGAGTTTGGCTTGCAAAGTCCTAAGGAAGCGGCATGGACTCAAGTGCGGCGCATGGCCATTTGGCTAGTGCCCTTTGGGTTTGGTGGCGGCGTTGTGTTTGATGTCCTCACCGGTCTGAATACGTTTCAATGGACCGGCACCTTGGGCAACCAAATTTTGGGTGGTCTATTGGGCGCAGGATCGGGTTTGATGGGTAGCTTTTTTATTGGCGGGGGTCCGGCGTTGCTATTCAATAATAATGAGACGCCCTATCGCGATCGCATCGCAGAGGGAGAATATCTAGTCGTCGTTAACGGTGGTGAGAGCATCATTACCCAAGCGGCACGTATTATCCAGGCCCTAGAGCCAGCTACCATAGAAGCTCGCTAGGCGAGGGTTTAGAGCCATTCTCTATTTTTTTGGGTTTTTGCCCAATTTTGGCCTTTTTTGAGCTGTAGCTGTTGCCATTACCTATGGTCCAGAAACTGGGATGCGGTCGCCTCTGCCACAAAATAAAATCCTGCCTTAGAATAGAACTAAATCAGAACAATTCTGAACAAGAATCAATTCTGGGTTGCATCCTGATTTCTCACCCTAAAGACACGTATGACTTCTATGGCAACTACCAGTGCTTCCCCTGCGACGAACCCTTTCCTTGTTGGCTATGGTCTGCCACCGTTTGACCAATTCCGCCCTGAGCAAGTCGAGTCTGCAGTCGCTGCCCTCCTTGATGACCTGACCACAGCGTTAGAAGCTTTGGAAAAGTCGATGACGCCAACCTGGCAGGGCTTAGCGGAACCCCTGACTAAAATAAGCGAACGGTTGGGTTGGACCTGGGGTGTGTTAGGGCATCTCATGGGAGTCAAAAATAGTCCTGAGTTGCGGGCGGCCTATGAAACTGTTCAGCCTGCGCTGGTGCAATTTGCCACCCGTTTAAGTCAGAGCCAAGCATTTTATAACGGCTTTAAGGCGTTAGATCAGGATGCCAGTTTGAGCCCTGCACAGCGGCGCATTGTGGAGGCGGCTATTCGAGATGCTGAGCTGTCTGGTGTGGGTTTAAAGGGCGATGCCAAGGCCGCCTTTAATCAGATTCAGCAGCAGCTAGCCGAATTGTCTACTCAGTTTTCCAACCATGTGTTGGATGCCACTAAAGCCTTTAGCCTGACCCTAACCACCCCAGAAGAGATTGACGGGTTGCCCCCTAGTTTACTGAGTTTGGCTGCCCAGGCTGCGCGTGACGCAGCCCCGGATGCCGGGGGGGAAGACTCCGCCACCGCTGAAGCCGGTCCCTGGCGCATTACCCTAGATATCCCCAGCTATGGCCCGTTTCTCAAGCATAGTCGTCGTCGCGATCTGCGAGAGAAGCTGTATCGGGCCTATGTCAGTCGGGCCTCTGAGGGCGAACTCAACAACTCTCCGCTAATTGATAAAACCTTAACGTTGAGAAAACAGCAGGCGAAGCTGCTGGGCTTTGATACCTACGCGGAACTTAGCATTGCGCGCAAAATGGCCCCCTCGGTGGATGCGGTGGAGTCTTTGATGGAAGAGCTGCGCAGTGCTAGCTATGAATCGGCTGTGCAAGAGCTAGCAGAGCTCAAGGCCTTTGCGCAAAAACAAAATGCTCCAGAAGCCGATGACCTGAAGCAATGGGATGTTTCTTTTTGGGCCGAGCGGATGCGGGAAAAGGAGTTTGACCTCAATGATGAGGAACTGCGCCCTTATTTCCCTTTGCCTAAGGTGCTCAATGGGTTGTTCGAGTTGGCCCATCGTCTCTTTGGGGTGACCATTGCGGCGGCCGATGGCCAGGCCCCCGTTTGGCACGCAGATGTGCGTTACTTTGCCATTAATGGCGCCGAGGGTAGTCCAGTGGCCTACTTCTATTTAGACCCCTATAGCCGTCCGGCGGAAAAGCGTGGCGGTGCCTGGATGGATGAGTGCATTGTGCGCAGTCATACTGCTCCGAATCAGCCGGTGCGGTTGCCGGTGGCGTATTTGGTGTGCAACCAGTCACCGCCGGTGGATGGTAAGCCGAGTCTGATGACTTTCCGTGAGGTGGAAACGCTGTTCCATGAGTTTGGCCATGGTTTGCAGCACATGCTCACCCAGGTGGACTATCCGGGGGCCGCGGGCATCAACAATGTGGAATGGGATGCGGTAGAGCTGCCCAGCCAGTTTATGGAAAACTGGTGCTACGACCGTAGCACCCTCTTCAAAATGGCCCGCCATTATGAAACCGGTGAGCCTCTACCAGAAGCTGATTATCAAAAGCTATTGGCGGCACGTAACTTTATGACGGGCAATGCTATTTTGCGCCAGGTGAATTTTGGTTGGCTCGATATGGAGCTGCATTCTCGCTATCAGCCCGATGGGGATGAGACTATCTGGGATGTGCGCGATCGCTTAGCCCAAAAGACGGCGGTGCTGCCACCGTTGGCGGAAGATGCATTCCTGTGTAGCTTTGGCCATATCTTTGCGGGGGGCTATGCCGCCGGATACTACAGCTATTTTTGGGCTGAGGTCCTCAGCGCCGATGCCTTTGCGGCCTTTGAGGAGGTGGGGATCGATGATGAAGCAGCGGTGCAGGAAACCGGGCAGCGTTTCCGGGATACGGTGCTGGCCCTGGGGGGGAGTCAGCATCCCATGGATGTCTTTCAGGCATTTCGTGGCCGCAAACCTAGTACTGATGCGCTTTTGCGCCACCGTGGCTTGAAGGCGGCTTAACGGCTAGAGCATGGCCTAGGCGGATGTCCATTAGGGGGATTGCACGTAATGCCCCTAATGGAGCAAAACTTTTTACTTGCAAATTTCGTAGGATTTTCTTCGTTTTGCACCCATTCCGCAACTAGACTATAGGCAACTGGATTGGGCATAGCTTCCTTGACGGATTCTGAACAGGTCACTAGCGCTGCATCATTCTCACGCAAGGAATTGCGTGAACTTGTGCGATCGCAACTCCAAGCCCTACTGGATCAAAACAACTATCCCGGCGCTAAGGCACTGCTGGTGCCGGTGCAGCCCGCCGATATTGCGGAAGCTATCGAAGGTTTGCCCGATACAATGCAGGCATTGGCTTTTCGCCTGTTGTCCAAAAGCGAAGCCATCGAAGTTTACGAAAACCTCGACTCCAGTATTCAGCAAACCCTAGTTGAAGACTTTAAGCGCCAGGACGTCATCGACATTGTCGATAAAATGTCCCCGGACGACCGCGCCCGATTATTCGATGAACTCCCCGCTAAGGTAGTCCGACAATTGCTCCAACAGCTCAGCGCCCAAGAACGCGAAGCCACCGCCCTGCTGCTGGGGTACGAATCTGGCACCGCCGGACGGGCCATGACCCCCGAGTACATCGCCCTGAAAGAAAACTGGACGGTGGAGCAGTCCCTGCGCCATATTCGCAAGCTGGCCAGCGTCAGTGAAACGGTGTACTACCTGTACGTCACCGACCACGCCCGTCGGCTGACCGGCATTCTATCCCTGCGCATTCTAGTGACCGGGCAGCCCGACCAGACAATCGGTGAATTAATGACCCGGGAGGTGGTGTCGGTCAATACCGGGACTGACCAAGAAGAAGTGGCGCGGTTAATCCAGCGATATGACTTTCTGGCGGTGCCGGTCGTAGATACCGAGGAGCGCCTGGTGGGCATCATCACCGTTGACGATGTGCTCGACATCTTAGAAGAAGAAACCACCAAAGATATCTATGCCCTGGGTGGGGTGCAATCCGGGGGCGACAACTACTTTCAAACCAACCTGCTGACGGTGGCCCGCAAACGGGTGGTGTGGCTATCCGTTTTGCTGGTGGCCAATACCTTTACCGCCGCTGTGATCAAAAGCCAGGAGAGCCTGATTCAGCAGGTGGCAGTGCTGGCGTCGTTTATTCCATTGCTGATTGGCACGGGGGGGAATGTCGGGGCTCAATCATCCACGGTGGTGATTCGCGGCCTCAACACCGATGAACTAAAGCTAAGGGAAGCGTTTCAAGTGATTCGCCGGGAAGCCATTGCCGGTGCCTTTTTGGGGTTGATGCTGGGGCTAGTGGTGACTGGGGTGGCCTATTTAGTGCCCGATATCAGCCTGGGGGTGGCCCTGTCCGTGGGCTGCAGTTTAGTGGCCATTTCGATTTTGGCGTCCAGTGCGGGAGCGGCCTTACCCATCCTTTTTCAGAGCCTAGGGTTTGATCCTGCGCTGATGTCAGCACCGTTTATCACCACCGTGGTGGATGTCTTCGGTGTGTTGATTTATCTAAACTTGGCCCGTAGGGTGCTGCAAATTTAGACCGCAATCCCCTGGCTGTCCTTAGTTGATAGCAGTTATCCTCAACCGAACCTCAACCGATCCCGGTCATGTGCCCCAAATAAATTAGGATATAAATAGTGACGAGCGACACAGCTAATCACTATAGTTCTCTGAAACCAATTCGCATCACTGCAATCAACCCTTTATTGCGACGACTTTAACTGAGATGTCAGCCCGTGCTAAAAGACTTTAGGCAAGGTTTGAAGAATGACCTAATTGCAGGTCTTCTAGTAGTTATTCCACTAGCCACAACCATTTGGTTGACCATTACGGTTGCTAGCTGGGTTATTCGTGCGCTGACTCGATTTCCAAAGCAGTTAAATCCATTTATCGATCTGCACCCCGCCCTAGTGGCCCTGTTTAATTTGGGGGTGGGGTTTGCAGTGCCCTTGCTGGCTATCTTACTCATTGGTCTGATGGCCCGAAATATTGCCGGGCGTTGGCTGTTGGACCTGGGGGAGCGGATTTTGCAGTCGATTCCCCTGGCAGGTTCGGTGTATAAGACGCTGAAGCAGCTGCTGGAGACTGTCCTCAAGGACACCAAGAGCAAGTTTCGGCGGGTGGTCTTGGTGGAGTATCCCCGCCGCGGGATTTGGGCGATCGCATTTGTCACCAGCTCAGCCACATCGCTCACACCTGACTCTAGTATGCTCAGTGTTTTTGTGCCGACCACGCCTAACCCCACCAGTGGTTGGTATGCGGTGGTGCCCGAAACCGATGTGGTGAGCCTGGACATTTCCATTGAGGAAGCCTTTAAGGTGCTGCTTTCCGGTGGCATTGTCGGCCCTAATTTAGCCGAAGCCCTGGTGGAGGATGAAGAACCTGTGGCCCAGTTGCCTCCTGGTGAGGCAGAAGATGTCGCCACTGACTTTGCTGAGTCGCAGCCGGTTGCGTCCACCCAGACTGACCCCCCTGAAACTAGGGTGGAGCTAGTTAATATCGATCAGCCGGGGTAAGGGCTGCTGTGTCGCTGCGTCTTTTGCCATTGCGGTAGCGCCCGTCTTTCCTACACTGGCTGATAAGATATCTGAGCTAGACCACCCACTTCCAACCCCTATGCAGTCTCGTCGTATTGCTCGTGAGCTGGCTCTCCTCGGCATGAGCCAGCTAACAGACGACCCCAAGCAAACTAAAAAGAAGCCCGCACCTTCCGTGGACTCTCTCCTCACGGGCGCTGTTCGTGCCCTCACGGCGGAGGTTAAGGAAGCCCTGGAAGCAGCCTCGGCTGAACTGGCCCGGGGCGATCGCCATTTGCTCAATAGTGAGACCCGTTCCGGTGATTTGCTCAGTGCCCAAACTACGGTAAAAGATGCGATCGCTCAGGTGCAAACGGCCATTAATCGCTTGGGAGCGGCCACAGAACTACCAGAGTTTGTACAGTTAGCCGGGCGTCAAGATGTCCAAGAGTATGCCCAGCGGATTATTACCCAGCTAAATAGACATCAAAGCACCATTGATCAGCAGTTGGATGCTGCCATGGTGGGCTGGAACCTGAAGCGTTTGGCCCGAGTAGATCGCGACATCCTCAGAATTGCCGTAGCTGAAATTATGTATATGGCAGTGGATAAACGCATTGCCATTGACGAGGCGATCGAAATCGCCAAACGATACAGTGATGAGGATGGTTATCGCTTTATTAACGGTGTGATGCGCCGGGTGACCGATCAGATTGAAGGTAAAAAAAGCTCGAACCCAGTTCCAGATTTGGGCCTACCTGATGCAGAGGTTGAGGACCAATAGCCTTTTTCAGAGCCAATGGCCATGTTTGCCGCTTGGCTGCCATCAAAACTCCCCCAGTTTGGCAAGTCTGCCCCATTTACACTCGATTGCTCCTAGCGGTCTACTGATCATTTTTACGTTTATTCCCCATGTCTTCTTTTAACTGGTTTCGCCGTAGCTATGATGAATCCTCGGATGATGAGGAAAAAAAGGTAGATGAAAGCCAGGGGGCGGATGCCAGTGCTGAAGAGGCTGCTGCGGAAGATGGCGAGGCTCCGGCCAGTGCGGAAGACTATCTAGCCTGGGCCAAGGCTGCCTATCAAAATATTCAGCAGCAACAGGAAACGGTGGAGCCCGAAGCGCCTGAAGCGCCCGAAGCGCCCGAAGCGCCCGAAGTCCCGGCTGAACCTGCGGCGGTGGAACCCGTTGCCGCAGATTCTAAGGCGACTGGCGCAACTGGCCCTGCGGAGCCTGCGGCGGCGGCTGCTTCCGCGGCAGAACCCGTTGAGGCGGCCCCAGCCACCGATCCATCTGGGCCCATAGCCCCTGAGGAGATCACAGCAACCACTGCCCCAGAACCGATGGCGGCGGCCGAAGGGAGTGAACGTGAGGCAGACGGCGAAGATGCGGCAGACGCTGCCGAGGAGGTGCCAGCGGACTCTGTGGCTGCCCCATTTTGGGCGAAGGCGGCTGAGGCGGAGCGGGAGGCGCGTCTAGCTAAGCTCAAGGAAACGGCCATTGCTGAGCCCGAGCCCGAGCCGGAAGCGGATGCAGAGCCGGAAGCGGCTTTGGTGATGCCCGATGTGGATTTGGACGAAGCCTTTTTGTGGTCAGCGGAGGTGTTGGCCTCCCAGGGAAGACGGCCCGATGAGATTTCGTTGGAGGAAATTACCTGGCTCAATCAGCTGCGGCAGGGGTTGGGTAAGACCCGGCGCGGATTGGTTAACCAGCTAAAGTCGGTGGTCGGCCAGGGGCCTCTGAATGAGGATGCCATTTATGAAATTGAAGCGCTGCTGCTCCAGGCCGATGTGGGGGTGGCGGCGACGGATGTGATCATCGAGGCGCTCCAGGACAAAATGCGCACCGAAACGCTACCCCCCGATGTGGCCATTCGTTACCTGAAAAAGCTGCTGCGAGACATGCTGGATAGCCCGCTGGAGGGTGACCACAATTTAACCTTTGTACCGGAGGCGGAGGTCCTCAACATTTGGCTGATGGTGGGGGTAAACGGTGCGGGTAAGACCACCACCATTGGTAAGCTCACCCATATTGCGAAAAAGTCTGGTTACAACTGTTTGATTGCGGCGGCGGATACGTTCCGGGCGGCGGCGGTGGAGCAGGTGAAGGTGTGGGGGGCCCGCAGTGGTGTGGAGGTAATTGCCAACCCCGGCGCGAATACGGACCCGGCGGCGGTGGTGTTTGATGCGATCGCAGCGGCCAAATCGCGCAATACAGAATTATTGCTCGTTGATACCGCCGGTCGTTTGCAAAATAAGAAAAACCTGATGGATGAGCTTTCTAAAATCCGGCGGATTGTGGATAAAAAAGCGCCCGATTCCCAGGTGGAAGCGTTGCTCGTCCTGGATGCTACCTTGGGCCAAAACGGTGTCCGTCAGGCCAAGGTGTTTTCGGAAGCGGCCAACCTCAGCGGTGTGGTGCTGACCAAGCTGGATGGTACGGCCAAGGGCGGTGTGGCCCTGGCGGTGGTGCAACAGCTGGGCCTACCGATTCGGTTTATCGGTGCCGGGGAAGGCATCGAAGACCTGCGCCCCTTCTCTAGCTACGAATTTGTCGAAGCCTTGCTAGACGGATAGCTTGGGGCCATGGGGCAACCCAGCAAGCGATCGCTATGGGTGGTGCAAGTCTGTTGTGACTATGGGTGATGGGAATGTAAATGCCGGTTTATTTCTTTTGGGGAGCCGATGAGTTTCGGATGAAAAAGGCGGTGAAAACGCTGTGCGATCGCAACCTTGATGCCGACTGGTCTAGCTTCAACTACGAAAAGATTCCCCCCGAGCAATCCGATGCCGTTATGCAGGGGCTAAACCAGGCCATGACCCCCCCATTTGGCATGGGAAAGCGGGTGGTCTGGTTGGCGGATACCTCCGTGTGTCAGCGTTGTTCTGCCGCGCTGCTGGCCGAATTAGAGCGCACACTGCCCAACATTCCCGATAGTTCCATTCTGTTATTCACCAGTGGTAACAAGCCCGACGGTCGGCTCAAATCCACGAAACTGCTCAAAAAACACGCCGATATTCGTGAGTTTGCCACCATTCCCCCTTGGAAGATCGAGCAAATTGAGCATCAGGTTTACCAGGTTGCTAAGGATGTTGGGCTGCAGCTCACCCCTGCCGCCGCTTCCCTGTTAGCAGAAGCCATCGGGGCCGATACCCGTCGTCTCTACAACGAGTTGGAAAAACTGAAAACCTATTGGGTCGAACCCAAAGTGGCCCTCCCGCCGGATGCTGTGACTGACCTGGTTGCCACGAGCACCCAAAGTAGTTTGCAGCTGGCTGCCGCCCTGCGCCAGGGCCAAACCGATCGGGCCCTCACCCTGATTACCGAACTCTTAGAGCGGAATGAACCCGCCCTGCGCATTGTGGCCACCTTGGTCGGGCAATTTCGCACCTGGCTTTGGGTCAAACTCATGACCGACAGTGGCGAACGGGATACCCGCACCATTGCCCAGGCGGCCGATGTCGGTAACCCCAAACGGATTTATTTTTTGCAAAAAGAAATCCGTAATGTCTCACTGCCCCAGTTGAAAAGTGCCCTGAAACTACTGTTGGCACTAGAATATGAGCTTAAACGAGGGGCTCCAGAGACCGTGACTCTACATACTAAAGTCATGCAATTGGCGGATTGTTTTAGGCCAATTTAAGGGTGCACCCTGCCGTTTCTTGCATTTCTAAGGCAAAATTGGTCAGGTTTTACTGAGTATTGCCATGATGCTTTTTCGTCGCTCTAGTTATAACTGGCCTCGTCAACGGCGTTGGCTACTCGGTGTCACGCTTTTGACAAGTATATGGCTGCCCCTGTCGAGCCTATGGCAAAGCGGCCATGCCCAAAACTTTACCGATGAAGAAATTGGCAGCTATGCCATGGCTGTGTTGGCCATCGAAGAAATTCGCATTCAGGCTTATGAGGATGTGAGCGACCTGATGACCATTGCGAAGGAAGATGTCACCCGCCACGATCTGCGCTGTTTTAATGCCGATGGTTTGAATTTGAAGACCCTGCCCCGCACGGTGCGCTCCCAGGTGCGTCGTCTGGTGATCAACTATTGCAACGATGCGAAGCAGATCGTCGAAAACAGTGGCCTGACCACAGAAAAATTTAACGTCATCACCAAGAACCATCGCGACGATCAGGCATTAGCTGAACAGATACAATCAGAGATAGCCAGACAGCTTTAGGGACTTGCCCAGGTGTGGACCGTGTTAGCGGGTGTTAACCACCGGTAGACCGTTCTGTGCTGAAATAGAGATTCCCAGATAAAGAGAGTGCCGTTTATCCCCACACCCGATTACCCCACCTCTTTACTGCCCTGAGCTGTTTCATTTGTTAGCCGATCCCCTCCCATGCAATTTATCGATCAAGCAGAAGTTAATGTGCACGGGGGGGACGGTGGCGACGGTCTGGTGGCCTTTCGGCGAGAGAAGTATGTGCCCACGGGCGGTCCTTCCGGCGGTAATGGTGGCCATGGTGGGTCGGTGGTGCTGAAGGCGGTTACCAATCTACAAACCCTGCTGGACTTTCGCTACGCCCACCGGTTTCGGGCCGATCATGGTGCTCGGGGTGGCCCTAAGAGTATGACCGGTGCCACGGGTAAGGACCTGATTGTGGAAGTCCCCTGCGGCACCATGATTTACGATGCCGACACCGATGAATTGCTAGGGGACTTAATTAAAGAAGGCGACACTCTGCGGGTGGCAGCCGGGGGCAAAGGGGGCGTCGGCAATGAGCATTTTTTGAGTAATCGCAATCGGGCACCGGAGGCCTGTTTGCCTGGTCTTCCCGGTGAGGAGCGCCGCATTCGCCTGGAGCTAAAGCTGTTGGCTGAGGTGGGCATCATTGGCCTACCCAATGCGGGAAAATCTACGCTGATTTCTGCCCTGTCGGCGGCAAAACCTAAGGTGGCCGACTATCCCTTCACCACCCTGGTGCCCAATTTGGGGGTGGTGCGTCGTCCCAATGGCGACGGCACCGTATTTGCTGATATTCCAGGACTGATTGAAGGGGCCCATGCAGGGGCGGGCCTAGGCCATGAATTTCTGCGTCACATTGAGCGTACCCGACTGTTGCTCCATGTCATCGACATCACTACCCTGGATCCGATTGAGCACTATCACACGATTCAGCAGGAGCTAGTGGCCTATGGCCATGGGTTGGCGGATCGTCCCCAGCTGCTGGCCCTGAATAAGGTGGATGCGGTGCCTGAGGATGAGCTGGAAATTGTGACCGAAGAACTGATGGCCAGAAGCGGCTGCGATCGCATCTTTGGTATTTCTGCCGTTAGCCGTCGAGGGTTGAATGAACTGCTCCAGGTGATTTGGGACTTGCTAGAGGAAACCGCACCCAAAGAGGAAATCCCCGAGCCTGAACCTTTCCCCAACCTGGTGCCGTCCGATATGGCCCCAACCCAGTGGACCTAGGCAGTTTTCGCCAGCCTTGCTAGGGACGCTTCGCTAGGACACAGCCTGCGGCGCCGACAAAGCCGATGGCGGCCACGGCCAGGGCTGGGCCCATGGTGAGGTTTTTCCCGAGGCTACCGAGCAAGCTCATGGCGATGGCACCACCGCTAAAGTAGAGTCCGGTACCTAAGCCCGCCTTATTGGGGGGCACCATGGATAGGGCGTAGGGCAGGGTGCCGTTGCCGATCAGGCTAAAGGCAATGCCGATGGCGATCGCAACAAAAATAGCCATGCCCGGTGTTGGCAAAATATTAGTGATGCCTGCGGCGACTACCATTCCCCCGAGCCCCAGCAGCATCGTCTTCCGATTGCCTAAGCGCGTGGCGATCTGCCCACAGGGCAACGCACTCAGGGCCACCGTGATAAATAATGCCGCCATAATCAGCTTCGGCTGGCTAAACCCGGTGGCAGCCACAGCCGAGGGAAAGTTCTGCAACAGCAAACGCAAGCCCAGGGCCACCCCTGCGCCGGTGCCCACAATCCAGGGAAGATTGGCCCAGGGGATGGGGGCAGGGCTTCTAGCCGCTGTGGCTGAGTTTGCAACCGTTTGATTGGGATGGACCTGGCGTAGTACAAGCGCCGCTAACAACAACACGGTGGTGCCAATGGAAAACGCGGCTAGGGGTCCTAAACTCAAAATAAAATCACCAGCCAGGGGGGCCATGGCCCCGGTAACGCCCCCGACCATGGTTAACACACTGGCCGCTTGGGGTAAATCCGATTCAAAGGCATAGCGACCCAAAAGCGAGAGGGCCGGGCTGCGGAAGACAGTCATGGCTAAGGCCCAGGCCACCATGGTGGCAGGCAGCAGGGCGCTGACCGATGAGCCTACAAAAAATATTAGGGGAATGCCTAGGAAAAATAATGCAGCCAGAATCATGCCCAGGGCAACTTGGGGAAATCGGCTACCCACCCAATGTTGTCGCTGGTCGGAAAAGTTACCCATCAGGGGTTCCATCACTGCCCCCATGGCGTTTTCAATCACCAACAATGTGGTGGCCAGGGCGGCGGAAAAGCCCAGGGTGACTAGCAAATCTTCCAGGTATAGGTTGTAAATAATCCAGGTAAGTGCGATCGCACCCTGCACTGCTGCCAGGCCAAAGACCTGTAGCCAAAGAACCCGTCGTCCCACCATTGAATTGTTCATAGACACTTCCCAAGGCACTGAAACAACACACAGGGGTACCAACTAACCCAACTGGGGTTGATACACTCCACAGTTATCTATCCTATCTATCCCTCATACAGCAGACTTATGCCGAGATACGCGCATTTTAGATCTTCTTTACCATTGCAACGGGCCGATGCGGCCTGGGCCTTAACCGCTTAACGAGGGGAGCCAATTGACTAACCCAGGAAACGCGATAATCGCCACGAGCACTAGCAGCTGTAGGGCAATAAATGGCACGGCACCCCGATAGATATTGCCCGTGGAGACTTCTTTGGGGGCAACACCCCTGAGATAAAACAGGGCAAACCCAAATGGGGGAGTCAAAAATGAGGTTTGCATATTAGCCCCAATAATTACGCCGTACCACACGAGGTCTAAGCCCAGCTCTTGGGCCACCGGGGCAAACAGGGGAATGACGATAAAGGCAATTTCGAAGAAGTCGATAAAGAACCCGAGGAAAAAGACCGTCAGCATGCTGACCACTAAAAAGCCAAAGGTGCCCCCAGGCAAGTTGGTGAGCACGTCGAAAATAAAGCTGTCGCCCCGTAACCCTCGGAAGACTAGGCTAAAGGCGGTGGAGCCCAACAGAATAAAAATCACCATGGTGGTGGTTTTTAGGGTGCTGTCGCAGACTTCCTGCAGGCTGCGTAGGGAGAGCTGCCGGTTGAATGCGGCTAGCACTATGGCGCCAACGGCACCGAGGGCACCGGCTTCTGTGGGGGTGGCCACACCAAAGAAAATGCTGCCGAGGACTAACAAAATGAGTACCAGGGGCGGCACCATGACTTTGATCACTTTCAGGGCCAGCGCTTTGCCCCGTGTTTTTAAGAGCTCCGGGGGCAGGGCGGGGAGTAGATCGGGGCGGAAAAAAGCCATGATCGCCACATGGACGACAAAGGCCCCGGCCATCAGCAGCCCAGGAATAAAAGAGCCTAAAAATAAATCGCCAACGGAAACCCCGAGCTGGTCTGCCAACACCACCAGGACAATGCTGGGCGGGATAATTTGCCCCAGGGTGCCCGAGGCGGCAATCACCCCGGTGGCTACGTCTTTGTTGTACCCGTAGCGCAGCATGGTGGGTAGGGAGATGAGGCCCATGGTGACCACGGTGGCAGCTACGACTCCGGTGGTGGCTGCCAGTAATGCTCCGACGACGACGACTGCGATCGCTAAACCACCCCGGAGCCTGCCAAAGAGACTGCCCATGGTTTCCAGGAGATTTTCGGCAATGCCAGATTTCTCTAACATGGCCCCCATAAAAATGAAATAGGGGATGGCTAACAGGGTGAAGTTATTCATGATGCCAAAGATGCGCTGGGGCATGGCGGTCATGAAAATGGGGTCAAACACATCCAAGGCAATGCCAACCATGCCAAATAAAATGGCCACCCCGCCTAGGGAAAAGGCGACTGGATACCCTAGGGATAGGAGTACCAGGGCACCCGCAAACATGAGCGGACCTAACCAATCAATCAGCATCGGTAGCCTCCTGGTTTAGGCGGTGGTCCTCTGGGCTGGGCAGGTGCCCTGAAAAAATTGCCCAGTTTTTAATTGCCTCGGAAATCCCTTGCAAAATTAACAGGCCAAAGCTCACCAAAATCATCGCTTTGATGGGATATCGGGGGAGGCCGTTGGGGTCTGGCGACATTTCCCAAATCTGCCAGGATTTGATCACAGCGCCCCAGGAGAAATAGAGCACCAGGGCGGAAAAGGGAATGAGAAATAAGACGGTGCCAATGAAGTCGGCAAGGGCTTTCTGCCGGCGCGACCAGCGGTCATAAAAGACGTCAACGCGCACATGGCCGCCCTGCTGTAGGGTGTAGGCGGCCCCCAAGAGAAAGACCACATCGAAGAGATACCACTGGGCTTCGATCAGGGCATTGGAGCTGAGGTTTTGCCCCACGATGTTGCCGAGGTAGCGACCGATGACGTTCCAGGTACCCACACCAATCATGGCTAGCACCAGCCAGTAGGCAAATTTCCCGACTTGGTGGGTAAAGGCATCGATCCTACGGGCGATGGAGAGTAAGGACTGCAATGGATATTGCCAATTTTCTACCGAGGTATTTTATCCTTTGCAGGTATGGGATTCCTTTGGGATCGCACAATTTGCAATGTTTCTCTAGTGTTGTGTTCCGGTGTGAGTTTGTAGATCCAACAGGGCGGCTGTTTCCCTGGGGCTGACCAAACTGTTGGCACATAAAATGCCAGAGGCGGCCACGGCTGGGACGCCAATGCCTGGCAGGGTGCTGTCGCCCACTCGGTACAGACCTTTGATCGGTGTTTTACAGCCTGGAAACAGGCCTTGGCCAGCGGCAATGGCTGGCCCGTAGGTGCCCTGGTGGCGCCGCAGAAAACGTTGGTGGGTGAGTGGGGTGCCGATGAGTTTGAGGGTGATGCGATCGCAAATATCTGGAATCACCCTTTGCAAAGCTCGTATCAGTGGCTGTACCTTGGCCTCTTTCTTGGCCCCATACCCTGCATCCCGCTGCCATCCTGCCCAGGGTTCCAGGGTGTAGGTGTGGATCACATGGTGTCCGTCCGGTGCCAGGGATGGATCCAACACCGACGGAATGGAAATCATGCAGGTATTGCCCGGCGTCGTAATGTCTTGATTTTGATCGTTCACCACCACATGGTGAATGGTGAGATTTTCTAAGCCCTCGGAGCGAATACCCAGGTGTAGGTGCATAAAGCTATCCACGGCGGGCGTTTTCAAGGCCTGTTGCCCATAGCTAGCTGGTAAATCTTCAGCCCTCAGCAAATGGTTGCAGGTATCCCACAGGGTGGCATTGGAAATAACTTTCGCCGCCTGGATCCGCTCACCATTTTTGAGGCGTACGCCCTTTGCCATGCCACCGTCTACCCAAATTTTTTCTACGTGGGTGCCCAGGCGTAGCTGGCCGCCCCAGCGTTTGAGTCCCCGCACTAAGGCGTCCACAATGGCACCGCTGCCACCGATGGGATAGTCAATCACCGATTCTGAGCGCTCGCCAAACATAAAGGCCATTTCCGGTGCCACGGTTTGGTGGGCCTTCATCCCAGACAACAAAAAGCACTCTAGGTCAATCAATTGACGCAGCCACGGATCTTGAACCGTGGCATCCACAAAATCTCCCATGGAGCGGCCCAGGCCCCGCAGTTGGGGCAGTAGCTGCACCATGGCTTTCGGAAAACGTTGTAGCAATGTGGGCAATAGCCAGCCATCCGCCCGCAGTGCCAGGGTGGGAATAGACCCGAGGGGGCGATAAATTGCCAGCATTTTTTGAGTTAATGCCTTGAGCTCCTGGGCCGCTTGGGGGCTAAATTCGGCTAACGACGCCTGATAGCGTTCTGCATCGCCATAAATTGCCAGGGTTCTGTCGGGAAAATGGTAGTGTCCTAGGGGATCGTAGGGGATGGCTTCAACGGACTCCCCTAGGGCATGGAGCACCTCCCGTAGGGGATTGCAGGAGGTGGGATCGGCGAGGCCGCAATAAAACGAAGGGCCAGAATCGAACGTGAAACCTTGGCGCTGAAAGGCATGGGCCGCACCACCGGGGAGGCTGTGGCTTTCGCACACCAAAACCCGGCGACCATAGCGGGCCAGTAGCCCTGCAGCCACCAAACCACCAATGCCGCTCCCAATTACTACAACGTCATAGGAATCCATAGGACCATCTGAGAATAGACAGCCCTTATTTTAGAGTTCTAGCCCAACCCTGACCGAAAAATCTTGGCTCAGTGCCTAAACCAAAACATCTTCGATCTGGGGCAGATATTCGCGCACAGCGCTTTCCTCTTCAGGTTGAATATCTTGCAGGTTATTGATGCGCCAGCGAGCGGAGCGTTCTAGCTCTTGGGCTTCTTGCAACAGTTGTAGATATTCGTCGTTGGTTTCGGGTTGGTTGTTAATTTGACCCATGCGTTGGTCAATGGCCTCACGTTCACGATCCCAATGGTCGTGAGCCGCTTGAATTTGGGCCGCCGCCCCCCCCGACTTCACAACGGCATATACGTTCATTAGCCGTTGATATTTGTCTAGATACTTAGAGTCGACATCTTTCACTACCGGGTTACTGAGCACGTCCCCTGAGGTAGCCCGACGTTTCCGTCGCTGCCACCACTGCAAAATGACAGGGATGGACGTCTCGCTAATGAGGCTTTTTTCAGAAAGCAGATGCATAGTTACAAACCTGATGGATGAACCAGACTTATGAGTGCCTACCCCCTGGAGAATTTACGATTTCTCGAATTCCTAAAGGGGTAATATTTAATACTAAGGCGTTATTGACAAAGTGTGTGTCTGAACTACGGACGTTTTCACGAATGTTTGCGTGTTGTCATTTGTAAGACACCACACTCCTCTTTTTTAAGGGGGATATACCGACTTCTACTCTCGTTATTTGGCACCATGCTTAAGGCAGTATTCTTTGGATTCCACGGCGTCATCATTAACGACGATGAGATTCACCCCCATCTCATTGCAGATTTGCTATTGGCTGAAAATCTGCGGTTTGATCCGGCGGAATATAACGAAGTCTGTCTTGGCGGTAGCGATCGCGCCCGTCTGACGGCGATTTTGCAGCAGCGGGGTCGCTTTGTTAAAGATAGCTATTTGAATGATCTATTGCGGAAAAAGTCAGTTGCCTATGGTGCATGGCTCGAAGCCCAATCCAAGCTCGCCCTCTATGCGGGGCTAGACGATCTGCTATATCGAGTGCGGGTGAAGCAATATGCTACGGCCATTGTGACTGGTGCCCAGCGATTGGATGTTGAGCGAGTTTTAGATACGGCTAAATTGTCAGAGCAGTTTGCATTGGTGGTTTCGGCGAGTGATATGACGGTGGCGGCTAGTAAACCAGCCCCCGATAGCTATTTAGCCGCCATTGATCAGCTTAATCTCCAGAATCCAGACTTGAGCATCGCCCCAGAAAATTGTTTAGCAGTAGAGGCCTCCTTTGCCGGCATTGCGGCGGCCAAGTCCGCAGGGATTCCGGTGGTCGGGGTGGCACAGATCTATCCGTATCACATGATTCAGCGCTGTGCGACGTGGGCGGTGGATTATCTCAACGAAATTGATTTTGATTGGATTGCCCCCCGGTTTGAACCGGGACCGAATGCTGCTTAAACAGGCGGGCTCATTGACGGCCAAGGGATTGCCCCTACTTAGTAGGTGAACTCAATCTTTTGTAGGATATAAACGAGTTTTTAAGCTACTTGGGTTCTGCCCCCAAACCCCCAATTCTGGGGGCTTTGAGTCTGGCTTCCCCCAGAATTTGGAAGAGGGGGCCTCGATGATATCTGAAATTTAAGTAGGTGATCCTACTTAAATGCTTAGCTCATCCGCTGGAATAAAGTTTCGGATGGCTTATTCGGTATTGTTGCCTGTGTCGGAGAGTAGGGTCTCTTGGATGAGACTATGGTGCTGGCAGGGGAGTTCCACAATAAAGGTGGTGCCTTCTCCTAGGGTTGAAGCACAATCAACTTTGCCGTGATGGTCATCGGTCACAATCTTGTAGCTCATCGATAGGCCCATGCCGGTGCCAATGCCTACGGGCTTCGTGGTAAAGAAGGGGTTAAAGATTTTATCCTTTGTTTCTGTTGTCATGCCAATGCCGTTGTCTTGGATGGCAATGGTGATAGTCTCTGGTGATAGCACCGTTGTTGTGATGGTGAGACGCCCATGGTAGTCAGGTGATTCCTTTTCTTGCCGTTGTTCGATGGCGTCAATGCCATTGACTAATAGGTTCATAAATACCTGGTTTAGTAGGCCGCCGTAGCATTCAACGAGTGGGAGTTCGCCATAGTTTTTGGTTACTTCAATCGCTGGGGTGCCAGCGCGACCGTTTAAGCGATTTTGTAAAATTACGAGCGTATTATCAAGATTTTCGTGCAAATTGATGGCTTTATAGCCTTCTTGCTGGGCATGGGAGAACGTCCGCAATGATTGTACGATTGCTTGAATCCGGGTGGCGCCAGTGTGTATTGACTCGATCAATTTGGGGAAGTCTTGCAGTGTATAGGAAATGTCGGCGGTTTTAATAAAGTCCGTGATTTCTGAATTGGGTGTGGAGTAATGTTTTTGGTAGAGAGAGATTAAGTGAGATAAATCATCCACATATTCTAGGCAGGGTGCTAAATTGCCATAGATAAAGCTGACGGGATTGTTGATTTCGTGGGCCACACCCGCGACAAGGTGGCCGAGGCTCGACATTTTTTCTGACTGTACTAGCTGTAGCTGGGCGTCTTTGAGCTGTTGATAGGAGGCTGCTAGGTCGGCGGTGCGGGCGGCTACTTTAAATTCTAGTTCCTGGTTTAGGGTCTCAATGGCGTTAATTGCTTTTTGCCGTTCTAGTTCAGCTGAGGCACGGGCGGCAAAGGCTCTCATCAGCTTTTCTGCCCGTTCGGAATGCTCTAGTGGTTTACGGTCTAGGACACACAAATGGCCGATCACTTCGCCTTTGGAATCTTGCATGGCAAACCCAAGGTAGCTTTCTGCACCTAGTTGTACCAAGTCGGCATCTTCCGGAAATAATTCTTGAAGAGACTCTCGACAGTAAAATTTTCCCATTTGTACTACGGGTTCGCAGGGGGTGCCGGCTATGGGATATTCGAAAGGGGGCTGTAGAGACTTGTCGATGATAAATGCTAGGGTGCGTAGCTTGTCCCCATGGCGCTCGGTCAGCAGAGCATGGGCCACCCCTAACGACTCTACTAGCAACTTAACGGATGTGGGAAAAAACTCCGCGCCTGTTTTTGTGGCGGTGACATCGAGGGTTTTTTGCAGTTGTTGTTCTGCTTTGCGCCGTTCTTCTAGTTCTAGCTGGGCCCGTTCATAGGCCTGGGCTTGTTGCACTGCGATCGCAACTTGCACCCCAAGCTGACGTACCAATTCGATTTCTTCTGGCTGCCATTGCCGTGGGATGTCCTGTTCGCTGGTCAGCAACAGGCCCCAAATTTCCCCTTTGACCACAATGGGCACCATCATCTTAGAGCGAATGCCAAAACCAGATAGCATCGCCTGGTGGCACACCGTCAGTTCCATTTCATAAATGTCATTGACGATGCGAACTTTCCCTTGGCGGTAGGGTTCTAGCCATTCGGGGGTGACGCAGGGGTCGTGCACTTCACTGTGGAGTACGGAGCGCTCTGGATGATCTACCGATTCGGCAATGACCTTGCCGGTTAGATCTGGGTTGAGGCGATAGGTAATGACGCGATCGCATTCCAGCACCTTGTGCAATTCGGTCACCGTTGTATCTAACACAGTTTGCACATCCAAGGATGAATGCACTTGAGCGATGATTTTATTCATCACCTGCTCTCGCTGCATTAGGCTTCTGGGGTACTTGGGGGTAGGTTTAGATGTCGATTCAGAAAATTCTGGGTCAGGCACCATGGCTGTTGCAGGCCGAATTTGGCTCGCCAAGGCAGCAGCATGAACTTCTTCATAGGTGAGCAGCCCTGCTAGCTGATCGTGCCCATTGAGAATCACAATGGGCCGCATGCGGTGTTGCCGCAGTAAATTTAGAGGGGTATGGAGTTCGGTGAGCGCCGACTCCGCCAAGGATGCAAAGGGCTGGAGAACAAGATCGGCAATGGTGGATTGAGCTGACCGTTGGCGGCTGTAGGCAAGCAGGTCTTGGACCGTTAGCACACCCAGGATTTTGGTGGGCGTCATCACGACTAGATAGCGCCATCTCAGTTCGTCGTGGAGCTCGCGTGTGACAAAATCTACCCGATAGGTATTCAGTTTTTCTGGGGGAACTTGACCGGGCTTGTGGGGATTTTCTAAATATGCGATTGCCTCTTCAATCGTTGTCTGTGGCGTCACGACTTTTGGGTTGCGGGTAATGGCAGATTTTAGATCGAGAACAACAGAAGACATCTGATGGCAAATACTCAGCGATTTAGGAGTTCTGGCGTTGCGCGTCGCTACCGGGCCAGTTCTACACTTATTTAACGTAGAGTGCCCGTCACAATCCACCAAGATTCATGCATTTTCTGGGGATTTGTCAGGGGGCACAATAATGGAAATGCTGGGCCAGCTTGGAACGTACTCGTGCCAGGATTCGTAGCGTTGGGATCTACCCTTAGGAAGTCGGCGAAAAACCACTGAAAACCTTGATTCATAAGAGTTTGGTGCGAAGTTTGCGGCTCTACTGCTACCATTAAAGAAAAAATAGCTGTGTAGCCGATCCAGGGAGTAATAAACGATGAAAGTGGCAGTAACTGGGGCAACGGGATTTGTGGGATCGCGCCTGGTGCAGCGACTTCATGAGCAGGGTCACCAGATTAAGGTGTTGGCCCGGAACCCGGAGCGGGCCAGAAAAGTGTTTCCACCCTCTGCATTCCAAAATGTGGAAGTAGTTGGCTACAGTCCCCAGGAATCTGGCGATTGGCAGGGGGAAGTGTCTGGCTGTGATGGGGTGATTAACCTAGCCGGGGAGCCCATTGCGGAGCGCTGGACCCCTGAACGGAAGCAGGAAATTATGAACAGCCGCGTGGTGGGTACGGAGAAATTGGTGGAAGCCATTGGCAAGGCTGAGGTGAAGCCGAAGGTGCTGGTGAGTGCTTCAGCCATTGGTTTCTACGGCACCAGCGACACGGCAGAATTTTATGAAACCAGTGAGCCGATCAAACAAGATTTTTTAGCCGAGGTATGCCAAGGCTGGGAAGCGGCGGCAGATAAGGTGACTAGCTATGGCACTCGTTTGGTAACCATTCGCATTGGCATTGTGCTAGGCATGGGGGGTGCGATCTCAAAAATGCTCACACCCTTTAGGCTCTATGCCGGCGGCCCCATCGGTAGCGGCAAACAATGGTTTTCCTGGGTACATCGCGATGACCTGGTGAGCCTATTTATCAAAGGGCTGACGGACGGCACCATGGATGGCACCTACAATGGCACGGCCCCTAACCCGGTGCGCATGTCTGAGCTGTGCGATGCCCTGGGCAAAGTCATGAATCGTCCGTCTTGGCTGCCGGTGCCCGACTTCGTTATCGAAACCTTGCTAGGAGACGGAGCCATTGTGGTGCTTGAAGGGCAGAAGGTATTGCCCGAGCGCACCCAGTCCACCGGATTTTCCTATGCCTATCCCAAGGTAGAACCCGCTCTGCGAGAGATTGTGGTGGAATAACCCTGGCCCCTAGAAAATACAAAAAATCCCCCGTGGTCTGAACTCTTCGGGGGATTTTTTATGCCACATATACCGATTACTGCACTACCTGGGCCCCATGGCTACGTGGATCATCCGCTGACCCCGACATATCTAAGGCTGACTCCACTTCCGATGCTTGGCCTTCCGCTTGGGCATAGGGCAGCTTTTCCCCTGCCATCAGGGAGGTCAGGTTACTGGCCAGGACGGCTCGGGGAATTTCACCAATGGCTGCACCGGCATCATTGCCTTGGTTATCGAGAAACACAAAGTGGGGAATCCCATCTACTCGATAGTGCAGCATTTCTGGTAGCCACTTAGAATTGTCCACGTTCAGCATGACGAAGTTTACGTCCTGCTGATAGTCACCTTTCAGCTGTTCCAGGTCCCCAGCCATGGCCTGGCAGCTAGTGCACCAGTTGGCATAAAACTCTACTAAAGTGGGTTTTCCATTTGCGATCGCCTGATCAAACGGTACCGCAGCTTCCGCCATATCCGACAAAGATGCCGATGGGGTGCGGGTTTGCAGCCCCAACACAACCGCCACACTCAGCAGCACCGCCACCAAGACAACCACAAAATTTCGCACTTGTTGTGCCATACCACCAGATTCAGGGGAGTTAACCGACATAGAATAAAAAAGCGCCCATGGGCGTCCTTACAGCCTTTCCTATTAGTCTAGCGGAATGAAAAAGCGCGTCACCCTCACATTTCCAAAACAGACGGTGAATATGCCCATCACCTATCGGCTGGCAAAGGACTTCAATGTGGCTGCCAATATTATTCGGGCCCAGGTTGCCCCCAACCAGGTGGGCAAAGGAGTTATCGAACTATCGGGCGATATCGACCAGCTCGATGAAGCCATCGAATGGATGCGCAACCAGGGCATTGGCGTATCCCTATCGAGCCGCGAAATTCTAATTGATGAAGACCTCTGTGTGCACTGCGGCTTATGTACAGGGGTTTGCCCCACAGGAGCCCTCAGACTAGATCCAGACAGTTTCAAACTCGTCTTTAATCGGGCCCAGTGCATTGTGTGCGAGCAATGTATTCCCACCTGCCCAGTGCAAGCAATTTCCACCAATCTGTGAGGGCAATCATGAAAAAACTGCCCTGGCTATCGTCCCTGTTGCTTGTGTTGGCCTATATGGGGTTTGGTGCGTTTTTGCACTCCCGCCATAGCTCTGACCTAGTGTGGTGGTTAGCCCTGGGCCACGCTGCCATCGAATCTGCTTTGCTGACGGTGATGTGGAAACCTCTGCGCAACTTTTTCTTACTGGGGTTTCAGTCCGACGTGGGCTATACCGTCATGGCTCTAGTCATGGCTTCCTTAGCGGTCGTGATTGTGTCCTGGATTCAGATTTTTATCTATTTTCTGGTGATGTTGGCCGCAGCTCTATTACTGCGGGTGGAGCTGTTAATTCGCAATATTGGCAACAGTTTGTCCTTTGTGACGCTGCTGTTCATTTCTGTCATTGGTTTAGGGCTAAGCCGGCTAGCGACGGAGCTACCGATTTATAGTTTGCACTGAATGCCCCGATGGTCATGACTATGGGGCCTGTGGTTGCGGCCACTCTGTTGTGTCGTCCTGAAATGTAGACGTTTTAGAAATCGGCATAGAACACCCTACATCTAGGCCATGGTTAAGCGATTCTAATAACAAGCACAAGCGTTTAACTGTTGCCCCTACCCTGTTGCACCATTCGGTCGCAGGGTACTTTTTTGGGCATTTTACAGTCTTCATAGACTCGTCTTAGGCAAGAGAAATCAATACACAGCTTTTCAAGCTGGTGAGCGGTCAAGACTCAGATTTGGGAGCGATGAGAATCGCTTACAACGTGGCTGCACCTCATCACGATTCACCGACTCAATTCCAACTTTTAGCGTTGACGCTGCACTAGGCATCAAGAACTTAGGCGTCTGCATGAAAATAATCTACCTCTTTGAGACATGTTTGAGGTGTGCTGTCCCCCTTACGAAGGGGGACTTACAGGGGGTTATCGACAGTTAGCGCTATCGGTCCAGACCCCTCCGCCTACGGCACCTCCCCTTCTTAAGGGGAGGAGGTCCTACGGCATATTCTGTGATGGGGATTTTATTTATGTGCATTCCCCTTAGTACTTTGGAAAATAAGTTTTCTGCCATTTTAGAGAGTCTTATCTTCTCGAATTTTGAGATAATGCTTCTGAAATTTATCGCGTGCAGCCTCCAGCGAAAATTGCCAATTGATGCGGATACGCTGGTCATGCCGTTCTTGCACCAAGGCGAGCACCTCTTGCTCTAATTGGTCTTGTGTGGGAATGCGCTGATGCAAACAGCCTCTAGCCAGTGCAGAAAACTCGATTTCAATCATATTGAGCCAACTGGCTGACTTTGGGGTGTAGTGAAACTCAAACCGTTGGGCTAAAGCAAAGGCCTCCTCAGGGGTCAGGTATTCATAGAAAGAACTGGCATTATGGGTGTTGAGATTATCCTGCACCACCTGGATTTTGGCAGCATTGGGATAGCGAGCAGCTAAGGCTTGAAAAAACAGGGTGTATTCTCGTTTGGTTCGTCGCGTATGCACCTGAGCCAACCGCTCACCAGTCAGCGGCTCAATCGCCGCAAGTAATGAACAAGAGCCATTTTTTGCATAGGCATAATGCTCTTTTTTAGCCTGCCCAGCTTTGATGGGGAATGGCTTCATGACCTCACCAATCAAAAAGCACGGGCGTTCATCAAAACACACCACTGGATAGCGTGGAGTATAGGGGCGAGCATATAGCGCTAATAGATGTTCCATTTTGGCAATAAAGACACTGGTGAGCGCCCCAATACACCACGTCTTTTTGAGATGAGGTTTTAAGGCATTTTTTTAAGAATCTCACGCACCTGAGTGTGGGAAAGATGCTTACAGTAGTTCAAGTCAACGGCTCTGTTTGCTAACAGCCGTAACGTCCAGCGCGCATGCCCCGTTGGAGCATCACTGCAGGCTAGGGCAGTGACCTTTGCTCGTTGGCCGCCATCGATTTCAATGGGACGACCGGGACGAGGCTTATCCGTCAGCATGGCGAGTCCCTCCTGTTGATAGCGGTCACGCCACTTTCTGACCGTGACCCGGTTAATCCCCAAGGTTTCGCAGACGGATTGAATGGTCTTGCCACGGTCCAATTCCAGCAGACCAGTCGCTCGTTTGAATTGCCGTGCGCTCAGTTGACCTTTGCTCAAAAGGGCTTCTAGCTCCCTGCGGTCAGTAGCGGTTAACTCAAGATGACGCTTGTTCATTGGCCTATTGAGAGAAGGAGGGACGTTAATTCAGCCTATCGAACCCATCTGCAATATGGCAATAAATTTAATTTCCAAGGCACTTAGCAGTGTCGTGCGTGCAGCGCCTCCCTCGGAGTGAGTCTGGCTAAATTAGAATTACTTAATCGCCCAAGCCTTGGCCAACTATCTGGGGCTAGGAGATCTCACAAATGGATGCAGCCTTTGAAACGGCAATATCGATTTGTTGTTGGCCATCTAGAAAGTGACCTAGATCACAACATCAAGTGTCTTGGCTCACATGTCTGAAAGCAAGGCCCTATGTGGATTATGGACACTCTAGAAATCGGCATAGGACAAATAGCTTAGGCAATGGGATTGCGCGATTCTAATAACAGCACAAGCGTTTAACTGTTGCCCCTACCCTGTCGCACCATTCGGTCGCAGGGTACTTTTTTGGCAATTTTTAATTGGATGCCCATTGCAACATCTGTACCGTAGACCGTTGAAGATGTTGCGGCGATTACAAAAGAGTCTTTTGAATCAGTTAAGTATCCTGGCTTACATTTTGTTCGTTGATGTTAATAAAGTCAGGACGTTCTAAAAACCGGCATAGGACAAATCGCATGCCCCGATATTTAAGCGATTCTAATAACAGCACAAGCGTTTAACTGTTGCCCCTACCCTGTTGGACCATTTGGTCACAGGGTACTTTTTTGGGCAGGGAAAAGTGAGGCATTATGTTTGTTTTGGGCCTAACCCCTGGCATCCCTGGGGATGGGGAGTAGGTGCAATCTCCCCATGCTGTTCCCTGAATGTTTATTGGTGGGCTGTCCCCTACTGTCGAACATACACGCTCGTGCCCGACCAACGTAAAAGCACTCTAGCAAACGTATGTAGCAGATCTTTCTGTACGCTACAACCTATCCTGTGCAAGGCTGCGTGCTTTGCCATAGATGGCTTCTAAGTGGATGAACTCAATATCTGATAGCTAATTGGGGCAACCGACCTAAATAATAAAAACAGCCATAAAGCTGTTCGGCTTTACGACTGAAATATAGGCTCAAGTGGAACGATGGACACTCTAGGAATCGGCACAAATGACCTATTTTAGAATTTGGCCTAAGTCATTGTATTGACAGCACAAGCGTTTAACTGTTGCCCCTACCCTGCGTTGCATAAGCTTCCAGGGTACTTTTTTGGCTGTTATTTCTCGTAAGAATTCACTACTTGGCCAAAGCGGCAAATACTTAATGCAACAGATCAACCTGCTACAAAGAAATTACACCCTTTTTGCGATGGACGTTGAAAGCGGAGAGATGTTGGTGTCAACATCTGCTCGTTGCAAGGTGGAAAGCGGTTAGCTGTTGTATCCAATGGGATTAAACAACTGCCGCCTTCCGCTGCACCCATTCGCTAATCAATGGATTAACCAATTCGGGTGCTTCATCCTGGGGGCAATGGCCCACTCCTTCGAGTGGTATAAATTGTTCGACGCTCTCATATGTACTGAGTTCCCGACCTAGGGCAATAGGTTCCCACGGGTCGTCTTCTCCCCACAGCATTAACACTGGACAAGTGAGCTGGGGCAGCAAGTCTTCAGGCAACGGGCCTTGGGAATAACTAATAAATGCTACAAATACATCCACCGCTGCTGGATCGCGGGCAGGCGCTAACAACAGCTCAATCAGTTCGTCATTCACCGCTGCTTTGCGACCATAGGCCTGGCGCAAAATATTTTTGAGTGTGCGGGGCTTCGCCAAACGGGCAAAGAAAAATTTGCCGATGGGCTTGTAGTTAAGGATGGCCTGAATAAGTGGGGTGGGGGCACTGCGATACCAGGGCAGGGTGGACCGCTTGCGATCGTGCAGTAGCCTGAGGGAGCAGTCTAGAACGATAAGACCGAGTACCTGGGCTGGAGCCATGGTGGCGGCTTGCATGGCAACGATGCAGCCGATGGAGTTACCCACCAGATAAACAGGCTCACCAATGATTTCCTGGCAAAAGTCCAGTACCTGCTGTCCCCAGGTTTCGAAGGTGTAGTCTATGGGGTGCCCCGGTGCAGGCTTAGCCGACTGGCCATAGCCGATGAGGTCAATGGCGTAGACACGGTTGGTTTGCCCGAGCTCGGGTAGGTTTTTGCGCCAGTGGTCGCTGTGGGCCCCAAAGCCATGGATGAGGAGTAGTGGTGGGCCCTGGGTACCTGCGGTTTGGTAGCGGATGGAAAAGCCTTGCCAGGTCCAGAAATGGGTTTGGGGGGTAGCTGGTTGAGTCATTGATTGGGCAGGGCTGTGGGTGGGTAGATTTTTTATTGCTGTTTTGATTATTGCGTACTGTGAGGTGGGGTGGTTAAGATTCTCGTGGTTAGTCTTGGTTGGGCTGTTGAGGAATAGTTGTTTTGTTTGGATTCTGTTGTTGGTTTATTGTGTTTGCGAAGTCTGGATTAATCGCAAGAGAATTGCTGTGCAAAACGAGGCTTTCTTGCATACTCAGCGATAACCATGAACCATAGATCTCTATCTGTCTGTTTCAGACAAAACCAGGAGACAGGGTTGCCGAATAGTCAAGGCGGGTTAGCCTAATCTGTTGTCCCCGTTTAGCATAGCGATACAAGTCTTTGCCCGATGACCATGGCGGGACGGTTTTTTTCTAGTGCCTAGGCTCTGCTTGATCACATTTTCTATGAGGCTCTAGCCTCTGCCTGTATCTGGTGGTGGCAGAGCCACAGGTCTTCGCTCTAGGCAGAGCCTAGGAGCGAGGTTACGGTGACTTTGTCCTTACTATAAAACAACTTTTCCCATAAGTACCCTGGTGGGTACTGTCGGATCCAGAAACTCTAATTCCATACTGTTTATATCAACGCTCAAAAAAGTAAAGGTCACAAAAATATTGTCAAGATCACTTACTTTATAGAGCCGGTCAAGGTCTCAAAATCTACTTTATTTGTGCTAAAAATCCCAGTTGAAAAGCGTTAAAGGCTGACTGACCAAAATTCCTTGTGGAGATTGGATAGAACGCAGTGAACCCCAACGCCTGAAACGGGTTTGTTGGATTACGCTAGCGCTAACCTACAGTAGTACAAGGGTTTCGATTGTTTTGTTAGTTAGCCAGGCGTTCAAGGTTTCCCATGGGTGCCTTGCGGCTTTCGATCGGGCTTTGGCAACAGATAAACCAACTTTCTAATCTCACTTATTCAACCATACTTCTTTAGGAGATCTTTTAATGGAAGATACTTCACCCACTATGCATACATCCAACTCAAAAGATCGCAGAGATCTTCGAGAGCGTCGGCGCGCTGCAAATGAAATTCGCCGAGAAGTTGGTAAAAGTGCATCGGATGAATTTATTGTTACTGTGCCACCTGATAATGGTGATGAAAAACGCTACGAAGACATTGGCTTTACTGGCTTTGCCTCGTTTACAAAAGCGCTAAAACATAATGCAACCAATGGCTTTGTAGAACCCTATTCATTTAAGTCGCTACTAAAAGCCATTGATGAGGGCACCCAGGCTGAGTTTAACAATGTGAAGCTGGGCGGCGGCGAGCGCTTGCTTGCCAACCCCTTAAATGCCGAGTCTTTTCAGCTTATTGGTAACGACTCCAACGGTGCGCGTATGGCGGCGGCACCTCGCTTTGATAGCCGTAATACGGCGGTTGATATGGTCGAGCGTTACTGGATGGCCCTATGCCGCGACATTCGCTTTGATCAATATGAGAATAGTGAATTGATCAAAGCGGCCTGCGCAGACCTCAACAACTTGGGCTTTGAGCAAGAGTTTGGCTTTGCTTGCACACCCCAGACCATTTTCCGTGGTCCCTATGCTGGATGTGCAGATGGTCCCCATGTTTCCCAGTTTCTGTTGCAGGATGTACAGTTTGGCAACCAGACAATTCGCCAGCGACAGCGCTATCCTAAGGCCGGCTTGGACTATATGACCGATCTGGACACCTGGAACCAGGTGAACAATGGCGACAGTAATCCTTCTGGTTCCGATATTCTGGAAGGGGAGCGTTATATTTCCACCCTGCGGGATGCGGGCCAGTGGGTGCATCTGGACTTTCCCCACCAGTCTGGTCTGTGGTCTACCATTATGCTGCTAAGTCAGAATGCAGCGATCACTGATGCTAGCCCCTATGCCAATGGTGACATCAAAACATCCTACGCGTTTGGTAGTTTGGGTGGTCCAGATATTACGATTCAGTCTGGTTTGGCTGGTGTGTATGGCTTGAAGCATGCCTGGTTCCAGAAGTGGTGTGTGCACCGTCGCCTGCGTCCTGAGGTCTATGCCCAGCGTTTGGAACTTTTCCGCCGTGGCATTTTGGGGAGTTCTCCCAATACCCCCTTTAGCGATGAGAAATTTGTTTCTCTGTTTGGTGCAGGGGCCGATGTGTGGCGTACTACAACTGTTCTGGACTATGTGCTGGAGCATAACAAACAGCAAAATATTGCCCAAAAACGGGGCGATCAGGCGGGCACTTGGCTACTGCCCATGGGCTTTCCCGAAGGTTCTCCCACCCACCCTGCCTATCCCGGTGGCCACTCTGTCTTTATTGCAGCGGCTGCAACTGTGGCTAAGGCGTTCTTTAAGGATGGTCCCTTCCCTTGTCCGAAGGTGCCGGTGGATGGGGGGGAGCACCTGGGTGATTGCTACGATTCCCTCACTATCCACGGTGAGCTGAATAAGCTAATTGCCAATGTGACCCTATTCCGCGACGGTGCTGGGATGCACTGGCGCACGGATGGTACCACCTTTGGTTCTAAGACAATTGTGGAGACCGGTGGCAACCTGCTGGGTGAAAAGCTGGCAGTGAGCATGCTGCGGGATAGTAAGGCGACCTACGCTGAAGAGGTGGGCCAGTTCCAGTTCCAGGGCATCGGTGGTAACACTATCCAGGTTTAGAGTCTGCGGTTATGTCAGGGCGGGTACTTGTGCCTGCTCTGACAAGCTGGAGGCCACTGCCCGGCATCTACCAGTGAAATAGAGAGATTGGTAATTAAAAACGTAGGCGTTGCTGATCTTTGGGATGATTTTGTTTGGCATATCCACATAGTGGGCCAGCCTGTTGAATTATTTCGTGATTAGCAACGGTAAAACGGATGGCAAACGCTGTCCGTTTTTTCTTTTTATGGGCACCACGCCTTGCGAAATTGAGGCGCCCCGTTGTGGAGTGTTGACTATGAAAGATTTCCTGAAACTCGATCAATCTCCTATACACTATGCCGCTGCCCTCGGTGATAGGGGTGCGATCGCTGACTTACTATCCACCGGTGCAGATATTAACGCCAGACTGGATGCGGCGGAAGGCTGGGGTATTTTTTACCTGGGGGTGACACCGCTGATGGTGGCGGCTTGCTCTCCCTACGGAGCCACTGTTGAAACTCTACGTTGGTTACTGGACCACGGTGCTGATGCCACATTGCCAGCAACGGGCAAAATTACGGCGGCTTGGTACGCTGCCGGGGCTGGTATTTTTATGGATTTGGCAGCCGACATAGACCCCGCAGACCATGGGGCACGACTGCGGCTGTTGCTGAGCTTGGGGGCAGACCCAAATGAAACTGCGGACAATGGCCGATCGTTATTAATTGAAGCCTGCCGCACCGGAGACTCGGGGCGAGTGGCCCTACTTTTGGAATATGGGGCAGCGGTGGAGCCCCTATTGGATGCTGTTGCCGATGACTATAAGCGGTTCTGGGCCGAGGGCTGTAGCCCGTTGTCGTCCTACCAAATTCCGTTTTTTAATGCTGTGAGTTCAGGTTCTGTGGATTGTGTGCAACGGCTGATGGATGCTGGCGTTGATATTCATGGGCGCTCTAATGACGGGGCCACTGCGCTGATGTGTGCTCGGCATTCGGCAGTGGTGCAGATGTTGCTCGATGCGGGCCTCGATATGAACATCCTGCGCAAGCAAGGGTGGGCTGCGTTTCAGGAGATTTTGGAACAGTATGGGGAAGATGAGGACGAGGAAGCGGAGATTGTGCGATCGCTCCAACTTCTCATCCACCACGGTGCCGACATCAACGCCACCCAGCGCGGCAAGTCCCGCCTTTACTATGCCGCCTTTGCCCAAAACCCATTTGCTATCCAGCGACTATTGCACCTAGGCGCAACGCTAACGGCAGATTGTTTAGGTGCCATCACCTGGCATGGTAATGCCGACTTTGAGCCAGACATTGCCCGGGCCATCGATTTACTGGTGGCAGCCGGAGCCGATATCCATGCCCAAGATGCGGCGGGCGATACCCTATTGCACAATGCCACCCTAGAGTATGCCTTTCCCCCCAGTGATGAGAACTATTTTGGCTCCAGCGATGGTTGCAACTACACAGCGGTCCATTGCTTACTGCGCCATGGGATAGATCCCGATCCCGTCGGCACCCATGGTCGCACGCCGCTGATGTTGGCGGCTATCTCAGCCTCGGCGGACACCCTGCGAGATTTGTTAGCGGCTGGGGCCAATCCCCAGCGGCAAGATGCAGCGGGCCAAACCGCTGTGGATATGGCTCGTCGGGCATATGCCGAACTGCAATCCCAGGCCGATGAGTACACCACGCCTAAGGAGCGGCAGAGTTACCACACATACCTACAGTCGCGGGCGGCCTGTCTAGAGGTGCTAACTAACGCAGCGCTTCCACCGCAGTAGCAGGTCCCAAAATCGAAATATAGGAATCAACAAAGCAGCGTTTTGCGGCGTCTTGGGCTTGGTCGATGGTCACGGCGGCCACATCTGCTTGGAATGTGGTGTCAAATTCGGTGCCTAGACCCAAAATTTCATACCAGCCAAATAGCTGGGCAATTTGCCCATTGGTTTGTTTGCCCAGGGCATATTGGCCGAGCATTTTGTTCTTGGCCACCTGCAGCTCATTTTCGGTCAAGGGGATTTCACACAGCCGACGGAGCTCACTTTGCAGCCCATCTAGAGCCACCGATACGTTCTCTGGGGCGGTGCCAATATAGGAAACAAACTGGGATGGCCCTAGCCGGGTGGGATAAAACGCCGACACATCATAGGCTAAGCCCTGCTTTTCCCGCAGTTCCACAAATAGGCGACTGGATAACCCGTTGCCCAAATGGGTGCTCAAGAGCTTTAGGGTGGCAAAGTCAGGATGCTTAACGCAGGCGGCTAGGTAACCGATGATGATAAATGCCTGGTTGGTTTCTTGGGGGGTGACGATGCGATATGCGTGGGAATCCACTGCGGGTAAATTGGCCACAGGGGCGGGATAGTCTGGGGTGGACCAGTCCCCCAGGAGTTTGTCCACTAGGGCGACGGCTTTTTCTGGGGCAATGCGGCCCACAATCACCACCACCATGTTGTCTGGGCGAAAATGTTTTTGGTGGGCTTCGAGTAAGTGCTCTTGCTGGATGGACATGACGGTTTCTTCGGTGCCCATGCTGGAGAAGCCGTAGGGGTGTTGGCCGTACATGCCTTCTCGAAAATATTTGTAGGCCACACTAAAGGGCTGCTCTTGCATGGAGCGTAGCCCTTGGATGGTGAGCTTTCGTTCTAGCTCGATCTCGTTTTTAGGAAAGCTGGGCTCCCGCAGAATTTCGGTGGCCAGGGTGAAAATTTGTTCAAAGTCGGCGGAAACGGTTTTGACGCTCACCAGGCTATAGTCGGAGGCGCTGTCGGCCCCGAGGCTAGCGCCCACATATTCGACGGCCTCGGCAATTTCTAAGGAACTACGGTGGGCGGTGCCTCGCGTTAGCAGTGAGGTGAGGAGGCTAAAGATCCCTGCATTTTCTGGGGTTTCATTCCCCTGGCCGACGGGTAAAAACACACGGGCTGAGACGATATCAGCGGCCGGATTTTCGATGGCGATAACTTTTAGGCCGTTGCCCAAATGGGTGGTGATGGAGTTTTGCTTTGGGGCAGTGGATACAGTCACAGGTGTTGTGGTTACGAATCGGCAGAGAGGAAAGTTTGTTGTTGGTAAGGAAAAACCTAGGGCTATTGTGGAATCAGAGCCAGTGTGGCGCAATGGTTTGGAGAGAGGTATTGCTGCGCCAGGGGAAGTAGCTCTTGGGGGGAGTAGTCTTGCACATAGTGGGGATAGGCGAGGGACAACTCGGGGGTGGCCAGGGTTCCATAGTACCCGTATAGTCCGGCTAACTGACCGGGGGTTTCCATGGAAAAGGCATAGTCGTTACACAGTACACGCTGAGCCCGTTCTAGCTCTATCTCTGTAATGGGTATGGTAGCTAGGGAGGCGATGCGATCGCAAATCACCTGTTCTACTTCTTTTATATAGGTGGGCTCCAACCAAGACGACAACATAAATAAACTGCAGTCCTCTTGTACGGAAAAGCTGCTAGCAATGTCATCCACCCACTGACGATCTTCCCGCAGCTCCCTCACCAAACGCGATAGGCGGCCCTCAGCTAGGACCGTGGCCAAAATATCTAAGCCACAGGCCGCCTGTAGCTCACCCATGCCAGGCCCTAACCAAGCCATCATTAATCGGCCATGCTCTAGACGAGGGAGGGCGAGGGTTTGTTGAGTGTAGTTTTCTAACTGTCGCAGGGAGGCACTGGCGGCCTGCGGGCAAGCATCGGGTTGGGGGAACGTATGAAACGTTTTCTGCACCAGGTCTACCACGCGCTCACGGGATACCCCACCCGCAATCACCACCCGCATATTGCCAGGTTGGTAATAGGTGCGATGAAACTGCCGCATTTCTTCCGGCGATCGTGCTTGCAAAATCTCCGGCGTGCCCAGCACCGAGCGGCCATAGGGATGCTCCCCATAGAGCATTTCCGATAGCGTTTGAAACCCCACGGCATCCGGATCATCCCAGGACTGATGAATCTCTTCCACCACCACCTGGCGTTCCCGAATAAATTCATCGTCAGGAATAGCCGCCTGGAGCAACAAGTCGGCTAAGTAAGGCAGGGCATGGTCCAAATCATCCGCTGCGATGGTCATATAAAAATGGGCATAGTCGTGGCTGGTGGCCGCATTGGTTAACCCGCCCCGACTCTCGATTGCCGCATCAAACATACCGGGCAAAATTTTTTCAGTCCCCTTGAACACCATGTGCTCCAAAAAATGGGCCATGCCCGCCCAGGCCAAAGGTTCGTATCGCGCCCCGGCCCTAATCCACACGTCCACAACTACCACGGGCGTCGCTGGAATTTCCTGATGAATGACCGTGAGACCATTCGCTAGGGGAATAACACTGGCCGGGAATGGAAGGGGGCCCCCACTACCATCGAATAAATTGGAAACAGGCGGGTTGGGGGCTGAATTCAAATTGCTGTGTGCATACTGCAAAACTTCTGTCTATGCTAACGCCCCAAGTTGTTTTCGGGAATACATATCAAGCTGCTTTAAACAATCCATAAAACAATGGCCCAGCGAATCCGCTCGGCCATTGTGCTGAAAATAAACATAAGAAAAAGAGTCTAATCAAACGCGCTAAATCATGAATAGGCAAACTCATTGCGGCCAAAAAGAACCGTAGTTTACCGTTCACGTTTCACGTTTGCTCTCGACGCCTTAAAAAGTGCTGGATCGCTGTAAATGCAACATAGACGAGCAGCAGGTAGCTGATGGCTAATAGCAATATCAACATCGGGGTAAACGGGTGGGTCATTGACGTGGTAGAGGTGCGAGGGAGAACAAGGAATAACTACCTGCCAAAAAATAAGCAGGAGGAACTGACAGCTCAACGGCTGGTTCAAATTAAGTTCTAAATATTAAAAAAAAGCTCTAGTACTAGAATCACCTAGTGCCATATGTATCGCAGTATTGCTCGTCACTCTATGCACTAAAAAATACGTGCATACACTGAACAAATCTTCTACCAAGCCCTGCTAAAAAACACAGCAACAAAGACCTGGACAAATGACCAAGTCAGATAGTTGAGCAATTTCTTAGCTGCTAATCACAGTAGGCAGTATGTGCCTGGGCTAATGCAATACAGTCGCCGATAATTCCAGCAGTTCTAAAAGTCACGAAGAGCAGTTAGAACCAAGCTACTAAATACGAACTACCGAGCTTGCTATGAAATCTTTCAATTCCTAGGTATAGATTAACATAAGGATTTGTTATTTACCTAGAGTCTATTTAAAAAAAGAAATAGAAATATCTAATCAATGCTGGCCAGATACGTCCCTTTGTGTGTATGAGCGCCTGAAAATCTGTAAATCGCCTTGGGCAAAGAAGTTCCCAGATATTCTGAATGGATTGACGACACCAATTGAGACGTTAGCTTAGAATGAATATGGATTACTTAAAATTTCGTAATCAAGCTGTCTGAGCATTTCCTCCCATGACTTCAACAACATCGCTGTTTGCCCCCGTCGAAGCAGATCTCAGTCTGCTGACGGATAACCTTAAGCAGCTGGTCGGTGCTCGGCATCCTATTCTCTATGCCGCTGCGGAGCATCTATTTGGGGCCGGAGGGAAGCGTATTCGACCGGCCATCGTTTTATTGCTATCCCGCGCGACGGTAATGGAGCCAGAAATTCCGGCCCGGCATTTTCGTTTGGCTGAAATTACTGAAATGATTCATACGGCCAGCCTCGTACATGACGATGTGGTGGATGAGTCATCTTTGCGACGTGGGGTGCCGACGGTTCACAGTAGTTTTACTAATCGTGTGGCTGTGCTGGCCGGAGATTTTTTGTTTGCCCAGTCTTCCTGGCATTTGGCGAACTTAGATAATTTAACGGTGGTTAAGCTTCTATCTCGGGTCATTATGGACCTGGCGGAAGGTGAGATTCAGCAGGGTCTCAATCGGTTTGACACCACCTTGTCTATCGATGCCTATTTAATGAAAAGCTATTACAAGACAGCGTCGTTGATTGCTAATAGCTGCAAGTCCGTGGGCGTACTCAGTGGAACTTCGAATGTGTTGGCTGAGGCGCTATATCAATATGGTCGCAATTTAGGGTTAGCGTTCCAAATTGTGGATGACATTTTGGATTTCACGGGGTCTGAAGAGGTTTTGGGTAAACCGGCTGGTTCGGATTTGCTCAGTGGTAATTTAACGGCTCCCGTGCTCTATGCCATGGAGGAAACCCCCTATCTAACAACGCTGATTGAGCGAGAATTTGCCCAGTCGGGTGATTTTGATGAGGCGATGGCATTGGTAAAGGCCAGTCGTGGCATTGAGCGCTCTCGGGAGCTGGCATCGCTGCATGTTGATCGGGCCATCGAGAACTTGGCAGAACTGCCCCAGTCTGAACCTAAGCGTGCTTTGGAGGCCATCTCTAACTACGTTTTAAGTCGCCTTTATTAAGTTCAGGTGGGCTGAACGTACTCGGCCTTTGCCAGTCACAACTATGTGCTGGGACGGAAAACACTTTATACTTTCCGCTGGGAGTATATTGGGTTGGTTTTTGGTCGCTAGGGGCATGGTCCGGAGGAAAATATGGTCGGTCCGGTGAATCCAGTCATCTGTCTGGGCGAAATTTTGGTGGATAGTTTTTGGCCCGGTGGGGAGGAGACTAAGCTGTCATTGCCCGGTGGTGCTCCGGCGAATGTGGCCTGCGGGTTGTCAAAACTGGGCACGGCAGCAGAATTTATTGGGGCTGTGGGTGTGGATGCTTGGGGCCAAGCCCTCAAGCGTCTTTTGCAAGATTTGAATGTGGGCGCGCGGGGGTTGCAGCAGCATCCGACGGCTCCCACTCGCGAAGTTTATGTGCTGACCGATAGGGCCGGTGAGCGTTCGTTCGCTGGGTTTTCTCTGCCGGATCCGGCTGGGTTTGCCGATGCCCATCTGATTTGCGATCGCATTGATCCCCTACTGTTCAAAGGGGCAAAATATTTGGTGCTTGGCACCCTGGGCTTGGCCTATCCAGAGACCCGAGAGTCTATTTTGCAGGCGATTGATTGGATTAAGGATCAAAATGGCCATGTGGTGCTAGATGTGAACTGGCGACCCATGTTTTGGGAGAACCCAGCCCAGGCAATAGGTTTGGTGAAGGATCTGGTAAAACAGGCCTCGTTCTTAAAGCTTTCCGATACGGAAGCCCAGTGGTTGTTGGATACCACCGATCCGATGATAATTGCGGCGCAACAGCCCCATTTGGATGGGGTCTTGGTGACTGCGGGGGCGGCGGGCTGTCGTTACTTTTTAGGGGGCCACGCCGGTGAAGTGTCTGGATTTGATGTGGATGTGGAAGATACCACTGGGGCGGGGGATGCGTTTGTGGCTGGTTTTTTGCATCAGCTATGTACCCGTGGTCGCCATTGTCTTTTGGATGAAGAGACTGCCCATGAAATGGTGCGCTATGCCAGTGCGGTGGGCGCATTAACGACCACAAGGTCCGGTGCGATCGCGGGCCAACCCACCCCCAGGGAAGTCGACGCGTTCTTATTTTTGCGAAATTAGGTTTGTTCTCCCAGGGATGGTGTGCAACGCTATTGCCCATAGTGCAATGGCTCTGTTTATCCCTTTGAAAATTAATGGCCAAAGAAATCGAACGCAAATTTTTAGTGCAGGGCGATGCATGGCGTTCCCTTGCCACGGGCCGATACTATTGCCAAGGTTATATTCCCACCCAGGGAAAACAAACCGTGCGGGTGCGCATTATTGGCGAACAGGGCTACCTCACCCTCAAAGGGCCAACCGTTGGCATTAGCCGTTCTGAGTTCGAGTATCCCATTCCCTTAGCGGATGCCCAGGCAATGTTGGCAGAGCTTTGCGAGCAACCCTTCATTGAAAAATATCGCTACCGCATTCCCATGGGCGAGTTTGTGTGGGAGATCGACGAATTTTCTGGAGAGAACCAGGGGTTGCTACTGGCCGAAGTAGAACTGACCGATCCCGAGCAGGTCGTTGAGCTACCGAGCTGGATTGGCCAAGAAGTCACCGGAGACCCTCGATATTACAATTCCAACCTGGTGACACAGCCCTTCAAAACCTGGTCAATGGCCGACGGTGCTGAAAAGCAGTAGGTGAAAAACTGCTGTTTAGTACGATCCCTTGAAAATGCGTTGGGCTTGCTGACGGGCTAGGCGGTCTTCCCCTGGCATTTGGGAGGCCCCATTCCCATGGCTAAACTCTTTGCCGGGATCTTCAAACGGTGGCACAAATGCGTGGCGCTCGGCATCGTAGGCCAAAATGCGACCGTCATGGATGTTGTAGATCCACCCGTGGAGCGATAAGTTGCCCCGATGGAGCATGGAGCGGACGGCTGGGTAGGTGCGCAGGTTTTCAATCTGGGTCAGTACGTTTTCCGCCACTAGCATGTCTAGTTTGTCGGTTTTTTCGAGGTCGCTGTAGTTATCTTCGACTAGCTGGCGGGTGGCTTCCGTATGGATGAGCCAGTTGTAGACCAGGGGCATTTTTTCTTCCAGCTTGCCAATTTGCAGCAACCCCTTCATGGCACCACAGCTAGAGTGACCACAGACAATAATGTGGTCCACATTCAATGATTTCACGGCATATTCAATGGTGGCCCCTTCTCCACCGTTGGTGGCTCCAAAGGGGGGCACAATGTTGCCCGCATTGCGAATGACAAACAGCTCCCCCAGTTCGGCCTGGGTAATGAGTTCCGGCTGGACTCGGGAATCAGAACAGGTGATGAACAAGGCGTTAGGACTCTGACCCTTGGCCAGACTAGACATCAGTTTCTTATGGGCAGGAACATAGTTTTCCTGAAACTGACGCAGACCCCGCATTAATTTTTTCATCGTCGTTCGTCCTTAATTCCTGTGGGTTGGGCAATGCCTATAGTTTGTTATCCCATATCTTTAGAGGGCTAAGTGCAAAGTTTTACTTATTAGTGTGATTAGTCGGGTGGGCATTGCTCTCCATGGGGCAAACTTCGGCCTTTTAGTCCATGGAGTTGGAGGCGAATAATATCCGGATTTAGGATTTTTCTAGGGAGCTTTGATCAACGGTTGAAATCGTCGCTATGATGCGTAGGGTTTTTGTTTTTACACTAAATTTCTATGGCTGATTTGCCTGATATTAAGGCGATATATACGGATGGTGCCTGTTCAGGCAACCCAGGTCCAGGTGGCTGGGGTACGGTCATTTATTTTGAGAATGGTTCAGTGCACGAGCTGGGGGGCTATGAGCCGGGGACGACCAATAATCGGATGGAAATGCAGGCTGCGATCGCGGCCCTAGAATTTCTCCAGCAGCACGACTACGCCGCCGACATCGAACTCAACACCGATAGCAAGTATTTAATCCAGGGCATCACCCAATGGATGCGGGGCTGGAAACGCAAAGGCTGGAAAACCGCCGCCGGCAAAGCCGTCCTCAACAAAGACCTGTGGCTCACTTTGGATGACCTGACCCAAAGCCTCAAAGCCGACCAAAGCGTCGATATCGATTGGAAATACGTCAAAGGTCACGCGGGCAATGTGGGCAACGAACGCTGCGACACCATTGCCCGGTCCTTTTCACACCAGCGTGCCACCAGCCTAAACCAATCCATTGATGGCAGTAGTAAAGCTCCGTCCACTAAGGCCAAGGCCAAAGTTGCCCCTAAAGCTACCCCAGAGAAAAAATCTCCTCAACAAACAGAAATTCCCCTACCCAAAATTGACACTACCCTCAGCGATATGTCCGATACCCGCATTAACCGCGTTAGTAATATGCTCACCCTGCTACAAACAGCGGATGAGCTAGCTAAACAGGGCTATTTGATTACTACATCTGAGCTGGTGGTGCTCACCGGAGTGTCGGCGGCTGAACTAGCCAAACGCGGTGATGACTGGACCTGGCGTAACTGGACAGTTTCCTGCATTAGCAGCGAGTCCGACCCAGAAAAATTCTGGCAATTAGAGAGAATCGAGGAGTAATGCTTGGTTGCCCAACAGTGCTCAATGTCTAACTTCGGTGATGGGCTGTTCAAAGGCTACTGCTCACTTAAATTATTCCTGCATCGAGAAATTTAATGTAGCCTGCCTTTGAGAGCTATTTCCTGACAATCACGATCTGGATTAAGAGATATGTGAGCAGGCAATTTAACCCGACAAATTTTAGCCTGACTCAACTGCGACTGCTTTAAACCTTTGGTACTTTCAAGATCAACACCAGAAAAAACTGCATCTTGTAGATTAGCGTGCAATAAATTGGCTCCCTTTAAGTTTGTCTCCCATAAATCAGCATTGACTAAGTTAGCAGTCCTAAGATCAGCATTTTGTAAGTTAGCTTGCCTGAAATTAGCGTCCGCAAAATTAACATTTGATAGGCTTGCAGTCTCTAAATTAGTCTTCTCTAAGCTAGCTCCCTCTAAATTGGCATAATCTAAGTCAGCACTTGCTAACTCAGAAAGGTCTAGATCTACATCTGTTAAGTTTGCTTCTTCTAGAAAAGCATTGGTGAGACTGACATCCTCTAGGAAAGCATCCTGTAAGTTTGCTCCTCCAAGCAAGGCTCCATCCATCCAAGCATGCTTTAAATTTGTATCTGTCAGTATTGCATTTGTGAGATTTGCGTTTGTCAAATTAGCAGACTGAAGGTTTGCCATCTCAAGCTGAGCATTCTTTAAGGTAGCCCCTTGCAGATTGGCACGTTTGAGATTCGCTTCTGTAAATATGGTTTGACTGAGTGAAGCTTCTGGTAATTCAACTTTTTCAAAGTGAACCTTACTAAAATCTTGGCTATCCAGGGGTTCACTAGGCCAAGTACATATCCACAAACATATAGAGCGGCGGCGCCAATGTGAACCGGGGGAAGCGTTCAAAAACTCTACGGCTTGTTTCCGACCTCCATCTCCTGCTTGTTCGTGAGCATTACTGATCGTTTGCCATGCATCAATACTGACTTCATATCGACGCTGTGGCTCCAAGCTAAAGTAAGTAACCACACCAATAACAATGCCGATATTGCCCAACAATCCTAAAAAGTTTAGGGCCTCAGAACTTTTTTGGGATGTCCCCTTGAGTACCTTATAAACTTTCTTGAAAATTAATTTGTCATCCCATCTCAAAGCCATATCTAGTCATTAGCTTCTGATATACGCTTTGCATAAACACTTCTAAAAAGGACAAGAATACGACCACTTCTTGATTCTCAGTGCATTCAAGAAAGCTGCTTATATATCAAGCAACAATCAAGATTTATAGTTTTGATTAGTCTTACTCTAGCTAGACAGACATCTAGTTGCAGTGGTCGTGATGCTGAATGAATTACGACAAATCAAGGATCAAGACACACGAAAAAAGGGGCTCCTCAAACGAGGAGCCCCTTTTTCAAACTAAGCCTTTACAACTTAGCCGTTACCGAAAGCGCTTAGCCATTGATTGCAGGAGCAGTCAGAGCAACAGGCGTTTCAGCACCGGACGCTAGGTCGAGGGGGAAGTTGTGAGCATTACGCTCGTGCATGACTTCCATACCTAGGTTGGCGCGGTTAATCACGTCAGCCCAAGTACTTACTACACGACCCTGGGAGTCCAAAATAGACTGGTTAAAGTTGAAACCATTCAAGTTGAACGCCATGGTGCTGATGCCCAGTGCGGTGAACCAAATACAAACAACGGGCCAAGCACCCAAGAAGAAGTGCAAGGAACGGCTGTTGTTAAAGGAAGCGTACTGGAAGATCAAACGGCCAAAGTAACCGTGAGCGGCAACAATGTTGTAAGTCTCTTCTTCCTGACCAAACTTGTAACCATAGTTCTGGGACTCAACCTCAGTGGTCTCGCGAACCAAGGAGGAAGTTACCAGAGAACCGTGCATAGCGGAGAACAAAGAACCACCGAATACACCTGCCACACCAAGCATGTGGAAAGGATGCATCAGGATATTGTGCTCAGCTTGGAATACAAGCATGAAGTTGAACGTACCGGAAATACCCAAGGGCATACCATCAGAGAAAGAACCCTGACCGATGGGGTAGATCAAGAATACTGCAGTTGCAGACGCCAAAGGAGCGGAGTAAGCAACACAGATCCAAGGACGCATACCCAAACGGTAGGAAAGTTCCCACTGACGACCCATATAGGCAAAGCAGCCAATGAGGAAGTGGAAAATTACCAACTGGTAAGGGCCACCGTTATACAACCACTCATCTAGGGAAGCAGCTTCCCAGATGGGGTAGAAGTGAAGGCCAATAGCGTTAGAGGAAGGGATAACAGCACCGGAGATGATGTTGTTGCCAAGTAGTAAAGACCCAGCAACAGGCTCACGGATACCATCGATATCAACGGGAGGAGCAGCGATGAATGCGATGACGAAGCATGCAGTGGCAGCCACCAATGTAGGGATCATTAGAGTACCGAACCAACCAACATAAATGCGGTTGTCAGTACTAGTGACCCACTCACAATAGCGGTCCCACAGGCTTGCCTTGCCACGGGATTGCAAAGTAGAAGTCATAGTGATGAATGAAAAGGTATAAAGAGGCTCTACTGTGAAGGCATGCAAGTTAACTAAATAGCTAACCCGTCTGCGAATAAGTAACTAGAGACTCGCTTATAAGATTAGTAAATATGCTTAGTGATTTGTAGGGGCAAGATACGAAAGTTGCCACATTGAAACATTTCGCATTGTTGTATGAGTGATTGCTCACTAGCCTGGTGGCCAAGCCATGGAGCGTCCACCAAGCAGGTGCATGTGAAGGTGGAAGACGGTTTGACCGCCATCTTGGTCCGTGTTGATGACCACTCGATACCCATTTTTGAGCCCTTCGTCTTGGGCGATTTTGTTTACAGTTAGCAACATATGTCCCAGCAATTCCTTGTCCTCAGGCACTGTGTCAGCCAGCCTCGGTATGGGCTTTTTGGGAATTACCAAGATATGGGTGGGTGCTTGAGCGCTAATATCCCGAAAGGCTAAACAGAAATCGTCTTCATAGACGATTTCCGCTGGAATTTCCTTACGGATGATTTTGCCAAAAATGGTGTCTTCACTCATGGGGCGTTGATGGTGACAACGCTATGAATTGTAGGGGGTATGGTGTGGTGAAGACGCTAAGAATTTCTATGAATTGTGAGTATAAAATGCGGAGTTAGGAGGTCGGAAAGCCGAATTAATCACCTGCCTGGCTTGGTTTCGCCTTGTAATCATTTAGGGCTTATAGCTGCAGAACGCTTTATTGGTATAGCTTTCGAATTCAAAATTCCGAATTTCCCATTGGTGACTGCGGGAATTGCACCTGGCTATAGAGCCAATCGGTAATGAGTTTAGGGCAATTTTTTTTAGACCAGCGCACTGCCATGTGATGAAACATCGGCTTCGTTAATCGGGCAATCCATTTCATTAAACGATTGAGGCGGTGTGGCTTGACCCGCTGGTTAATCAAATTATTAGAACCAATGTCATAAAGTCGGTCAACCACCAGTTTCAGCGTGGCTTCTTCCCGCTTAAACATATTTTCTAATAGCAGTTCCACATCCTTGATGTGCTCCTCTGCAATTTGCTTATCACGTATGGTGATAGCCACTTCCGAGGAGTTTGTGGTCGTCAACATAAGGCTTTTATAGTAGGGATTTTAAGTGATATTGCTGTCAACCATCACATCGACCGATGCGCATTCAGGGCTCCGTGTTCGATGGTTTATCTACTAAGGAAATACCATATTAGCAATCTGAATGATGTGACTTATCCTTCAATGCTTAGGCCCATGGCTCTACTTTATTCGGTCGCTTGGTTTGCAGCCGCTGCGGATTTAAAGAGCAGCGGCTGCGAGGCTGGGGCACTATCTGGATATGCCAAAGACAATTATCCCGAGGATCGGTAATTCCAGGGTGAATATCGCCATTGATGGCGTCAAAATGGGTCTCTCCGGTGATTTTTTTCTGATAGAGCGTGCCTCTATTCTGTGCTGATGGGCATTCTACAGGCACATCTAGGAGTCCACCATGCTGGCAAGAATCTGGAGTGCATCCTTAATCGGTATTGATGCTTTAAAGGTGGGCGTGGAGGTAGATCTCTCCGGCGGCTTGCCGAGTGTTGTAGTCGTTGGTCTGCCTGATGCTGCGGTACAAGAATCGCGAGAACGGGTAAAAGCAGCGCTGAAAAATGCCGGATTTCCGTTTCCGATGCGCAAGGTGGTGGTCAACCTCACACCGGCTGATGTGCGCAAGGAAGGTCCCATTTACGATTTACCCATTGCCATTGGTATTTTGGCTGCCTCTGATTTAGTCAGTCAGGAGTGCTTGGATAAGTACTTACTCCTAGGTGAATTATCCCTCGACGGTAGTCTGAGACCTGTGGCAGGAGTCATGGCCATGGCCGCCGCCGCCCAGCAGTTAGGCATTGAAGGATTGATTGTGCCTAAGGATAACGCTCAAGAAGCTGCTGTAGTGCCCAACCTATCGGTCTATGGTTTTGAAAATATTACCGATGTGGTGGAATTTCTAAATAATCCTGGTGAGCGGCAGCCGCTGACAATTGATGGTCGCCAGTCCCTTGCCAGTGCCCAGCCCCATGCGGTGGACTTAAAAGATGTCAAAGGTCAGGCCCAGGCACGGCGAGCTTTGGAAATTGCAGCGGCGGGTGGCCATAATGCGGCCTTATCTTGAGCTGGATGCTTAAAATACCATGCATACTTAGGCTTTAGCTTGTAGACATGTCTATAAAATGGCTACCATATACTCAAAATGTGAATAGACCCATCAATTAGGCATGGAACAATCGCCTACATCGAAAAAGCCTTCTTTGTCCTACGGTATGCCTGCTTGCCCATCTTGCGGCAAGCAAGGGCTGGTCATTACTGATAAAGAGCATGTTGCATGCATTTTATGTGACTACAAGCGGGATTTGAGTCAGTCTCTGAAGCGAACAAGAGGTTCAGCGCCAATAAAGCACACATTTTTGTGGCTGCGCACTCAAGTTTTTCAGAGAACTAAAAAGGTTTATGACAAGGCGATATTGCCTCAGCCTGAACTGAACGAGCGAGACTTCTCGGATCCGATAAGTAATGATAATGACGCATTAGTTGTAGATTTATTTCTAGAGGAGCAAGGGAGAAATCTTGCTGGACACATTGCAATCGCAGTAATCGCAATAGCCTCCTTTTTATTCATTTCGACATTTGCTGAGTTTGGGCTTTCGGAGGGCCTCAATATCGTAATACTCATATTGGCTTTTCCAATATTAATGATCGCTCGCTATGCATTGATACGCTACAGAATAAAGGCTGGTTATTTTGGTAACAACCTGAATGAAGGAAGGCAGTTGATTGAGTTTGTCCAGTCATTCGATGACGCCCAAGGGCCTCCTTCAGGCGGCGATGATATGGAGGTATTTCCAGAAGTAAAAACTGAAACAGAAAGCCAAACAGTTACTGATAGCGGCATAGCTGGGGAGCTTGCGTAATGGATACGCTCACAGCTAAAACGCTTCAAATAATAGAAGGTTTGATGGCTAGTAGCCCACGCCGAACTTCACAGGCAGTTATTTTAGGGGTTGCGCTTACCAGTGTTGTACCAGTTTTTTCGCCTTTAATATTGGAGCATACAGGGTTGGATTTTTCCTCTTTCTCTGCCGCTGGTTGGGTCTGCCTGTGCGTTTTTATTGCTAACTTTCGGCCATTTAGTAGACAAAAAGAACTCGATTTTCATCTGCAAAAAAAGTACGATTCCATTGATGAATCGTTGCGAAAGCGAGTCATTAGCTTAGAAGAAGCGAAATTTCTTCAAAAGCAAGTACTACGAAACTACCTTCAGTCTGAGATGAAAAATAAGTCTATCAAGGTTGCTCCTAAAAGGGAGGCTCAAGCAAAAATTGAAAAGCAAGGTTCATGAGGTAATTGATGATATAAATCACTCTGCTCCTCCCACCTGCTTCCCCACCCGCACAACCACCATTTATTTTTTAAGCTAAACTGGCAAAGCTTTTTCTAAATATAGCCTTTACTTTGTGGACATACTCATAAAGTAGTGTATGGCATACTTGGGAAAGTTACCGATATTGATCTATGGTTGAGCCGACTTCTGACGAAGATAAAGTCTCAAAAGAGGCATTTCGAGAAGAAGCTATTTCAAGGTTAAAAAATCTTAAAATAGCTTCTCTAGAAAGACGATTTGACGAGGTTTATGCAAGTTGGTCAAAGGCATTTGCGAGACTCGATAAGTATGCCCGGCTCAACTCTGTAAGAGAAAAAGAGCAACAGAAAGAAGTATTGCTCACCACAGAGATTTCAGAAAACGTCTCAACTGAAGAAGTTTCAGCTGAACTAGCAACACTATGTAAAGCCCTAAATGCTTATCACATAGCCTGTGGTGGTAACGGCCTCGAAATCGACGACTGGGAAACCCTAGTCGCTGTTCGTGAGCTAGCGGGGGTTTAGCCATGAACGAAGAGCGCTATCGCATTAGAATGCGCCAGCTACCTGGCAGCCCTCCAGACTTACTAGACAAGCTTAGGGAATCCATCGAAGAGCTTTTTGATTGCGGCCTTACCGGAGCTACCAATTATGTTCAAGGTAGAGGTGAGCAGGAATCAGCTAAAGCAGCTGAGATTAAAGCTAAGGCGCTTGCTCAACTAGGGTCTCTACAACTGGAACGGCAAAAGCTCATTGATGAGCGAGATAAGGCTATCGCTGAACACCAGCAGGCTATGTATGAGCTGAGAACCCAAAGGCTAAAAGAGGTCGTTGATAGCCTGGTTCGACTTAAGGAAATGGGGGTTGAAGTCAAGCTTGAAGTGGTTGCTCAGGTTCTGATGCAGGCTGCTAGTGAGTAGAAGGCAGCCAGAGGCTTTTACTCAAGAACGGGCCTAGGGGGTTAATAAATTTTGTCTTTACAAAAGAAACACACCCTTTAACTAAGCAACTAAGAGGAAAATAATACATAACCCTGCAGCTGCTGCTGCACAAATCATCGCAGTTCCGTCATACTGACTGTTAAAGATTGCTATTAGAGCACAGAAACAGGCAAACCCAAAAGAGCCTAATAATAGTAGTCTGAGTGTCCCGTCGAGTATTTCATTCGGATTGTCGCTTTGGCCTCTAATACATCCAGTGGCTAAAAGTGAGAGCCCTGAAATCAATAGGTAGCGGAAAATTGGATGGCCAATGATTTGAGCGAAAGGTTTAGGCATATTGCTGACAATTGAATCAAGCTTATTGCTGAATATCGTTGCAAATTTAACCTATGAGCTGAAATAAAACTAGATTTACATCTTAGATATTTTGCTCGATAACACTTCAACAGCTCCAGGGGTACAGCAGTCACCGCCGATACTTCCGACTATACAAATTCCGCCTAACCCGCTCAGCAACCGTCCAGGGCCAGATCGGCTAACCCACCTGCCGCTTTACCCGCAGAGCCACCACAGTCACTACCAGGACTAGAGCCAACCCACCTATACCAATCAGGCTTTCCCTGCTAGCGTCCGCCGCACTCGCAGCAGCGTCAGCCACGATTTCCTGATACTCAGCCTCGGTCAGTCCTTCGGGGGTGGTCATGGGCGCTCCTGTGGCTGGGTTTAGGGTGCCCAGAGATATCGGAGAGCTTTTAATTTTTGTACGGATATATGCAAAGTTACAGCAATTTTTTCAGAGACTGGGCATAGTCGGAATGGGCGATTGAGACAGTCCACAACATTAGAGTCATCTGAAATCAAATAAACCAAAAGGCCACCTCTGGTACAGGCGGCCTCGGTTCGTGCATTCAATGGAGTCGAAACCATGAAATTACACTCAGTCAATATCATAATCCCCACCCTCGTTTTGGGGGTAACTTTGCTTGGGCTTGCTGTGCTTTGGCAAGGAGGCTTGGTAGATATTCAGCTAAGGCCAGGGACGACTATCAAGATTGAGAAGGCGGAGGCGCGTTAGCTGTGCAAAGGCCCTGGCAGCTGTGTGGGCTGGCTGGGTTTTAACTGCCGTGATCATAAAGCGTGAAATCTTTATCCAGCCAAATAACATAGAAAATTCTGCCGCTTCGGTATCCGACCATAGGCTTCATTCCAGAAAAGCGGAATGCTAAAAAAGTGACATCATCAGTAATATGACTGGGGATTGACTCTTGAATGGAATTTCGACTGATTTTTTCATGACCTAGCCCATGACGGGGAGCAGATTTAATTTCCTTCCACGTCATTTCACTTAGCTTTCTAAGGCGAATAGCAAATTTAGCCTGATCTTGTACCTGACAGACTGTTACACAATAGTCCTTCTGCAGGTATTCCAAAGAAAAAATTGGAGGTTGCTGTTCTGGCGAGATGTCTCTTTTTTGCGAAGGAGTTTTCAACCGTGCGCTACTTGAGCCTTGCTTTCCCGCAAGTTTTCTTTGTCTATTTCTAGCCATTACTCAGAAGCAAGCTGTGTCTTAAAATAGTCCCGCATTTTTTTGGGAGAGATGACCTCATTAATAGAAGTATCCTTCCATGGGGACTCTTCATGGGTCATGTTTCGCAGCTTCCAGGCCGAAAATTGACCATACACTGCATAAACTTCATCCAGTAGCTCTTCTGTCTCTGGGTCAAAAATACCGAAATCCATTACTTCTGGTGCTGGAATTGCACTAGAACCAAATTCTTTAAATTCATGATAAGCATCTGGCACCACAGGACCATGCTCCCATGCCCTGATATCTTCTTGGAATAGCTTGCTGGTATAGAGCGCAAGATGGAAACCTTGGGCGTAATAGAGTAGCTTCTGTAGCTTGAGGTTAGAAATTAAATCACCAGCATTTTCATCTGGTAGACAAAGAAAATAGCAAGCGATATCAATTACAGAAAACATAAGCCCTCCGCTTAATGAATAAACTATGGGCACATATTTTATAGATCATATGTACTTAAATTTTAGCTTTTAATTTCAGGGTGGGCTAGTGGAAAAATATAACGTTTCAGTTCTCATAAGCTCGCACCCAATGCCTTAGGCGTCAATACGACGATGGTCGTTTAGGGCTAATCTTTACCTTTGGTTCTTTAAAGTCAGACATACAGCTATTGGGTTTTTAAAGCTTTTCAGTCAACCGTTTCACACTATAGACATGTCTATAAAGTGCCGTCAGAAACATCGCCTGTCTGGGGCAAATGCTTATCACCTGACTCAATCTTGATCTGAAGCCCCTCACCACCGAAACGCATGTCAATTGCTCCGGCGTAGTCTAGGAAAATCGCAGCCAACGTGATGGCTGTCGTGCAGAGTATTGCGGCTAGGAGAATGCTTTTCATGGAGTCATCTGTGGAGTGGTTAGATGATTCCAATATCTATCAAATCACATTTTGGCGCGCTAATGAGGGGTTAATGAGAGTTTTGTCATAGTTAAAGACTCTAGGCGTTTAATCTAGGAATGCTTGGAAAACCTTGCAAATAAAGCTTTCTAAGCATTATCTGAGAGGTAGAATATTTTTTAAACCACGTTCATTTTAGATTAATTCCCTATTTCAAAAGAAAGCCAGGATACAAATTAATGTAAAAATCTGCACTGTACTTCTATGTCCACCCCCAGATCAGCAGCAGCCCTACTTGACTGGCATCCGCTGTTCACTGGCCGATGCCCTGAGCGTGAGGTGACGATGGAGCAGCCAGTGAAGGGGCGTTGGGAGTGTGGGTGTGGGTGGAGACCCAATACGGTGCACCTGGCTCGGGGTGAAGTCCGCTGCTTCCACAACGTCAAACTCCATAAGCGGCAGTGGTATGGCCCGGTTCATGTCATCTTTGAGCGTAACAATCTCAATGGTGATCTCTGGGTCGTTGTCAGCGACGAGCCCACCACGCTACAAACGTTTCGAGAATACGGTCTGCGCTTCGATATTGAAGAACTTTTCAAGGACGAGCAGTCCAGTGGCTGGAACCTACAGAACTCTGAGATTCGCTCAGTCTGTGACCTCTCCAGGCTGTGCTTCATTCTGGCGCTAGCGACACTTTATGTCACCGCACAAGGCGTGGCTGTCGTCGAGCAAGGCAAACGTCGATGGGTTGATACCCACTGGTTTCGTGGCAACAGCTATTTTCGCATTGGCCTCGACTGGATTCGGACTGCTCTGCTGGATGGATGGCAGCTGATCATGCACGTTTTCTTCCTCTCCAACAAAGACCCTCATCCAGCTATGGCGTCTCGAAGGCAACATGAGAAACGCTCTTCCCGATTGAAGTTTCAAGTCTTCACCACGTACTTTGAGCCGGACTGAACTTTTGTCAGTCAATCAGGTTAATTCCTTTATAGTCAGTACCAGACACATCTTTGTGTTTAAAAGTCCTAAAGTACAAATCTTCAAGTTCGTGATCGCCAGACAAATAACCTCCCAAAGAATCTGAGACTTGTCCTCCACATGCCAACCAGGTTATCAACTCGTGCCTTAATCTGAACCTATTAGATAGATGTCCCCACTTTTCAAGAATTAAATTATTTACACTTACATGAATTCTATCTCGCGAATCATAAAACCTACGACTATTAGAATTCAACCGTAACGGCTCCCGCTGAGAGAAATCAAAGCCGTTGTCTGAAACGCACCAAGGCCATGGACCCAACCATTCTGTATTGTCTATACTAGGTTCACCCGAAAAAGGCGCTCCGTAAAGCGAACTAAACCAATGACGAGTTATTTCAACGTCCCTAAGTCTTAAGGGTGTCGATATCCCAGTTCTTTCTTTATAAATATTTTTAATATACTCTTCTATCGGAATCGAAAAGTTTCTAGCATCATCCCAACCAAACTCTTCTTCTTTCCAAGAATAATCCAGGTGTAAATTGTTCCAGGCTTCATTCGGGGATCCCTTCCACTCTCTTCCAGTCTCACTGTTGGCGTAATACCAAATATTCTGTAATGGCTCTAATGTTTCTAAAGGAACCGCACACTCGCCTGGATACATCTTCCACCATCCCTCAGCAGCATGGGTATAAGAACCACCAATTTTCGTATTATCTCGATCGCGTTTTCTAGGTTTTTCAAAGTGTTGTTTGTAAGCTGCCTTGTCATAAGCTACTGCAGCCCAAATGGTTTCAGAAGTCTTATTGCATAGTTTAAATTGAGAATACGCTGGCTTTTCAAGCGTTACATTCAAAATCAGAGATGTTACTAACGTGCTAAAGAATGTAGTAATTAAGCTTATTTTCATGGAAGATGTCCCCGTTATAAATTCATTTTGTCACAACAGTTATTCCCTATTAATCTTTTCGCAGTCTCTGTTCGGATCAATTGATATATTAGTAGGTAATTTTGAATTACAGATATAGGTAGTGGAAAGTTGTTCGTCACTTAGACCTATTGAGCCATGTAGATCTGAATTTAGAATTGTCGAGTTCCGAAAATCAGTTGAGTTTAGAATAGTGTCTCGTAAATCAACTTTTTCAAGAAATGCTTTACTGAAAGTAGCATTTTCTAGGTTGGCATCACGAAAACTGACATTCTTTAAAAATGCTGAATAAAATATTGACTTATTCAAATTTGCATCGCGAAAGCGTACAGAACGCAAATCTGAGTTTCCAAAATCTGCCCCTCGTAGATTTGAATGAATCAGACTAACAGACCTCATATCTGACTCTGAGAAATTTATTTCAGCCATATTCTTCGAATATTCTAGATCAGAGTTCTCAAGTGTTGTTGAATTTAAATTTGCAGCATTCAGATGAGCACCTTGTAAGTCTACATTCACAATATGCAGTCTATAAAGACTTGCATTTGTCAGAGAAACATCATGTAGTTTTTCACAATTTCCAAAGACTAATTTAAGGAAATTGGAAGTAAATTTTGGAGCCCATTTAAAGTGATTTAGCTGAGAACAACCACTAGTTAAATAAATAAAAGATTGTCGCTCAAAACTTCCCCCTTGTTCTGCCTTTAACGTTTCATAAGCTTGTCTTATCTTACTTTGCCTTAAGCTTGGCTCTAAGAGTAATAAGACTAAAAGTAGTCCCCCCGTTAAAAATGCAAAAGCACTTGCTAAACCTATGAATTTAGAGCTGCGCGATTTTAAGCTCTTTTTGACAAACTCTACTTCTAAAGTAGTCAATGGAACTTGCTTGTTATATTCTTTGAGATACTTTTTAGCGTATAGTAATCGATGCCCTTGCAGCAAATAATCTTTGTTTTTTTTGTGCACATACCAATCTTTTGTGGCAGATTCAATTTTTTGCTTTTCTATTACACAATGCTTATTTTCATCTAACCATTCTTGTAACTTAGGCCAATTCCGAATAAGCGTCTCGTGGACTATGTCTACAGTAGCGTTTGAATAATTTCCTATTTCTAATACTTGTTGATTATCTGTTACCAAAAGATTCTCATCCACTAGCACTGTCAACACTTCAACTACCAGGGTATTGGGGTATTGATTAGACACTAAATTATACTGAGTAATGCGACGACGAGTAGGTTCAAAATCTTCTCCCACATATATCAAACTCAGAAAGATATACTTTGCGATACGCTGTTGCTCTGGTGTAAATGCGTCATAAATTTTGTCAGCACGCCGCTTAAGTGCGCCAGAAACCCCCCCAATCTTCATGTAGGTAGAGATGTTGAGCTGACTACACTTTTGCCAGTTCCACAGTTCTTTTAAAGTGTATTGGAGCAGCGGCAACTCAGATAAGGACTGTTGCACATCTCGTAAAAGCAACTCAGGAAGCCCAGGCTCAAAACCAACATCTACTTGTTTTGCTGGCTTTAAGATAGACTGAGTGAGTTCATCTTGAGTCATTGGCATAATGAGCTCAAGATGTTGTTTTACCTTCTCAGCTAAATGCTTATAATCTTCTTCAAAGCATTGTCCTAAGAGGTCTGAGCGAATCGCGAAAATAAGACATAAACGTGATGAAACTGCCTCCAATGCACCCAATAGAGTATCAAAAAAATCTTTCCTTTCAGCTTTGTCTTGGCAAAGTGTGAATGTCTCCTCAAACTGATCAACAGCCAAAACTACTCGTCGAGCATCAGAATTTTGCACTAAACGCTGAAGACCTGTTGCCCCCTCGCAAATTCTAAGTTCAGCCTTAGCCTGTTGATCAGCTCGATTCACTGGATCTAGATTCTTATCTACAAAGGCATCTGCCAAACTCTGTAAGGGGTGCTCTCCCGGCACCAAAATCCGAATCTCAATATCACCTTTATCTTTAATGTGTTGTAATAGGCCCGCACGCAGCACAGATGACTTGCCACTACCAGATGCCCCTACAAGGACAAGAAAATTATCGTGTAGAACCTTATCAATTAGGGTCTTGCTTAAAGTTTCACGACCATAAAAGTACTTGTAGTCCTCATCATTGCAGTCAAAGTAGGATAAACCTTTATAAGGACAGATACCAGTATCTGCTGGTGGCGGCTTTATTGCCTGGTCATCAATTTTCCAAGGCCGGGTTAATTTAATTGCCTCACCAGAATTGGTACAGACTGGCGTTTGCAATTCATCCTTAAGCGCTTGATTAACGTAGTCCACTAAAGCAAAAGTATCAATCCAACGTCCTGGTAATCGGGATGGTTCCAGACCCTCTAGCAATGCTTTGGTTAGCACACTGTACTGACTATTCAGATCTTCCCATGAACTTTCAAAGTCACGAGATGACGCAATAAAACATCTATCGCGGCTTTCACTATTACCTGGGTTAGCCGCTCCAACATTTACGATCAGAAAACCACTATGGCAGCAGTCAAGCCAGATGACTTGCTGCTTGATTTTGCTCTTCGATAGTAACCAATGCAACCATCCCAGAGATATGCCTGAGCTGGGATTACTTGGGTGCGTGTCACTAGTAGCCAAATATCCTTTGTCGTAACCGTCTTCGCCCTCTTCATCTGGAATGCCATGGCCCGAAAAGTAGAATAGTGCGGTCTCTGGGGCCTGTTTACTGTCTGGCAAGAAAAGTTGCTTTAAAGCCTGCTTCAGTTGAGACTGAGGCACCTGATGTGTCGATGACACTATTGGCTTATTTCTATTGGCTTGGTCAATCTGTTCTGGGAATCGCCAAACCTTAAAGTCCCCATCCTGCTCCAGACGTTGTGAGATCGCTTCAGCATCTTTAGCTGGAGCTTTCAAAGGACTCAAATATTGATAGCTATTGATTCCGACGATCAGGGCATCGCGACTCATAGATGGCGACTCATGGCTGATTTTAGTGACAGCATAGTATCTGGCTGCTCATATAGCAGTACCCGCATAGGTAATTTTTAAGATTGCAACCCATGGCCCAATTAGCCCCCATCCAGCTCGAAGACGGCACCATTATCTACATCGAAGCTGAAGAAGCGATTACACCTCCACCAGTACCTGCTCCTGACGGTCCACCGTTGAGTGTTCATTCCCAGAGCAGAAGGGTTAGCTGGCGCACTGAACTACAGACTACACAAAATCATCATCGAGTATAAATACTCATGAGTCTACATAGGGGGGAATTATTTGGATGAGCTGACGGAATTTAACCGTAAAGTGCTGGAATTTTTGAGACAGCCTTTAGAAGATGGCTACGTTAGTATCGCCAGAACACGTCAGAGTGTCGAATTTCCGGCTCAATTTACTTTAGTGGCCAGTACCAACCCTTGCCCCTGTGGTTTCTTTGGCGATTCGGTGCAGCCTTGTACCTGCACCCCTAGGGCCCGCGAAATGTATTGGGCAAAGCTATCTGGTCCGCTGATGGACCGCATTGACCTGCAGGTGGTGGTGAGTCGATTGAAGCCACAAGAAATCACTGAACACAATCCTGGAGAACCCTCGGAGCAGGTGCGGCAGCGGGTCGAATCTGCTCGGCAGAGGGCCCAAACTCGCTTTACCAATGAACCGAAGCTACAGTGCAATGCAGATTTAGAAAGCCGCCATCTGCGTCAGTGGTGCCAGTTGGACGATCCGTCGCGGACGTTACTGGAGACGGCGGTCCGTAAGCTGGGGTTATCGGCTCGGGCAACGGATCGGATTTTGAAGGTGGCGCGTACCATTGCAGATTTGGCAGCGGTGGAGAATTTAGATGCCGTCCATATTGCTGAAGCTATTCAATATAGAACGATTGATCGTATGCAGTAGTTGGGGCTTCTGTGCCATTAGCCGTTCAGGTTTGGTGTTGCTGAACCATGGGCTGAGCTTTTAATTTTTAACCAGCGCTAAATTTTAGTTGATTATTTAGTTGATGTGGCAAGACGTATCGCCTCGGTGGTGTTTGCTGCGGAACCTAGGGGATGTCCCAGTCGACAAGCCTAATAAGGTTGTAGGGATAAGTGTGAGCATAGGCTATTCGGCCCATGGGAAATGCACAAAACGTTTCTGAGCCATGGGGACGTTTGCTATACCTGCTGACTAATCGATTGAAATATATTGGAATCTCTGAGGATAGTGATAGGACGTTTCTGATTCTAGGTATGATTTTATCCGCCCAATATCGACATCAGAAATAGTCTGTAAATCGACTAAATCGACTCATTTTCGACTCCAAAGGCGCAAATTAATGGCCATTGATACGGCAAAAATTCAAGCGGTGCTGCATCGGTTTGTGAGTGGCACCAATGATGTAGAGGGGGCTGCTCTGGTGACGTTGGATGGGCTACCTCTGGTGTCGATGCTGCCGAATTATATGGATGAAGACCAGGTTGCGGCGATGACGGCTGCCCTGCTGTCGTTAGGTGAGCGCATTGGGCTAGAACTTGTGCGAGGTCGCATTAGTAAAATTGCTCTAGATGGTGAACAAGGCTATTGCACGCTGGCTATCTGTGGTGAAGATGCCATTTTGTTAGTATTGGCGTCTCCTGCGGCGAAGCAGGGGGTTTTAAATTTGGAAGTGAAACGTGCTGTAAAGCACTTGCAGGGGTTATTAAGTTAGTCGTCGTTATTGGTGCCTCGGGCAGGTGTTATTAATGACATCCTGGCTATGGGGGCAGATCGTTATTATTCCTTCACCCATGGGTGGCAATTAATCTGCCATGCTAATTAATCCGATGCCTTCTCAGTGGATGGGTTGAGCCGTTGGCAATGCTGCCATTTGCAATGTTTTAGGCCATGATGGGTGGGCACCTGAATGAGAACAATTGCAGTTGATATATGCTGTTAGAATAGCGCCAGCTTTTTGCCGTTACTGTGCCGTATGTCCTTAAACGGTTATTTTTCGGACTTGTCACTACCTGAACTTTGTCAGCTTCTTCAGGATGGGAAGAAGACTGGTTTGCTGTCGATTCAGGGGCTTGATCATGCTGCTCAGGTGTCTGAGCAGTACTACTTTATTTGGCTACATCGGGGCCGCATTGTGGCGGTGACTAAGCGCTTGGATAGCCGGTGTCTTGCCAACTTGATTATTAAGCGACGATATCTCAATAGCACCATGACCGGGCGGCTGTTTCGCCGGTGTCCACCGGATGAGCCGTTAGGGCGATTTTTACGGGCTCAAGGGGTTTTGACGACCAAACAGTTAGAAATTTTGTTTGCCACCCAGGTAATGGGCCAGGTGTGCGAACTGTTTCGTTTGCCCGATGGGTATTTTGCTTTTGACCCATCGGCCCCGCTGCCGAAGTCGGAAATGACGGGGTTGAGCGTTGTTGCGACTGAAGTGATTTTGCCTGGGCTGCGGGTGTTGAAAAATTGGTCTGCTTTTGCGGATCAGCTACCCGAGGCTCAATCGGCGTTGGTGAGTTTGGTGCGGGGGCAGCCCCACGTGCGCATTAACCAGGCTGAATGGGCGGTATGGCGCTTGATTGATGAAAATATTACCTTGGGTGAAATTGCGACTCGTTTAGACTTAGCGGTTGAAGATGTGCAGCGGATCGCGTTTCGGTTGATTTTTGTGGGGCTAGCCCAGGAAATTCCTGCCATGGTTTCGGAGGGAGAGGTGGCTGACCCTCTGCTGACTCGAGAAGCGATGCAAACTCAAGAGTTAAGTCCCAGTTTTTTTCGAAATTTGATTGGACTTTTTCGTCAGGTGCCAAAGTCGTCCTAGGGATTGTGGAGGGATTTTGGAGTGGGCTGATGGTGATAAACGATGCTATGATTAAGGCTGACTCGGATCTATGCGATCGCAACGCCCAAATCTTGTCAGGACCGGAAGGTAGCAGCAATACGGGATGCTTGAGATAGGCGTAGTCTCCGGGTCTCCTCTATTTTTAGGGTTAAAGCAAGGGTTTTACAGACCCTCTTTTTTGACCGTATTCCCCATCAAGTACGGCAATCCGACAGTTTACCCCGCTACACACTGTCAATATCGCTTGTTAAAACTGAAAGTAATAGTAATAGAAGTTGCTTTCCAGGGAACTTCTATGGGTTTAATTCGATTCAATTGATATTAATAGCGTTAGAGGAGCATAGGCCGTGGCAGACTTTGGCCAGTTCGTTCAAAAAGCATTTTATCTAGGGGTGGGTCTAGCATCCTACGCGTCTGAAAAAGCGGGGGGGGGCTTTAGCGACCTACGCCTGCAGGCACAAAAACTAGTAGACGAGCTGGTAGACCGCGGTGAGATTACGGCGGAAGAGGCCCAAAAAATGGTCAACGATATGGTGGCTCGCGCCCAGAGTGCAGCCCCCGCAACGGCTCAACAACCCGCCGCAGATACGGCTCCCCGCACCATTGAAATTATCGAAGAGGAAGACGAGCCCGAAGATCGAGCTGCTGCCGATGCGCTGCGTCAGGAAATCGAAAATCTGCAGGCTGAACTGCAGCGATTAAAAGACGAAGATAATCACTAAAGAGCTGTGAAGCAACTGCTTCACGGTTTAATTCGAAAAGGCGAGTTAATCAACGATTTCAAGGCACAAGACCATGAATTTAATGTTTAACCAGCCCTAACGCTATGCCATTGGGGCGAACGTGCTCCCAGGTGGCTTTGCTTCTTACTTTCTCCCACAGGTCATAACTATGGATGACTGGCTAAAACAATTTCAACAGGATTTGGAAACGGCTGTAAATGCCACCCTAGGTCAAACAGAGCAGTTTCTTGACGAGCTGGCTGAACAGGCGGCGGCGGTGGTGAGCCCAATGTTGGACGCTGCCGATGAATTGGCAGATGAGCTGGCGGACCAGGTGATGGAAAATGTGGCACCGCCCATTTCCCAAGCCCTCGATGATTTCGAAGCGCAAATTGATCCTGTGGTAGGGGCGGCTGTGACGTGGTGCGAGCAAACCATGGCACCGCTCCATCAAACCCTGACTCCGTGGCTACAAAACCATCCCAAATGTGCGGGTTGCTCCTACTACCATGGTGAGAGCTATGGCGGTGAAATGCTGGTGTGTGCCCTACACCCGACCGGCCCAGAGGACTATGATGTCTGTCCCGATTGGGATAGTGTGTGGCCCCAGCCTGAGGAAAAATAAGGGCTATTATTCATTCTAAAATTGGATAGAAGTGGCCCACGGGGCCTTGTCCTTGGCCAATGCGCAGCGAGTGGTGCAGGGCATGGGTGACATAGTCTTTGGCACGGCGGGTGGCGTCCAACGGGGACTGGCCTAGGGCTAGGTTGGCTGCGATCGCAGCTGATAATGTGCAACCGGTGCCATGGGTGTCATTCGTTTCAACACAGGTAGTCACTAGCTTGGTGACGTTAGTGCCGTCATACCACAGGTCAATGCCCCGCAGCGGCCCTTCAAAGCCGCCACCCTTGACGACCACCGCCTGGGCACCCAAGCCATGGATCGCCTGCGCGGCGGTTTCCATATCATCTAGGGTGTGGATCGATTGCCCGCTGAGGATTTCTGCCTCATACCGATTGGGGGTGAGCACGGTCGCCAAGGGAATCAACCGTTGGCGCAATGTTTCGATGGCACCATCATCAATTAGCTGCGCCCCAGTGCGGGAGACCATCACCGGGTCAATTACACAGCGAGTGTTGGCTACCTGGGTTAAGGCATCCGCCACTGCTTCAATGATGGGCTGATTTAGCAGCATGCCTGTCTTTAGCGACTGGATGCCAATATCGTTGACCACGGCCTCTATTTGGGCCACGACGGCTGCTGGTTCTAGGGCATCGACCCGAGTCACACCTTGGGTATTTTGGGCGGTGACACAGGTTAAAGCACTGGTGCCATGCACCCGATGAAACGAAAACGTGCGCAAGTCTGCCTGAATGCCAGCACCGCCGCCACTATCTGACCCAGCGATGGTCAATGCCACGGGTGGAGTATGAGCAACCATAGAACCAATAACCCTAGCGAGACTGTCGCCGTCGCTGTAGGAAATCGGGGATGTCTAGGTTTGGGGAAATATTTGGCTGACCGCTGGGGGGAGCCGCCGGGGGAACGCTAGGTCCCGTATTTCCAATGGAGGAGGGTCGCTTCAGGGGCGAAATCCGAGACGTGCTGGGTGGGGCACTGGCCGCAGCATTAAAGTCCGAGTTGAAACCAGTGGCAATCACCGTGATGCGCACCTCGCCCTGCATGCGCTCATCAATCACCGCACCAAAGATGATATTGGCATTGGGATCAACCGCTTCGTAAATGATCTCGGCCGCGGCATTCACCTCATGCAACGTCAGGTCATTGCCACCTGTGATATTCAATACGGCACCAGCGGCACCATCGATGGAGGTTTCCAGCAGGGGTGACGAAATCGCTGCGATCGCAGCTTCCCGCGCGCGGGACTTGCCTGAGCCCACACCGATACCCATCAGCGCCGAACCCGCATCTGCCATCACGGCGCGAACGTCAGCAAAGTCTACGTTCACCAAACCAGAAATGGTGATGATGTCCGAAATACCCTGAACACCTTGGCGCAAAATGTCATCGGCAAACCGGAACGCTTCTTGAACCGGGGTTTGCTCTGAAATCACCGACAGCAGCTTGTCATTAGGAATGATGATCAGCGTATCGACACATTCCTGGAGGGCCATGATCCCTTCTTCGGCCTGGGACGTGCGACGACGGCCTTCGAAGGTAAACGGACGCGTAACAACACCCACCGTTAGGGCACCGGCTTCTTTGGCGGCTTCTGCAACAACGGGGGCTGCGCCGGTGCCCGTGCCGCCGCCCATGCCAGACGTAATAAATACTAAATCTGCGCCTTCAATGGCGGTGGAAATCTCATCCCGAGACTCTTCTGCCGCTTTTTGCCCAATGGCAGGATTCCCACCTGCACCCAATCCACGGGTTAGCTTTTGGCCAATTTGTAAATGGTTTGAGTTACCAGTTTTGATCAACGCTTGGGCATCGGTATTCAGGGACCAAAACTCAATGCCTGACACACCACTGTCAATCATGCGATTAACAGCATTACAGCCGCCGCCGCCAACACCAATTACCTTTATCCTCGCCATACTGCCGGGCACAATGTCGCTCCCCATTGCTGCATTACTGGATGCAGTTTCATTACGGTGGTTATTACTTATATCAGACATATTGAGACCCAGGCCCGAGTTTCCGTGAGAATTATGTGAGGATGATTTAGACATAGGGCGAGTGTAAAACGACGTACCAGCGGGCTATTAACCTAATGAGCTATTAACCTAATTAGTCACAGAACACACAGGCTGCTGCAAAAAGTAAAAACTAACTATATAGCAATTACAAACCAGGCAGCCTAACTCTCTGTAAATGCCAAATAAGGTTCACTCTCAAACTGATTAGATACAGCCTGAAACTCTCTCCCTAAGGCCTTCACAGAGAGTTTGAAGAATGATTTCAATATATGCTGGCGCATGTTCTAGTCAACTATACGGGAACTTGCTTAAAAAACCAACTAAACCTACTGATTAATTCAAGAATTTGATCGGTTAAGAACAAGCTTTTAAAAAAAGCTAACTAATTATCTGGATGAAACATCAAAGAAAACCTTGATAAATATCAATATCTAACCCCGGAGATGATTGAGGCAGAATGCATTCAGCCATCTTCTATTGATGTTCGCAAGCAGCCTACTTAAGGAATTGGAGTCGTCGTTGCTTGCAGAATTTCTAAGGTCGGATTGTCCGGGTTCCTCAGATCAATAAACGCTATTTCTTCAATATCCATCTTGGCGTTTAAGTTACGCATTTTATCGAGTGCGGCCAATTGTTGAGCAAAGTTTTGGCCATAGGGGCCCATGTGTACGGTGCCAAGTTCCGTGGACAGGATTAAGTTAGTGGGATCCCGCCAGTCTAGCCGGGAGATGTGGACGGGGGTCTTTTGTAAGCTGCGATAAATGTGTGGCCAATCTTTTTGATAGACCGGACGCATACCCTGTACTTCTAGCTTAGGTTCTTGCTCCCCCAGTCGCGTGAAGCTGTTGTAAGGCATCCAATAGCCATTGGCATCTAATAGACCGATTTGGGTAAAGCTTTTGGGATCATTATCTAAAGACGTAATGGCGGCTTCTGTATTGGGTAGAGCGATCGCAACGGGTGTGCGTTCCTGAATGCGAATGTTTAAGCCCGGAGGCAACAGTCGCCGGCGCACCATGGCATCGGCAATGGGGCCTTCGGTCATCAGTGTGTTTTCCAGGTCTAGGGGATGCAGTTTTAAGAGGGACAGGGGATAGTCGATGTCGATCAGTTCATGCACCGCTTCACTGGATAACAAACGATTGCCACTGATGTTGATTTGCTCTTGAGAGCTGAGCTGCCAGCGATTGGATGTGGCTAGGCTAACGCAGCCCACCGTCAGCCCCACCATGGCTGTGTAGCGCCATAGCTGCTGCCAAAAAAGAGTATGCCGTCGCCGTTTTAGGTTTTGGCGACGGGTGGTTAGCGTTTCTGAGGAGTACTTGGGGATATCCGACATGGATGTACTAGGGCGGTGGGAGGAAACGATGTAGGAAAAACCACGCCTGCATTGAAACGAGGAGTGATACAGGGCTGACCCGTGTTGGAAAATCTATTTAAGCATCCAGAATTCCCAATGGCCCATGTATTCTGACACTTCTTTGTAAAAAAGTTGTCACCCGGACAATCTGTGTATGCGTACGGTATGGGCAGGTGCCAACCCGCACCCTGGGGCGGCGTCTGGGGCTCAGTATTTTTGCTGTTGCCACGGTAGGGAAGCAACGGTTGCCCCCATGGGCGCATCGCCCACAGGTGACCGATCAAATCATCCTGGGGATCGGCAACGCTGTATTGGTATAGGTCGCCCTTTAGGACAATTGATCCCCACCTTCTGCCAAGGTCTTGGTCAAAAAACTACACCATTTTTGGGCGATGTCTACATCTGTAAAGGGAATTTGGGGCTGCTCATCATCCGTTAGCTGGAGCTGGAGAAACGCTTCACTTTTCTTGGCAAGGTCCTGGGCGGCTTCAGCAAAGGTGGCATCGCCTTTCGCGATCAGTGAAATGCTACGGACCTGATTGAAATCAATGGTTTGTGTATTGATGATGCCCTGGCGGGTGGGCAGGCCCCAGGTGAGGTTGCGCTCCGATTGGCCCAGGGCGGCCAAAATGTCGTATTTGCTACGTTCGAACTGGTTGGCCCATTGCTTGTAGGTTTCCACCTTTTGATACTCGTTCCAACCGGCCCAAGTAATCCAAAAAAAGAAAATGAGTAAAGGTAGCCAAAGTAAGCCGTGCACCATGAGTATTTATGCTCCCATTGTAAAGTCTTGCAACGAGGCGGTCGTTGATCTATCGCATTGATGAAAGATGATGACAAGGTTTGTACTTAGTTTGCGCTGAGTCGGCCCACAGTTTTCAAAACCATACTATTTCTGAGAGGAGACGGTAAATTGCTTTACTTACCTTCTTTATTGGCAGTGACTCCCGCCACTGTTGCTTGGAGCCCTAAGGTGGGTTTCGTCATGATTGTTTGCAATATTCTTGCGATCGCAATCGGTAACTACGGTATTAAGCACAAGAACGTTGGTCTAGGTCTACCTTCCTCCGAGCTATTCGGTGGAATGGGGCATGGCGCTATGTTGGCCTGCACTAGCCTCGGTCATGTGATCGGTATCGGTGCCATTATTGGCCTAGCTAGCATCGGCGTTCTTTAAGAAACTACCGATAGGCGTCGTTGTTATTGCTTGGTCTGCTGTCATCTAGAGGGTGTTTTCCATAGCACCTTCTAACGATTGATTTACGTTCCAGGTCGGCAACGGCGTCGCTAAATATCCAACGGGCTATCTGGTATTTACTACCGGGTGGCCTAGTTCACTACTCTCAAATAACATTCGCGTTTAACAACACTGTCTTGTTATTGGGCTGGGGATCTAATCCCCAGCTTTTTTTTGTTCAGTATTATTTTTTCGATTTTCTGAAAATTTTAGGAGGATTGCCTCCAGGCAGTCATTGCCTCCTAAGAGGCGATCCTCCTAAGAGGCAATGACTGCCTGGAGGCGTTTCCGAAACTCTCCCTTGGGGTGCCCTCCTTTGACCTCGCCTAAAATTTGAAATTCTCCTTCAGGTTCTTCACAAATAATGTAAGTGGGCCAGCCCATGTCGGCCTTGTCTGGATATTGGGCCAATAAAACTTTTCGATATTTGCGGTAGGTGGCTGTATCTTGCATTTTTATATCGACAAAGCTCAGCCCGAGTTCATCAGCTACCTTGGCGTCGTAAAACGACATTTTGTGGCAAATACCGCAGTCTTCAGAAGAAAATTTCAGCACGGATGCAGACATAGGAGCTTTGGTTAATACGAACTGACCTAACCATTCTAAAACTGCACAGACCTGCTTTATTCTATAAACCGCTCTAATTCAGAAAACACAGGGCAAGGCTCCCCAGCATGTAGATTGTCTGGATTGCTCCAGGCAAAGGGAGATTGTTGGGCCGCACTCATCCATAGCAATCGTTTGGCGCGGGTCATGGCCACATAGAGTAAACGGTATTCTTCTGCTTGCTTCAGCTGGGTTGCCCGCTGTCCGGCAGCGGCCATGTTGGGGATCGTTGTCCGGCCATGGACATGGGCGCGAATTTGAGCGCGGACAACATCGGGTAACGAGACGGGATTGGCGGCGGGGCCGAGAAATTCTGTTTGGGGCGGTACCCAGGGTTGGCCGGGGATGAGTTTGGCGTGGAGAAAGGGGAGAAAGACGGCATCCCAATCTAGCCCCTTGGCCTTGTGCATGGTGATAATCGTGAGCTGGCCGGGGCGGGTATATTGGGCTTCGGCATCTTCGGCTTCGATGGCATCAAAGCGTTCGGCACTGACGATTTCCTGCAGGGCGCCAATCATGGTGCTAAGGCTGCTGTCTTCGGAGGTTTGTTGGGCAATGCGAGCGGCGAGCTTATCGGCGGTGGCCAGCTCGCTTTGATTGTAGTTAAGGGTGGTGCCGAGGAAGGGGAGCAGGTGGTAAGGCGGCAGATCAAACCGGGCCCGGAGGAGGCTGGTGCAGTAGCGGCGGGCGCTAATGGCGGGCTCTGTTTTGAGCGGTGGGTCGAGGGGGCCTGGATATAAAAACTGTTCGGGGTTGGTGGTGAGGGGGTTGAGATCTTGGGTGGGAATGCGTTGACGATCCACTAGAACCCGTAGGGCCCCCTTTAAATAGTCGGGGGAATGGGGCCGTTCGATAAATTGCATCAGCCGCAACATTTCTAGGGGCACTTGGTTGTTGCGATCGCGACTGCCCACATCGTAGATTTTTAGGCCGGTGTCTTTTATAAAATCAAATCCTAGCCGTTGTGGATCTTCTAAAATTTCCCGCAGAAACCGGCCCTGGCGATTCTCTCGCACTAACACCGCTAGGGTGGGTAGGGCCTCATCTTTAAGCTGTTTCCAATCGTTAATCAGGGTTTTCACCCGTTGCCCAAGGCGCTGCACCGATTGAGTCACATCATAGGGTTTGAGCAGTTCCACCCCCTGCCCTAGGGGGGCCGGATTGGCGTTGGGTTGTGGATCGTTGGGGGGCACAGGCAAAATGGCTTGGTCGCGAAATGGGGGCTCTGCCAACCGCTGATTGACCCACTGGAGCATATGGTTTGCTGCCGCCATAATCGCCTCCGTACTACGGCCAGCCTGGGCGATGGTGGCTAGGCGATCCGGGCGATTGGCGTCGCAAAACTGGTTGAAGAAAACCGGGTCGGCGGGGGTGAAGGTGGAATTAATTGCCTGGTTTGGATCCCCAACGCGGACGAGATTTTTCGTTGGTGTGTCTGGGCTGGGGGTAGCATCGCCGTGGCTGGGGGCAGGGGCTGGCGCGGCCGCCAACTTTTCTAGGAGCTGGGTCTGTAACGGCGATGAATCTTGAGCTTCGTCTTCAAACACTGCGAAAAACTGGGTTTGCCAGCGGTGACAGACATCTGGGTCTTCTAGTGCTCTTAGGGCCGCTAAAATCATGTCATCGTAGTCAATTAGGCCCCGCTGGTTGAGTAAGGTTTGATATTGACCATAGAGTCCGGCGGCCACATCCAAGAGTTGATAGGGGTTAGCGGGCGCGTTTTGACCGATGTGGCGCAGGTTTTCGGGCTGGAGGCCAGAACTTTTGGCTTCATGGATAGCGGTATAGGCTAAAGCGGGTAGCACTTCTGTCCGTAAAACTGACTGGCGGCGCAGGCGTTCGGTGGCTTCTCCGTCAAAACTGTGGCCCGCTAGTAAACGCTGATAAAGGTCGGGGGCCTCGTGGATCCAGGCTTCTACGGCGGTGCGAATTAAGCGGTTGCTTTGGTTCGGGGAAACAAGCGTCGTTGTCTCTAGATCAATCCCAGAAATTTCGGGTGTATGGGTGGCGATGTTGAGGGCAAGACCGTGGAGCGTTTGCACAATAAAGCTGTTGTAGGGCAGCTTTAGGGCTTTGAGATGATGCCGTACTTTAGCCTTGATGTGGGCGGCGGCGGAGCGGGTAAATGTAACCAGTACGAGCTGTTTACGCCCATGGAGTTGAAAGTGGGCAATTGCGATCGCAGCGCCTGCCGCCATCCCCGTCGATTTTCCGGACCCAGGCACCGCCGATACCGCCAGGGGGCCACCGCGCCAGTCGGCTAACCGACGTTGCCCCGGGCGCAGGCTATCCCGCAATAGCTGAAGGTGTAAAGTACGATCGGGGATAGGCATGGGCAATGACGTAGAACTGACAGCTCCAAGGGTACTGTATTCGCCGATGGCTATAACATCGATAGTCGTCCTGCAACCGCGCTCCGTCCCCCACCCCCTAAAATGATCTATAGATACCGGCTGCACTGGCTATGATGAACTTTTCACAACGCACAATCGTGATCCTTGGCAGCGTCATGTTTGGGATCGGTTTGTTGTTTACGGCCATTAGCCTGATTCCCAATCGAGAAGTTTCTGGTGTAGCAGCCCTATTGATGGGAAGCGGTGTGGGCCTGATTACAATGGCACCCTGTAAGGAGTAGATCCATGAATGGCAAACAGCTAAAGCGTCGAGAGCTAACTATGCAGCAAAAGACACCGATTAAGCCCATCGATACTAACCAGGGTAGACGCTATATCCTGATTAAAGGGCTGGGTCTCTGTGCGATTGCATTTTTGTTGATTTTTGTCGCCAGTGACAATTCTGGTCGGCTAATTGGCTCGAACTATTCCCTGATAGACTCTCATCCTGCCAAATTTGCAGCCTATTTCTTTGCGGGGTTTGCGGGTATTTCTGGGTTAGATCTGATTCGTCGCAGCTAGTGATTTGCCAGGGACTCAGGAGAATTCTCTTTGAAGCGATGGAGAAGAAAGTCTCTTGGGTAAGTTGTCGCTATGGCTAAAGTTGTTGTGGCTGGTGACGGTCTTACGATTTATGGATTGGTTTGTGGCAGAGGGTTTTCAGCCGTTGGTTGTCGGCTGAAAACCCTGGTGGCTTTAGAACGAGTTGTCCCTGAGAATAATGCGATCGCGCCACCTTTGCGCTTTAGGACTATCCAAATTTATCAGCGTGTCGCAAATGCCATTGGCTAAGTGGGTATATTCAGGACGGTTTTTGACCGCGGCATCAAGAGCAATCAAGATATCAGTAGGGCTGTACTCTCCGATCACAGTCCTAAACATTGTGGTCAAGTTTTTCTGAGTTGTTACAGACATTGGTAAAACCTTCCAATTAGTCGTTTTATGGTTTGCTGCCAGATAAATTCGTCTGGGCGGATATCATTCCTAGAACACTAGACACTCCTAAAAAATGCGTACCCCATGGGTGGAGTCCCAGCATGCCCAAACAAAAATCATTGATTGATTTGGCTTAATGTTTTTTAATGAAAAAGATTTTGAGCCAAAATATTGGTGAATTATGTAGGGTGGGCGGGAATACTACAGGCCTTGTGGTGCTATTTTTTGCACGTGTCGCAATGGCCACACTGCATGCCGTTGGCTTCCGCCGTACACCCAAACTGCACCAATAGCGTCTGCCAACGACACTTGCGACTAAATAAATAGTCTTTAATTTCCTGAATGCTGTTGTAGATTTTGCCCGGTTTACTCGTTGTACCCTCGGTTAACCGATAGTGAAATGGATCTTCCCAAATCAACTTCTGTTGGCTATGTAACAGCGCTAATGCCGTAGCGGCTTTGCCATTCTGTTGCAACACCTGGTCAATGTGCCCCGTGGCAGATAGGGACTTGATTAACTGCTGAGCCTCTTGTTTCAGTTTACGTTCACTTTCCGAGAAAAACTGCCAGCGTTTTTTATCTGCCGAATCTAGCCATCCCGTGGGCTCACTGACCAACGTGAGGGCATCGGCCGGTTTGCCATCACGACCACCGCGACCAATTTCCTGGACATATTCACTCAGGGTGCTGGGGGCATGAAAATGGCAGACCCACCGCACCCTTGGATGGTTGATGCCCATGCCAAAAGCACTGGTGCACACCACAAACTGACAGTCTCCCGCAATCCAGTCTGCTTCAATGCGTCGTCGGTTTCCACTGGTTAGCCCCGCATGGTAAGCCTCCACCGAAAACCCTTGGGGCTTTAACCACTGGGCTAGCTCTTCAGCTGTTTTGCGAGTGCGTACATAGACCAACCCCGCTTGCCCTGGATGGGCCTGAATAAACTGTCTCATGGTCCGGCGACGTCCCCGGGGTGTCCAGACCACTTTTACGGCCAAATTTAAATTGGGTCGATAGGGGCTCAGTTTGATTTCTTTGGGCTGTTGTAACCGCAACACGTTGCAAATTGTTTGCTGGGCTGCCGGGTTAGCCGTGGCCGTAAATGCTGCAATGGGCAGTTTGGTTCCCCTCGGCTTATGGCTGAGCAACGTGCTTCTGACCGCGCCCAATCTTCGATAGCTGGGACGGAAGGTATCTCCCCACTGCACCAAACAATGGGCCTCATCCAAAATTAACCCATTGATCTGCACGTCTGGTAAACACAGCGTTTCCCACACCCGCCGACTCAGCAACGTTTCTGGGGAGAGATATAACAGCCTAATCCAATTCTGTTGTAATTTTTGTAGCGTTTGTCGTTTCTCAAAAGGTGTCAGGGCACTGTGCAAACGCTCTGCTGCTAAATGGCGCTGCTTGAGCTCTTGCACCTGATCTTCCATCAGGGCCACGAGGGGGGAAATGACCAGCGTTACTCCCCGTTGCAACAAAGCAGGTAGCTGAAAACAAATAGACTTGCCGCCGCCTGTCGGCATAACAATCAGCGCATCTTTTTTGTCTAAAAGTGTCCGAATGACATCATCTTGGGGTGGTCTAAAACTGTCGTATCCCCAAACGTCTTTAAATCGGGCCTCTACCTGCTGCCAAGGTGTTGCTATAGCCATCAATGCATCCTGAAAACCTAGGCTAGAGTGCCCCGATTAGCAAGAACCTCCGCTACTTCCTTCGCATCGATTGTCCGATCGATCGAGCTAGGGTAGTGGCAGAGGCCTTGTCAATAGCGGATGTTTTACTGCACCGTGCTGGGGCAGCTTTGCCTTAGCCCATGGCTAAAATAGGCCATCGATGTTGTAGCCTAGGCCGAACATAAAATGGACGGTAATGTCATCCGCTAGGGTGATATTGCTCTGACCATTTAACGTCATCCTTTCGCTAAAGGGCACATCAACACCGGCGCTCACCAGCGGTGCCACATCATCTTCTGTGGCATTAATGGCAATGCCGCCGCCAACATAGGGAAAAATACTGGCATTAAACAAGGTTGCCGGTGACTGAAAGTTGTAGGTGACAGGGGCAATGACGGCCGCTGAATCGTTGACAACGACGGCGGGGCGAACCGATAGCTGTGGGGCAAAGCTAAGTTTGCTAATGGCGGCTAAACCCAGCTCCTCTAGGGCACCATCGCCATCCCCTGTGCCAAGGCTAAGGCCAAGGCCAATAAAGTCACTTGTGGTGCCATCACTGCTGCGACGTCCCCGACGTTGAGCAAGTTCTAAGGGAGTTTCCTTGAGCTTAGCGGGGTTAATAACCTCCGAATCTAGGGCTATTGTCTGTGTTTGTACGCTCTGGGTTTGAGCCTGCGCGATTTCATTATTAACGGCTGCTAGCCCTATGCCGATGACTAATGCCTTGCACAGCGTTGATGCATGGCGTCTTAGCCGATATGTGATAGACATTGTTCTTTACTCCTCTAACCAAAACAGTTGACTTGCTTGGTCGGGTGGATTGCACTACCCGATACACCCGTTACAGCGTTGCCAATAACGAACACATTTCCATACTGCTTATATCAAGTTTTGTAATCCTTTGATACGGCAGTTTGGCTTAATTTCTGTGGTGAAAGTTTAATCGGCCCAGGCCTGGCGTCAGGCGTTTGGGGTTCCCCATGCTTACTTTTGGGGACCGCTGACCCATAGCTGGGCTTGGGCTAAGCGGCTGGAAACCAATGGCCGCAAGGTTTATCCTCCGGTGGATGCATCCATCGGAGGGCAGGGGCTTTGGCTTGGGGGCTGATGGTGTTGAGCCCGGCTGAGGACTGGGCTTTGCTCGCAGACTGTCAGGGAACTCTAAACTTTCATGAGCTCTAGAATCTGGGCTGACACGAAGGGCAAAATCTCTTCGTTGGTGCTGTGCTCTGTGCCTTCGGTGAAGACGACTAGCAAATAGGGATGGCTACCTTCCGCTTCAATGTAGGCTGCGTCATGGCGTACTTTGCTGGTGAGTCCTGCTTTGGACCAAACCTGTGTGGCCACGGGGACGCCCGCACCTAAAAATCCCGTCACCTGATTTTCTGGATCGGCGGCGAGTACTTTAGGGTCGAGGTCTCGCTTCATCAGCGTCATCATGTTTTGCGATCGCTGGGCATTGACCGCCACCCCGCCCACAATGCTATGGAGCAGTCGAGCCGAGGCCTCGGTGGTGAGCATATTGCGGTTTTCGTAGCCATCGCCCAAAAATGCACGCTCGCGACCGTAGGGGCCATCACACCAGGTTTTTTGGTTGGCATTAATGGTGGTCAGTTCTGGCCAATGCAGGCTTTGTAAATAGCGATTTACCAGGTTTCTCTGATGTTTCCAAGTCTCAAACGGGCCGGCTGGTATCTCGGGGCCGCTAGTGGTGCCGGTGAGGACATCCATGACATAGCCAGTGGCGTCGTTACTGGAATCGACGATCATGTCTTTCACGGCGCGTTCTAGCTCTAGGCTGGTTTGGGTCATGCCCCGTTCGAGCCATTCGTGGATAGCCACTAAGTAAAACAGCTTGACTACACTGGCCGGGTAGATGAGTTCCACCCCACGGTAGCTAGCCCCCTGGGGTTGCTGCTTCCAAAATTCCTCCGGACTCAGTGCGCCGCCGGTATTAACGCTATAGGGGGGCGCGTATGTGAGCCACGTAACGGCAATTTGGTTTTGAGCCAGGTTGGGAAATCTGGCCCAGGTAAGGTCGAGCACCTGGCTCAGTTTTTTTTGGAGGCGATCGTCGGTGTGAAAAAATTTAGCGGTCATCGTTGGCAATAAAGCGGTAGACAGGGGTGAAAGTGATTCAGAGAGAGGGCTCAGGGGACCCATCACTATAGCGTTGGGCCGTGTTGGGCCCTAGGGCATGACGGAGCTAGAACCGAGGGCGGGGCGTTATTCAAAGCCCAGATCGGTGCCATTGCCCGCATGGACCAGCGCTAATTGCTCATACTTTTTAGCGTGGTCAATCAGGTGGTCGATTTGCTCTTGGGCCAGGGGTTTGAGCACTTTGCCAGGGACCCCAACCACCAACGACCCAGGGGGAACATCTTTATTCACCACAGCGCCGGCGCCAACTATGCTCCCTGTGCCAACGCGAACGCCATTGAGAATAATGGCACCGATGCCAATCAGGCAGCCGCGTTCAATATGGGCACTGTGGACAACAGCGCGATGGCCGATGGTGACATAGTCTTCGAGGATGGTGGGTTGGCCAGGGTCGCCATGGAGAACGGCCCCATCTTGCACGTTACTATGGGCGCCGATGTGGATACGTTCCACGTCGCCTCGGATCACAGCTCCGTACCAAATATTGGCACCTTGTTCGATCTCTACTTGCCCCAGGATGGTCGCATTGGGGGCTACAAAAGCGCTTTGGGAGATGTCTGGTGCCGGCCAAACGCCACCAGGGACGGTCAAAATGGGGGAGGTATGTGCCACGGAATTACTTAAAAATCGTTAAGTTGTCAGGGGTTTCAGCTGTATTTTGAAGGCTGACTGTAGGATAGATGGCGTTGTGATTTTCCCATATGGGGTCCGCTCTAAAGTCTCGGCAGATAACGGGGCCTAGGGGATGGTTTTTATCGTTTACAGCCGCATCAACCTATGGAATGCTCTGAAATAATATCGGTTAGGGCAAAGCATGCTTTTTTCTCCCGTTATAATAAAGCGAGCACAATCCTGATTGGCGTTGTCTGGGGTGTACCATGGTGCGGCTCCAAAAAGAACGGTTTTCCTGGGTTCAACATTGGGGCAGTTGAGACCGGCCAGTTAAAGTTTGGGCATCAGTGTTTTAATAAACCCGCATGATAAATTCTGCTTCTCAGTATCCGTTTTATGGGCCAGAGATAAAATGCCCCCACTGTCGGCAAATGATTCCGGCACTTACGTTGACAGATAGCTACCTCTGTACCCGCCATGGTGCTTTCGAGGTCAGCCTTGACACCCGCGATTTGGTGCACGTACAGTCGGGGCGTCACTGGCGTCAGTGGGAAGGGGAATGGTATCGGCAGCATACCCATCCCGATGGGATTCGGTTTGAGATTCATGAGGCCCTGGATCGTTTGTATACTGAGGGATATCGGGCAACGCGGGTGATTATTGCGGAGCGTTATCGGTCGCTGGTGAAGTCTTATTTGGAGTACAGCACGCCCTGGCGAGGTCAAGTGGATTCTAGCAGTCCTCGGCTCTACGGTTTGCCAGTTGCGTTTAGTCCCTCATCCACCGAGGTGCCCCAGTGGGAAGTGATTAATTTTGATTTGGAAAAAGAACCTGGTGTGCCGAATAATTATCGGTATTTGAAATTTTTTGAATAGATTGGTGTTGCACTAACTCAAAATCACTATGCACCACGCGTCTATCCGTACGGCGGATATCCATCGGGCTATTGTGTTCTATGAGCTGTTAGGGTTTGAGGTGATTGAACGGTTTACCGCTGGGGTGACCCTAGCCTGCTGGATGGAAGGTCTGGGGGGGCGCATTGAGCTGATGCAGGTGCCAGAACCGCAGCCAGCGGCCGATGCTTTCAGTGATGAGCATTACACTGGCTATTATCATCTATCGTTTGATCTGACCCAGGTCGCATCGAGTTTGCCAGATTGGTTAGATCACCTACGGCAACAGGCGGTGGACCATGGGAACGCTATAACTGTGCTGTTGGAACCTCAGCAGCAGATGATTGGATCTACTGTCTATGAGGTGGCCTTTATTGCAGATGCAGATGGGCTACCGCTGGAGTTTCTGCGTCGCTTGAAATAATTGGCTTAATGGGTTCTGTTCCGTTCGCGAATAATTGGGCATATTTGGACACCGAGCTCAGCTGGCTTGAGCGTTTGTTGCTGGTAGCGGTGTCGCAGCAGCGGAAAAATCTGAAGTCGGTGACTAAGGTTGCTAAAACTACTTCTGATAAGGTCACTAGCGATTGGTGGCAGGGGCTGGTAACGATTAAAAATCGTGCCTATGACGATGCTGCCCCTAAGCCCAGTTCGGGGCCATCCCTGGGATATCAGAAAACGTTAGACCAACGTATTTTGCTCAGTCGTGCCAGTAAGGTGTCCTTGGGGCTGCCTGCGATGCAGACGGCTCTGGGGTTGAGTTTATTTGAGAAAAAGCTGGTACTGATGGCGTTAGCCCCTGAAGTGCAGGTGCGCTATGGCAAGCTTTATCACTATTTGCAAACGGGCGCTCACTGTGCGCGGGGTTCGTTGCCGACGGTGGAATTGGCTCTGCGGCTGCTATGTCGCAATGAGTCGGAACGGCGGCGTGCGCGCACCAGGTTGACTGGCCCGGAATCGTTGTTAAAGCGGCGCATTGTGCACTGCCTTGATGGGGCTGACACGTTCTTAGGCAGTCAGTTGCAGCTAGCGCCCGAATGGGTCGATTATCTACTGGCCGAAAATCCTGACCCTGGCTGGCCCATGCGGTTTGTGGTGGCAAATCGGTTTGCATACCGTTGTCGCCAACAGGTGAGTTGGCCGGACCTGAGTCTGCCAGAGCCTGTGCAGGTGCGATTGGAAATGGCCGTGGCTCAACCCGCATCGCGGCTATTGCTGGTGGGGGAAACGGGGGTGGGGAAGGAACAGGCTGCGATCGCACTGGCTAGCCAGCTTAAACGACCCCTATATATTCTCGAACTGTCCCAGATCCCCCATGGCGACTGGGATAAGTGCTTACAAGAACTACAAGATGCCAGACATCCCATGGTGTTGGTCAAAGCCGCCCACCATTGGTTGGGTCGACATGCGTCGATGGATCGGGCCCTCCTCCAAAAGTGGTTTGACCAGTCCTCTGCACATATTTTATGCACTGTTCAGCACCGCCATTTAGTCCGTCGCCAGTGGAGACAGCAGTTTACGGCCATAGAGATTCCTCGACCCAATGCGGATGTTCGCCTGCGGCTGTGGCACCAAGGGTTTCCGGGGGGGGTAAAATCCATGGGGAAAGTGCGGTGGCGAACCCTGGCCGAAAAATTAGAGCTGTTGCCTGGTGAGATTGACAACATTGTCCAAACCACAATTAGCTTTGCTATGGCGGCGGATGCCGTTACGATTGACCACCTCCAACAGGCCTTAGCACAGCATGGATATAGCTGGAAGTTGCGTTAACAACTTTTTGTTTTAGCTATGCCAAGGCCCTATGCAGTTGGTTGAGGGCATGGGCTAGGAGAGTGGATCAAGGTTGTTTTTGCCTTTGGATAAAACTGTCCAGCTCTAGCTGCAACCATTCTTTTTCGGTTAATGATAGGGATGTGCCAAATTGGTGGCTATGCACTCCAACCTGCAAGGCCAGGGTTTTGACCGGATAGTCGTTGCGCAACATGACCGTTTCCAGGACCACCCGTTCTAGTTCGTCTACGCTACCTTGGTTGACTCGCCACCACAGCAACATTTCACGCTCCAGACGATATCTATCGGGTTCAATCACCAGGGATACCCGCTCTAAAATAGTCCATAGGGTTCTCCAGGCAATGCCGATGCCGATCACCCAGAACGGGACAAAAAACACAATTGCTGTGGCCAAAGGGAAAAAGGGCAACACCGTTAGCCCGACCAGCCAGGCAATGGCATTCCAGGCCAATGCCAGGGTGATATGCCCCCTTGCCGCTGCTTTCCGCAGACCCGTGGGGGGGATTTTGAGAACTAGTTTGTTGCGAGTGCGTTGGAGGGAAATGGAACTGCCGGCGGGCTGTTTAACCAGGGACTGCGGTAGGGTCGGATCGGAGAGGGCAAGGAGGGCAATACTGGCCGATGCAAAGCGTTCTTCTGCCAGGGGGGCAATGAGTCCGTCTATCCAGGTTGCAAATGTTTCCGATAGGTTAATCACCGGGCGAAAGTCCATGCGGAGACGTTTTTGGGGTAAGTCTCCTGGATTTTGGTGGGTGAGTAAGGTGAGTAAGGTGGCCCCTAGACCATAGAGATCAGTATTGGGGTAGGCTTTTCCCCTAAATTGTTCCGGTGCCATGTAGCCAAAGGTGCCGACAACAGTGCTACCAAAGGCGACGGTGTTTTGATAAACAGTTTGCACCGCGCCGAAGTCTACTAGAGAGATGCGGTTGTCGGGACTAAAAATAATGTTTTGTGGTTTGATGTCCCGGTGGATAATGGGTGGATTAAGACTGTGGAGATAGGTCAATACCTGTAAGATTTCGGTGGCAATATGGCGGGCTTCTGTTTCTGAAAACCGCTGACCGTTAGCGATGAGGTCGGCTAGGGATTGCCCTGGGGCAAGCTCCTGGACAATGTAAAAGTAGCGATCGCATGTCGTATCTACTTGAAAATAGTCTAAATACTGAGGAATGGCTGGATGATCTAAATTTTGCAGAACCTGGGCTTCTCGCTCAAAAAGCTCTAGCTTTTTCCAATCGCTCAAACCCTTTAGCGATAGCTCCTTGAGCGCCACATAGGTGCCCATTTTGCGATCTTCAGCCGCGTAGGTAATGCCGCTACCCCCTTGCCCAAGTACCGATATAACGTGATAGCGATCATGGATGATGGAACCGACGGGCTGGGCATCGTGCATGGATGACGGTCAACGTAAACTGGACAATGGGGACAGGTATAACGTTAACGTCTAAATCCCTGTTTGTGGTTGTTTCTTTTGGGGATGGCATTAACCAAGAGATTAATGCCGTTGCTGAGGTAGGAGAGAAAACTGTCATCCCAGTGAGCTGTCATGACAGCTCACTGCCGGGGCTTCTTTCGCGCTGACTGGACATACCCACCCCGGGGGAAACTGTTTTCACAACAGCTATTTAAAACCAGGGCGTGGGACATTATGCCCACGCCCCAAGATATCTGATAGTAATGGATGCTTGAATGACAGTTTACTAGGCTTATTTATTGGCAAAGCCAGCAAAACCAAGCTCATTCAATCGGTTCCAACCATAAACGGAGTCACGGAAGGATTTCCACTGGTCGTAGATTTCCTTAAAGTCCGCATCCTGGGCTGCATTTTCGTCATAGATTTCGAAGGCGGCCTTTTCTGCCGCTGCTAAAATCTCATCACTAAAGGACTTGAGGGTTACACCAGCACCCAGCAGACTCTGGAGGGCCGCACCGTTCACGGCATCATATTTGGCCAGGGTGCTGGTATTCGATTCTACGCAGGCAGTTTTGAGCACTTCCTGGTAAACCACGGGCAGTTGGGTCCACGCATCCATGTTGATCATCATGTCAAAGGTGGGACCGGGCTCCCACCAGCCGGGGTAGTAATAAAACTTGGCCGCTTTTTGCAAGCCTAATTTTTCATCGTCATAGGGGCCAACCCATTCAGCCGCGTCAATGGCTCCCCGTTCTAGGGCCAAGAAAATTTCACTGCCAGGTAGGTTTTGCACGTTCACCCCTAACTTGTCCATCACCTTGCCACCGAGGCCGGGGATGCGCATTTTTAAGCCTTGCAGGTCGCCAGCGGTGTTGATTTCTTTATTAAACCAGCCCCCCATTTGCACCCCGGTGTTGCCCGCCGGGAAATTGATGGCATTAAATTTGGCGTACAGCTTTTGCATGGCTTGTAAACCGCCACCGTGGTAGAGCCATGCATTTTGCTGCTGGGCATTGAGACCGAAGGGGACGGTGGTGCCGAAGGCCAGGGCGGGGCTTTTGCCCACATAGTAATAGGCGGCACTGTGGCCACATTCGACGGTACCATCTTGTACGGCGTCTAAGACCTGTAAGCCCGGTACGATTTCGCCACCGGCGTAGGGTTCAATGGTGAATTTGCCATCGGTCATGGCGGCAATGCGATCGCAGACAATCTCAGCCGCACCGTAGAGAGTGTCCAATGATTTGGGCCAGCTGGTGGCCATTTTCCAGCGTACCGTGGGCAGGGCCTCACCATCACCCGCCGCCGTGGGGCTAGTAGATTGGGCACAGGCAGTCAGTGCCGCAGTCCCGGCGGCTCCCGTTAAACCATAACCAATTAACTGTCTACGTTTCATAGCGGATTAAAACCCTACAAGTGTTAAAAAAACTGCAGCTTAGCAAGCGCTGCAGCTAAAGCATGTTGTTACTGTGAGTTAGTGGCCGAAATCGTTGGTAAAACAGGATTTACTCCTGCATATGACCAATAACTTTCGGCCACTACCGCAGCAACCCATAAAAAGTCATTAAATCACTCTGTTTAACGAATTAAGTGTCCTGGCAACAGTCGTTAATAAAGTCCTGGGCCTAGCGCTACCCTCTTCCCATGCCCGTGCGATAATGCCTAAATTGTCTGTGGTTGTCCCATGTCGCTAAAGCGGGTTGTTTTATCACTGTTGACGGGCCTTGTCGCGCTGGTCGTCGTTTCCTCCCTATACGAAAGTTTTTCGCAGCCCCAGGTGACGGGACAGCTCCAGCTATATCAAAGCAATTTATTGCTGCAGGCCTCTGAGTGGGACGACCTACAATCTCCTGAATTGAAGCAGCTGGGGTCCGCATTGCTGGGGGCAAATCCGTTAGACTCTGTCGCTAAGCAATATGAATCGGTGCGTAAGGAAGCGGTCGATGGTGTTAAGCGATCGCAGGGCCAATTAACAACCCAAGCAGATCCTGAAACCAATCCAAAGGTAACCCAGCTGCAAACGGCAATTACCCAACAGCAAACGCTGATCGACGATATTGACCTGAAGCTGGGCATCCTGGCGACGCAGCAAAAAGATATCAGCCAGGCTCAAAAACGTTGGCAGCCCTTGATCAAAGAAGATAGCCCCACTGCAGACTTAGCCAATATTTTAGTAGGGCTATGGGCGACTCCACCGACGATCACCCCCACCGCTGAAACAACGATTACTACCCAATTAGATGGTTGGTTTCAGTATCGTGTTTTAGAACAGCTTTATACCCTAGACGATCGGTCGATTGATTTAACCAAACTCAACGATCAGGAACAAAATTCAGCTGAATCAAAATTACTCAAGTTAGCTGCCGTCGGTGCAATGCCCGTACTGGGCTGTATTACGGGGGTGGGGCTACTGATTTTTCTCGGTGTTCAGTGGTTTCTGCGGCGGGACGAGGCGCTTGTGGGCCAAGCGGCCGCAGCCTGGGAGGTGCCCTGGGATGCTGAAATTGTGTGGCAGGTTCTGATCGTCGGTTTTTTCTTTGTGGGGCAGTTGCTCCTACCCTTGCTGCTGCAGCTATCGGGGCTGAATTTTTCCTCTAGCAGCAGTCGGGGCCGTGCCCTCTATTCCATGGTCTTTTACCTGCTGATGTCCGCCAGTGGTATTACCGTCTTGATCGGCTCAATTTGGACCTATCGGCCCCTACCCAAAGACTGGTTCCAGTTCAAGATTTTGGACCGTTGGCCCCTATGGGGGGTGGGGGGCTATCTGGTGGCCTTACCGTTGATGATTGCGGTTTCCGCGCTCAATCAGCAAATCTGGCATGGTCAAGGGGGAAATAACCCTTTACTACAAGCGGTGTTGCAGGAAAGTGATGCGATTGCGTTACTGATGTTTTTCCTGACGGCTGCTGTCGCTGCTCCTGTGTTTGAAGAGATTCTATTTCGAGGGTTTTTACTCCCGTCCTTAACTCGCTATATGCCCGTTTGGGGGGCAATTGTGCTCAGCAGTTTTATTTTTGCTGCGGCCCATTTGAGCCTGTCTGAAGTCATCCCACTCACCTTGTTGGGGGCGATTTTGGCTTGGGTATATACCCGCTCGCGGAATTTGCTGTCACCCATGTTGATCCATAGCTTATGGAACAGTGCAACACTCATAGGCCTATTTCTATTAGGGAGCTAGGCCATGCGCTGACTGGCTGACCAAAGTTCCCTGTGTAGGTTGGATAAAACGAAACCCCACAACAGAAACGGTTGCGTTGGGTTTCGCTAGCACTAACCAACCTATACCGGGTAAATCTTATCTATCAGAAGTCTGTTTTGAATCATATCCAGATGATTTAAGACAGGCATATACTTTTCGGTGAATCCGTTCACGGTCGGTTGTCGTATCTTTGAAGGGATGACATGTCCGGATTTCTTTTGGGACATATTGAAAAAATATAAGCTAGATGAGTCTGTGTGTAATGCAGTTTTTATGTCTTACATGACCTACAGGATTTAAGCGCTTTTGCGGTACCGCTGGTTTATGGGGAAGCCTAAAAATTATCTTCGTAGGATATAACGTTGTAAATGACTAACCACTGTGTGAGCCATCAGGTTTGACCCTTAAAAAGCATTGACTTGTAGGATAGCTGGATGTCAGATAACGCCTTGGGTAGTTTATTGGTGAGTTTGTGGAGATGTAACGGATGAAGTCGGTCTTCGATGATTGTCCGTTGTTAGTTGCTCCAGAGACGCCGCTCATCACTGTTCTGCTGTGGATGAACCAAGGACGCGCCAAGGCTGAGATATCGTCTTCCGAGGCTCTGTTAGACCCTGGAATCCTGTGTGCTAAGCAGAGTAGCTGCGCCATTATTACTGATAATAAAAAGCCCGTAGGTATTCTGACTGAGCGTGATGTCGTTCGATTGACCGCCCAGGGGGGGACCCTGGCCAATATCAGTGTGGCGGATGTGATGACGCGATCGCCAATTACTGTGACAGCGCATGATACAGAGGATGAATTACGTGTTTGGGCTATCTTTCGGCAGTATGGCGTACGTCATTTGCCAGTGGTTGATGACCATGGGGATATCTTGGGCGTCATCACCTATCAAAGCGTTCAGAATATGATGCATCCTGCGGCTCTATTGAGATTGCGTCAGGTGTCTGATGTGGTGTCATCCCAGGTAGCTGTGGCGGCACCGGATTCTACAATCCTAGAGCTGGCTCAGCTGATGTTGCGCTCTAGCGATGGCTGTGTGGTGATCGTCCATGGGAATGAAGACGCATCCCCTAACAAGACGCCGGTTGGAATTGTGACCGAACGGGATATGGTGCAGTTTCAAATCTGTGAACTGGATCTGAAAAATACGTTGGCTAGCACTGTTATGAGTGCTCCGTTAAGCTGTGTTCAAGCGGGTATGTCCCTGTTGGATGTGACTCGGCTGATGCAAAAAATGCGGGTGCGTCGGTTAGTTGTGACTGATGAACGGCACCATCTGGTTGGTCTGGTTACCCAGGCTAGTTGTTTGCAAATGTTAAATCCCTTAGAGTCTTCTTATTGTGCTGATGTATTACAAGCACAGATAAAGAATTTGCAAGATGAGCGTGTAGAGTTGTTGGAACAGTTCAATCAAACGCTCGCATCCCAGGTCAACGATCGGGAAAAGCAGTTTCGGTTGATTGTTGAGCAAGCTGCCGCAGGCATTGCAACAATTGATTTTCAAGGAAATTTTCTCCAGGCAAATGAGCGCTGGTGTGAAATTTTGGGCTATTCGCAGCTAGAGATGCTGACGAAGAATGCTTTAGAAATTACCCATCCCGATTTTCATCGGGATACCTTGGCAGGGATTACTCAGTTAATCGAAGGAACGCGCGAGTCTTTTACCTACGATAAACGTTGTGTTCGTTTTGATGCCAGTACCGTGTGGCTACATGTAACAATTTCGCGGGTGACTACTTCCGAGAGCGGTTGCTTGGTGGTTGTGGCAGAAGATATTAGTGAGCGTAAACGGCTAGAACTGGAATTAAAAAAACACCGCCATCACCTAGAGGAATTAGTGGCCGAACGGACGGCTGAGCTCCGTCGCGAAATTGATTATCGTCAGGCGGCGGAGCAGGCTCTGTTTCAAGAAAAAGAGTTGGCCCAGGTCACATTAAAGTCTATTGCGGATGCTGTGTTGACAACGGACGCTGTGGGCCGGGTGACGTACCTGAATCCGGTGGCGGAGACATTGACGGGGTGGTCTAATCAGGAGGCGATGGACCGGCCTTTGGGGGATATTTTAGTGATTTTGAATGAGACCACACGCAACGCCGTAGAAAGTCCGGTGGAGCGAGTGTTGCGTGATGGTTACATGACCGAAGTGGTTGATCATTGCTTGTTGGTGTCCCGCGATGGTGCTGAGTATGGCATTGATGAATCAGCGGCGCCGATTTGCGATCGCAATGGCCATACCTTAGGTGTAGTCATGGTGTTTCGCGATGTCACCCAGGAGCGCAAAACATCACAGCAGCTCTCTTGGCAGGCCAACCACGACAGCCTCACCGGGTTGGTGAATCGCTGGCGGTTTGAAGAGATTTTGTCGTCTACCCTGGCGGATAGGCGCGGCCATATTCATGTGCTGTGCTATCTAGATCTCGACCGGTTTAAGGTGGTGAATGATACCTGTGGCCATACCGCTGGGGATGAGCTTTTACAGCAGGTGGCAGGGTTGATCAAAAAACAAATCCGTCAAATCGATACCCTGGCCCGCCTCGGTGGGGACGAATTTGGTCTGATTCTCTATAGCTGTACCCTGAAAGATGCTGTTGCGATCGCAGAAAATATTCGCAGCGCCATTCAAAATTTTCAATTTACTTGGGAAGACACCACCTTTCACATTGGCATTAGCATCGGTCTCGTCGTCCTCGATATCGAGATTCCCAATGTTGTGATGGCCATGAATGCGTCCGATGCCGCCTGCTACCAGGCAAAAGACAAAGGCCGGAATCGGGTGCATATTTACCAGGCCAATGACGTCAATATTTTGCAACAGCGGGGGCAGCAGCAGTGGAGTTTGCGCATTAAAGATGCATTGGCGCGCGATCGCTTTTGCCTATATGTGCAAACGGTGGCCTCCACCCAATCAAATGCTGACGTTCATCACTGTGAGCTGTTGTTGCGCATGATCGGAGAGGATGGCGAACTGATTTGCCCGCACCAATTTATTCCCGCTGCCGAACGTTATGACCTGATTGTGGCCATTGATTCCTGGGTGGTCACCCACGTGTTAGACCATCTGGCGCAATCCGACTTCGCTAACGACAACACGGTTTACATGATTAACCTATCGGGGGCCAGCCTGGGTGATGAGACATTTCTCAACTTGTTCATTGATACATTAACCGCCAGTGCCCTATCCCCCAACTCAATTTGTATCGAAATTACTGAAACAGCAGCTGTTAGAAATCTAACTCAAGTGGCTGAGTTTATGAAACAGCTACAAAAACTAGGCATCTCCTTCGCCCTCGATGACTTTGGCTCGGGCATGTCTTCCTTTGCCTATCTAAAATCACTGCCTATTGACTACGTCAAAATTGACGGCAAGTTTATTACCGATATGGCCTTAGACGATACGGCCATGGCTATTGTTGAATCGATTCATAAGGTGGCGCAGGTCATGGGGTTAAAAACAGTGGCAGAATGTGTCGAAACCCCCGAACTGATGACCTTAGTGCAACAAATTGGCATCGACTTTATGCAGGGCTATCACATTGCGGAGCCGGTCCCGTTATTGCCCCATGCATAGTGCAGCAATGGCTACCCACAGAGGACCTGGCCATGATGTTTAATGTGGTCTTCCATAAACGTGGCAATGAAGTAGTAACCATGGTCATAGCCCGCTTGCATTCTCAGGGTCAATGGTTGCCCCGCCGCTTCACAGGCCGCTTGAAATGCCTCCGGCTTTAGCTGCTGTTGCTCTAAAAATGAGTCGTCTAACCCTTGATCAATCAGAATGTGTCGATCGGTTGAGCCATAGTCAGCCACCAGTGCACTGGCATCATAGGCTGGCCATGCCGATGGGTCTGGGCCTACATATTTACCCAGTGCCTTTTGTCCCCAGCTACATTGCATCGGGTTAGCAATGGGGGCAAACGCTGAAATCGATTGGTATTTATCGGGATTGCGCAGGCCACAGACCAAAGCCCCATGGCCCCCCATGGAATGGCCAAAAATTCCCTGGCGTTGGGGGTTCACCTCAAAATTTTCGTGAATTAGGCTGGGTAGCTCTTCGGTGACATAGCTATACATCCGATAGTGGCTGGCCCAGGGGGCAGCCGTTGCATCCACATAGAAGCCTGCTCCACTGCCAAAGTCCCACCCTTCCTCGTCTGGGACGCCTTCACCCCGTGGACTCGTGTCGGGTGCAACCAGCATTAACCCATGGTCCGCGGCGTAGCGTTGGGCCCCGGCTTTGGTGATGAAATTTTGCTCAGTGCAGGTGAGCCCCGATAGAAAATAAAGGATGGGTACGGGGTGTAATTTGGCCTGTGGCGGGATATATACCGCAAATTTCATGGTGCACTGGCACTGTTGAGAAGCATGGCTGTAAATATTAACGGTGCCCCCAAAGCTGCCATGCTGGCTGAGCAATGTCAGGGTTGGGGTAGAAGTGTTCGCCATAGTCCGATTTTCTGCGATGAATATCGTGGATGTCTGTCAGATGAATTCTGAGAATTAGAATCCCAAACCCATAAAGTTGCCAAAACCTTACCACGACTTCTCCTAGAAGCCTGCTGGTCGACGTAAAAACCTACGAACATGTGGGGGCTGCTTAACGCTCCTCAGACGGTTCTCATCCAGTTTTTATTTCCGTTACAAAGTTCTCAGGTATTTCTCAAAGTTACCTCAGCGCATAATTACTCCTTTCATCAACAATTTTTATTCAGAGGGGACAACCTTTCCATAGGAGATATGACGTTTGTGCGTGGCTGTGCCCCGGTGTGATTTTCTGGTCAAATTTAGGCGATTAGGCAGTTTTCAGCTGGTGGTATCAAGCCAGCCATGGCGTGTTTTGGTCTATGGCCAAAACCTTGCATATCCCTGGAGACAGGTTTTTTGTATTTCTATTGAAGTGTTATCGCTCTAATTATGAATAAGTGTGCTGTTGGTTCTCGCCGCGTGGCTTTGGCTGCTGTGATGGCGTTGGGATCTGTGACGACCATGGCAACGGCGGCGTCTGCTGCTACGTTGCGGGTGACTATCGATAATCTGGCTCCCACAAATGGGAGTTTGCTGACCCCAGCCTGGGTCGGTTTTCATGATGGGTCCTTTGATTTGTATGACCTGGGTGAATCCTTAGATGGTTTTCCAGGGGTGGAAGCGCTGGTGGAAGATGGGAATAATGCGCCCCTGACAGATGCCTTTGCCGCCAGCAATCCTGGTGGTGTTCAGGCGACGTTGCTGAGCGATGGTCCACCACCGCTAGAAATTGGTGAGTCGACTAGTTTTCTATTGGATGTAGACGCTAGTAACCGTTACTTTAGTTATGCATCGATGGTTTTGCCCAGCAACGATGCCTTTATTGCCAACGGCAATCCTTTGGCCCACCAAATTTTTGACGATGCTGGTAACTTCCTCGGTGCCGACTTTGTGGTTCTAGGCTCTGAGGTAAATGATGGTGGTACGGAGGTGAATGACGAACTCGCGTCTAGCACTGCTTTTCTGGGGCAGTCAGCGCCGAATACGGGCACCGATGAAAATGGCGTAGTTACATTGCACCCTGGATTCATCCCCGGTGGCCGAATTTTGAGTACTACGGATTCCAGCGCGTTTAATGGTTTGCCGTTGAACTTTACGGGGGCTGATTTTACAGGGTCTGGCTATCAGGTGGCTCGGTTCCGCGTGGAACTGGTGGATGATGCCGCAGATGTGCCTGAACCGGGGGCTCTGGTGGGCTTACTGGCTGTGGGCGGTTTGGTTGCGGCTAATCGTAAGCGTAAACAGGCTGTTTAACGGGTGACCTTGGTGTTTGAGCCGTAATGATTTTGAAGGTATGTCGGGAGAGAATGTGAGTTCTCTCCTTTTTTGCATCCAATTTTTTTTCATAGCCGTATATCTGTAGCCCCTATTCATGGGGTTGTGACATGGGAGGGCATCGGTTCTCCCTTTTTTGTGCGTTGTCGGGCTGCAACATTATTTGGGCATTTATTATGCATCCGATTTTGTTTGGTGGACGTATCCCTAATGAAACCTGGCTAATGACGTTGTGACTCAGGTATTTGATAGAACAACTGTGATGGAGCATGAGGCCGATGGCGCGGTGGTGGCTCGACTGTGGGAGGGGGATGTGTCTGCCCTAGGCACCCTCTACGATCGCTATGGCAGTCTGGTCTATGCCATTGCCATGAAAGGGTTCCGACGGGTGAGCGAGGCGGAGGATCTGACTCAGGAAATCTTTCTGATTTTGATGCGCACGCGGTCTTATAACCCGAGTCGTGGTTCTTTGGCTAGCTATTTGACGACACTCACGCGTTCGCGGGTCATTGATCGACTGAGGGCCCAGTCTACCCAGTACAAATATTTGAAGCAATGGCATCAACGACAGTTGGGGGTTGATGAGACCACACCCATGAAACATATTACGCAGCAAGAACATCGGGCCCTGGTGCGGCAGGCGCTGACGACGCTAAAGGCGCAGCAGCGGGAAGTGTTGGAGCTGAGTTACTACGAGGGCCATTCCCAGCGGGATATTGCGGAACGGTTAGGGGTGCCGTTGGGCACGGTGAAAAGCTGGGCTCGCCGTGGGTTAGTGCAGTTACGTAAACAGTTGGAGGTATTACGGGAGGATTTATTATGACGGTACCCATGTCTCCTCAGGAAATTCAAGAATTGGCGGCGGGCTATGTATTGGGGGATCTGACGTCAACGGAAGCGGAATCGTTTACGGCGTTGTTAGCCCAGATGCCAGAGCTGCAAGCGGAGGTTGCCGCTTTGCAGGAGGCCTTGGCCATGATGCCCTATGGCTTGGAAGAGGAAGCCCCGGCGATGGGGCTGCGATCGCAAATTCTCTCGGCGGCCCAAGCAGAAATCTATCCACCCTTGCCCGCTACTGACCCTGTGCTCCAACAACGGCCTCGGCCTAAGTGGGTTCTAGGCGCCCTGGTGGTCGCTCTGGCCATGGGCCTAGTCACCTGGCGCAGCACTCAGGTGCGTTTTGCCCAAGCGCCCACATCGGAGCTGGCAACAGCCAACGGCATTAGCCAAACCTGGTCTGGTCTCAGTCAGCTCCTAAACGACCATAAGCGTTCCCTCTCCAATCCCGATGGACCGGTGGATTTTGTTGTGCAGCAGCCCACGGATATTCCCTCGTTGCTCAGCGGGTTTAACACGACCGTGGCGGCATTGCCCCTACTACCTGCCAAGCAGGGCATGTTGTTGGGCGGTAGCAATTGCCAGTTGGGCGAAACAGCGGGGCTACGGCTCACCTATCAGCTAGCAACTGACAAAACCGTGTCTGCCTATCAGCTGGTGGTGAAAGACGAAGAATTTCCTGAGTTTCAGGCGGCCCAGCTGACGCTGCAACAGCCGGACGGCACCGGCATTGTGCTCTGGCGCGATGACAATTATCTCTATGCCCTGGTGGCGGAGATGCCCACGGCGGAACTGCAAAGTTTGGCCTATGCCATTGGCACATAGCCATTGGCCTATGCAAGTGGCACATAGCCATTGGCCTATGCCATTGGCACATAGCCATTGGCACATAAGTTTTTAATCTAGTTCATTCACAAATCCTAACTACCAATGCCACGTAAACGTAAACAACCCACGACTTGGCTTCATCGCAATGCTCGCTACATTATCACCGGCATTTCTGCTGCTGGTTTGTTGTTGGCCATTGGCTGCATGGCCAAGGGCAACAGTGCCCTAGCGGCTAGTGCCTATGTAAAACTAGGGGGGCTTTCGTTGCCGTTGTTGGGTGCGATCGCATATTTTCTCATGGGTAGCTTAGCCATTGGCCCAGTGGTCACCAAAAACAAAAATCTCGAAGGACCGACCTGGCTGGGGCTGTTCATCGGTAGTACCGCCATGACCATCTTTAGCGGCTATCTACTATATGTCATGTTCGGCGTATTACAAGAACCCTGCGTTCCCTGCCTGCTCTCCGCAGGGCTGGCCCTCGGCCTATGGATCATGACTCTGTTGGGCAACCAATGGGAGAGTTTGGGCCAACTGCTATTACCCGGCATCGGTGTTGCCTTGGCCGCCATTATCGCCACCTCAGGTCTATATGCCTACGCTCAAAACCCTGACACATTTACCGCCGGCAATCCTCCCCCCGTGGTGGAAACAGAGTCCGGCACTGCCGAAATTTCCCTAGCTAAACACCTCACTGCCATCGGTGCCAAAAAATACGGTGCCTGGTGGTGTCCCCATTGCCATGCCCAACAAACTCTCTTTGGTAAGCAAGCCTTCCAGTATCTGACTTACGTAGAATGCGATGAAGAAGGCATAGATCCAAACCCCAATGCTTGTCGCACAGCCGGTGTGCAAAGCTATCCCACCTGGGAAATTAACGGACAAACCTTCGCTGGTGTCCAGTCCCTCCAGTCCCTGGCAGCCGCATCAGGCTACACCGGCCCGCAAGACTTTGCAAATCAATCAGGCCATTAACAGGGGCTGATTGTACGGCGAGAAACGTCCAAATTCCTCGCTAGCTGAGCGCAGTCGTTCGCGAAGCGTCTCCTCTGGAGTTAGCTAAAACCTAGCCAGCATTCCTTTCGACTCCGCTCAAGGGGCACTTCATCTTTCCAGACCCACCAGAGCCTTTTTCACATCCGCAATAAACTCATCCATCCGTTCATAGGTGGTATTCCACGAACACATCAAACGAGCGCCACCCACACCAATAAACGTATAAAAGTGCCACCCTTGCTTGTGCAATGCCTCAATCAGCAGGGGCGGCATTTCTGCAAAGACAGCATTGGCCTGTCTCGGAAACATAATGTTGATTTCAGGGAGCTGGGCTAACTGTGTTTCTAAATACGCGGCACAGTCATTCGCATGTTTTGCATTTTTTAGCCATATCCCCGTTTCCAATAGGCCCAAAAACTGGGCCGACAGATAGCGCATCTTAGAGGCCACCTGCCCCGCTTGTTTGCAATGGTAGTCAAAGTCTGCGGCCAGACCCTTATCAAAAAATAAAATCGCTTCCCCCAGGGCCATACCGATTTTAGTCCCACCAAAGCACAGCACATCGATGCCCGCGTGCCAGGTAATTTCCGCCGGGGAAACATCCATGGCAGCGACGGCATTAGAAAAACGCGCCCCGTCCATATGCAGCTTTAGCTGGTAGCGATCGGCAACGGTGCGAATTCGCCTCAGTTCTTCCGGGGAATACAGCGTACCCAACTCAGTGGATTGTGTGAGGCTAATGGCTTTAGGCTTAGGGTAGTGTAAATCGCTACGCTTAGTGACAATTTCGATAATCGATTCAGGCGTTAGCTTGCCATTAGCCCCTTTGCCCAGCAGTAGCTTAGAACCATGGGTAAACAGTTCGGGGGCTCCACATTCGTCGGTTTCTACATGGGCAACTTCGTGGCAGACAATGCTGTGATACGAGCGACAAAGGGTGCCCAAGGCTAGTGAATTCGCTGCCGTACCATTAAAGACAAAAAATACCTCACAGTCGATTTCAAAAATATCTCGAAAACTATCAGTCGCGCGCTGGGTCCACTCATCTTCCCCATAGGCACGGGCATAGCCACTATTAGCCTGATCGAGATATGCCATTACTTCAGGGCAGATACCTGAATAATTATCACTAGCGAACTGCTCAAGCATAGTCATGGGAGCAAAAAGGATCAGCCCCATGGTAGCGGGCGTTAATTTGCTTGTGGTGAAGGGCAACTCAATCCAATCGGGGACGTTTTCCCAAAGATTGAATTCACCCATGGCGGCCTTAGCCGGTTATTCCCTCCATGGTGCCGCCCCATGACGTGTCCCGCATCCGCTGTGCTGGCGTCAGTTGCGACTTACTTTAAACAGAAAAAAAATAGACCCCTGCTTTGTGTGTAACTTGTAAGCGTTGGTGCCAGAGTGCAATCCAAATCTGAAAAGCAGGCACTCTAATTTTGCATCGACTGACTACAGACTATGCTTTTTGGCACCGTTTATCCTCAGGATGCTGTTGATTCAAACAATCAACCTGATCAGCTAGCTTGGCAGAGCTTTTTGGCTCAATCACAACGGCGTCTTCCCCTGACTGATTTAGTGTCCATACGTATTCATTAAAAGAACCTCACACCTCAGGATGTGAGTCTTTTTCAATTATTTTTTATTAAAAATCCTATGCATTGCCCTAAGTGCCCCCATGGCTTAGTTAAAAAGTGTGCGGTTAAATCTAAACTTTTTTCGCCCCATCAATGTCAACAGTGTCAACGTATTTTTTATCCCTCGGTGCGTCGGACGATTAAGTCACTCATCCTGCTCCTATGTGTTGCGGGGCTATCCCCTTTTTGGGTGAACTGGGGCCTGCGCCTGCTTGTCGCTCGTCCAGATCATGGCGAAGCGGTAGATGCCATTGTTGTTGTTGGTCGTGGGGCTGGCTATAACGAACGGCGTGCCAAAGCTGCAGTAGAACTATGGGAGCAGGGGCGGGCGCCTCATATTTTTATGAGCGGTGCGAATGATGCTCCGGTTCTGGTGGATTTAGCGACGGAAATGGGCGTCCCAGCCGACCAGGTAAGCGGTGAAGCCTGCGCGGCCACGACTTGGGAAAATGCGTTTTATACCAAACGTTATATGCCTGTGGAAAAATCCGCCATCTATAAGCCAAAAGTTTTGTTGGTCACAGATGGCCTCCATGTGGGGCGTACTACGTTGCTCTATCGTAATTTAGGGTTTGAAGTCGTTAGCCATCCGGTAGGCCTAACTTTTCCCCAGTGGCGCATGCAACTAAAGCGCGAATTTTTGGCAATTATGTATTACATTGCCACCAGGCAAATTTTTCCACCCCAGGCCGATAAATATGAACGGGCCAACAATGCGGCGGATAAGAGAATTGTGGAGTGGAAATGCCTCGATATGGAAGAGGCGTTTATTCCCCACCTTACCCAAAAGTAACTGAGCTGTTAGTTACCCTGCCAGGACCTGAGCGGCAGTTAAATTTATGTCGCTCAATAGCGTCGATTTTAGTGGTTGCTCTCCACGAAATATGGTGCCTTCGTATAGGCCATCGGTCCAAACTAAAATGGTTACTTGCTTATCGCTGGGGTCTATAATCCAATATTCACTTATGCCTCGTGCGGCGTATTCAGAGCGTTTGTGGCGATAGTCGCGATTTGCTTGGCCGGGGCTTACGACTTCGATCACGAGCTGGGGTGGGGGCATGTCGTAGGTGATAATAGAGCGGTTCGCTCCTTCGAGGGCGAGGGCCGCATCCTCTGACAGAATGGCTAAGTCGGGCAGTCGGACGGTGGCCAGGGTGCCGCTGACTGCAATTTCTAGGCCGATTCTGAGGCAATAATGGGGCGTGCCTTGCTTTAGGAAATAGGCTAGCAGAAACATGGCGATGCGCTGATTGAGGTCGCTTTCAGCGGGCATTTCGATTAACTCTCCGTTAACCAGTTCGTAGCGTTTTTCTGTGGGGGCCTCGTAGGCGAGGTAATCGGCTAGGGTGAGTCGTTGCTGGGCAACTGTCATAATTTGAGCCCTATGGTTCCTTATTGATTATTGTAATCAATGGCTTCCCTCGTCAGTCAATGCGATATCTAAAGCTCATTTAGCACATACTTTTCCACAAAGGTTTTGGCGGCTTCTTGGTCAAGCTTTTTGAGTACACGAATAATTTCAATGACTGTTTCACTGTTGGGATCCCGCACTTCATTGACCCAGCGATATACATTCGAACGACCAATGTTTAGCTCCTGAGCGAGCTGTGTTTGGCTGATGCCATAGTCGTCGAGGACTTCTTTAAGAACTTTGCCTGCTTTACCCATGGCTCGATTTTCTCAGAGGCTTAGGTAATCGTTTCAAAATGAGTCCTAATGGACTACGAATGTGCTATCCTCAAAAAGTCTGTAGCCTAAATGGTAGACGTTTGGGCTGGCGCTGTTGATGGGATGCGCTTGATTTTTGTTTGTGTTGTAGCCCTAAAGGACGACTGGTTATGCAATTTCAATGTTTTGTGGCCTCTGATAATCTCGCTACTACTCCAGAACCACTGCTTCAGCTATATTCGGTTACGAAGCCTGACCGGGAGCCTGTGAAAATTCTCATCATTGGTTCGCAGTCTGCTGTAAACACCGTTGTTTATCAGCTCCATCACCATCGCTTTGCTGAACCGTTTGAATGGACCAAATTTCTCTCGGTTGATCAATCTATTCAGATTCAGCCTGGTGAAGCTGTTAAGGCGTTAATCAAATATTTGCCCTCTTCTTAGGGAAAAAGAGCCTAGTTCACCACTTCTTTATTGATTTGAAGATGTGAGTGCGGTGGTATTCGAGGTAATCCTGATGCCTAACATCTATTTTTTGAAGCTGTAATTTCTTGTCAATTCCCAATGTTTGGGCATCTTCATCACTCAGAGAAGGAGAAATGATAATTTTCCCCGTATTATCAAAAGATATGTAGCCTTTATCAAAAGCTTTGTCGAGCGAGGGGACTAATAATAGGCCGTTAAACTTATCTAGTTTTTCCTTGTCGTTCGATTTAGACCAAGGTTTAATGTGTGATGCTATAAGTAACTTATGGGTGCTACATTTTGTGACTGCACAAGTTTCCCAGAACTCTAGTAAATTTTTTCTAAAGGATTCTTGTCCAATTCTGATTGTAGTGATGGCCTTTCTATACCTCTCTGGAAGATTTTTTAAACTGTTATAAGCCTCCACCTCATTAGGAGTAAGTTTTTGCGGGCTGTTATTAATAGGTTCTGGAGGATTTACACCTAATTCATTTTTCTCTTGATGTTGTTTCTCAGGGTTATTTTGCTTGAAGCTTTGTCTAAGTTTCTCGACTTCAATAGCTAATTTAGGCAGCAGACGCACTGCTTCAGTCCAGTCATTTTCAGCCTCTTTGAGGCGATGCATTTGTGCAAAAACTTTTCCCCGATTTAGATACAAAATATGTTTGTCTGTGGCAAGATTAATAGCTTGACCATATGCTTCAAGAGCAATATCGCATTCATCCAGTTCTCTAGCTGTCTCAGCTAGACCTCTCCAGGCCATCAAAGATCTTTCAGATACTTGAATAGCTTCAAAATATAACTGCTGCGCTTTATTAAAATCTTTTTCTCTGCGTGCCGTGGCAGCTTTTTTACATAGGCTATCAATCAACCTTGTTGCTAGTTTTTGAGGTGCGAGGTTTGCAGAGTAACTATCCCATTCTTTTTCAAGTTCTTCAGTGTAACTAGGATTAAAAGCTGTGCCGCTGCCATAGCGCCTAAATTCACACCCTGAAAAGGCAGGAAGTGATTGTAGATAGTCAATTTTAAGTGGTTGATCAAAGTCAATAATCGTATCAATCTCAAGGCAAATTTTAAATGAATCGCCATAAAAAGCTGTGAGATAGGCTGCACTTAACTTTGAATAGTTAGAGTCTTGAAGTTTGAGTTGTTCTTCTGGCAGCGCATCTATTACATAACCAGAAGCAAAATATCCACGAGGTCCGTTCCCGGTGCGTTGTAGAAAAAAACGATCGCCTACTTGAACTTTACGTACTTTGCCACAACTCCATGAACAGTAGTATAAAGAGCGGCCCTCATTCAATTCGGTTTGTACTTCTTTAATCCATTCTCTAACATCAGGCTCATCTCTTTCATTACACTGAAGAATAATAGTATTCATAGGGGGCTACTTGACTAGCAATTGCCGAGTGCATGAATTGCAAAACTCCTACTCCAGGTTTCCCTGGAATAGGAGCTAATCAGGATAATTTAAGCTCTAAAGTGCTTTAAGCAGCTGCTAGCTTAGGCTTCTCTGTTGCAGACTCCTGCAACCGACCCAAAATTGCGTTGGTATTTGCTTTCGCATCACCAAACAACATTTGAGTATTCTCCTTAAAGAACAATGGATTCGCCACACCAGCATAGCCAGCTGACATACCCCGTTTCATCACAATAACGTTGCGAGCATTCCACACTTCTAGCACCGGCATGCCAGCGATGGGGCTTTCAGGATCTTCCATCGCACTGGGGTTTACCGTATCGTTCGCGCCGATTACCAAAACAACATCAGTCTCAGGGAAATCCTCATTGATTTCATCCATCTCCAACACAATGTCATAGGGTACATTCGCTTCCGCCAACAACACATTCATGTGTCCAGGCAAACGACCGGCAACAGGGTGAATACCAAAGCGCACATTCACACCGCGCTTAGTCAATAGCTGAGTAATCTCAGATACCGCATGCTGGGCCTGGGCTACCGCCATGCCGTAACCAGGGGTGATAATTACACTCTGGGCATCGGCCAACAGTTCGATGGTGCCGTTCACATCGGTCTCACTTACAGTGCCTTCCACAGCTTTGCCGCTGCCGCCTTTGCCAGAACCCTGACCAAAGCCGCCGAGAATCACGCTAAAGAAAGAGCGGTTCATCGCCTTGCACATGATGAAGCTGAGGATGGCACCGCTGCTACCCACCAATGCACCGACAACAATCAGCAAGTCATTGGAAAGCATAAAGCCCGCTGCCGCTGCTGCCCAGCCAGAGTAGCTGTTGAGCATGGAGATCACTACGGGCATATCGGCACCACCAATGGCGGCAACCAGGTGAATGCCTAGCACAGAGGAAAGGGCCACCATGCCTAAAACATAGTTAAACCCTGTGGTGCCCTCTGCACCCATAAACAAAACACCCAGGATGACGGTGCCCACTAGGAGGCCAATATTCAACAGGTGCCGAGCAGGCAACATCAGGGGCTTGCTGCTAATAATTGCCCGTAGCTTACCAAAGGCCACCACAGAGCCGGTAAAGGTTAGAGCACCAATGAATATACCGATGTAAATTTCGAGCTTGTGGATGGTTTCCTCGGCTCCCACCAGAGTGGGGTCGGGGCCTAAATAGCTGGCTAAACCCACCAGCACAGCGGCTAGACCCACAAAGCTGTGGAGAATGGCAACTAGCTCAGGCATTTCAGTCATTTCCACCCGAGAAGCCACCAGGCCACCAATGGCCACAGCGGGCACAATGGCCAGCACCAAAAGACCGTAAGCACTCACCTGGGCACTAAATGCGGTGGCCACCAGGGCAATAACCATGCCCACAATGCCGTAGATATTGCCGCGCTTGGCACTCTCCTGGTTTGAGAGACCGCCCAAGCTGAGAATAAAGAGAACAATGGCAGCCAAATAGGCCACCGAAACAAGATTGTTAGACATGGGAGAGATTTTGTAGAGAACTGTCTAAACGATTGAAATCTGAAGTTCGTTTCTTCGAAGAGAAAGAGTAATTAGATTGTTTAGCGTCTTAGACTTTGCCCCCAAACCCCCAATTCTGGGGGCTTTGAGTTTAGTCTCCCCCAGAATTGGGGGACGGAAGGGGGCCTCGATATCTAATCGCTAGTGAGGATTACCCTCTTACTTCCGAAACATCTTCAGCATCCGCTGGGTCACTAGGAAACCACCGGCAATGTTGATGGTGCCGATAAAGATGGCAATGGCGCCCAATATTACGGTGGGGGACCAGGCTTGGCCTGAAATCTGTAGCATGCCGCCTAGGATGATGATGCCGCTAATGGCATTGGTCACACTCATCAAAGGCGTATGCAACGACGGAGACACATTCCAAATCACCTGCCAGCCCACAAAGCAGGCCAGGATAAACACGGTGAAGTGGGATAGGAAGGAGCTGGGCGCGCCAATGCCGATGCCGATCAGGGCTAGGGCGGCAAAGACAACGCCAATCCATTTCCAAGGTAGGGAGAATTTAGGCTCAGCTGTAGCCGCTTCAGCCGGTTCCTCGGTTTTGGCTTCAACTTTTGCAGGTGCAGGCTTTTCGGGCTTAGGGGCAGGCCAGGTCACTTGACCTTCATGACTGACTAAAGCCCCGCGCACCACTTCGTCATCGAAGTTGACGGTGTAACCTTCGGAACCACCCATGTCGTTTAGCAGGTGGTACAGGTTCATGCCATAGAGTTGGCTAGACTGTCCGGCCATGCGGCTAGCTAGGTCAGTGAGGCCGATAATGGTCACACCATGGTGGCGATAGACTTCCCCAGGGCGGCAGACTTCGCAGTTGCCCCCTTGGGCGGCGGCCATGTCCACCACTACCGAGCCGGGCTTCATCAACTCGACGGTGTCTTTGGTGACCAATAGGGGCGCTTTTTTACCAGGGATCAGTGCCGTGGTGATGATAATGTCCACGTCCTTGGCCTGCTCGGCAAATAGGGCCATTTCTGCCTCGATGAATTCTTTACTCATCGTTTTGGCATAGCCACCGGTGCCGGAGCCGTCTTCTTCAAATTCCAGCTCTAAGAACTGGGCACCCATGCTTTCTACTTGCTCTTTGACCACGGGGCGAGTGTCAAAGGCACGCACAATGGCACCCAAGCTTTTGGCTGCGCCAATGGCGGCTAACCCGGCCACACCCGCACCAATGACAAGGACTTTGGCGGGGGGCACCTTACCGGCAGCGGTAATTTGGCCCGTAAAGAAACGACCAAAGTTATTGGCGGCTTCAATCACAGCCCGGTAGCCAGCTACGTTGGCCATGGAGCTGAGGGCATCCATTTTTTGGGCCCGGCTGATTCTGGGCACTGAGTCCATGGCCAGGGCGGTGACTTGCTTATCCGCTAGCTGGGTGACCAGGTCAGTATTCTGGGCAGGCCATAGGAAGCTAATGAGGGTTTGACCATCATGGACCAGATCGGTTTCATGGCGGTTGAGTTCGTGGTGATGGGCGGGGGGCTCTACCTTGAGGACAATATCGGCCTGGTCCCAGAGTTCTACGGCATTGGCGATGACTTGGCAGCCTGCGTCGCGATAGGCCTGGTCTGAAAACTCGGCTTGCTCACCGGCACCGGTTTCTATGAGCACTTCGAACCCAAGGGACTGAAGTTTTTTGACGGTTTTGGGAGTAGCTGCCACCCGGCATTCTCCAGGGTTAATTTCTTTTGGAATGCCAATGCGTTTTGGCCTTGCTGGCTGCGACGCCCGTTGGTCAACAGCACCTTGATCAAGTGCGATGGTCATGGTGAATTTTTTGATTAACTAGCTGGACTAATGACTGTTGCAATCACCCACTATGGAATTGGGATCACACTTGATCTCAATCCAATAGGAATAACTTTAGATTTAGCGTTTTTTCTTAACTTAAAAGCAGGTGACTACATTACGGAAAAAAGGAGTTGTAATGCCGTTTTTTGATATGTACGCAAACTGTTTGCCAAGGCTATGGGACAGCATTGGTTTTATGGAGGGGAAGATACCGATGGAGTGTCTTCAAAAGGTTGCAGGAGAAGCTCTGCGGAGAGTTTGCGGCCAGGCTGCCTAAAGGAAACTTTAATGATTTATCTTTACGTTGGTTCGAGGCGGACCTAACTGCATAACCTTGATTTCATTGTGGCGATTTGGGTATGGAAAAGTGTAAATCTCTTTAGAAAGATTTATCTTTTTTTATGTGCGTTAATTTGTGTTGATTGTGTCACTCATTGCCTCTGGATTTTGCATGGCGAGGGACTGTTTAAGTTGGATGTCTTCTTTGGGGGTAGGGATGACGAAAAGACGGGGCTAATTGCCCATGAATAGCCGTTGGTGACAAAGAAATACACACAGTTTGGCTTTAGTTGCGTATGCTAATCTTAAGAAAAGTTTCTTTGCGTAAATGTACGGGCTAAGTAGTGTAATCAGACGCTTTTTGTTGCGTTGTATTGGTTAGGCTGGTTCGTCCATTTTTGCCAATGGGGTTCCTTCCTGCGGCATGCGTTCAGGCCAATTGTTGAAACCGTCCCTCATTGGGCGGAGGTGACGTTGTGGCCGTGGTAGTTCTATATGAGTTCTCGTTTACTAAGGTGAGTTTGAGGAGTTAGCAATGATGCTGAAGAACTTTATTCGATGGGGATTAGCGGGCTTGTTGCTTTCATCCGCCACCCTGGCTGGCATGAATACGCCGACAATGGCTCAGTTAAATAGCTATGAGCGGGATGGTTTGACCATTTTTGGTGGTGCGAATCCTGATTTTCGACTCAGCTATCAACTGCTGAATAATACTCCACGGAATAAGCGGGCCCGTTGGAACATGGAGGTGCCTGGGGAGCAGCTATCGACGGCGACGACTGCCCTGGTGGTGACGTTACCTGAATCGTTTACGCGCTATAGAGGTCGCATTGATCTTGATGAGATTACGGTGCGCTATGGGCGTATTGATGGCGAAGGTGAAGAAATCGTTGTGGATGAGGTGCGCTGGGACGATGTGGTCTTCAGCGGTGCGAATGATCTATCTGAGGACCTGGATAAGATTGAGATTTTCTTGGCTGAGGACATTCCTGCGGATAAGTCTATTACCATCAGCTTCAATAAGGTGAAGAATCCTAGCCGCTCTTTGATGTTGCGTACGAATCTGCAGGTATTTCCCCGGGGGCAAGAATTGCCTACCTATGTGGGTACATGGGAAATGCTAGTTGCCTATGACATTCGCGAATAGTTAGCGACAAATTTGAGCCGATAACCCTTTACCAATGGTGGCTTTAACGTGTTACTATCATAGACCGCGCTGATGGGCGCAAGTAGTAATTTTGTTAGAGCAGACCTAGGAGCAATCGCTATGACTAAGCGCACCCTCGGCGGTACATCTCGTAAACGCAAGCGCGTTTCCGGTTTTCGTGTTCGCATGCGCACCGCTAATGGCCGTCGTGTAATTCAAGCCCGCCGTAAGAAGGGGCGTGCTCGTCTGGCTGTCTAGAGCATTTTAGTGAGATCGCATCCGTGGCGTTACCTAGGCAATATCGACTGCGGTCACCCCGTTTGTTCTCCAAGGTATACCGTCAGGGGCGACGAGCCAGCAGCCATCACCTGGCTGTTAAAGCATTGAAAAATCAAACACCCGGCATCACATCTTCCAACGGATGTCCGCCGGGTGTTTGTTTTGGCGTATCTATCAGTCGCAAGGTCCATAAGCGCGCCGTGGTTAGAAACCGTATCAAGCGTCAAATTCATGCCGCTCTGCAAACGCTGCTTCCCAATGCGGACGGGGCATGGTGGGTGGTCATCAATGTGAGGCCCAGTGCTACCGCCTGCGAATATTACGAATTTTTGCAAGAATTAGAGAAACTATTGGTAGAGCTGGAGGTGCTGCATGGCCATTAAAGAGGAAGTTTATTACGAAGGGGGTCCCCACATTGGGGATTTGATCTTCCACAGCGTATTAGCCATTACCCTGGTTTTTATTCCCCTTACCATCGGTGCCATTATTCGCGCCCTATGGGTGCGCTATCGCATTACTAACCGTCGCATTTCCGTTACCGGTGGATGGATGGGACGTAACCGTACCGACCTAATTTATTCAGAGGTGACTCGGGTTGCCGTTATCCCTCGGGGCTTAGGTTTCTGGGGCGATATGTCGGTGCAGCTGAAAGATGGTAGCCGCCTAGAAATGCGTGCCGTGCCTAATTTCCGCGAACTCTACGACCAAATTATGGGCCACATTTCTGAAAAAGCTCAAGAAGCTAGCAAAATGCGCGTTTAGTCGTCTTTGCAAGCTACTTTTCAGGTGCTTCCGCATAAAGGTTGGAATGTGGGGCATACCACTTTTAGGTTTGCTTCGCCCGTCCATCCAAAAGCCTAATTTTATCGACCCTTCGTTTGCCTCAGGACGTGATAGAACCAGGCAAACGAAGGGCTATTTTTTGCTCTGGTGGCGACAAAGTAGCTGGCCCATTTAGGTGTGTGGCCGCAATTCTAAGAAAACCTAACGCTTTATCCTGGCGACGAGGGGGAATAACCGTCAATTAAAGGGCGGGACACCGTCTGCCATACCCATTGTCGGGTTGAAATAAGTGGTTCTTTTTGCGGCGAATGCCCCTAAGTTCCGCAATATTCAGATACATTAGAGTTCGGTATGCAATTTGCTTGGTAAGCGCGAATGGATTTCGGTATTGGATTTCTGACGAACAACATAATGCTGCCAATCCTAGATTTTTTCTATGGGATTGTGCCTAGTTATGGTCTCGCTATTGTGGCGTTGACCCTACTTATTCGCTTTGCTCTCTACCCGCTCAATGCTGGGTCGATTCGCAATATGCGACGCATGAAGATTACCCAACCCCTCATGCAAAAGAAGGTCAAAGAAATCCAAGAACGCTATAAGGACGATCCGGCCAAACTGCAGTCGGAGATGAGCGGTGTCTACAAGGAGTTTGGTAACCCCTTAGCCGGGTGTTTCCCAGTGGTGCTCCAGATGCCTATCTTGTTCGCGTTGTTTGCCACCCTACGGGGATCACCGTTTGCTGACATTACTTACCCTGTCAATTTGCAAATCCTTCCCCAAGACGCCATCGAGCAAGTTCAGCCCCAAGCATTTTCCACTAAGCCGTCGAGTCTTTACGTGGCCGATGGTGAGCATTTCCCAGTTTCAGCTTTCTTGCCCGCAGGTAATCGCATTGCCGTAGGTAGTACCGCTGCTGTTCGTTTGCAAACCACCGACGGTGACTCTGTTCAGAAGCTCGCTGATGAGTATGCAGAGGATCCATCCGCCTTTGTGCCCCAGTGGGAAGTGACCAAGGGTCAAGAATTCGTCAAGATTGATGAGAACGGTCAGATTACAGCCCTTGCACCGGGGGATGTCACTGTTCAGGCCAAGGTGAAGGGTCTGGCTGCCAATAAAGGTTTCCTATTCATTAAGGAGCTGGGCCGCATCGGTGCCATGGGCGACGACGGTTCGATCCATTGGGACATCTTAGGTATGGTGCTTTTCTTTGGCATCAGCCTATATGCCAACCAACTACTGTCCGGTCAGTCCTCTAGCGACAATCCTCAGCAGGAGACAATCACCAAGCTAACGCCGGTGCTTTTCTCAGGCATGTTCTTGTTCTTCCCCTTGCCTGCCGGTGTGTTGCTATACATGGTGTTGGCCAACGTATTTCAGACAGCTCAGTCCTTTATCCTTTCCAAGGAGCCATTGCCCGAAAATATTCAGGCTTTGGTCGATGCTCAAGAATCAAAGACTTCCAGTGAGGACCGGGATGCCCTAGCGTTTGAGCCAGGCTCCCGTAAGTCATCGGCTAAAGATGGCGACGGTCAAGCGAAGTCCACAAAAACTGCAGCTAAGAAAGGCGGCAACAAAGCTAACAAATCTAGCTCTGGACGCTCTAATCGGTCTAAAGGTAATAAGAAATCTGGTGGTGGCTCTAAAAAGAAGGTCTCGAATCGCTAGCTTTCGGTAGACTTGTGGTTGCATTTGAAGCGCTGAGTAAATAATTTATGGGTGATCAGCAAGACCAGAGCGGTATTCAATGGCTATCGCAACTGTTAGAACATCAGGGCCTGACCGCCAGTGTGACTGGTAAGCATGTTGATGACGACTTGGGTGACGGCAGTTTTTGGTTGACTATCGATGATGGGTCCCTAACCCAGGCTCAAATTGATGGTTTGCTGGGCGATCGCGGTCGGGTTTTAGACTCGATCCAATATTTGGCGAATACTGTCCTCAATATCGGCCAAGATGAAGCCGATCAGCAGTCTTACACCATTGAACTGCAGGGATATCGGCAACAGCGTCGAGATGAGATCAAAGCCATTGCGGAAAAGGCAGCTGCCACCGCCATCGAAAGTGGCCATGAGCAAGAGTTAGCGGATTTGTCTTCGGCTGAACGTCGGCAGGTGCACTCTTTTTTGAAGGACTACGGTGGCTTAGAAACCTTTAGCCGCGGTCGTGAACCCGATCGCCGCCTGGTTGTGCGAGCAGCGGGAGACACCGACGCCCCTGGTGAAGACGAATAAGGTCTCAGGTATTGCCGTTTGATGCTAGCTGGGTCTTTCCCAGATTTGAACTTGTTTATTGTGCCCCGTATGAGGGGCTGCAAGGGTCCTATGCAGCGAATCTATATTCCCCATTTAGTCAAAGATCTTGATCAGACCCGGACTATTGAAGTCGAGGATTACCTCAGTGACTTAGATACTCTGACGCCAGTCAAAGGTCGGATTCGGATTCAACATCGGGGTAATTTTTTAGATGTTGCAGTGCAAGCGGAAACCATCACAACGCTGACCTGTCATCGATGTTTGCAAAATTACAATACCCGCATTCAAGTAGATACGTCAGAATTTATTTGGCTGCAGGAGCCTCTGACTGAGCAGCACGCCGAAGAAGTGGAAGTGAGTTTAGAGGATTTGGTTGAGACCCTATCTCCCCAAGGGCATTTTGAGCCAGCCAAATGGCTATACGAACAGCTTTGTTTGGCCATGCCCCAACGTCAACTCTGTGATCAAGCCTGCGAAGGAATCGCTAATCCATTGGCCACAGATAGTGGTGACGCGCCGACGGATCAGCGTTGGGCCGCCCTATCGTCCCTAAAGCAGCAGCTTTCTGAGTAGTTGGTATGGCATTTAGTGAAGAATTAGGTTTACTCATTCGAGCGCGCTATCCTCTGGTTTACATTCCTACCCGTGAAGAAGAACGGGCGGAAGACTCCATTGCTAAGGTGGCCGTGGCAACGGGTAATCGTGCTGTCTATGTGTGGGATTTTGTCGATGGGTATCGGGGCAATCCTAATGATGTGGGGGAAGCGCGTCGAAATCCTCTGCAGGCCTTAGAATTTGTCGAAAAGCTTTCTGCCGGAACATCTGCAGTCTTTATTCTGAGAGATTTTCATCGCTTTTTAGATGACATTGCGGTGTCTCGAAAACTGCGTAATTTGGCCCGCAGTTTGAAATCTCAGCCGAAAAACATTGTTATTCTTTCGGCTCAGTTAACCATTCCCGATGAGCTAAGCGAATTGCTGACGGTTTTGGAGTTTCCGTTGCCCACCGTGGATGAAATTCGTCAGGAAATTGAAACGTTGCTGGGGGCGATGGGCAAGTTGCCCACCTCTAAGGCCATGGATACGTTAGTGCGTTCCTGTCAGGGCCTATCCATGGAGCGCATCCGTCGGGTATTGGCTCGGGGCATTGCCGCCAATGGTGCCTTTAGCCCGGATGACATCGATCTGATTTTGGAAGAAAAGCGTCAAACCATTCGTCAAACTCAGATTTTAGATTTTTACCCCGCCACTGAAAAGATCTCAGATATCGGTGGTTTGGATAACTTGAAGGACTGGTTGATTAAGCGGGGGGGCTCATTTTCGGAACGGGCTCGACAATATGGTTTGCCCCATCCTCGCGGGTTGATGTTAGTGGGGATTCAAGGGACAGGTAAGTCGCTGACGGCTAAAGCTATTGCCCACCATTGGCAGCTGCCATTGCTGCGTTTGGATGTGGGGCGGCTGTTTGCTGGGCTGGTGGGGGAATCGGAGGCCCGCACCCGCCAGATGATTCAGCTGGCTGAGGCGTTAGCCCCCTGTGTGCTCTGGATTGATGAAATTGACAAAGCCTTTGCTGGTTTTGCTGGGGGTGGGGATTCGGGTACGACCAGTCGGGTATTTGGCACCTTTTTGACCTGGCTCTCGGAGAAAAAGTCCCCTGTATTTGTGGTGGCGACGGCTAATAATATCGGTGCTTTGCCGCCTGAGTTGCTGCGGCGAGGTCGCTTTGATGAAATCTTTTTTGTTGGCTTGCCTAGCCAGCCAGAGCGAGATGCGATTTTTAATGTGCATCTCACGCGGCTGCGGCCCCACAATGTGAAAGGTTACGATACGAGCCGGTTGGCCTATGAAACGCCTGATTTTTCGGGGGCCGAAATTGAGCAAGCCATTGTGGAGGCGATGCACATTGGCTTTAGTCAAAATCGTGACTTTACGGTGGATGACATTTTAGAGGCGGCCAGCCAACTCGTGCCCCTGGCGCGTACGGCCAAGGACCAGGTGGATGCGCTACAGGCATGGGCGGCCTCGGGAAAGGCGCGTCTGGCATCGCGGCAATCGGCGTTGAGCGATCGCATCAAAGATTTTGAGTAAGTTTGGTTGGGAAACGGTGGCTATTTGGCTGTAGCCCCCTTCACCCCAATACATTCAATCGAAGCTGCCATGGCATCTCCAGATTCTGATCCAGGTCCCATCGAGGCGTTGTATATCAAGTTTTTAAGTGCTGATACTGGCTGGATAAACCCCCTATACATCAGACTTTTGGGCGGCCTGGTGGTGGGTGGCCTCCTGGTTTCAATTCCGTTGTTCTACGCTGGCATTGAATCGGTGGACCAGCTGTCTTCTTTGCAGCTATGTTTGATTTTGCTGGTGATGCAGGTCTGCATCCTGTTAGCCGCAAAACTAGGCGATAGGTTTGTGGATGCGATCGCAAAAACTTTAGACAACCTGAGTCTTTAGAAAGGCTTGGCCGCAGGGCTAAACCAGCCTACCCCCCTTAAGACCGTGTAACCGGATGGAGCAAAGTCTAGCTCCATCCGGTTTTAACTAGCCGCTTAGGCGTCTCGTTCCAACTCAGCGGCTTTGATTGTCACCGTCTGAGACTGTTCGCCCCGGCGGAAATTCAGCCTCAATCGCTGGCCGATTTTAGCTTGGTCCACATAGGTTTGTAGCTGATTCGCCGTTGCCAATGTTTGCTCATCGATTTGCGTAATCACATCGCCCCGGCGTAGACCCGCACTGGCGGCGGGGGTGTCTGGCAGCACCCGAATCACCAGTACTCCCTTAATCTCAGGAATTAACATGCTGGAATTGGGGTCTTCATTATTGCGTTTGGCCAGGTCTGGCGTCAGGTCCGCAATTTGGATGCCGAGGTAGGGATGGGCAATCCGTTCACCTCGGGCTAGCTGGGCTTGTACCGATTTTGCCTTATTGATGGGGATGGCAAAGCCAATGCCCATGGCGTCTGCCCGAATAGCGGTGTTGATGCCAATGACTTCGCCCTGGCTGTTGAGCAAAGGCCCGCCGGAGTTACCTGGGTTAATGGCTGCGTCAGTTTGAATAAAGTCTAGGCGCTTATCTGGGATGCCAACTGTGGCGCTCGAGCGCTTGAGCGTACTGACAATGCCCAGCGTAACCGTATTGTCTAGGCCGAGGGGGTTGCCCACGGCAATGGCCCAGTCGCCTACATCCACGCTGTCAGAATCGCCCAGGGTGGCCACGGGGAGTGCATCCGCCTTAGTTTTGATTTTGACCACCGCTAGATCGGTGAGCTCATCTGCGCCTTCAACGGTGCCGTCAAATGTGCGTCCATCCTTGAGGGTGACGGTCACCCGGTCCGCCTCATTGACCACATGGGCATTGGTCAAAATATAGCCATTACTGTCTACGATAAAGCCTGACCCTTGACCGCTTAGCCGTTCCTGCTGTGGAATGCGCTGGAATGTGTCGGGGCCAAAAAAGCCACGAAAGACCGGATCGTCGTAGAACAGATCGGGGACGTTGCGGGTAACGGTGCGCTCCGTATCGATGCGTACGACCGCATCCCCCACTTCCCGCACAGCGGCGGCTACAAAACTTTCGCTGGATAGGCTAGCCGCGGCGGCAGGTGTTTCGGTGAGGGCCACCACAGGCTGGGCCCCAAAGAGAAACAACACAATTGCCGATAGGCAAGCAATAAACCATCGACTCACATGGCTTACTGATGTAGGTAGGTCAAAAGGCTTCATAAGTCAGTCTCTGAGACAATATTGGCCTGAAAATCACTCCATAGAGCTGCCCTGCACTATGGAGACTGGTGCCAATGTCAAAAGTTGTGTTCTATTGTGGCAGTTTCCTTTGGAATCGTGGGGCCTAATCGTGGGCGGTAACCCCCACTGGAAATCATCACCCCCTGGGGTGTGAGCTATCGCCATTGTATTAAGCCCAGTTTAAGGCTGATATTTGATGATTGTAGTTGGTGTTTTGGAGTGTGAATGGCAATGGTGGCTAGACGGACGCTGATCGGGGTGGGGCTGGGTGCGATCGCATTTGCTGGGTGTCAAAACCCCACCATTGGTCAATTCTTTGGACCCAGCTATGAAGCTCAACTCGCTGAGCACCTAGCAACGACGGGGGCAAAAATGTACGGCGCTTACTGGTGCCCCCACTGTGCCAGACAAAAACAAATATTTAGCCATGCAGCCGGGGTTTTACCCTACGTGGAATGCGATAGCCGAGGCCCGAATCCCCAGGTAGAGCTTTGCAACACCGTGGGGATTAACGCCTACCCTACCTGGCAAATCAACGGTGAATTTTACCTAGGTGCCCAGCCCCTGGCTACCTTGGCCGAGCTATCGGGCTTTCAATTGCCCTACGGGGCCGAGAATTCCAATGATGGGACTTGGGGCACTTTTAGCCCCGCCCAGTAAAAAAACAGTCGCGACTTTCAAAGCATATTCCCGTTGGGCCAGGGTAAGGGGGGCAAACTGCTTTAGAATGTAACTAGAGAATTAACGTTAATAAGCCCTCCACCAGAGGAGGCGCATACAGGAGGATAACAAAGCACCATGGGTGGAGAAATTTTTTCCGTTGCAATCACAATGTTCGTCATCGTTATGGTCGGCCTTGGCGTTGGCTTTTTGATGCTGAAGCTGCAAGGTGCTGAAGAGTAATTCTGAGAGAAGACAGCATTCTTCTTCACGTTATTCAGCGAATTCATAATTAAAACGGGGCTCGTAATAAACGACCGGCCCCGTTTTTGCTTAATGTGGCCATCCGCTGTTTCCGAACGAAGCGAGGTCTGTTAAGCTTAGTAAAGCGTTAAGTTTTGTTTAGAGTCCAACATGAGCATATTGGTAGTTGGTGCAACGGGCACGCTGGGTCGTCAGATTGTACGCAATGCGTTAGATGAAGGGTTTGACGTTAAGTGCCTGGTACGTAACTTCCAAAAGGCATCATTTTTAAGAGAGTGGGGGGCGCAGCTGGTTCAGGCCAATCTCCGTGGGCCCAGGTCCCTGCCCCCCTGTTTCGACGACGTCACTGCCGTCATCGACGCGGCCACCGCTCGTCCCCAAGATTCTGTGTATGACGTTGATTGGGATGGCAAGGTTAATCTCATCAAGGCGGCCCTTGAGGCCCAGGTGGAACGCTACGTATTTATTTCCATCCTCAACTGTGAGAAATATCCCCACGTGCCGTTGATGAATGTGAAGCACTGCACCGAAAAATTTCTGCAGGAGTCGGGCATCAACTACACGATTCTGCGTCCCTGTGGATTTTTGCAAGGTCTGATTGGTCAGTACGCTATTCCCGTCTTAGAGAAGCAAGCGATTTGGGTGATGGGGGAAGCGGCTCCCATTGCTTACATGAATACCCAGGATATTGCGCGTTTCGCCGTCCGGTCCCTGCAGCTGCCCGAAGCCAATAAGGGCTCCTTCCCATTGGCCGGTACCCGGGCCTGGGGCGGTTATGAGCTTGTCCGTCTATGTGAACGGTTGTCCGGTGAAGACGCTAAGGTTTCTACCATGTCCTTAGGCCTGTTGCGCGGTGTGCGTCACTTTGCCAACTTTTTCCAGTGGGGCTGGCAATTTGCGGACCGGCTTGCGTTTGCCGAAGTCAGTGCCGGTAGCGAACCGTTGGATGCAGAAATGGAAAAGGTTTACAGCACCTTTGGGTTCGACCAAACCGAAATTACCACTGTGGAAGAATATCTCGGTGAATACTTTAACCGCATCCTGAAGAAGCTCAAGGAACTTGACTTTGAAAGCGGCCGCGAAAGCAAGAAAAAGCTACCTTTCTAGGGGCCTTTATCTGTTGGTCTGCGCCTACACAATCGGATAGTTGGCGGTTTCAATTGGCAAGAAAACCATCCACGTGATGCCCCCTGGGCGTTCTCGCACGGTGAGTTTCGCGCCGAGGGCCGTAAATAGTGCCTTGGTCGTTTGTAGGTTCAAACTCAGCCCCCCGGTGTCGGGTTGAAACATCAGTAACTTACCCAATGACTTCAGGTTGGGGCGATGTTGGTCGCAGAGGTCATTAACGTCTGCTTGAAATTCCAGTTTGAGTTGGTCCCCCGCCGCCATGACATGCAGTTGAATTTGTCCTTTGGGGGCGACGCTGTGGGTAAATAGCTCTACTAATCCGGTTAAGACTTGCTGTAGCAGGGTGGGGTCGCTAGCCACCATCGGTAAGTCTTGGGGAAGCGTGACGTCGATGGATAGGTTGCGTCGAGTCGCTGCCTGTTCCCATTTAGGAATAGCCGCCTGGATAATTTCTGTGAGGGCCGTTGCCGTGAGCGATGAGCGCGGTCCTTTGTGGGTGGCGGCTTCTAGTTCAACGGCCTTGAATATTAAGTTGAAGCGATCGATTTGCTGGGTGCAGGCATTATCAATCTGATGTAAACGCTGCTTGGCTTTTTCCACTAAATCGGTACGGCGAATTAGCGATCGCGTCAGGGTGCGAATTGTGGTGAGGGGGGTGCGAATCTCATGGGCCATGGCCTTGAGTAATTCAGTATCGAGGCCATGGGCGTCGTTGTTTCCATTGGCTTCTTGGCTAGGGGCAACAATCCGCTCCACCACTGGGTTGGGTTTAGGCGTTGGCAATGAAGACAGCATCCAGCGGCTGAACTGGCTGACAATGCGATAGTTGGGTTCCGTTGGGGCAAACATTTCCACTAACGGATCAATAAAATCGAGCTGTCTAGGATTAGTCAGTAGGATGCGAGCCCGCAAAAGCTGCCACACCTGGTTAATGACGGCGGGCGTAAAGGAAAACTGAAATCGCAGCTCATCTTCTGCATCGCGGCCCAGCACAAGCACGATGCTAAAACGCGGGGTCAGCAATAAACAAAACTGTTCCCCCGCTAGGGGATCACCTTCAATCAATGGTAAGACCCGGGCCGCGGTTGTATTGACCGGCGGCTTATCATCCGCTGGCATCAGCTGCGAAAAGGCATGGGAGAGCTGATCTAACGGGGGGGGAATAAATACCCAGTTAGATAATTGAATCGTTAATTCGGGGGATTCCACCACGGGGAATGGGCCGCTCAGCAATAGCCCCGTTGGCTTTACTCCCGTGGCTTGATGCGCCTTGGGGGATGATTTTTTCCGGTCGCCACCGGTCGGTTTAGAAAGCGTTTGTTGCAATAAATAACCGAGGGATGCCACCGCCCCTTGCCATTCTGCTTCTGCCCGTTTTGCCTGCAACTGTCGGCAGTTTTCTCCATCTGCACTATGGGAACTGAGGTGATCCCAGTCTGTCGCCTCGGAAACCAATTCTCCTAAGGCTACCAAACTACTAATTGTGGGTAAAAACTGCTCCACCATTGGCCCCTAGATGCATTGAGTTAGTCGTACCACGGATTAGTCGCGAGGGCTAGGTGGTATGAATAACGTGTCTATCTAGAGACTACTGGCAAGATCCTCTGTCTGCCTATGGTGTAGAACCGAACGTTGGTTGATGTGGTTGCACCAAGGGCAAGCCCTACCCAAAAGCTATCAAGCCCCGCCAGGTAAACCATGACAGGGCTTGATAGTTTGAGATCACGCTAAACGCTACCGTTAGCCGAACCATGTGGAAGGAATCAACGTTTCAGAGGGGGGCGCAATGGGACGCGCTACCAACTTTTGAATGCCCTGGTGGACTAATTTTCGAATGTGCTGATGTTGTTCGGCTGAGTAACAGTTTTTCGTCAGTTCCAGCGAACATTCACTATCATTCACGGTCATGTAACGGGCCGGTAATCGGCTGAGCACAAATTTGGCCAATCGATTTCTGGAATCGTCACTGGTTAAGGTATCTCTATAGGATGCAGAGGTACCACCGGCCAACACATCGTCAATAATTTCGTTAACGACGGGTAGAGCAATGTTAATAAGACTGTTGGCCATGGTGAGGATCTCCGATAGTGAGTAGTGTGAATGAAGGTTGAATGGCTCCTTAAATTACGTCTTGGCATCATTCAAAGCAGCTTAAACAACTGTTTGTTTAGCTATTTTCAGCCAATAAATAAGGAGGCAAACAAAATCAAACTGACTGACAAAATGCTATCTATCTATTTGATTTTGATCCGGGGATCATGATTGCAAGCGATCTCTGGTTCAACTGCTGCTATTTTCCATGGGTCTAAATAGAGACCTCTAATATTTAATAAACACTCAATTATTGGCCAGAGAATAAAAGCGAATATCTGCAAGAGGTAAATAATAATAAATATCCATGGACAGGCCTTTGATTTTGCGATTCTTTATGGGCATTTTCGATGCTTAAACAATGCTCCCCTTGGAACAAGGCCCCTTTTAAGTATTAATGGCGTGTAGAAATAGGGCTGTGGCTGCGTTGTTCCCATCCATCCTGAAAGCATGCGACTGCTGGTTTTTCCTGGTTATCATTCTCCCGATTTAACGGCTTCCTTTTTGCGGTCTTTGCGCCGTCGGGTTGCTCCTGGCCAATTGTGGGTATGGCCAATTTCGCAGACTTGGGGAGATCTGCCTGGGGTGCTGTTTGATCAGCAAACGGGGCAGCCCGATGCGCTGCTGCACATCATTACGTTTAGTGCTGGTGCGGTTGCGGCGTATCCCTGGGCCATGGCTTGGCAACGGTGGGGTGGGCGGGTACGCCTGATTGCGATGGATGGCTGGGGCATGCCCTTGGTAGGCGGCGGCTCAATCTATCGTATGAGCCACGATCTATATACCCATCGGACCACCTATTTCCCTTCGCCCATGGAAGGAGAGGGCTATTTTTATGCGGACCCTGAGATCGCTCACCTATCTTTTTGGCGATCACCCCATGCTGTGTGCGGCATGGGGGCCATTGACGGTGTGGTGCAGCCGATGACGGCCTTGGACTTTATTGCCACCGTATTAACCCAAGGGCCTTAGGGGCTGTGTAGAAAGCTGCGCTCAGCCATGGGGGTGCGCTGCTAGGCCTTGGGATGCTTGGGTTCATAACCCGTACAGATTGCTTGTCATGAATGGATGACCCAATCGATTCGTTATTTATGTGAAATGGAAAGACTACGGCCATAGTAAAGCCCTCGGTTGATCGCCCCAATGTGCTCAGGGCATATCGTCCTGAACCGTGCCAAGGCAGAAGACTAGAAAGCTCGTTTTCTGTGAAATTTGTCAATTCCCCCGGTGTCTGATTGTAAAATAGACAACCATTATCCTATGGACTAGTTTTGTTTCCCTACCTGTCCTCTTCATCACTGCCATGACTTCGACGTCTGTAAAAACTGCTGTTAAAGCGAATGTGGGTCTTCAGCGAGCGACTGGTGCGTTTGCTTTGATCGATAGCCTGGTGCGCCACGGCGTGCGTCATGTGTTTGGTTATCCTGGCGGTGCCATTCTGCCGGTCTATGACGAGCTATATAAGGCCGAGCAGCGCGGGGATATTCAACATATTTTGGTGCGTCATGAGCAAGCGGCCTCCCATGCGGCGGATGGATATGCTCGGGCGACGGGGCAAGTGGGTGTGTGTATTGCAACTTCGGGGCCGGGGGCAACGAATTTGGTGACCGGCATTGCCACAGCCCAAATGGATTCGGTGCCGATGGTGGCGATTACGGGGCAGGTAACTCGCGCTGCAATTGGTAGCGACGCGTTTCAGGAAACGGACATTTTTGGGATTACGCTCCCCATTGTGAAGCACTCCTATGTTGTGCGGGATCCGGCGGATATGGCGGCAATTGTGGCTGAGGCTTTTTATATTGCCCAGTCTGGTCGTCCAGGGCCGGTGTTAATCGATGTGCCTAAGGATGTGGGCCTAGAAGAATTTGACTACGTGCCGGTGGAGCCTTCCTCGGTGGCGATTCCTGGCTATAAGCCAACGACGAGGGGTAATCCACGCCAGATTAGCAATGCGATCGCGCTGCTAAAGGCGGCCAAAAAGCCTTTACTCTACGTAGGCGGTGGGGCAGTGATTTCCGGTGCCCATGCCGAAATTGCTCAACTGGCCGAGCATTTCCAAATTCCCGTCACCAATACCCTCATGGGCAAGGGCGCCTTCGACGAGCAAAATCCCCTTTCCGTTGGCATGTTGGGCATGCACGGTACGGCCTATGCCAACTTTGCCGTCAGTGAGTGTGATTTGCTGGTGGCTGTCGGTGCCCGATTTGATGACCGAGTGGCTAGTAATCTAAAGCTCTTTGCCCAGCATGCCAAGATCATTCACATCGACATCGACCCCGCTGAAGTCGGTAAGTGTAAGCTGCCCGATGTGCCCATTGTCGGTGATGTCAAAACCGTTTTAACCGAATTATTATCACGCCTTGAGGGAACTGCTGACCCAGCCCAGACCGGAGCTTGGCGTGCCCGGATTCAGCAATGGAAAACAGACTACCCGCTGACGGTTCCCACCTATAGCGATAAGCTGTCACCGCAGCAAGTCATTGCCGAAGTCGGACGTCAGGCACCGGATGCGTTTTACACCACTGACGTGGGCCAACATCAAATGTGGTCAGCGCAATTTTTGCAAAATGGCCCGCGCAAATGGATCTCCAGCGCTGGTTTAGGCACCATGGGCTACGGCATGCCCGCCGCTTTGGGCGCACAAATGGGGGTGGGTGACAATCAGGTCATTTGCATTAGTGGTGATGCTAGCTTCCAAATGAACCTGCAGGAGTTAGCGACCCTGGCTCAGTACAACATCAAGGTGAAAACCGTCATTGTCAACAACGGTTGGCAGGGGATGGTGCGCCAGTGGCAGCAAGGCTTCTATGGAGAGCGCTATGCTTCTTCCAATATGGAAGTGGGCATGCCTGACTTTGAGAAACTAGCAGAAGCCTTTGGTGTGAAAGGTATCGTGGTGAAAGAGTCTGGGCAGTTAAATCAGGCCATTGCTGATATGTTGTCCCACGATGGTCCGGTGTTGTTGGATGTGTGGGTGCGTCGGGATGAAAATTGTTATCCCATGGTGCCACCGGGGAACAACAACTCTCAGATGATTGGTTTACCTGAACCGGCGACTAAGCGCCCCGTGGAGGTCATTCATTGCAATAGCTGTGGTGCCGATAATAAGGCAACTCACAAGTTCTGTTCTGAATGTGGAACTAAACTCTAGATTGATAGCTATGTTTTAGTAGGGGCCTTGCATGCAAGGCCCCTACTAAAACAGGTTTGTCGTACAAATAAAAAAACTGTTGTCCTACAGCGAGCCTAGTCGAGTGCCTTTGTAAAAGTGGGTCAAAATCTCATCGTGCTCGTGACCCCGTTCTGCCATGCCGCGGGCGCCCCACTGGCTCATGCCAATACCATGGCCAAACCCGTTGCCCGAGACCGTAATGCCTTCGGGGTTAACGGCTAGGTCAAACTTGGTGCTGCGCAGCTTGAGCTTATTGCGAAAGGTATTACCTGTAATCGTCAGGGTGCCTTCATCCCCCATGATGTTCATCCGCTTTGCACGACCCTGGGGACTGCGGCTCAGCACTTCTACCGCTTCGATTGTGCCGGGATAGCCGATGAGGTCGCCCACTTCTTCTAACGAAAACTCAGACCGCCAGCTGTAAACCGGTGCATTTTGGTCGAAGTCGGGCACACCCTTGAGATAGGGAACTGCCTTGGACCATACATGTTCAGAATTTTCCGTATGGCCCCCGGAGGAGGAGTGGAAGACGGCTTCAATCACTCGGCCAGCGTGGGTAAGTACTTTTCCTTCGGTGGCATCTACGGCGGAGCGGGTTGAACCGGCTTCTCCGTTAATACCCTTATAAACTTGGGAAGATTGGGTGCTGTTGAGGTCGAAGCTGCGGCCCCTGGCTTTGCCACGGTGATAGACGGCATAGGAACGGGCGGCTACGGCCTGCGATCGCAATGCTTCCTGGGGCCAGCTAGTGGGCATTTCACTGCCCACAACACTATAGAGATAGTCATCAATATCCACATGGTTGATGGCGGTTACCCCATCTTCGCCCGGCACTAGCTCTACCCGACCGCGATACCACCGGTCGCCAATCCAAACAAACCCATTATTAGACGGTTCCAACCAAAAGCTGCGGGATTCCCCCAAACGGCTGCGGGCGTCAAGCAGTTCTAGACGGCCACCGGTTTCATCGACGCTGAGGGGTTCCAATTCCGACAGTTGCATCACTGTTTGGCCCCGACTATCACGGACTATCCCTGGTGTGGAGCTACCAATTTGCACCTGCTCTGCATTGTTGCGAATGGCCACCCTGATTTCCATGGCTTGGGCCGGTAATAGCCACAGCAGCCACAATAGGGCACCCCACCAGCTGCGGCGGGCTAAGAGTGTCAAAGTCCGAGAAATAGTCATGGCAAAAATTCAGGAGTGGGGCGGTCTAGCCTAGGGTGCCCAGTGTGAGAGCTACAGCCGAGAATCAGTCCAATGGGTTAGCAATGTACTGTTGCCAGTACCGCCCCATAGGGAAGAGAAAATGTCTGGATGGTAAGAGGGTGCATGTTAGTGACCTTTGCCCTAGCAATTTCAACCTCAAAACTCATTCAGTGTTTTCAGAATAATGTCTACAGGGATGTGTGCCAGTTGATATGTGACAATTTATCAACGGGATTCGCCCTGAATAATAACAGTTTCAGGTTTACCTATTTATGAAGTCTGGGTTTAACTGGCTACAGCAGTTTCGCTGATTCATAGAGCCGTCGCACCATGGCCATAATTTTTTCGCCGTACTTTAAATCTGTGGACCAACGGCCACTGAGCTGCCCTACCAAGACGGCACTCCCTCGACTAATAAAGCGAAATCGAGGATCGACTAATTCTTGCACCAGCGGTTCTTTGCTGGCATAGCCTTTGAGGCGTTGAATATGGGCCCGCACCCCCACCCGAGCACTGGCAAAGGTGGCTCCTTCTGGATTGCCGCTCACCGCCCCCAAGCTGGCGAAGTTGTTTTGGGATGCTTTAACGATGCCACCAAATTTTAAAAACTCTGTTTCGACACACATTTGGCAAAAGGCAATATCGTAGTTGACGCCTTCGATTACGCCTTCTTCGCGATAAATTTTGGGTAGATCGGGAAACGCTTTAAGGGCAGCCTCATTGTTATTTTTTAAGAACATCATGAGGTTCACCTGGGAGGTGTTGCCATGGCCCATAATCTGATCGATCAGTCCGGGGCAAATGCCCAATGCGGATTGGGTTTTGAGTTGGACTGTTCGGCTGGGGGCATCCCAACCGATGGAAATGTTAAAGTCTCTCAGGTCAACGGTTTTGACGTAGACGATGTTGCCGTAGCGCACCCGTCGAATCTCGTCATTGTTGGATAAGTCAACCCCCAGCCGGTCGGCTAGGTCAATGGGGAGATAGGAGTTGTTATTGACGACGATGCCTTTTTCGTCGTAGCGGCCACCGTTGATGGTGATGTTGACGGTGGGGAAGTTGGGCTCGTTGGGGGTGGGGGCGTTGTCGTTAATGCGACGGCTCCAGGTGGCCAGACCGTCGGCTAAGCCGATGGCAAAGTCCCGTCGCCGACTGGTTAGTAAGTTGCGATCGCGATCGTTGGTGAGATACGCCACCTCCATCAGTAAAGAAGCGGGTTCTACCTGGCGACAAAAGGCGAGGCTACCCATGCCAGCGGATGTGTCTGGCAGGGCTCCCCGACTGGGCAACTGGGGCACTCGGCGCAGCAGCGCCAGCAGTATTAGCTCGGCGTCGGATTTGCGTACGGTATTCTTGGCAATGTAATACGCTGTAGCACCTCGGGCTTCGATATTTTGAAAAGCCCCGGCATGGAGTTCTATGGCAACATCGCCGGGGCGGTTGCGATCATTAATCCACTGAATGCTCTGTTGTAGGCTCAGGTCGTCTGGTACGGAGAGCACCTTAAACCCCCTGGATCTCAGCTCCGGCACAATTAGGTCCCGAATGCGGATCATCTCCTGGGCTTCTGTAATCCCATCCACCTTGACTCCAGAATCTTTGATTCCATTTTCAAAGCCACCGTGGCCTGCTGAGATGAAAATTTGTGCCATTTACTCTGTAAAGCTTGCTAGTCCAGGCGTGTTGCCAATTTCCCCGCAAGGATACATCAATTTATCAATATGTGGGAAATGTGGACCCGAGAAATAGGATATGACCTTGCCCTTGGCTAGCGACAACGTCGGCTATAGGTCAATGGATTCAACCCTATTGGTGGGGGCGGCAGTTATGATTGGATGCCTATGTTTTGAATTATGTGCACAACGCGATATTTCTAAAAAATACATGGGTGACCTGTGACGCGATGGCTGTTTGCACCATAGGTCGACGTAATTGATTCGGTTAGGGCTGATGGACATTGAGTTTCATTACTATATGACCTATCTAACGGCGACTCGGGCGGGGCTATCGACCACCGATGCCGAAATTTTGGCCTATTCATCTCAATATGTGGATGAAAATAACCGCAGCTTTTGGATCAATCGAGGCCAACCGAATGCCTATCGCAACTACATTACTCAAACAAAGAATATTCTGAAGCCGACCCATGTGTTGATGCGGATCTATCCGATCTTTCATTTCATTCCCGGCGATCCGCTTTCGCCGACGGCCCAACGTAAGGATGGCAAACTGCATCAGCTGAATACGACGCCCAACAGCAAAAATGCTAATCGTATTTTTGATCGCGCGATCGCAAGCGGCGATTTCTACCGTATCGGCATCGCCGCCCATAGCTATGTAGATACCTGGGCCCATCAAAACTTTGTGGGCTATTACGATGCATTTAATGCCATGTCGGGTTTCCTGAGTCGAGCGTTACCCAATATTGGCCATGCCGATGCGAAGCACAAACCCGACTGGCCAGCTTTAGTGTGGCAAGATTGTCGCCTTACCCATGAAACCATTGACAATCGGCAACGGTTTTTAGAAGCCGCCCACCATCTATTTCACAAACTCAGGCAGTTTGTGCAGCCCAACGGTTTAGCCAGTGAAGCTGCCGAGGCGGCAGACAGTTTGTGGCAGGACCTGGACCAGGCCATTGGCGAGGCCGATCCCACCAACCGACATAAAGCCCTGCGGATTCAGCGCTACCGAGACCTGAGTGAGTGCTCCCGATATGGGGGCCAACGCTTACCGATATTTGACTCGAAATACTGGTTTAACCAAGCGCTGAGGCGGCAACCCCAACGGTTTACTGATTGGATACCTGGGGTGGCCAAACGTCGGTTTTGGCACGATACCTATGTCTGGAAAGATAATTATCAAAATAGCCACTGGTATCAGTTTCAAGCAGCTGCAAAAGTGCAACAAACCGATGCGTGGGAAATCCTAAAGCAGGATGCCTGGCAAGGATTAACCCTAATTAATCTCTAAATATTTTTTGCTGAATAGTAATTTTCTATGTGTGATCTTGACGGTCAAATAGTAGAGATTTAAGCGGAGGATGGACCATCTTGAATTACATTTTCTGGATGACATCGTTGGCAAAAAAACTCTTTGTAAAAAGAAAAAATATCCTTTGATGCCTGCATCTGAAGATAGGCTACTCCTTCGCCATAGAGCTCTGTGGAGCTTGGGTGTGCCCATCTGCGAAATGGCAGAAATCCTAAAAGCTATGGCGAATAGGTGATGCTTTTTGCCGCTCTAGGGTGATCGTGGAGGTGGTTTTTCTTTGTTTGTAAAATTATGATTTGTTTGGTTTTCCGTCCATTGATAAGGATGTATTCAAAACATTAAGCAATATGGCAAAGGTAGCTACCTTTGCAGGCATCACCTATCGTATGGGTAAGCATCTGGTTATAGGATTTGTTCCTGGCCGTCACGCAATATTAATCCAAGACATCAAAGTGAGATAGGGAGCAAGAATGCTATCTATCTATGGGCTAACGATAAGGGCATTTTGAAAATGCTTTTATCTAATCCGTGATGAAAGATGCTTGATGCTTCTTTAAACAATATTGGAGGTCAACTGTGCCATGGAAACACATACTGTTGCAGTTCAACCTGAATCAGTTGCGAACGATGCAACTATTCCTCGGCAGGATGCTGTGGCGTCTGTTGTGGGCATAGCCGTTCTGGTCTATGTTGTGCTGCTGTACGCCTTTGCGCCCAGACGACACCAAAATACTAGTCGCAGAATATCTCTTTAGTTTATACAAACCAAAGAGAACAAAATTGGTAAGCTGACTTAACTAAAGGGCGAACGAGGGGACTCGAACCCCCGAATGGTGGAACCACAATCCACTGCCTTAACCACTTGGCTACGCTCGCCGTGCATTGGTTTTCTATAATATCACTCCTGTTGAGTGATTGTATGGTTTTCCCAGATTATTTTGCTGTTGTATGGTTGCCTATGGCTGGGATTACTAAATTGAGTGCGTTCGTCACGTATTCGTGACCAATGCATGGGGAAATGGCATCAATAATGACAGATTTCTGACAGCCTTACCTAGACACTTAGTCGTGTTTACTGGTGCTTCTGTCCATCTCAGTAATTGGAACCGAACTCGGTTTTTATCTAGCAGTCGTTTGTAGAATTTGCCGTTGCTGATTCAGGGAATCATCCATACCTGGCACTGAAGGTATCCCGAGGCGCCGTAGCGGTCAGACTTTTTAGCTGTGTGGACTGATGGTGTGCATACCATGCGATCGCAGCTATCAAATTCAGGTTCAGACTATAGAATATCCCGCTGAGTTAGGTATTTACTGCTAGATTGGTAAACTCACGAGTTTTTCCGTTATTCATTACTTGTTTCACCCGCTCTAGCAAAGTTCAGTAATTTCAGGTTTGGCACTGAGCATCCGTTTCCCTGAGAGTTTAGTTTCATTTCTTTTTTATTTAAAATCTCGTGACATCTACTGCGTATCTTTTAATTTCCCACGGAAGTCGGGACCCACGGCATCAAATTGCTATCAACCGGTTGGCGCAGCTATTGCGTGAGCGGCTGAATGAGGATTTGTCTGACGTGTGGCCTAGGCCCCCTGTGCAAACAAGTGAGGGTGTGACCGAAGTGCGGAATGTTCAAAGTCAGAGCCTGCAGCTACTAGAGCGGCAGCAACGCGAGTTAAGAATGGCAGTAGCCACCGCTGAGCCTGTTGCTAAATCCCATGGGGGCGCTCCTAATTTGGGGGTGCGCATGCGATCCCCTCGGGGCCGGTGTATTGTGGGCACCGCTGTGCTCGAATTTGCCCCCCTGCCCCTGCATCAGCAAATCGCTGAGTTTGGTCGCCGTCTCAGTTCCGCTGGGGTAAAGCGACTGCAGTTAGTGCCACTCTTCTTGCTGCGGGGTAAGCACGTGATGGACGATATTCCGGAGGAAGTGGCGTTAGCGCAGCATGAACTCGGGGATCTGATCGAGATTAAGGCGGGTGAGCATTTGGGTGGGTATCCGGCGATGGCGGCTTTAATTGCCAAGCGCTTATCCCATACTCCTAAGAAAGGTCGATTGTTGGTGGCCCACGGCAGTCGCCGTGCTAAAGGCAATCGGTCGGTCGATAAGCTAGCCAAGTCCTTAGGCACCGATGTCGCCTATTGGACCAATGACTCTGAAATTGAGCACCAGACCATTCAACTTATGCAGCAAGGGTGCTCCACGCTCACCATTTTCCCCTACTTTTTATTTGCTGGCGGCATTACGGATGCCGTCGCCCATCTTACAGAAGAATTAGCTGAACGTTTTCCGCGCACAAACTTTCGGCTGTTGCCACCTTTGGGTGCGACGGCGGATATGGCCAATTTATTAGTCAAGACCCTGCAACATTAAAAATAAGGTCGTTGGCGCACTGGCGTGTTGATCCCTTTAGGGCTCAGGGACGTTATGAATTAAGGTTAAGAATATGTTAAGCAGCATTAAAAGGGTGCTCCTGGTGATGCTGTATTGATTGTGGCAAAACTTCTAAAGCAGCGGTGCCACAATCGGACTTACCCATTGATTTCCCATCCCATTACAAGCAACATGTCCCATTCCCCCACCAAGGCATCCTTTGGCAAAGTTTATTTAGTGGGAGCTGGTCCGGGCGACCCCGGTTTGCTGACCCTGAAAGCTAAAGGGTTATTAGATCATGCCGATGTGGTTGTGCATGATGCCCTGGTGAGCCCACCGATTTTGGCGATGATCGCTGAACGTTCCCATGTGATTGATGCGGGTAAGCGTCGGGGGCGTCATTCGATGGCCCAGACTGACATTACCCAGTTGTTAATTGAGCAGGCTAAGCACCATGCGGTGGTCGTGCGGCTGAAGGGGGGCGATCCCTTTGTTTTTGGTCGTGGCGGCGAAGAAATGATGGGGTTGCTAGAGGCGGGCATTGATGTGGAGGTGGTACCAGGCATTACGGCTGGTATTGCAGCCCCTGCCTATGCGGGCATTCCGGTGACTCACCGGGATTATAGTTCGTCGGTCACCTTTGTGACCGGGCATGAGGCGGTGGGTAAGTATCGTCCTAAAGTGAACTGGGCTGCGGTGGCCCAAGGGTCGGAAACCATTGTGATCTACATGGGGGTGCACAATTTGCCGAACATTGTGGCCGAACTGACTGCGGCTGGGATGTCTGCGACTACGCCGATTGCTTTGGTGCGCTGGGGCACCCGACCGGAGCATGAGGAGTTAATTGGTTCTTTGGAAACGATTGTGCAGCAGGTGCAAGATACGCAATTTCAGGCACCTGCGATCGCAATTATCGGTCGCGTGGTTGATCTCTACGAAGTTTTAGCACCGGTATCGCCGATCCATTCCCCCCATTGGTCTATGATTCAGGCATCATAGATTTCTAGTTTCAGGGGCAGGGAGGGCAGCGGCTTCTATGGTGGAGCCTGCCGTAGGCAATGGATAAACATGAACAATGGCTCGGTGCGGCACCGGCCGATGGCGGCGAACTACTGGAACTGTCGGTTGTGGATGCCGACGGGGAACGGATTGATCGCTGGCTATCGCAGCACTGTGATTTATCCCGTAATCGCATTCAAAAGCTGATCGACCAGGGGGGATTGAAAATCAATCAGACCCTGTGTACCAATAAAAAGGTCACCATTCGTGTTGGTGATGCTTTGCAGCTATATGTGCCCCCGGCGGAGCAGTTTGAGCTGGTGGCCGAGGCGATTCCCCTCGATATTTTGTATGAGGATGAGTACCTGTTGGTGGTGAATAAGGCTGCTGGGATGGTGGTGCATCCTGCGCCGGGGCATCCCAAAGGGACGTTAGTGAATGCAATTTTGGCCCACTGCGGCGATCAGTTAACGGGGGTGGGCGGGGTGCGCCGTCCTGGGATTGTCCACCGTTTAGATAAGGATACGACTGGGGCCATGGTGGTGGCTAAGACGGAGCCGGTGCTCCATCACCTGCAAGGACAAATTCAGGCAAAAACGGCCAAGCGGGAATATTGGGGCGTGGTGTTTGGCGCCCCAAAGCTGGCGGAGGAATGGGAAACCATGGATGCCCCCATTGGCCGGCACCCTAAGGATCGAAAAAAGATGGCCGTTGTCCCGCTTGAAAAAGGAGGCCGCACGGCGGTAACCCATTGGCGCATTCAGGAGCGTTTGGGCAATTACACACTGATGCACTATCGGTTAGAAACAGGGCGCACCCATCAAATTCGGGTGCACAGTGCCATGGTTGGCAATCCGATTGTGGGGGATCTCACCTATGGTGCGGGGCGCTCTGTGGGGGTGAAGCTTCCAGGCCAGGCCCTCCACGCGCGGCAGTTAACGCTCACCCATCCGATTTCGCATGAGCCAATTGTTGCGATCGCACCGTTGCCCACGATCTTTACAACATTGCTACAGCGACTGCGGCAGCGATAGTGCTGGTGGAACCGTGGGGACAATGGGGCCAACGCCCTAGGGGGCCGCTAAGGGGCCAAAAAAATAAGTCCGGTGCCGTAAAAGCGCCGAACTTATTTAAGGACTATTAAACCTAGTAGCGTAGGCTGCGAGCCTCTGCCTTCGGTTTTTTATGCACCCTGCTTAACCTTTTCCACAGCGGCAGCTGCTACTGGGTCGTTAATAGGGAAGCTAACCTTGCGATAAGGTACTCCGGACGTGAAGTTCACACCTACAGCGGATACGCGCTGAGATGGAACGGCTTGTTGCAGGCTGTTCAAGCCACGGACCATGTCCATAAACAGAGCGGGGCTGCCGGCTTTGGGCTTCTGCTCTTGGGGAGTGAACCGACGAACGCTGCTTTGGGCAACAGGCTTGGGGAAGCCAAGAATAGAACGATAGTATTCGTCGTAGCGAGGAGACTTAATGTTAAAGGGAAGTTCACCTTCGCTGCGAGTCGGCAGAACACGACGGCGCTGATAAGGCAAAATATCATCGCCAAAGTTATCTAGATACTCGTCGCTATCGAGAATGGCATCAATAAACCCTTCGTCACCCTTGGTCGCTACGATAATAGACCAAGCTAACGTTTCTTCTTTGCCAAATACGTCACGGCCTAGCGCCCGTTGAACAGTCTGTTCAACATAGCGATAGTTGCTATTCATGCCGTAGAAGGCACGACGGTAAGTATTCGACAGGAGTAAACCACGGACAAAGTCACGGACAGTAATTTGATTACTGCGAAGCTGTGACTCTAAAAACCTTTCGCGGTCAGCCTTAAATGCATGGAAAAAGATCTGACGATAGGCTGCTTCAATCAGATCGTTGATATCAGTCGAAGAAAGAATATTCTGAGTTGAATAAATCTTAGGCTGATCATCCCCAGGAATTTCGTAGCCCTCAACCCGAGAATTTTGGGTAACCGGTGAGTATTTCAGCAGAGGAATCGCCACTTGAGAATCTCCAGAATATGAGGAAATTTAACAAACGTTAATCATAACTATAAGGGTTTATGGCATCCGCACTGGGGGGAGCTGTGAAAATATCACACAGCTTAACATTGAAGGGAAGTGCTGATTGTCAAGCGCCCTATGGGTTTCTGGCGTCTTGCTGGGCTAGGAAATTTTGCCATTGTGCCGGATTGTTGCAATTCTGTAACACATTAGAATCGTTCACACTCAGTGATGCCACAGATTCGTTAGCCAGCCACCTTTGAAATGAGCGCACATCTTGTTGAATCGCCAGGCTCAGATGCCGAAAGCTGCTCTGCCGATAAAAGCCGCATAGGGGTTCCCATCGCCCTTGATGTTGCGGTAGGGCTGCGATCGCATCTGGCCTCACCGATTGGAGGCTGTGACACCAGGTCTGCAATATTGCGGCATCTAGCGCCGGCATATCACAGGCTAAAACCAGCAGCCAGTCTGGTGCGGTTTCACCCCGTTTCTGCCCATGGGCAACAATTAACGACCACCCCTGGAGCAGGGCGACCAAAGGCCCTGAATGTTGCTTGACTTCTGGCAAAAGGACTACAGACGGAGATAAAAAATCAGCGTAGCGTTCTGGCCAAGGAGTCAACACATGGACCCGTTCAGCACAGGCGCTGGCCATATGGCTAACGTGGGCCAGTAACGGAATCGTACGGTTGCCAGCGCTACTGGGCACCGATAGCAGTGCTTTATCTTGTCCCATTCGTCGACTTGCGCCACCTGCCAAAATTAATGCTGCGATCCTGTGGTCCATGGCAAGCGTAGTGCTAAGGCGGCGGTATTTAACCCCGGCGTTTATGGTTCGCCCAATGTTGTCCCCTGTAGAAATAGATCAAGCCAATAAACCCCGATAGCAGGGCATAGATCATGCGCAGGCCCCAGCCAGCATGGTTAAAAAGCCACGTATAAATTCCAAATGCCAGCCGCATGAGCCCCGTTTGTCGTTTACCCAACTCGGTCAGCTGTGCTTGTAGCGGATTACCCCCTTCGAGGGGTTGCACATTGCTCAAACGAATGGGTGGCTTGGGCTGTTGCGCCGTGTACCAATAAAACCCCAGGTTGCCAGCTTTACTGGTTTTTTGTTGCAAAAACTTGTCGGTAACCTGGCGGGCCTGGGTGGGAGATAGATTTTCCTGATTGCTCACCTGTTTAACCCACAGGTTATGGCGCACTGGATGCCCAACTAGCAGAATCAGCGGCAATGCCATAGTCAGCAATAGGAAGCGGAGGATCGTGCTGCTCTTGGGGGCCAGGTAATAGGTCAGTGCCCCAAGGCTTAGCCCCAAGACCGCGAGCAAAATAGGGCTGGCAAGTTCAACGATTTCTAAACTTGCTAATACCCCTCCCACAATGGGTAACGAATACAGGTAGGTGTCAAAACCCCAAACCAAGAATAGCTTGCCAGCGATGACTACTCCGCAGGTCAGTATGCCTAATAGCCAGTACAGTCCAACATGCCTTTGACGGGACTTAACTTTCATTGACGATGCAAACACAGGATCAATGGAAACACAACATGGTCGAGCGTATCAGACCAGTTAAAACAACTGTATTTATACGCATATTCAGTGTTAAGGGGGCAAACACGCCATAACAATACCACTAGGTTGACTTTTCTCCCATGACGGATTCATGAGCAGACTAAAGTAGTACAATTGAACTAATTTGAATTTGTAATTGACCAAGGGGATTCCCATGGAGATGTCTTCTATTCAAACGGGTCAGCTGATTTCATTGCTGATTAACAATGTTCTGATGGTTATTACTGGGGCCATAGTTGTCCTAGCGGCTTGGCTGCGGTGGCGCTGGTTGCTCACCACATCTGGCTATGGCTCACCGGGCAAACGACGGCAATGCCGCTGGGCGTACCTGAGCTTTTTGTTAACAGTGGTGATGCTTTTTGGCATGCTGGCGAGTTTGAGCGCTTTAGCGCTGCGAGCGATTGTGGCGCTGAATGTGCTGGTTGTCGGCGCAATGGTTTTCTTTTTGCTAGGGGTGCTGGCGCTGGTGGGGGCATTAGGGCTGTGGTTTTGGGATATGTTTTCCCCGGTGGAATTTAAGCCCAGTCGCCGTCCCCGCCAGCGCACCATGCTCCATGCACCTGCTGTTACGCTGATGTCCGTGGCCATGTCCGTGGGCGATCGGTCCAGGCGAAAACGCGGTCCGCGACGCTTACGTAGATAAGTAATTTGTTTTTAATTATTTTTAAAAAAAGCTAAGGCGTAGAACTCATGGGCAAGTTCTACGCCTTAAAAGTTGAACCTAACGATGTTGATAAAGTAGATGGGCGAACTAAATTACATCAGACTTGTTCGAAAATGACCTTCTCGAAAATGCCCCAACTCTGGGGGCAGCAGTTTGAAATAAATGACGCTCACCTACTGAGGGGGCAACTAGCCCATGCTGGCCAATTCACGCTGGGTCAATGCAAAGCGCTTTAAGATTTTCTCCGCCATCTGAGAGGGAGTTAGCCCCAGCGCGGCCTTCGATTCATTGGCGGTGGCATGGTCTACTAGAACATCGGGGACCCCTAGGCGGAAAATGGGGACATTGATGTCACGGTCGATGAGGGATTCTGCCACAGCGGAGCCAAAGCCCCCCATTAAGCACCCTTCTTCAACGGTAACGACCCGCTTGATTTTTTGTGCTAGTGGAGCAATCAGTGCTTCATCCAAGGGTTTCACAAAGCGAGCATTGACTACGGTGGCTTCCACCCCATGTTCGCTGAGGATTTCAGCGGTTTGCATGGTGGGGTAAACCATGGAGCCATAGCCCAATAGCAATAGATCGTCACCCTGGCGCAGAACTTCGCCTTTGCCAATGGGTAGGGCCTCCCAGCCTTCTTCCATTAGGGGGGCACCATAGCCACTGCCACGGGGATATCGCACGGCAATGGGACCTTCGGTGTGCTCAATGCCCGTGACGATCATTTTCTGTAATTCAGCTTCATCCTTGGGGGCCATGACCACCATATTGGGAATGGCGCGGAGGTAAGAGATGTCGTACATGCCCTGGTGGGTGGGGCCATCTGCGCCGACGATGCCCGCCCGGTCTAGGCAGAAAAAGACGGGGAGGTTTTGGATGCAAACGTCGTGGACAATTTGGTCGTAGGCCCGTTGCAAGAAGGTGGAATAGATGGCGGCCACCGGACGCATGCCTTCACAGGCTAGGCCTGCCGCTAGGGTGACGGCGTGCTGTTCAGCAATACCGACGTCAATATACTGGTCTGGCAGTTTGGCCTGCAGTTTATCAAGGCCGGTGCCCGTGGCCATGGCTGCCGTAATGCCGACAATTTTGGGATTCGCTTCAGCCAGCTTGATCAGAGTTTCAGCAAAGACCTTGGAATATTTGGGTGGGGTGGGCTTGTTTGATGGGTAGCCTTTGCCAGTAGTCAGATTGAAGGGGGACTGGGCGTGGTAGCCGACCTGGTCCTTTTCTGCAATTTCGTACCCTTTGCCCTTAACGGTGACCGCATGAACCAGGACGGGGCCACCTTTGGCGTGGGCTTCTTTAAAGGTGTCAATTAATTCGCCTAGGTTGTGACCATCGACCGGACCCATATAAGTGAAGCCCAGTTCTTCAAAGACTGCGCCCACTTTGGACATGGCCAGGCGCTTCATGCCTTCCTTCATTCGATCTAATTCGGGAGAGAAGGAATCTCCTACGAAGGGAATTTGTTTTAACTGCTCCTCAATGTTGTCGCTGAGAAACTGCATCGGTGGGCTCAGACGAATTTTATTAAGGTAGCGGGGGATGGCACCAACGTTTGGAGAAATAGACATTTCATTATCGTTGAGCACGACCACCAGGTTGGTGTCGGGGAGGTGCCCCGCATGGTTAATGGCTTCTAGGGCCATGCCGCCGGTGAGGGCGCCGTCGCCAATAATGGAGGCAACTTTGTAGTCATCGCCCTGCATGTCGCGGGCGATGGCCATGCCCAAACCTGCCGAAATACTGGTGGAGGCGTGGCCAGCCCCAAAGTGATCAAATTTACTTTCGCAGCGCTTTAGATAGCCGGCGACGCCATCTTTTTGCCGTAGGGATGCGAAATCGTTGTAACGGCCTGTAATTAATTTGTGGGGATAGGCTTGGTGCCCCACATCCCAAATGACTTTGTCGTGATCTAGATCTAGGGTTTGATAGAGCGCTAAGGTCAATTCAACCACGCCTAAGCCAGGCCCCAGATGCCCGCCACTGGTGGATACTGTGTCTAAATGCTTTTCTCGAATTTGCTGGGCAATGGCTTCTAACTGTTTCACAGACAAGCCATGCAACTGGTTAGGATGGGTGATTTCACTCAGATGCATGTTAAAGACCCTCTAGATCGTTTGCTGTAATTATTGTGTGGCGTTTTGATTGCATTGCAGGCAGGGGGAATAGACAGGTGTCAAACTCATCTCCTTGCTTGGCAATGTCTCATGGTTTGTCACTCATTCACTGTAGATTAGATCAGGGTTTCAAAGGAAACTCATTATAAAATTACTGCCGTCTTTAGCTATGGCCAACTCCTAATAGTGGTTGTTCTTTTAGGGAAAACGTTCGTTCCAGACGTGGATAAGTTGGGCTGAATGATGACTATACAGGGATAGTCTGTTTGCTAATTACAGAATCATAGTTTTTGTAACGACTGAGAAGCATCAGAGACTGTTGGGCACTATCGTTCTATTGGATCTATTGAAAATGCTTAATATGACATTTATTCCTATTTGGCAGCGCTATATGGCGCGTCATATGACGCGCCATCATGTGACGCGTTCACTTTTAGCACCTGTTGCCCTGGGGCTGGTGGCTTCATCTTTGGTGGTGATGCCTAGCTATGGGGCTACGGATGATAATTATGGTGAATGTGTCACTGATTTGACAGACACAGGGGTAGAGCTAAACAGTGCAACGGCTAGCTGCGCAGGGGCTCGGTTCCCAGCCGTGCTTGGAGACTGTGTGGTCGATGTGAGCCAGAGTACGGGTATTGGTGCGGTGAATGCCTTGCAGGGGTGTGAGCGATCGCGCCGTCCTGATGAGGTGGCCGACTGTACCATCGATATCCATGCGGCGTTGTTGGACCAACCGTCTGTCAATGCTTTAGAGCATTGCAGTCGCAGTCTTTTGCCTGAACGCTATGGCACCTGTGTGGTGGAGTTGAATAATGTTGCTGGATTAGGGGTGAATGCGGCCTTGGATCAGTGCATTCGTGCTGGCTATCGTCCTTGGACGACCGCACCTCGTCAGTAGGTGAGCTCGTGGGGCCTGGCCGGTGGCACCCTCTTTTTATGGGATCAACGGTTAAGGCAAAGGCCTTGTTAGGGCCAAGGGCTCTGCTGATATGGGTCAGCAGAGCCCTTTTAATTTAGTGAGAGCTTTTCAAGCCGTCGGGGCAAAGTCTTGTGTTTGGCCATGGCCGTTAGCTATTGAGTTTCGTCCTCTTCGGGCTGATCGCTATTGCGAGACTGCATATATTCTGCGATCGCATCAGCTAATTTTTGTTCAGGCGTTGTTTGTTTCGGGATAGGGGGTTTCGCCTCATCGGCTATGGTGCTGAGTAAACTCATAAAACCGAGACCACAGCCGAGAAGAAGGATTGGGATGAATGCCATTGTTCTAACATCGCAAAACGTTCTGGGCCTTATTTTATATGAGTGGTTTTAGGGTGGCTGGCGTCCAATTGTTTGTACACCTGGGGAATTGAGTATTCAGTGATACCAATTATGGGCCTTCACTTTTTGGAGTTGAAAGTTTTTGGGTTGGGTGTGGCCGATCTTTTATTCCCCAGGCGATGTAGGGATTTTTGAGCAGGGGCCAAAGCCCGGATGCTGGGCTGAAATGTTCAGAGTAATTGACGAGGCGGCTGCCCACCATTGGTATCAAATAATACGTTTCTTTCTAGGGCTGTTATGGAACTGCCTTCAAAGAATTTTAAGGTTGCATTTCAAGGGCGTAATGGTTGTTACAAGTCGATACTAAATTTGTGAAGTTACGGGCCTGGGATGTGTTGTTTTTGTCATGGTGCTGAGGCTGGCTGGTCTTTTTTGTTTAGCCTGGTGGCTAGTTTGTTGATGACCAGCGGCTGGCTGGTCCTTTTTGTTTAGCCTGGTGGCTAGTTTGTTAATGACCAGCGACTGGCAATGGGCATCCGCCAGCCGAGGCCAAAGGCACGATCGGTGACCTTGAGGACGGGGGGCGCCTGTCTGCGTTTAAATTCGGCTCGAGTGAGTAGGCGAATGACTCGATTGACGACAGCTTCTGGATGGCCCGCAGCAACAATATCAGCGGCGGATTGATGTTGTTGAATTAATCTTTCTAAGATGTCGTCCAAAATGTCATAGGGGGGGAGGGAGTCTTGATCGACTTGGTCGGGGCGGAGCTCGGCGCTGGGGGGTTTGGTGAGAATATTGTTGGGGATAATTTCGGTTTTGCCTTGGCTTTCGATTGCCCCCAGGGCACCGTTGGTTTGGACGCTTTGGTTGAGCCACTGGCACAGGCCATAAACCTTGGTTTTAGGGACATCGGCAATTACGGCTAGGCCCCCGTTCATGTCGCCGTAGAGGGTGCAGTAGCCGACGGCCATTTCCGATTTGTTGCCGGTGGAAAGTAGCAGGTGGCCGAACTTATTGGCGATGGCCATGAGCAGGTTGCCACGAATGCGAGACTGGAGGTTTTCTTCGGTGACACCGGGGGCGGTGTCGGCAAACAGGGTGGCAAAGGTGTGGTCAAAACCGGCCATGAGGTTGCCAATGGGCAGCGTTTGGGTGTGGATGCCCAAATTGTGGGCTAATTTTTCGGCATCGCTAATGGAATGGTCGGAGCTATAGGGGGAGGGCATCAGCACGCCGAGCACCTGGTCGGGGCCGAGGGCTGCGGCTGCGATCGCAGCCACCAGGGCCGAATCAATGCCACCGCTCAGGCCAATGACGGCTTTGCTAAAGCCACATTTTTGGCTGTAGTCCTTGACGCCCAAAACCAAGGCCGACCACATTTCAGCCTCTGGGCTATCTAGCAGTGGGGTAATGGTGCCCGGCGATAGATCCTGCTGAGGGGCGCCATAGTCGAGGACGTGCAGGCTGGGGACAAAGCCAGGGGCGCGATTGACCACCTGGCCCTGGCGATTGATGGCCACACTGCAGCCATCAAAAATCAGATCGTCGTTACTGCCCACCTGGTTAACGTAGATAATCGGGCAATCATGCTGTTGCACTGCGTGGGCAATCATCTTTTCCCGTAGTGCTTGTTTGCCGACGGTGAAAGGGGAGGCGGATAAATTCACCACCAAATCCACACCGGCGGCGACCACCTCAGCGGTTGGGTTGACCTCATAGGTGCGCTCACCCCAGAAGTCATCCTCATTCCACAGGTCTTCGCAAATGGTGACGCCAATGTGGAGTACCTGATCACCCGCTTCTAGGTGAAAGTGATTGGGCGTTGTTCCCGACTCAAAATAACGATCTTCATCAAATACATCGTAGGTGGGTAACAGGCGCTTGTGGAAGATGGCCTTGACCTTGCCGTGGCCCAATAGCGCCATGCTGTTATAGAGGGGCTTTTGGCCTTTTTTTGCCGCGTTAACATTAGGTTGGGCTGCCCCGACGAGCGCTTCTATGCCGGGGGGGAGATCCTGGGCAAGTTGTTCCAGGGTGGTCTGTATTTGTTGAATAAATCCAGGACGCAGTAGGAGATCCCGTGGCGGGTAGCCACAGAGGGAAAGTTCTGGAGTTAATAAGAGGTTTGCCCCTTGTGCTGCGGCCGCCTTGGCCGTTGCCAAAATCTTTTGGGCATTCCCTTTGAGATCTCCCACCGTAGGGTTAAGTTGAGCAATAGCAAGTTTCATAAGAGATTGAATGTAAGAACGGAGGGTGGGGATAGCCCACCATGAAGTTGGTTGGTTGGGGGCCCGCGAGGCAGGGAAGAAAAATAGCCTTAAACAAATACCATGGGCTTGTCTTTAAGGGGTTCGAAGGCATCCGCTTCAAATCGGTAGAGGCTGGCCGGACGCCCGGCGCCTCGGGATGTTTTAATGCCCGTATCTTTCAAAAAGCCTAGCTTTAACAATCGGGTGCGAAAGTTGGAATAGTCGGAGAAATCGTCCCCCAGGATCGTGATATACAGCTGATAGAGATCGCTGAGGGTGAACATTTCTGGCAGGATATCAAACACCACCGGGCTATATTTCACCTTGTTGCGCAGGCGCAGGGTGCCATAGGTGAGAATTTCTTCGTGGTCAAAGGCGAGCTCTGGTAGCTGATTGAGGGGGTACCAGGCAATGCCACTGACGCCGTCGGCAATGAGCTCGGCTTCGGCAAAGCGCACCAGGGCGAAGTAGCTAACGGAGAGGTAGCGCACGTTGTATGCATGTTCAGCTTCGCGGGGATCTCGCTTGGGACCGCCAAAGGAATAAAGCTGTTCCACATAGAGGTTGTTGACACGAATCTTTTCGGATAGCACTCGGTAGGATGCCGTTTCCAGGGATTCTCCTTGACGGACCAGGGTGCCCGGGAGGGACCATTGGCCAATAAAGGGGTCTTCGTGGCGCATCACCAAGAGCACCAACAGTCGGTGTTGTTCGGTATCCACCGAGAAGATGACGTTGTCAATGCCTACCTTAAAGTCTGCTAAGGGGTGGTCGGGGTGTTTTCCGGGCATGGGTAGAGGTTGTTTTGATGAATGTAGGCCTGCACGACAGTAGGAATTTCGTCCGGCTGTTCTGGGCAGCCCTGGCGCAGGGTGCTCGATGAGATGTGGTGCTGGCTGAGGGGGGTGGCGATCGCAACCTGGGCACCGTGGGATCGCAGCTCTGTTAGGTCGGTGTCTTGGAGGTCATAGCCCGGTCGGGGAAATACCAAGATATTGGCCCATTGGATCACATCGGCGGAACGATGCCAGTTGGGGAGCTGTTTGACCAAATCGGCCCCGATCACAAAGGTAAATTCGGCCTGGGGCCAGAGGCGTCGGGCCCGCTCTAGGGTAACGGCTGTGTAGGGGTGGCTGAGCTCGCGATGGAGCTGGATGGTGCCGGGGGTGTGCAAATCTGCGATCGCAAGTTCCAACATATCCATGCGCATAGCAATGGGGGACTGATCCCGTTTCCACGGATTGTCCGATGCCCACACCGCCACATAGTCAAACTGATGGCCCAGGGTGGCCACAATGCTGCGATGGCCATTGTGGGGAGGGTCCGCGCTAGTGCCAAAAAGCGCCACATGGGTTGTCCTAACAGAGCGAATGGTCACAGGTGATTGCAAAGTAGAGACGTTTCTCATCAATGTATTTATATTTGCCATATCCTGACTGCTTAGGGAGAATTACTGATTTTGCAAAGATTGCCTCAATTGCACTCAATAATTGAGCCATTGACCTTGGTCCAGATCGATATCTTTCGCAATGCAGCGCTGGCCATATCCCACGGAAAGCTCAATTTACAGTAGCGAGTTGACTGCGACGGGTGCAATCCGTCAATTTTTGTAGGGCTGGGGAAATCTCCGCCTGGGGAATGATGGGATTCACCACATCGCGGGCCGTTGCCGGTAGCTGGGCGACGGAACGAGTCGCCCGAGCACAAATTTGCCCTAGGCTATCATCGGCCACCACCCGTTGACCATGGCGCATCACCGGCATCAATAACCCGTCCGCATGGGCCGGTGTGGCTTCATCCGCCAAGCCTAGGCGATCCCCCTGTTCCGAGCGAAAAATCTGTTTCCGCCCTGGATAGGTAAGCTTGCCGCTAGCTTCTTTCATCACCGGGATGCCATCAATTTCGGCCAGCTTGTAGACCCCATTGACTGGGCTGCCCGTCACTAGTTTGGTGCCCAAGCCATAGCCATCGATACAGGCGCCCGCCTGCTTCAGCCGCAGGATTTCCCGTTCATCCAAATCGCCGCTAGCAAAAATCGGAATACCCGGCAGCTCTTGCCGTACCTGCTGCGACAGCGTCACCAAATCCCCAGAATCTAGCCGGATGCCCGCCAGTTGGTCCGGCCTGTTTTGCCCCAACATTTTGGCCGCCGCCATCGTGTCGTAGGTATCAATCAGCAACGCGGCACCGGGAAAATAGCGGTGGAAGGCTTCAAAGGAGTCCGCTTCGCTCCCTTCCAATGCGGTGATTGCCATGACTAGGGCATGGGCCATGGTGCCCACCGGGTTGCGCCCCAGCTTTAGGGCTGCCAACACATTGGATGTGGCATCCAGACCTCCGGCTAATGCCGCCCGCGCTGCCCATAGGGATGCCTGGGGGCTAAAGGCGCGGCGAGTGCCAAATTCCAACAGTTTTGCCTCGGGTCCGGCCACATCTCTCAGGCGGGCTGCCCGTGTGGCAATCAGGGTTTGGTAATTGATGGCATTGAGCAAATAGGTTTCCACAATTTGCGCCTGCCACAGGGGGGCTTCCACCCGCAGGATGGGCTCATTGGCAAAGATAGCGGTGCCTTCGGGGACCGCCCACACATCGCCTGAAAATTTGCCCGACTCTAGCAATTGCCAAAAGTCAGCGGGGGCCCCGGCAAAAATCCCTGTTGCTTTTAGGGCCGCGAGCTGGGCGGGGGTAAAGCAAAACTTGTCCAGGTAGTCTAGGGCAGACGCTAGACCCGCCGCAATCAGGTAGCCAAAGCCCTCCGGCAGGCGGCGCACAAACAGTTCAAAACTAGCCCGGCGCTGATCTAACCCTTCGCCCACGTAGCAGGCGGCCATGGTGAGCTGATACAAATCGGTCAATAGGCCATATTCATCCGGCTGTATTTGCAAGCTGGCATTGTCCATAATTAGAAATCGCCCGGTAGTTATGGTTAATATAACCAAAATAAGTGGGCAGATTTCGAATGGTTTGCAAAAATATAGTCAAACTCGATCGTTGATAAGTTTGATTTATGTCGAGAACGCCATGGCGGTGGTGGCGGTCGCTATGGTGCAGAAAAGTGATTTTAATTACAGAGTTATATTTTTTAGTACCAAAATTTTGGCTGGTGAGTGCGATCTCGCCCCAACAAATCCCTCTCCTTTCTCCCTGGTCCCCTGGCCGGTGGGTCGTGCCCACCCCACATTCCCTTCCCTAGCCGACAAATAGAAAGATATCCTTAAGACAGACCCTTCCACATGCACTATGTCTTCGTCCTTGCCCGCTGTTGAACCTACCTGGAAAACGGTTATCCGACTGATGCGGTGGGATAAGCCCACAGGTCGTCTGATTTTGATGATTCCTGCCCTATGGGCCTTATTTGTCGCTGCCGATGGCAAGCCCGAGCCCTTGCTGCTGCTGGTGATTATTTTGGGCAGCTTGGCCACCAGTGCCGGTGGTTGTGTGGTCAATGATTTATGGGACCGCAACATTGACCCCCAGGTAGAGCGCACCAGCAGTCGCCCCCTAGCATCCCGGGCCTTAACGGTAAAAACAGCCATCGTCATTGCTGTGGTGGCCTTTCTCTGCGCCATTGGCTTTGCCCTTTACCTCAATCCCCTCAGCCTAGTGCTGTGTGTGTTGGCGTCGCCGGTCATTATTCTCTATCCATTAGCCAAGCGCGTATTTCCCGTGCCTCAGCTAGTGTTGGCCATTGCCTGGGGGTTTGCGGTGTTGATTCCGTGGAGTGCGGTGACCGGTAGCCTAGATACGGCAGCCTGGTTGCTGTGGGGCGCAACGTTGCTGTGGACCCTAGGGTTTGATACGGTCTATGCCATCCCAGATCGCAAATATGATGCGCAGGTGGGTGTGAATTCTAGCGCGCGCTTTTTTGGTAAGAATACGCCCCAGGTTGTTGGCCTATTGTTTATGGGGACTGCCATTTTGTTGCTGTGGCTGGGGGTGTATAAGGCATTGGGCGCTGCATATATTGTTACTTGGGCCATTGCCTGTGGGTTGTGGTTTACCCATTTTCGTAAGTTGCGCAACCCTCGCCAGCCTGCCCATGTGTATGGTCAGATTTTTCGTGAAAATGTGATTCTCGGTTTTGTTTTATTGACCGGAATGATCATCGGCTCGTTGGTTTAATATTCCGTAGGTTGGGTTGAGGTCACCGAAACCCAACAATTGAAACCCATCGCCATTGACCTATCGAAACCCAACAATCCAAACCCGTCGCTACCGCAACCCATGGTGAGCGTTTTTGGGTGTTGGCAATGTTGGGTTCCATTGCGTGTCGTTGAATAGCAGGAGGTTTGGGTGATGTTTTAACCCAACCTACGTTGTTGCTTTAATGTGGTGTTGGCAATGTTGGGTTCCATTACGTGTCGTTGAATAGCCCGCGATCTTACGCCACTCGACTTGAGGATAGGTGTCACGTAAATCGTTAGAAATATTTTTGACGGATTCTCCAATAATTTGAAGATTGAGAACCGTAGGTTGGGTTGAGGTTCGAAACCCAACGATCGATCATCATCGCTATTGCCCCATCGAAACCCATGGTGGTCGATGCATTCAATGTGTTGCCGCAAGACCCATATTTATTTTTGCTGGCAATGTTGGGTTTTGTAGCAACATCGACCAATCGCAGAAGATTTGGGTGATGTTTTAACCCAACCTACGTTGTTGTTTTAGTCAATAGGGCGGTTGAATAGGTCTTCGAGAACCGTAGGTTGGGTTGAGGTTCGAAACCCAACGATCGATCATCATCGCTATTGCCCCATCGAAACCCATGGGCTGGCAATGTTGGGTTTCAATTAACATCGACCAATTGCAGAAGATTTGGGTGATGTTTTAACCCAACCTACGTTGTTGTTTTAGGGCAAAATATCTTTTTAAATCATTGTTGCCCACCAGGTAGGCCATGAGGATGATGCACAATATGGCCATGGCGACGCTGCCGATGGAGAGAATGGCCGATATCTGATTGCCGAGGGCGGCGATTAACCCGACTTGGGCGATGACGACGAGGCTAAGAGTGCTGACTAGCATCCATTTGGCCCAGCGGTAGCCTTGTAGGACGAAGTACATGATGATGGCGGTGAAGATGATGCGGCCGATGGCCCAGAGGTCTTGGGAGAGAATGATCAGGATGGTGTCGATGATGAGTAGGGCTAGGAAAAGATAGATCAGGGTGTTGCGGGATTCGAGGGTAGAGGCTGATGGCATGGTGGGTCGATGAGGGGTTTGATTGGTGGGTACTGATGAAGAGGGGCTTTATGCTTATTATTTCATGGTGAGGAGAATTTTCCTTGGCTCTGTTTGTTCCTTTCTGTTTTACCTGCTCTTTTGCGATCCGTTAGGTGCCTTACCCACTAATCCAATTGAGAAATTGCCCGAATAGGGTTGCTGGTGGTGTAGTGTTGTCAGATAGATAACCTTGGCATACACCGTCCTCTCTAGCTTGTTGTCCATTGGGGTTATTTAACAGATAGTCTCTTAACCAATCACAACTCCAAACTACTAACCTATCAAGATTTCGATCCCATAGTTTGACGGTTTGGTCCTCACTGGCGGAGGCAATGGTTTGGCCATCGGGGCTAAAGGCGACACTCCTGACCCAAGAGCTATGGCCTTCTAGGGTGTTGAGGAGGGTGCCATTTCGATCCCATAGTTTGACGGTTTGGTCAGAACTGGCGGAGGCAATGGTTTGGCCATCGGGGCTAAAGGCGACACTCAAGACACTAGAGCTATGGCCTTCTA
>NZ_JADOER010000005.1:0-47236 GCF_018739865.1 Leptothoe kymatousa TAU-MAC 1615 | reverse complement strand
CTAAAGGCGACACTCCAGACACTAGCGCTATGATCCTTTAATTGATTTTTTTCGCGAAAGCCCTGACGTGGATATGGATTATTCTGTCTTTGAGGATTGTTGAGGTTAAACGCTTTGTTATTGTAAACACCTTGCATTAGTGCAGCATTTGCTGGCAGAGAAATCTCTGCATCTGTAATATTTTCCTCCTGGACTGTCTGCCAAGCGGTAACCGCTGTAGCTAACCCTTGTAAAGGTTGTTTAGCCAATAAAAAAGCTTTAGATCCATTGGCCTGAGCCAATATTGTTTGCTCCTGAGCAATTAGAGTTTGTGCTTGTGCCAAGGTTTTCTGCGTATTAGCTTCTTCTTCCCTGGCTTCCGCTAGTGTTCGTTGTTCCGCCTCCGCTAATTGTGCTGCTTCTGCAGCCTGCCTTTGTTGTGCTTCTGCATTTCTGGCTATTTCTGCCCGTTGTGTCGCTTCCTGCGCTTCTGCCCGTCGTTGTTCTGCAATGACAGTTTGTTCTTGTGCTCGCTTAGCCTGCTTCTCTGCTTCCCGTGCTTGTTTGTCAGCTTCTATAGCTTGGTCTTGAGCTAATTGTTCATTATCAAGAGCTACTTTGGCATTATCTTCTGCACGTTTTTTCTCGTCATCGGCTCTAGCTTTTTGTGCTTTAACGTCTTCAAGGGCGGCTTTTTCACTCTTAAGTGCTCGATCAGTCTTCTTCTGTGCGGATACTGCCCATGTCCCAAACGTTAACGCCACTATCGTCACCGCAGCCAAAGTACCAATTAGCGCCCGCGCCCTTTGTAATCGCTTGACCCAATTCACCGGCAAGTGTTCCTTCACCCACCCCTCATCAAACACCTGCCGATAGATCCCATTACTCACATGCAACGACCCTTTCGTCTCATCCCGCCGCACCACCCCCGCCAGCTTCAAATGAGACTTAATCAGCGACTGTTCCTCATCCAGCACCAGCTCCCGCTCTCGCCAAATCTCCCCATACGTCGTCAACACCTCATACACCGACCCATTCCCATCCGGCGTTCGCTGGGTCAACATATCCCGCACAAACAACAGATTATTATCATTCCGCACCCCACCGCGAAAAAACAAATCCTCCACCAGCCGCTCCACCGCCGCCGCACTCCACTGGGTACGGCCACTCTCCACCACCCCCTGACACAGCCGCTGCGTCAAATACGGATGTCCCCCCGTCCATTGCAACACCCACCGCAAAATCTCTTCCGCCCCTTCCCCTTCGACTCCGCTCAGGGCAAGCCCTTTTCCCCCTATTCCCTCTGGGAAGGCTTCGCCAACGGCACCGCTCAGGGCAGGCCTTAACCCTTCCACAAACCCCTGCGCTTCTTCCCAACTAAAATCTGTTAGGTTTACCCTGCGCCCCACATTAAATGGCGTCCGCTGCGGATCGCGAATCAAATCCCCCGGTGATGCCACCCCAATCAACACCACCGACAGCCGCCCCAGCTGTTCCTTCTGCGCCCGCGCCGTATAAAAATACCGAATTGCAATAAAAAAGTCGTCCGTAAAGCCTAAGCTCAGCGTCGTATCAATCTCATCCACAAACAACACAATCCGTCCTTCCACTTCGCTCAGCAAAATCTCTTCAAAAAATCGCGTTAGCCGCTGGGTCACCCCCAGGTGATTATGCTCTTCCCACCAGTCAAAAATATCCGTATCGAGCATTAGGCTCTCGTCAATCTCGGTGAGTATCCCCAAATACCACTGCTCCGGTGTCACCGTCGTCCCAATCTTTGTCAGGTCAATAATCACCGACGTAATCTCTTCCTCCTCCAACCGTTCCGCCGTCTGCACCATCAGGCTCGACTTACCCATCTGCCGGGAGGTGAGCACATAGGCAAACTGTCCCTCACGGCAAAGCTGCAACAGCTCATCATCAGCCTTGCGGGAGAGGTAGATGCCGCCTCCGGCCTGGACAGTGCCACCAGTGGTATAAATCGAACCTGCCATGGTCAAAGCTCCTCACACACCTGATCTTGTATCCAGAACTGCAATTACTTACTCGCCGAAAAGAGAAAACCTAATCCCCTCCTGGGAGGGGCCACGGGGTGGGTTTCCCCTAGCGAATGACTTCGTAACATAGCCAACCTTTCGGAGGTCCCCTAAATCCCCCAATGCTGGGGGACTTTGAGTTTTCATCCTCCCACAAGCCTTGTGAAGAATTCCTTTCTGAAGCCCCCAGAATTGAGGGCTTGGGGGCCTGAACAATGTTTGCCCCATTGCAAATGTTGCCAACTGGTGAATTCCCCAACAGTATCTGAGTAAGGAAAGGTTGCGAATACGCTGCTGTATTTCTTTCATCAACTCAAATGCTCCCCAAAATAATCCGCATATAACTGACATCTCGGAAACACACTCTGCCCATCCCGCGACACTAGCCCTGCCCCATGCAACCGAAAATACATCACCTCGTCATCGCAGGTCTGTTCTCGCAAAATCCTTAAAAATGCTTTCACCAGTTCCTTATTGCCATACATGCGAAACAAATGATACTTAAGATGATCGCCAAAGGGACCATTCTCTTCCCGTGCTTTGGCAAATAATTCCTGGGCCATCATGCGACCACTGGCTATCAAATATAACGCCTTGCGCACCAGGTAGGGGTGCCCATTCACCAGTTTCATTAGCCGCTGTTCTTCTACCGCACTTAGGGGCGCACCGTGGCTGGCATTGAGCTGATGCACCTGTTGGGCATCAAAATCCTGCAGCCGTAGATTCTCTCCCACATTAAACGGCGACTGGTTTAGGTCTGCAATTAGCTGATAGGGCTCCGTGGAGGTTACGAATGTGAGATCAAGCTGCTTCCAGATTTTTCCGGCGGCACTGGGTCTGGCCCGCTGGTTATGCCAGCTGCGCAACATGCTAAAAAAGTCATTGCGAAATGGCGTATCAAAGATGCGCTCCACTTCGTCCATGGCTAGCACCAGGGGCTGGTCCAGATTTTTGAGGATATGCCTACCCACGTAGCGGGTACACCGCTGCGGATTGCCCAGGTTCTTTTTCCAGTAGGTTTCCACTTCGTCGTTCATATCTAGCTCATCGGTGAGCCAAAAGCAAAACTGTTGGTAAAACTCATCCGCATCTTGCAAGGCGGCCCGGTCAAATAGTTGAAAATCTAGAAAGGCAATTTGTTTGCCCGCTTCCACCGAAGCTTCCATAATTCTGTTTAGCAATGAGCTTTTGCCCATTTGCCGAGGGCCTTTGATGGTCATGGTCACCCCCTGCTGCTGGATCACATTTAGGGCAATCTGGTCGCAGTGCCGCTCGATGTAAAAATCCGAGGCGGTGTCCATGGTGCCTTCGGGCAGTTCCAGGTTGGCAGTTTTCACCGGCTGGGCCACCGGCAGCGGCTGGGGAATATCGGGTTTGGGCGGAATTTTTATAATCTCTGCCTTGCGCCGCTCATCAATGGATAGCAACCCACCGGCAATGGCCTGCTCCAGTTCTGCGATCAGCCCTGGTGTATCCGCCTCGCTATCCCACAGCGCCCAGTTAATTGGGTTTAGATATACGCTCAAGGGATGCTGAAACGGTTCGCGATACCCCAACCGCACGGGCAAAATTCTGGGTTTGCCGCCGTTGTCCTCAGCGATTTTATGGGCTAGCTCAAGTTCCTGCAGCACCATTTCGCTATGCACCGACTGGGCCGATAGTAAAACGATCAGCGCATCGGCCTGGCGAATTTCTTTTTCGATTTGTTCCACCCAGCGGGTGCCCACCAGCATTTGCTGGTCGATAAATACCGAGCTGTTTTGCTGGAGCGCTGCATGTAGCTGCAAGGCAATCCCTTCATCGGTGGCCACATTGCGCTTGTAGCTGATAAATACCCGCTTTTTTTGAATGTTGGCTGGGGTTGGGGCCTTTTCCAATGGTGGGCATTGCCCACCCTCCGGGGTTTGCCCCTTCACCTTTACCCCTTCCCCCTTCATCCGTAAAACCGGCGTCTCTTCCTCCGGTATCCCCTCCGCCCCAATGCCCACTAACCCAAACTCAAAGGCATCGCCATAGCTGCGGCCATAGCCCAATCCGTCATAAAACCCCTCGGCAAATTTAATCGATGCCTGGTCGCCAATGGCATCATTCATGCCGATCACATGGTCCACATGCTCCAAAATGGCATCGGCCTGGGCTACGGAATGGCAGGCATTGAGCAAGACGCATTCTACGCCGCCACAGAGGCGAAATAGCCGGGTCAGCGTCGCGGTGCTAATGAGCTTGGCCACACCGTTTTTATCTTCAAAGGCCAGCCCCCGTGACCCTACACCATGGCCTGAGAAGTGAACTATGTGGGGTTTGTGCTGCAAAAGGTGCCGATGTAGATCGCCTGTGCGTACGGCGGGTTCAATAATTAGCTCAAAGTTGGCACGGCCCTCCGAAAGCTTTAGGGCTTCCTTAATCTGACGAATTTCTTCATCCAGACGCAGCTCAGTTGTATCTTTTGGATTGACTGCCAAGATTAGAATTTTTCGGGGACCCATAGGTGAGCTGCAATCACGTATGGACATACTACACAGGCAATTTAATAAATATCGAGTTGTATCAACAAATCATTATTTTTTCCAGTTGGGGTATGGGGCGCGAAATCCGTCCATAATTGAGGTGGGTCCTAATCGCTAGGGCAGCTACGCCGCTTGCTGATCTGATCCTGGCCAGTTACAAGGCCAGCCCCTACAGGGTTTTCCCCTTTTTTCCCCTTTCCTAATTTGCAAAATGCTTGAACTTCACTGCCACACCACATTTTCCGATGGCACCCTTACCCCACAGCAACTAGTCGAGCGGGCGGTGGCAAAAGGTGTCAAGGCGCTGGCCATTACTGACCATGACACGATTTTTGGTTGGCAAGAAGCACGCACAGCCGCCCAACCCCACGGGTTAGAGATTGTGCCGGGCATTGAACTGAGCACCACCTACAATGATCGCTCCATGCACATTCTTGGGTTTTATCCCAATCCTGAAAAACTGCAAACTCCCCTAAATGCGCGCATTGAAGGACGTCATCGGCGGGCCAGGAAAATGGTGGATAGGCTGGCTGAATTGGGCTTTCCCATCGATCTGCCCCCCATGCCTGGCAGCATGGCCCCCGGTCGGCCCCACATTGCCAATGCGCTGGTGGCTGCAGGCCATGTCACATCTGCCCAAGAAGCATTTCAGCGGTTTATTGGCGACCATGGCCCAGCCTATGTGCCCTACGAAAAATTTACTGCTGCGGAGGGGATTGCGCTGCTGCGAAGCTGTGGTGCCGTACCCGTATGGGCCCACCCCTACTTATTCCGAGGCGGCATTGTGGACGAAGTTTTACCTGAGCTGGTGAAGGCGGGGCTGATGGGGGTGGAGGTCTACCACCCTCAGCACAGCTTTAGCGAGGAAGCAGTGCTAGCAGATTTGTGTAAGCAGTATGACCTGTTGATGACCGGTGGCAGTGACTACCACGGTCCCCAGAAGAAACCGAAGCCGGGCAGCGTGGACCTGAATAGTTTGAAACTGCCCTTGGAGTTGTTGGATGTGGTGAAGCAGGCGGCGACGGGGCTGGCAGGGTAAGGGAGGGGCTACAGGAGTGCCTATTTTGAATCGGGCATCCTGAAATTGGCTTTGGTACAAGCAGGCTTTCCCCTTGTTTTTAATTAAACTGTTGCCGTTTCTGCTGCCATCCTGGGATTCCAGCGGGAGCGCGTTTCTTCGATGTGCATATTTTCGCTATTCTTTTTTAGATGGCGAGGGCTGCTTTCGAAGGCGATGGATGAGGGTAGATTGTCTTCTCCATATTCAGCCCGAATAAATGCATTCACTTCCTCGTAGGAAGGTGAAAATGCTGTGTCGGTTGCATCTTCTCTTGAGAGATGCTTTTTCAGGGTGGTGGAGAACATGGCAGTGCCATCGTCAAAGAAACGCTCGGTGGTCTCGCCGTATTGTTTGTAAGGATAAAAGGAGACGGATTCGGGTGCTTGGACAGCTGCCCAGGAAATATAGGCCCAATACTCGCTAAATGTGCCAAAATCATTGGCGGAACGCATCATCAATGATAGCCAGCTTTGGTCGGACTTGTAATATTGCTTGACCTGGGCGGCGAAGGATTGGAGATATTCTTGCTTAAACCACATGTGGTGGGGAACAAAGGTGCCCACTGCATCAGTCAAGGGGGTGACCCCTAAAACAGATTCAATCCAGGTGCCCCATTTATTGACGATGGCTGGATTGCCATAGGCGTTGTGTTGCAGCAGGGCAAAAACATGTTCAGTATTGTTACCTTGCCCACGGATGGCTGGCCAGGTAGCTGCGGGCAGTAGGTCGCTATCCCACACTAAATACCATTCGCTGAGGTCAGGAATACCTTCGAAGGCTCCTAGCTTGAGGAGCTGCTGATAGAACCAACCAGGGTTGTAGAGAGATTTTCCTAGGTTGAGTTCTTCGCAAATTGCTGTTTTTGTGAGCCCAGTGTTGGCTTGGAAGAAGATTTCTTCGTTATGGATGTGTAGGGGGGCTGTTTGCCAATTTTTGGAGACATTTTGCAATGGCTCTACTTCATTTGGCAGGGTGATGATATGGATGGCACGGGGGCTATAGTGAGTTGTTAGTCCTTCTAAAACGGCTCGGGTGTTCCAGCGAGTGCGGAATAGGGGGATAACAATGTCAAATGTTTCTGGTGCCATGGTGGGTGTCTCAAAGCGTGGGGACGATTAGGACTGAAAATGATGCGTAGGGGCACTGCATGCAGTGCCCCTACACGGCTATCAGGAGAGTGTTCTAAACAGGGGAGAGAACCTCTGGGGTTTCGGTGGCGTGGGTTTTGACGGTTTCCATCAGGCTGTGGCCCACAGTGGATGGATCTTCTAGGCCGACATCGCTGCACAGTGGATCAATACCCAGACCTTGCCGTGGGTAGTCTTGGCAAATTTGGCGGTAGGTGTTGATGGCTTCGTTCAGTTCTTCCTGGGACATGGTGTTGAGGTAACCGCACTTACCAATGGCTCCCTTGGGTAGGGGCGCTGCCAAGTTGCCGCCACGTTTCTCAACGATTTTCTCTTGGGAGGCCCAGACGGTTTCCTTGTTCAGCAGAACATCGTTCCAGAGGCTGAGGCCGAAGGAGCTGATGAGCTTCAGAATGCGATGGAATTCCTCGGCTGTGATCCAATTGTCGCGGTAGCTGACGTAGGCGCCAAAGCCCATCCCGATGGCGACGGCGTGACCGTGGAGCAAACCTGCTTCGATTTCGAAGCCAGGAGACCAGGTATGGCCGTAGGCATGGGGACGACATTGGTGCGTTTCGTAGAGGTTGTCGTATTCTGCCTCTACATAGCTCCTAAGGGCGGCACCCAGAATTTTTTGGGAAAGAACGCTAATTTTGGCATTGGGCTCACAGTTGAGAGTGCCAAAACGGGTTTCGATCAGTTCTGGGCCAGCCTGTTCTAGATACTCAAACAGCTCCAAGTTTTTGACGGTTGCCATTTTGATGATTTCGGCAATGCCGTGCCGTAGCCAGCCTTGGCGCAGGGTCTTGAAGAAAGAGCGGTCGGTGAGGGATAGAACAGGGGCGTGGTAAGCGCCAAAGAGATTTTTGTAGCCAAAGCCATCGCAGCAGGTGCGGGGAGATGGACCGGCGTCAATACCGGCCACAATAGACGTGGAAAGCATGACGTAGGGCGTATTGCGGTGGTAGAGCGCGCAGGCAAGACCGCCCGTGTCGGTGAGCACACCCCCGCCGATAATGAGTACGGGCTCATTCCGGCAGACGCCAATCATTTTGAAGTCTCCCAACATCCGTTCTACGGTGTGGATGCCTTTGTCGACTTCCATGGCACGGTAAATTAACTTTTCTAGATGAATACCGTGGTGGTTGAAGTACTGTTCGATTTGTTCGCCGTAGTAGCTTTCGACATTTTGGTCGACTAGGCAAACACAGCGTCCGTGGGCAATGTACATATCCCGCAGAACTGTTTCTTCGGGGTCTAAGCAGTTCTCGACAACACGAATCGATGTGAAGGTACGTGAGGTCATCACGGCTTCGATGATTTGGTCGTCGCCGGTGCTGACTACGTGGGCTTCACTCTCGCGGTAGCTTGAGGTGGGATAGATGGCGTGGGGATTTTCGTCGACAAGGTTCGCTGCCAAGTCTTGGTAGAACTTGCTGTCGGCGCTACGAAGCAGACGCTCTAGCAGTTTGTTTCCGCCCACGTTGGACTGGTGAACTCGGGTTGCAAACTGAGTCCACTCGGTGCCGGCGTCTGGACTGAAGGCGGAAATCACCTCAGCCAGTAAGCCAAAGAAACGACCAATGGAGAAATTGAGACAACTGCGCAAACTACGACAGGCGGATAAACCTGCGATCGCATCTGCTGCTGCAAATTCTTTCCCTAATTCTTCAGAGAAAGCGGGACTGTTCACGAATGCCAGAATCAAGTCTCTGAAAAATGCTCTGCAGCAAACTGCTTCGAGCGAATCATCCAGATTTGTATAGGTTAAGGGTTCACTGTCGTATGCCGAAATGAACGCCTTAACAGCCGAAGTTGTGTTGTTTGCCATTGTTGTTCCGAGAAAAATAGCAACCGCAATATAATAATCTTTACACTAGCAGACAAAATCACAAAAACCGTAACAAAATCACCGAAGAAAAAAAGTTTGTGATTTACCTTGCAGTAGGTAACGTAGGCTACACCGGAAGGGATTGTCCGTGGGTTATGAAGACATGGAGAACAGAATTTTATTTTCTTGTAGAATAAGCGAAAAGCTTTTGTAGTCTATGTCCTGCCTTTGTGTCTTAGGTATATAACCACATCGTTGTGTAGTTAGTCTGTTAGCTAAAAGACGTTTTGGAGAGTCTTCTCAAAATGGCGGCTGTACTTTATGCTGATATGCTTTGGCGTTGCTTCAGGTGACGTTCTAAAGGCCGTAGACTCAAATTTAGTGGTTTGGTGCTGTATGCGCCCTATCTCCCCTTGATTCAGTAAAATGCAACGTTGTCGGTTTGTGGTTTGAAAAGTTGGTGGGGTGAAGCATGAAAGGGTTGGGCGTTACTCGGTTTTTACCTGTGGATCAGGCTGGATGTTTTGTTGAGCATGTCTTAGGTGCAGAACCTCCCAAGGGGCGCGATTTGCAGGTTCACATTAAGGCGGTTTCAGTCAACCCCATCGACTGTAAAATGCGAGCATCCGTGGCAGGGGAACTGTCAGTGCCGAAAATTCTTGGGTGGGATGCATCTGGCGTAGTAACGGCGGTGGGGCCAGATGTTACCTTGTTTCGGCCTGGGGATGAGGTGTATTACGCCGGTAGTATTTCCCGGCCGGGGTGTAACAGTGAATATCACTTGGTGGATGAGCGCATTGTTGGGCGTAAGCCCGGGGGCTTGAGCCATGGGGAAGCGGCGGCGCTGCCATTGACCACAATTACCGCTTGGGAGTCTTTGTTCGAACGGTTGTTGATTCCCTTAGATCCGCAACACAATGCTGGGACCTCTATTTTGATTATTGGCGCGGCTGGCGGCGTGGGTTCCATGGCCATTCAGTTGGCAAAATATGCTGGGCTAACGGTGGTGGCGACAGCCTCTCGGGATGTTTCTAAGCGGTGGTGTTTGCAGTTGGGGGCTGATTTTTGCCTCGATCATCAGCGGCATTTGGTGGCGGAGCTGGATCGGGTTGACCTGGCGGGGGTGAACTATATTCTCTGTCTCAATGATGTGAATTATTACTGGCAGGCAATGGCGGATATAATTCAGCCCCAGGGACGAATTTGTGCGGTTGTTTCGGCGAAAGAACCCCTTGATCTGACTGTTTTAAAGAATAAGAGTGTTGGCTTTGCCTGGGAGTTTATGTTCACCAAGGCCATGTATGAAACGGACGACATGGTTTCCCAGCATGAATTGCTGAATCGGGTGGCTGATTTGGTGGAGCGAGGGATTATAAAAACAACCATGACCGAACAGGGTGGACCCCTGACGGCGGCTAATTTGGCGCGCGCGCACCAACGGGTGGAGTCGGGGCAAATGGTTGGTAAATATGTGCTGTCGGGGTTTGGTGCTTAGCTGGATAAAAATAGACCGCTTTCGGTGCAAATGCCGCTCAGGGGTTTATCCCAGCTATTCTTAGGGATTTTGGGCAGGCGGGCAAATTCAAACACAATGCCAATGGTGGTTTTGCCTTGCCAGCAGGGTTGGGCCAGCATGCGATCGTAGAATCCGCCGCCATAGCCCAGGCGATAGCCGCGCACATCGCAGCCCACGGCGGGCACTAAGATTAAATCGACTTTGTGGGGGTCCACCTGGGGCGATGTGGCATCGGGTTCGGTGATGCCGTAGGTGCCCGATTTGAGCGGCCAACTACAGCTGGGAAACCAGCGATGCCAAATTAGGTCTTTGTCTTGGCATCGGGGTAGCCCCCAGGAACGTTGTTTTGCCAGCAGGGTGCCTAGGTCGGGTTCGTTGCGAAAGCTGCAGTAGGCTAAAACAGTGCGGGCCGATTGAAACCGCGACCACTGGTTGATGTGAGTGCAGATGCGATCGCATTTTTGTTGCCACACCTGGGGCGGCATCGCCTGCCGTGCCTTCAGCAAAGAGCGACGCATCTTCGCCTTTTGGGTCTGAATTTTAGCGATGGAATTGGGGGTGTAGGTGTCCGACATTATGGGCGAATCCCGGCTGAAGTGCAGCCATGGTACATCAGAGGGCGAATTAGGAATTCGGAATTTAGAATTAGGAATTCCTAATTTTCGCGATAATTTGGGAATGCATCATTTTTCAGGGAGCCTGCACCATTACCACTGATTCCATTATTCAGCGTTTGTCCCAGGAGGTGATCAGCCTGATCGCGGCTGGAGAGGTGATTGACTCTCTGTCGGCGGTGGTGCGTGAACTATCGGAAAATGCCCTGGATGCGGGAGCGACGCGCATTACGATTCACCTGTGGCCCGAGATTTGGCGGGTGCGGGTGACGGACAATGGCGCAGGTATCGTGCGAGAAGATTTAGAACAGGCCGCCACCGCCCATAGCACCAGCAAAATTCGTACCTGTGATGATCTGAGTCAGATTCACAGTCTTGGGTTTAGGGGGGAAGCGCTCCATAGTTTGGCCCAGCTATCGGAGTTGGAAATTCGTAGCCGAGGGGCGGACGGTGGCGGCTGGCGGGTGGTTTACGACGCCGAAGGGATGATCCTAGAAATCGAAGAAGTTGCGATCGCTCCGGGCACGGTGGTAACGGCCAACAATCTGTTTGCCCGCTTGCCCAACCGCCGTCAGGTATTGCCATCCGTTCCCCAGCAGCTACGGCAGGTGCAACAAACGGTGCAGCAGTTGGCCCTGTGCCATCCCCAGGTTACCTGGCAGGTAGCCCAGGGAGAAAAAGATTGGTTTACCCTATGGCCGGGGAGCAGTGCAAAATCTGTTTTACCCCAGCTGCTGCGGGATGTGGCCGTCCACGATTTAGAACAAATTAGTCTCGATGCTGATGAGCTAGGCTGCCATGGCCAGTTAGACCTATTAGTGGGTCTGCCGGATCGGTGCCATCGGCGGCGGCCCGATTGGGTGCGGGTGGCCATTAATGGCCGTACGGTGACCGCGCCAATTTTGGTGCAATCGTTAATTTATAACTTTCGCCGCACCCTGCCCCGCGATCGCTACCCGGTGTGTTTTTTACATTTGCAAGTGCCCGCCGTCCAGGTAGATTGGAACCGCAATCCGGCCAAGTCCGAGATTTATTTACAGGATACGGACGCATGGTGCGATCGGATCGCCATTGCCGTGGAAAAAGCACTGCGCTTATCTAACCTGGCTGACGATGCCTATACCCAGCGTACAAAACAACTCTTCAAAACCGCCGAAGCCCCTGAAAAATATGGCGTCCACCGCCAAGACTTACCCAGCCAGTTAAAGGCCGTGGCCCAGGTGCAAGACACCTATATTGTGGCCGAGCATCCTGGCGGGGTGTGTCTGGTGGAGCAGCACATTGCCCACGAGCGGGTGCTTTACGAACGCATTCAAGCAGCCTGGCAGACCGTACCCATCGAACCGGCCATCATTTTAAGCCAGCTCACCAGTCGCCAGGTAGAACAGCTACGGCGCCTGAGTTTAGATATAGATTTATTTGGAGAGAATCTGTGGGCGGTGCGTACGGTGCCGGTGCCCTTAGCAAACCGAGAAGATTGTGCCGAGGCCCTACTGGAGCTAAGCCTGGGGGGGGATGTGGAAAGTGCCATGGTGGCCACCGCCTGTCGCACCGCGATTCGCAATGGCACACCGTTGGAGTTGGCGGCCATGCAAGAACTCTTGGAAGATTGGCAGCGGACCAAGAATCCAAGAACCTGTCCCCATGGTCGGCCGATTTGTTTGACCTTAGAGGAGTCTAGTTTGTCGCGGTATTTTCGGCGGCATTGGGTGATTGGGAAGAGTCATGGGTTGAGGAGTTAGGGGTGGTCTTGTGTTTGCCCGAGGATAACGTGGGTGATTTATCGATATTTATTTTGTTTTTAGATAAGTGGTTCTAGTCGTTGGTCTATGAGTAAGGGATTGCTCAGGGATTTCCTCCCTTTTTGGAAATATCAACGCTATCCCAATCAAGCGTATTGGGTTTCCCCTCCTGATCTGGGGAACTCGACTTCCCCAGGCCCCTCGCACGAGAGGTGGGTGGGGGAATGGCTAGGAGTGGTTGCACTGGGGTGTGGTTGGGTGGATTACGCTGTTCCGCGTTCGCTCCACACCGTAAAAGGGATAGGTTTTCTAATCTTTTTGGCAGTTTGTTGGGTAACTGCGAATCTAAAAATAATCGAAATATTTTTCTGTGGGTCTCGATAACTTTAAGCCTCGATCCCTTAGATCACCCTGTTTAGAATTTTGCGCGACCGAGCGCAAAATTCTAAACCGCTTTACCGACGACCCCTCAACCCAATTTGCCACATTCCCAAACCCTCTAGTCCGCCGGGTCTTAGGGCGGCGGTTTCCGCCCTAACCATGGGGGTTTGGGGAACTCGGAGGGACCCCAAGCAACCGGTTTTGCTCCCTTTCCGATCCGAGAAAACCCAATTCCCCTTGCAAATACCCCCAAACCTTCCCAATTAATTCAGGATCATTGCTATCAAACCACTCAATCGCCCTTTCCTTCCTAAACCAAGTCCTTAGGCGTCTGCATGAAAATAATCTACCTCTTTGAGACATGTTTGAGGTGTGCTGTCCCCCTTACGTTGGCGAAGCCTGCCCTTCGGGCTTAGGGGGACTTACAGGGGGTTATCGACAGTTAGCGCTATCGGTCCAGACCCCTCCGCCTACGGCACCTCCCCTTAAGAAGGGGAGGAGGTCCTACGACATATTCTGTGATGGGGATTTTATTTATGTGCATTCCCCTTAGATCACCCTTTTTAGAATTGTGCGCGACCGAGCGCACAATTCTAAACCGCTTTACCGACGACCCCTCAACCCAATTTGCCACATTCCCAAACCCTCTAGTCCGCCGGGTCTTAGGGCGGCGGTTTCCGCCCTAACCATGGGGGTTTGGGGAACTCGGAGGGACCCCAAGCAACCGGTTTTGCTCCCTCTCCGATCCGAGAAAACCCAATTCCCCTTGCAAATACCCCCAAACCTTCCCAATTAATTCAGGATCATTGCTATCAAACCACTCAATCGCCCTTTCTTTCCTAAACCAAGTCCTTTGCCGCTTCGCAAACTGCTGCGTATGCCTCACCGTCAACATAATCGCCTCAGCTAACGTAATATCCCCAGCCAAATACTGCTTAATCTCCGCATAGCCCAATGTATTTAGTAGCGACAAATCCCCACCGTAACGATTGATCAACCTTTCCACCTCATCCACAAACCCAGCGTCTATCATTTGGTGGGTGCGTCGCTCAATCCGCTGGCGCAGGTCTTCACCGCAGTCTAATCCTATGTAAACCATGGAATAGTTCGGTGGATTTTCCCCCTGCTGGTCTGAAATGGGTTGACCAGTGGCGTAATAAACCTCTAATGCGCGCAGGGTGCGAACAGCATCATTGGGATGGATGCGTTGGGTAGCAGCGGGATCGACCTGTTGTAAAAATGCATAACATTGCGGTTGGCCTAAGGTCCCTAACTGCTGACGCAGGGTTTCCTGGGGAGCAACTTTAGGAATGATTAGCCCCTTTGCGATCGCATTGACGTACAACCCAGTGCCACCGACCAAAAAGGGCATTTGCCCTTGGCCTCGATGAATGTCACAGATCAACCGTTGAGCCTCCCCCTGGTAATCTGCCACCGTCAGAGTTGCTGTCGGTTTACATATATCAATTAAATAATGGGGCACTAAATCTTGGTCCGCTTTGCTCGGTTTAGCGGTGCCAATATCAAATTCTTTATATACTTGCCGCGAATCGGCTCCCAAAATTACCCCGTTTAGTCGTTGAGCCAGCTGTAAAGCTAAGCCAGATTTACCCGATGCCGTGGGGCCAACGACTATAATCAGAGATGGTACATAGGAACTATTTTGGAAACTCTCTATAGCCAACGAAAAACGCCTAAATATTCTGTGTGTAAAATTTTTTGATCCATCCCTAATAAATATGGCTTCTAAAATCCATTCAGAATCCGTTTTAACCCCTTTGTGCTAGAATCCGAGGGCACAATTTCATTTCTAACGCTACTGCGGCTTTGCGACCGTCTTAGGAGATAGGAAAGCATGACAACCAACTATGGTGCTGATCAGATTCAGGTGCTTGAGGGCCTGGAGCCTGTGCGCAAGCGACCGGGGATGTATATCGGTACCACCGGGCCGCGGGGTTTGCACCATTTAGTTTACGAGGTTGTTGACAACTCCGTTGACGAAGCTCTAGCAGGCTATTGTAAGACGATTACCATCGATTTGAATCGAGATGGTTCGGTTACGGTCACCGATGATGGCCGGGGAATTCCCACTGATGTGCATTCTCGCACCGGTAAGTCGGCCCTAGAAACGGTGATGACCGTCCTCCACGCCGGGGGTAAGTTTGGCGGCGGCGGCTACAAGGTATCCGGGGGGCTCCACGGTGTGGGTGTGTCCGTGGTCAATGCCCTATCTGAATGGGTAGAAGTGACCGTCTGGCGGAATAAGAAAGAACATGTGCAGCGCTATGAGCGCGGCGAAGCCCAGGGGGAACTGAAAATAGAAAGCGGAGCGGGCGATCGCACCGGTACTTCTGTCACCTTTCAGCCCGACAACACCATCTTTACTGAAACCGTTGAGTTTGACTACAACACCCTGGCGGGGCGTTTGCGGGAACTGGCCTATTTGAATGCGGGCGTCGATATTACCTTCACCGACCATCGTCTAGAGCTGCTTAAGACCGATGCGCCCAAGATCAACCGCTACTACTATGAAGGCGGTATTCGGGAATACGTTGAATATATTAATAAAGAGAAGCAGCATATCCATCCGGACATTATTTATGTCACCGGTGAGAAAAATGGGGTGCAGGTGGAAGCGGCCCTGCAATGGTCCGTGGATGCCTACTCGGATAACCTGATGGGCTTTGCCAACAACATTCGCACCGTGGATGGCGGCACCCACCTGGAGGGTTTAAAGGCGGTGCTCACCCGCACCATGAATAACTTTGCCCGTAAGCGCAACAAGCGGAAGGACAACGAGTCTAACCTGGCGGGGGAAAATATTCGGGAAGGTCTGACGGCGGTGATTTCGGTGAAGGTGCCGGAGCCTGAATTTGAGGGCCAGACTAAAACCAAGCTGGGGAATACCGAGGTGCGCGGCATTGTGGATTCGCTGATTGGTGAAACCCTGAGCGAGTATCTCGACTTCAACCCCAGTGTGGTGGACTCGATTTTAGAGAAGGCCATCCAATCCTTTAATGCGGCGGAAGCGGCCCGCCGGGCCCGCGATCTGGTGCGACGTAAGTCGGTGCTAGAGTCGTCTACACTGCCGGGTAAGCTGGCGGACTGTAGCTCCCGTGACCCGGCAGAATCGGAAATCTTTATCGTAGAGGGGGATTCTGCGGGGGGTAGTGCCAAGCAAGGTCGCGATCGCAGATTCCAAGCGATTTTGCCCCTGCGAGGCAAGATTCTCAACATTGAGAAAACCGACGATGCCAAGATTTATAAAAACAACGAGGTCCAGTCGTTAATTACGGCCCTGGGTTTAGGCATCAAGGGCGAAGAATTTGACTCAGCCCAGCTGCGCTACCATCGCATTTGTCTGATGACAGACGCGGACGTAGACGGTGCCCACATTCGTACCCTGTTGCTCACATTCTTCTACCGCTACCAGCGATCGCTGATCGATCAAGGCTTTGTGTATATCGCCTGCCCGCCGCTGTACAAACTAGAGCGCGGTAAAAATCACACCTATTGCTATAGCGAGCAGGAACTACAGCGAGGTATCCGCGCCCTGCCCGACAATGCCAAGTACAATGTGCAGCGATTTAAGGGTTTGGGTGAGATGATGCCCCAGCAGCTATGGGATACCACCATGAACCCAGAGACCCGCACCCTGAAAAAGGTCGAAATTGAAGACGCTGCCGAGGCAGAGCGCATATTTACCGTGCTCATGGGTGACCGAGTCGCCCCCCGCCGTGAGTTTATTGAAACCTACGGTCCGAAGCTGAATATGGCAGATTTGGATATTTAGATCAGCTCTAGGTGCCGCTGGCGTTTGTTTCTCTCCATGAGAAACATCGTCGCAAAATATCGTTATGCTAACTATAGGCCCGCTGTTGAAACGATGTCCGTTTCGGCTACGGGCCATATATTTGTACGCAGTGTTAAGGGGCTAATGAGACGACTTTCCTGGATTATTCTGGTGTGTGTGATGCTAGCTGGGGTAACGATTTTTGCCCCTGCTCCGGTGCAAGCGGCTACCTTGAATTTGGCACCAACTGTGGCCCAGACTAACGGCGGTGTATTTCAGAAGCCGGATGATGAGTCACTGCAGGCTACGCTGACCGAACAGCAGTATGCCGTAACCCAGCAAAATGCCACCGAACCGCCCTTTAAAAATGCCTACTGGAATAATAAAAAGCCAGGTATCTATGTGGATGTGGTGTCGGGGGAGCCGCTGTTCTCATCCTTAGACAAGTTTGCCTCCGGTACTGGCTGGCCCTCTTTTTTCCAGCCAATTGAACCGGCGAACATCGTTGAGGTGCAAGACCGTTCGTTCTTTATGGTGCGCACCGAAGTACGCAGCCGTCAGGGGGATTCCCATCTCGGCCATGTGTTTTCAGACGGCCCAGCGCCAACGGGTCTACGCTACTGCATTAATTCGGCGGCGCTACGCTTTATCCCCCTGGCCGATTTAGAAGCGGCGGGCTATGGCCAGTACCTGGCCAGTTTTGATGCGGCTGATTCGTAACCTATCGCCGCCGCCAGGTTTTCACTACTCCAAACTATCCGTTGAAAGTTTCTGTGCCCTAGCCCATGGTTGCCACTGTATTTATTATTGGACTACCAAACATTCAGGGTCCACTTTGCTAAGCATATCTTGGAAGGCCGGGGTGTACTGGCCATTTTCGTCCACAATGCGGCGTAGAACGTATTCGCCTACCCTGGGTACGCCCCCCAGCCAAACATTTTTACGGTCCCACAGTTCTCCATTTTCCGTGCCCTCGTGTTGGCACATGGTGGCATCCACAATCCATCGCGGTACGGGGATGCCAAAGGCGATGGGGATAATTTGCGCATTTTTAAGGGTAGCATCTTCAAACTGGATACTATATCGGAACCCGGCCAGTTGAGCGCCACGCAGCAGGACTAGGCCAAAGAGGTTGCGGTGAAAGGTCCACTGGGCGGGGGCCGTGACCGGCAATGTCAACCGATTCTGTTGTTCATCCCAGTCCAGGTTGTACATGGTGATGCAATCATCGGGCAGGGGGTTGCCATCCATAAAAAATACACCTTTCAACACATGGGGGAGATCGGTGGATTGTTTGGGCTTCATCCAGGTGGCAATGTTTTCAAACTTTTGAGCGACTACGGTCCCGATCATGGTGTTCTCCTTAATTGTGGTTGGGTCAATGCTATCTAGATTGTTGTTGAGTGAATTTTGATGGCCAGGGCACGCTGTGCCCCTATTACTTCTACTACTCCTACTACAGCCATGGTTAAACCTGTTTCGCAAATCCTTGCAGTTCTAGCTCATTGGGGGTAACTGCTGTTACTTTTTCAAAATCCCATTTCACTTCGGTAATTTGTCGCCATTGATATCGGGTAAAGAGATACATGCAAAATACCTTGATGAGTTCAATGGAAAGCGCCTGACCTGGGCAAACGCGCTCATGGTCGTGGCCATTCCAGGACAGTAAATCTGAAAAGTCTCGGTCAACTGAAAAATCGTCGGGATTGATATATCGTTGACTATCTCGGTTGGCGGTAAAGATTGACCCTAGTAGACGTGTTCCCTTTTGAAATGGGCATTTGGTTTCGCCGACGGTGACGTCGCCGGAGCGGGTGGCTAGCTGACTGACGAAACGTACTGGAGGGTATAGGCGGGCGGTTTCTAAAACAACCTTATGCAGTAAAGTGGCCTGGCGTAGATTGTCGCCGCTGGGTGGTTTGGAACCGTCCCACACGGTATTAATCTCTTGGATGACATCATGGCGGAGGGCGTCATTGAGACATAAAACCCCGATGACGGATCCCATGAGGGCACTGGTGCCAGCGGTGCCGGCAATATGGATCATGTCAAATAGCCCGTTGGCGATTTCAGCGGTGGTTAACCCATTCTGTTTCCCGGTTTCTGCATAGGCTGCCCACGTAGGTGCGGCTTGATATTGTTGTACGAGGCTTTTGCGATGCTTGAGAATAGGGCCGGTCTTAAATCTGAGCAGATATTTACTTAGGAATGTGGGGAGGGTGGCGAGGGGCAACCCCTTGATGTACCCACGGGAGCCAGTCACTTCTTCTTCTGAGACATTGAGCCGAAAGACGAGATGGTGCAAAATCTTCACCATAAACCGGGGCAGGTCGTTGCCAATGTGCAAAGTGCCTAGGCGGGTGTGGTCCGTGAGAAAGTCATCTACATAGTTGCCCAGGGCTTCCGCATGGTGCCAGGGGTCGGGCAGTGCCTGATGAAAGATTTTGCGGATGCCTGTGTGGGGTTGGCCATTGGTCCCTAAACTTAGGGGATTTCCCAACATGTAGCTATCCGAAAGAATGCGAATGATGCCGAGGTCGTTCCCCCGAAGTTGAGGTTCCACCTGCATCAGGTCTTTTACCTGATCATGGTCGGTGTGCATGATGGCATGGTCAACGGCAAAGAATGTGTTGCCAATGTGCTCTTTGCGAATGTATAGAAAGTCTCGCCATGCTTTGAGCATGGTAATGCCTTCGCTGTAGTAGGGCTTGAGGCGTAGCAGCCTACCCATTTTGCTATCGTAGCCCACCTTGGCCAAGCGTTTGGAGAGCTTCACCTGACTGTTATGTGACTTGAGTAGCTTGTGTTTTAGTTCAGTGATATCCATTGTTTGTGGGAAGAGAGGGGGCAGGGGGCAAAAAATCAGGGGCGCAGGGATTAAATATTGATACTCTGGGGAATGTTTTTGGGTAATAGATAATCGTAGGGGGGGCGGTTGCGATTGCGTTCGTGGATGGTATCTGTGATCTCGTCTAAACGGTTGCGAAAACGGCCCAGGGGAGCCTGCACATCAGGATTGGTGAAATACCCTGGGCCATATTCGCCCAGTTGGGTGAAATGGGTAGAGCCTAGTAGATGGAGTAGTTTAAGCTGTTCCTGTGCCTGGCTCAGGGGGGGCAACAAACTGAAGTAGTCTTCTTTGGTGGTGTGTTCCCCCAGGTTGTGTAGGGGGGCGTAGCCAGCGGTGGGCATGGCTGGGGCGTAGCTCATGATGTCTTTTTGGGGAAAGTTCACTGCCGCGTGCTGGGCGCTGGCGGTAAAAATAATCAGGGTGATGGCGTCGATTAGGTAGTTCAGCGTTTGGATTTGGCCATTGGTTTCGCCAAACTCCACCACCCGCCCGCCGTCGTGGGAGACAAGCTCTTGGGCCCAGGCTTGCAGGCTACTATCTTGTTGTACGGCGGCATCATTGGGGTAGTAAACCTTGAGGTAGTCGCTCACCCAGGTGTGGATAGCGTCCCAAATGAGGAGGCCGTCGTCGCGGTAGGGGTAGTTGGGTAAGCAGTGGCTATCGTCAACGCCCCGTTGTTGTAGCTGTGTGGGCAGCATGGCGGAGTTAAAGCCATAGCTTTGTACGCCGAGAACGGCGAAGACCCGCGATGAATCGATGGTGCAGGAGAGAATTTTGTTGACGCCGCCCCTCGGTGCGATTAGCTTATCTTGGGCGGCATTGTTGATGGCCAGCATACCTTGGAAGTGGGGCCTGAGGAGCAGGCTGACAGGATGATTGTCGAGGAGTTGGCGGTGGGTTGCGATCGCAAATGGCCCAATAAACAAATGGGTGCGAGCCAAATGGGTAACCGCCTCATGGACATTGGCATCGGCTATCTGTACCAGCGTCTTGGCGCACAGCCAGGCATAGGAATTTGACGTAGGCGTAATCAGGTTATGGTCTTGTGGGTTTTGGCCAGCCTGGATGGCCACAGGCCGCAACCGCCGATCGCCGTTGATGGGTACCGCAAACAACGCAATGGGCGCATAGAGATACTTTTGCCTGCCGGGGAAAGAACCATCGATGGCGGTTGCTAAAATCCCATAGTCTGCAATGTACAGCCGTCCGTCGTTTAATGCTTGTGTGAATGAGTCCTGGTCGCCCATCACCCTCTGGTAATGGGCTTCAGTGATGGGAAAATTTGCCTGGGGGGTCGTTAACCGTTGAATCATCACCGGATTTGGGCCAGCCACCCGCATCGATGCAAACACCTCATCGGTTTCGTAGGTGTAGGCAAACTCCGGTAGATCAATGGTTTGAAACAGCGCCTGAAAGTCTTTTAGATCATCTCCCCTACCTTTCGGAGAATCCACCTTCAGCTTTTGTTGCACATTCGCCGCAAATTCTTGCAAAAATTCACCGCTAACACTTTTAATAATGTCCGTGATTAACTCTTCAAGTTCTTCTGCATTTGTCGATAGCCTGCCGAACAAGATTTTAGGAATAAACTTAGCCCCCTGCCACAGCACCTTCAGGCGAGATAAATGATTTCGTTCTGCTAGGGTTTCCTTAAACGTTTCGATCAGAAAAGCTTTAACATCATCAGCCGCGCCAGCTTTACCACGATCACCCCGATTAACGATGATGGTATTGACTAAAAGCTCAAAGCCCACCTTGGCGACCATCAGCCGCCAGGTAGGCGAAAACTCTTCCTCCTCTGCCAGGGTATCGACCATGGCAATGGGTGGAATATGGGTGTGGTTATATTGATATTCTTGACGCTTTAGTTGGAGGCTTTGATGTAGCTGTCCTGCAGTCATTGGGCTAGATCCATGGGTAGGCAGTGATGTAGGAATATGCAGCTCGCCCTAGAGAAGGCTGGCTAGCCTTTAACCACACAGGTCCTTGCGTAGATTCCGCATTGTGACCGGCACGGCTTTTTATCCACATGGCCTTCGGAATAGCCCCCAGTTTAGAGTGGGCGACCCATTGGATGGGCTGACGTCTAGATGAAAGGGCGCATTGCTATGCGCCCCTACGAAGGGTATTGTGCGGGTTAGCAATGCCCTTTGCCTTGGTGTATTCATCTTGCAATATCGGCTAAACGTCATGCTCTAGCCAAAGTATATTTATACAACCTCGATCGGCTACACAATATTGCAAGATTGCAATAAACGTGGGTGTGCTAGTTGACTAAGTGTTCTATGGTGACCTGCGATTTTAATGGCTGGCTGGCTACTGCGAGCTACTGCGGCCTTTAAAGTTTATTTTGCGGACAATTAAGCCCACCATTGGGGCGATCAGTAACCAAAACCCAGAGACGGGCATGACGATTACCCCCATTGCAACCAGGCTGGAGAGAATAGCGACACAGGGCAGTGGAATGTCTAACTCTAGTTGTTCTAGATAGTCTACAAAGTAGCCTATGAGCAGTAGCAAGAATCCTGAGTAAAGGAACCAGAATGCCGATGAGCGATTTGGGTTGCCGGTGAGGGCGATTGTGTTAAATACTCTGTCTTTAATGAGAAGGTTGAGAGCAGATCGATACAGGATACAACCAATGATGGAATGTGCGATCGCAATAAAAATCAGCGTTTTACCAATCCAAACTTTCACGAGAGCGCCAACTATGAAACCATTACAAGGATAAGGCCGAATGCTGATCGTTGCTTAGATAAGTCCGATACAATCACAATAGGAATAACGTTGGTTGGGCCATGGTTATGATTTCGACTCAGATTAGTGAGTTAGACCTAGATCATTTGGAGGGGCAGCTGACCCAACTCGTTGTCTTACCTAACATCAGCTGGCAAACCTATCGTGCCATGTTGGTGGATATGGGCGATCATCGGTCAACTCGCATTAGTTATAACCAAGGGACTTTAACGCTCAAAATGCCATCTAAGCTGCATGAGATTATTAATCGGTTGTTGGCACGTATTGTTACCACACTGACGGAAGAACTGGGGTTGGATGTGGTGAATGTAGGTTCCACGACGTTAGAGCGAGAAGACTTAGAGAAAGGGGCTGAACCAGATACTGGATTTTATATTCAGAATGCTGCGGAGTTAGAAGGGTTAGATCCTGATATCCCAGCTGATTTACCCCCAGATTTAGTGATTGAGGTAGATATTACCAGTCCTTCAACTCGGCGGTTAGAGATTTATAAAGCCCTGGGTATTGCTGAGGTTTGGCGCTATACGAAACGTAATGGCCTCGTGATTTATCAGTTGAAAAATGGAAACCATGTAGAATCAGATAACAGTTTTGCGTTTCCCTTAGTATCAGCGACGCGGCTAAATGAATTTTTGACACAACGACAGTCACAAAGTGAAAATCAGGTAATTCGTGCAGTGAGACTTTGGGCACAAACGATGGTCCAAGATTCTGTTTAATGGCCTTTACCCTGTAAGAATCAATAGTTTTTTCAGGTCAACGGTTAGAGCTGGAAATGCTAGGGGCTGAACTTTGTCGGAAGCTTTAAATATTTGTTCTGTCTGATAACAGTTGTCTTGAAGTTGGCGATAAATAATCACCTGGTTGTTTTGCAGATTAATAATCCAGTATTCGGGGATGCTTGCTTGAGCGTACAGCTCAGATTTATATTGGCGATCTTTTTGCAGTGTGGAGTCGGCGACTTCAATGATGAAATAAATGTCACTGGGACCAGGGGGACGATCTCTATATAAGGTGGCGTCGATTTTGACGATGGCAAAATCAGGTTCTGGTTCGGAGTGGGGCGGTAGGGTGACGGGTAGTTGCACACGCACCTTTGCTTTACTTGCGAAAGGGTTTTTAGATAATCGCCGCCTTCGTCGGTGGTGGCTGCATGGGGCGGTTGCAGGGGAACCCTTTCGATAATCTGTCCGTTGATCAGTTCTACTGGGGTCTCTGGTGTGATGATGCCAGAGGAAAGGATTTGGTGGTATTCGTCAACGGTCCAGCGTTTGGGGGATAGACCAGTGGGGGGAGTTGCGTGTATGGAAGTCTGTGTCATGGCTAAATCTTCCCCGGACCTATAGGTCAATCATAATCATTATGGACTTGGGTATGAGCTTTGTTTGACTTTGGTCATGAAGGGATTATGGAGAAAGATTCAATTTGCCTACAATCAGCGTGACTTAGACGGCTTACTCACGGAATATCCTATGGTTGGTCATTACCTAACTTCTCTAATAAAACCTTAGCCATTTCAATTTTAGCGTTCTGTAGAGACTCTGCTGCATTAACCGTTGAAGACCTGTCACTCTGAGGGGCTTCCGCAATGCTATCTAGCATTTGCATTGCCATTCCAACAAAGTTCATTCTTTCTAAAATTGCTGCATACTTGTCCGCTTGAGCGATACTTGATTTGTAAACAAACAAGAATGTTGCACCAATAAACTCTGTGATAATGCCAGATATGCCTCCGATAGCAGCGATAATCCAGTTTTCACTGGGATTTTGATAGCCTAGTGCAACACCATAAAGAATCAGCAAAAAACCAAAGCTCATCACGATGACACTAAGCCAGAATATCCAACGTATTTGACCGAGGTTTCGCCTAAAGTAATTCTCAAGTGTAATTTGAGCCATATCCCACACAGGTTTGGCTTTATTGGGTTCTTCTTTGTGTTTCTGTTGAGCTAAGATATATGCTTGTTCTTCTAATTTTGCTCCTGTTTGTTCTGTTTTGAAATATAGGAGAAGACCCAGAAGAATTAATGCGTAGGGTAAGATGAGAAAAATATCGGTAAAAAAGGTCCGAAAACTTGATTGGAAAATACCCAGGTTGATTCAATTTGACGCCGGATAACAATAAGTAAAGTACTTATGCTAATTATTAGTAACCCGAACAGTCTTCGTTGCCTAAATGTTCGAAGTGCGGATTTTTCTGTATGACTATCTTTGGTCATATTTTTGTTGTGATTAATTGCTTGAATTCAATCAAGAAAATCGTCTGAAGCTTTTATTCTTGATAGCTCAAAGGACTACTGTGGCTAGTGCGGTTGCACTCTAAGAAAAATAACCTATTGGGATAAGTTCATTCGTTTATGTAAAGTGGCCAGTAAGCCATGTTTGGGCCTTAGGGTAATTGATGGCAATGCCTCAACCGGTTGCTCAGACATCAGCCGTAGCTGATACTGCTGTGCCAGAGTCGCTAAAAGTAACGTCGCCTCCATTTGTGCAAAGCCCTTGCCAATACAGATCCGTGGCCCCTCACCAAAGGGAATATACACCCCCTTCGGGAGCTGCTTTTCCAAATTGTTTTCCCAGCGCTCCGGCTTAAAGGCTAAGGGTTGCTCAAAGTATTGCTCACTGCGCTGCATCACCCAAGGGCTAATCAACACAATACATTTTTCAGGAATCTCACACCCATCCAAAACATAATCCCGATCCGCAGAACGCGCAATCAGCACAACCGGTGGATAGAGCCGCATGGATTCTTTCAACACATTTTGCGTAAAGGTTAGATGGGCAATGTCGGCCATGGTGGGAGATCGCCCCTGCAACACCCTATCCAGTTCCTCGTGTAGTTTAGCCTCCGCGTCTGGGTTCTGCGCCAGCAACATCCACGTCCAGGCCAAGGCATTCGCCGTGGTCTCATGGCCTGCTAAGACCAGTGTGGCCAGCTCATCCCGCAGTTGCCGGTCGCTCATCTGGCTGCCATCCTCATCCTTCACCTGCAACAGCATAGACAGCAAATCGCCCGTATCTTCCTGGCTAGATCGCCGCTGCTGGATTAATTCATAAATAAACGCATCCATTTCCCGAAGGGCAGAAAAGTATCGACGTGTCAGGGGAAATGGAAAGTTGTTGGGTAGTAAAAAACCTTGCTTTTGCTGTTGGGAAAACCATTCCATACTGAGGTCCAGCGCATGGGAAATGGCTTGTGCCGCTTGCCCTTCGATGTCGATACCTAGGAGAGTTTGCATCACCACATCCAGGGTAAGGTGCATCATATCTTCATGCACATCGCGGGTAGCGCCATCCTGCCACTCGGTCAGCAGTTTTTCTGTTGCCTTTACCATCAGGTCGCTATAGGCAACAATGCGCTGTTGGTGAAAAATTGGCTGGGTTAACTGCCGCTGCCTGGCCCAAAAGTCTCCATCGCTGCCCAATAGCCCCCTACCCACCAGGGTGCGAATCGATTCCCAGCCGGGAGTCCCTTTGGTAAAGACCGTGCGTTCCCGTAGGACTTCCAGGATTAAACTAGGGTCGGCAATAAAACAGGCTTGGGAAAAGCCTAACCGTAGGGGGATAATGCCGTCATATTGTTGTTGGCAGTCGCACAGAAACTGTAGGGGGTCTTTGGAAAAGTAGCTGGAGTGCCCCAATAGAAAATTAGCTTTGGGCGACGGTAGCTGATTGAGCGGGCGAATGGTTTCTAGCATGGGTGGCCCCTAGCTGTGCACAGTGTTTGTAGCATAAGTAATGCTGGAATATTTGGAAAGCCCTGGTGTCCGTCGTGGGTCTTGATTGTCTGGCCTTGGTGCTGAGATGCAAGGCTGCTGCGACTGTGTGTGGGCTTTAGGCTTTGATAATATACTGTCCTCGAATGCGTGCCTGAATCTCGCCATTGCGAATCAGATCTTCCAGCATTGTATAAAGAACAAGATCCTCTGACGGGTCGATCTGTGCTTTGTGGCAGAGGATTTTAAGGGGAATTTCTTCGTATATTTCGAATGCGTCCTGGATGGCGACTTTTAGCATGGCTTTGACGTCGCTGGTGGTTTTTTCAATGGGGGAATAGTGTTCTTTCTTTGCTGTTTTGAGTAGGTGGCCAACAATATCGGCGCGATCTTCTGGCAGGCCTGCTGAGTCCATGACCACAACGCTGCCCTGCCCGTAGCTCACATTGACGGCGACGTGGTTCTGGGAAAAGAGTGTGGGCATGTTGATCAGGGGACTATGTTCGAGGCCTGCGTGGTGGCTAAATACAAAATTAGCCATGGGCTTTTTGTTGGGTAAGTTTACCTGGGCCGTGGTGCCCCGTTGATATGCGACTGGATAGGCTTCTGTGTAACGAAAGGATATCAGTTTCTTGGGGGTGACTTGTTTGAGGCTGAGCCCGAGACGTTGCAAACAGTTTTTGCTGCCTAGATGGGAGGGAAGATCTAAGCAAATTAAGATAACGGCTGTGCCGCCTTGGTCAAGGTGGCTGAGAAAATGTTCTAGCTGTTCGTCATCAAATGTTGGGTTTAGGGCGAATAGGGTATCGATGTCGCGGGTTGATTCTGGGGTGATGTTTTTGATTAAGTGAGAATGATAAGGAATATTCAGGTAGCTGAGCATACGGTCAATGACCTGATTGTCGAACCGCAATGAGCAAAATCCTAGGTTAAACGTGCGCTCTGAATTCATAATGGTTTCGGTATAGGGTCGGTCATATTTTGGGGCGGCACCCACTTGCTAGGCGCAGGTACCGCCAATGGGGTCAAGCCGCTTTTTCAAAAAAGAGTAAATGCTGTTGGGGCAGGCGATCATCGGTTTTGACCCAGGTTAAGCCCACGGCGGCCATTTCTTTTTTGACTTGTTTCTGGCTCATTTTGTGCAGCCGCTTGATCATAATGAGTGGATTCTCGGCTCGGTATTCTGCTAAGACGACACGACCACCGGGCTTTAGGGCGTCTACGACCCCGGTCATTACTTCCCAGGGGGCCTCAAATTCGTGGTAAGCATCGACCATCAGCGCTAGGTCTACGTTTGCGGTGGGCAAGTGGGGATTATCTTCTGTGGCCTGAATGGGCGTCACATTGGTGATGTTTTGTTCGGTTTTTTCTGCCGTTAATAGCTGGATCATTTCTGGTTGTAGATCCACCGCTAGCACCTGACCGTCGGGCACTTTGCGGGCCATGCGAAAACTCATGTAGCCGGTGCCTGCGCCGATGTCGGCTACGGTATCGGTGGGGTTGAGGCCAAGGGCATCTATGGCCATGTCGGGGCGTTCTTCGGCTTCGCGGCTGGGTCGCTCTAGCCAGTAGGCTCCTTGGTGGCCCATGACCTGGGAGATTTCGCGCCCCATGTAGACTTTGCCGATGCCGTCGCCGCTGGGCTGTTTGTAGCTGTAGTTGCCGTTGGTGGTGGCGACATCAGCCTGGCTGCAGCCGAGGGTGAAGACGAGGAGTAGGAGTGGGAGGAGACGGCGGAGTGGGTTGGGTCGCATGGATCGCAGCAAAAAAGCAAAAAAAAGGGGCCAAGCGCTAGCTTAGCTCCCTTATTTTAATTGCAGAGGAATTGACTAAAGGGTTTGGGGCTACTTCTTTTTCTTGGCCGCCGCTGCCGCTGCTCTTTTTTCTTCTAGGTTGAACAGTACCTGTAGCGTTTCCATGGCTTGCTTCCGGGATTCTGCATCTTCCTGGGCCCGTAGCTGGGTCATGGGGTCGTGGAGAATCTTGTTTACGATGCCGCGGGATAGGGCTTCTACGACACTGCGGTGCTTATCGGAGAAGTCTGCACCGAGACGAGATAGGGCTTTTTCTAGCTCCTGCTCGCGGATGGCTTCTACCTTAGTGCGTAGGCTGCTGATGGTGGCTACGGTGTCTAGGGACTTCCACCATTTGACGAACTGCTTGAGTTCTTGCTCTAGGATGCCTTCGGCTTCTTGGGCCATTTGGCGACGGCTTTCTTGGTTCTTGGCCACCACTTCCTTGAGGTCATCTACGGTGTAGGACTTCACACCGTCTAGCTCATCAACGTTTTTGTGCACGTTACGGGGCACGGAGATGTCGAACAGGCTAAGGGGACGACCGGCCAGGCAAGGCTCCACGTTGTCTTTGTGCAGTACGGGCTCTTCGGAGGAGGTGCAGGTGAAGACGATGTCGGCCTTGGTGACGGCGGCATCCATTTTTTCCATGGTGCCGGTTTTGATGTCTACGTGGCTATATTCTGCGGCTAGGTCGTCGGCTCGCTGGATGCTGCGGTTTAGTAACGTAATGTTAACGGCCCGCTTAGAAACGAGGTGCTTGACTAGCAGGCGACCCATTTTGCCGGCACCAATGATGGTGATGTGGCAGTTGGTAAAGTCGGCTACCTTCATCTGGGCTAGCTCGGCGGCGGCGGAACTGACGGAGACGGCACCGGTACCAATGCTGGTTTCGGTGCGTACCCGTTTACCGGTTTTAATGGCATCCTTAAAGAGGCGGCTAAGAATGCGGCCAACGCCTTTGTACTTTTGGCTTTTTGCCAGGGAGTGTTTTACCTGGGCCAAAATTTGGCCTTCGCCTAGGACCAGACTGTCTAGACCGGAGGAAACGCGTAGGAGGTGCATGATGGCATCTTGCTGCACCAGGATGAATAGGTGGGGACGCAGCTCTTCTACGGGGAGGTCGCTGTACTCAGCTAAAAACTGGGTGACTTCACGAATTCCGTTCTCGGTGTCGCTGATGACTACGTGGAGCTCGAGGCGGTTGCAGGTGCTGAGGATAGAGACTTCCTTGACGTGGGGATAGCTGGTAAGTCTTGCGATCGCACCCTCAATCTTTGGTGTGGGGATGCTGAGCTTTTCCCGAACCTCGACCGGTGCAGTCTTATGGCTAAGACCAATAACGGCAATATTCATTCTTCCTCCCAAAAAAATCCTTTCTTAAAAGCCCGACATGCCGGACGATCGCATTATTGATTGGCTTTAACAGTGATGGAGTCAGCATTCTAGCGATACCGCGCCAGTTGCCGCTCCCTATTGAAACTTAGAGAAAAACCTATCCCAACTCAAGGTTTCTCAACAAAAGTCCATCAAACGGTGCCAACCGTTACCAAATGACACATATACACAAGAACACCCTGGCCATTTGTCAACAGCCAGAGTGTTCTTTGCAGAAGATATTTCTGAATAATCCCCTCCTTGGAGGGGTGCCGAAGGCGGGGTGGGTTTCCCCTCCTTGGAGGGGTGCCGAAGGCGGGGTGGGTTAGCCGATACAGCCTCATAGGTGTCGAAACCCACCCCACTGCCCCTCCCAGGAGGGGACCTAGTTCGTTGCCTACCCCACTGCCCCTCCCAGGAGGGGACCCTTGAGTCTAAAGGTTACTTCAAGGAAACGTAGCTGGGGTTGCCTTTCATGTGGATAGTATCCACAAAGCGGGCAGTCTTGGACTGGTTGGAGATAACCAAAGACTGGGTCCGAGCGCCGCCCTTGAAGAAGCGAACGCCGTTCATAAGTAGGCCAGGAGTGATGCCACAGCCAGCGAATAGAACAGTTTCGCCACAGGCTAGCTCTTCAGCGGTGTAAACCTTGTCGGGATCGGTGATACCCATGGAGGTTAGACGCTCTAGGTTAGCTTCCTTGCTCTCACCGATAAGGCCAGTTTTTACGATGGCGGGATCGTAGATTAGCTGACCCTGGAAGTGACCGCCCAAGCAGCGCATGGCAGCAGCGGAAATGACACCCTCGGGTGCTGCACCAATACCCATGAGGGCGTGGGTGTTAGTCCCGGAGAAGCCACAGGAAATAGCAGCGGATACGTCACCGTCGCTGATTAGACGAACGCGGGCACCGGCATCACGGATTTCCTTGATCAGGTCGTTGTGGCGCTCACGCTTCATAACCACAACGACAAGCTCGTCGATGGCGCGGTCTAGGCAATCAGCCAAGATCTTTAGGTTCTCAGTGGCAGACTTGTTGATGTCTACCTTGCCTTTTGCCGCCGGGGGAGCAGCCAGCTTCTTCATGTAGAAGTCAGGTGCTTCAAAGAGGCCGCCTTTTTCGGAGATAGCCAATACAGCCATGGAACCGGGCTGACCATAGGCGCAAAGGTTAGTACCTTCACAGGGGTCAACGGCGATGTCGATTTCGATTAGCTCTTCGGGGTTGCAAACCTTTTCGGCATCGGGCTGGGTGCAAATACCCACTTCTTCACCGATGTAAAGCATGGGAGCGTCGTCGCGCTCACCTTCGCCGATGACGATTTTGCCGCGCATGTGAATCTTGTTCATGCGCTCACGCATGGCTTCTACAGCCACTTCGTCAGCAATGTCCTTCTCGCCCTTACCCATCCAGCGAGCAGATGCGATCGCAGCCTGCTCAACGACTTCAATAATTTCTAATCCGAGGGTACTTTCCACTGCGTATTTCCTCCAAACTGCCTGCTGTTACCAAGACGATGCCGCTGCTTTTCTGGAGATAGCTCTGGGGAGCACTGCCAAATCCCATGGCCGCTGCCCAGAATTATCTTCAAAAATTAGTAGCGGTATTAAGATTATTTGAGCGCCTTTGATAGCTTCAGAATATCAGACCAAGGGGGCAACTTTCTTGCTGTGTAAAATACGCGGTGCGGTGGATTCAGCGTAGATACACCCAATGGAAACGAGGTATTAGCCGCTCAGCGATCCCCCGGTAAGATGCCTAAAGCCTTGTGGCGCCAGAGCTTAGGAGTAAGCATTTGTACTTACCATGGGAGCAGTTCGGCGGGGGCATTTGCAGCTTTGGCCCAAGGTTCAGATAAAGATATAGATGGTATTGGTATGAATTATTGAGTTGGGGGGCATGCTGGAAAACTAGCTGACGATGATAGTCTATTGAAGCTGGCGGATCAGGCAGTACGTATATGGAATGGCACGTTACCGACGCACAGAGCTTACGCATTATCGATCAAGAGATTGGTCAGCATACGTTTGCTCCAGCCGAATATGAGATTGTGCGTCGCGTCATCTACGCTACCGCCGACTATGACTATAAGGATCTAATTCAATTTTCTGACCAGGCCCTGCCCTCTGGCGCGGCGGCGTTGGCCGCACGCACCACCATTGTGGTCGATGGCCCCATGGCCCAAGCAGGCATTACGCCTCGGCTCCAGGCCACCTTTGCCAATCCGGTGTATGGCGCCATGGATGCCATTACTCGACCGCAGCAAGAACAGTCGAAGGCGGCCTGGGGCATGGAAACCCTAGCCAGGCGCTACCCGGAAGCTATTTTTGTGATCGGTCACTCCCAGCCAGCCCTAGATAATTTAGTGGAGCTGATCGAAACCGATGTGATTCGCCCCGCCTTGGTGATTGCCACCCCCGCTGGCTTTTTGGAAGCGGAGGTGACCAAGTCTCGCCTGAAGGATAGCCTCATGCCCAGCATCTGCATCAGCGGCCGCAAGGGCAGCACCGTGGTGGCGGTGGCCATTGTTAATGGTCTGATTGATTTAGCCTGGAAGGCCTACGGTGGCAAACAGCGGGGCATGGCAGGCTAAAGGGGCGATCAAGGTAAAGCGGAATTGGAATCTGACTGCCAAATTCCGACTTCAACCCTAGCCGACCAACACTTCCATCCGTTCTGATAGGACGGCATAAAACGGATCGCTGCTGGCCATGCCCATCATTTGGAGCAATGGGTTCATGGCGGGGCCTTGGTTGGCGACGACGGTTGGCTGGCTAAAGCCCTTGACCGATTCGAAGTAGCGTTTTACCAGGGCAATGTGGCTGGCGTCGCTGCTGTCGCGCCAGGCTGCGATCGCTTTTTGGTAAAACATGCGATTGGAAAAGCTAACAATGGCGATGCCGCCGGGTTTGAGCACCCGATACATTTCGGCAAACACCTGTTCGGGATATTGCAGGTACTGTACCGACACGGTATTGAGCACCGCGTCAAAGGTGCGGTCCTCAAAGGGCAGGGTGTGGTTTTCGTTCAGGTTTTGTACAAAGTAGCTATCTAGCCTAGGATTTTTAGCCAGCTCCTCCGCGTTCAAGCCGTGGCCCTCCACCCGTGCAAACTCCATGTCTGGGGGCAGATGGGAGACCCAGCTACTCATCAAATCTAGGATGCAGCTATTGGGCTGCAGTTTTTCTTGATAGAGCTCAGTTAGCTGTTCAATGAAGCGCTCATCGACGTGGGTGACAAAGCGGGGGGCTGAGTAAAACAGAGAATCGTTAGCTTCGTCTAGTTTCTGACGCTGACTCGCGGCAAGCATAGGGATATGAAATAGAAGGTGGACGCCTATAGGATCTTAAAGCGAAAGCAGGCGTTCTGCCGTAGGGGGCCCTAAAGGGTTGCTAGTTTGTTGTGGTAACGATGGTGGTGTAGGCAACAGAACGATTGTGCTTGCCGCTGATGGCAGGGGAACCGATCGGAGGGTGATGCCATCTTCTCGTCGAGGCGCGTACAATGGCGCGATGTTCTGCATGGGCTCATGGGGCCTGTGGTTACGCTTAAAATCCTCAGCTAGTTGGCCAGAATGCTGCGTTACACTCTATGAGTTTTTGTAAAAACCCATTAAGGCCAAGGATCTGATGATTGCTGATGGGCATTGTGACCTAGCATTTTCCATGAGGATGGTGCGTTTGAGCATTGGCGTCTGCTGTCTTTACGTTGTTCCGGGGATTAGCAACCTCCCCATTTAATTTATGGATTCTATGGCGCTTCTGCTGTTTATTTTTGTCATTGGTCTGGCCACCTTGGTGATGGCCTCTGACTTTTTCACAGATGCTGCTGAAAAACTAGGCTTGGCCATGGGGTTGCCCCCCTTTATCGTGGGGGTGACCATTGTCTCCATGGGCACATCTCTGCCGGAGTTACTGTCGTCGCTGTTTGGCATTGCCCAAGGGGCGTCGGAGGTGGTGGCAAGCAACGTGATCGGCTCTAACATTGCCAATATTTGCCTGGTGGTGGGCACTGCCGCCATCATGAGCACCAAGCTCCTGCGGGTGATGTACAACCTGATCAGTGTGGATTTGCCCCTGTTTGTGGGGTCGGCATTTTTGTTTGCGCTGATGGGGACCTCCGACCAGCAGTTCTCCCGGGGCGAAGCGCTTATTTTGGTGCTGGGCTATGTCATTTATCTGCTGTATATCCTTAGGAGTAGTCAGGATGCGGAGCCCGAAGAGGGGGCGGCTTCTGGGGCGGCTTCTGGGGGGGCGTCTTCTTCAGGCGCTCCTGGGGATGGCCAAATCTGGCGGCATCTGTTGATTTTGGTGGTTAGCGGGCTCTTTATTTTTCTGGGGGCCAATTACACCATCGATTCCCTGATTAAGATTTCGGATCGGTTAAATGTGGGGCGTGACCTGATTGCCATTAGTGCGGTGGCCATTGGTACATCTTTGCCAGAACTGATGGTGACCATCAACGCAGCCCGGAAAAATAAGGCAGAAATTGCCGTGGGTAATGTTGTTGGTTCGAATATTTTCAATATTTTTGTGGTGATGGGCATCCCTGGTTTGATTCGCCCTTTGCCGGTGTCGGATTCGCTGTTGGCCCACAGTGTGCCCACACTGCTGGCGGCATCGCTATTGATGTTTTTTATTGTGCAAGATAACAAGATTACGATCTGGGAGGGGTGGTTGTTTTTGCTGCTCTATGCTTGGTTTATGGGGACAATTTTTGGGTTCTTGTAGGGTGGGCCTACCCACCGTCCGGCTGTGATTAAAGAGTAAGCAGGGATCTGCCATGGTGACGGTTCGTGAACAAACTGGTGAAAAGAAATCTGCCGCTGTCCATTGGCAGCCCTGGGTGCTGGCTGCGATCGCACTGTTTTTCAGTGTTGATATCGTCACCTACTTTGCGGCGGAGGGGCTGTGGTTCCAGTCGGTCGATTATCTAGAGGCATTTTGGCTGCGGTTGCGCACCCAAATGGGCCTGGGTGCGATCTCGTTTGTCGGCAGCTTTGTATTTGCCGGTTGGAATCTGTGGCTGGCGCGGCGTCTTGAATTCGAAGCCTATTGCATTGTGCCCAGTGATGAAAATCGCCGCCGGGGGATGGGGCTGCGGCGACTGTTGCCCCTAGCCTTGGGTCTGGCGCTGCTGCTGGCCATCTTAGTGTTTTACCATGGTCAGCTGGCCCTCACTCGATGGCATTCCATCGGGGTAGACCCGTTGCCGCCGTTGCCCCTGTGGCTGAATGTGGATACGGGCTGGCGGGTGGCCCAGCAGGTGGTGGTCACCCAGCCGTGGCAGGGGCTACTGTTGCTGGTGGCCATGGTGGGTTTTGTGGTGTATCCCCATGTGGGCAGTGCGCTCTCCAGCCTGCTGATCAGCCTAAGCTTTGGTTTGGTGCTTTCGTCCCAATGGTCACGGGTGTTGCCAGCCCTCAACCCCACCAGCTTTGGCCAAACCGACCCGGTGTTCAACCAAGACATCAGCTTTTTTATCTTTCGCCTGCCGGTGCTAGAGCTGATCGAGTTTTGGCTGTCTGGCCTGTTTTGGTTTACCCTGGCGGCGGTTTTCCTGGTGTATCTATTGGCGGGGCAAAGCCTCAGCCAGGGACGATTTCTCGGCTTTTCTGCCCCCCAGCAGCGGCACCTCTATATTTTGGCCGGGGTGTTGTTGCTCACCACCAGCCTGGGCCACTGGCTCAATGGCTATGAGCTACTGTACTCCCAGCAGGGTGTGACCTACGGCGCCAGCTACACCGATGTGAATGTTAGTTTGCCAGTGCAAATCGCCCTGAGTGTCATCACCGCAGTGCTAGCCCTGGTGGCCTTTGGCCGATCGCTCTTTGGCTTTAGTCGCCATCGCTCTCGCCAGCGATTGCCGTCCTTTATTATTCTCATTGTTATTTATCTCACCGTGGCCCTGCTGGGGGAAGGGGTGGCCCCTTGGGTGGTGCAGCGCCTAGTGGTGCAACCCAACGAATTTCAGCGCGAGCGGCCCTACATTGAACGAGCCATCGCCTTTACCCGAGATGCCTTTAATCTGACCGATATTCAAGAAGAGAGTTTTGATCCCCAAAGCACCCTCACCACTGCCAAGCTCAAAGAGAACGACTTGACGGTGCGCAATATTCGCATTTGGGATACCCGACCCCTGCTGGAGAGTAACCGCCAGCTGCAGCAGATTCGGCTTTACTACGAATTTGTCGATGCCGATGTGGATCGCTACACCCTGACCCAGGCGGATGGCACCACCGAACGACGCCAGGTGCTGATATCGGCGCGGGAACTCAACTATGAGCAGCTAGAGGATACCGCCAAGACCTGGGTAAATAAACACCTCAGCTACACCCACGGCTATGGCTTTACCATGAGCCCGGTGAATACGGCGGCGGTGGGGGGGCTGCCCGACTATTTTATTAAAGACATTGCCCACCAACCGAGCAATAAGGATGTGGCCCGCAGTATCCCTGTGGGGCGGCCCCGCATTTACTTTGGGGAACTGACCGATAACTATGTGATGACCGGTACTCGGGTGCCCGAGTTGGACTACCCCAGCGAGAACGACAATGTTTACACTTCCTATGGGGGAGACGGGGGCATAGGCATCGGTAGTCTGTGGCGGCGATTATTATTTTCGAAACATTTGACCGATTGGCAAATGCTATTTACGGGAGATTTTACCGCCGATACGAAATTGTTGTTCCGTCGGAATATCAAAGAGCGGGTAAAGGAGATTGCGCCCTTTCTACAGTTTGACAGTGACCCCTACCTGGTGGTGGCCGATGCCAATGCCCAGGCCGCATCCGATTCATCGAACCCGGTGGACCCAGAGGGCAGCTACCTATATTGGATGATCGACGCCTATACCACTAGCGATCGCTACCCCTATTCCGACCCCGGCGGTCAGAGCTTCAACTACATTCGCAACTCGGTCAAAGTTGTTGTGGATGCCTACCATGGGGCTGTGTCGTTCTATATCGCCGACCCCACCGATCCGATTATTCAAACCTGGGCCCAGCTGTTTCCCAAGATGTTGCAGCCCCTAGATGCCATGCCGCCCGCCCTAGTGGCCCACATTCGCTATCCCGAAGACTATTCCCTGGTGCAGTCGAACCAGCTGCTGGTCTATCACATGACCGATCCACGTATTTTTTATAATCGGGAAGATACCTGGCGGGCCCCCAATGAGATCTATGCCAACGAATCCCAAGTGGTGGAACCCTACTACTTGATTATGAAACTGCCGAAGGAAGACGAAGAAGAGTTTGTGCTGTTGCGGCCCTTTACCCCGGCCCAGCGCAATAACCTCATCGCCTGGCTAGCGGCGCGCTCGGACGGCAACCAATATGGTCGCATTTTGCTCTATCGATTTCCTAAGCAGCAGTTGGTATACGGTCCCGAGCAAATTGAAGCTCGCATTAACCAAGATCCAGAAATTTCCCAGCGGATTTCCCTGTGGAATACCCAAGGATCACGGGCCAACCAGGGCAATTTGTTGGTGATACCCATTGAGGATTCCTTGTTGTATGTGGAACCGTTGTATTTAGAAGCCGAACAAAATCGACTGCCAATTTTAGCGCGGGTAATTGTGGCGTATCAAAATCGCATTGCCATGGCAGAAACGTTGAATCAATCGCTGCAGGCGATTTTTAGCCCGCCAAGGTCGTCGGATAGGGATACGATTTTACGAGATTTGGAAGAGGATCTTTTGAACTAGGGGACAGAAATTCAATAAACTCCAATTTCTTGAATTGCAATTTTCCGTGGTTCTTAACTAATGGCCATAGGGAGTATGGAAATTGTTAATTTCTCTGTCCTAGGGGGCTGTCAAACCTTCGATCCCTACAGTCTAGATACCTGGGGTGCGACAAAATGTTCAAGAAATAGGACAAAAATGCGATCTCACAGGCCGATTCATTACAAAACATTACATGCAAGCCTAGGGGGAAATTCTTAGCCCGTACGGCATCAGGCTTTGGGGATCGTCGATTTACGCTGTTTCGGTTGCATCCTGGGGGCACCTACAGTAACCATATTCTTAGGACGTTTTTGCGGTTTGCCCGTTCCTTGGAAAAATCCTGATGAATTCACTGGTCATCCTAAATTTAGGCAAAGGTAACTGTTATGACGGGCTGCCCCACATTACGGCTCGTTTGGTGCGGCAGCATGAGGCTGCATCCCAGATGCAATATACCGGTAGCCTGCCCAGTGTGCCGGAGATTCCTAAGCTCTATAACCATTGGCAACAACTGTATAAAGCGCTGCATAAAGCCTTGAGAAAACGGCTCTCAACCAGGTCATCCATTGAATTTGATGACACAGTGCCCACCAATGTATCGGAGGAAGAGTTTCGCTATCTGGGGGAACAGTTGCAAAAGCATATCAACAAGTGGCTCAATTCTTCCGGGTTTCGCACCATTGACCAACAGCTGAGAACTCAGTTAGATCCTAAGGAAACCATTCGATTTATTATCGAAACAGAAGATCCGTTTCTGCAAAAATTACCCTGGCATCTGTGGTGTTTTTTCGAACATTATCAAAAGGCTGAAATTGCCATTAGTGCCAAAAATTATCAACAAGTCCCTGCGGTGCCCAACAGCCGAGTCAGTCGGCAAATGAGAATTTTGGTGGTACTGGGGCACAGTGATGGTATTGATGTGCAATTAGACCGGGGGCTACTGGAAGATTCTGCTGCGGAAACCTTGGTGCTGAATGAGCCGAGGCGGTCTGTATTGGAGAAGCACCTGCGAGATAAGGTGGGTTGGGATATCTTCTTTTTTGCCGGACACAGCACTAGCCAGGCCATCGACACCATGGGAGAAGTGCGGGATCAGCTTTCGTTAAATTCCTGTGAAAATCTGTCGATTTCAGAAGTGAAGTATGCCTTTAAAGATGCCATTGATAAAGGGTTAAAACTGGCAATTTTTAATTCCTGCGATGGTTTGGGGTTGGCCAGACAGCTGGTGGATTTGAATTTACCCCAGCTGATTGCGATGCGAGAGCCTGTCTTAGATCAGGTGGCCCATGCCTTTCTGAAACATTTTTTGCAAGATTTTGCCCGTGGTGGCCCCTTTTACGCATCGGTGCGCTATGCGCGCGAACGTCTTCAGGGTATGGAAACTGACTATCCAGGGGCTAGCTGGTTACCAATCATTTATCAAAATCCGACGGAGGGATCGTTTGTTTGGCGCACCTTACAGCCGCCGATACCCGTTGCTCCGCAACGGCGCATTAGCGATCGCAAAATAACAGCGGTGAACCTGCGTAATTTGCTGCTGCCAGTAATGTTGGCGATGGTGCTGATGGTCACTGGTTTGCGCAGTTTGGGGTGGCTACAGTCGGCGGAGCTAGGTTCCTACGACGCTCTAGTGAGATCGCGCCCCGTTGGGGCAGATATTAGCGAAATTGACGATCGGTTATTGGTGGTAGAAATTACCGCTGAAGATACGGACAAGTATACCTATCCCATCCACGACGACCGGCTGGCTGAGGCGTTGACTAAGCTGCGGCAGCATGATCCCGTGGCCATTGGCGTAGATTTGCATCGCTATCAGGCCAATGGGGAGGGGCGAGAGCAGCTGTTACAACAATTTGAAGAGTTCCCCGATTTAATTACGGTGTGTTCCTTTGGGTTTGGCGATCGCGAACTGTTGAGCCATCCGCCGGAGTTTTCCCTTGAGCAGGCCCAAAACCAGGTGGGCTTTAGCGATTTGGAAACCGATGCACTGTTTCAGCCGGGGAAGTCGGTGGTGCGGCGTCAGCTGTTATCATACGATGTCAACTTAGCCGAAGAGTCATCGGACTGTGTCACATCCTATAGTTTTGGCTTAAACTTGGCTCTGCGGTATTTGTTGACTCACGGGGTGCAGCCGTTGCGGGCCAACGGTAGTAATTGGTTGCTAGGAGACGTTGAATTTAAGCGGTTATCGGCCCAGACCGGGGCATATCAAGCCCTAGACGGCCAGATTAACCAGATGTTGTTGAACTATCGGTTTAGGCCGAAACCTGCTATCCGTGCCAGTTTAGAGGACGTGTTGGCCGAGAAAGTGGCCGACAACGAAATCCGTGACCGCATTGTCTTAATTGGGGTGGTGGATCCCTTTGGTGGAGATCTGCGCCATACCCCCTTTGGTGAACTGCCCGGGGTGTGGATCCATACCCATGCGGTCAGTAACATTCTGAGTGCTGTGTTGGACCAGCGTAGTTTGCTATGGGTGTTGCCCCAGTGGGGACGTTTCCAGTGGGGTGATCTGCTGTGGCTATGGTTGTGGGCCGGGGTGGGGGGTCTCTTGGTCTGGTGGGTAAAATCGCTACCGCTACTGGCTCTGAGTTTGCTTGTAGCATGCTGGGGTTTACGGCAGCTTTGTCTATTTATTTTGATTCAGGGAGGATGGGTGCCTTTGATTCCGGCGCTGCTAGCATTGGTAGGAACCGCTGTTATTTTATTAGCTCGCAAGCATGGTTTCCTTCCACTGGAATCACTATCTGAGCAGTTGAACATAAAACGTCATCGATAGAGAGGACAAAAGAAATGCGATCGCAAAACACACTAGCCTACATCAGTTTTTCGTTAGCAATTCTCCTGAGCCAGCTGGGCTTTACTGCCAGTGTCTCAGCGATTCCTAACCCCATCGACAACGGCGGTAGGCGTGACCGTAGGACAGCTCAGCTGCCGACCGCTCCGACCAATCCGCCGCCGACCAATGGTGAACGCACACCCGGCGGCGGTTTGGGCGAGGACGTCTGCCCGGTTACACCCCAGCCATTAACGGCCATTACCCCCGAGCCTGTCCATGGCAAAACTCTAGCGGCGCGCCCGACACTGTGGTTCTATATGCCATACACGATGGGAGATATAGAAAAGGGGGAATTTTCCATCCTTACCGCAGATGAGCTGGACCGGGTCTACAAGGCAGAATTTACCCTGCCCGACCAGCCTGGGTTGGTAAGTGTCACCATGCCAGAAGCTGCCATGGTGAGCCTGGATGCAGACCAACGCTATCGTTGGTATCTGAAGGTGAACTGTGTGGCTGAAAATACGACGAAGAACAATCTGAACATTAACGGTTGGATAGATCGGATGGCCTCTACGCCAGAGCTAGAACAGCAGGTGGCCGACAGCTCCCCGGAGATCTGGTACGACACCGTGCACCAACTGGCGGATTGCCTCAGCACAACCCAGTGTGAGACCAGGTCGCAAATCTGGGCCGAGCTGTTGGAGTCGGTGGATTTGACCCAGTTTACCCAGACACCCATGGTGGGGCCGTTGGTGTTGACGGATAGTTAGAGCCAGTTGCCCACCAGCACATAGGTGCCCCAGATGTGGGGCCTGGTTTCTCCTGTTGCGATTAACGCTAGCTGGGCATTGCGTAGGGCCTGGGCACGGGTAATGTTTGGTTTCTTTAGCTCTTTGTAAAATGAGATCATTAGCTCCGTGTTGGGCACGTCCTCGGCTTCCCATAGGGTGGAGACCGTGCTACGTGCCCCTGCCCGCACTGCGATGCCCGCTAGACCCAACACAGCACGACTGTCGCCGGTGGCGGTGTCGCATGCGCTGAGTACGAGCAGTTCGATGGGGGTGGCTGCCTGGCTGCTGCCCAACTGGATTAGGTCCCCCAGTTCGCTACCGCGAATCAGTTCCTGATGGCCGACGATAAAGGTTTCTTGGGGATCGGAGCTAAAGACGCCGTGGGTTTTGATGTGGATGCCCGAGAATCTTCCAGAACTCAGTTGCTCTTGGAGCGTCATGCCGCTAAAGGCTTGGTTGACCATGGGGGGCTGGGGGCCAAATAGGTCGCTAATGACGTCCAACTCGTCATTCAGTTTGACGATGGGGGCAAAGCTACGCCCTTCGATTTCTTGAGGGGTGCCCACACCGCCGGTAAACACCCTGAGGTTGTCGGATAATTTCTCGGGTTTGAATAGGTCGAGCTCTGGGGCAACTGCGATCGCATATTTCTCCACCAGATACTGCTGCCCATCGAACAACACCGCCATGGGAATATTGCGCAGGGGACCATCCAGCACAAACACCAGGGTTTCAATATTTTGCCGTTTTAGCTCCGCCTCGATGGGCTCCATCAATAGTTTATGCAGCCGTTTTGCCGCCTGTCGCACCTCCGGCGTCCGATCCGGCTGGTTCAGGTCCTCCCGCAGTTGCTCCACAAAGGCAGTCATTTCATTCTGATCAATGTCAGAGAACGTAAACATTTTCTCGCCTTGAATTTGCGAGATTAGGCCCAACCGATTTTCCAAAATAATGGGATGCAAAACGGCGGTATTATCAGCTACTTCAAATTCAGTAATGTTTGTCGTGGCCGTCAGGTCGCAGCGCAGAAAGTTTTCTAGCTCGCTGAGCTGTAGCCGATCGAGCTGCTGCACCGTCAAATCCAATGTGGCGTTATCCAGATTGGCCGCATCTTCGCTTAACAACAGCTCCACCATTTCCCGGTAGACTGGCTCCACATTGTCTCGAAACGAAAACTGCACCTCCGTATCGATAAACAACAGGTTACGACGAATTTCTTGAATCGTACTCACCGCATTCCGATAAGACTGGATCGCCGCTTCCCGCTGGTTTTGTTTGTTAAACAAACGACCCTGCTGCCACTCCCACCGGTAGCGACCGTCCGCATAGGCCATCGCTTCCGTGAGCCGCAGTGCCTTTTCAGTCCATGCCTGCGCCTTGGGATAGTCTTGTTCCAGTTCATAGAGTCGGCCCCGTTCGCCAATGCTATAGGATTCCGCAATCGGGTCTGCGATCGCTTGGGACTGTTGCAGCGCATGGTCAATAATTGGGCCAATGGCGTTAGAGCTAGGGAACTGGCCAAGCGCAATGGTTTGAGTAGTTCCGTTAGAGCCATTTACGCCAACGGAGACACCATTCAAAGCCCCCAATCTTGGGGGCTTGGGGGCCTCTTCTAAGGTGCCTGCCGGAGAATAATCTGTTGTTTTTACGCTAACAGGGACACGATTCAAAGCCCCCAGTATTGGGGGTTTGGGGGCCTCTTCCAAGGTGCCTGCCGGAGAATAATCTACTCTCCCTAAAGACTTCCCAAAAGTATCCTGATCAACAGACTCATATTGTTCTTCTGATGCCCCTTGGTCCGACTGTCGTGTCAGCGATCGTAAAGTTGCTAGCGTTGTCGAGGGCTCCCTAAATCCCCCAATACTAGGGGCCTTTGAGTGGAGGATTCCACCATTGCGCGAGTGTTCGAAGACCCCTCCGTTGGTTCCCCTTATCAAGGGGAACCGCTGTGTGGCAGACGCATGATCAGTAGATTGTTCGCGGTTTTTTTTCTCTGCCAACAGTTGCATCAAACTGTTGGCAAAATTTAGCTGAGCATAAATGTTTGTGCGGCTAGCCGATAACCCCTCTAATGTCGGCCACACAGCTGGCCAAAGTTCATTGGCCTCGCCCCATTGTTCCATATCGATTAGCAAACTGAGGCGATTGAAATTAGCCTGGAGCTGGGTGGCCGCATCGGCGCTGGTGGCTAATTCTTGATAGATTGCCAGGGCACTTTCTCGTAATTTTTGCGCCCCTTTGGTTTTGCCAATGGCCTGTTGTTTATTCCCTAGGGCTAGGTCGGTATTGGCCAGGTCTAGCCGCACCGGGCTAGCCATAGCGCCCAGCCGTTGTGCTTCAATAATGTCGAGACTTGCTTGTAGATTTTCTTTGGCCTGTGGGAGATTGCCAAACTGGCGTTGGGCATTGCCCAGTTGCCACAGTCCGGTGGCTTGCACCGCTGGCGCTAGGGTGGAATCTTGCAATAGGGGGACAATCTCTCGTTGCAAAATCTCTTTAGATTGCACGTGCTGGCCTAGGGTTTGCAGAGCTTTGGCCTGGTTGATCAAACTCAGTAGGATGCCACGGGTGTTGTTGGTCTGGCGATAGGCGGCAGTGGCTTCGCTCCAGGTGCTCAGGGCTGTGGCTATGTCGCCGGTAGCCCAGTGGAGACGACCTTGGGTATTCAGGGCTTTGGCCAGGGTTTCGGTATAGATGGGGGTGTCGCTGGGCGATTGGAGGAGCGCTAAGCTTTGAGCAATGGTGTTGGTGGCCTCGGTCCATTGGCTCAGGTGTTGGTGCGCCAGGGATAGGTTGCTGAGCAGCAGGGCCTGGGTGAGGGGATCGGGGGTGATTTGCAGGGCTTGGTTCCAGCTGGTGATGGCGTCGGTGTATTGGCCAGCCTGGTAGTGGCGGATGCCGGTTTGGAGTAGGGGGCTTGGGGCTTGGGAGATCAAAGCATCTGGCCCCCTAACCCCCAGCTCTGGGCGCTTTGAGGCTTGTTGCTGCCAATTGGCCAAGCTTTGTTCGGCCATGGGGCCATGGGTGGCGAAGGCGGGGCCGTTGATGGTGAGTAGAAAACCTAGAAGTGCTGAGAGCAGTAATTTTAGGTGACGGGGCGAAAACTGAGCCATATCAAGATGCCCCTCCGGTGAAGGTGTGCTGGCAGGCGCTGTGGTAAGTAGTCTCTGGGATGAGTTCTACTTGGCCCTGGGTGTTTTTGCGCCAGTTGGTGGCTTCGGTAAGGATGGTGTTGGTTGGCTGGGCGATGGTTTGGCCGGGGGGCAAGATGTCTTCTTGGATGCCGTTATTGCTGAGGAGATCGTAGGGGCTTGGTCGGGTGCCGCCGTTGCCGGAGGCGACGAATTCGCCGTTGATGTCGCCCCCGGCTTGGCAGCCTTGGCTGATTTTGGATTCGCCTGGGGTGGGGGCCAGTCGTAGGGTGCCTTCGTCGGGGTCTACTTGCAGGGTGGTGATGATGACTTCTCCGTTGATGCCGGTGCCGGAGGTGGCATTGATGTCGTTGATGTTGTTGCCCCTGGGGTCGGGCGTAGTGGTGGCGGCGATGTTGAATAGGGTGTTGGCTTGGATGGTGATAAAGCCACCGTTGCCTGCTTGGGCGCTGGCTAGGATGTCGTTGCCTTTAGAGCCGGGGGATAGGGCGATGATAAATGGGGAAGCGATATTGACGTTGCCGCCGTTGGCAGCGTTGGTGGCGGCGGCGGAGATTAGGCTGTCGTTGCGGAGGACTAGGGCGTTGCCGATGTCGAGGTTGATGTTGCCTTCTTCGCCTGCGGCGACGGCGGCGAGGATGTTGCCGTTGTTGAGGCTGATCAGGTCGCTGATGATGTTGAGGGTGCCACTGTTGCCGGTGCCGGTGCCGCTGACGGTGATTTCGGCTCCGTCTTGTACGGCAAGGCGTTCGTTGATTTGCAGGATGATATCACCGGCTGAGCTGGCACCAGTAGAGCTGGCAGATATACTGGCTTCGCTAGTGGTGTTTAGGCGATCTGCTGTGATATTTATGGTGCCGCCCGAACCGGTGGCAACTTCATTGGCGCTTGCAGAGATGCTAGAGGAATCTTGAAGAATAAGTTCTACTGCATTAATTGTTATATTGCTAGCATTCCTCTCTCCCAGTGTTTCACTAGTAATCACACTGTCACCGCCTAATGTCACTAAACCAGTGGCGTTAATGGCAATAATACCAATGGTTTGAGTATCTGTTGCCTCGCCGTCTGTAAGGGTGTCGAGCCTGGAACTATTATCTAAAGTCAGGGTATTGGTTTCAATATCGATTGTACCTACATCCCCTACATCTCCAAAGCCACCGAAAAAACCTTGCGCTGAGCTAAAAATATTACTCTCATCCAGCAAAACAGTTTCTGCCTGGACTTTTATATTGCCTGCATCGCCAGGCCCAAACGTTACAGTATTTAATGCACTAGTGGCATCCAGAGATAAAAAGTCTGTGATGATGGTAATACTACCTCCATCTCCAGCAGCACCAGTTACGCTGCTAATACTGCTATTTGACAATTGAAGGGAGCTATTGGCATTGATAAGTATATTGCCTGCATTGTCTTGGGTAAATGTGTCACTAGGAATACCTGAGCTATTGGTCAGTGAGACGTTATTACCATTAATGGTTACATTTCCGGCTCTACCTCCAAATATGCTTGATGTATTTAATGTGCCATTATCAATCAAGATGTCTGCTAATGCTGTATCTGGCTCATAGCTGAGGCTGAAATTATTCCTGTTAATTAGTAAATCGACAGTTCCTGTTCCCTGTATTCCTCCTAATTCGATTTGTCCACTGGGAGCTGTTAAAACTCCACCGGACAAGAAAAAATTTTCTGAGGCTTCTATCAAAACATCACCACCAAGTAATATCAGACTTTTTTCATCTTGCACGCTTAATCCCACTGGGAAAAAAAACAGAGGATCTAAGCCAGCAGATTGACTGATAATTGGTTGAGTTGTTGTCTGGCTGAATATAAAAGCAGATGGATCAACGGTTAGAGTGGCAAGATTGTTATCAGGGTTTTGAGTATCGAAGATACCTTGATTGCCAAACTGAATTGCATCTGCTGTCGTTACCATAAACGAACCACTGATGTCTAAGCTACTGTTGGGGCCAAAAAAAATCCCATTTGGGTTAAGTAAAAATAAATTGGCTTCGCTGGTGCCATTGGTTCGTAAAATGCCATCAATTGCGGAACGATTGGCCCCAGTAACTCGGGTGAAAATGTTTTGAATAGTGGGGTCGTGATTAAAAATAACGGTCCCATTAGTAGGCACTGAAAACTCAGTAAAACTGTGAAATAGGTTGGTTCCCGTTCGGTCAGTGGTTCCGCCACTTATGGTGCAGAATGTGACGCAGGAGCCTGGATTGGGCGTTGTCGTTGAGCCATCTGGAGTGACCTCTTGGCCATAGGCTTTAGTGCGTAGGAAGCACAAAAGGATAGCCTGACTGACAAGCCAGACTCTTAAACCGTTTAGTGGGGGGGGCACAACGATACTCCAGTCTTTGGATAAGAAGGGTAATTTCTATTAGGATACATCCTGAGATCTTTCCGGAGAAGTATAAGTGCATATAGCATTAAATGCATCAGAAGCCGCTGACGATGTCGGCCGATTCTGATGCATAAACCACGGAACTTTCTCATCCGTGTTTAGATTAATTATTGTTAGCTTTTGAAAAGACCCGGTCGTTAATGAAGGCGCTGTCTTTGATAGTAGACTCCACCCGCTGACGCGATGCTCTATTTTGCCTAAACAACTTTATATCTTGATTGGAATAAACCGTAACTAGTGTAATTTTTGTACACTTTCAATTGTCCTTGTGGTGTGGTGTTCGGTGGAATAACTACATTCCCCATGGAGGCAAAATGTTCTTGATTATTGACAATGAAATAGAGATACAGCTTACCGCCCGTTGAAAACGACATGGATTGGGCACCGCCACCTGGAAATGTGAATCTAGGTCCTTTAGGGATTGAGTACTGACCACCAATAGGTTGACCGAAAAATTTGTATTGCACCTGTACTGTGTTGGGACAGCTGGGACTTGGAATGATATCAACGTCGACAAGAATAAGCTTAGCCATGGTGGTGAATGTTCTCTGAGTTAAGTGGTGACTGTTTGATATTTTCAGGAAAGAACTTCCTGCTCTAGAGAGCAAAAGCTTCACTTTTCAGCGTTTCTCTGCTCTCAATGACGATTTCTTACCCTCATCATGCGTTGCTTCGCCTAACTTCGAGTAGTACCCCGTCGGGTACTCTTTGCTACCGGCTGCATTTATCTTTGTAGGTAATAAGCCGGATGTGGTGTAAAAAAGCTTGATCAATCTCTGCGAAGTGATTCGTTGTAATGCTTTCAGTGTCTGGGTTGGTGGGATTTGTTTCTCTAAAATCTTCTGTCCTAACTCTAAAACTTCGGTCACATTCTTCGCCTAGCTAGTTATCCTCATCCTCGCTGCATAGTTTTTGTGGGATGTTGCATGTTAATTGAGGTATTTTAGGGTGACTGGTGATTGCTCATCCTCAGTATGGGGGTATTCATAAAATGCTGCGAGGATGATTGCTGGGATGGCAGGATTTTTGGGCTTGCGAAATTTCTGGAATTGCTGAATGTCTGGGATTGCTGAATGTCTGGGATTGCGATCGCAAATGCCCTCAATTCCCAGTCAACCACGTCCTCAGCTTCTCCAAACTCGTCACCTCAAACAGTTCATCTCCCAAAGCGTCTAACCGCTCCAGCGAAAGCAGATCAATCCGCGCAGTCACATCTCCAGGCATCGCGCCGGCACTGGTCGGCTAACAGGACATACTGGATAAGCCTTGGCTCGTAAGCAATTCCATCATCGTGAACGGAC
>NZ_JADOER010000016.1 GCF_018739865.1 Leptothoe kymatousa TAU-MAC 1615 | reverse complement strand
ACCGAGTTGATTGGCACCCGTCACCCACCTTACCCAAATGGGCAGTCATCATTGGGTGACGGGTGTTTATTTATGTGCACACGCCTAAACTCATAGTCTCCTTGGTATAGAAACTGTCCTGGCTGCATCTCTCCATAGCAACCGATATGCGTTTCACATCCAGGATTTATGCCCATATTCCTCAACAATTGATATACATCAGCTGGAAATATGGCGAGCTTCTGTGCCGCAAAATTAGCACATTCATCACAGCCACAAGCATCTGACTCTCCTACACAATCTTGTGGGTAGAGTCGTTGCGTTGCGTCAATGTCGACATCAATTTTCCAGCCATGGAAACGTTTTTCGACCACTGTATTCGCCTAGGGATATGCGTTTTTTCGTTACTGATGTTAGCAATGACTCCATTTGCCAGATGCAGGTTTCCTGCAAGCTATCTGGAGGTCTGTATGCCTTTCATCAGCAACGCTTAAGAACGATGGTTAACTGGGATCTTGCACCACATCGGTTTTGAGCCTACACCCCACGTTAGGTTCAAAACCCAACGCTAACTCAGATCTGTCCACTAAAGGGACAAGATGCGCTTAATGGCTCTGTAATTGGAGCTTTCAGAGATCCTTTAACCCCTTTAGTGGTTTTTGATTCAATTAGCCTTGGAACTTTCAGTCCAAGGTGGGCCATGCATCATCACCAGGTGCAAGATTTGAGTTAACGGAAATTACAGGCTGCCCCAGCCCACAAATTTGTCACAATGCCATCTGCTTCGTTCGCATCTAATAGGCCAAACAAAACATTGGACGCATTAAACTCTGTGCCCAGGGAACTCTCGATCACGCCCACATCATAGTTCTCTTCTAATTCGGTGAGCGTTGAGCCCAAACCCACGCCATCCAGGGTGGTTAAGTCGGCACTCTCCGTATCGGGGCGCACCGTCCAACCCACGAACTGATCGTCTATGCCATTGATCGTAAACCCATTTGCCCAAGTAACAAACGTCATGGGTCCGGCACCACATTCATCATTTTGGGCAGTGTCGGTGGGGTCGCCTAGGGCTGCTGAAATCGAGGTTTGGGCGGTGGCAATATCGGTGTTAAAGGGAATATTTCGACTTTTGCCCGATTGCTGATCGATCACTAGTACCCCTTCTCCAGAAAGGCCAAGGACGATACCGGTTAAATCGTCTGCGGGCAATGCGTCTGGATCGTCGATTTCGACGGGGGCTTCAATGGGGTCAGCATCTGGTGTCTGCACCGTATCCGTGGGGGTAGTAGTATCTGGCTCTGGCAAAGCACCTCCGCAGGCGGTCACCGCTAAGGCTACGAATAAACTTAAGGGAAATAGTGTTTTTAGATATATGGGGTGCTTAGGCATAGCATTTGTGGATAGCAAAATTTGAAGACCGTTTGTCACACTAGGGATATAAACTTGGCGCGCCAAGCTGCAAGCCTATACAGGTTTGTCGCATTTGCCCCAAGGAGTCGGGCAGTCCCTGGGTTTATATCGGCAATACCTTACCGCGTAAATCCTGGGGATACGTCACACTGTAACGATTCAACATTGTTGGCACAATGTCATAGAGCTGGGCGTTATCTAAAACTTGTCCACCCTTTGGATTTTGCGGGTCATGGAAAATCATTAGCCCATATTGGGCGTGGTTGGCATCGTCTGGTCCGGTATCGTTGCCTTTGGCATAGAGTTCGCCAGTGCCCACACTGCCCACGGAACGCCACGCCAGCCAATCAAAATATACGAGCAAATCGGGCGCCATGCCCCGCACTTTTTGATAGGTTTCTTGGGGGATGTAGGCTTTGACCTCCATCGGTGTCCCATCGGGATAGGTGATGGCTTCTAGCTCACTAATTAGCCGCTCACGGAAGGCTTTAAATTCTCGGAGGGGGATTGTTCCCTGGGGTTCTCGTCCCTCCACATTGAGAAAGATTCTGGCGTAATAGCCCCCGGCACCCCAGACTTTGGTTTGTGTCCAATCGACATCTATTTTATCTAGGGCGGTGGGGGTACTGGGGTTTTCTTTGAGGGTGAGATAGCCCTTATCGATTAGCCATTCATTGATGCAGATTCCCCCCATCAATGGCTGGGCGCCATGGTCCGAGACTACGAGCACGGCGGTGTCGCGATCGCACTGCTCCAACAGCTGCCCCACACGTTTATCCACATGGCAATAATAATCGTGGATCGCCGTCGCAAAGGGCATGTCCGGCGCATAGTCCGGATGGCGGGGGTCCATGGGTTTCCAAAAGGCATGGTGGATGCGATCCACCCCCATATCCACCAGCATCAAAAAGTCTGGCTGGTCCTGGGCAATCAGCTTTTCTGCCAGGGTAAACCGCTGGTCGCAGAGCATATGGATGTTGGCTAAAATCTCCGCCTTGTCCTCTGAGCGAAACTCAGGCACATCCATCATAAAGTCGGGCATCCAGTTGCGAATCTGTTCCCCCAGTTCCGGTGGATGGGTAAAGGTGACCTGGGGGTTGGGTGTCAAGAAACAGGACACCATGGAACCGTTGACTTCATAGGGGGGGGAGGTGCCGGGTACGCTCAGGGCGGCCACGTTCCAACCGTCTCGGCCCAGGTAGTCCCACAGCCTGGGAAATCGTACGGCGCGGCCATCGGCAATGGTCATATCCTGATAGGCCCGCGTGGCCCGATTGCGAAAACCATAGATGCCTAACTCCCCTGGATCGCGGCCAGTCATCATACAGCTCCAGGCGGGCACCGTAATGGCAGGAATTGAGCTTTCTAAGCGACCATAGCTCCCCTGTTGCATCAGCCGAGAAAGGTTAGGCAGATCCCCTCGCCATTGCTCAAACACAAGCGAGGGCTCCATGCAATCAAGGCCAATGATGATCAGGCGTGGAGAAGCAGGCATAGTTAATCAGGGCATGGGGGCTAAGTGGGCATGGCCTTGTTAAACCGTCGTCGTAATACCAGGGTGGCTACGGCACCGACAATCGCCACCAGCGAGAGAATGTGGACGACGTTAAACGGTGTGCCAGGGAAGAACCAGGAATCTGTTCTGAGAAACTCGATAAAGAAACGGCCAAAGGGATACCAAACTAGATACAACAGCGATAAATCGCCCGGTCTGAGCTGTTGGCCAAAGCGTTTGGATATCCAATAAAGCACGAGGAAACCGGCAAAGTTCCAGGCGGATTCGTACAGGAAGAGGGCATGGAAGCGAGTGGTATCAGGATAGGCGGTTAAATCGTTGTAGGGGGCCAAACGATGTTGCGGGTCGATGCGTAACCCAAAGGGCCAGTCCGTGGGGGGGCCATAGAGTTCTTGGTTAATGAAATTACCCCAGCGACCAATGGCTTGGGCAATGGGTAGACCAATGGCAGCGGCGTCTAGATACATCAGGGTGGGCAGGCGACGCAGTTTGGTAAAGAGCCAGAGGGCAATGCCACCAAAGATAAAAGCGCCAAAGATGTGAATGCCACCACCCCAAATTTGGAGAATTTGACCGGGATTTTGCAGGTAAAACTCGCGATTGCTGGTTTGCACCAAGACATAGTACAGCCGAGCCCCGATAAAGGCCGGAATCAGTACCCAAATCAACATGTCCCAAAAGTCTTCGGGGTTTTTGCCACGGCGCTCAATTTCCTGGGTGGCAAACCAGGAACCGACAATCACAGCGGTGGCCATCAAGAGGCCGTACCAGCGTAGGGCGAAGGGGCCAAATTCTACAATTGTGGGGTCTACGGGGGGATACATACTGATAGCTTATTCTTCTAAATATCCAAGGTCTTTGAGGCGGCGGCGCACTTCGGGGTCGTCAAATCCGGTGGCGCGGGCCTGGGAGTAAAGGGATTGGTGTTCGTCCGCATCTTGGCTAAAGACGGAGAGAGAATCCTGCAGTGATTCCACCATTTCGGGAAAAATCTCGCTGAGGTCTAAACTCTCGCCGGGGTCATCTTGGACATCGTAGAGTTCCGGGGGATTTTCGTTGGTCTCAATTAGTTTGTGGTTGCCCACCCACACGGCCCGTCGGGTTTGGTCGCAGGCATGCTGAGAGATTAATTCGGGCTGGCGCTTTTGAATCAGATTGAGGACGTTTTGGGGGGGGATGGCCTCCGCATAGACGTAGCGGTCGGGTTCGATGTCTGCGATCGCATCGCCATCCGCAATATGTTCAAAACTAAATTCCGCTTCTTCGGGGGTGGCCAAATGGGTGGCCGAGAGCACCGTATGGAATAAACACCGGGTGGAGACGACATCGTCTCGCAGGGTGCTCCGCTGAATGCCATCGGTTGGATCATGAATAATCAGCGGCACCTGGACGAGTTCGTTGTAGATGGAGAGGCTGTGGCCGATGAGCTGTTTTTCTCCTAGGTGCTCACCATGGTCGGCGCAGATAACAATATAAGTGTTGTCTAATCGCCCCGATTGTTTTAGCTGCTGTAGAAACTGGCCCACCTGTTCGTCCTGGGCCGCGACCTCAGCATCGTACATGCCGTCTAGGGTGTCCTTTTGTTGATGTTCTAAGGCACCCACGAGGGGGGCTAGCCAACCGTACACATCGCTATTAAAACGCCGTAGATAGGTTTGGGCGGCTCGATTTTTAAGCACGTTGGGGGCGAATTTTTCGATATATTCTCGAGGCGGATGGTAGGGCATGTGGGTGCCCATCAAATTGATAAAGGTGAAAATGGGCTGATCGGGTTGAACGTCTTTGCGCTCAATTAATAGCTTGGCGGCATCATCTAAGGATTTGCGAGTATTGCCTTTGAAGCTCAGGGCCGTTTGCCACAGGGGCACCATGAGTGGCGTAAAGGAAAGCGACAGCAGCCAGTCGGAGCGGGCAAAGGCGTCTTGCACCGTGTTGAGGCCTTTAGCGACGATGCGCTTAAATAGCTGGCGATATTTGTCTAAAAAGCTGGATGGAATCCCGGCCTGATTTGGTTTGGAGCTCAGCAGGCCACTGTAGTTGAGAAAGCTGTAAAACCCTCGCCGTAGGCCGTTGTTGATGACGCCAACTAGGGGATTGTTGCAAAAGGCGGCGGTATAGTAGCCGCCGTCCTGGAGCCGTTCTGCCAGGGTCTTGAGGTGGGGGGGCATGACGGAATAGGACTGCTGCATTTGGTGTTGTGACGGATACAGCCCGGTGAACATGGAGGCGTGGGAGGGAATGGTCCACTGACCGGGTGCGATCGCAACCTTAAACCGTGTGGCGGTTTTGGCAAAGGCATCAATATTGGGCGACGTTGGTTTCTCGTAGCCATAGCACGACAGCCGGTCCACCCGCTGAGTGTCGAGCACTAAAAAAATGACATCCGGTTGATTTGAAGGCATTGAAGCGCAGGAAAGCGTACTAAAAATCTGGCGTTGCCGATCCTCGAAATAACTATATCTGTTACATCCAGCCTAGGAGCTAGCTGTGCGGATCGTTGTATCCCCTAAATCAGCAACGGAAACAATCTCGCCGCTACTGCTCGGCAGCAACGCCGCTATCTTTACTACGTTAGAGAGAAAAGTTTGGATGCAGGGTGCAATCCTGGAGGACCTTGTCTTTACCCCTATTGTCTAGGGTGCAAGCCATGTGCCATAGACATTGCGACATGTTCCATTGGCACCCATATCGTCCCCAAAAAATCTCCAGCTGACGCAGTACTAGACCAGTCTAGAGCATCAAGACTATAGCCGTTGTCCATCTGGTCGATAAACTGCCAGATCCCCATGGCTGAGCAAAAAAGATTCCACTGCCCTTCTGGTGGGCATGGAGGGCTGTGCCCCAGCTTGAGTCACCGATAGGGCGGCTACCGCACTGGCCCACACCACCGCATCCCAAAGCGGCTTTTTTTCCCATAGGGCAACCGCTAGCCCCCCATTAAACGCATCCCCGGCGGCCACTGTATCCACCGCATCCACCGCAAAAGCGGGCACATGGAACACCTCCATGTCCGTGGCCACCACAGCTCCCTGGGGTCCCAGTTTCACAATTACCGTGGGGGTGCCCCGCTGCCGCAGGGTTTGGGCCGCCTCCATGGCGGTGGCCACGTTTTTGACCCGCACCCCGGTCAGCTGGGCCGCTTCCGTTTGATTGGGGGTTAAAATATCCACCCACCGATAAAAATCGGGTGGTAAATCTGCCCGGGCCGGGGCCGGATCGACAATGACACAATGCCCTTCCCCCGCTGCTTTGGCCCGTTTGGCCGCTGCCTGCACGGCCATCAGCGGAATCTCAAATTGCATCAGCAAAATCGACGCGCCATCCTCTTCTAGGGGCAGACGTTCCACATCTGTGGAATCCACGTTGCCGTTGGCGCCGGGGGCCACCACAATCTGGTTTTCCCCCAGATCATCGACGTTGATCAACGCGACTCCAGAGGGGCCCGGCGTTGCGAGCACCCATTCCGTGCGAACGCCCGTGGCCCCAAGGCTGGTACATAGCAGCTGGCCAAAACCGTCATCGCCCACGCGACCGACCATGGTGGTGGGTGCCCCCAAACGAGCCGCCGCTACGGCTTGGTTGGCCCCTTTGCCCCCTGGGACCGTATCAAAGTTAGTTCCTAATAGTGTTTCGCCAGTCTGGGGTAAACGGGGCACTTGGACCACCAGGTCCATATTTAGACTGCCAAATACGACGATGGCCATGGGACGCCACTAAGGTTCAAAGCTTTCCCAACTATCCCCCAGCCCCGTCAGCGGATCTAGCCCCGGTGCTGATTCTTCCGGTTGGTTATTAATGGCTTCTTTGTCCTGCCATGGGTTTGGGGGGCGATCGCTACTCCAGGCCCACCAGGCTTTACCACATTCACAGTTGTAGAATTCTTGCCATTTGCGCTTGTGGTTGTGGGTGTAGACCGGGGCGCGGCGGTTAATCCAAACATGGGTGGCCACGCCAGCTGGCTCGTGACAGGAGGGGCAGCAAAACGTCAAGGCATGGGTGGCAGACTCAACCCAGTCGGGTGGAATTGGTGAAAAGGCTTCCATGATCGGTTGGGGCGGCTAGCTATTGTTTTAAGGGCCATTGCTGACTCAGCCGCAGGTCTTGCCCATGGGGCGACACCGTAGCTGGGTAAACTCGCAGTTCAGCAAGGCTGCTTAGTTTCATTATGGTCTCGATCTTCAAAAGCGAATCGTTTCTGCTGGCGAGTGGGGACTAGAGATGGCAGATTAGCTTTATTTCGTTCCTCGGAAGTTAATCCTATGGCCCTGTATGCCGTTAGCTTCCGCCAATGGTCGAATATCTAAAATTTTGTGAAAAGACATTAAGAATTTATAGTTGAATCAGGGCGGGCCAGCACGGCCAGCTGTCAACCTTTAGCAATAGGCAATTCCCGTGAAGGCAATCACTCTGCTTGGTTCAACTGGCTCCATCGGCACCCAAACCCTCGATATTCTTGAACACAATCCCGATAAGTTTCGTTTGGTGGGCATTGCCGCAGGTCGCAACGTTACCCTGCTAGCCGAGCAAGTGCGTCAGTTCAAACCTGAAATTGTTGCCATCAACGATGTCAGTAAGCTAGCGGAACTAAAGGAAGCCATCGCTGATGTGGACCCCCAGCCCCAGATTGTGGCAGGACCTGAAGGCATTGTGGAAGTGGCGCGCTACGGCGACGCTGAAGCGGTGGTCACCGGCATTGTCGGCTGTGCTGGGCTGTTGCCGACCATTGCGGCCATCGAAGCGGGGAAAGATATTGCCCTGGCCAATAAGGAAACCCTAATTGCCGGTGGTCCGGTGGTGCTGCCCCTCATAGAAAAGCATGGGGTAAAGCTACTTCCCGCCGACTCTGAGCACTCTGCCATTTTCCAGTGCATGCAGGGGCTGCCCGCAGGGGGCCTGCGCCGGATTATTTTGACCGCATCCGGCGGTGCCTTCCGCGATTGGCCGGTGGAAAAACTGAAGGATGTCACCGTTGCGGATGCCATTAAGCACCCCAACTGGTCCATGGGGCGCAAGATTACGGTTGATTCTGCCACCATGATGAATAAGGGGTTGGAGGTGATTGAAGCCCATTATTTGTTTGGCATGGATTACGACCACATTGATACTCTGATCCATCCCCAGAGCATTATCCATTCCTTGATCGAAACCCAGGATACGTCCATGCTGGCCCAGCTCGGTTGGCCCGATATGCGTCTGCCACTGCTCTATGCCATTTCCTGGCCCGAGCGCATCTTCACCGATTGGAAGCCTTTGGACCTGGCGCAGCTAGCCACCCTCACCTTTAAGCAGCCAGACCACGCTAAGTATCCTTGCATTAATTTGGCCTACGAAGCGGGCCGGGCCGGTGGTTCGATGACGGCGGTGCTAAATGCGGCCAATGAGCAGGCGGTGGCCCTGTTCTTGGATGAGAAAATCCACTATCTAGATATTCCGAAGGTGATTGAGAAGGTGTGCGATCGCAACCGCGACCACTTAACCGCCACCCCCTCCCTCCAAGACATTCTCGATGCCGACCAGTGGGCCCGCCAGGAAGTCATCAATGTGAGTGGTAGCCTCAACGAGCGTCAGGTCGTTGCCCTGGGCTCATAGGGTAAGATTAGGCGTACTCTAAACGGAAGCTTGGCCCATGGAAATTGTGGTTGTCATTGGTGCGATCGCTATTTCAATCTTGGTCTTTACCTGGTTAATCAAGGTAGTAAAGGCCACCCTTAAGACAGCCTTTCTAGCGGCCTTGATCTTGCTAGGGTTGCAATTATTTTTTGGCATTGGTCCCGCTGCCATTTGGGAGACCATTCGTGATTTCGTGGGCCAACAGGCTAGCAACATAGGCCAATAAAGCCAGCCCAATTTTTGCCATCCTGGTCGCAGGAAGCGGGAACGCTATATAAAGCTCCAGGCTATGTTGGAGTTGCTTGCAAAAACTATGATTTTGACCAAGAAATGTCGATATCTGGCATTTCTGGTACATTGTTGCATGCCTCTTGTGGGGAGTGGCTGCTGCAAGCTTGTGCCCGTTTGTCACCTCTATTTCAATGGTTAAAACTAGATTTTCCTCCGCCTGGATGCGCAGTCTAGGCATTGTGGGTTTAGCTATTGGCTATTACGTCCTCGCGGAACTATCCCGCCATGTTGCTTCCACACCTCAGGATGTCACCCCCGTCTGGCCTCCGGATGGCTTAGCGGTGGGGGGTGTTTTCCTATTTGGAAACTGGATGGGCTATGGCGTTTTTCTCGGTTCCTTTTTGGCGAATTTTTGGGCCTTCCGAGATGACAGCAGTTTGATGGCGGCCTGTCTATCAGCATTGCCAGTGCTGGGCATTGCCGTTGGCACCACATTAGGAACTTGGTTAGGAACCAATTTACTGCGCCGCTTTACATCCCGTCGCTATCCCTTAACCCAAGTATCCGGGGTGTTTAAGTTTTTAATTTTAACCGCCATGGTCGGCCCCACCATCAATGCCACCTTTGGGGTTAGCTCCCTGGCGTTTAACGGCACTATCCCCTGGTCTATCTACGGCTCAGTTTGGTTCATGTGGTGGATCTCCAACGTGGCAGGGATTTTAATTATCGCTCCCACCTTGTTTAGCTGGGCCCAGTGGGTGCGCCAGGGCACCGCCAAGACTCAGTTGCCCCCTAGCTATCGTCCTTCCAAAAATAAATTAAAGCAGCGGGGGCTTCAACTTTGGACTAAGGGTGAGCCCTGTATTCTCCTGTTGTTGCTAGTGTTGATTAGCGAAATCTCTTTTGATCTGGGCTATAACCTGGAATATATGTTGCTGCCGGTCTTATTGTGGTGTGCTTTTCGGCTAGAGAAACGATGGGTCACACTGTTTACCTTAATCAGTGCTGGGTTTGCCATCATCGCTACGGTCAATGGTCAGGGGAGTTTGGCGAGCGAAAATTTAAATGATTCCCTGATCAATCTACAGCTATTTGTGAGTGTGATTACGGTCACGGTGCTGATTCTCATTGCGGCCATTACAGAACGGCGCAAAGCAGAAGCGAATATGCAGCTGGCCCTATCCGAACTGGCGTCCACCAACAGTCATTTAGAACAGCGTGTGGAACAGCGTACGGAGGAGTTGAATAGTAAAAATGTTGCCCTGCAAGACACATTAAAAACGCTGCAGAAAACTCAGCTACAAATGGTGCAAAGTGAAAAAATGTCTGCCCTGGGCAGCATGGTGGCTGGCGTTGCCCATGAAATCAACAACCCGATTACGTTTGTACATGGCAACATTGAGCATGTGAATGGCTATACCCAGGATCTATTGGCTTTAGTGGACGAGTATCAAAGGGCATATCCTCAACCTACTGCAGCCATTAGTCAGAAACTGAGTGAGGTGGAACTCGACTTTCTGCAATCGGACCTGGAGAAAGTGATGACATCGATGAAGCTCGGCAGCGATCGCATCCGCAACATTGTTTTATCATTGCGCAATTTTTCTCGACTCGATGAATCCGACTGTAAGCTAGCCGATATCCATACGGGCCTCGATAACACGCTGTTGATTCTGCGTCATCGTCTGACTCTGCAAGATAATTTAGGCAAAATTGAGGTGCTGACCCAGTATGGTAATTTACCCATGGTGAATTGTTACCCTGGTCAGCTAAATCAGGTCTTTATGAACTTGTTATCCAATGCCATTGATGCGTTGGAAGCCTATGTGCGGCGTCAGCAGCAAGAGAGTCGAATTACCGTATTTCCTCAAATTGTCGTATCTACTAAGGTAGAGCACAACCAGGTGCAAATTACGATCGCAGATAATGGCCCGGGGATGCCGGAACATGTGCGATCGCAAATCTTTCATCCCTTCTTCACCACCAAGAGCGTCGGTCAAGGCACCGGTTTAGGCTTATCCATTAGCTATCAGGTGATTACTGAAAAGCACCGGGGCAAGATCTGGTGCGAATCTGAACTGGGGCAAGGCACTCGATTTATGATTCAAATCCCCATCGCCGCCGCGTGAGGCGATACCAGCCATGGTACGGGGAGATAGGGTTTTGGATGGCCCATCCCTGAGTTTTCAGGCTGGGCGTTGTGGTAGCGGTGAAAGCGGCGGCTGTAATCTCCTGTTTGCCTGTGCCAGTTCCTGCCGTGAAAGTGGATTGTCAATAACACCGACAGCGGTTGTAGTTTTCTACAAATTTCTCATAACCTCTCCCATGGCAAGGCTTGGGCCATGGGGGGCAAGGCTTTTTTGAGCAGGACCGACAAAAAGATACCCTTCTGTTCGGTAAAGGAGTGGCTTAGGCAGTTCCTATGGCTGTGCCACTTGAAAAGGCGTAACGGCATCAACCGAAATTGAAAAAAAAGGTTTGTTAGATTCAATCCATCGCAAGAGTTTTGTGATGGTGCACTTGAGTACTTATCGTTTGTCTGTTGTGCAGAATTAAACCTCTTTGGAAATGTTCTCTCATCCGCTCACCCTTTGCGTTTAGGCTAGTTGACCCGTCATTCCTGGTTGAGAGCTTTCTGTACGTTGCATTCTCTCTGGTTGCCAGAGTCGGCCCATGGGGCGTTAGGCCATAACGTTGCCTCGGGGCATTGCGCCTGTGGTGTCACCCGTTGTTTTGACCTGGGGCAGCAGCGCCCATATTTATTTTTGTTTTGTTCTTGAGGATCTTACCGATGCTAAATATTCGACGGTTTCAGACAACAACGGCTTTGTTGCTCACCCTGGGCATGGGGGCCGGTGCGATCGCACCCCTCGCTACACCCACACCCGTTGTGGCTCAAACCCAAATTCAGTTTACTGATGTGTCTTCTAGCCACTGGGCCAGTCAGTTTATTGCTAGCCTAGCCCAGCGCAACGTCATCGCCGGCTTTCCCGACGGCTCCTTTCGCCCCGACGAGCCCGTAACCCGTGCCCAGTATGCGGCCATGGTGCGCAAAGCTTTTAATCAAAGCAGCATCCGCAGTGGCACTTCCTTTGTCGATGTGCCCGCTAATTTCTGGGCCACCAGCGCCATCGACGAAGCCTACCGCATGGGCTTTTTGTCCGGCTATCCCAACAACGTGTTTCAGCCCAATCAAAATATTCCCCGTGCCCAGGTGCTTGTTTCCCTCGCCAACGGTCTAGACTATCAGGCAAGCACCGTCACCAGTGCTAATTTCTATAGCGATGCTGGTGCTATCCCCAACTATGCTGTGCGCAGCATTGCGGCCGCCACCGAACAGCGACTGGTGGTAAATTATCCCAACCTTGAGGTATTGCGCCCCAACCAAACGGCGACCCGGGCGGATGTGGCTGCGTTTATTTATCAGGCATTGGCCAGCCGCAATCAGGTGGCGGCGGTGCCTTCCCCCTACATTGTGCAGGTGCAAACTGCTACCACGGCCCAGTCTACGCTTTCTTCTGGTACGCGCATTCCAGTGACCTATGCAGATGGCGATCGCATTGTTCTGTTGCCCGACGAAACGTTGCCTCTGACCTTGCAGGTGGCAGACGCGGTTACCGATAGTCGCGGGCAGGTGCTAATTCCCCGCAATAGCGAGGTTGTCGGTGAGCTGCGTCCGGCCACCTCTAGCAGCGGGGCTGGTTCTCAGTTTGTTGCCCAAACGTTGGTTCTGGAAAATGGTCGCCGGGTGAATATTCAAGCCCAGTCGGGGGTGATTACGACCACTGAAACGATCCGTCGTGGTGCCAGCATTGGTGAAATCTTTGCCGGTGCAGTGTTAGGTTCTGGCGCTTCCGCTGCCATTGGCTCGGTAACGGGCGATGAGGAGCTGCAAACCTGGGAAGTACTGACGGGCACCGTGGCTGGTGCGCTGGGTGGTCTGGTGTTGGGCCGCGAACGGGTGGAGGTGATTTCAGTGAATCCTTCTACTGATTTGGCGCTAACCGTGAGTCAGTCGGTGGCTTTGTCGAACTAGAGGTTTGGTAATCGGTTTCGGGGTAATCTTTTGCGGTTGCCCCTGAAGGCTTGGGATAGGAGAATCAATAAAACCCATAGTTCTCAAAGTTGGTATTGGAGGACTGAGCGGAGTCGAAGTCCGGCTAAATTGGATTTTATTTGCTCGCTGTTCCTTGTCTCTAAACATAATTGTTGATCTGTTAGCAACAAGATTGATGTTGATTATCTACATCTCAGCGAAGTGGTCCAGCAGTTCGCGGTGGATAAAGCGGTAGCGTCCGCCGATGCGTTGGAGTAGGCGACGTTCGGTGCAGTAATTCAAAAAGCGGGCGTAGTTCCAAGGGGTGTTGCCCGCATGGGTAAGGAGAGCACGTAGGGTTACATGCTGAATCAGTTCGCTGCCTCCCCCCAGAAAAATTCCAAATATGAAAGTGTATAACAATCCAGAAACCATATTTTCAGGCAGGGATGGATTGTTGCCCTGAATCAGGGCTGGCAGATATAGGATGCCAACGGCACCGGGATAACTAAACAAAGCAATTAATGGAATATTAAAAACAGCGGCCCACATACCCTGATTGGGCTTTTCTCGAATTTGAAAGTCAGCTTGTAGACCACCTATCAGACCACCTATCAGACCAAATATCAGACCAACTATCAGACCACCTATCAGACCAAATATCAGACCAACTATCAGACCACCTATCAGACCAACTATCAGACCACCTATCAGACCAACTATCAGACCATTTTTAAGTTCTCGTCGCGCTTCGCGCGACATCGAAAATTTAAAGCTTTCTACTGGCCAAATCGTATTGTCTGGACCACCTATCAGACCAAATATCAGACCAACTATCAGACCACCTATCAGACCAACTATCAGACCACCTATCAGACCAACTATCAGACCAACTATCAGACCAACTATCAGACCAACTATCAGACCAACTATCAGACGGTACATCCATTTTTGTCGTTTTGTCGATAACCACCAAGGCTGCATCCTCTCAATCAGCAGCTCTACTAAATTTTCACTATTCAGCGTTCTTGCCAGCCAGCTCAGATAGTGCCGTGTAGTGGTCTCGTCAGGCTCCTGCCGAATATTTGGGTAAGCCCACTTGCGTCTAAACTGTTCCCGCTCTGTCTTGCGGGTATTCAGCATCAGCCGCTGATGAATATAGGCATTCAACAGATCGATCTCTGATTCAATTAGGGTGTTATCACCGTAGGCCACGGACAAAATCGTTAAAAATAACGGGATTCGTAAAATGCCCACCTGCCGCTCCGGTGAAGGGGCTAATAATGCGTTGAGCCCCGGCTGCTGCCGTAGGGCTTGCCAAATCTGAGGCTGTTCCAGCTGTTCACAAAAATATTGCTGAATCTGGGTATCACTCAGCGGCTCTAGACACACGGCCCCTTTGAGTGCGCCTAGCTGCACTCGGCCTTCCCCATATTCTTCACTGCGGCAGCACACCACCACATGGGGATAGGCCAGGCCTTTGATAAATTGATTAATTTTTTCCACACACTGCGCCTGGCGTTTCAGCCCCAATTCGTCTAAACCATCCAACAGCGGCAGCAAGTGGGTAGATTTCAGCCACTGTGCCCCCGTTTTAGAATCAATGTTGTAATTGAGCTTGAGCTGCTCAAGCAGCCAGTCATGGATCGACTGATTGTTGTCTTTCCACGTGGACAGCTCAAAAATAATCGGTATCTGCCGCTGTCCGTCCTCCAAGGCTTCTTCCACCAGCGCCTCAGCCAACTTAAGCAAGGTTGTTGTTTTTCCCGCTCCCGGTGCGCCCAAGATCAGTAGCTTTCGGCCCACATCCCGACGGTTAAAGGTCTCTAAAATTGACTCTTGGGGATCTAGCTTACTGGTGTGATGATCTCGTTGTAGCGATCGCTCCGGCAGCAAAATCAAGTTAGACTCCGCCTGCTTTTGCTCAATCTCCTCCAGTGATATACGTTTCTGTTTATCCGGTCGATTCACCTGGCTCAGCTGCTGCTGCATCAACAGATTAATCACCACCTGTTGATTGAGCGAATCTTCCAACCGTTCCGCCACCTCCGTTTGAACGGCTGTGAGCAATCGCGTTCGCAAATCCTGGGGTGCGGCTGTCTCTGCTGTCTGCCCTCGCATCACCGTCACGAGTTTCCACACATCTAGCATCAGCAACAGCACTAGGGGCGCAATACTAAATTTCGTAACTGTTTTTACGTTTTCTGTTACCTTCTGATCGATCAGAAGGGCATAGGTCACCGACAGCAGCGTAATCCACACAAATAGGCGAATAATCAGCCAGTTGCGCCCCTTAAACTGCCGCACCTCCGGTAATTGGTTTAATAAATATCCACTTGCCGCCGTAATCAATGCTGTCAAGACAATTACAGCTGTTGTGTCCATAGGGCAGATACGTCTAAGGGGTTAGTTCACTATAGTCAACACTATTTATCGATGCTAGGGAGTTGTTAAGAAACTACTTCACGGGTTAATTTTGCAAAGCTTGTTAAGCCAAGATTTAAATGGTCGAGGCCATGATTTTAATTTTTAACAAGCCCTAATCCGCATATTGACTCAATTAGCTCAGTCCTGATAGCCTACACAACAGCGACGGCACATTGCCGCTCGCTACTTTCGCACCCAAAAATTTAGCTGCGCGAGATGGTAGTGCTACCAACACCACCACCCCGCTGACCCCTCCAACTGCGGATCCAGTTGGTGAGCTGTGAGCATTTTACAGCCACCCTGAGTATCGTTGCAGGGTGGCTAACTTTTTGGGCGCTTTCCTCACCCAATTCAACCAAAGGAAAACGCCCCATGATCACCCCACTAAACACCCTACCCGCCGACCTATCCATCACCCTGCCCACTGGCGAAACCATCCGCCACATCCTGCTCGGCAGCCCCGGCGGCATTCGCCAAACCATCCACCTGCTCCACAACCTCAAGTATGTCGAACCCAGCCAATGGAGCCCGCTAATCGAAATCCCCGACAACCAGCTTATCCTCACCCCCAACCAAGGCGACGTCATCAGCATCCTGATGAAACGCCTGTAGGTTGGGTTGCACCTGGCCCATAGCTACCGGGGTTTGCCGAAATGCTGGCAAACCCAACACCCCCATCAATCCTCACCCGCCAACATAATCCCAGACAAAATAGACAACACCCGCTCCAAATCATCGCCTGTAGGTTGGGTTGCACCTGGCCCATAGCCACCGGGGTTTGCCGAAATGCTGGCAAACCCAACACCCCCATCAATCCTCACCCGCCAACATAATCCCAGACAAAATAGACAACACCCGCTCCAAATCATCGCCTGTAGGTTGGGTTGCACCAATCCTATAATTGTTGGGTTCGTCTGGATATCGGCAAACCCAGCAAAACCCACCGCGCCAGCCCATCTTGTGTTGCAGACTTGTTGGGTTGATAGCGACCTGGATCAATAACCATACATTCGGCATGGTTTAACCCAACCTACAGTTCCAGGGGCACTCAAAATCCCCCCAATATTGGGGAATTTAGGGGGCCTAGATTATGTAGGGTGCTGTTAGCGATAGCGTAACGCACCACCTTGGCTAAACCGCCACTGTGCCCTTAAACGCCAGTCGTTCATTTTCCACATCAACCACAACGGTGTTGCCACCCTTATAGTCTCCGCGCAAAATCCCCTTGGCAATAGAAGTTTCCAGCTCCTTTTGAATCGCCCGCTTCAGCGGCCTCGCCCCATACACCGGGTCGTAACCCACGTCTGCAAGGAAGTCCAACGCCGCTTCCGACAGGTCTAGGCCAATCTTCTGCTGGGCTAGCCGTTTCTCCAATGCCTGCACCTGCAGCTTCACAATTTTCCGCAGTTGTTCTTTCTGCAAGCTGTGGAAAATAATCATCTCATCCACACGGTTGAGAAACTCTGGTCGGAAGTTAGACTGCAATGCCTCCATCACCCGGCCACGCATCTCTTCATAGCGGCTGTCATCACCGGCTACATCCAAAATAAACTGGGAGCCGATGTTGCTGGTCATAATGATCACGGAGTTCTTAAAGTCCACCGTGCGACCTTGGGAATCGGTGACCCGACCATCATCGAGAATCTGCAACATGATGTTAAACACATCGGGGTGGGCCTTTTCGATTTCGTCAAACAGAATCACAGAATAGGGCCGACGGCGCAGGGCTTCCGTTAGCTGTCCGCCTTCGTCGTAGCCCACATAGCCGGGAGGTGCACCAATCAGGCGAGAGACCGAATGCTTTTCCATATATTCCGACATGTCAATGCGGACAATGGCTTCTTCTGTATCAAACAAATAGCTGGCGAGGGCCTTGGCTAGTTCTGTTTTACCCACCCCCGTGGGACCGAGGAAAATAAAGCTGGCGGTGGGCCGGTTGGGGTCGGCCAAACCCGCCCGAGACCGTTGGATGGCGTCGGCTACGGCGGTTACCGCTTCGTCCTGGCCGATGACGCGCTGGTGTAGTTCATCTTCTAACAACAACAGCTTTTGCATCTCGGACTGCACTAGCTTGCTGATGGGGATGCCGGTCCATTTGGAGATAATCTCGGCAATGTCTTCTTCTGTTACCTCTTCTCTTAAAAGAGTTTTTCCACTTGCTTGGGATGTGGCTAACATGTCTTCTGCTTGCGAGACTTTTCCCTGTAGCTCTGGAAGCTTGCCATACTTTAGTTTTGCTGCCCGTTCATGGTCATAGTCTCGCTCTGCCTGGGCGATCTCGATATTGACTTTTTCGATCTCTTCTTTAATTACCTGAATCTGATCGATGCCGTCTTTTTCGGACTGCCACTGGGCATTGAGGGTGCTTTGTTCTTCCTTGAGGTTGGCCAGTTCTCTCTCTAGCCGATCGAGCCTTTCTATGGAGCCTGCATCGGTTTCGTTTTTTAGCGAGAGACGTTCCATCTCTAGCTGCAGGATTTTGCGATCGCACTCATCCAGTTCCTCTGGCTTGGAGGTAATCTCCATTTTTAGCTTGGCTGCCGCTTCGTCCACCAGGTCGATGGCCTTGTCGGGCAAAAAGCGATCGCTAATGTACCGGGTTGACAACGTTGCTGCTGCAACTAATGCATTGTCCGCAATGGTGACACCATGGTGCAGTTCGTACCGTTCCTTTAAACCCCGCAGGATGGAAATGGTATCGGGCACCGAGGGTTGATCAATATAGACCTGCTGGAATCGGCGCTCCAGGGCGGCATCCTTTTCGATGTACTGGCGATATTCATCCAGGGTAGTGGCCCCAATGCAGCGCAGTTCCCCCCGCGCCAGCATGGGTTTGAGCAGGTTACCCGCATCCATGGCACCTTGGGTAGCCCCGGCACCCACAACGGTGTGAATTTCGTCGATAAATAAGACAATTTGTCCCTTGGAGTCGGTCACTTCTTTGAGGACGGCTTTCAAGCGTTCCTCAAATTCGCCGCGATATTTAGCCCCGGCAATTAGGGCACCCATGTCCAATGCGATCAGTTTGCGATCGCGCAGCGACTGGGGCACATCATTATTAATAATGCGCTGGGCCATACCCTCTGCGATCGCGGTTTTACCCACACCGGGCTCGCCGATGAGCACCGGATTATTTTTGGTGCGGCGGGACAAAATCTGAATGGTGCGACGAATTTCGTCATCCCGACCGATTACCGGATCTAGCCGACCTTCGCTGGCATATTCCGTCAAGTCGCGGCCATACTTTTCTAGCGCTTCGTATTTACCTTCGGGGTTTTGATCCGTCACCTTTTGATGGCCTCGTACTTGTTTAACTGCATCTTTTAGCTGCTTGGCATTGATGCCCGCCTCCCGCAGCAGGGTTTTCCCAAAGCGAGCATCCTCTGGATAGCCCAGTAATAAATGCTCAACCGAGATGTAATCGTCTTCAAACTCTTTGCGATAGGTTTCAGCCCGATCCAGCAGCGTATTCAGCGCCCGTCCTAAATATATGTTGTCGCTCTGGCCTTTGAGCTGGGGCTGCTGCCGTAGAAAGGCTTCGGTGGCGCTACGTAATTTTTCAACCGAAGCCCCAGCTTTTTGAAAAATACTGCTGGCTAACCCCTCTTCGTCTAGTAGGGCTAGCATCAAATGCTCGGTTTCGATTTGTTGATGCTGCCATTGTTTGGCTAGATCGGTCGTGGTTGCGATCGCGCCATAGGCCCGTTCGGTAAATTGATTCGGATTTGATGGTTGCATCGCCAAACCTCCTGTCGCATGTCTGCATTCTAGGCAAAGACTCCACCATCCGATGATCGGTGTTCCCCCAGAAATTAGGTAGGTATTGCCGCACTGGGGCATTTAAAACGGCGTCTTCTATCCGAAACCGCTGAGGTAAAGCGGGTATGTTTACATATGTGCTGAGATAAAAGCGCATATTTGCTGACTTGATATCTCAAGGGAAATCTGTATTTTGAAGAAAGCGTTACTGATCCCTGCTATGACTTATGTCTGTTTGTATTTGAATGATGTTCAAATCAGCAGATAGTCCTATCGTTATCAATATCAGCAACGGTGAAAAAGTGTGTTAACCTGCTAGACGTTTTGCCAAAACTTCCCCCACCAGATTCTGGGCCGCTGCATTCTGCACTGCGTCAGACAATATATTCCACCTATCGTGAGCAGCAACCCTTGCGACGGCTGTCGCGCACCTTTTCACCCCTCGAATTTATTCGCTTCCTCAGCTATATCAATTTGCAGACCGTGCGGGCGGTGGTGCGTGCCACCCTGCAACGGCGACTGCCTAGTTTAGCTTCAGAAATGGCCTATAACGCCATGCTGGGTCTGTTCCCAGGTATCCTGGCCATGATTACGGCAATTGGCCTGGTCAATTCGATTGAAGCGACGTTTCAGCGGTTGGCGCTGAGCCTGAGTGAAATCGCTCCAGAAGCAGTGAATGAGCTGATTCAGGGGTTTGCCAATGAGGTGACCGAAGGGGGAAACAAGGGGCTATTTTCCTTAAGTTTTTTGATTGCCCTCTGGGCCTCTTCAGGGGCCATTAGTGCCGCCATGCGGGCCCTGGACGAAATTCATCAGATCCCTCCCCAAGAGCGTCGCCCGTTTTGGAAGGCGCGCATTATCTCCATCGGCATTACCCTGGGGACGATCATGCTGCTGTTGATCGCCTGCTACCTCGTATTTATTAGCGCCGGTGTGATCGACCTGTTGGCCCAGCAAAGCGATCAGTTTGTGGCCGAGTGGGTGCTGCGCATTTGGGGCCTATTAACCTGGCCCTTAGCCCTGGGCATTGTGTCGTCAGCATTTGCCTTTGTCTATCGGTTTGGCCCCAGTCGCTGGACCCGTGGCAAACCTTTGATTCCAGGGGCGGTGCTAGCGGCGTTGTCCTGGGCGGTCATTTCCGCTTCCTACAAAATCTATCTGTCTCACTTTGGTAACTACAACAAGGTCTACGGCACGCTGGGGGTGGTGATTATTTTGCTGCTATGGCTCTTTTTAACCTCCCTGGTCATGCTGATTGGCGACCAGCTCAATGTGATTGTGGGGGAAAGGATGGCCCACAATCCACGTATGCCATTGGTCAGACGCGAACGATACAATCCTCGTCAAAATCAGCAATATCGCACCTCTCGGAAAAGCCCCAGCCTAGACAAATCCACCATTAACAAAGACATGCACCGCTAGGGTGGGCACGGCTCACCATGGCTAAGGTCTAGGCCAGAATTTCCACCTCGTCACCCACCTGTAAAGTGCCCGCTGCATGGGCCAGTAAATTCTGGCCAAACCAAATGGCATGGTCCCATCGTCGGTAGGTGGCCAATGTTTTGAGGGGTTCTTTCCCCTGTTCTCCAGTGGCCTGATTCACCCCTGGCACAGAACATCGGGAGCAGGCTTTGGCCACATCAAATACCATGTCCCCAATTTTGATTTGCTTCCAGGTGTCTTCGGCAAAGGGGGCACAGCCTGAAATTACTAGGTTGGGCCGAAACCGATCCATGGGCACAGGCTGGTCTAATCGACCATTTAAATCGGCTAGCGATGCTTCGGAAATGAGCAAAAACGGATAGGCATCGGCAAAGCTGTTGGGGGTGTCAAATGCGCCGTGGTCCGCGGGGCGATGGGTGCTATCTGGCATATAGACTAGCTGGGCGTCGGTGCCTAAAAAATCGCTGAGCCACTGGGCGGCGGCATCACCCATGGACCAGGCTGGGCAACGATCACCCCAAACGTCCACTGCCATGGGCTGGGCTGTGGTTGGGGTGGGTAGCTCTAGGGCGGTGTGGGTGCTGCGGAGGGTTAAGGTGTCTGCCGCCACCGATACTTGAAGCAAGGCCATTTTGGGTAGCTTGCGCTGGGTGAGAAATTTGCCACTGCGATCGCACACCATCCACCGTCGATCGTGTTGCAAACCGCGCAGGGTCACCTTGGCGTGTGCTAAGGAAATACCCGCCGCAGATTTAATGGGATAGGTGTGCAAGCCGCTCAGTGTGATTTTAGTCATGCATTTTTCTCCCAGGGCGGTTATCCAACCAAAGACTCACCTGGCTTAACTGTTGCAAAATTATCTATAACATTAGAATAGGCCCCCAAAAAGTGGCCATTGCCAATTTTAGTGAGCAGCACCATGGATAAGCTCTACGCAATGGAAGACGCCCAGCGGATTTTGCAGATTGCGATCGCGCAAGAAACCGAGTCGGGAGAGCTTACCCAACAACAACTGCTAGAGATTGCAGAAGAATTAAACATCAGCCCTGCCACCCTCAAATCCGCTGAACAAGAGTGGCACATCATGAAAGGCCAAGCAGAGGATCATCGCCTGTTTCAATCCCACCGTCGCCAGCGGTTGAAAGGGCAGTTCGGCCGCTATGCCATCGTTATTAGCTTTTTGGTAATTCTTGATTTTGTTGCGCCAGGCGGTTCAATTTTAGGCCACCTCGGGTTTTCCCTCTATGTCGCTTTGTTCTGGGGCTTAGGGCTGTCCCTCAAAGCATGGCGGACCTTACAAACGTCGGGAGAACGCTATGAACGCGATCTAGATAGCTGGCGCCGTAAGCGCAGTGTCCGCCAAACCATCAATGGCGTGGTCAATCGATTCCTCGGCTCAGCATAGCGATCCTGCTATTTAAAGTTGGTGTAAAGGACTTAATAAACGGTGTTGTACGTACCTCGTATCAACATAAACTGTTACAAAGCTGGCAACCAATGCCCATCAAGCAAAAAACTAATTTAGCGACGGGTGGGGTGGACCCTAGCAACGCCGGTAGTCTGACCGATTTTGATGAAATTTGCTTGTAGATCGCAGAATTACTTGCACTTTCTGGTCAATCCTGCAATGATACGAGGCACAAGGTTGGTTGTGTGTTCCTTGTTCCTTGATTTCATTCAATAGCTGCGGGTTTTCTCCAATTACGGAGGCATACTAAACCTGCAGCTATTTGGCTTTAAAGCGAAACTATTGCTGGGCCCGCCATCTGGACGATCTGGCCGAGGGTATGTGCCATAGATCGCTTCAGCTCCAAGCGCTACCGGTCAGCAGGCTAAGCTGCATGGCTATTTAACAGCTATTTAACTAAGGAAATTCGTATAGTGAATCCTGGTCCCGCTTCGTCCGACCCCAACCGCCGGTTTATTCAGGTTTGTCAATATCGCAGCTGTCAGCGTTTTCAATCGGCGGAGGTGTTGGCGGCCCTGAAACAACATGCCACCAGCGACCTGATGGTGTCGGCCAGCTCTTGCCTGGGGCAATGTGGTTCGGGGCCCATGGTGCGAGTGGCACCTGACAATATTTGGTACTGCCGGGTGCGTGCCCAGGATGTGGATGAAATTCTAGAGCAGCATATTCAGCAAGACAAACCGGTCAAGCGTTTGCTCCATCCTCGGATGCATCCAAACTATAGTCGTTTGATGGAGCGTTTGCAGGCCAGCGATGCCTCCGATGCTGTGCCCCCAACCCATAGTCCATAAATGTAAATATCTATTCCCCAGTGGAGAACCGGAGTATACTAAAGGGGTTGCAGCTATGCCGCCCTGTGGAACTTTCCTGCAAAAGTGAATATGCTCTGCTGGCTCTATTGGAGCTCAGTTTGCACTACGACCAAGGGGACCCCCTACAAATCCGTCAAATCGCATCTCAACAGAATATTCCCGATCGCTATTTGGAGCAGCTTTTGGCCACCCTCCGCCGAGCGGGCTTTGTCAAAAGTCAGCGGGGCGCTAAGGGGGGCTATTTATTGTCTCAAGCTCCCTGGAATGTGAGGTTGCTAGACGTTGTGAATTGTATCGAAGGCTTGGAAAATAAGGACGATGCAAGCGATGCTGTACTGACAACTGAGCGCCAAGTTGTTCGCTCCTTTTGGACCGACGTACAAACGGCTGCTCGTGAAGTGCTCTCTGCCCACACACTCCAAGACTTGGTTGAGCAGCGTAACGCCAAACATCAAGTCGATTTAATGTATTACATCTAGCGCATCGGAAACTGGCTATGCGGATCGCCCAAAATATTACAGAACTGGTAGGTCGTACACCGCTGGTACAACTCAATCGTATTCCTCAGGCCGAGGGCTGTGTGGCTCAAATTGTCTTGAAGTTAGAGGGGATGAATCCGTCTGCTTCGGTGAAGGATCGCATCGGTGTCAATATGATTGCGGCCGCAGAGGCTGCGGGGACGATTCAACCTGGGAAAACCACGTTGGTAGAGCCCACCTCTGGCAATACTGGCATTGCCCTAGCGATGGTCTCTGCGGCTAAGGGCTATCGTTTGATTTTGACGATGCCGGAAACCATGAGTGCGGAGCGGCGGGCGATGTTGCGTGCCTATGGCGCTGAATTGGAGCTCACTCCTGGTAATGAGGGGATGGCGGGCTGTATTCAACGGGCGCAACAAATTGTGGCAGCCACACCCAATGCCTATATGCTGCAACAGTTTAGAAACCCGGCGAATCCAGATATGCATCGCCGGACTACGGCTGAGGAGATTTGGCAGGATACGGAAGGAAAAGTAGATTTTTTGGTGGCCGGTGTGGGCACCGGCGGCACCATTACGGGTGTGAGTGAAATATTGAAACGTCGCAAGCCGAGTTTCCAGACGATAGCTGTGGAACCGGCCAATAGCCAAGTGCTGACGGGGGGAAAGCCCGGCCCCCACAAAATCCAGGGGATTGGAGCCGGGTTTGTGCCCGATGTGCTGCAGGTGGATCTGATTGATGAGGTGATTGCTGTCCCCGATGAAGATGCGATCGCATTTGGTCGGCGTCTGGCTAAAGAAGAAGGAATTTTATCGGGCATTTCCAGCGGTGCAGCCCTATGTGCGGCCATTGAAATCGGTCGGCGAGCAGACAATGCAGACAAGCTAATCGTTGTAATTCAGCCCAGCTTTGGTGAGCGTTACCTCAGTACGCCCCTATTTCAAGACGCTGCCCTAACCTCATCTAACGCGCCTTTAGTTAACAGCCGCTAGGCCAACGAGTACAGCCACTTCTCCCCATTCCACCATGGCCCCATAGGTGTCCCCCGTATGGCCCCCAATTCTGCGATTTAGCCAGCCTGCCAGGACATAAGCATGGCCCAGGCCGAGCCCGACGGCCATTAGACCAGAGGGCCACCGGATCCATCCCAATGTCATGGCTATGCCGGTCAAGCCCACTAAGCCCAGGGCCGCAGGTAGAGCCTGCCAACAGGACGGAATCGCTTGTTTGTGAAAAGCTCCCTTTCCCTCAGGTTTAAGGTAGGCATATCTGCCAATGGCCCACTGTTGACCCCAGCGGCCCCAGGCAGTAGCTGAGATTAAGGCAAACCATCGATGGTGGGTAATGCCAGCAAAAGCGATGGTTTTGAGCAATAAAATCGCAACCCCGACCATGACGCCAAATGCCCCTGTGCGGCTATCGGCCATGGCCACCAGCCGCTGTTGATCATCCTGCACCGCTAGACCATCGCCCGTATCCATCGCCCCATCTAGGTGCAGGCCCCCAGTGAGCCACACACCGGTCAAAACGACCAGGGCACTACCTAGCTCAAGGGATAGTCCTAAGGTCCCCATCAGCCTATCCAGGCCGCTTAAGAGGACGCCTAAGCCGACCCCAACCCACGGGACAATCAGGGCGATGCGGGCAAACTTGGCAGGCCAACGGTGCGGTAGTGGTATGCGGGTGTAAAACAAAATGGCCCCATTGACGGTGGCCCATATGCCAGAGACCTTGTGGGCAAGTGTCCTCATTTGCTCAGCAAGTGTTTTCGTTATCCTTTCAGCTAGGGTCACAATGCCAAATCATTAATCTTTCCCCAATCGGCGGATAAAAAGCCAATAAATAGTTTCTGAAAATTTAGTTATTCAGTACTCTGGCTGAAGGCAGTGCGAGAATTTGCCGAATACTATAGGGACCAAAGGTGAACTGCCTGGAACAAGATTATTTTCGCCGTGGGTGTTCCAAATACTCAGATTTAATCTATCTTGAGTATAGATTGTTATTAGCCTCGGTGTTTCACGGGTCTGACTGCTACAAGAACCCATCTACCGACTCCATTATGAGCTACCAACCTTCAACAACTTCTTTGCCAGCTCCCTGTCTTGTTGATACGGGCACTGTGATCAATAAAAAAGACATGGTGCGTATTTTGCAGCATCTAGGTCGTGTGCGATATATCCATACCCAAGAAGAACAGGTTCTTAAACAGGGCGAAGGCTATGTGGTGGAAGTGTTTAGTGACCCCCAGCAGGCAACCCTAGTGGCAAACAGTAGCCTGTATCTCAATGTCACGAGTTTTGACTACATGGAAATGGGTCAACTGGATGATAATCAGACTTATTTTGATTTAATGCAAGATAATCGCTGCTTGCGAATTTTGCCGTCGTCTAATCCTTTAACCGAGCGCACGACCTGTAGTCTCAACGACGCCACCCTAGAGGCGATGTTGGCCGAAGCGTTAACGGCCCGCTTAGACGCGTGTCTCGACGATGATGGTAATAACTTTGGTAGCTAGTCCGCTTGTGTCTGTCCTATTTAATCTAGTACGGTTGCTAGACAACAGCTACATAGGATTGCGCTAACCGTTGGCTACCCCCCAATTTTCCTTTGAATGTCAGGCGTCCTGTTCCCATACGCAAGCAAGGGCCGGGACCTTTCATACGCCCCATGGTCCTGTGCATACGCCACGATTTATGCCCGTGGGCACCCTGGCCAATGTTAAAACCGTGACACCAGCCCAGCTGCATGATGCTGGTGCCCAAATGGTTTTAGCGAATACCTATCATTTACATTTGCAACCTGGCGAAGATCTGGTGGCCGCCGCCGGTGGTTTGCATCGATTTATGGGATGGGATGGCCCCATCTTGACTGATTCTGGTGGGTTTCAGGTATTTAGCCTCAGTAAAATTCGGACCATCGCAGAATCGGGGGTTACCTTCCGTTCTCCCCGGGATGGCCGGGTGATTAACATGGGGCCAGAGGATTCTATTCGTATTCAAAATCATCTGGGGGCAGATGTGATCATGGCCTTTGATGAATGCCCCCCCTATCCAGCTGACCGAGAGGCTGTGGAAGCGGCAACCGATCGTACCTATCGTTGGCTCAAGCGGTGTATTGACGCCCATCAGCGTAGTGATCAGGCGTTATTTGGCATTGTTCAAGGTGGGGTGCATTTAGATCTGCGTCGGCAAGCGGCCGAGCAATTAGTGCAACTTGATTTACCTGGCTATGCCATTGGCGGGGTGAGTGTGGGCGAACCACCGGAACTGATTGAAAAAATTGTGCAAGCGACAACACCGCTATTGCCCCTGGATAAACCCCGTTATCTGATGGGGGTGGGCACCTATCGGGAAATGGCCCAAGCGATCGCAGCTGGCATGGATCTGTTTGATTGTGTTATTCCGACCCGCCTAGCCCGCCATGGTGCGGCTTTGGTGCAGGGCGAACGCTGGAATTTAAAAAATCAAAAGTTTCGACGAGATCTGACGCCCCTGGATGAAACCTGTCCCTGTTATACGTGTCAAACCTTTACCCGTGCTTATTTGTGCCATCTCATCCATGCCCATGAGCTGCTGGCATATACGCTGTTGTCTATTCACAACATCACGGAGTTAATTAGATTTACCCAGGCTATTCGTAAAGCAATTTTACAAAATCAGTTTGTGACTCAGTTTGAAAAATGGCTGGAACCCTCTACAACAGACGCCTAAGCCAATTGTTAATAAAGCTGGCCTGTTACCACGGCATGTTAGGATGTGAGTCAATTATTAAGCAAACTGTCGCCAACGTAGAGAGGTTTTCATGGACGCGGTCCTACTGTTAGCTAAACTCCCCGAAGCTTACCAAGCATTTGCGCCCTTGGTAGATATTTTGCCTATTTTGCCTGTCTTCTTTTTGTTGCTCGCATTTGTTTGGCAGGCCTCTGTTGGCTTCCGTTAGAGTTCATTGTTCAAGGGTTTAGTTGTTAGCTCATTGGTTTTGGTCGGTTGCCTGCGATCGCACCAAAAACATAATGAGCCTGCAAGTTTTTCCAGAGTTATCAATTTCATCAATTAATAAAGAAGCGCGGCAATTATATAATTGCCGCGCTTCTTTATTCTTTTCAACGCAGTAGCTGTGTTTGGCCTCGAAGATACTGCCCCATGGGTCAAAGCGTCATATGGGTATATTTATGCTGCTTGACATTATCTTCTGCCGTTACCTGATGAGTAGAATTCAAGATCCGTTTCTTTTCAGTGGAAAAATTTACTCCTTCATAGCTTTGGCCGTAAGGAACCGACTTTTGTAAATCTTCTCGACTTTGATAAGTTCTCGCAGCGGCTTTTGCCCGCTCCGCAAAACTTTCACAGAATGCTACATCATCGTCAGTGGCGATATTTGAAGATGGCTTGATCGGTTGAGCATCCTGTACGATCTCTCCCAACTTCAGGCCATATAGTGCTTTGTAGGACGTCGGTACTCCCTTAAGCAGTGCTTCAAAGTAGGCTGAAGGAATGGGTTCCAAAATCTTAACTGGTACGACATTTCCGTCTTGCTTTGTAAAGCAGTGGGCTAAACCAACAATGACATAGTCGTTATCTGAAAGTGCAGTTGGCATAGAAGATAAACTCATGGACGTCCCGCAAGAAAATTGCGTACTGTATCGCCCATCATCCTAACCCTCTTCCGCTAGACCCACAGCAACATCAACAAATACGTTATAAAACCCCACGAGTGTTAACTTTCAGCAACCTATGGTGGTTCCACATGGTGGAGAAGTATTGATAGCTATAGCAATGGCCGCTGCTTTTGGAATTGCAGAGTTCAAAATGCTGACGCTTGCTGATTAGAAAAAGCTATCTATTCTCCAAAAAATTAGAGATTGTATCGATTGGGAGCTTATCTGGGTAAATTTACGGTCAAAACTGGCTGTATCAAAGTCTGTCCAGTCTGAACTCCGTTCTTTTGCGGTTGAGATAAAAATAACCGCTATGCAACCATTCTACTAATAGTGTTGTTGTAACTGCGCTTATTGAGGGCTCTACGCCGGAGGTGTGCTGATGAATATGGGGAATTTTCAATTCTCAGCATAATTTGCACCCCCATGGTTTTGCCCAACATCGTCACAATCTACAAAACCCTATCCAAATAGTTGACCCTTCTTAATAAATTTCTTTGACCTGTTGTAGGGAGTAACCCTTCCGATGTCAATCTTATCCACGATTAAAACAGACCAGGTAAATCATTCAGGACAGCAGATGACCCTGGCAACTAAGAAACGTTTACATCAAAACGTTCACATAGCTATTAAAGCCAAAAACTATGGTCAAGGGCTACGCTTGCTCAACTACCTCATTGCGCAAGAACCTAGTAATGCAGACTATTACAGCCATCGAGGATTAATTTATTACCATTGTCATCAATGGTCCCAAGCGCTGGGCGATTACAGCCAAGCTCTACGGCTCAATCCCAGTGGAGATGAAATTTATAGTAGTCGAGCCAAGTGCAACGCAATCATGGGGTATTGGCATGCCGCGATCTCTGACTACGACTGTGCGATTAATTTAAACCCATGCAACCTAATGGCCCGTCTGGAGCAAGGGATTCTGCTGAGAAATCTCAAACTCTATGACGACGCGATTACGTGCTTTGACCTAGCTCTATTTTTTGGGAGTTTAAAGGCCCATGTATATGCAGAACGTGGGCGAACTTATCACCTAGACGGCCATTGGAACTGTGCCATTGGTGATTACGAACGTTCGTTAGCATTACTGACCCAATCCCCTAATTCAGCCCTTGCAGCCAAGCTGGAAGTTTGGATGCATGAACTTCTAGGGTAGTGCGGCGACAACGCTAAAAAATCGGATTAGTCTTTCTAGACCACTAGTCAATCGAAATAGTCTGGGGCCCTTTGCCCGAACTATCATCACTGTCGTCCTGGTTAGGAGCACTAGCCCCTTGGTTTTCCAACCAGCTTTTTACTGGGTCGTCACCAAGGTTGAGCTTTAACAAAGCCGATGTAAATCCACCGAGGAATGCGCCTGGCTGACCTAAAATTTCTTGCACAATGGGTGTTAGTTCATCGAGAAACATAAAATTTACAGACTGTCACAAAAAACACCTTTGCTATACTAACGCGGCTCAGGAAAAATCGGTGCTGTCCAGGGCGAAATCCGAGAGATCTTTAGCGTAGGCCACGGCGACCATTGGGATAGATGGTAGACCAGTTGGTTTTGGTGGTAGATAGCTGGGCTTCGGTTAGGTTTGCTCCCGTTAGATCTGCTCCACACAGATTGGCACCGCGTAAATTAGCCCCTACGAGGTTGCTTCGATTTAAATTGGCACCGCGCAAATCACTATTTTCGAGGTTCGCCTCACCCATGTAAGCGTTAGATAGCTTGGCATTTTTCAAATTGCACTGGCGTAGGTCTGCTTTGGTCAGGTTAACGTTGCTTAAATCAGCGGATTGTAAGTTGCAATCGTTAAGCTGGGCACTGGCAAAGCTGGCACCGCTTAAATTAATTTTCTGTAAATTCAGTTTGGCCAGGGGCTGTAAGGAAAAGTCCCGGTGGCCTCGCTCATAAGCGCGTTGCACAGCTTCTGGGGTAATCTTTTTCCCCTGTCCAGAGAAGGGACCAGATTGGCTGGAGTTGCTCGACAGCAAATTGCTAGAGGATCGTCGAGGGGAGACGGGAGACGGTTTTGTGTTTTGACGCTCGCGACGGGCCCGAATAGCTGCAGCCATGCGAGCGGAAGGCGATCCCCCAGCTTGGGAATCATCGAGGCCGAGGATGGTCGCGGCTTCGTCGCTGTTTAGGTTCGGTTGACTAATGGGGTCATTGTCTTTTGGGGTCGCCGTCGGAATGGCCATATTTTGAGCCAGGCTATCTAGATATGGCTCCAGGTCCAGATCCCTTAGGATCGCATCGGCTGAGCTATAGCGATGGCGTACCGAAATTTCGAGCATTTGGCTGAGTACCCCGGCAAAGTGCTCGCTGACTTGCACATGCTCTTGCCAGAGGATTTCACCTGTTTGAGGATCGTAGGACATTTCCTTCGGGGACTTGGCTGTGAGCAAGTATAGGCACGTCACGCCGATGGCATAGATGTCACTGGCATACACTGGCCGCATAGCCATTTGTTCGGGGGGCGCATAGCCGGGGGTGCCCACCGCATAGGCGGTTAAGGCCGTATGGCCAGATTCTTCACTGGCTTTTACGGGATTAACTTTGTCTTTAACGGCTCCGAAGTCAATCAGCACCAGCTGCTTGTCGGCATCGCGACGAATCAGGTTGGCCGGCTTAATATCTCGGTGGATGACTTGATTGCGATGAATGTACTGCATCACTGGCAGTATTTCACTTAAAAACTGTTTGACTCCAGCTTCACTAAAGGCGCCACGGGTTTTTACTTCTTTTTGTAAGGTAGCGCCGTGAATATACTCTTGGACGAGAAAGAAATCTGTGCGAGCTTCGAAATAATCTAACAGCCTGGGGAGTTGAGGGTGATTGCCAATTTTGCCTAGAATTTTTGCTTCCCGAGCAAATAAATCTCGGGCCATTTGCATGATGTGGGGCGCTTCCGCCGTTGGCCGCAGCTGTTTAATAACGCAGGGGGGACAGCCAGGTAACCCTTCATCATGGGCTAGAAATGTAGTTCCAAAGCCACCTTGGCCCAAGGTACCGCTAACACGATACCGATCGCGCAACAACAGCTCAGAGCCACAGGCAAGACATTCCCTGGCTGCGGCTGGATTTTTTGGATTAGGACACTCTGAATTGATGCAGTAGGTCATCTAGCTTTAGCCACCATGCCCATATCTCTATGGCTGGGGCTACGATTAACTATGGCACGACATCTCAAAAAGCTGGGCAAGGAATTAACCCTTTAATACCAACCCATAAATATGAAATTGCTTGAGACTTGCTCCAGTAATTTCTAATTACACAGCAATTTCTATTCATCAGTCATGAGTAATGGAATGGGTACGTTTCTTCCAGTAGCTTAATTTTATGCACTTCTATCCTTAATAAATCCTTTCATTTAAGCCTATATGGAAACTTATTAAGTGATTGCTATGGTACTTGGCTAGGCCAACTGTCGTGGTAGACACGCCCTTGATTTTATTATTCCTATTATCTTATCCAATCCTTCAAGTGGCTAGGCGCAATTGTGAACTGATTTTCTTTAAAGATCTCGGAAGTGAGTTCAGGATAATTTAGGGGAACGCCATGGGCATCAATGTGCCCTGAAACGGTCCGTGTAAAACGGGACTTCAACGGTAGAATATTTGGGTTTATTACAGCCCACGTCCTCACTTACTTCAAGCTCCATGCGCATTTCTGTCAGCTGGCTAAAAGAATTTGTTGATCCACAGTTAACACCTGAGGCCATTGGCGATGCCCTCACCATGGCGGGGTTTGAAGTTGAAGATATTGAAGACCGCCAGACTTGGGCGGATGGTGTGGTCGTTGGGAAGGTAACGGATCGCCAACCCCATCCGGACGCTGACAAGCTGAGTGTTTGTACGGTAGATATTGGCGAAGCTGACGCTTCCACAATTGTCTGTGGTGCGGCCAATGTGCGTGCGGACATTTACGTCGCGGTGGCGAAGGTGAATACCTATTTGCCCCAGGTGGACTTAAAAATAAAACCCCGTAAGCTTCGTGGGGTGCCATCTGCGGGTATGATCTGCTCCCTTTCGGAGCTAGGCTTAGCCAAAGAGTCGGACGGAATTCATATTTTTGAGCAGCCAAATTTGACCGTGGGTCAAGATGTACGACCGCTGCTGGGTTTGGATGATACGGTGCTAGACCTATCATCTACGGCGAACCGCGCCGATGCTTTAAGTATGGTGGGGATTGCCCGTGAACTGGCGGCGATTACAGGGGCTGAGCTAAAGTTGCCCATCGAAGATCTGAAGGCTCCTACTAGTTCTCAATCGCAAGTTGAGATCGCGCTGTCAGAGCCTAAGGCCTGTCCCATTTACATCGGTACGGTGCTGAAGGATGTCAAAATTGGTCCGTCTCCTGATTGGCTGCAGCAACGACTCGATGCTGCGGGGACGCGGTCTATTAATAATGTGGTGGACATTACTAACTATGTTTTGTTGGAATGGGGCCAGCCGCTGCACGCGTTTGATCTCGACCGCCTGACCCAGGGCAAGGACACCACCGTCGGTGTGCGCTTTGGCCAAGCCAACGAAACCTTAAAAACGCTTGATTCCCAAGAACGTAAGCTCAAGGATCAAACCTTGGTGATTACGGCCAATGATGCTCCGGTCGCCTTGGCGGGTGTGATGGGTGGGGAAGAGTCTGAGGTGCATAGCGCCACCCAAAATGTCTTTTTAGAAGCGGCTTTCTTTGATGCGGCGGCGATTCGTCGTTCGGCGCGCAGTCAGGGATTGCGCACAGAGGCTTCGGCCCGTTACGAACGCGGTGTGAATCCAGCTGAGCTGGAGTTGGCGTCCAATCGTGCCATTCAACTGATGGTGGAGTTGGCGGATGCCAAGGTGATGCATCAGCAAGATGAGCGGACTGATATTGGTAAGATTACGCCCACTCGCAATGTCAGTTTGCGCCTTGCAAAAGTCCAGCAGATTTTAGGGGGCTATATTGCCGAAGATGTTGCGGTGCGGGCGCTGAGTGCCGCTGATGTAGAAGATACGCTGACTCGTTTGGGCTGTCATTTAAAGCCTGAGGGTGAGGATACGTGGACGGTCACGGTGCCGGCCTATCGGTATCGTGACCTAGAGCGGGAAATCGATTTGATCGAAGAAGTTGCGCGGCTGTTTGGCTACAACCGCTTCACCAGTACCCTGCCCCAGCAGACATCGCGCGGTCGTTTATCGCCCGAAGCGGCTTTGGTGCGGCAGCTGCGAGCGGCTTTTCGCGGAGCCGGGTTAACTGAGGCCTTACACTACTCCCTCACAAACCCAGCTCCCCAGCGCGTGGTGTTAGAAAATCCACTCTTTACTGAGTATTCGGCGCTGCGTTCTGATTTGTTGTCAGGGCTGATCGACGCGTTTCAGTTCAACTTGGAGCAAGGTAATGGAGCTCTGAATGCGTTTGAAATGGGCCATGTGTTTGCCAATGAAGATGGTGCCCTGAAGGAGTACGAGCGTGTGGGTGGAATTTTGGGTGGCAATGCGGCCCAAGGCCAATGGAGTGGCACCACGGCGCCCATGACCTGGTACGAGGCCAAGGGCATTTTAGAAACCGTGCTGCGGCAGGTGGGGTTAGAGGTAGATTACCGCCCCGATAGTGAGGATGAGCGTTTGCATCCAGGGCGGACGGCGTCTTTATGGGTACGTGGCCGCACTCGTTTAGGAACCTTTGGGCAGCTCCATCCCCGACTGCGCCAAGAGCGGGATTTACCCGACGAGGTCTATGTTTTTGAGTTGAACTGGGACGCGATCGCAACCTGTTTGGTGAGCGATCGTTTCCGCGCTCCCAAATTCAAGGGCTATTCCACCTATCCAGGCTCCGATCGTGACATTGCGTTCTATGCCCCGGTTGAGGTGTCGGTTGCCGATCTCGAAAAGCTGATCGCCCGCACCGGGGGGCAGTTGCTAGAAACGGTCACCCTGTTTGATGAATATAAAGGGAAGGGGGTGCCCGACGGTCAGCGCAGCCTCGCCTTTCGCATGTTCTACCGAGCTAGCGATCGCACCCTAACCGATCAAGACATTGATCCGCTGCAAGACAAAATTCGCGCAGCCCTCGAGAAAAAGTTCAAAGTTAGCCTACGTAGCTAAATTTTTTAAGGGCCCAGCCTGCTAGGCCCCTAAACGTAACCGGTTTAACCAGCCGACTGCTTAGCGGGCAGTTTGGGACCTTTTTGACGTTTGTTTTCCTTAAAGTAGGCTTCTAGCACCTGTTGCACCATGGGGGCGGCAAAGGAGCCGCCGCCACCGCCAGAATGTTCGCCAAAAGCCACCACTAAAATTTCGGGTTTCTCAAACGGCGCATAGGCTCCAAACCAGGTGTGGTTTTCGTAGGGAGGCGCCTCGGCAGTGCCACTTTTGCCAGCCGGCGTTGGAATGGTGGGCACGTTCAGCCGGGTACCAGTACCGCTGGTTACCACCTTGCGCAGCCCCCGTTGAATGATTTCCAGGGTGCGTGGCTGCATGTCTATGGGCGTCTTCCATTGTTTGGATTCAGCATTATCCAACAACAGATGGGGGGTAACTCGATAGCCATCATTGGCAGCAACAGCAAACATCACGGCTGTTTGTAGTGGGGTCACCTGCATGTATCCCTGGCCAATGGTCATGTTGATGGTGTCCCCCAGATACCATTCTTCTTCAAAGATTTTTTGTTTCCAGGCTTCATCGGGGACTAGCCCAGGAGATTCTTCGGTGACTAATTCAATGCCGGTTTTTTTGCCCAGGCCATATTTGCGCATCCAGTGAATTAAGGGCTCATGGCCCATGCGCATCCCCACCTGGTAGAAAAATGTGTCGCTACTCCATTGCAAAGCGCCATCAAAGCCCAATGGGCCAAAGCCAGCATTATTCCAATCCCAGAATAAAATGCCGCCAGCGTTAATGTTGGGAAACGTCTGTAAGACTGTATTGGCGGCAAAGGTGCCTGATTCGATGCCAGCGGTGGTGGTGATGATCTTGAAGGTGCTGGCGGGAGGATAGGCCTGGAGGGCGCGGTTCAAAAAGGGATTGCCCCGGCTGTTGAGCTGCTCCCACTGGGCCTGGGTAATGCGAGTGGAGAAAAGGTTCGGGTCAAAGGTGGGGCGGCTGACCATGGCGAGAATTGCCCCATCGTTGGGGTCCATGGCGACAATGGCACCAATTTTGTCCCCTAGGGCTTTTTCTGCAACTTTTTGCAGTTCTAGATCCAACGTAAGCCGAATGTTTTGGCCGGATTCGGGTGTTTTTTCCCCCATAATCCTCAGGACATTGCCGGCGCTGTCCACTTCAACTTGCTGGCCGCCCCATGCGCCTCGGAGTAACGATTCAAAGGATTTTTCGGCTCCCATTTTGCCGATAATGTCCCCTAGGCGATAGTCTTGGCCCTCTTCCGAAAAGCGATCAAATTCTTCTTCGTTGATTTCGCCGGTGTAGCCGATGACGTGGGCGGCCAAATCACCGTTGGGATAGTTGCGAATCGCTTCTGCTTCCACCCGTACCCCCGGCAGCACGGAGGCATATTCTGCTAGGGCCGTGGTTTGGGCTGGGCTTAGACCCCGTGCGATCGCAATAGACTGGGTAGATTCATAGCCAGCCGATTCAATCCGCTGTTGAATTTCAGCTTCCGGTATTTCCAGCAGTTGGGATAAACGTTGCACCACGGCACCCCGTTTGTCTTCGGGTAAGGCAATGGGCCAAATCGATACCGAGTGGGAGAGGCGACTACCGGCCAGAATTTTGCCATTGCGATCAAACACTGTGCCGCGTGCGGGTCTGCGGGGCAGCAATAGGATGCGATTTTCCTCAGCTAGCTTGCGGTTGCGATCGCCCTCAACCAACTGCAAGTAAAACAATCGGCTACCGATGCCCCCCAGCATAATTAGCGAGAGAAAAATCATCATGATCACCGATTGATACTGTCGGCCAACAGTTCGTCCGCCTTTTTTTTCAACCTTTGCCGATGAAGAATACTGAAGAAAGGCCATAGGTGACGGTGAGCGAAAATCTAGAACTTGAAGATAACTAAAACTGTAGACTGGGCCATGTGTTGCCCTGAGCTGTGACCAGTTTAGCCCTTCCAGCTCAATTCCAGCAGCGTTCTGTCCCCTGGTCTTCGGCTAACCTTTTCCCTGGAAAAATCTACCCATCCTGACAAAATGGGCACTTTATAGTCATTCCGGACCCGTTAGTCTCTCCTTATGCCCATGGAGGCTACAAGTTCCAATCCAATTGATTGGGATTTGCAACTGCTAACCGTAAAATAGTGCCAATGAACCATGCACAGGGGTTGCATCCTATGGCTCCAACCATTTCTCCGCCTGCAAATGTCACCACGACATTGGATGTGGAACTTAAAGATGTGGTCAAAACCTTTGGGGAAGAAACAGTTGTTCAAGGGCTGAATCTCCAAATCCGCCAAGGGGAATTTTTTAGTATTTTGGGCCCCTCTGGTTGCGGTAAAACCACGACTCTGAGGATGATAGCCGGGTTCGAGACGCCCACGTCTGGGGAATTGCACATTCAACAGCAGTCCATGGGCGGTGTTCCAGCTCACCATCGCTCCGTCAATACCGTTTTTCAAAGCTATGCCCTGTTTAATCACATGAGCGTGTGGGATAACGTAGCCTTTGGCCTGAAAATCAAAAAAGTTTCCAAGCTGGACCTGCGCCAGCGTGTGGGAGAAGCTTTGAAATTGGTACAAATGGAAAGCTTTGCCAAGCGCTATCCGAGCCAGCTATCGGGGGGACAAAAGCAGCGGGTGGCCCTAGCCCGTGCCTTGGTAAATCGTCCGGCGGTGATGTTACTAGACGAACCTTTAGGCGCTTTGGACTTAAAGTTGCGCAAGCAGATGCAAGTGGAGCTATCCAATCTACATCAGCGCTTGGGCATTACCTTCATCATGGTCACCCACGATCAAGAAGAAGCCCTTTCCCTGTCGGATCGTATTGCGGTGATGAAGGATGGTCGGATTGAGCAGGTGGGCACCCCCAGTGAGATCTATGAGCGTCCCACCACGGCGTTTGTTGCAGATTTTATTGGCGATACCAATTTACTCTCCGGCCACTGCAAAAGTACTGATACTGCGTCTCTCCTGACCACTGCCAGTGGGCTAGAGGTGATGCTGCCAGTGCAGGAACCCTCAGCCATTGATGCCCATGGGCTAAATGTCAGTATTCGCCCTGAGAAAATTTATCTGAGCCCTCAAACAGAGCATGGCCTAACGTCTCGCTATGAGAACTGTTATGTCGGAAAAGTCCAGCACACATTGTATACAGGCCCCCACATTCAGTGCATTATTGAATTAACCACAGGTGAGCGGTTGCGTGTTTTACAGCCCAACCACATGCCATATAAAGCTGGATCTGCTGTGTATGTCGCTTGGGCAGCATCCGATTGTCAGGTCCTAGCTCCACATTAGAGAAAATCCATATTTTGTCTGATCACGGCAAATATGGGTCTACATGAACAAATTGCAATTACCCAATGACCTAAGGTCAAAGAGTGGTTTCAAACTATCAATGGTGTCTGCCTAGAGGAGAAAGACTGTGCCCCGCCGACTATCCCATAATTCATCTTTGCTTTCACGTACTTCCCGCCGTCGCTTTTTGCAGGGATCTGCTGCTGTGCTAGCTGGTGTGGGTTTATCCAACTGTCGACGTACCGTTGGCAACGTTGATACAGCAGCATCAGAAACGACAGCTGCAGCACCCTCATCTGGAGCTGCGGGAGATGGTGTGCTACACATTTACACCTGGGCCGACTATACAGACGATGAACTGGCGGCACAGTTTACAGAAGCTACCGGCATAGATGTCAAAATTGACGTTTATGATTCGAACGAAACCATGCTGGCTAAAATGCAGGCCGGTGGTGGTGCCAACTACAGTCTGATTTATCCTTCGGACTACATGGTCACTGAGATGATTGGTCTTGGGATGTTGACCGAGCTGGATAAGTCTCGCCTCGTTGGTTTAGACAAGATTCTTGAGAAGTGGCAAAGTCCCGTCTACGATCCGGATAGTAGCCATAGCGTTGCGTTTAGTTGGGGCACCACGGGGCTTCTCTACAATTCTGAGGTGCTGACTACTCCCCCTGAGGATTGGAACTATCTTTGGGAAAATCGGGATGTATTGTCGCGCAAATTGACCATGCTGGATGATGTTCGAGAGACTATGGGGGCGGTGCTCAGCTCCCTAGGCTATTCGTACAATGCTACTGAACCTGCGCAGTTAGAAGAAGCGTATAAAAAACTGTTAGACCTGAAACCCGCACTGGCATCCTTTAAGTCCTTTGGTTGGCAAGATGAATTGTTGAGTGGAGATCTGCTGATGTCCATGGTCTATTCCGTAGAGGGCATTCCAGTTAGTCTCGAAAATCCTAAGTTTAAGTATGTCATTCCAGCGAGTGGGTCCTCGGTTTGGACTGACACCATGGTGATTCCTACCTCGGCACCCAATGTGGATGCGGCCTATGAGTGGATGAATTTTAACTTGCAGCCTAAGGTTTCTCAGGAAACAGTTGAGCGGTTGTTCTTTGCAACGCCCAATGGTGAAGCGATGTCCATGCTGTCTAAAGAACTGTTAGATAACAAAAATCTCTTCCCCCCTGAAGACTTGCTGGCTAAGTGTGAGGGCATTGCGCCCGTGGGGGATGCCAACGCTCTGTATGACGAGTATTGGACCAAGGTAACCAGTGCCTAAAACATCATGGAGGGAGGACTGAGACCAGAGGGCCGCGCTATCAATCTATCGACCATTTATCAGGGATTTAAGTCCAGTCTGAGGCCATTGGGTCTATTAGGGCCAGCAGGGTTATGGCTATTTTTGTTAATGGTCTTGCCCACGATATTGATTGGGGAATTGAGTTTTGTCCCGGGTCTAAAACCAGGGCAGCCTATCCTGGGCTATGGCTTGCTCAACTATCTCAGAATTTTAGAGCCCACATATTTACAGGTACTTAAGCGCTCCGCCACATTTGCAACAGGCACTACATTGTTGTGTCTGTTGCTTGGGTTTCCAGTGGCCTATTGGCTAGCACTCATGGCTCCTAAGCGTTGGCGTAACTTGCTGTTAGTTCTGTTTATTCTCCCCCTGTGGACATCGTCCTTATTGCGTACCTATGCGTGGATTACGCTGTTGCGTCCGTCTGGGGTGATTAACCTGGTTTTAAGTACCTTGGGGCTACCCACGCAGTCTTTGATGAATACTCCCTGGGCGGTGTATATCGGCATGACCTATAGTTTCTTGCCCTATATGGTGCTGATTCTATACGCTTCCCTAGAGCGATTGGATCTGAGTTTGCTGGAAGCTGCGGCGGATTTGGGGGCAAACCCCCGTGTTGCTTTTTGGCGAGTGACGGTGCCTCAAACGTTTCCGGGGATTGCGGCGGGTGGTCTTCTGGTGTTTGTGACCAGCTTGGGAGATTTTGTGGTGCCCACATTGCTAGGTGGCCCGAGCAGTATGACTATTTCGCGATTAATTTATAACCAATTTTTGGGTGTAGCTCGTAATTGGGGGTTTGGTTCAGCGTTGAGTATGGTGTTGATTTTGATGGTGAGTGCTGCGATCTCACTGTTACTCAAATATGGAGACCGCAACCCTGAGATGTATTCATGAAACCTGTGGCGTCTAAAGGTAACCTGCGTTTTTCGTGGCAAGGCATATTTACCCTGCTGATGTATGGGTTTATGTATATCCCGATTTTGATTTTGGGAATATACAGCTTTAATCAGTCTCGGTACGGTGCGATTTGGAAAGGTTTTAGCCTCACCTGGTATCAGAAGCTGATGGGGGATGAACGTTTATTTTTGGCCTTGGGAGATAGTCTTAAAATCGCCATTTGTGCGGTGGCCATCTCCTCTGTGCTAGGTACTTTGATGGCGGTGGGACTTTCTAAATACCGGTTTCTGGGTAAATCTTTGTATGTGGGCATTTCTTATCTACCGCTGATTATTCCAGATATTGCGATCGCAGTAGCTACCCTTGTTTTCCTGGCTTCCGTTGCTATTCCCTTGAGTTTATGGACTGCAATTGCGGCCCATATGGTGTTTTGTTTGGCTTACATTGCCATCGTTGTGTCTAGTCGCCTCCAAGGATTAGATCCAAATTTAGAAGAAGCGGCCCTAGATTTAGGGGCTACACCCACCCAGGCACTGCTCAAAGTATTAATTCCTCAACTGGCCCCTGCCATTGTTTCAGGGTGCTTGTTGGCGTTTGTTTTGAGTATGGACGATCTATTGATTTCGAGCTTTACGGCGGGTGGTGCGAATCCGTTGCCCATTGAAATTTTTAGTCGCGTTAAAACTGGAATTAAACCTGATATCAATGCGTTAAGTGTGCTGCTGATCTTGGGTTCAGGGCTGATTGCGGCATTTGCTGAATACTTTCGCCATAAAAGCGAGCGGGTGTGAATTGCTTGATTTCAACCCTGACAAATATTCTTTCTGAGAAAACTAGTGAAATCACGGTTGAACGTGCGGCTGATCACATTTTTTTAGCCTGGTAATCACGGTGAACGCTTGATATACAACGCATAGTAAGAGTAGACATAAAAGATCTCTTCAATGAACTTTATGGCTGACCACTAAGTTTCCTGTAGTCCTGGAGTAAATGTCATGCTAAATCCCACCCCAAAGACTCAATCCTTAGAGAGTCTGATGAGTAATATTTTGAGATGTCGTCGTATTACTCGGGCAAACCAACGCATGCTGATGGCATCTTTGCTCAATAAAGCTCAGCTGAATAGTGATGAGCAGGCGCAGGTCAATAAAATTTTTGAGGCGATCACCCATGGTCGCCTCAGAGTCGTGGACTAACGCTATTCCTGATCAGTAGATTGTTGTTCTTCGTCTTCGGTTTTGACATCAGGCACCATATCAGGGCGCGCTACATCTTCCCAGCCCGGCGGTCTTTTTGAGTTGTACCAGGCCAATGACCCAATTACGACTGCTGCAATAAATCCCACCACGTACACTAACTGAAAGTAGTACATGGGAATGCCTGATGCACCCACTTCACCTAAAACAATTGCCATAAAGAGGCTTATCCCTTTCTAATTCCAATACGCTCCTGAGTTTGACCGTTGCCAAGCTAAGGGCTGATGCTGAGTTCGAGCAGTTGCCGGATGGCACAGTCGTTACGCTACATCATCAGTCCAATCGGCAACAGCGCTTTATTTATTTTAGTGGTCTACCTATCACTCTGCCGAGACATCTGCATCTACCGGTGCGGGTGCGGCCGGCGCGGGTGCCGGTGCGATGGGCGCGGGTGGTGCGGGCGCGGGTGCCGGTGGTGCCGGGGCGGGTTCGAATACGGGAGCCGGCTCGATGGGTGCTGGTGCCGCGACGGGGGGAGCCGGAGCCACCGGTTCGCTCGGAGCGGCTGGCGCTGGAGGATCGGCAAATATAGGCTCCGGCGCCGGTTCTGCCGGTATGGGAGCCGGAGCGGGGGAGGTGGGAGTCGGAGCCGGAGCGGGGGTTACGGGTTCTTGCCTAACGGGCGGTGGCGTACTTCTGCGAGGCGCTGGATCTGCACGCGGTTGGGGGGCTGGCTCTTCTGCCCGTCGAGGCTGAGGCGCTGGTTCGGGGGCTGATTGTCGTGGGGCGCTGTCGGAAGAACGTCGGCTGCTGCCAGCTTTTTCGGCAATGACTTTACCTGGTTTGACTGGTTTGGCTTCGATGGAGCCCTCTCTCCCTGATAGGCGAGGGAGTTCAGGGAATTTTTCCACCGGTAAATCTTCAATAAATTGTTCTACAAACTTGCGCCAAGCATAGGCTGCGGTGCTGCTGGCTCCACGGGTAGGGCTACTATCGTCGTTACCAAACCACACACCGACGACTAAATCGGGGGTAAAGCCAATAAACCAAAGGTCCCTATTTTTTTCGGAGGTGCCTGTTTTGCCCGCAATTTGTCGGCCGCTGATATAAGCATTGCTGCCGGTGCCGCCTTCTACAACACTGCGCATCATCCAGGCCATAATAGCGGCTGAATCTTGATCGATTGCTTGTTCTGGTTCATCGCTAAATTCGTAGAGCACTTTGCCGCTGCGATTAGTGATGCGCGTAATCCCATGGGCGTCTACATGTTTGCCTTCCGCTGCGATCGCACCATAGGCATTGGTGATTTCTAGCAGGTTTACTTCGGAAGAACCCAGAGCTAAGGAGTAGGCGGGCAGCAAATCTGATTTGATGCCCATGCGTTTCGCTAGTTCAATAACGGGTTCAAAACCAACTTCCACCAGCACCTTGACGGCCACAATATTGATGGAAGAGGACAGTGCCCGCCTCAGTTCAACATTGCCACTGAACTTGCCACCATAGTTTTTTGGTTCATAGCCATCGACCACATAGCGAGCGTCGACATAGCCTTTGTAGGGAGATAGGCCACTTGCGATCGCTGCACTGTATACAAATGCTTTGAAAGTGGACCCTGGTTGTCGTTGTGCCTGGGTGACCCGATTAAACTGACTTTCTTCAAAGTCAGTGCCCCCTACCATGGCATGAATTTGGCCGGTTTTTGGATTCAGAGCCACAATAGAGCCCTGTTCAAATCGTTGCCAGCGACCATACTCTTCTAAAACTTCCTCTAGAGTTGTTTCAGCAGATCGTTGCCATTTTGGTTCGAGACTCGTTTCTACAATTAGGCCCCCCGCTTCAATCGCATCCTGAGAAATTAGCTCAGGCAGCTTTTTCTGCACATAGATAGTGAAGTAAGGGAACTCACTATAGAGAAACTTAGGTTCGTTGGGGGTGGTGGCAACATCACTTCGATATGCCGTTGTTGCCTGGGCTTGGGAAATGACCCCATTCTCCAACATGCGGCTAACGACCTTATCTCGTTGCTCTCTCGCCGCATCTTCATCCACTAACGGAGAATAAACACTGGGTGCTGGAGCCATGCCCGCAATCAGGGCTATTTCCGCAACCGTTAACTCTTCAACCGCTTTGCCAAAATAAATCCAGGCCGCATCAGCAACGCCATAGGCTCCTGCGCCAAGATACACAAGGTTTAGATAGCGCTCCAGGATTTTTTCCTTGCCAAGCTCTTTTTCTAATTTTTGTGCCAGCAGAGCTTCTCGAAACTTCCGCTGAAAGCTGCGATCTTGATCTAAAAAGATGATGCGAGCAACCTGCTGGGTGATGGTACTGGCACCTTCTACCAAATCGCGATTTCTTACGTTGGAATAAACCGCTCGGGCAATCCCTTTATAGTCAATGCCTCCGTGATCGTAGAAGCGTCGATCTTCTGAGGCGATAAATCCCTGGACTAAGGTATCTGGAATGTCATCGTATTCCAAATATTCTTGGGTCGCTGGGCCAATTTTTTGCAGAACGCTGCCATCGTCTGCCTTGATGGTGATGGTGCCTGTGCGCTCAAACGTTAATGCATTGGAAACATCCGGCAGATTGGCATTGGCTTCTTGCCAAAAGCGATAGCCACGGGTTGCGCTACCTGCAATGCCAGCCCCCACCAGCAGAGTGAGCCAAAATAAAATGCTTCTGTAAAGTGGTTTCGGTGTTTTCTGCTGTTTCAGTTCCGCAATAGCTGCAGTTAACCGCTTATCAGCACCATCGTTTTTGATTTTACCAATCCAATTAGCCACGTTAAAGAAACCCTATCTAACCCATTTTTCTTGAAATGGTTGACTTAATCAGCACGCATTAATTTGCTTTGTTGCTCAGCACCTGCACCTAATGTTGTCCAACGTCAGGCTTTACATATCCTGGTATGCCTTAAAAAAGGCTAGCAGAATCTGCCCTAACCCACCAAATACTCGGTATGTCCCAGGGCCAGACCCAAGATCAACATACCCAGAACCAAAAATGGCTGGGCACTTGCCTGATACTTGACGTCGTTAGCTAATGGGTCACGTAAAAAGTACATGTCTTGAAATGTAATTTGTGGAATGATCATCAGGATCAGCAGAACAGCGTAGATATTTTTGTGTATGGCGATCAAATAACCAGCCATACCAGCCTGAAAAATGTCAATCATTAATACGCAAATCCAGGCTGCGGTACCAATGCCAAACATCACGGGCAACGATTTCAGGCCCAAGGCCTTATCCCCTTCAACACTCTTGAAGTCATTCACAACTGCAATGCCTAACCCCGCCATGCTGTAGAGCAGGGTGAGGAAAATAACCGTTGCATTCAGTTCGCCAAACAGGGCATGACCCGCCCACCAAGGTAGGGCAATGTAGCTGGCACCCAAGGCATAATTTCCGAGCCATCCATTTTGTTTCAGTTTCAACGGAGGTGCGGAATAGATATAGGAAACAAATGAGCCGCCTAGAGCTAGGGCAGTCAGTATGGGGAAAGCGTGGTTGGCCCACTGATCGAGACCGTAGGAGACGGCAATCCCACCGAGGAGTAGCACCCAAATCTGTACCTGCACCTGGCCTAGACTGATAGCGCCAGATGGAATCGGTCGATAGGGCTCATTAATGGCATCGAGTTCTCGATCGTAGTAATCATTAATGGTTTGGGTATAGCCTGTGAGCAGCGGCCCCGCCATTAGCATGCAGGCTAAGGACGCCATGACATGTTCTAGAGTCCATTCAAAGTGTCCAGATGATGCGGCACCACACAGAACTCCCCATATGAGAGGAATCCAGGTGATGGGCTTCATCAGCTGGAGGCGAATTTTCCAGATGGATGTTTCGCCATCGGCAGCCCCTTTCATGCCTAGCAGTTGGCGTGCTTTAGAGCCCTCCGATTGACCCTGGGTATCGGTGGGGTTAGGTTTAACTGGCTCGGGATTGGCAGTCATGAATTTGAACAGTAGGGTAGCTGACGAAAATGTTCTGTTGCCTGCGAGAATGAAACGCTTGGTAAAAGCTGCATTATGGTTTTTCAGATCAGATCATAATTCTGAATCGTAAGGTGACGAATCCTAATTGAAGGACAGGATCAAATACCCTGATTGAAATTTGGCACCCGTGACTGAACGCCCTTTTAGGGGTGCAGGTAGTGTTAAATTGCGACGTTGGTCGCCAGCTTCGATGGTAACCTCTGGGCCATATTGGGTGAGCTGGATTTGTTTTTTGTCAAAACTGGGTAAAAACAAGCGCACGGTGCCAGTGCTGACGTCCACATCAACTGGGGCTGGTGCTGAGGGTGTCGCCATGTAGTCGGCGGGCATGGCCTCCACCAGAGATGTCCAACCCTCTGCCGTTGGCAGGTTATATATGGGTAACGGTTCAAATTCTGCGGGGGGATTGGTGCCTCGATTGAAGAGGACGCCGGCGACCGTCATTTCAATTTGCTGGGCAGCACCCCAAAGGTAACGCGCGGTAGCGATCGCAATAGTATCGTCGTTGGTCACCAAATAAGCCCTAACCCTCATGGGTTCTTTAACAGCGGCAATTCCTTGGGTAATGACATTTGTACTTTGCTTTATTTCAGGATGGTCAAACATATCTCCGGATAGACCACCGCTTAAAATAGCTCCCGCCACCGGTTGGACGAACGGCATGATTGCCTTGGAAAACTGTGACGATTGGAAGACTTGTTTAAACCGGCGAAAATACCAGTCAATGCCGGCTGGCATGCCCCACATCCGTAAGCTAGCCTGATCGCCGGGGCCATCATGCACAATCACATCATAGTCACCGCTGGCATCAAATTCTCTCAAGGCATTTAGGGTAAGAGCTTGGTCCATGCCGGGTAATACACTCAGCTCTTGGCCATACATATCTTTAAAAAATGGGTCCCTAAGATATTGGGCTTCAAATTGCTTCAGCTGGTCCCAGTTTTGCTCTAACAGTTGTGTGAACTGCAGCTGCATCGCCCATAGATTTGCGTCGATGGCTGTTGGCGTATTGGATAGCTCATTGCCCAACAGGAGGCCAAAGCCAGGACCGGCATCCTCTGTCACTAAAAGTACTCGCTGCCCCTGGTTCGCTAGCTTTTTAGCCGTTGCGATCGCGCAGGTAGAGCGTCCACTGCCCCCCTTGCCAAGGAATGTAAGAATCAACGCCATCAGTCACTCTTAAAAACTTATGTGCCGTCTATGACGAACATCTATCTAAACAAAGGGCACCCAGATGAGGTGCCCCAAACCATATCAAATGATTGAACAGATTGAACTCGTAACTATGCAGTTACCTTGAGCTCATCTTCAAAAAACCAGCTAGAGAATTGATCTGGAAATTCTACAACAACACCAACACCGCTGCCGTCTACCATCTTGAACTGCGTAACGGTGCCTTGCTGTCCTAGACGCTTGGCAACACTATCAGACACCCGATCCTTGACTCTTACCACCTTCACCTTTTGTCCGATATCCAAAGCCATGCTCTAAGACCCTCCTCTCCGAATATTAAGCTTGACGAATATTTAAGAATTAAAACTAACCCTCAGTTTATCAGTGTCTTGCCCTTTGTAAGCTATCCTGCAAAACTATTGCTGGCACTATGTCAGTCATCCCTCCTCCTATAAAGAAATCCCCCCATGTTGGCTAAGCGAATTTTGCCCTGTTTGGATGTTAAAGCGGGTCGTGTTGTAAAAGGGGTGAATTTTGTAGAGCTCAAGGATGCTGGGGATCCAGTAGAACTGGCCCAGGCCTATAACGAGGCAGGTGCCGATGAACTTGTATTTTTAGATATCACTGCCACTCACGAAGACCGCAATATCATTTTTGATGTGGTGTATCGCACAGCAGAGCAAGTCTTTATTCCACTGACTGTTGGTGGTGGTGTGAATTCCCTAGACACAATCAAGCAGTTGCTGCGGGCTGGGGCCGATAAGGTGAGCATCAATTCAGGCGCGGTGCGTAACCCTGAATTTATTCAATCTGCAAGCTCTCGGTTTGGCAGTCAATGCATTGTGGTGGCAATTGATGCTAAGCGGCGCGCTGATGAATCTGGATGGGATGTATTTGTCCGCGGCGGTCGTGAAAATACCGGCTTAGATGCGGTGACGTGGGCTAAAGATGTCGTTGCTCGTGGTGCAGGGGAGTTACTGATCACAAGCATGGATGCGGATGGGACTCAAGCGGGATATGACCTACAACTGACTCGAGCCATCGCTGGGGCTGTGGATGTTCCTGTGATTGCATCGGGAGGTGCGGGCACCTGCGATCATATTCGTGAGGCTTTGACGGATGGTCAAGCAGAAGCAGCCTTATTAGCATCATTGCTGCACTATGGGCAACTAACAGTTGCAGAAATTAAAGCCCATCTCACCCAGCATCATATTCCCATTAGGCCTTGATTTTAGGGCAATGATACGTTTCATTGTCGGATTTCAGACGGTGCAGGGCATTCCATAATTCACCCGCTATAAAATATTTCCAAATAACAAGCGCTTTCATGAGAGCGCTGTTACAATATGTAAAAGTATAGTCGCAATATATTAAGGCCTACCTTTTAATCTATCGATGACGCTCCTAATTATAGCCATCGTAACTGGTTTAGTTGTCTGGGCCCTTCGTCTTATGGATAGGGCTCTTGCTAGCCAAGAATTTTCTTTAATGCTTGCAGGGTTTCTGGTGGCCTCGGCCGCCGCTGCTATGGTAGGTGTCTACTTTTTGATGAGTGATTATATGTTCTACGTTCATCAAAGTGAGCTCTTATTCCAGGATCAAAATTTTTCAGAGTTTCTAGTGTTAGACGATATTGCGTCGACTGAGTCTGGGTTGATGTCTGTCGATATGGCTACCTTATTGCTTGATGACTAGTGGTGGCGTCAATGTTTGCTTAGATGCTGCCCTCGATTCCTTTGGGTAGGGTACGAGGTTTGCAATTTCATTGGACATTTCCTTTGCTTATTGCAGTAGTCTTTGCCAGGTTGCTGCGCCCACAATGCCATCCACTTCTAACCCAAATTGTCGCTGAAAATCGGCAACTGCTGCTTCTGTCTGTTCCCCAAAAACGCCATCTATTGGGCCAGAGTAGAAGTTAAGTCCTTTTAGCTTATTTTGTAGGCGCTGAACATCTGTGCCCCTGTCTTCCAGTCGAAGCATTGGTGGGTTGCCGGCTGTTTCGATCGGCGTGGTCTCTATATTGGGTGCTGGTTCAGCCGTATTTTCGGTTTCTGGTTGGGTAGCTGGTTGAATCGGTTGATTTAAGATAGTCGGACTCGGTAAAATCCGTTGCCATGTGACGGGGCCAACGATGCCATCGGCCGTGAGGCCTATTTCGGTTTGCAATTGTTGCACGGCTGCTATCGTCGATTGATCATAGGTGCCATTTATGGGCCCAGTGTAGTAGCCCATTAGGGACAGTATGGCTTGTATGTCTTTGACGCTAGAGCCTACAGCACCCGGTCGCAAGGTTGTCTGTAGTTTGTCTTCTGAATTGACGGCTTGGGTTTGTTTGAGGGATAACGCTACAGCATGTTGCTGTAGCCCTGGGAGTCCCATAGCCGCTATTAATGTTGCGATCGCAATCCTATACAAGCCCCAATGTTTCATGTGATCAAGTCACCATATGTACGTTGTGTGAGCACATTTAAATCTCACCAAAGTCAATCATAAAGATGGCACAGCCTGTCTGATGCGTCCATATAAATTGATATTTGTAGCCATTATCAATGTAAGTTTATGACCGCTGATATTGAAAACCCGTTCAATCATGCTGATGCTTTCCACAGCAGACAAGTTTTTGGGTAGCCTCTTAGGCGCTCATCTGGCCAATCGTAATCCTGATTTTACTGATCCTCAGAATGTTGCGATCGCTCTAAATCAGGTATCCAATCAGCTTGAACGATCCAATCATCCCCCACATCCGCAACCCAATCCTTGTCAGCAAGCTGCCGAAGCACAGGGGGGCATTGCTCCATCAGCTCACTATCCTGTGCGTTGTGGCGTAGCCCAGCTAACCACTGCGATGGTTTCACAAGGGTGGAATAAAGAATTTGGGTCAGTCCTACGCTGGCTTCTATCTAGCCACGATAATCATCAACAGCGCCATCAGGCGATAGCGGCGGTTTATCAACAGGTCACGGACGATGCCCTAACGTCAGATGCCTTACATAGCATCCAAGCACTATATATATTGGGCGATTGTTTGGAGTGGTTTATGCAATCTTCGCCTGACGTTTCTAGGGCCAATAGTCGGCTCTATGAATATCTTCAGCAGCAATGTGCTACCTATCCTGCCGAACTCATCAATCAGCAGATGTCTCAATTGCTTGCCTATTTATGCGATCCATTGCCCAGTATGGATAATGGCGACAATTCGTTGCAGAGTGGCCCTTTGTCGTCTGTGATGTTAGCCGCTCAGCACTGTTTGCGCTATCGAGAAAATTTAGCTTTGGCATTATCCACGCAACCCTTAACGCCGCTGACACCTTCACTAGTGGGTGCTTTGCTTGGGGCTTGGGGCGGCCCACAGGTGCTGCCGCATCCATGGCTGTTGGCCTTGCCCTCTCATACGATGCAGAACTTGGTTGCTGAAGCTGATAACTTATATCGAGCCTGGGCGGGGGTTGCCAATAACGCTGACTGTTTTGGGGCATTTGCCCTAGATTTCTAGGCTGCAGACAGATTACTTAAAAGTAGCTGGCTATAATAAGGGTTAATTACACTCTGCATCTGAAAATACTGTTTTACCTATTGAGGTTACCTATGGGATAAGTTTGCACGGTGGTTGTATCTTTTCTCCGTATTGAATTTACAGTCGTATGGTGTAGCGATTTTGTACTCTAACTACCGAAGGTTCATTTTTGACATCAGATTCATTTTTGAGTACTCATCTGCCAGTAGTCTAACGATACGGCCAACCTTCCAGTCAATTAGCCCTAGTAACCTCGGACGTTGATTTTCAATTGTCTACGACATCCAGGGTATTCACGGAGGCAATACAATGTCTCCCTCTAGCCTCAGCCAGGTTTCTAATGCTAATCATCTGCTGGACTTACGCGTTATGTTTCGGTTGATCTCAACAACGGCAACCTTGGTGATTAAGGCCTTTCATGCAGTTGGTGACATTCATGGTCAAAGCAATTTGGCAGCGTTTGCGTAGTTGGGTTAGTTGGTTTAAATCGCAGTTACCAATCTTTTCTAAGTCGCTGCGCCAAAGGTCTAATACTTCCATTCGTCAATCGACTCGGTCAAGTAACCAGTCCAGTGGGCGATATGGCGTTGCGAAAAAGACGCCGTTTAATCAAACCCGGATTGCAATTTGTCTAACGGTTTTGCTCCTGACAGCAATTTTAGGGCAGCGCTTTTACAATCAGCCAGCTTTAACCGTAGGGAGTATAGCTGCGGATAGTTTTACGGCGCCCTACAATGCAACGTTGCCTGACATGATCACCACGGAGGAAAATCGTCAGGCTGCCCGCAGTGGTTCAATTGTGATATTGCAAATTGATCCTGCCATTAGCAAAGCGATTTTGGAAGATGCCAATAGTATTTTGGCTCAAGGCAGTATTCTCCGCCAAAAAGCGGGCAATATTCCTTATATTTCTACAGGTCAGCTATCGAGTCGAACCCAGCGATATCTGCGTCAGATGCCAACCGATGACTGGGAAGAGGTTTGGTCGTTGGCCCAGATGCCTCAATTAACGAACGCTTTGCTGGCGAAAGGGTCTAGCGGCAAGCTACAAATGCGTCTAAATAATTTGGATGCTAATCAGTTGATTGCGATTGGGGAACTGTTGCGTTTTCGGGAGCGGCCATCGTCGCAGTCTATGGCGTCACTGCGCAGCCAAATTGAAGCCAAACGTCAGCAGTATAACAAGGTCAAACCAGAGCTGGCCAACTTAACCACCCGTGATGGGCTACAGCCTTTGGATGTAAAGCTGCTGGAATTAAGTGATGCGGACTGGCAATCTGTGCAATCCACAAGCCGCTTGGTGCTGGACCGCATGCTGAGTCAGGGAATTCATGAAGGCATGCCCCCCAATTTGTGGCAGCAAGCCATTGACTCCCAATTGCAAGGCACGTTGATTTTAGATGTCCCCTTGGGGTTGAATCGTGATGATTTGCTGGAGCAAGAAACCGCGGCGAAAGAAATTGCTTCTAAGATTATCAGCTCTGTCTTGCGTCCAAATTTAGTTGAAGATTTTGAGCAAACCCGCCTGCGAGCAGAGCAGGTCGAAAATGAAGTGAAAACGGTAACGGTTTCCATTGAGCAAGGGGCACCCATTGTGAATAAGGGAGAGGCCATTACTCAGGGGGATTTCGTTCTCTTAGATCATTTTAATTTGACGCAGCGCCGATTTAATTGGCTCGGTTTTATTGGCTTTGGCACATTGGTGAGTGCGGGTATCGGTGTATTACTGTGGCTTGATCACTGGCAGAAGGGGGGATTGCGTCAGCGAGATCATTTATTAGTACTGTGTTTGATTTTTAGTGTGGCGGCTCTGATGGCCCTGAAGATTCCGGGGTTAGGCTTACCTGCGGTGGGGCTTTTGCTAGGGAGTTTTTATGGCTATATTTTAGCGGCGGTGATCATTGCCTTGCTGGTGATTTTGTTGCCCATTGGTGGCTCGGTGGCTGTGTTGCCGCTGTTTGCTGCAGCCTGTGCTGCATCAGTGGGAGCTTGGATTGCACCGCGTTTGCGATCGCGCGAAGAATTTGCCCTGTTGGGCGGCGTGGTCGGTTTAACCCAAGGCTTGCTGCATTTGGTGCTTACGCTGATGTTTAACAGCGTAGCTTCCTCTGTTTGGTATACCGTTCTACGAGATTCAGCTCTGTTTGGGGTATATGGGATTGCCTGGAGTATCGTCGCTCTGGGGGTGAGTCCTTACCTAGAATCATTTTTTGACGTGATTACGCCGATTCGGTTAGCGGAACTGTCGAATCCGAACCGACCCTTGCTTAAGCGGTTGGCCGCAGATGCCCCAGGCACCTTTCAGCACACCATGTTTGTGGCGAACCTGGCAGAAGCCGCCGCTCGCACTCTAGGACATAATGTTGAGCTCGTGCGTGCTGGTACCCTGTACCACGACATTGGTAAGATGCACGACCCCCTAGGATTTATTGAAAATCAAATGGGAGGTCCCAATAAACATGACTTGATTAATGATCCCTGGGTGAGTGCCGACATTATTAAAAAGCACGTGACTGAAGGCTTGGTGATGGCTAAAAAACATCGTCTACCTAAGGCGATTCAAGCCTTTATTCCTGAACATCAAGGGGATATGTTAATTAGCTACTTTTATCATCAGGCCCAAACAATCATCAGTGCCGATCCCGAGCGAGATATTCTAGAAGAAGACTTTCGCTATGCCGGTCCCATACCTCAATCGCCGGAGACTGGGATTGTCATGCTAGCTGATTCCTGTGAAGCGGCACTGCGCTCGTTGCATAAGGAAGCCTGTGCTGAAGAAGCCTATGCCATGGTAAATAAGATTTTGCGGGCGCGCTGGAAGGATAAACAGCTAATAGATTCGTGTTTGACACGGAAAGATATGGATGTGATTGCCAATGTATTTGTCCAAGTTTGGCAACAGTTTAATCACAAACGCATTGCCTATCCGAAGGAATCGTTTTCGCCAGGTTAGGGTGATGCGGTGGCGCAGACCCAGCTATGTGGAGCGGGTCTCGGCACCGGGCAGATGCCGGTTCAATTTTTGTGAAAGAATCCCATATTTGGGTGCGAAAATCATGGCTACGGCAAAAAGAATAGTCATGAGAACAACGATGGTGCCCCCGGTGGGCATGTCCAGGTGATAGCTAAGGTAGGTGCCGAGAATACAGGAAACAACGCTAGTGGCAACCGAAATGGCTAGCATATGGTCAAAGCGATCGGTGAGCAAATAGGCCGTAGCTCCTGGCGTTACTAACATGGCGACCACAAGCACAATGCCTGCCGTTTGCAAGGCGGTGACGATGGTTAAGGCCAGCACTGAGAGCAAGGTGTAGTACATCAGCTGGGTATTGAGCCCAATGGCTTTGGCATGGTTGGGGTCAAAGCAAAATAAGAGCAGGTCTTTGCGTCTCAATAGGATAACCACTAGCGTCGTAGTACCCGCGATCAGGGTTTGGATAATATCTGATGGGGAAATCCCTAAGACGTTGCCAAAAAGGATGTGAAACAAATCCACGTTGCTCGGTATTTTTGTGGCTAAGACGAGGCCGAATGCGAAGAAGCCCGTAAAGATGACTCCAATCACTGCATCTTCTTTTAAGCGGGTTTGGGATTTGACATAGCCAATGATGACCGTTGCCCCAAAGCCGAAGACAAAGGCGCCCAAGGCAAATGGTAGGCCTAGGGCATAGGCGACCACGACGCCCGGTACGACCGCGTGGGAAACAGCATCGCCCATTAAGGACCAACCTTTGAGGGTGATGTAACAGGAGAGGACGGCGCAAACGGTGCCCACAAAAGCGCTAACCCATAGGGCTTTGACCATAAAGCCTGCCTGTAAGGGTTCTAACAGCCACTGCACCATGGGGTCCAGGAGGGGTAGTTGGGCCATGGGGCTATTCATAACTAGGTTTTACGGGAGAGCTAAGGGTGGAGGCATGACTGGATAAACCCTTGAGGGGCATGCCGCCAAAGGTCATGGATAGATTCTCGTCGGTGAAAGTATCTGCTGTTTGGCCTTCGGCGAGCACGGTGCGATTGAGTAGAACGGTGCGATCGCAAAATGTAGAAATTGATGCCAGATCATGGGTGGACACCAAAATGGTGTGTCCTTCATCCCGCAGCTGTAGCAGCAGATTCACAATCCGCTTTTCTGTTTTAACGTCTACCCCGGTAAAGGGCTCATCGAGCAAAATGACTCGACTATTTTGGGCCATAGCCCGAGCTAAAAACGCCCGCTTTTTCTGACCCCCTGATAGTTCTCCAATTTGGCGATGGCGAAAGTCAGCCATGCCTACACGATCTAAACTTTCCGCCACCTGTTTTCTGTCCTCACGTCCGGGAATCCGCAGCATGTTCATATAGCCATAGCGGCCCATCATCACCACATCCCCGACGCTTACCGGAAAGTTCCAGTCCACATCGTCTGCTTGGGGGACATAGGCCATCAGCTGCCGTTTTTGGGCCATTTTGATCGAGAGTCCATCGATGTGAACTCGGCCCTGGTTGGGGCTAATAAACCCCATAATGGTTTTGAACAGGGTGGATTTTCCACCGCCGTTGGGGCCAACTAAGCCTGTGATGGTGCCCGGTTGCACATAGCAGCTAGCGTTATAGAGCGCCAAATGGGCATTGCTATAGGTGACGCTAATGTTCTCAACGGTGATGCCAAAGGTGTCTGATCGCATTAGGAATAGGGTGGGGTGAGAAATAACAGGAAAATCAGAACGGTAAGAAACTGAGAGCGGCGGGGGTGCTTAAAATCGATGGCATGGTCTACAGCCCGCAGCACCTTATGGGCGACGATAAAAGCTTTGAGTTGCGAATAATCATGGCGATAATAGTCCTTCGCTAATGACTTGGGTGTCGTATTGCAAAAGGTCTAGAAATGTGGGGACAGGGCCATCCTCTGTGGATAGGGAATCGACATATAAGCTGCCCCCAAAGTTTGCGCCGGTGGCTCGGGCAACTTCCTGTTGGCCTTCGTCGCTGACGGTACTTTCGCAAAAAACCGTCGGAATGTTGTTAGCGTTAACGGCGTCAATGACACCTTGAATCTGTTTTGGTGTGGATTGTTGCTCAGCGTTGATAGGCCATAGATAGACTTCCTGTAGATCGTAATCCTGGGCAAGGTATGAAAATGCGCCTTCACAGCTCACGAGAAAACGCTCATTCTCGGGTACCTGGGCAAGATTGGCCTTGAGCTTTTCGTCAATGGCTTTTAGTTGTTCGCTATAGGTAGCGGCATTGGTGTTGTAAATGTTGGCATTGGCGGGGTCGAGTTCCACAAATGCCTGGCGAATATTCTCAACATACGTGAGCGCATTTTGCGGCGACATCCAGGCGTGGGGATTTGGTTTGTCGGTGTAGGGGCCTGCTGCGATCGCAATCGGCTCGATCCCTGTTGTCAAAATCACGGATGGGACATCCTGCACATTCCCTAGAAACTGCTCAAACCAGCGCTCCAGGTTCATGCCATTGTAGAGAATCAAGTCTGCATCCTGGGCCTTTACTAAATCGCTGGGTGTGGGTTCATAGCCATGAATTTCTGCGCCGATGCGGGTAATGGATTCAACCCGAAGCTCATCTCCAGCAACGTTCTGGGCCATGTCTGCCAAAATTGTAAAGCTGGTTAATACCACCTTACGCTCATTGCCAGTGGAGTCCTCTAATGTCGGTGTGGCTTGCCCACAGTTGGTTAGGCCCATCAGTAAAATCATGCCTGCTAGCCAGATTTTTGGTTTGCCCTGATGTGGGGATGCCTGTCGTGTCATTTCATAATCGTTTCATTTTTCATTATTGTCTCATAATTTCCCAGTAGTGTGTGGGCAAACAGTCCCTTTCGCGATTCTGGTTGCACTATGGGGCACCCCCAAACCAAGCCAGGGCTTCATCTGGATTGCCTTCGAGGATGGAAAGTTGAAGGACTATGTCTACGGTTAAGGCGATGGCGGTAGCATCGAGTCAGTTGCCCGCTCTGGTGCTGGCGTATTTTTCGAGTGCGTAACCTGAGGTCGATGCTTGGCTGGCAAAACTAGTTGAAACTCTGTGCCATGGTTCAAGAATGACTGGCACAGCAGCTTACCACCATGTTGATTGGTAATAATTTGATAGCTAATAGCTAACCCCATGCCAGTGCCAGTGCCCACCGGTTTAGTGGTAAAAAATGGTTCAAAAATTTGTTGTTGGAGGGCTTTGGGAATACCTTTGCCATTGTCCGCAATTGTGATGGTAATCCAGTCCCCTTCATTTGCTGTCGTAACCGTTATTGTGCCTGATGGATGATGCTCGAGGGCATCAATGGCGTTGCTAAAAATATGGAAAAACACCTGATTCAGGGCCCCTGCAAAACATTCAATTTTAGGCAGTGATTCCTCATATTTTTTACAGATGTTAATCGCTGGCCGTTTGGCCTGTGCATTCAGGCGATGGGTCAAGAGCATCAGAGTGTTATTCAGACCCTCATGAACGTCCACCTTCTTGAGAGCAGCTTCATCGTGGCGGGAGAAGTTCCGCAACGATTGCACAATATTGCGAATGCGTTCAGTCCCTGAGTGCATTGCACTGAGTAGTTTAGGAAAATCCGTTTTAATAAACGCTAATTCGTCGTCGTCAATGGCTGTTTGAGCGTTGGTCGATGGGGATCTTTCTGCTTGGTAGTGCTCAATCGCCCCCATCATTACGTCAACATAGCTGACAGCATGCTTTAAATTGCTATAAATAAACCCCACAGGGTTATTGATTTCATGGGCAATTCCTGCAACCAGATGCCCTAACCCGGCCATTTTTTCTCGTTGCAGCAACTGAATTTGGGTGCGCTTTAATTCATCTAAGGCTTGCTGCAATTGTTGGGCAGCCTGGCGTGCGTCTAACTCTGATTTAAGCAGAGCAGCTTCCGCCTTTTTGCGATCGGTAATGTCTCGCACCATAATCGTCAAGAACGTATCAGTTCTGAGTTCTGAGTGCGTTGCTGCCATTTCTATGGGGAAATGGCGCCCACCTTTATGTAATCCAATGGCGTCGTAGACGTTGCCGGTTTCAACAGCTTGTAATAAGAAAGGATGGAGTGCTTGTAGCGCATACTCATGGCCTTGAGGAAAATCGGTGGCAATGATTGTGTTCAGAGTCTTACCTGTGATGTTGAGCCAATCGCGACCAAAAATCTTGCCAATCGCTGGGTTGGCACTTTGAATTTCTAGGGTGGTTGCATCCACCGTCAAAATGCCATCGGCGGCAGTCATAACGATGGCATTCGTTTTAATTGTTGATCGTTCCAAGGCGTCAACAACCTGGTTGTACCATCGGCTAATTTGTCCGACTTCCGTGAGTGTGCTACTGCTAACTCGCTGCTGTAGGTTACCTGTCTTCGCATGGGATTGCATCGTTCTGAATAACTCTTGCAATTCGTTTTGAGCCCCATGTTCCGACACATTTAAGCCCAAATACTCATGCTTGCGGGAGACTCGTAGGGCGACATATCGATTCAGCAAGGCGAATGCGAAAAGAGCTAGCGTAAAGGACCATAGTCCACAGGTTAGGACGCCCGATAGTTGCGTCGCAAACTGTTGTTGCCGGGAAAGGCCAGTACCTATTGCTTCTAAATCACCCAGTAATGCGACGGCCAAAGTTCCCCATATGCCAGGGGCGAGGTGCACTGAGACGGCTCCAATGGCATCATCAATCCTCCACTTGTCTAGCAGGACCTCACTTAGCATCATGACGATGCTGCCCACGGCACCAATGACAATGGCACTTCTAAAAGATACTGCGTGGCAGTTGGCCGTAATGGCGACTAGGCCAGCCAGAGTCCCATTCATTACGGTTCGAAAATGGACTTGGCGTTTGTTAATGCCTATCGACCAGACTAAAGGGGTAACCAGTCCTGCTGCACCAGCCAACAAGGTATTGCCTAAAATCCTGGGTACTTGTTCATTAAAGGCTAGGGTGCTGCCACCGTTAAAGCCAAACCAGCCAAACCAGAGCAGTAGGGTGCCCAGAAAGGCCAAGGGTAAATCTGCGCTAGGTGTTTGTTGGGAAAAGTTATGTCGGGAAAATCTACCGAGTCGCGGTCCAATGATGATTAATGCGGCCAGGGCCACCCATCCGCCTAGACTGTGCACGACGGTAGAACCGGCGAAGTCTACGAATCCTTTTTGGCCTAACCAGCCTGTGGTTAAGGACTCGTTGAGACCATTCCATACCCAATGACCGTATAGGGGATAAATGAGGCCAGATATCAATAAAGCGCCGCACAAATAGCCTCGAAACGTCATTCTTTCTGCGACAGCACCAGACATAATTGTGACGGCGGTGCTGCAGAACATGGTTTGGAAGACAAAGAAAATTATCGACCAACCGTCTTGGTGGAACTCTGGAAAAAACTGCTGACTGCCCCACAGTCCGTGGACGGAAGGGCCAAACATTATGCCATAACCACAAGCCCAGAAGATGATGATGGATATGCCTGCATCAGCCAGGTTTTTGATGGCAACGTTAATGTTATTTTTTCGTCGGGTAGAGCCGGCCTCTATGCATAAAAAACCTGCCTGCATGATGAACACTAAGCAGGCACTGATAACCACCCAAAGTGCATCTAATGACAGCGGCATGGTGTGTGAGAAGCTGGCTTACGGTCTTTAAAGGTTCTGGTGAAGTGGGTTGCAGTCCGGAGGGTGTGTTGATGTCTCATATATATGTGTCGACGTAGTCGTATCAATTGGGGTTGATTTGATGGGTATGTCATCTCCGAACTGACTGTCCTCGTCAACTCCACATACTGCTTAGATAGTTCCCCGCAGCTTCTTTGACTATCTGTGCCCATTCAGGATCTAGTCATTCACCGTTTAAACCTGAAGGTCTTCACCAAAAAGCTACAGTTCTGGCCATGGACACGCTTTAATTAAAAAGCTGCTTTGACGACATGTGTTTTGAGTTCTGACAGACCCACGCTTCTAATCATTGACGGTCATTCCTTGGCATTTCGCTCCTACTATGCCCATGCCAAAAGTCGTGACGGAGGGTTGCGCACTTCCAAAGGGATCCCGACTAGTGTCTGTTTTGGTTTTCTGAAATCCATGAGCGACATGATGGTAGTGGAAAAGCCTGACTATGCAGCGGTGGCTTTTGATTTGGCCCAGCCAACATTCCGCCATGAAGCGGCTGAAAGTTATAAAGAAGGACGCCCTGAAGCGCCAGAAGACTTTCTTGAGGATGTAGAGAACCTGAAGCACTTGTTGGCAGGGTTTCAGTTGCCGATTTTAACGGCTCCTGGGTTTGAAGCGGATGACGTGATCGGGACTCTGGCGACCAAAGCGGAGAAGGAAGGCTATGCGGTCCGTATCCTTAGTGGTGATCAAGATTTGTTTCAGCTGATTGATAGCAATGAGCATATTAAGGTGCTGCATTTGGGCAGTACCTTTGGACGCACTAATGGTTTGGCTAAGGAATATGGCATTAAAGAAGTTGAGGAAAAACTTGGTATTAAGCCAAATCAGGTGATCGACTATAAGGCTCTGTGCGGCGATACTTCGGACAATATTCCTGGCGTGCGGGGTATAGGTAAGAAAACAGCGGTCAAGCTATTGATGGAGCATCAGAGTTTGGACGGTGTCTATGCTGCGGTTTCGGAAATGAAGGGGGCCGTTAAGAAAAAACTGGAAACAGGCAAGGAAGATGCGGAAAAGTCTAAGTATTTAGCGACTATTGTTCGGGATATTGATCTGGATGTAGAGCTTGCTGATTGTAAGTTAGAGGGGTTTGATGAAGGTACAGTTGTGCCTTTATTGAAAAATCTAGAGTTTCAACATTTCATTAATCGCCTCAAGAAATTACAGGAAGCCTTTGGGGGAGACGCTACGGCCTCATCGAGTCGGGCAGCCACAGCCATCGATGATGAGGAAACGTCGTTTTTCTCTGCAGATGAGACGGATGCTGCCAGTGATGTAGAGGACGCTAATATTCAACCGTTAGTGGTGACAACTGTCTCCCAGCTGCAGGAACTCATTGCTACGTTGGAGTCCCAGGGGGAAACACCTGTGGCGTGGGATACGGAAACGACGGCTATTGATCCCTTGGATGCGGATTTGGTGGGCATTGGCTGTTGCTGGGGGGAGGGACCAAGCGAGCTAGCCTATATTCCTGTCGGTCATGATCAGGGTGAGCAGCTGCCGTTAGCAGACGTATTGGTTGCATTGAAGCCGATTTTGGAAAGTGCTGACTATCCTAAGGCGCTGCAAAATGCGAAGTATGACCGGGCGGTATTGAGGCGTCAAGGCATTCAGCTGGTGGGGGTGGTGTTTGACACCATGCTGGCGAGCTATTTGATTAACCCTGAGAACAGTCATAATTTAACGGACTTATCGCTACGCCATTTGAATTTGGCCGCTCAAAGCTTTTCAGATCTGGTGCCTAAGGGTAAAACGATTGCGAATATTGCAATTGATCAGGTGGCGCTTTATTGCGGGGGAGATGTGCATGCAACCTATCGTCTGGTGCCGATATTGCAGGCTGAACTGCGGCAGGTAGATGCGATCGCAACCCTGTTCCGAGATGTCGAAATTCCCCTAGAACCGGTGCTAGAAGACATGGAGGCTACCGGCATCCGTATCAACGAAGCCTATCTAAAAGAATTCTCCGAGCAGCTAGAGGCTGATTTGTATGAGTTGCAAATCAAAGCCTACGACTATGCGGGAGAAGAATTTAACCTCAGCTCACCCAAGCAGCTTAGTGTATTGCTATTTGAAACCCTGGGGTTAGACAAAAAGAAAACCCGTAAAACCAAAACGGGGTACTCCACGAACGCAGCCACCCTAGAAAAATTGCAGGGTGATCATCCAGTGGTGGACTGCATTGTCAGTCATCGCACCCTGTCGAAACTGAAATCTACCTACGTAGATGCCTTGCCTAGGCTGGTGCGAGCCGATACACGCCGTGTCCATACCGACTTTAACCAGGCCGTTACGGCAACCGGTCGTTTATCCTCCTCTAATCCCAACCTACAAAATATTCCAGTACGCACAGCCTTTAGCCGTCAGATTCGTCAGGCATTTTTGCCCCAGGAGGGTTGGCTATTAGCCGCTGCAGACTACTCTCAAATCGAGCTGCGAATTCTCACACACCTCAGTGGAGAATCGGTCTTAATAGATGCCTATCGCAATGGCGATGATGTCCACAGTTTGACTGCCCAATTGCTGCTAGATAAGGAGGATATTTCGACAGAAGAACGGCGCATGGGCAAAATCATTAACTTTGGCGTGATTTATGGCATGGGAGCTGTGCGTTTTGCCCGTGAAATGGGCGTCAGTCGCACCGAAGCAAAATCCTTTATCGATAAATTTAACGAGCGCTATGCTCGCGTATTTGACTACTTGCAACAAATGCAGCGCGAAGCCATTGCCCAGGGCTATGTGGAAACCATTTTGGGTCGACGACGTTATTTCAATTTTTCCAGTAATAGCCTGACGCCCCTCAAAGGCAAATCACCGGATGAAATTGATCTCAGTCATCTCCGCCCTGGTGGTTATGATGCTGGTTTATTAAGGGCTGCAGCGAATGCACCGATTCAAGGCTCTAGTGCTGACATCATCAAAATTGCCATGATCCAGCTCCATGAGACCCTCAAAGAATACGAAGCCAGGCTATTGCTACAGGTGCATGATGAATTGATTTTTGAAATTCCCCCAGGCGAGTGGCCAGCATTGGAAGCCAAAATTGCCACAACCATGGAATCTGTTGTGAAGTTATCTGTGCCTTTAAAGGTTGAAATTAACGCTGGTAATAATTGGATGGAGGCGAAATAACATTGCCTTTGCCTCAATTTAGTGACTTGCCCTATGGGCTGAATCAGTAAAATCGCTGTGCCTCATCGCTGGCGCTGTAAGTTTGGGCTACGGCAGAAGTCGTAGGTTTGTCGTAGCCGTGCGCGGTGTCGTGCCAAGAATATACGGGTTAGTGCCATGGTGCAGTCCAAACTGCTGACTGCTGAATTAACCAATCAAGATGGCTTGAATCAGTGAAAATACTGATTTTTCAGTTGTTTTCAAATGTGCCATAAAGCTTTTTCTAGAGACTTCTCAAACACCCTAAGCCTCGAACAAGATGTTTGTGAGCCGCAGTGATATTTGATACTCGGCCGTCAAGCACCGCACATAAACACATTGGTATAGGGAAAGCCCATGAAATTTCGTCACTTGGCAGTTGGTATTGGAATGGCAGCAAGTACGCTAGTCGTCGCAATGCAAGCACCTGCAAATGCATTTAATTTTAAGACGAACTATAGTACTGATTTTTCCGGCAATGATCGCTGGGTCAACAATATTTGGCTAGATTCTGTTGAGTTCAATGATGAGGTGACTGGTGAATTCAAATCCATTAGCGACTTTACATTGGTCAACTATGTGGACAATGTGACTAATGACCTTTGGACTGGTGGTAATTCGGGTGCTGCCAGTGTTGACCTAGGTGACAAGGCAACCCTCGACATGGGCAATGGCACTATTTTGACCCGGGGTGTGGAGGCACCTGATAGTGCTCAACTCAGTGCTGTCCTGAGCAATAACAACCTCAACAATATTATTGATACAGAAGACTCCGGTAACTTCGCCATGGATCTGTATTTCGATCAGGCTGTTGATAACCTCTTCGTTTGGGAACGGGGAATGAACAGCAAGATGGATCTTCAAGCCATTGATAATGCAGGAAATGCCGTTGGTAGTCTGTTTGCTTTAAGCAGCTCTAGTAGTTGGGACTACGCTGGTTTCAACTTAAACACTCAGGAAATTGGCGGTACTCAGAAGGTTAGTTCTCTGGGTGTGAGCATGGCGGATCTGGGGGTTGAGGCTCCCATCGCTGGTGTACGAGTCTTCAGCCGTGGTAGAGCTTACCGTGGTCCTGACTGGAAGATTTTGGGTTCGGTTGCAGAAAACCAGCCTAATCCTGAAAGTGTACCTGAGCCTTCTGCAATGCTGGGTCTCTTGGCTGTCGGTGCGATCGCAGCTAAGCGCCTTAAGCAAGCATAAGCGCCTTAAGCAAGCGTAAGCGTCTCACACAGGCTTAAGTCTTAAGCAAACTGAAGTGTTTGTATTGCGCTGACCAGAAGCAGTCACTGCCTCTGGTCAGCAGAGCAGTTCCAGTGGTGTAGGGCCAGGCAAGAACTAAAAAATAGGAGCCATAGCTGATAAATGCTATAGCTCCTATTTTCTTGAAAAGCTGCAATTAAGCACTGGCTGTTAATTTAATTTCAATACAGCCATGAATGCTTCCTGGGGAACATCCACCGTGCCAATGGCTTTCAAACGCTTTTTACCTTTAGCTTGTTTTTTCAGCAATTTTTTCTTACGAGAAATATCACCGCCATAGCACTTGGACAGTACATCCTTTCGCAGCGCTGGAATACTAGCGCTGGCAATGATACGACTACCAATGGCCGCCTGGATGGGAATTTTGAACTGGTGTCTGGGAATCAGCTCCTTGAGCTTTTCGGCCAGGGCTTTGCCCACATAATAGGCTTGGTCCCTATGGACGATGGCGGCTAGGGGATCAACTTTATCGCCGTTTATCATCACATCTAGCTTCACCAGGTGATTGACGCGGTAATCGATCAGCTGATATTCCATACTGGCGTAGCCACGAGATCTGGACTTCATCTGGTCAAAAAAGTCGGTGACTACCTCGGCTAGGGGGAGTTCGTAGACGAGTGTGGTGCGGCCTTCGGTTAAGTACTTCATGTCCTTGAAGTCTCCCCGTCGGGTCTGGCACAAATCCATCAATGTCCCGACAAACTCCTCGGGGGTTAACATTTCCACCTTGACGTAGGGCTCTTCGATTTTTTCCCGTGCTTGGGGATCGGGTAGCTCGCAGGGGTTGTCGATGTTCAGAACTTCGCCGTCAATGGTGGTGACGCGATATACCACGGAGGGTGCCGTGGTAATTAAATCCAAGTTGTACTCTCGTTCTAGGCGTTCCTGCACGATTTCCATATGCAGCAGTCCTAAAAAGCCGCAGCGAAAGCCAAACCCCATCGCGCTGGAGGTTTCGGGTTCGTATTGTAGGGCGGCATCGTTGAGCTTTAGTTTTTCGAGAGCCTCCCGCAGGTCTTCGTACCGGTCGGAGTCGGTGGGGAAAAGACCGCAAAACACCATGGGATTTGCTTCTACGTAGCCGGGCAGAGGCTCTTCGGCTTTTCGTTTCACTAGGGTGATGGTGTCCCCCACTCGGGCATCGGCTACGGCTTTGATGGATGCAGAAATATACCCCACTTCGCCAGCGTGGAGTTCGTCGACTTCTACCTGGTGGGGGGATAGGACGCCAAGTTCATCGATTTCATATTCTTTGCCGGAGGCCATCAGCCGAATGCGATCGCGGCGGCTTAAGGTGCCATCTACCACTCGGAAATAGACAATCACTCCACGATAGCTGTCGTAATAGCTATCAAAAATCAGGGCACGTAGCGGTTTTTTCGTATTGTCTTCCGGTTCGGGCACTGTCTCGACAATAGATTCGAGGATGTCCTCAATGCCAATACCGGCTTTGGCAGATGCCTCAATGGCGTTGCTGCAATCGAGGCCCACAATAGTTTCGATTTCCTGCTTTACCCGTTCTGGATCGGCACCGGGCAAATCCACCTTATTTAAAACCGGGATAATTTCTAAATCGTTTTCCAGTGCCAAGTAAACATTGGCTAGGGTTTGTGCTTCTACACCCTGGGAGGCATCCACGACTAGCAGCGCCCCTTCGCAAGCGGCCAGTGCTCGCGAGACTTCGTAGGAAAAGTCCACATGCCCAGGCGTATCAATCAGATTTAGCACATACTGCTCGCCATCCTCACCTTGATAGTTCATGCGAGCGGCCTGGAGCTTAATGGTGATGCCCCGTTCCCGTTCCAGGTCCATGGTATCCAGGACCTGGGCTTTCATATCCCGTTCACTGATGGTTTTCGTTTGCTGCAGTAACCGATCGGCCAGGGTCGACTTTCCATGATCGATATGGGCAATAATCGAAAAATTGCGGATGCGAGAAACGGGTGCGTCGGTCATGGAAAGGAAAATCCGGAGGGGTCATCATAGAAGCGCTTAGCTTATCTTAATGCTTCATTTCAATACTTTGCCTATCCGTGGAGCGAAAGGATTATTTGCAGTCATCGTAAAAAGCCATGCCTTGTTTGTATCTTATTTAGTCAGTAGTGCTTCCCCTTGGGTGTGTGTTGATTAAAAATTGGACTAAGGGATGACCATTGAGAAATCCCGTGACAAGATGAAAGAGACATGTGGGGTCTTACCCATGAAAAATTTTGGTGTGACCAAAATTTTTTAGTTTGCCTAAATTGTTGAAAATTAGTCTTTCGTGGCTAGAAAACTTAGGCCATAGGGCTGCATGTGAATCAAGATCGGTGTAGATGTTTCTGATCTAGACAGGGCAAACTCGTAAGCAGTAGAGACAGGGCCCATAATTTCTTCCGGATTATGCGATCGCAATTGACAGCTGACTCAGAGCCTATGGTCGTTCCCGCTACAGTTGATAATTTGTCCCTAGAAATTATTCATGATCCTAGCGGTCGAATTGTTTCGATTCATTGGCCTCAAACGATTCCAGGTGAGTCCGATCGCTATCTCCATGAATCCATTACTAAGTTGCTTGGGCCTGTTGCTACTGTTCCCTATCTACAGCGAGTTAACCAAGTTCTGGCAGATGGTCAACCTCAGCAGTTTCAGTGTGTCGCTCGCTGCGGCCCCCATCCCGTTGGCCTCGACTTTAGTCTGAGCGTAGCTGAGGACATCGATGAATCGGGTCAGCAGTACCTGAGGGGAAAGGGCTCCGTCTTGTCGGGGGCAGGATCGGTGATGATGCCGTTACATTTGCACACCATGGGTGTGGTGGCGGATCCGGCTGCGAATGCCCAAGCGGGCCTACTGGCCAATCTTTCGAATTACCACGGTGTCCTCACTAGTATCGCGTCCAATATTCGTAAAACGCTTGATTTAGAAACCATCTGGCAGCAAACCGTAGATGGTCTCGGTTCCCTGCTCGATTTACATCGCTGTTTGGTCTGTGATTATTCGGTGGCGATGCAGACACTAGATGTCGTGGCCGAGTTTTACCAGCCCACGCTGGAACCTTGTTTGGGGCAGACGTTTGAACTATCCAACAAAAACGACTTTCGCTGTACCATCCATACCCTCAAGCCAGTGCTATCCGACTTTGATCGGAAAGATACCGATGCCGGCCCTTACACAGTTCTAACGGTTGCCACTTGCTACCGCGACGAGCCTAACAGTGTCTTGCTGTTGCAGATGCCCCCCGACCGCCCCTGGCATCCTTTGGAAATCGAGTTGGTCAGTGAATTAACCGATCAGGTGGGCACGGCCATTGCCCATGCCAAACTATTTCAAGCCAGTCGTACCCTGGCGGACGATCTCCAAAAGGCCAATGAAAAGCTCATCGATAAAAATGATGAGCTAGAAGAAGCGAGACGATATGCGGAAGAAGCATCCCGCCTAAAAAGTGAATTTTTAGCTAATACATCCCACGAGTTGAGAACGCCCCTCAATGGCATGATTGGCTTTTTGCGACTGGTGCTGGATGGCATGGCCGATGATCCAGAAGAGCAGGAAGAATTTATCGAAGAAGCTCATAAGTCGGCGCTCCATCTGCTCAATCTAATTAACGATGTTTTGGACATCGCCAAGATTGAAGCAGGCAAAATGGAAATCGATCTGAGTGCCATTAGCCTGCAAGAGCTGTTTTGTGATGTGGAGAATTTTACGCGTCCGCAGGCAGAACAGCGCGGGCTGTATTTTGACATGAAGCTGCCTGCCACTTTGGATGAGATCAAGCTCTATGGCAACTATCAGCGTATTTTGCAGGTCTTGCTCAATCTCATCGGGAATGCCATCAAATTTACCCCTGAGGGCGGCGTGACCGTCAGTGCTGAAGTGAAGACTCAAGAAGTGCGCTTCCAAGGGCGGAAATGGCCCGGACATATCAAAATCAGCGTTGAGGATACTGGGATTGGTGTTTCCTTGGAAAAGCAAAATCGTCTCTTCCAGACCTTTAGTCAGGTCGATGGTGAGCGCACTCGTCAATATGGTGGCACCGGCCTAGGATTAGCAATTTCCCAGAGGCTGATTGAGGCCATGGGAGGCAAGGTGCAGTTTATTAGCATGGGTGAAGGTCTAGGCTCCACGGTGACCTTTACGGCCATCCTGTACCAAGAGCCAGTCATTATGGCAGAAGCGGAAGGCAAGCAACCTGCCGCTTAGGAACGCGAAATCAATTAAATTCATCGTTTTCACAACTAGCCATAGAAGACTGAGCGGAGTCCTTGGTGCAACGTCTCCCTCGGAGTGAGTCCGGCAAAATTGGAATTTATGTAATCGCCATTTTTTATGGTTATTTTCAGTGTCGGCAGGTGACGCATCACAGGTAGTGGGGGCGTTCTTGCTGGCTGCGGCTTAGATGTTGGTTGAGCGTGTCCCAGTCTTCTTTTTCAATTATTTGGGTGATGTCGTCTAACTGATGACGATATCTTTGCAGGGTTTTTAGCAATGCCGTGCGGTTGTACTGAGCCATCATGGTGCCTAGGTCTGGATTGCCACCTCCGACTCGGCTGGTATCGCAAAAACCACTGCTAGCTAGATTCTGAGCCAAGGTTTTAATGAGTTCATTGTCTTCGTTGAAGCAGGTGTGGAGCAAACTTGCGCTCACCATTACGGGTAGATGGGAAATGGCGGCTACGGCATGATCATGCTCTGTTGGGCTGGCGGTATACAGCCGGGCGTTGAGCTGTGTGGCGATCTGTTTTATTTGGGCGAGGGCCTGGAGGCGCGTGGTTTTAATGGGCGTCACAACATAGGGGCGGTGGTCAAACAAGCCGGGTTCAGCGGCTGCTAGACCAGCCTCGGCTTTGCCTGCCATGGGATGTCCCCCCACAAAGTTTGGCCAGAGTGCAGTTGCTGCTGCCACAATTTCCGCCTTAACCGAGCCGACATCTGTGACCACTGTGGAGGTAGATAAATGCTGGGCTAGCTGTCCTACTGTGGGCACAATAGCGGCCATGGGCGTGCATACGAACACGACATCTGTTTGCCCCATCAGCGCTAAATCGCAGCTCGCGCGGGTAACGAATCCTTGCTCTAGTGCCGTTTGAGCCGTGGCTTCACGGCGAGTTACTCCATATACTCGATAGCCCAATTGCTGTAGGTCTAACGCTAAACATCCACCGATGAGGCCTAAGCCCACAATGCCAATGGTGATCGCCTTGTCTGAGGTTGGGGTATTCATAGGTGGGAACGACTCTAGGGTCAGTAAGAATCAGAGTGCAATAATGAGTGGGGATCTGGGATTGTCAGCCATAGACTGCCTCCCCCAAGGGAGTATGTCACAATGAAATACAGCTAACGAGAGTCACCGTAAACGTGATTGAAGCAGAGGTTCACCAACTACTTCGACAATTTCTACGCCATCAAGGGGCTAGTCAGTGGCCCCATCATTTGACCATGGCAAGGTTGGTGGCTAGGGCTTTGCGTTTGGGGCGTAGTGCTTTGCTACAAACCGGTAGCACTGCTGCCTATCGAGGGCGCTATCGTTTGAGCTATCTGATGCCGGCGCTAGTATGGCCTGGGCCTATCGTGTTAGTGCTGCCCCAGGCTATTCATCAACAGTTGGTACAAAATGAGATCCCCACGCTGTTGCAGACAGTACCGACGATTAAGTCTGTTCATGTGGGTGATCACTGGCCGAGTGAAACGTTTCAAGGGCTTTTAATTACTACCCCCGAGGCCTGGCTATCTGCCCAGCTGCAGGCCACAGGTCAAGGGCACGGATACGGTGGCAGTGGTCACGCTTTCCCGAGGGATATCGTGACTATTATCGATGGTTTGGATGCCATGGTGGATTGGGTGCGCCATGAGCTGACCTGTAGCTTGGAGGATGAAGATTGGCACCAGTTAGGGTTGGCCTATCCATCGCACCAAGCATCCATTCGGGATTTGCGAGTGCGTCTGACCCATTTAGCATTTCAGCATCCTGACAATCCCTATAGCTGTTACCTTGCCGATGCCGAAGAGCGTGACTTACTGTCTCAGCTCTATGATTTGCTGGCTGAGACCCCATTAGGCTTAGAGGCTTTGCCCCATGTGTGGCAGCAGTTTCGGCAACAATTTTTAGAGCAAGATGATGGCCTGGCCTGGTTGCAGCTCAACCGAGACTCTGGTCAGGTGACGTTGCAATGTGTGCCGGTAAATTTGGCAGAGATGATGGGGCCCATTTGGCAGCGGCAACCAGTAGTTTTAATTGGGGCTGCTGTGGATGAGGATCCTCGAGCAGAAAATTATCGTCAACGTCTCGGTTTAGAGGACCTGACCTGTCTTCGGTTTACCCCTGATCGCCATCAAGATGGCATTTTGCTATATTCTCCCGACCGGTTGCCGATGCCCAACAGCCATGAGTTTTCTAATGCTGTTTTGCAGGAAATTCGTGGATTGTTGCAGCTGCCAGAAACCCGACACCAGCCCACGGTGATTTTGGTGGGAGATAATCCCTTAAAGGCCCAAATCGGTTCAATTTTAGCGGCGGAATATGGATCGCGGGTCCAGGTAGAGCGTTCGGAGCTGGCTGAAAATGGAATTTTGGTGGCTGGTTGGGAATTTTGGCAAGACTATCGGTTACGTTGTCCGCCGCCAGGCTTGCTGATTGTGACGACGTTACCGATTCCGTCCTTGGAAAATCCTTTGGTGGCTGGACAAGTTGCCTATTACAAGCGACGGCGCCAAGATTGGTTTCGGTTATTTCTATTGCCGGCGGCGTTGCAAACACTACAGCTTGCGATCGCGCCCATCAGTGCTAGGCAAGGAAAAGTGGCCTTGTTAGATAATCGCATCAACCATCGCAGCTATGGCCGTACTATTCTGGAAACCCTAAATCCCATTACCCATAGTAATTATCTAGATCCCAACTGGTTAGCGCCTATGAATCAAGCGCTATAATTATTCCTGCACTACAAAACTGGTTCAAATTATGGGAGAGGCAAAGCGACGGCAGTCAAAGCTAGGTGACGACTATGGACAGCCTGAACGCATTTTGCCCTGGCTGCCAATTACTAAACAGCAATCTGAAGCTTTCGTCACTTGGACAACCCGTGGCGCATGGTTGGGTATTGCCTTGATGGTACTGTTTTGGGTAACAGTGCGATTTATTGGCCCGGCGGTAGGTTGGTGGACCTTGGTTGAATAATTCCACAATATTTATAAAGGTAATCCGTAAAAACTACTATTTTTGGAGAAACCGTTACAAAGGAGACCTTATCCCTAGACAGATAAGCCTAAGGTAGTTATTGTGTGGCTAATGTCATAGTTTAATGACTAAAAACGTCGCGCATCTTACCTGAAGTAGTCTGAGTTTTTGATACTATTCTTTACAGATAGGTTGATAATTCAGGACCTTTGTGATCCTTTTGTGGGTGTATCAGCGTCGCTGGGTACTTTTAGAGAAGCTCACATACCAACAGCATTTGAAATTATTGCTAGGTGTGGGTCTGTATCAGCTTCGCTATTATGATGCAGTTAAAAAAATCAATAAATACTCAATTGTTTTGGCCTGAATTACGGCACCCACAATTGGAAGTTAAGGAAAGCTAATCAAATAGTTTATAAAAAATATTAAGCAAGATTTAAGATTCAACCTTACAATGTGACCGGTGGGAAGGAGAACGCAAATGTTTGTTCGACTTGCAGAGCAGCACCGCCAATTCGTAAAAGATTTGGTCCTTAACCTAAAAGCGCTAGCCATTGTCCTTGAAAATCAAGGCTATTTAGCGTCGTGTTATACCTGCGGTGATCAGCTCAATAGTGCTTCATTTATGGTCAGTCTTGGGAATGATCATCTTATCCGTTTCTTAGTGTCTGACTATGGCATTACTTGGACGGAAATGCGTGATGATCGAGAGCTGATGAAGTTGGAAGGCGCTGAAGCAATTAATCAGCTTCAGGAGTTAGCGAATTTGGTCAAGTATCGCATTCAGCCTGTTGAGTATCAGGTCGCATATCGTTCCGCGTAGCTAACGTTAGCTGAGCTTGGGCGATAGCCATGTATTCTATAGGCAAATCCGTGACTCATCTAGCAGTCACGGATCTGTTTTTGTGTTGGAGCCGTAGCTTTGAGTTGGGAACATAAGTACGTAAAAGCTAATTCGGTAAAGCTGCATTATGTGACCCAGGGCAAAGGGAAGCTTGTGATTTTGCTCCATGGCCTGTTTGAATTTTGGTATTCCTGGCGCTATCAGCTCCCCTATTTATCTCGTCATTTTAAGGTTGTTGTACCAGATCTACGCGGCTACAACGATTCTGATAAACCCCATAATGGCTATGACTTAGACACGCTGAGTTCTGATATTTGTGCTCTGATCCAGGGATTGGGCTATGAAAAGGCCCATATCGTTGGTCATGATTGGGGCGGGAGTATTGCTTGGCATCTCGCTCGTCGCTTTCCTGCTAGCGTTGATAAGCTGGCTGTGCTCAGCACCCCTCAGCGCTGGCAAGCGGTTTTAAGTAATGGTTTATCCAATGGTTGGGGGTATTTGCAAAACAACTGGCATTTATTGGCATTGCAAACACCGGGAGTGCCCCAGTGGTTAATTAAGGATAACTTGCCGTCTTTGCTGACATATTTATTTCAGCAACAGGCAGTACGTAAGAGCCCTTTTACTCGTGCCAACGCTGAACTTTATCGTGCGGCACTGCAAAAGCCTGGTGTTGTGCCTGCGGTCTTGCAGCATGTTCGTCATTGCTTGAATTTGAACGATTGGTTGGGCAGTTGGTTGGGAAATGCTCGCTTAGGGCAGTCAGTTCTCCCTACCCTGATTATGTGGGGGGAAGATGATGTGTTGCTCCCTTCGGCGATCCCAGGAGTGCAGGGATTATCTGGGGACTGTGTGATTAAGCGTTCAATACCCGACTGTGGGCATTGGATTCAGCAAGAAGCGCCGAATAGCGTCAATCGCGAACTGATTGAGTTTCTAACCTGATGATCGTCAAGGTTTTGCTACGTGGCAGGATTTTCTGCCGTTGCTGATTTAGGGCATAAACGGCTCAGGGAATACTGCAAGTTATTGCACTCTCCTTGAGAGAAGTATTCTGAGGATTAGCCAGGCCGGTTTTCTAGTGGGAATGCGTTGTGTAGTTGTTGTCGGTCACCAAGTGGACTGCCACTTTGGTGGTACTGATTATTAATATTGATCGCTAAGATGACTACCTTCGAAATGTCATCTTAGCTATTGAGCATTTGCATCCTATCAGAACGATTAATCCGGATAATTAACGGTCTTTTCATAATCTATCCGATCAAATTCAAGGTTTTATAGGAAAAACATAAGATGTCCCATATTACGTAGGTCTTGACGAATACTAGAACTATAAATCTATTTATTTAAATCTGTTATCGTCACGCAATTCAACAAGGTTCTGACTAAGCATTCTATTTGACCATTTTTATGGCTTATCCACACGACCTAGCGGAGTATCGTATGATGCTTTCTGGTGAAGACGAAATCGACTCCCCATCATCTAAGCTAGGCATATTTCAAGCATTTTCTAAGCTGTATGAGCATGATCGTGAGTTGCTAGACAGCATGATGGCGCTTGATGCTAATGCTCCGCTGAAAGTAGCGACCTACATTCAGGGTATGGTTTGCGATCAGCAGGTATATATCATTAGTAATCTGGCGACTGGGAAGTCTAAGCGCTTTAACTCCGTGGATGGACTCTGGACGCTAGGTCGCGATCCTCGTCAGTCGGATATTGCCATGCCTGATAAGCGGTTGTCTCGATGTCACGCGGCATTGCAGTATAGTGCGGAACAAGAATGCTTCATTCTGTCCGATTTAGAAAGTACGAATGGCACTTATGTGAATGGGGACAAGTTAAAACGGGTATATGCGCTACGTGATGGAGATCGCATCCGTATCGGCAGCTCTTTATTTAACTTCTTTACTTGTACAACCGAATCGGGCTCAGTTGATATCCCTGAGCATGCGTCTGAAGGTACAGAGGATAAGAGGACGCTGCACTGATTCTCCCTGACACCTAAAAGTGTGCAGAAAACTTAGGAAACGAGTGCTCCAAACGTTACGTGCAGTCCTCTTATTTTCCTAGGCTTTTTCTTTCGCTTTTCTCGGTGTTTTAGCCTTACTGGCCGGTTCTTCCTCTGCAACAGGTTCAGTTTTTGCTTCTGGAGAAGCCGTCGCCTCATCGCCATTAATGTCTAGCGCTATGCGTAGCTGCTGTTCAATATCAACGGTAATTTCAGGATTGTCCATCAGATAGCGAATGGCATTATCTCGCCCTTGGCTGATGTTATCTCCTTTGTAGCTATACCAGGCACCCTTACGAGTAAGAATATTCTGCTCTTCTGCCAGGTCTACAATGCAGCCTAAGGTGGAAATTCCTTCACCAAAAATAATGTCAAACTCAGCAATTCTGAAGGGTGGGGCAATCTTATTTTTGGCTACCTTTACTTTGGCCCGAATTCCAAACTGCTCATTGCCCTTTTTGAGCGTTTGAATGCGTCGGATATCTAAGCGAACCGATGCATAAAATTTCAGGGCATTGCCCCCACTGGTGGTTTCAGGATTACCGTAGGTGACACCAATTTTGAGACGTAGCTGATTTAGAAAAATTACCGTACAGCCAGATTTGCCGATATTACCGGTGATTTTTCGTAGGGCCTGACTCATTAGACGAGCTTGGAGGCCCACATGGGAATCACCCATTTCTCCTTCGATTTCAGCTCTGGGGACTAGAGCCGCAACAGAGTCGATAACGACGATATCAATTGCGGATGACCTGACGAGTTGGTCAACAATTTCTAAAGCGGCTTCACCGGTATCGGGCTGAGACACTAATAGGTCATTAATATTGACACCCAACGCTGCTGAGTAGACAGGGTCTAGGGCATGTTCTGCATCGACAAATGCGGCTACGCCACCTTGTTTTTGGACTTCCGCGATCGCATGCAGAGCCAGGGTCGTTTTACCCGAACTTTCAGGGCCATAAATTTCAACAATACGTCCTTTGGGGATGCCACCACCTAGCGCTAAATCCAGGGTCATCGCTCCCGTGGGGATGGTTTCGACTTTCATCCGCTGCGCATCTCCGAGGCGCATGATGGTACCTTTGCCGAAGTTGCGCTCAATCTGATTGAGCACCATATCCAGGGCTTTTTTGCGCTCGTTGTTCTCAGTGGATGTTTTTGCCATGCTGCCTAAGAGTTGAGATTAGTGTGGCTGAATTCAGCCAATTATACGTTCACAATGTGGGAGCAAACTATGTTGCTGGGGGCAAAACCGAATGGGTGATGAATAGCCTTAACCTGACTTTGAGATTATAATCATCACTCATACAAATGTACTATAAAATTGGGAGTGTTTCAGTTAGTTTTGCGATAGTTAGCAGGAATATTCGCATTAGTTCATACAGAGTAATAGGGTAAAGGTAGACAGGTGATTGTAGCGATATGCGCTCAGTTAGCCATCCCTTCGGAATAGCAATCTATATATATGGTGGCGGATACTTTAGACTTCAAAGCAGTCAGTGTGGCTGGGGTAACTGAGTATATTCAACTCCTATTGGAAGGTGATGAAAACCTGCGCAATATTTGGATCATCGGCGAGGTTTCAAGTGCCCGTAACCATAGCAGCGGTTGTTTCTTTTCGCTGCAGGAACCCGATGGATCTGCCACCCTCAATGCAGTGGTTTGGCGTAGTCAGCTACCTAAGCTCAATGTTGTGCCAACCGTAGGTGAGCAAGTTGTCGTGTTGGGGCAGTTGAAGCTTTACCCTAAGCGGGGCAGTTATCAGCTCACAACTTGGCAGGTGCTACCCGCCGGAGCTGGGCTCCAGGCATTGCGCTATCGTCAATTGCGTAATCGGCTAGCGAGCGAGGGGCTATTTGATGAGGATCGTAAACGTCCGCTGCCGCTTTTCCCAAGGTGTATTGCGGTTGTCACCTCTCATCAAGCAGCGGCCTGGGGAGATATTCAAGAAACGCTGACTCAACGGCATCCAGGTTTGCAGGTGCTTTTGTCCCCCGCCATTGTCCAAGGAGAGCAGGCACCCAAATCGATTGTGAAAGCGATTGATCGGGTGGCTGAGGATGGTAGAGCTGAGGTCTTACTGCTAGGGCGTGGGGGTGGTGCGGTTGAAGATTTGGTGTGTTTTGATGATGAGCGGGTGGTAAGGGCGATCGCAACCTGCCCTATTCCTGTTGTTACCGGTATTGGGCACGAACGAGATGAATCCCTGGCCGATCTAGTGGCCGATGTTTGTGCCCATACGCCGACAGCCGCCGCTGAGCAAATTGTCCCAGCCCTTCACGATTTGCGTAATTATCAGATCCAGCTACTGCAGCGTCTGGCCCAAGTAACAGGGGGGCAGTTATATCAACATAAAACCGGCCTTGAGCAACTGGCGCGAAGATTGCAGCGCCTACAGCCTGAGCGTCAGCTCAACCAAGCCTGTCAGGAACAGAACTGGCGCAGACAACGGTTGCTAAAAGTTGTAGCCCAACATTTGCAAGCCGCCCAACATCGCCATCAGTTACTCAGTGAAAAACTAGCTACTTTAGATCCCGAAGCGGTCTTACGCCGGGGCTATGCCTTGGTTAGAGAATCGTCTGGCAATCTGGTTACCACGACAGATGATGTGGCTCCCGGTGATGCCATATCGATTCAGTTGGCTCAGGGCCGAATTGCTGCAGAGGTGATTAATTTGGAGAATTAAATCTACAGCTTTAATCACATATGCCCCCACTACGATTAAAAAAATACGATGCCCAAAGCTAAAAAAACTGCTGACAACTGGAACTATGAGGCCTCCGTTGACCAGGTTGAAACTATCATTGCTGAGTTAGAAACGGGGGACTTGCCCCTGGCCGAAATTTTTCAGCAATTTGAAAAAGCGGTGACTGAACTCAAAAAGTGCGATAACTTTTTGCAAGAAAAGCAACAGCAGGCCCAATTACTGATCGAAACCCTATCGCCAGCAGAGTCGGAGTAAATCTCAGTTATTGGGTCTTAGTTTTTTGAGTATCAAGCTCTAGTAAGGCTTGGCGGAAGGCTTTGAAAGAAGGGCAAATATTAGCTACGACATCTAAGCTCATTACATTAGCCAGTTTTCGTCGAATATCAACTAACTGTCGGGATGGTTGTGCAATGTCCTTACTCCATTTTTGTAAGTTTTGCTTCGCTGCACGACAGGCTAAATTTTCAGGGGCTTGGCAAGTATTCTCAACTTTGCCAATTACCTGGCTAATAGCTTGAGCATCTGCTATCAACCAAGATTCAAATTCTTTGACAGCAACGCCAACTGCCCCTCTCAATAAATTTCTCTTCAGGGCTTCTTCTAAAATTGCAGCGCGTTCCGCTGGTGGCTGATCATCACTGTCTACAAGTAAAACGATTAATGGAGGGGCTAATAGCCATCCTGCAAGAATTTCGTCGAGAGTGCTCGGCTTTAGTAGTTGGCTCCCCTGGGCACGAGCCCCGGTTTTGGTGCGTAGGGGTTCGACAAAATCAATTGCAGCGGCAGGAATTTGAGCGCCTTCAGTCAAAATCCGCTGCACAATAATGTGAGCTGGGCCCAAATCATCTGGCTGGAGTGAATCTTTGGGTGATAAATCCCAAGGCGTTGTTCCTAGATCTCCGGGGCCTTCTGCATGGACCACCATACAAACTGAGGTCATATCTAAATTCCAGGCACTCCACCAAGAGTGCCAGTCATCCACATACCTCCTAAGGAATTTTGAAATTGGTCATAAACTTTTTGCCAGTTAGGGTTATCTATGGGAGCTTTTTGGATTTCGGTTTCGCCAGTTTCACGGCTACGGCGAATAAATCGCACTTCCTCTGGTTTTAGGCAGTTTAAGAAAGATTGTGAGTGTGTGGTACAAATAATTTGAATGGGTTGACTGCCTAGCTCTCCCTTACTCAGTTTTTTGAGCATTTCAACCACATGCCTTTGTAAATAAGGGTGTAGGCCATGATCAGGGTCTTCGATCACAGCTAGCATTGGTGATTCTTTTTGAAAAGACAAGCTAACCAGGGCCGCGGTAAGCATAGTGCCATCTGAAACTTGATCTGGTTCGTACCAAAAATCTTCCTGCCAGCGGTCTAAAAATTGCAAGCGAGTACTACCCTCTTTGGCTCTGACTTTAACATCAGAGTACATTGGGACTAAATGGGTAAACGTATCAACGTATCTCTCTTGGTCCTTTCTTGAAAGAGTATCGAAGACATTGGCTAAGTTGCTTCCCGTTGAGTCAAGCTGCCATTCTTCATTGGCCTCGTGCAATGCTCGTAATGTACTCAATAAAAATGAATACTTACATCTTTGTCCAGTCAAAATTTTAGCGGGATCATGAGACGTCTTATCATCCTTCTCCCAGATAGGACGTTCTTTACCTTGCCAAAAATGACTTTTTTGCAGAATATCTCTATATTTTTCTTCCGAATAACGAGGGTCGTCTAAATTTCCAATAAAATTCTCTCCAGGAATTAATAAATCTTGTCGAGAGTAGGTTAGAGCATCTGCGATCGCACTTTTCCCCGAAGCATTAGGACCCACAAATACCGTAAACGGTCCTAGTTCCAGGGTGACATCCCGAAGACAGCGAAAATTTTGAATGCGGACGCTCTCTATCACAGCGATTTCTAGGCGCAATTTCCAGAGCTAGACCTAGCTCTGGGCATATCATAGCGCCCTTAAGTAGATTAATTGGCGTTGTTTAGGCTGAGGCGGCGGACAGCAAAATAGTGAAAGCGGTCCCTTCTCCGGGGGTGCTACTGACCGAAATGGATGCTCCACAGTGGGCCAACCATTGCTGGACTAGAGTTAATCCCAATCCATTGCCGTCGGACATATGTCGATAAAACGGATTGAATACCTGAGATAGGGCCGAAGGTTCAATGCCGCGACCATCGTCCTGGATCACAAGGGCAACTTTGTCTTCTCCATGGGGATGGGCTTTGACCCAAATGCGGCCATCACTTTTTACAAACTGAATGCTATTAGCCAGTAACCCGACTAAAACTTGCTTTAGATAGGATTCAATGGCGAACACTGGGGGTAAATCTTTGGCCACTGTGTAAGCCAATAGAATGTTATTTTCCTGGGCTAGGGGCTGATATGTGCTGACAACACCCGGTACTAGATCCCAAAGCTGTACTTGCTCCAGAGTATTTTTTTCGGTGGTTAGCTGTAGTTCGAGTAAATCAAAGGCATGGTTAATCAGGGTGCTTTGGCGATCGCACGCTTGACCAATCATGTCCAAATATCGCTGGCGCTGCTGCGGTTTTAGGTTAGACGAATTAAGCAGTGTGAGCGCTGTTTTAATGGTTGTAATTGGATTGTTCAGTTCTTGGGCAGCGGTTTTTAAGAACTGAGGCGTAATCTCTGAGGTGGATGATTGCGTCGCTGATGCACGTAAAGCATGGGGCGAGATTAATGCAGATGATCTAACTCGAGAGGCGTCCATAGTTGTTCTTAAACGCGCCCAAGGCGAATTTGTAATATTTATCTGTCTAGATTAATCAAGAAGTTACAGGGATAAATGGGTATTCCCACTTAAATTTCCGTGATAGCACTGAGTGCATTCCTTGATCTCTTGTTCTAACTAGGCGGATAAACGGTTTGCTAGGGCTAGTCTGGCCTGTTCTCGATCATCAAAGTGAATTTTCTCTGTGCCGAGAATTTGGTAGTCTTCGTGGCCTTTGCCGGCGATGAGAATGCCATCGCCGGGCTGTGCTGACAGGACTGCTTGCTGGATGGCGATGGCGCGATCGCAAATGACGGCATTCTTATCTAACGTTGCGTCAATGCCGGCGACCACATCTGCCAAAATTTGTTCTGGATTTTCGGTACGAGGATTATCGGACGTGATGACGATGCGATCGGCTTGCTCGTAGGCGATTTTGCCCATTTTGGGTCGTTTGGTGCGGTCTCGATCGCCGCCGCAGCCAAACACACAGATCAGGTTGCCACTAATAAATGGGCGGGCGGCCCGCAGCGCATTTTCCAGGCTATCCGGTGTGTGGGCATAGTCCACAATCACGCTGATATCCTGCTGCGGGTGAGCCTGGACTCGTTCCATGCGGCCGGGGACTCCGCCAAATCCTTGCAGTGCTGAGATTACTGACTGTAAAGGCACCCCTAGCTGGAGGGCAACGCCCGTGGCAGCCAGTAGGTTTTCCAGGTTGAACTGGCCCACCAAGGGTGAGGTGAAGGCTGCACTACCCATGGGACTGACCAAGGTGCCAGCCATGCCTGTGGAGCTGTAGCTGACATCTGTGGCATGGAGATCTGCCCCTGGGTCATCAATGTGATAGCTCCAAACCCGTTCCCTGGGGAGGCGTTCGATTAGTTTTTGGCCATAGGGATCCTTGCTGTTAATAATGGCGCGGCCTTTTAAGTAGTCAGCACTGAAGAGCAGGGCTTTGGCTTCAAAATAGTCGTCGAAATCCTTGTGGTAGTCGAGGTGATCCTGGGTGAGGTTGGTGAAGACTGCGACTTCAAATGGGCAACCCCATACGCGTTTTTGGGCCAGGGCATGGGAGCTAACTTCCATAATGGCGTGGCCACATCCTGCCCCAGCTACTTTGGCTAATTCTCGCTGTAAATCTACGGGAAATGGAGTGGTGTGGATGGCGGTTTCTTGGTGCCCTGGCCAGCGAGTGTAGAGGGTGCCTAGCAGCCCCGTAGGCAGTTCGGCCTTGTTGAGTAAATGCTCGATGATGTGTGTGGTGGTGGTTTTGCCGTTGGTGCCGGTGACCCCCACCAGCTTCAGGGTTTTCCCCGGATGGTGATGAAAGGCGGCGGCTAATTCCCCACAGACGGTTGGGATATCGTTGGTGGGGATAAGCAGAACTGACGGATTTGGGGCTGGTTTATTGTGGAGGGCGCTAGGGGAAATGATGGCTGCGATCGCGCCATTTTCCATGGCGCTGGGCCAAAATTCTCCACCATCTACCTGAGTGCCGGGCATGCCAATAAACACATTTCCTGGCTGGCAATTCCGAGAATTGGTACACAGACCCGTGACTGGTTGCTCTAAGGCTGGATGGTTCACGGTAGGGACTAATCCAGTGGGTAACTGTGCCAATAACTCACGCAGCGTCATGGAATCCTCTCTGTATATATATGCCGTTATTTTGTCTCGAAAGGGCCTTGATCAGGCTATCGGTGGATGCTGTTATTCTGTCTCGAAAGGGCCTTGATCAGGTTATCGGTGGATGCCGTTATTTTGTCTCGAAAGGGCCTTGTTCAGGCTATCGGTGAATGCCGTTATTTTGTCTCGAAAGGGCCTAAATAGTTATGGAGCATTTGCTCCAATTGCTTTAGGGGAGCCCGAGGCGATAGCCGGGGCAAGGGCTGTTCTTTTTCTAGCTCAGATGTCTCAGGCTGCTTGATTAGGCGACATAGTACCGGAATTTCATACTGATATTCTGCAAACCAAGCTGGGTTTTGGGTAATGTCTCTCATTTCGAGGTCGATGGGCAAATGGCTAAGGTTCGCCAGTTTTTCTTCTAACCCTTCGCAGAGGTGACAACCTGGTTTTGTGTAAAAAATGAGCTTTTTCATGAAGTTTATTGTCCTACGCTAGGGGGCAATCTGGTGACGTTACGGTTAACGCTACCAACTCAGTCGGATAAATCTACATTTCCCCGGTGGGTTATGTGTGATTCTTGCGATAAGATGATTTCTAGTGATCGTTTATGGGCTGGAACCCAATCACATCTATGGTTTCTTGTGTAGAAGCACCATTATTCAATACGCACTCTTTCGTTGAGTCAACTGCGTTCGACCCGACTCAACTAGATTTAGTTGAACTCAATAATCGGTTTGAATCTGCTACACCCCAGGAAATTTTGTCGTGGGCGATCGCAACGGTGCCCAACTTGGTGCAAATGACGTCGTTTAGCATGGGGGCCATTACCCACATGCTATATAGCGAGCTCCAGACCAAGGTGCCGGTGATCTTTTTAGATACGCTGCATCTTTTCCCCGAAACCCTCGCCACCGCGGAGAACGCAAAAGCACGCTATCAGCTAGACCTGCATGTATACAAAGCGGCGGATAGCAGAGAAGACTTTATTGCGCGCCATGGCGATTATCTCTGGGAGCGGGATGTGAGTCAGTTTCATCAACTCACCAAGGTGGAACCGATGCAGCGGGCATTGGCAGACTTATGTGTGCAGGGATGGATTACGGGGCGTCGTCGCGATCAGTCAACCAACCGTAGCACCATGCCTATTGTGGAGTTGGATCAAGATGGGCGGTTAAAAATCAATCCCCTTGCCAATTGGACCCACAAAGATATTTGGCGTTATACCTTTGCTCAAAATGTTTTGTATAACCCTCTGCACGATCAAGGCTATTCCAGTATTGGTGATCAGCCCCTAACGACTAAAGTGGCTTCTGGCGAAGATGAGCGGGCCGGACGTTGGCGCGGCAGCGAAAAAACAGAATGTGGCATCCACCAATAGTATTGGCCTTGAGCTTCTCTCGGATGACTATGCTCGGTTGCAGCCGTTGTCCGGTTTAGCGCTTTCTATTCATCAAGCAATTTTGCTCTATTCCGAAATCCTACCGTTTGACATTGAGGCATAAGTATGTGCTTCAAGGGTTTGGCCTGGTGGGAACGGATAGTTTCGGCGGGCACCTCCTACTCGTAGGGCATCCACTACTCGTATAGAGCAAATGCTTATGGAAACTGCTAATCAGGTCGAGGGTCAGGTGTGGCGTAGCGTAACGGTCGGTGGTGCCGGGGGCCAACATTTTTCGGATATTGCTTGGCCCCCTGGAGCTAGCGATCGCGTCCTGGCCCAAGCCGCTACTCCGATTGAAGTGCGAATTCGCTTAGGTCGCTACCTCGACCAAATTCAGATGGTTTGGTCTAACTTTGAGTTGCCCACCCATGGTGAAGAGGGGGCCGATCTGGAGGTTTTGGTGCTGAACCCTGGGGAGTCCATTGACAATGTTCGGCTGACAGCGCCTGGCGGTCGCTATGTGGGCTCCGTTGAATTTATCACCAGTGCTGGCCGCAGTTTTATCTTTGGTAAGCAAAAAGGCGATATTACGGATCTTCGCGTTCCTCCCAATTCCCACGTTGTGGGGTTTTATGGCCAAAGTGGCCGCTGGGTTGATAGTTTGGGTGTGATCACCGTCCCTAAACGCCCTGGCCGCATGCCCCGTGTGCCGGAAGTGCCGGAAGTGCCTGTATCGCCGGAAGTGCCCCGCCATGGGCGACCCTCTGATGGTTTGCTGGGGGAGATTCCTCGTTCGGGCATTGAGCTGATTAAAGAATTTGAAGGCTATGCTCAGGCTCTACCCGATGGTCGGGCCCAGGCCTATGAAGACCCTCTCCATGGTTGGGATGTGCCTACGATTGGCTATGGTACGACCCGGTATCCCGATGGGACTCAGGTGCAGCAGGGGGATACGATTACCCAATATGAAGCGGAAGAGTATTTAATTCACCATGTGGATCAGTCTTGTCGGGGGTACCTAGAGCAAATCCCCACTTGGAGCCGCATGAGTAGTAATCAACGGGGGGCCATTTATAGCTTTGCCTATAATTTGGGCTCTGGTTTCTATGGTGGGGCTAATTTTGAGTCGATTACGCGGGTGTGTGATTCGCCGGAGCGTTGGCAAGATAGTCGTTGGGTGGCGGCTCAATTTGTGAAATATCGCAATCCAGGCTCGTCCGTTGAGGAAGGGCTGCGTCGCCGTCGGTTGGCGGAGGCCGATCTATTTTGTCAGGCTGCGACCTCGGCAATGCCCAATTGGGATGACGATCATGACGAAGCGGGAGAGGCGGGAGACCATGCTCCAGAAGAACGGCTAGAGCGGATTGAGCGCGATGTGGCCGGTCATCAGCCGGTTGGGGCTGCCCTCACCCCTGGTATGCCCTTTGATACGTTGATTACGCCCCACATTACCTATGGCGAGTTTGCCCTGTATCAGGAGGAACGCCGATTTCTCTATGGTTATCAATGTCAAACTGCCTATGAAATTTGTTTATTTCTCGAACGATGTCGAGATTATTTTGGTGGCAATCCGTTGGTAATTACGTCTGGCTATCGACCGCCTGGGGTGAATGCCCAAATTGGTGGTGCCAGACGTTCTGAACATCTGTACGATGCTCCAGATACGGGGGCGGTGGATTTTTATATTAAGGGTGTCAGCGTCCATGAGGTGCAGGACTGGTGTGATCGGCAATTTGCTTACAGCATTGGTTATGGTGCGGCTAAAGGTTTTGTGCATTTAGGTATGCGTCCTGGCAGACCCCGGGTGCGGTGGGTCTATTAGTGCCCCAAAGCTTTACCCTAGTAAGGCAACTTTAATCATCTAGAGCAACGGTGGATTTTTCGGCCCTGCCAACAACGGCATTTATTCGGCCTGATGGTGAAAATCAGGCTGCGATCGCAGCTCTCCTACATCAGGTGGTCGATCTTTTGGTAGAGACAATGACCCAGGCTGCAAACCGTTCTCCCCTGCCCCAGCCGGCAGAGCGCGAGCCATGGGCCGAGATTCCTGAGATTCCGCAAGACGTTGACCGACTATTGGGGGACGTGCGATCGCAGCTGCTCCACTCTATGAATGCGGCCCATCCTGGCTATATCGGCCATATGGACTCTATTCCCACCACCGTCTCGGTGATTGGGGACATGGTGGTGGCGGCCCTCAATAATAATATGTTGAGTGTGGAAATGTCGCCCATGTTCTCCCGATTAGAACACCAGGTCCTCAGGCACATCGCCCAGCTTTTTGGCTTAGGTGCAAGCGCCAATGGCGTCTTGGTCAGTGGCGGAAGTTTGGCTAATTTACAGGCTCTAATTGTTGCCCGCAACGTTGTTTTCAATGCCCTTAAAACAGGTGTTCCCGTCGATAAACACCCGGTGTTTTTTGTGTCGGAAGTCGCCCACACCTCGTTTCAAAAGGCTGCCATGGTCATGGGACTGGGGACCCAGGCGGCTATTCCCGTGGCCACCAATCCAAACTCTCAGATTGATGTGGCCGATCTGCAACGCAAGATAGACCAAGCTCATGCCCAGGGACAGCACCCCTTTGCCATTGTGGCCACGGCCGGGACTACGGTCACAGGCAGCATTGATCCCATCTCTGCCATGGCGGCTGTGGCCCAACAACATCAGCTGTGGTTTCATGTCGATGCTGCCTATGGTGGTGCGCTGATGTTTTCAGATGTCCAGCGCCATCAGCTAGCAGGAATTGAGTTGGCTGATTCGGTTACCTTTAATCCTCAAAAATGGCTGTATGTGGCTAAAACCTGTGCCACGGTCATGTTTCGAAAATTTGACCAGCTGCACCAATATTTTCGGGTGCTGGCCCCCTATATGCACGATCATGACGACTGCCCCAATTTAGGAGAATTTACGGTGCAAGGCACTCGTCACCCAGATATTCTCAAGCTGTGGCTATCGATGCAGCATCTGGGTCGGCAGGGCTATGGGGCCATTATTGACCACAATTATGCTCTGGCCAAAACCTTTACAGATGCGGTAAAAGCCCGCCCCTTTCTGGCATTGGCCAGTCAACCCCAGATGAATCTGATTTGTTTTCGTGCCGAGCCTGCGGGCATGGGGCCACACCAGCGGGATACTTGGAATGCTCAGTTACAGCAATGGCTGTTGACCCAAGGGAATACGTTTCTCTCGTTGCCGACCTATCGGGGAGAGAAATGGCTCAAGGCCGTCCTGCTGAATCCCTTTACGACATCAGACCATGTTGAGCGGCTGTTTCGCCACATTGATCAATACTTTGCGGCCCATCAATCCGTTGCTTCTATGGCAAAAACTTAAGCTCGGTTGAGCCAGTGGGCTAAGTTAAAGCAGCCATCGTCTGTGCAGATGACGTTAACCCCTACCATACGCAGGATGGGTTCTTGTTTGTAACTGACCTGTATCTTGCCATGGCAGGTGGGCTGTAAACTGACTTCACTAACGCGAATGTGGCGCAACCACAACAGGTGGATGCCATCTTGTGCGTCAATCACATTGCAGCTGTCGCCAGGGGCATAGACATAGGTGTGAACGTCCGTTCGGGGTGTCTGATAGACAGGCTCTTCCCGTAAGTTATTGGCCCCCCATAGGGACCCCCATAGGGACCCCCATAGGATAGAACTCTCCTTAGCGGGCTGTTGGGTCCGGGGGCTTGTGGTTCCTGGGTGAACAGTGGTTCCTGGGTGAACTGATGTCGCCGGAGTCATGGGGTTTCTTGATAGCAGTACCTACCCATACATTGAGGCCTTTGCCAATCGGTCAATTTTAGGTGGCTTCAGCAGGGTTTCATCTATCGTGTGGATCCCTTATCCAACAAGGCTTTGATGCATTTGTCTGGGTTGTTATATTCCGTCGTTTTGCAGATGGAATTGGCAAAATTTATGCCATCTTGAAAAAGTTACCGATGGGACAACTGTGATATCGCTGTCGTTTTTGGGTCGATGGAGTCTGGACGGACTAAACTAGGACAAAGATACTGATAGCGATCGCATCCCTTTCAGCATTCGATCCGTAAAATCTTCTAGCAGCAATTGGTTTCCAGCCTGCCATGGTTAAGCTACTTCATCTTTCCGATATCCACATGGGTAGTGGCTTTAGCCATGGACACATCAACCCAACCACGGGCCTAAATACTCGCCTTGAGGATTTTATTGCCACCCTCAGTCGCTGCATCGATCGGGCCCTCAGTGAATCGGTTGACTTGGTGCTGTTTGGCGGTGACGCTTTCCCCGACGCTACGCCACCGCCCATTGTGCAACAGGCCTTTGCCCAACAGTTTCAACGGTTGGTAGAAGCCCATATCCCCACTGTGCTTTTGGTGGGTAACCATGACCAACATGCCCAGGGCATGGGGGGCGCCAGCTTATGTATCTATCGCACCTTGGGAGTGCCCGACATCATTGTGGGGGATAGCCTTGCCACCCATTGCATCGAAACCCCGTCTGGTCCGGTGCAGGTGATTACGCTTCCCTGGTTGACCCATTCCACGTTGTTGACCCGGCCAGAAACCGAAGGCCTTTCCCTCAGCACTGTGAGCGAACTGATGTTAGAACGTCTACGGGTAGCCCTAGAAGCGGAAGTGCGACGTCTCGATCCAGGGATACCCAGCATTTTGCTAGCTCACCTGATGACGGATACCGCCCGCTATGGGGCAGAAAAATATTTAGCAGTTGGCAAAGGCTTTACCGTGCCTATGGCGCTATTAGCCCGTCCCTGCTTTGACTATGTTGCCTTAGGCCATGTCCACAAACATCAAATTCTGTGTCAACAGCCCCCGGTCGTCTACCCCGGTAGTATCGAGCGGGTGGACTTTAGCGAAGAAAAAGAAACGAAAGGGTTTGTCCTCGCCAATGTGAAACCGGGGGCTGCTGTGGTAGAGTTTTGCCCCTTACCGGTGCGTTCCTTTAAGACCGTAGAGATCGATCTCTCCACGGCTGATAATCCCCAAGGGTGTCTGGAAAAGGCCTTGACTAAGGCCAAAATTGATGACGCGATTGTGCGGCTGATTTACAAACTTACTCCGGGCCAGGTAGAGCACATTGACCAAGCTGCATTACACCAGTGCCTCTCGTCGGCCCACAGCTACACCATTCACCCAGAGCTTGTGAGTCAATTATCCCGACCCCGTTTACCAGAACTCACCTCTGACCAGACCCGCGACCCCATCAGTGCCTTGCAGACCTATTTGGCCAACCGCAATGATTTGGCCGAACTCAGTGATGAAATGCTAACGGCTGCTCAGACACTGTTGGCAGAACATGATCACCCCGCTGATGCCCTAGAAATGACGCCCCACGACAGTGCGATCGTGGACGATGAAAATCAACAACTGCGGCTCCTATAGCTGCGCTATTCCCTGCTGTAGGCCTTGACAAACCTGGGTTAAAAATTTCAAGTCGAGGGTATCAAATGTGTCTGTACGCTTGTGGTAGTGAGGGTTGCGGAGTTCTGCGGTATCGGTCACAAGAATCGCATCGTACCCCGCATCCCAAAACGGAGCATGGTCGCTGCGGCGGGTGGCGGGTATGGGCTGGCCACGATTGACCATGGGTAACCATGCACACGGCAACCCTGTTTTTCTAAATTCCTGTTGTAATCGCCAGAGCGTAGGCACCAGTTGCCAGTTACCGATCAGAGCAATAAAGTCTCCATCTGTTGGATAGATGTACTTTAAGGCGGCCACTGGATAGTTCTGGCTAGGACGTTCTGGGATTTTCGCTGCACGGTAACCGAGCATTTCCAAGGACAGCATCAGATGAATGGGCTGGTCAATCTGTGTTTGCACATAGGCTTGGCTCCCAATTAGCCCATATTCTTCCAGATCAAAAGCGACTAAGTAGACGGGGCGTTGGGGAGGCTGCGCTGCAAAATATCGAGCGAGTTCTAGTAAAACTGCAACACCTGTTGCATTATCGTCTGCACCTGGGCAACCCGGCACCGTATCGTAATGCGCGCCAATCACAATCGGAGCCCGGTCAGATTGACCCGGTAAATTGAGGCCAATGTTGTAGTGCACCTGCCCGCGACAGGTAAACGGCATTTGGGTTGGAGTGCCCCACTGGCTCAATTGAGTATGGATATAGTGGCGCGCATAGTAATGTCCTTGACTACTTACGTAAGGGTCTCGCTCACGAATTAATTCGTGGAGATGGGACACTAAATTGCTGCGAAGTGAGTCATGGATCATAGCAAGGTTACAAGTCTCACTTTCAGACTTCAGGGAAAATACTGTATCCTATCGAACTTTTTCCTTGGCTAAAAATATTTGTTTTTCTTATCAGTTATTCCCATGTTTAATTCTAAAAAAATCAGGCAATCACTTGCCATGTCATCTCTTGAAGAGGATAAGGGTAAGTTAATTATCGTTGGCGGCAATTAAAGGGTTAATGACAGACCGAATTAAGCGTTAGAACAACCTGTATACTAATCGAATTGTAATTTTAGATACAAAGTCTCGGCCAGAGACTAGCGTTATTTCCTTTATCTGGCAGAAGCGAACATCAAAACAAAAAATGTTGAAACTACGGTTTTATTTTTCGCTTTGAAGTTGCTTCTTAGTAAGAGTGTAAGAGTGTTCACCTGTCAGTTCATTTATGTTTAATGTACCGGTTTTAGAAATAGCCGTACCTTCAAGCTCCTATCAAGAAGGAAGTTTGACCCAAAATAATCATTTATCAACACCACATATTCCTGCGGCTTTATTAAATGCTTTTATGGCGTCACCTAAGTCACCCAAGGCAACGGTGAATGTAACTACTGCGCCAGCGGTGAGGACCCTCTTGCCCCAAGGGTCATTTCAGCAGCTTGAACCTTTGAATTTGGCGGATGTAGCTGCGGATGTAGCGGTCGTCTTGGATCAGGTTTTGACGTTGCCGACTCAAGCGCCGACTAAAGTGCAAGCATTAGTGTCGTCTGTGGCTGTGGCTGATACGGTAAGTGCGGCTCCCAAAAAGGATGATTTTGCTGCCAGCCTAAAGAGCGATACTGCTTCAGCGCGCTCAGGCAAAGCGAGTGTTTCAACGCTGATGTCCAAGCCTGTCGTGATGGAACTGCAAAAGCAGACGTCTGCGCCAGTGGTATTGCGCGAAGAGTTAGCCCAGTGTGTTGATGCTGAGCGGCCTGAATCCGGGGCTCCAACGACGACGAACTTTCAACTGCTAAAGCAAGGTGTTGTCGTGGGTAATATGCCCGATATCAGTGCCACGGAGACGTTAATTGCGTCTTTAGGAGCCATGCTGGGGGCTGAAGCTATTGACCCTGATGCAATTCGCCCTGTCTTAGATCAGGATGAGCCTGCGATTCAGCTCGGACAAGACGTGCTGCTCACCTTTACTAATCAGGATGGTGCTCTAGAGCAATCGTCTGGCGTAGGATCTGAATGGACGGCCATCACTTGGAGCGATCAGCTCCGCCAATCGATGGGGGCCACTCCCTTAGATCCTGGCCAAATTCAGGTGATGTTGAAGCAATTACAGCCCTCTGGGCAGGAGCTGGACGGATTAGCGTCTTGGTATGGCCCGTATTTCCATGGCCGACTCACGGCTAATGGCGAAATTTTTGACCAAGATACTTTGACGGCGGCCCATAAGACACTCCCGTTTGACACGGTGTTGCAGGTGCGTAACCTCAAAAATAACCGTACGGTCGTCGTTCGCATTAATGACCGTGGTCCTTACATTGGGAAGCGTTCTCTAGATTTATCTAGGGCCGCCGCTCGCTGCCTAGGGGGTGAAAAAGTGGGCGTGATTCCCTATGAGGCAGTCATTATGGACTAACCGGCGTCGGAGTTGCCGCCAGCAGACAGCTAGGGTTTGGGCCCATAGTGCGGTAATACCTACCAGGTTGGGTCAACATATAGGTTGACCACATAGGGTGATTGATTTGCGGGGACTGCGGAAATACAGGCGCATATCGTGTCTTCTTGCCCTTCAATCTCCACTTCGCAGGCATGGCACGAGCCCATGAGGCAGCCCGTGGGAATGTTAACGCCTGCGCGTTCGGCAACTTGTAGTAGGGGTTCCCCTGGTGTGGCACTAACGGTGACGTTATCAGGTAAAAAACGAACTTCGACGGTCATAGGATGTTCGTCAATATGAATCACACGAAAATCTTAACAATCCTTTTGCCGGATTTCTAGGGATGGTGGCGAGATTATTTTGCCTATTGTGGAGATTCGAGGGGGGTGCTGTCGAGCATGGCGGTATTAGCCGTGCCATTAGCCGTATGTTGCTTTAGATAATATTGTTTGGTGTGCCACCACTGTTGCATTTCGTTGGATAGCTTGGCGGTATATAGGGTAATGACAATGGGCTGGGCCCGATATCCTTGCCCGACAATTTCTACGCAATAGGATGGATGACGTTTGGTGGCTAAATCGACGATAAATCGTCGACCAATTCGTCGCCAACTGGGTTCTTTGCCGCGCCATTGAAGACGGCAGCAGGGCCAGGGTAGCTGCTCGCGATCGAATAGTTGGCAGCAGGGTCCGATGACACGATAGGTCAGGTGGGCACCGGGGCTTTGGAAGATATGTCCCGTGGGCCAAGGGTGCTCACCCTGGGGGGGCTGTGATGATACGACTGGGGTCAAAATTTTGCCGAGGTTGCTGTTAGTGGTCACATGTTTGCTCGGATGAAATAAGTCTGAGGCTCAGCAACGGCCGGATGTTTCAAGGCTTTAAGATAGAAAGCCAATTTGATCAGCAAATATTCTATGCGTGAGAATATTTGCTATAGAACAGTAGTGTACGAAATTTTGTAGGAAAATTCTATGGCTGACGCAATCACTCCTCCCGTTAGCGATCGCATCTGCAAACACATGAATGATGACCATGCGGATGCCGTGCTGATCTATGCCCAAAAATTTGGCGATGCCACGTCAGCTACCGCCGCCACCATGAAATCCATTGATATCAATGGCATGAATTTAGAAGCGACCGTTGACGGTCAAAACACCCCTGTGCGCGTTAGCTTTGAGCGTCCTTTAGCCGATGCCAAAGACGCCCACCACAGGCTGGTGGAAATGCTGAAGCAGGTCAAGCAGTAGATTGGTTCTCAATCCAAGGGGAATGGCAGGCTCATCTGCTATTCCTCTAAATCACTCACCGGCACATTACAAGCCCGTCGATAATCATTACCGCCCCAATAAGTAGAGCCGCACAGATTAGCATCGGTTAAATCAACATCGTGGACAAACGTAATCTCAAAGTTAGTCCGCTGCAATTGAGAGCCCACAAACTGTGTCTTAAAAATATAGGCTTCTTCAAAATCAGCTTCCATCATTTCAGCGCCCGAAAAGTCGGCATAGTTCATCAAGGCGCTGGCCAGATTAGCCCCAATGAACTGAGCCGGAATAACGACCGACTCGCCCGTCTCATCCATGGCGTCGGTGATCAAGGGGATGGCCCTGGCATAGGCCATATTTGCCGACTGTAAATTTGTGCCCGATAAATTTGCGCCATCTAAAACCGTATAAAACAGGTTGGCCTTTTTGAGGTTGGCACCTTCTAAATTGACACCCGTTAAATCCAAACGTCGTAAATCGGCTCCTTGTAGGTTGCAGCCAGGGCATTCCCCTGTCTCCAGCAGCCGTTGCAGGTCGTCTTCATCGAGGGCGTAGGCACCAGAGCCATGTACAAAAGTCGAGATACAAGCTGTGACGACTGCTAAAGCGACCGGAGCCTTTGCACATTGCTGTATCCACTGGGCTATTTCTTGAATCATCGGTTGCACTGGGGACTGCTCAAAGACATCTCTATCGTGTCAAATGCATCCCGCATGCGGCAAGTCCCTGGAGCTGCTTCTGTCGGTTTAAGTCGCCCCATCAGTTGACCGATTGTTGTTTCTGGTCTTTTTAAACCATGCTTTATCCATAAAAACACCGTAACGTTGCACGTTTTGGATTATTAGGGAATATTCAAAGCGGCATTGCTGATCCCAGGGATGACGTTGACTGAAATATCGTGCATTTCACCCCCATGTGACGGATCTAACTATTTTTTAGATCAGTAATCGCTTCACATCAGGTCCTGCTCATAGTTCAGTTTTAACGACCCTACATATGCAACCACTACGTTTAGCTATTACCGCGGCAGCTGCACTGACCTTCTTTGGAGTCATGCCCCGCGCCAATGCCCAAGACTTTGGCAATGTTGAAGTTGACCAAGAAAATTTCGTTCTCGTTGCCGCTCCGGGGGGCGGTTTGTTAGGGCGACCCCAGTTCATGATTATTGAGCAAAAGACCAATGCTCAACAATGTTGGGGCGAATCTGAATCAATCGATCAGGTGCCATTCATCGATGGGTCTGAAGCCGCTGATGAATCAATAAATGAGCTGGCAGCAAGCACCGTGCAAATTGAACCATTGCTTTTGAACTTCAACTTTTCCGGTATTTGCGGGCGTAGCACCGATAGCAATGGCTACTCCATTCGCACAGGGGATGGCGATGCGGGCAGCAGCTTCAATTTAGAAATTAAAGAACAGGACGGTGAGTATATGCTCATTGGCAGGCCCAGTTCTTTTCCCGCCAATCCCTATCGCGGTTCCTCACCGATTTATTTAGGCCGGACTTTTGGACAGGCTAACAATGGGTTTACTAAGATTTTCCTCAATTCTGGGTGGCGTTTGACTCGTCGGTCCCTAGATGGACGTACCCTGGGGCATGTTTACCTAACCCACGACGCCCCCCTTGGTAACTTGATTGCCCCCAATGGTGGACCTACTGTTAAGAACCCACAGGTTTTAGCCAATCCTCCTTTAGATTAGTAACGGCTCTAAATCAGGTCCTGCTCATAGTTAAATTTCAATGAACCACACTATGAAACCTCTACGTTTAGCTCTTGCTGCTGCTACCGCAGCCACACTTACTTTGTTTGGGGTAGCGCCCCGTGTGAATGCCCAAGCCTTTGACAATGTTGAAGTAACTCAGGAAGACTTTGTTCTGGTGGCAGCCCCCGGTGGCGGCTTGCTCGGTCGTCCCCAGTTCATGATCATTGAACAAAAAAGTGATGCCCAGCTATGTTGGAGCGAGTCTGGCTCCAACCCCACCCAGATCGAGCCCCTGCTACTCAATTTTGATTTCTCGGGTATTTGTGGCCGCAGCACGGATAGTAACGGCTACTCCATTCGTGCGGGGGATGGTGATGCGGGCAGCCGATTTAACTTGGATCTGCAAGAAGAAGATGGCGAATATATTTTGGTGGGGCGACCCAGCAGTTTTCCCACCAATCCTTTTCGTAGTTCCGATCCGATTCGCCTAGGCCGTACGTTTGGTCAAGCTAGTAACGGCTTTACTAAGGTGTTTCTCAATCCGGGCTGGCGCCTAACCCGTCGTTCGTTTGATGGTCGTGCGTTGGGGCATTTATATCTGACCAACGATGCCACGTTAGCCTCCTTGGTAGAAGGTGGTGGTCCGATTGTGACTGAACCCCCGACCACTGAGCCGGAAACGCCTACTACCATTGCGTTCCGTGATGTGACTAACGATGTCTATGCGAATCAGATTAGTCGGGCCGTGGAAATTGGCTTTATTGCTGGTTTTCAGGATGGTACGTTCCGTCCCCGTAATTCTCTGACCCGTGAACAGCTTGTATCCATGGTGATTGAGGCTTTGGATGCCCAGGAAAATATTTCTGTGGCTCTACCTAGCCAGGTGACGGCTAACCCATTTTCTGATGTGGCCAGCAATCGCTGGAGTGCGGCAAAAATTCAGTTTGCTAGCCAAAATGGCATTGTGAGTGGTTATGAGGATGGTAACTTCCGCCCGGCCCAAGAGGTGACTCGGGCGGAAATGATGGCGGTGCTGCGCCGGGCGGCTGAATATCGCAAGCGTAGTCTGGGCCAGGGCACTGCGCTGACTCCGACTCAGCAGGCGTTTACGTTCTCTGATACCCAAGGGCATTGGGCCGCGCCTGTGATTTCGAGTCTGTCGGCATACTGTGGTATTGCGACTCCCGTAAATGAGTCGGGGACTGCCTTTGTACCCAATAGCGACGCCCTGCGGAACTATGCGGCTACTGCTGTTGTTCGTTTAGTGGATTGTGCAAATTAGGCTGTGCCCGTAGTTAGGGGATAACGCGCTCTGTTTTATCTGCTAACTAGACTGGTCGGTTAGCACCTGCTACACAGACTATCCATAAAACGTTGAAGCCTGGGTGGAGTTTGCTCCCCTCAGGCTTCAACGTTTATAAGGAGTAGGCGGTGGCGAAATGTGCAGCCAAATTGCGCGTTATGGCTTGTAAACAAAGGCCCGTTATTAGTGATGGGTTTCGCCCATCATAAGATAAGAAAACGGACGGCTACTGTAGCTATCCCCTGCTAGACCTAGGCGAGTAAATCATCAATGACCGTTTCAAGGACTGTGTGTGTTGGCTTTTTGACGGTGATCGCCGTTGGCACACTATTGCTAATGTTGCCCTTGGCGACGGCGACAGGTGAGTGGAATAGCCCGATTGTGGCGCTGTTTACGGCTACATCGGCGGTCTGTGTAACGGGGCTGATTGTGGTGGATACGGGGTCTTATTTTTCTCCTTTAGGTCAGGGGATTATTTTGCTATTGATTCAGCTGGGGGGGCTGGGCTATATGACGGCAACGACGCTGCTGTTGCTGTTGTTGGGGCGGCGATTGGGTCTGAAAGATCGGTTAGCGATTCAGCAGTCTTTGGATACGGCGGAGTTGTCGTCGGCTGCGTCGTTGATTAAGTCCATTATTGCGATGACGCTGATTTTTGAGCTGAGCGGTGCGTTTTTGCTGCTGCCTCGCTTTAGTGCGGACTATGGTTCTGGCCGAAGTTTATGGCTATCGCTGTTTCATAGCATTAGTGCGTTTAATAATGCGGGGTTTAGTTTATTTGCTGATAGCTTGGTGGGCTATGCGCGATCGCCTTGGGTCAGTGGCATTATTGCGGTTCTGGTCATTATTGGGGGCATTGGCTACCAGGTGATTATGGAGTTGTTTATTTGGCTGCGCGATCGCATCCGCGGCAAACGCAAACACCAGGTATTTTCCCTCCATTTCAAAGTCGTCACTAGTACGTCTCTAGCCCTCCTCGCCGTTGGTACTTTGGCCTTTTTTGCCGTCGAATTTTTCAATCCGGCCACCCTGGGACCTGAGCCGTTCAATATGAAGCTCCTAGAGGCGGGGTTTCAGTCGGTGATTATGCGTACCGCCGGGTTTAATTCCATTGATATTGGCTCGATGCGGACGAGTTCTTTGTTTATTGCGATCGCGTTAATGTTTATTGGAGCTAGCCCCGGCAGCACTGGGGGCGGCATCAAAACCACGACGGTGCGTATTTTGCTCAACTGCACCCGCACCGTGCTCAAAGGTGAAGATGAAGTGCTGGCCTATCAGCGAGAAATTCCCGATAAGCGGGTGCTGAAGGCCGTGGGGGTGGTGGTTGCCTCGGGCATGACCGTGGTACTGGTGACGATTTTGCTATCGCTGACGGATCCGGGCATCAAGTTTATTGATCTAATGTTTGAGGCGGTGTCTGCCTTTGCCACGGTTGGCCTGTCTACCGGCATTACGGCACAGCTATCGACCATGGGCCAATGTGTGATTATTGCCACCATGTACATTGGCCGAGTGGGGATTTTACTGATGATGTCTGCCCTGCTTGGAGATCCCAAACCCAGTACGATTCACTATCCCGAGGAAGATTTACTGGTGGGCTAAGGGCGACATTTAACCACTCTTGATCATCCACGCCAACATACCCAGGATGTTGGCCAGTGGAGGCAATGGATAGTCGGTCAAATCAATGGTTACTACCTTGTTTTCTAGCTTTAAAAATCGCCATGCGGTTCCGCTAGTCGTTGCACCATATATGACCGGAATTTCTTTCTCATTGGTCTGATTAAACAATTGAGCCGCAACCATCTCGGCAATACATTGCCCCAACCCAACGTTCAAGCTATCTCGCTTAGCTTCTACCAAAACCACTGCTGGCGATTCAATTTCTAACTGTTCCGCAGAGCGGCTAATTAAAAAATCGCAGGTGCCATTTAACCCCAGACTGGAATCTACTGTAAAATCGCGACCTGAAAAAATGCTGACATCTCTGTGCAGCAAACGCTTGAGCTCCCATAGGATTGGAGCGACAATCATTTCTGATTTTGCTTTTTCTGAGCCAACTGCGATCGCCCATGGCAAGTAAGAGTCAATCAGCTCTTGTAACATTGCGCTAGGTTCAAGCGGGGGGATCTCTGGCAAAAATCGCACCCCTTCAACGGTTGTTAAATCAAATGACTGTTTGACCTTTCTAAGGGTGAAATCACTATAGGCCATGGCTCTCCTCTCATACCGCAGGCTCTGGAATGGTGATATCAATGGGGGTGATTTTCACTTCCTCTGCCAGAGTGCCTAAATTCGGATCGATCGCATCTAAATTACCCACGACCACAGTGACAAAGTCACTGGGCTTCAGATTTCGTTGGGCTGCTGCTAAAACTTGCTCAACCGTCGTGGACTCCACTGCTTTTTGAAACTGAAAAACAAAGTCCTCTGGATAGCCATAATACTCATAGCGAATCAGCCGCGATAGGGTTTGTTCTGGCGTGGCAAAGTTAAACACAAAGCTATTGAGCACCGCATCCTTAGCAAATTGCAGCTCCGCTTCGGTGATCGGTTCCTGGCGGACCCGCTGAATTTCCTTATACATGGTTTGAATGAACGGCACCGTCGCTTCAGAGCGCGTTTGGCCACCGCCAATAAATAAACCAGGATGGTCGTAGCGAGGACTCCAAAATGCGTAAACCACATAGGCTAGACCCTGGCGCGAGCGAATATCGTTAAATAAACGACCGCCAAAACCATTGAGCACCTCATTCAAAATCACCATGGGTCCATGGTCAGGGTTATCTAACCGACCACCTAAATGTCCAATATGAATATAGCTTTGGGTGAGCTGAGGTTGATTTATGGTATATAGGCCATTGGTTTTTTGGTCTACCTGGGGAATGTCTACATTGGCCTTTGCCCGCACAGAGGGAGCCCAGTCAGCAAAAAACTCTTCAATCAGAGCCTTCATTTGGGTCGAGTCAAAATCTCCGCTAATGCCTAAAATTGTCCCCCGCGGCTGGATCGCAGTTTCATAAAAGCTCACCACGTCCTGGCGAGAAATATTGTCGATGTCGGCATACTCTACGGTGCGGGCGAAGGGACTTTCGTCACCGTAGATCAGCTTGCGAAACTCACGGGTAGCGACTTCATCTGGGTCGTCATTGCGTCGGGCAATGCTGCCTCGGTATTGACCTTTAATGAGGTCAATTTTTTCTGAGGCAAAGGCGGGCTGTTGAATCACCTCTGCAAAAATCGAAAAGACATCCGAGAGGTCTTCACTGAGGGAGCTAAAGCTGGCACTACCGCTGGTGCTACCGACGCTGGATTCTACAGCTGCAGCTCGCTGTTCTAAAAATTGATTTAGCGCTTCTGGGGTGTAGCTGGTGGTGCCGCCCGTCCGCATCGCTTCGCCCATGATGGCGGCTAACCCTGTTTTGTTAGCTGGTTCCATAAACTCTCCCGCCTTAAAGGTGGCGGTGCCACTGATCAACGGCAGGTCGTGTTGCTCCATTAAGTACACCACCATGCCATTGGGGAGCTCATAGCGCTCAAAGTCAGGAATCTGAATTTCCCCGAGGGGGGAAAATTCTAGATCGGTGTAATGGCGAGCGGTAACCGCATTGGCGGGTTTATTCCATCCCAAGGTGAGGACCAACCCGAGGGTGGCCATGGCCAGGAAAAAGCCTGTGGTCAGACGACGTTTGGAAAACCAGAACATAGAAGAGTTTCGGGCGAATAGGGAATAGGCGTTAGGTTGGGAATGGCCCTCCAAGGGGCGAAAACCCGCAAAATGAATCAAGATTCTGCCGATAGCAGTTTACCAACGGTGCGATTGCTGGGCTCAAAGGTTGCTTTAGCGACGCGCTGTACATCTTCCGCCGTCACGGCTTCAATGGCCTTGAGTTCTTCAAACACATTGCGCCAATCGTTGGTTTTAGCTTCATATTCGGTGAGCAGACTGGCCATACCCGAGTTCGAATCCAGGCTGCGTAGCAGAGATGCCCGAGCCTGAGTTTTCACCCGTTCTAGCTCCGTTGCGGTGACGGGTTCTTCCCTAAGCTGGGTGAGTAGGGTATCCATGCGTTCTCCCAACTCATCTACAGTGTGGCCGGGGGCTGTGAGCGCATATAGCAACAGGATATTGTCATAGAGGTCGCCAGGGAAGCCATTGGCACTGCCAATGTTGAGCGCTACCTGGGAGGTTTCCACCATGTCTTGATACATGCGTGATGTCCGCCCACCCACTAGGATGCTTTCAATCATGGAATAGACCACATGGTCTGGGTGATTAATGCCAGGTCGGTGGAAGCCTTCTAAATACCAGGGTTGGCTGGGTAGTGTGAGCTCAAAAGCTTTTGGTTCCGTTTGCGGTGGTTCTTGAACGGTGACCTCAGGGGGCAAACTGCGGGATTGAATCCGACCAAAGTAAGTTTCGGCTAACGCTTTGACATTATCAGGGTCAACATCCCCCACTACAGCGGCAATAAGGTTGCTCGGTCCATAGTAGGCGTCGAAAAAGTCAGAAACTTCTTCGCGGGTAGCGGTGCGTAAATCGTCTTGGTAACCGATGACGGGACGGCGATAGGGATGCTCGTCAAAGGATACCTCCAGGAATTTTTCAACAATTTGGCCAATGGGGGAGTTGTCCACGCGCATCCGCCGTTCTTCGAGGATGACTTCCTTTTCTTTGTAGAATTCGCGGAAGACAGGGTCGATAAAGCGTTCCGATTCTAGAGACATCCACAGCTCTAGCTTATTGGAGGGCAGGCTGTAGAAATAACGGGTGGCATCGGCAGATGTGGTGGCATTAAGGCCACGACCGCCTGATTGTTCAATAATTTGGCCAAATTTATTTTGATCGACGTAGTTTGATGCCTGGGCTTGGAGGTCTGCAAACTGGGCTTGTAATGCGGCTATTTGTTCCTCATCCTCCGCTTGTTCAGCGGCCATGAGCTGATCGAACACCACATCCATTTCCTGTAGCAGGGGCTCTTCTGAGCGATAGTCATTGGTGCCGATTTTGGTTGTGCCTTTGAAGGCTAAATGCTCTAGATAGTGGGCGACGCCAGTTTGACCATCGGCCTCATTGACCGCCCCGACTTTGGCATGCAGCATCATGGAGACGACCGGTGCCTGGTGTCGTTCTAGAACGATAAACTTCATGCCATTGTCCAGCGTAAACTCGCTGACGCCGTTGGCTACCCGGTCGAGATAAGGCTGAATAGAATTGGTTTGATCGGCGGCAATTTGTTCTGGCGTGACCAGAGTAGATTGCTGTGCCCATGTCGGTTGGCTGAATCCCAACCATAGTGAAACTGACAGAACTACTGTCCACAACCACATAGCTTTAGACCTAGCTGACGGAGTTACGCCCATATCACCTCAGCGCAAAATACCGTTACCAGCATAGATACTTTTCTTTATATTGTGTCAACAAGATATTGACGATTCGACGAAATGACAGGGAATTGCCCTTGGCCACGGGAGTAAATTCTTATCAGCCTACTTGAGATAGATATATTTGTAGAAGGTAAACATTTCAAACATGCCGCCTACGATGCTGATGGTAAGGCATATAACTACGATACCGTGCCCTAAATTGCCAGCACCAAAGGTGATTAAAAAATCGGCTAAATGCGACCGGCCTAGTTCACTGATGGCTGATAGGGGTGACCACGCACCCAAGGTTAGTGCGCCAAATGCTACGCCAACAACAATGGCTGGCAGCATAAAGCAAATGACTAACGTTAAGGCCAAAGAACTGAAAAGTTGAAAGCCCATTTATACCTCCTGCCACGTTGTGACCAAATGGGCGTAAGGAACCACCCCAACCATAGGCGGAATAGTTTGAAAAGGACGGCAACTTGAGAAATCTTAAATTTTCATAAAATTACAGAGCATTTGGCAGGCAACCTTTACTAACCATTAAATCATCACACCATTTAGCTACCGATTACTATACGTAGAGTGTCGTTTGGTAAAGCGTGGCTTGTTTGCTGTCGTGGTTGCCCTATTAGAGATGCGCAATGGAAGCAGATACTGCTGTAAGGGTTGGCAATATTTGGTTGCCCTTAGTAAGGGGCAATGCTCAGGGAGGGGCTGCGGTCGTTGGCGCAAGTGATCAAGCCCCTCAGCCTACGGCATCTCCTAACTTAAGGGGAGGCCGTTACTTAACGGAGTCTGGTTTGGGATTTTATTTTTGTGTATGCGCCTTGCCCTAAATCTCATAGTTCGCGAAGGAGCACTTTCTTTTGGCCGCCGTATTTTCTACGTTGAGTTTGGTGAAATGGGGGCAGCGTTTATTGGCTGCTATTCTTCTAGGTGGCCAAGTGGTTGTGCATCTATTGACGCGACCCCTCCATCGGCGCAACACCATGGAGCAAATGGCGGCGGTTGGTCCGGAGTCGTTGCTGATTACGCTGGTGACGGCCAGTTTTGTGGGCATGGTGTTTACCATTCAGGTCACCCGCGAGTTTATTAATTTTGGCGCCAGTACCGCTGTGGGTGGGGTGCTGGCGCTGACGCTGGCTCGGGAGCTGGCACCGGTTTTGACGGCGGTGATTATTGCCGGGCGGGTGGGGTCGGCTTTTGCGGCTGAAATTGGCACCATGCAGGTGACCGAGCAAATTGATGCGCTGCAGTTGCTAAAAACGGATCCGGTGGATTATTTGGTATTGCCCCGGGTGGTGGCCTGCGCTCTGATGCTGCCGTTGCTGACAATTTTGTCGTTTATTACGGGAATGACCGGTGGTTTGCTGATTACGACCACGATGTTTGATATTTCCCAGACTGTTTTTCTCGACTCGGCTCGGGTGTTTATGGATGTGTGGGACCTGGTGAGTGCCATGATCAAGGCCCTAGTATTTGGCACCCTGATTGCCATTATTGGTTCTAGCTGGGGGCTGACCACCACCGGCGGTGCTAAAGGGGTGGGGCAATCGACGACGACGGCGGTCGTGACGGCATTGCTGGCGATTTTTATTAGTAATTTTTTCTTGTCTTGGCTGATGTTTCAAAGTTCAGCTTTGAACTTTTGATGGTGGGATTTAGATGCTGACTTCGGTCAGTTTGTTGAGGTAGCGTTCGATTAGCAAGATGGCGACGATATCGTCGATGGGCCGGGGAATGCTGCGCATGCTTTGGGGTAAGAGGCGGTTCAAACCCTTGGGTGGAAACATTTCCCAGTAGCGATCGCGCGCTTCCAGGCTGCTGTAGCGTTCATCCACCAAAATAATATTCGGCCCCTCGTGTAGGCGGGAAAGCTCCTGCTTCCAAAGTTTGGCCCCGGTCTGATCGCCCATGACGATCAACGAGATGGGATAGGTCTGGCGCAACGTTTCAATATGCTCAACCACATCTTCCGATGCGATCACCTCGTGGTAACACAGAGAACGATCTACTCCCAAAATGGCTAAACCACACTTATTACGACCTGGATCAAAGCCTAAAATGACTGGCTGCGATAGCTTGGAAAAAACAGTAGAGGTCACAGAGCTGACTTTTATAGAGACGTTATAAAACACGAGTGATTTAACTATTCATTATTTTACGACCATCCCCAGGGCTGCTGTATGCAGGGAGGCAAATCTGGAAATTGGATAACGGTTGCTTGCGCTTTCAACAAAATCTGGCAAACTTAAGTCTGGCGAGTTAAATCACTAAATCTTTACCTGTCCTAGAACGACGGTGAAAATACATCATTGGTTCGTTGATTGATCTACCATTTCTTGCGGGTTGACATGCACTATTCACTTTCAGTGGCTGCGAATTTCGGTGGGCACTGGTGTTGAATAGGATGCAAATGCTATGGTTTAAGTACACTTGTACGCACTAGTTCGGGTGCGTTTGCTTTGTGCATGTAAAACGAGTTGAGCTTTCCCACTTTAAATCTTTCGGAGGGACGACTCAGGTTCCTCTGCTACCGGGTTTTACTGTTATTTCTGGCCCCAACGGTTCCGGAAAGTCGAACATCCTGGATGCACTTTTATTTTGTTTGGGGTTGGCCAGTTCCAAAGGCATGCGGGCAGAGCGCTTGCCAGACCTGGTAAATCAGAATCATGCCAGTCGGCGGTCTACGGCGGAAGCCAGTGTCACGGCTACATTTGATATTAGTGATGTATCCGCTGAGTTAATGCAGGATGAGGACGATAGCGAGTCTAGTTCCTCTAATACTTCAGACAGTGCAGAGGCTCCGGCTGAGCCTGCTACCGGGGATGATAGTGCCGAGGCAGATGCAGGGGACGGTGCCGTAGCCGCCGCTGAAAACGGGGCGATTGCTAATGGGGCCGCTGCGGCTAATGGAGCTAAGCCTGAGGGGAATGTGGTTCCCTTGCCGCGAGAATGGAGCGTGACTCGGCGTCTGCGGATTACGGCCCAGGGCACCTACACGTCTAACTACTTTATTAATGGTCAGCCCTGTACGCTGACGGAGCTGCACGAGCAGCTACAGCGGTTTCGGATTTATCCCGAGGGCTACAATGTGGTGCTCCAGGGGGATGTCACCAGCATTATTTCTATGAAGGCGCGGGAGCGTCGAGAAATTATTGACGAATTGGCAGGGGTGGCGTCCTTTGATCGCAAGATTAATCAGGCCAAGCTCAAGCTGGATATGGTGCGGGAGCGGGAAGAGCGGTTTCGCATTGTTGAGCGGGAATTAATCGATCAGCTAGAACGCCTCGATCAGGATCGGAAAAAGGCGGAAAAATATAAGCAGCTGAAGGCCACGCTCCAGGAAAAGACCCAATGGCAGACCGTCTTGGAGTGGCGGCAGCAGCAAAAGCAGGCAGAAACCCTAGAAGCTCAGCTGGTGCAGGGGAAACAAAAAGCGGAGCAATTGGCGCAGCAGCGGGAAGCGTTGGTGGCGTTGATTGACGTGACGGCCAAGGAGTTAGAAACCCTGAACGCTAAGGTCAAAGCCCTGGGGGAAGATGAGCATTTGGCGTTGCAATCGAAGCTGGCTACCCAGGAAGCCGAACTTCGCCAGTTAGAGCGTCAGTCTTTAGGGCTGGGGCAATCTACCCGGGAGCTGGCAGAAAAGCTGCAGACCACCCAGGTGGAGCTACAGCAGCAAAATCAGCAGCTGACTACGGTGGGGCAACAGCTGACGGACCTGAATGGCACCGAGTTGGTGCAGCTACAGTCCGATCGGGATAAAGCGGCACTGGCTGTGGAAGAGAGCCGGGAGGCGACGAGCGCGATCGCATCCGCATCCCAGGCCTGGGTAGAAACCCAAACCAACCTCCGCCGCGAAATCGAATCTTTGCTGCAAGTGCTAGAGCCCCAGCGATCAGAGCAGGTGCGGCTGCAAGAGCGGCTAAATCAGCTACAAAGCCAGATCACGGCTCAAACAGCTACAATCCAAGGCCTAGAAGCGGAATTTAATGCTGCCCCCCAGGAGGAAGCCGCCACCCTATCGACGGCTGAAGCGACCATTCAAGGGCTGGCCCAGGCGGTGTCTGCGGCTGAGCAAGAACTTAAGGTGCAGCGGGAAACCCGCGAGCGTTTGCTACGGGAGCAGCGAGAAAAGCAGCGTGAGTTAGACAAGCTCGAAGCCCAAGAGCAGGCATTGCAGGAAACTCGCGGCACCCAGGCGACGGAAGTGCTAGTTAAAAGTGGCCTCACGGGTATTTGTGGTTTGGTGGCTCAGTTGGGGCGAGTGGATCCCAAATATCAAACCGCATTGGAAATTGCTGCCGGGGCCCGGTTGGGCTATTTGGTGGTGGATAATGACGGTGTGGCCTCCCGAGGGATTGATATCCTCAAGCGTCAGCGGGCCGGGCGGGCTACGTTTTTGCCGCTAAATGCGATTCGCACCCCACGGGTGCAAAAGGTCGGCCGGTGGGAGCGCCCCGATGGGTTTATCGACTATGCGGTGGATCTGATTGAGTGCGACGATGTCTATCGCGATGTATTTGCCTTTGTGTTTGGCGGCACGGTGGTGTTTGAACGGTTGGGGGATGCCCGCCGCCATTTGGGTAAGTTTCGCATGGTGACCCTGGATGGCGAGGTGCTAGAAAGCAGCGGTGCCATGACCGGGGGTAGCCTGCGCCGCCAGGGACGATTGCACTTTGGCACGGTGGACCCAGGCGAATCGGCAGAGGCGAAGGCACTGCGGGAGCGCTTAGAGGAAATTGATCGGATTTTGGCGGGCTGCGATCGCGCCGTCGCTAAGGCCGATGCAGCGGTCCAAGCCCAGTCTAAGGCGCTGCTAGAGGCGCGCCAAAGCTATCGCGAACAGCAGTTGCAAAACACCCAGGCCCAGCAGCAACGCCAGCAACTGCAACAGCGCCTCGAAAAAGCACAACAGCAGCAACAGCAATACCAAACCGAATATGCGGCGGCTCAACAGCGGCTAGAGGAGCTAGAAAAAGCCCTGCCCGATCAAGAAAACCGCTTGCAGCAAAAACGCCAGGAACTCACTAACTTAGAAGAGTCCCAAACCCATAGCGAATGGCAGCAGGCCCAGGGAAAAGTGCGGGCGCTAGAAGCCGAGCTAACCTCTCGTCAGCAGGCACTGCAAGCGGCCCAGCAGCGGCAAAATGAGCTAGAAGCCCAGCAGCAGCGGCTCCAAGAAAAAATCCAAGTTGGCCAGCAAACCATCGATCAGTCCCGCCAGCAGCAGCAAGCGCAGATCAATCAGCAAACCGAACTCAACAAACAGCAGGCCACCCTAAAAGAAGACATCATCGCTACCCAGGCCGCCATTGCTGAACTCGATAAAACCCTGAAGGGAGAAAAGGTCGAGCGCGATCGCAAAGAGCACCAGCTACGGGACCAGCGCAACCAGCTCCAGCAGCTAGAGTGGCAACAGCAAAAACTGAGTGAGACCCAGCAAGAGCGTCAGCAGCAGCTCAACGAACTGCAGTCTGCCATTGAAGTAAAACAAGCCGAGTTGCCAGACCCCCTGCCCGAAGTCCCCGAGGACCTCACCCTCGAAACCCTGCAAAAGCAGCTCAAATCCTTACAGCGCCGTCTAGAAGCCATGGAGCCCGTCAATATGCTGGCCCTAGAAGAGTATGAGCGCACCCAGGAACGCCTCGAAGAACTCACCAATAAGCTCACCACCCTAGAAGAAGAGCGTACCGAACTGCTGCTGCGCATCGAAAACTTCACCACCCTGCGCCGCCACGCCTTTCAAGAAGCATTTGACGCCGTCAACGAAAACTTCCAAGCAATTTTTGCGGAGCTGTCCGATGGCGATGGCTATCTGCAGCTAGATGACCCCACCGATCCCTTTAATGGTGGCCTTAACCTCGTCGCCCACCCCAAAGGAAAGCCGGTCCGTCGTTTGGCTTCCATGTCCGGTGGAGAAAAATCCCTCACCGCCCTTAGTTTCATCTTTGCCCTCCAGCGCTATCGCCCATCGCCGTTTTACGCCTTTGATGAGGTCGACATGTTTCTCGACGGTGCCAATGTTGAGCGTCTTTCCAAGATGATTCGACACCAGGCCCAGCAGGCCCAGTTTATTGTGGTGAGCCTGCGACGACCGATGATTGAGTCCGCCGAACGCACCATTGGTGTCACCCAGGCACGGGGAGCCTACACCCAGGTATTGGGAATTAATCTACAGCGTGCCTCTGCGGGGGGCTAAGGGGGGCAATTTTTAGGCCTGGGGCACGCCCTGCCTCGAAAAATTGGATAGCACTATAGATCTCATTCGGTTTCACACACTGTCAAAAAACTGAAGCATAGGGTGTAATGTGGGGAGGCATATGTTTCATTCAGTTAAGAAACATACCCGCCGGTTAAGTGCACTATAGAGTGCACCCTTGCAATCCCACACAGTAGATCCCAGCGATGAGTTTTGAACAAAGTCGGCTGCGCTCCGACATGATTGGCACCCAAGTAATTACCCGCGCCACAGGCCGTCGTCTGGGCGTGGTCAGTCAGCTGTGGGTCGATATAGATCGATGTGAAGTGGTGGCTTTGGGCTTGCGGGATAATATTTTGTCTAAAGTGGTCTCTGGACCTGAGCAGATCATGATGCTCAGCAGCATTCGTCAGATTGGCGATGTGATCTTGGTGGATGACGATACGGTTATTGAAGATGACATTAGCCTGGCCACCTATAGCAATTTGGTGAAAAGCGAAGTTATTACCGAATCTGGCGAAGGCTTGGGCCGTGTTCGAGGATTTAAGTTTGACGTTGTTAGTGGCAAGCTCCAATCCCTAGTCATTGCCTCCATGGGGTTACCCCAAATTCCCGACCAGGTGATTAGTTCCTATGAGCTGCCGGTGGAAGAAATTGTCAGCACCGGTCCTGACCGCATTATCGTCTTCGAAGGGTCTGAGGAAAAGCTCAAGCAGATTAGTGTCGGCTTATTAGAGCGTTTGGGCTTGGGTGCGGCCCCTTGGGAACGGGAAGACGATGGCTACATTATGCCGACGTCGGCCAGTAATCAGCTGCCTTCTGGGATTAAGCAACCGGCCCCCCAGGCTCGGCGGGAAGTGGCTCCTCCCCAACGGTTGGAGCTAGAGCAGCCTACGCGCCAACCGATTGAGCAGCCCGTGCCCGAGGAAGAGCCATATCAGGCAAAGCCTTTGAATATTCCTCAAAAGAAAAAAGTAATGGAATACGAAGAAGAAGACTTTTAGGGTTTTGTCAGGATCGATATTGCCATTGGTGAAATAACCATATAGGGTATTGCGTGGTCGCTGTTCTAAGCCACGTGCCAGTTAAATTTGATTATTTATTTGATCAAAAGCTTCCCTACCTGGACGTGTGAAACGTTTATCAATTTGTTTATTGTGCGCTCATGGTAGCTTCACCCGTGCCCGTTATTCCTGCTCCATTGCAAAAGCTATTCGTTATGGGTTTGCCAGTACACCGTAGTGTGGACTACGTGGGGTGGCTTTTACAGGTGCTGCGGTCTGGGCAAGGGGGCCATGTGGTCACCTTGAACGCCGAAATGTGTGTCCAGTCTGAGACTAATGCGGACTTCCGGCAACTGATTCAAGATGCCACCTTAGTGATTCCTGATGGTGCAGGTGTCCAGCTTTACTTTCAATGGGTGCAACGCCAGCGGATAAAGCGCTATCCAGGTATCGAATTTTCGGTGGATGTGTTGTCGCGGCTGCAGGCCACGGAATCGGTGGTTTTTTATGGGGGTAAGCCTGGTTTGGCGACGGCCGCTGCAGATAGTTGGCAGGCCAAGTTTCCTGAGCTGAATGTTGCGATCGCTCAGCACGGTTACCTATCAGAGTTAGAACAAATCAGTTTTCAGCAAGAATTACAAGCTTTGCAGCCCAGCGTCATTTTTGTGGGCTTAGGGGTGCCGCGCCAGGAAATGTGGATTGCCAAACATCGGCACCTATGCCCCCAGGCTATGTGGATCGGTGTGGGCGGCAGTTTTGACATTTGGGCCGGAAACAAGGAGCGCGCTCCTAGCTGGATGTGCAATAACAACCTAGAGTGGCTCTATCGGCTTTACCAAGAGCCTTGGCGCTGGCGCCGGATGCTAGCCTTGCCCAAGTTTGTTTGGCGCTCCATTGGCTATGACTTAGGCTGGCGTCGCTAGGTCGCGTGCCTACGGTTGAGTCGTCGGGTGCGTGTATAACGGGTGCATGTATAACCAGAGCATGGCTACGTGAAGCAATAAAAAAAAGTCAAATAACTAGACATTTTACCTATTGCATATATCCTTATATAAATAAAATCTGCTTGAGATTTTTTAACCGTGTCGCTCTCCTAAACATTGCCCCCTAATGACATCTGCTGTGACTTCGCCTAAAGCTCGTTCTCCTCGTAGCCAGACCGCTTCAGTTCGGCGCGCCCATAGGCGAGGGCAGACGGGGCAAGTCGTCACGCCGCCTGCCCATGCGGCATCAACAGACACCCAGCAGACATCGCCTCCCCCTGCTAGCGCTGTTTCACCCCTAGTGAGCCTCACCGGTGTCACTAAGACCTATGACAACGGTAGTCAGGCTCTACGCAACATTAACCTGCAAGTCAAACGGGGTGATTTTCTATTTGTCACCGGTCCCTCTGGGGCAGGTAAATCCACCTTGCTCAAGCTACTCTATGGCCAAGAGCGAGCTACCGCAGGTGACATTATGGTCGATGACCAAAACCTGGCTAAGCTCAGGGGCAACCGACTGGCGATGCTAAGGCGCCGCATTGGCATCGTTTTTCAAGACTATAAGCTCATTCCCAGACGCACCGTGGCCGAAAATGTATCCTTTGTGCTATGGGCCCAAGGGTATAACCGTCGAGAAATTAATCGGCGACTGCGACCCACATTGCGCATGGTCGGTTTGCAGCATAAATCTAGTAGCTTTCCTGACCAGCTGTCGGGGGGAGAGCAGCAACGGGTGAGCATTGCTCGGGCCGTTGTCGGTACTCCGCCGTTGCTGTTAGCGGATGAACCAACGGGCAATTTAGACGGGGATAACTCCCGTCAGGTGATCAAAATTTTAGAAAAATTAAATTCCATTGGCATCACAGTCATTGTCACCACCCATGATGAACAGCTGGTGCGCACATCTAGCCATCCCGTTGTGCAGATTAAAGATGGGCGTTTGACCTACGTCAGACACTAGGGGGCATGCCTGTGTTTGCCTAGCAGGTGACCCATGGATGCAAAATTTAGCGATTTCACTAGGACTCTAGGTTTAAGGTGGCTGAGTTTATACAGCTTTAAACCTAGAGTCCTGTTTGATCACGGTTTCTATCAAGTTGCAGGCCCAGGGAGTCCAATGGTTGTCAATATTGGGTTGCTCCTGGGGCAGGGCCCGTTTTATGTATAGGGCAATAAATCCTTGGGCATAGGGCAGGATCACGAGGTTACCTGTCTTAGTGCGCATCATTACATGGTCTAACTGGGGTAACTCCATTTCATCCATTAAGAGCTGCTTCAGCCCCAATGCTTGAAAGGCTAGCCGGATCCAGTCATCATCCTGGTGCTTGGCGGTGGTGACAAAATACTGTCGCGGTAAGCCCTTTGGATCAAAAACCGCTACGCCTAGTATTTGATCAATGTTTGGCAAGTTGGTGGCTTGAAACGATTGGGGATTGGAAGTAGAGACCACGGTAAATGTCTAGTGAGTGGCCCAATGGGTGACCTTCAATTTCCAGATTAGGCTGGACACCATATTGGTAAATACATGGGCCACCACAGGAATGAGTAAATTGCCGCTGGCTAGGGCACTATATCCTAACAGTGCGCCTACACAGGTTGCCCAAAGCATGTAGGGCCATTGGCGCAAATCACTCATGTGAAGTAAACCGAAGCACAAACTCGATAATATTAATGCCGTCCAATTACTTCCCAATGCCGGTAACATCACGCCACGGAACAGTAATTCTTCACTAATGCCGGGTAATAACCCTAACCAGAGAACGTCCGGTAATACGAGTGGAGTCAGAATATAGTTCAGGTAAACGTTGGCACTGCGTCGATAGGTTGGCCAAAGTCGGTATAGGACACCACTAACAATCGTGATACTCGTGCCTAGCAGTATGCCGATACCTATGGGGTGCAGTCCTAGCTGAGTTGATATTTGCTGAACTGAGCCGAGCAGTAGCCATAGACGAGCGACTACAAATAAAACAAGAGCCGTCGCTGCGATCGCAACCAGAACCTGGATGCGCGACAAAGGCTCCATACTGGGGTTAGGTGGGGCAGGCTGATTCAAAAAACAAAGCGGCCGTTAGTAAATGCCGAACGAACTAGGCGATACCATATTACGCTTTCCCTGGTATTACGCCTATGCGTGAATCTATTTATCCATGGCTACATTTATAACGTCAGTATTTCCTACCAGGGGGGCTCATGTCCGCCTGCTAGTGATGCAGCATTAATTAATACGAAAAAAGAGTATTAAATGATACCTGCTAGGGACAGCTTAAAAGCCGAATTAATTGATTTATCCAAGATGGGTATCCCATGCCTATTAGCTGCTTTTATGCCTGGATATTGCTAGCACATATTGATGATTTTCTATTTCAGAAAAAAACTCTTGAATTTAATTTGATTGATGCTCTTTAGGTCTTGACTGCAAGGAATAGCACTGCTTGAATCTATCGATTTAATTGAAGAAAAATATAATTTAAATAATTAAAAAATGGCGTTAGAACAAGTTATCTTTGTGACCCTGAATATGTGAATAAACAACCAAATTAAATGTTAAAAAACTTCAATTATTGGGCTTCATTAAACTATCAGAATGCAATTCAAGTTAAATCAAGTTTGAGATTCATTATTTAATTCCACGATTTTCCATTACCCCTCATCTACCCACGTTGTGTCGTCTATATATATAAGATTCACCTATGGGAACTCCCTTTGATATTTCTGCCGCAAAAAAGAATACCGTCAATATCTATGAATGTGAGGTTCGTCTCAAATTTCGCATCATTGAAGAAAAGCTGGCTATAGATGGTCGAGATGACGGCTCATTAGTTGAGTCATTAGTGGATGCTTACACCTATGGTGAAGATGAATATTTTGAGTCCTTAGAGTCTCAGGTCAATATCCATGAAGTAGAGGCATTAGAAGCGTCCCCAGCGATGCGGCGCCAGCTGATTCGTCTGCGTAACTCTGATCGGTGGGATTAATCGGGGCGATTTCCCATACTGCAACCCATGCCGAAAATCGTCGCCGAAAAAAAATCCTACTAAGGGTTTGACATAAATTCCCTCGAATTTGTATATTAGTAAAGGCCAAGGCAAAGACGCCATGGCACCTACGCCCCCATCGTCTAGAGGCCTAGGACACCTCCCTTTCACGGAGGCGACGGGGATTCGAATTCCCCTGGGGGTATTGATTAAAAAGACAGGCTATGAGCTATCGGCTCATAGCCTGTCTGGTTTTAAAGGCATTTCTCTACTTATATATAGAGGGAGATGTCAGGTGATGTCGGTTAATTCAGGAGTCATTTTTAGGCTGGTTTTTAGGCATGGATATTACTGTCAAACTTGTCCAAGCAAATAAACGACTGAAGAGTGCCAATACCAAGGTGACTATTAACCGACGACATTAGGGCGTATGACGAACAGCCTGCATATAGATTCTGGCCAAGCTGGTAAAATAAATTAGACTAGTATCAATGTACTATTCATGTCTGATTTATTCATTGAGAATTGCCTGGAGTATCTAGAGATAGAGCTGGAGCATGATGGTGGTTATCCAGACTGGGAGGATCGATTTGAGAATCCTGATCAGTTAGCGGCGATTGAAACGCTGAACAATCAGGTTGTTGTTATCAATGCCTCTGAAGACTCTTCAATTCGTGGTGCTTTTTATGTAGTTGTTTATGAGAACTACCATTGGAATATGTCCCCTGGTCAAAGACGACTCTATGAAATATTGTTGGCCATGCAAAAGGGCTCGCTGTATTGCATTACCACCATGGGCCAGCTCACCAAAGCGTTAGATCTAGAGATTGTTTATGCGGCCTATCATCGGTTTACAAACTTAAAATCCATCAACGCTATTAAATCTGTGGTCAGGGAACAATAACGGACGGCAGAAAATTTAACGTTATAAGCCATCGGGTCTTTTTGGGAAATAAGACCCGATTTTTTATGCCTGGCCTGAGTTGTTAACCTGGCAAATACTCAGAATTACGACTCTTTGGTTAAACTCGAAATTTGAAAATGCATTTGCCGTTGGGTATTTTCGGAACTAGCCGCTACTCAAGACAACCTATCAGCCCAGTTGAGTCGATCAGAGCTGCGTTCATTTAGAATAAATCTGAAAAATTGGGTATTTCTGGAATTTAACAGCCATGATTGTTGATGGTTATTGGATGTATATCCAGAAATAAGGTGCTGTATGGATAGAGAACTAGCCCAGTTCACGCTTAGTGATGATGACGGTACTACATTTCTAGTAGAGGTAGATAAACCTCAATCTACAGGGCGTGGTCCTGGTGTGGAGCGGGTTTCTACACCAGATACTAATCGGATGGTGTACCAGGCTAGCCAAACTTTAGAAGAAGCGTTAGATAAGGTACAGCCTGTAGTTTCTAAGGTTGTGTCTCGCATGAAATCCGGTCTGACCACCCCGGCTAATGAAGTAGAGGTTACGTTTGGTCTTAAATTAGGAGCTGAAACCGGCATCGTCTTTGGCTCTGTCGGTGGTGAGGTTACCTTTGAGGTCAAGCTAAAGTGGGAAAAAGAGTCAGAGTAGATGCCAGCGATAGAGTTTGAGGTTGGAAAACGCGCCATTGTCCAGGTCTATCGCGGTAATGCCGATGAGATCGCAGGTACTGGCTTTTGGATCGGTGGTCGCTATTTAATGACCTGTGCCCATGTAGTGGGTGAAACCGCATCATTAGGGCAGCAGGTTGGTGTGATGTTTGATCAAGCTGGCCAGACAGAGTGCCTGACCGCTGAGCTGGTGTATCACTCATTTAATGCCGCTGAAGGCTACGAAGACATTGCTGTTCTTCGTTTGTCAGCTCCCATTGATGTCAATCCACCGTTAGTGCCAATTCAGTTCCCATCTAGTTTTCAAGACTATCTGGGAGCGACAGTGCGTACCTTTGGTTATCTGGCTGGTAATCCGGCTGGGCGTAACCTTTCCGCGCAAACGGCTGGTTCTACACGGAACTGGCTGCAACTGGAAGTTCCCCAAGGACTGGGAACGGCTATTCGTGAAGGGGTGAGTGGTTCACCTGTGTGGCACGAAGACACTCAACTGTTTGTTGGTCTAGTGGTTGCTCGAGACGCACTTTATCCAGATGATCGGCTGGGATTTATGATTTCCGTCGATCAGTTGCGTACGCCCCTAAAGCTAGTGCAGCGTAAACGGTTATGGGATGTGCTGGAGCTCCATGCGGAGACATTAAGGAGTCAGATCGCTGCTGCCTATCGTCTTTGCCGTGGCGAGAATGCTCGCGGAGCGCTTCATAACGACCCTGAAAAGATGTTAGAGGAATTGTCTAGCCAGGGCGCTGGTGGCGATGATGGTGTAGATAAGCTGGTGCAATTCACGGCTAGCCTAGTAGACAATTTAGTACCTCAGCAATTTGGGAGTTTAATTACTACATTAACTGCCTGGGCGAATGAGTTTACCGATGATTTTGATGCGGTTAGAACTCAAATGCGTACAGCCGCATTGGAGCGCCAAAATCAGGAAGTTGTTCCAGCATCGCCTGTACTATTAGTCAGTATTCATGACCGAGAACAAAACGCTGACCTTGACGCACATTTAGTGGATGCTTGGCTGATTCCAGATCCTGCCAAGTATGACCCTAAGGTGGAAGCTGGAGAGACCGTACAACGCTTATCGTTAGAGAAGTCGTTAGTGGAATCGCTGCAAACAGAGCAGCCGGATATCTATCAGGTACTACCCAAGATTATCGAGGCGTATTTGAATCAAATAGCCGCTAAGGATATCGATACCAGTGACCTGACGTTAGAAGTTTTACTGCCCTTTGCCTTGATGAATAAGCCCTTAGAACGATTGGGGATTCCATTTCTCGCGTTTCATGAGCCTCTAGGCATTGCTGATGACGATTGTCCTCAGGTTCTCCTGCGTTCACAGGCTCGGGTGGATCAACCTCGCGCACTATTGCCATGGCAAAAGAAATGGAAGGAAGTGAAAGCCCATCAAGCAACGGTGGCCCAGACAAAATTTATTGAAAAAGATAAAAAACTGAAGCGATCGCTTAAATCCGAAGCTGTATTGGGTTTAAAGCTTTCTAGTTCACCAGATCTCAGTGATGCTGGAGATATTGCATTGCTCGTCATTACTGGTACTCCCCTGGCACTGTGGGTGCGAGATAATGACCATGCAGGTTGTGATTGGTGTAAAACCCTGGATACTGACCTTTTGAGCCACCAGCTGTGCAAAGTGCCTGAAGAAGTTCTTAATCTTCGGCGTGAGACTGAGGAATTGGATGATGATACAGAATATTGTAAATCCGCTAAACTGGGTCACCATTTAGCGGTGTTATGGGAGAATCCCAACCATATCCCCCCAAGTACTGACAATCTTTATTCTCAAGCGCACGCGAATCTATGACCTCCTGGGAAATTTACAAAGGCAGTGGCACTCCCCATGACGATTTGGATCGCCTACCCGATCCACCAGGGTGGCGTGAGTTTCAAGATGTTGGCAAATATCAAGCTCAAAAGGGCACGACGTTTAAGGCTCGGCCTGAACAGATCCAGCTGGTGAATGCGGCGTTGTATTTACGTCGACCGCTCTTGATTACGGGTAGGCCCGGCACAGGGAAGACCTCGTTGGCCTATGCGGTGGCTCATGAGCTAAAGCTGGGGGAAGTACTTTACTGGCCAATTACAACACGCACTACATTAAAGCAGGGGCTGTATAGTTACGATGCCATTGGTCGTTTGCAAGATTCCCAGGTGCAACCGTCAGAATCTGCTAAGACGAACCAAAACAAGACGGCTGCCGAAGAACTGGAAGCGATCGGTAAGTACATTCGTTTGGGGCCACTGGGCACAGCGTTGCTGCCAGTATTGCCCGATCGGCTGAAGCGCCCCCGGATTTTATTGATCGATGAGATTGATAAAAGCGATATTGACTTGCCCAATGACTTACTCCACACCTTTGAAGAAGGGCGTTATCGCATTGATGAATTAGAGCGCATTAAAGAAGTGCTATCTACAGTAGAAGTGAGCACTTCCTATGCACAGACCACTGAGACCGCTGAGATTATCAATGGCCAGGTGCAGTGTAATGCCTTTCCCTTTGTAATTTTGACCAGTAATGGAGAGCGCGACTTTCCACCACCCTTTTTGCGTCGGTGCATTCGTTTAGAAATGGAAGAGCCCGATCCTAAAGAACTGGCCGATATAGTGTCGCGTCACTTGACTGCCCTGGATTCAGAGGTACTAACTAAGGCTCAGCCGATTATTGACGCTTTTGTTGAAAAGCGTAGTAGCGAAGAACTGGCAACAGACCAGTTGCTCAATGCGATTTATCTTCTTCTGCAGGAAGGTATCCCAGCGGCAGATGTAGAGAATAATAATCTGCTCGATAAGATATTAAAGCCGCTTTCTGGGCCTGGAGCATAATGACTCAGGTGGCACCGACAGCATTAGCGAAGTTGATTGCTCGTTTGCGATCAGCGGGTGTTGATTGGGATGGCGAAAATATCGCTGACTTGCTTTGGCTGGTCAACTATATCGATGCACCTGCTGCCCAGGCGAGTACAGAGCCTGATGACGATGACAGAGATGACTCTAGGGCCGATGAATCTAGAGATACAGGACCGTTACCCTCTGCTGCACCCAGTCGAGATCCAAACCTAACGTTATCGGCCCCGTCGTCCCGTGATAATCAGACCCAGCAGGATAAACCTATACAGCGCGGTATTCCATTTCAAACCCCTACTGCGCCAGCACTTCGTAAAACTCTTGCCCTGGGCCGTTCGTTACGGCCTTTGATGCGTAAGGTGGAGTCCTATACCCAACAGATTTTGGATGAAGATGCCACTGCAGAGCAAACGGCAGAACGGCAGTTTTGTATGACCGTGATCAAACCAGCCCGTGAACGCTGGTTAGAGCTGGTGCTGGTAGTCGAAGATTCAGCATCTAGTTTTCTCTGGCGTGATACGATTCGGGATTTTCAGCAGGTGCTAGAACGCCAGGGAGCCTTCCGCACCATTAGTACCTGGTATTTACAAACCACCTCTGCCGGAGAAATTACCTTATTTGCGAAACGTCCGGTTGGTAATGTATCCCCTCGTCCCCGTGCGCCTAAAGAACTGATTGATACGTCAGGCCGACGTTTAATTTTGGTGATCAGCGATTGTATTTCACCCGCATGGCAGACAGGTACCTTGCAGGCAAAGTATTTATCTCTATGGGCTAAACATAGCCCGGTAACCATTGTGCAGATGCTACCGGGGCGGCTGTGGTCTAGAACGGTGTTGAGTGCTGGGCTAAGAACCTCCTTTTCGGGGCGATGCCCAGGGGTGCCCAATAACCAGCTAATCAACCATTTACCCCTGACATGGGAAGACGATGGCGATCCTGGTCTAAAGCTACCGGTGATTACGCTGGAGCCATCGTCTATGGTGCAGTGGGCCAAAATGCTGGCTGGGTTTGGAGATGCCCAGGCCATGGGCATTTGGTTTGATGCTCAGTGGCAAGCGGCTCAACAACAAAACCCTCCACAATCTGTGCCCCCATCGTCAGGTAGTGAAGCGGAGCAGGCCCAGTACTTCGTTCGTCGCTTTAGTAAGACTGCATCTGATACGGCCAGAGAACTAGCATCTTTGATGGCCCTGGTGCCGGTGGAATTGTCGTTGATTTATATCATCCAGGCAAAGCTGTTGCCACAATCTACACCGTTGCATGTGGCCGAAGTGTTTTTAAGTGGTCTAATAAAACGTCAGCCAGAATCTGCCTCTGCTGCGAATGAAGAGAGTCAACCTGCTGTGGATGCTGTGGCGGACCAGGGGAGTTTATTTGCCACCAAACGCCGCTATGAATTTGTGCCAGGTGTGCGTAAGTTACTGATTGACACGGTGGATACGCCATCGGCAGAAATTGTTCTCAATGAAATTTCGACTTACATTGGCAAAAAACTGGGTAAGTCCATTTATAGCTTTACGGCCCTTTTGCGTCTGGAAGAAGAACTAGACGATGTAGGCGAAGAGTTTTTGACCTTTGCGTCAGTGACCAAGCAGGCACTGCGTCGATTGGGGGGGAGATATGCGGAATTAGTGGAAGCATTGGGGATGCCTGTTGCCCAAGGTGCATCTTCTTTGGATGAGGCTGAACCGATTTATTTTCCAGAGCTGGAAGAGTTTGAATTTATTGATGCTCGGTTTGAGGATGGTGTTGCTGAGATCGGTTTTCCACCAGCGCTGCAGACTGAAGAGTTTTTGATTCTCACCTTGGAAACGGATGGTACGGATGGTGGGGAAGCCTATGAACAGCAGAGAGCCTCTATGGTTGGGGCGTGGATAGAGGAATGGGGTGATTTGCCTGAAGAAGGGGATACAGTGCTGTTACTGCAGGCTGAAATAGAACAGCCACAGGAAGTTGTGATTAGCCGACCAGATTCGGTATCGGATTCATCTTATTTTTGGATTGTGCGAGCTGAAGAGAATTCAGAAGAACAAGTTGATATTCAAGATTTACGTCCATTATCTTATTTAGATACTTTAGAGAAAGATGATGAGCTGGAGCCTTTTGAGGTGACTGTTGTAACCCTCACTGGCAGCGGCCAGCAGTGGCAGCGCCAGGACCGACAGCAGACGGCTTATCGCTATGTTGAACAACTCCCCTCAGAGGTGCCGTTAGAGATGGTGGCTATTCCTAGTGGAAGCTTTGCGATGGGTTCCCCAGAGGATGAACTAGAGCGTTATGACAATGAATTACCTCAGCATGAAGTTACGGTGGCGTCTTTCTACATGGGTCGTTATCCGGTGACCCAGGCCCAGTGGAATTCTGTTGTCGCTTTACCCCAGGTAGAGTCGAAGCTAGATGCTGATCCTGCCATGTTCAGAGGAAAAGATCGACCTGTAGAGCAAATTTCTTGGCATGATGCGATGGAGTTTTGTTTTCGTTTATCGGCTTACACGGGGAATGAGTATCGTTTACCCAGCGAAGCAGAGTGGGAATATGCCTGTCGAGCCGATACAATTACACAGTTTCACTTTGGAGATATGATAACCACTGAAGTGGCCAATTACGATGGTGTTTACACCTATGCAAATGGCCCTCCGGGAGAGCGACGCGGTGAGACTATGCCCGTAGATCACTTAGGCTTTGCCAATGCTTTTGGTCTGAGTGATATGCATGGCAATGTGTGGGAATGGTGTCAGGATCATTACCATAGTAATTACAGTGGTGTTCCAACTGATGGAACCGCTTGGGAAGATAAAGGAAATGAGGATGACAAAGAGATTAATCGCGTGCTACGCGGTGGCTCTTGGCATGCCTATCCCAGGTATTGTCGTTCAGCCTATCGCTACCACCTTATGCCCGGACTCCGCACTTACAGCTTTGGCTTCCGTGTAGTATGTTCCGCGCCCAGGATTCTCCCATAGCTCTTTCTCTCTTGTGCCCTCTTGTCCTATGCAAAAAGCTAGCCCCTTTTCCATTAAAGAACGTCGAGGTCAAAACCGGTATTACGACGAACCCATTGCCGCAGGCGTATGGTCGCTGCAAATGATGGAGATACCGGCAGGTAGCTTTGTGATGGGCTCCCCGGCAGGAGAGCTGGACCGCTTTGATAATGAAGGGCCTCAGCATGAGGTTACCCTGGGCCGTTTCTTTATGGCTAAGTATCCGGTGACCCAGGCCCAGTGGCGAGCGGTGGCGGCGATGGAGCAGGTGAGCCAAAAATTGGAGCCGGAGCCCTCGCACTTTAAAGGAGAGCTGCATCCAGTGGAGAACGTCTCCTGGCATGATGCGCTGGAGTTCTGCGATAGATTAACCCTCCATACCAATCGTCAATACCGATTGCCTACAGAGGCTGAATGGGAATATGCCTGTCGAGCTGGTACGACTACTCCATTTCACTTTGGTGAAACTATTGATACTCAATTGGCTAACTATTGTGGCGATCACACCTATGGAGAGGGCTCCAAAGGAGAATATCGCAAAAAAACCACTCCTGTAAATCACTTTAAAGGGGCGAATGCTTTTGGTTTGGTGGATATGCATGGCAATGCGTGGGAGTGGTGCCAAGATCATTTCCATAGTAATTATGAGGGAGCACCGAATGATGGTAGTTCATGGGAAGATCGAGAAGCAGAAGATCGTCGCGTACTACGCGGGAGCTCTTGGTATGAGGGGCCGAAGTTCTGTCGTTCCGCTTATCGCCTTAACCTTACGCCTGGCGATCGATACAATAACCACAGTTTCCGTGTAACCTGCTCGGTATTAGAAGACTTATGTCAAGTAACTAATGAACTTCTAAATAGCTTGAGCCCTCGTCAGCGAGATGTTCTGCGTTTACGGTTTGGACTAGATGATGGACGTATGAAGACTCTTGATGAAGTAGGTCAAATCTTTGCGATTACCAGAGAAAGAGTCCAACAAATAGAATCCAAAGCTCTTCATAAATTGAAAGGGAGGCATCGATTAAGTATTGCAAAATTATTAAATTTTTGTAGATTGAATTGTGGAAGAAGGGTCTGACTATTTTGTCTACAGGATGTTTCAGAAGCTCTTTGTTAATTTGCTCACGCTACCCCACTATGTCTCCCAGACTACGCCGTACCTCACGTAAAGCCAAAGGGTACGTAGAACCAGATATATCCTTGCCGTCTGAGGTATTGCCGCTCCATATGGTGTTGGTTCCTGGTGGCACCTTTATCATGGGCTCACCAGAGGATGAATCCGGGCGAAGAGATAATGAAGGTCCGCAGCATGCGGTCACAGTTTCATCGTTTTTTATGGGGCGATATCCAGTTACCCAGGCCCAGTGGCGAGCGGTTGTAGCCCTGCCTAAGGCAGAACGAAATTTAGCCGAAAACCCATCGAACTTCAAAGGAGATAATCATCCAGTAGACTCCGTGAGTTGGTATGACGCAGTGGAGTTTTGTCAGCGCCTGGCACAGCACACCAAACTACCCTATCGCTTACCTAGCGAAGCGGAGTGGGAATATGCCTGTCGAGCAGGCACCCAAACGCCTTTTTATTTTGGGGATACCATTGCTAACAATTTATCTAACTACAATAGTAACTACACTTATGGCGATGGGAGAAAAAGTGATTATCGAGAAGCGACTACCTTGGTAAATGAGTTTGGCATTGCAAATGTTTTTGGACTTAGTGATATGCACGGTAATGTTTGGGAGTGGTGCGAGGATTTATGGCATAACAGTTATCAGAATGCACCGACTGATGGAAGAGGTTGGATAGCTGCAAAAGATTCTGATAATCGTGTACTCCGAGGTGGCTCTTGTCTTAACAATCCGAAGAATTGTCGGTCGGCTTTCCGAGATAATCATTCACCTGATGTCCATGACTTGAATAATGGTTTCCGTCTAGCCTGTTCTTCGCCCAGGATTCTGCAATAGTACTTTTCTCTCTCTTGCTCTTTTGGTGTGATGTAGCAAGCTACATGTTAGGAGCTTAGTGTAAGCTCCCCAACCGAGTGGAGAGCCGTCTCTCCCAGTGAATTCCGTTTCATTGTCCCCTCGTAAAGGAGTCTCAGACTCGAATGGCGCTGACTTAAGAATGTTGCATGGCAAAAAAATAGCCAAGAGCCCCACCGATAAAGGAGAATGGCCTTGGCTCACAAAAACATGCTTCTACTATGCTTCATTCTGTTGAAATACTCAAGCTCAAGCTGTCTGAGCGATCAGGCAATCCCTTTTCAGGCATCCTTAATGACCGTGTCATTGAGGATGCGTTGCACCGGGCAAAGGTCACTTACCGCAAACGACTGTTTACGCCTATCGTGACGTTGTGGGCGTTTCTGTATCAGGTGTTGGATGCCGATAAAAGTTTATCCAATGCGGTGAAGCAGATTCAATGTTGACTGGCCGTTGAAGACGCACCGTTACCTTCACTAAACACGGGAGGCTATGCAAAAGCGCGTCAGCGGCTACCGGAATCAGTTCTGTGCGAGCTCTTTGAGCATACGGGTGCAGTCATTGACGCTCAGACATCAATGGCCCATCTGTGGCTGGGGCGAGTGGTTAAAATACTCGATGGTTCAAACGTGGTAATGGCCGATACACCGGCCAACCAAGTAGCCTATCCGCAGCACTCGAATCAAAAAGCGGGCTGTGGCTTTCCCATCGCTAAACTCCTCGTCGTGTTCTCGCTAGCGACTGCGGCCGCTGTGGCGATCCGCATTGCCGATTTCAACACCTCAGAAATCACCCTGGCTCGTCAGTGGTATCAAACCTTAGCACCCGGCGATATCGTCCTGGCGGACCGAGCCTATGGTAGCTATGTTGACCTAGCCCTCGTCGCACACCATAAAGCCGATGGTGACCTTCCCCAAAAAAAGTGGACATATCCGATGAGTCGTAATGCAGGATAATGTTCAAATGACTAAAAAACCACGTCGCTACTTTACCGATGAGCAGAAAGCGGAAGCGGTCAACATCGTGAAGCAATCAGGCAAACCGGTCAGCCAAGTCGCCCGAGAAATGGGGCTGACAGAAAGTGCTCTGCGCAAATGGGTGAAACAATCCCAGATTAACGAACACCCGAGACTTGAGGGTGAATTAACGAGTGCCGAGCATCAAGAATTGGTGAGGCTGCGGCGTGAACTAAAACACGTCAAACAGGAGCGTGATTTCTTAAAAAAGGCCGCAGCCTTCTTTGCCAGGGAAAGCGCCGACTTTACGAGCTAATCCATGCCGAGAAGGCCAATTTCCCGGTTACCTTGATGTGTCGAATGTTGAAGGTCACGCGCAGTGGTTATTACGCCTGGTGTGAGCGTCAAGGCTCTCGCCGAGCACAGGAGAATCAGATCGTGTGTGAGCAAATGGTTGACATTTTTGAGACCAGTCGTGGTACCTATGGTTCGCCTCGGATGCATGCGGCCTTATTGGCTCGTGGCACTGAGGTGGGTCTCAATCGCGTCGCTCGCTTGATGTCCCAGCTTGGGCTTCGCGCGAGGCCGAAGCGTAAATTCAAGGCGACCACTGACTCTGAGCATTCCTTTCCGATTGCGGACAACGGTTTGAATCGGGCGTTTAAGACGGTTGAACCTGACCGAGTTTGGGTGGCTGATATGACCTATATTTGGACGAGACAAGGCTGGCTATACTTGGCCGTCATTATCGACTTATTTTCTCGTCGAGTCGTCGGTTGGTCGATGGCTGACCACATGCGCACCGAACTGGTTTTGACCGCATTAGAGGCGGCATTAGGTCAGCGTACTGCCTCGCCCCAGGGATTGATGTTTCATTCTGACCGAGGCAGTCAATATGCGAGCGCAGACTATCAACGGGCCTTGCAAGCGGCAGACATTCAAGGCAGCATGAGTCGTCGTGCAAATTGTTGGGATAATGCCGTTGCGGAGAGTTTCTTTGGTACGCTTAAAACAGAGTTAGTGCATTCTAGGATTTTCTCTGATCAGGCTGAGGCTAAAACCGTAATCGCTGAATGGATTGAGGTTTTTTATAATCG
>NZ_JADOER010000004.1:878156-1235479 GCF_018739865.1 Leptothoe kymatousa TAU-MAC 1615 | reverse complement strand
TCGCTCAATCCTGTCAATCGGTTGAGAACTCTCTCCTGTGAACTTTGAAACAATATTTGTCTAAACTCCAGGAATTAAGAAGTATTGGTAAGGGAAATAGAGGTACTAACTTGGACGTGGGGTATCGCCTTCTTGGTCATAGCAAAAGACTAAGCGTCGGTCGGCCATATTGTTTCACCTTCTGAAAGTCGACGAGCTTTGTAAGCTTCGATAATCCTACATTTAAGTAGGGACAGTAAAATAAATAGCTCATTAAGTGGGCAATTTGCGGTTAAAGGCTTCTAGAAGCAGAAATATCATATAAATGGCTAAGGTTTTAGCCCCATTTTTGGGCATTCTTCAGACCTGACGCATCAATTTATCTACGTATATTTTTGAACTACCTTATGATTTGATGCCGCCTTCAGGGGGTAAAGTCGTTTAGAGCAATTCAGGCACGCTTAATGATCACTGGCGAACTAAAATCTAAAGTTGACAAAATCTGGGACACCATGTGGTCCGGGGGGATTTCAAACCCGCTGTCGGTGATTGAGCAGTTGACCTATTTGCTGTTTATTAAGCAGTTAGACGAAAAGCATACGCTAAAGGAACGTAAGGCGAATCGGACGAAAAAGCCCATTGAGGAGCCGATTTTTACCCCCGAGCAGGATCATTTGCGCTGGTCGCGGTTTAAGGAGACAGCCCCGGAGCAGATGTTTGAGACGCTGCGGGATCAGGTGTTTCCGTTTATCAAGAGCCTGGGGCAGCCAGAACTCTCCAAGCGTCCCTTCGACTCCGCTCAGGGAACGCCTAACAATCTCGACTCCGCTCAGGGAACGCCTAGCCATTCGGTCGCTGAGCGAAGAAGAAGCGACGCTTCGACTTCGCTCAGCGACAGCGAGGAAGAATCTACCTATAGCCACCATATGAAGGACGCCATCTTTATGATGCCGACGCCTCGGGTGCTGGCGAATGTGGTGGACCAGCTTGATGCCATTGACATGGCAGATCGCGATACGAAGGGCGATCTGTATGAGTACATGCTGGGCAAGATTGCCAGTGCCGGGCAAAATGGCCAGTTTCGGACGCCGCGCCATATTATTCGGTTAATGGTGGAGTTGACGGCACCGACACCGAAGGATGTGATTTGCGATCCGGCCTGTGGGACGGCGGGCTTTTTGATTGCGGCATCGGAGTATTTGGTCGATCACCACAACAAGGTGATTTATAAGGATGCCGAGTCCCGACAGCGGTTTAATGAAGATACGTTTCACGGGTACGACTTTGACTCCACCATGCTGCGCATTGGCAGTATGAATATGTTGCTCCACGGGGTGGAGAATCCGGATATTTGCTATAAGGATTCGTTGGCGGAACCGGATGAGACGTCGGACGATGATGAGGAAGCTTATTCGTTGATCTTGGCGAATCCGCCGTTTGCAGGGAGTTTGGACTATGAGGTGACGTCAAAAGATCTGTTGAAGGTGGTAAAGACTAAGAAGACAGAGCTGTTGTTTTTGGCGTTGTTTTTGCGGTTGTTGCAAACGGGCGGACGGGCGGCGATTATTGTGCCGGATGGGGTGCTCTTTGGCTCGTCGAAGGCGCATAAGAGTTTGCGGAAGATGCTGGTGGAAGAGCAGAAATTGGATGGGATTATTTCGATGCCGTCGGGGGTGTTTAAGCCCTATGCGGGGGTGTCGACGGCGATTGTGTTGTTTACGAAGACTAACTCTGGTGGGACGGACCAGGTGTGGTTTTATGATATGCAGGCGGACGGGTTTAGCCTGGATGATAAGCGGACGGAGCAGCCGGATAAGAGTGATTTGCCGGATATTTTGGAACGGTGGCAGAAGCGGAAGGCGGAGGCGGAGCGGAAGCGGACGGAGCAGAGCTTTTTGGTGCCGAAATCGGAGATTGCGGAGAATGAGTATGATCTGTCGATTAATCGGTATAAGGAGGTGGTGTATGAGGAGGTGGTGTATGACCCGCCTGGGGTGATTTTGGGGCGGTTGGCGAAGTTGGAGGAGGAGATTTTTGAGGGGCGGAAGGAGTTGGAAGAACTATTGAGATGAGAATAAAGAATGTCAACAGGAGTAATTATTTCTTGCAGAATAATGATCACAAGCTAAATGTGTTGAAGCTCGATATTCGGCAGTAGGGAGTCCACCAAATGTTGCAAACTGTGCAGATGGATTTAGCCAAAAGCCAATCTTGGGAGACTGTCACCTTAGCTGATCTCTTGACCGAAAATCCATGTAATGGACTTTATAAGTCATCAAATTTCTTAGGTAGTGGGGTTCTTTTTTTAGATATTAATGGTTTATACAAAGGCTTAAGCGCTGATTTTAGTACGGCTAGAAGAATAAATGTGGATGCTAAGGAATTTGAGCGTTACAGCTTGAAAATTAGCGATATTTTATTCAATCGCGTTTCTAAAACTCCAGAGGGAGTTGGTAAGGCTGTGATGGTAGATTTTTTGCCAGAGCCTTCTGTTTTCGAATCTAATATGATTCGAGTACGCTTGGATTTAAGTAGAGTAGATAATTTATTTCTGGTTTACTATTTATCATCTGATAAAGCACGCAAAGAATTACTCTCTAAAGCAAATCTTGCAAACCAAGCAAGTATCAATCAACAGGCTCTCAAATCGCTTAAAATCCCCCTTCCACCGCTGTCAGAGCAAAAGAGGATTGCGAGGATTCTGGATGCGGCGGATGCTTTGCGGGTGAAGCGACGGGAGGCCATATCGCAGCTCGACGCCCTCCTCCAATCTACCTTCCTCACCCTCTTCGGCGACCCCGTTAGCAATCCAAAATGTCCAGTCACTAATCTTGACAAACATCTGATTTTTGTTACTAGTGGGGGGCGTGGGTGGGCAAAATACTACAGTGAAAAGGGAAAGAGATTTATTCGGTCGCTTGATGTTCAGATGAATGGAATCTCTAACAAAGAGATTATTCTGGTTGATCCACCAGATAATGCTGAAGCCAAAAGAACAAAAGTAACCAAGAACGACGTATTACTTACCATTACGGGTTCTAGAATAGGCAGAGTTGCAAAAGTTCCTGACTATCTTGAAGGTTCTTTTATTAGTCAGCATGTTGCTATCTTGAGATTAGATTCTCATCTTATGCCAGATTTTTTAGCCCACTTCCTCTCGCTTCAGCAAGGTGGCCAGATTCAGATTAGGAAGATGCAATATGGCCAGACCAAGCCAGGTCTTAACTTTAAACAGATAAGAGCTTTTCAAATTCCCATTCCCTCTGTTAAGGAACAACATCATTTTGCCGATATCGTTTCATCCATCGAAAAACAAAAAGCCCAACAACGTATTCACCTCGCCGAACTCGACACCCTCTTCGCCACCCTCCAATCCCGCGCCTTTAAGGGCGAATTATAATGATGGCAGCTTCGACTCAGCTCAGCTACCGGTTCGACTCAGCTCAGCTACCGGTTCGACTTCGCTCTGCTACCGGTTCGTCCAGCGTTGCCACGCTGCCTGAGCGGAGTCGAAGGCAGCATCCCCTAACCCCTCTTGCACCGCTATGCCAACGCCTCCGCCCAGGGGACGATTAACATCACCAGAGAACAACATGGAACCAATTACCCGAGAGCAATTAAAACGCCAGATTGATACATTGGATACCGCCTATCTAGGTCTGGTATACCGAGTTCTCCGACAATTTCCCCATACCAAGCCACATCAAGAAGCCGCTCAACCGTCAGAAAACGGAAATAAATCAACGTTTTCCCAGCGCTGGCGTGGCAAATTAGGCACCACACAGTTTAGTTCAGAAACATTAGCCGCCGATCCCCGCCTTGCCTATCTAGCAGAACGGTACAAACTATGAGGATATTCATCGACTGCGATGTACTACTCGATGTGGGCTTAGACCGAAAACCTTTTGTGGAAACCTCCAGCGTTCTGATGGACTATCTGGAAGCAAATCCCCAAACTGGCTGCATCGCATGGCACTCCCTCAGCAACATTTACTACATCGCCTCTAAAACCACTAGCAAAGACCAAGCCCGAGACTTCATTGCTGACCTATGCAGGTTTTTATACGTCGTCCCCACAGGCAATCAAGACGTTCTAACAGCTTTAGAACAGCCCATGTCTGACTTTGAAGATGCCCTACAGGTCTCAGCGGCCCTCGCGTGCGAAGCAGAGTACATCATTACCCGCAATTTAGATGACTATGCCAATGCCCCTCTTCCAGCCTGTGCCCCTGATAAATTTATCGAACAAATAAGCCCAGCGGAATAACCCGCAAACCTCTTAATTGCGATGAAGATATCTAGCAGAATTTGGGTAACCCAATAAAAAATGAACGATTACGGCCATCAAGCGCTAGCAATCTACCTGATGCTAATGCGCACATTCAGAAACATTATGTAGTTATCTGCTAGCGGTCCTCGTGATGACCAATTTCGCCTTTCTCCCCAGCCAATTCCGCACCATTGCCGAATCCGCCACCCGAGCCGAAGGCTACATCATCGGCGATCCTCGCGCAGCCTGCTTCCATGCCCGCTTCACCCTAGAAGCCATCGTCCACTGGCTCTACCGCTACGACAACCGCCTGCGCCTACCCTACGACCAAAAGCTGGGTGCTCTGCTCCACGCCACCTGTTTCCAAAACACCATCCCCCAGGCCATTTTCCACAAAGCCAAACTGGTCAAAGGCATCGGCAACCGCGCCGTCCACGAAACCCGCCCCGTTCGCCCTCAAGACGCCCTCCAGTCCGTTAAAGAACTCCACCACATCTGCTACTGGCTCACCCGCACCTACACCCCCGACGCCCCCCGCAACGGTGCCGCCTGGAAAGATGACCGCATCCCTGGCTCCCCTGGCTTCGACTCCGCTCAGCCAGCGGGTTCTCACGGCGCTCCCCGAGCGGAGTCGAGGGGAGTCGACGTCGTCCCTCGTGCAGAACTCGAAGCCCTCGAAGCCAAACTTGCCCAACAACACGAAGACGCCCTTAAACAACAGCAAGAAAAAGACAAACTCGACGCCGAAATCCAAAAGCTTCAGCAAGAAATTGCCGAGATCCGCGCCACTAACGAACAGCAGCCCGACCCCCACGACTACACCGAAGCCGAAACCCGCCACTACCTGATCGACCTGGATCTACATCGCGCAGGCTGGCCCCTGGACCAAACCCGCGACCGGGAATACGAAGTCACCGGCATGCCCAATGCCAAGGGCATCGGCTATGCCGACTACGTCCTCTGGGGCGATGACGGCAAACCCCTCGCCGTCGTCGAAGCGAAAAAATCCACCGTTGACCCCACCACCGGCCAACGTCAAGCCGAACTCTACGCCGACTGTCTAGAGGCCATGCACGGCCAGCGGCCCCTGATTTTCTACACCAACGGCTACACCACCTGGCTCTGGGACGATACCGTCTACCCACCCCGCCAGGTCACCGGCTTCTACAAAAAAGACGAACTGGCCCGCCTGATCCGCCGCCGCACCCAGCGCCAAAGCCTTGACACCGCCCAGGTCAAAGACGCCATTGCCGGACGCTACTACCAAAAACGCGCCATTGGTAGCATTTTTGAACAATTCACCCAGGCCCGCCGCAAAGCCCTGCTGGTGATGGCCACCGGCACCGGCAAAACCCGCACCGCCATTGCCCTGGTGGACGTACTCCAGCGGGCAGGCTGGGTCAAACGCGCCCTCTTCCTCGCCGACCGCGTTTCCCTGGTCAAACAAGCCGCCAACGCCTTCAAAACCCATCTCCCCGACTCCAGCCCGGTAAATCTAGTCACCGAAAAAGACACCGACGGTCGCGTCTACGTCTGCACCTATCCCACCATGATGGGGTTGATCGATTCAGGCTTCGACTCCGCTCAGCCAACGGGAGGGCGTCGCCGTTCCCCGAGCGGAGTCGAGGGGAGCGGAGTCGAGGGGAGCGGAGTCGAAGCCCGCTTCGGTGTCGGCTATTTCGATCTGATCATCATCGACGAAGCCCACCGCTCCGTTTACCAAAAATATCGCACCATTTTCCAACACTTCGACTCGCTGCTCGTGGGCCTCACCGCCACCCCCCGCGAAGAAATCGACAAAAACACCTACGACCTCTTTGACCTAGAGCAGGGGGTGCCCACCGACGCCTACGAACTCGAAACCGCTGTGGCCGATGGATTTCTAGTGCCGCCCCGCGTGCAACAGGTGGACCTGCGCTTTCCCCGCGAAGGCATCGACTACGACGCCCTCAGCGACGAAGAAAAAGCCCAGTGGGAAAACCTTGACTGGGGCGACGATGCCGACGAAGAGACACTGCCTGACCGAGTAAATGCCACCGCCATCAATAGCTGGCTATTTAACGAAGACACCGTGGACAAAGTGCTCAAACACTTGATGGAGAACGGCCACAAAGTAGAGGGTGGCGACCGCCTTGCTAAAACCATTATCTTTGCCCGTAAACACGAACACGCAAAGTTCATTGCAGACAGGTTTAACCACCACTACACAAACTATGCCGGACACTTTGCCCGCGTCATTGCCCACAAGGAAAAATATCCCCAAACCCTGATCGACGATTTCTCCATCAAAGACAAAGATCCCCACATTGCCATCTCTGTCGACATGCTCGACACCGGCATCGACGTGCCCGAGGTGGCCAACCTGGTATTCTTCAAACCCGTCTATTCCAAAATCAAATTCTGGCAAATGATCGGTCGCGGCACCCGCCTCTGCCCAGACCTGTTCGGCCCTGAAGAACACAAACAAGACTTTCGCATCTTTGACTTTTGCTTTAACTTCGACTTCTTTAAAGAAAATCCAGACGGCATCACCGCCAGCGGCAGCGCCCCCCTCGGTACCCGTCTCTTCCGTGCCCGCGTGCAGCTCCTCGGCCACGTCCAAACCAATTCTGACCTAGACCCAGACGCCACCCTCAAAGGTTCTCTCACCGAAGGACTCCACGGCGAAGTTGCCGCCATGAACCCAGAGAACTTCATCGTGCGCATGCACCTGGAAGCCGTTGAAAAATTCCAGCAGCGCGACACCTGGGACCAGATGACCGACAGCGACCGCGAGGAACTTAATCGCGAAGTCGCCGGACTACCCAACACCCTGGAAACCGACGACATCGAGGCCCGACTATTTGACCTCAAAGTACTCCGCATGCAGCTGGCCCAGACCGAAGGCGATGCGGCCACCTTTGAACGTAATCGCCAGCGCATAGTAGAACTGGCCATGATATTAGAAGAGAAAACAACGGTTCCTGGTGTAATTGCCCAGCTTGAATACCTGGCCAGCATGCAAGAAGCCACCTTCTGGGAAGCCATTGACCTCAATGCGCTAGAAGATTTACGCCTACGATTGCGTGGCTTAATGTCGTTAATTGAAAAGAAAAAGCGCAAGATTGTTTACACCGACTTCAAAGACGAAGTCATTAGCGTACGAGATCAAGAGCTGGTCTATATGCCAAAAATGACCGGCCTACAGTACGAGAAAAAGGTGAAAGACTACCTGCGCAACCACCAAAACCATCTGGTCATTCAGCGCCTGCGCACCAACCAGCCCCTCACCGAAACCGACCTCCAGGGTCTGGAACAAACCCTCACCGAAATCGGTGCCGACGAAGGCGAAACGCTCCTCTCCAATCTACTCGCCCGCAGCAGCGCCCCTTCCCTGGCCCACTTTGTCCGTAGCCTGGTGGGCATGGATCGCGCCACCGCCCAAAAAGCCTTTGGTAAATTTCTCAATGACCGCAGCCTCACCGGACAGCAGATCCGCTTTGTGGAAATGGTGATCGATCAGCTCACCACCCATGGCATCGTAGAAGATGCGGCCCTTTACGAGCCCCCCTTCAGCAATCTCCATGCCGGTGGTCCCGATGAGTTATTTAGCGGAAAAGAGAATGTAATCGATGGCATCTTTGAGACTTTGCAATCAGTTCACAGTGGCTTACCCGCTCAAGCTAGTTGAAGCGCAAGGATTTCCTCAATACTCAACTCTGATTATAATCTCCTGTTTCCTGAGGGCTCACTACCCGAATCCAACTAGGCCCCAGCTGAATATCCATTGTCCCTCCCTCTTTAAGTACCATTAACCCAAGCAATAGTATCGAAACAACAACTAAAGGTAATACTGTAAGTGTAGTTTGGCGCATGTGAACTATGTGATGAACTACATTGGCGGACATGTTGCTGAACCCAACGGTCCGCCACCAATTGACTTCATCCCTATTAATGCGTACGTGAAAACTCTCTGGCAACTGTTGCAATTACAGAGACCACCGACACAAGTTTCAATATTTTTCCGGAAAGACATCCGTAATATCACACATATACTAGCGATCTTTGATGTATCAAATTCTTTAAAATAGTCAGTCTATCCCCCTAGATTCATGCATTTCCTGATTTGATAAATAATTTTTTACCAACTAAAAAATGGATGCTACCACCAAAAAAGATTGTTAGCTTTTCAGTGTTATTTCAGGGAAAACCCTACTAATGGTTAGGGTTTTCCGATCTCCCCAGTAAAAAGCTGGTTGAATCTTGAGCATTTTTTCAGGGCAAACCCTACTAACGGTAGGGTAATCCCACATCTACAGAAAACTTGCTCTATTACTAGACTATTAGACAAAGGGGGACATTCAACCGTCTATGACGGCAACACAAGACCGTCTTTACGGTAACGGGGACGTTAAAACCCTCCACCACGGCAACACAAAACCATCTTCAAAGTAACTATGCTGCAATCACTTCTCGATTTGCTGCAGCAAATCGACCTATCTGCCCTTGGCGACCTCAGCGAACTCGATTGGACCAATATCGCCACCTATGGAGCCTTAACGGCCGCCTTCGCCGGCATTATTTGGACAGCGTCTAAGAATTTTCTCAAATTACTATGGCAGAAAACCGAGGGGCTGATCGGCTTTATTGTCAGCACCCTGGTTGTGATCTCTCTGTGGTATACCCTGCTGCGGGTCCACGTTAGTATTTCCTTTAACCTCGACAAAGAAGTCTTTGATAATCTTCTCTGGTTCTCCGCCATTCTCTTTACGCCCTATTACCTCATCCACTACAAACTGCTCACTGGCTTTCTTCTTACAATTGTTAGAAGTGTGGAACTCGTCTTCGACCTACTTATTTTTTCCTGGTTTCCTCAAAAAGCAGAACAGAATAGAACCAAGTGGAAAACTCGCATTGGTAGCTTATCCCAAGCTTGGAAAGAAACTGTAAGCACCTTGTTCAATAAAGACCCCATGCTAGTGCCCACCGCTGCCATGGCATCAGGCGGCGATGAAGCGACGGCAGAAGATTTAGAAGGTCCAGCCACAACGTGAGCTTGCTTAATACATTCAGGCACTAAATTGCAAGCTACCATGGAAGCGCTCCATGGAATGCCTTCCGATGTCTATTCAAAAGTTCCATCGTCGACTGCTTTTGCGGCTAGGGTCTGTCACCCTAGCTTCGTTTGTATCTGCCAACTGTAGTCGTCGGTCTTTGTTTTCGCCCAAGCCCACCATTGAGGACCAATCTAAGGGTCAAACAAAAGGCCAAACGGAACGCCAACCACTACCCACTACCCCCGCCTGTGGCGACGACCTGGCCACCCCATCACAGACCGAGGGCCCTTTCTATACGCCCGACTCCCCAGAACGCCAGTCCTTATTAGAGCCTGGATTTGCGGGTGATGTCATTGTGCTTACCGGACAGGTGCTGTCGTCCCAATGTGTACCGATAGCTGGGGCTTTGGTAGATTGTTGGCACACGGATGCCCAGGGTGAATATGACAACAGTGGCTACCGCTTCCGGGGGCATCAGTTTACGGATGCCGATGGCCGCTACCGAATTGAGACTATTCTGCCTGGCGTATATCCGGGACGCACCCGCCACTTTCATGTCAAAGTACAGGCTGCGAATCAACCCGCACTCACTACCCAACTTTATTTCCCAACAGAACCGGCAAATCAGGGGGACTTTCTCTTCAATCCGTCTCTGTTAATGACAATGAGCAACGATCTAAAAAGCGCTACGTTTAACTTTGTTATATAAATCGTACTAAAGCCAAACCATTGGCTTCTATGAACATTTTAAGGATACATTAATGGGAATTATCTATTTCCTATTATATGGCCTCATACGTACGTATCTTATACGACAAATTGCGTAATTAATAATTTTGATGTCAGGATTTTTCGTGATGCTGTTGGGGCTCGTTCTAAGATAGAAAGCTAATAGAGTGAGGGTGTTTTTATCGGATTAATGAATGCGATAAATGCGAAGTAAGCGAGACCTAATATAGCCAAAGGAAATCTTTTTTATTGAGAAGCTTTCATTTAAGCAATAGTCTGAATCGAATTTAAGATCTTGTATAAATCGCTTATAGATTAACCAAGAAGATTGCCAAAAATCTGGTTCAGACTTCATACGGATTGAAAATATTTGGATTTTGATTGCAAAATAGTGATTTTACGGAACTATCTATCAAAGAAAATTGATACATTTTTTCTTGTATTTAATAAATGACTTTGACCATGTCTATAGCAAGACTATGCATAGCTATTTCAATTGTTGGCAGTGGTTGTTCTTGTAAACATTTAATAAATAGTGGTGCATTAGATTCTTAAATTCTTCTTTCAATATGTTTGTAGCTCTTTGTATAAAGAGATGATTTTATCTATGGCCTGTACATAGATAAAATCATGAAACACTAAAAATATCTCTTTTTATTGAGGGAAATGTGGTTCTGAAGATAGGGAATAAGGGGAAAATAACTCGTTACGTCCCATTCCCTAGGATTTATTGTCTAATCTCGTGGTCTAAGGAAATTAAATGTTAAGTCAGATCGAGCCCGATGTGTTTGGTGTCGATGTGTTAGGGACATTATTGGTATGGCACAGTCCCGGTGATGCATTGGAGTTGTTGGTAAAAGCATGGCGGCAGCAAGGGTACGATGTTCGCAGCTGTTATTCGTTTGAAGATGCCTGGGATTTTACGCAAGCATTAACGCTAGATTTAGTGTTGATCAATCTGAATGCGGCGAAGGAAAAGGGATATTGGTTTTGCAAAAAACTGCAACAACCTAATGGACAACTGACTTCAGTTGTATTTTCCAGTAGTAATGACGATCAACGCACCATTGCTAAGGCCTTTGAATCTGGTGTAACTGACTATCTGGTGATGCCTTTTGATGTGTCATCCTGCTTGTTACGGCTTAAAAAGCATTTGCAAACTGGTCGCTTGTTGCGACGGCTGCGGTGTAACAACCGACAATTGAGGCATCAAGTTAGTGACAGTGAAGAGAAGCTGCAGCGCCTCGAAAGCATTCAATCGGCCCTGGTCTGCAAAAATCAAGAACTGGAAAAGCTCGCATATTTGGATGGCCTTACCCAAATCAACAATCGTCGAAGTTTTGATCAACGACTGGAAAATGCATGGGGAGAACAACGCCGCTGTTCCGAACAGTCACTTTCTTTGATTTTATGTGACATTGATTATTTCAAGCAGTACAACGACATTTATGGTCATCCGGCGGGGGACCAATGCCTACAACAAGTGGCCCAAATAATTCGCCAAACCGCGCAACGTTCGTCAGACATTATTGCACGGTATGGGGGGGAAGAGTTTGTGGTGATGCTGAAGGCAACAGATCATAAAGGGGGCTGCCAAGTGGCCCGATACTTGCATGCGGCGATTAATAAAGCGGCGATTCCCCATCGCGGTTCTCACCTGGACCGAGTAACGCTCAGCATGGGCATTGCGATGGCCGACCCCGACCATCACCATGGGGTGGGAGATTTGATCGAATCTGCGGATCGAGCCCTTTACCAGGCTAAACGCCAGGGACGAAATTGTATTGTGTTGGCAAAAACGCCGATGGAAAGCGCTAGTTCCTGGACGCCTTTAATGGCGGATAGTCGGTGCACGGCTCCGGCTATTTGTGGCTAATGGGGCCTAAAAATTTGTAGTTTGATCTGTCGGCCCTCTGCTTTGCGTAGCAGAGGGCCGATGCTGCGTTAAAGCGTTACGATCCAACGCCAAGGTGACGCGCCAACATAGGCAATCCAACATAGGCAATAAAATGGCTATGCCCGCATCATTGTCCGAGCATAGCCATTATTTTTTATTTACCCTGACTGGATCCTTGCAGGTCTATCGCTAACTTCTAGCACCCACCAGGGCGGGCTCTTTAGCGGACTTAACCGTGACCTTGGCATCGTCATCCAGGCCAAAGACAGCCGTATCACCATCATCGATGGAGCCTGCTAGCAGCGCTTCGGCTAGGGGGTCTTCCACTAGGCGAGAGATGGCCCGACGCATAGGTCGAGCACCGTAGGCCTGGTCATAGCCTGCGTTCACCAGGTGCTGTTTAAAGGCATCGGTGAGCTCTAGGGTGATATTGCGCTCTGCCAAACGGCCAGTGACCTGACGCAGCAGAATGTCGGCAATCTGAGCAACTTCAGTCTTGATCAACTGACGGAAGACGATAATTTCGTCGATGCGGTTTAGCAACTCAGGGCGGAAGAACTGCTTCATTTCTTCGTTCACTAGGTTGCGGATGTTGTTATATCGAGAGGTCATCTCGTCATCCAAGCTGAGCTCAAAGCCCAGACCGCCGCCGCCTTTTTCGATCACCTTAGACCCAATGTTGGAGGTCATGATGATCAATGTGTTCTTGAAGCTCACCTTGCGACCCTTGGCATCGCTGAGGTGACCGTCGTCTAGTAGCTGCAGCAAAATGTTGAAGACATCGGGGTGGGCCTTCTCGATTTCGTCTAGCAAAATCACGGTGTAGGGCTGACGGCGTACGGCTTCGGTGAGCTGACCACCTTCGTCGTAGCCCACATATCCCGGAGGAGACCCAATCATCTTGGAGACGGACTGGGGTTCCATAAATTCCGACATGTCGATGCGGATCATGGAATCTTCGGAGCCAAAGACCGCTGCGGCTAGGGCCTTCGCTAGCTCAGTTTTACCCACGCCGGTAGGGCCAGAGAAAATCAGGCTGGCAATGGGACGGTTGGGATTGCGCATGCCTACGCGGGAACGACGTACCGCTTTGGAAACGGCCTCTACGGCTTCGTTTTGGCCGATGACGCGCTTATGGAGCGTATCTTCTAAGTGCAGAATCATGGCCGATTCAGACTCGGTGAGGCGACTCACGGGTACGCCAGTCCATGCTGCGACGATATCGGCGATGTCTTCGTCGGTCACTTCGGGGTGGGGGGTACCGTTGGGCAGTAGTTCTGCCAGTAGGCCCTGCTCCTTGGTGCGCAGCTCAGGAATATCGCCAAAGGACTGACTTTCCATCAGTTCCATGATTTGAGTCTGTACCTGGCGCAGTTCGGTGCGCTTATCCCCAGCGGGAATATTTTGGGAATATCGCAAACGTACGCGGGACCCGGCTTCGTCAATTAGGTCAATGGCCTTATCGGGCAGGTGACGGTCGTTGATGTAGCGGTCGGCCAGGGTGGCAGCGGCGGTTAGGGCCTCGTCGGTGATGGTGAGGCGGTGGAACTGCTCGTACCGACCGCGCAGACCGCCGAGAATTTCTAGGGTATCTTCCACGGACGGTGGAGCTACGGTCACGCGCTGGAAACGACGCTCTAGGGCGGCATCCTTTTCGATGTACTTGCGGTACTCTTCCAATGTGGTAGCACCGATGCACTGGAGCTCGCCGCGAGCTAGGGCAGGCTTGAGCAGGTTAGCCGCGTCCATGCTGCCTTCGAGGGAGCCCGCACCCACTAGGGTATGGATTTCGTCGATGACTAGGATGATGTTTTGGGCTTCGCGCACTTCGCTCATCACCTGGTTGAGGCGTTCTTCGAAGTCGCCGCGGAAGCGGGTGCCGGACACTAGCATGGCCAAATCCAGGCTAATGACACGACGGTCGAACAGGGCTTCGGGCACATCCTGGTTGACGATGCGCTGGGCTAAGCCTTCTGCGATCGCAGTTTTACCCACCCCCGGTTCACCTACCAGCACCGGATTATTCTTAGTACGGCGACCCAAAATTTGCACCACCCGCTCAATTTCATCGGCGCGGCCAATCACCGGGTCCAGCTTGCCTGAAGCCGCTAGCTCCGTCAGGTCCGTACTAAATTCAGCTAAAACACCGTCACGTTTCGGGGCCTGGCCCGACTTCTCATCGTCGCGACGACGACCGCCGCCAGCCGCCACCGCAGACACCTCGCCAATGGTGCGAATCAATTGGGTACGCACCTGGTTTGGGTCCACGCCCAAATTATTCAGCACCCGGTAAGCGACGCTTTCCACATTTTGAGTCAGGCTCAGCAGCAGATGCTCCGGCTCAATATAGGGATGGTCGAGCTTGCGAGCCTCTTGAAACGCCTGCTCAAATACCTGCTTGACCTTAGGCGTAAATGGAATTTCAGTGGGGCCATTGCCCGAGCCGCGACCAATAATAGATTCCACTTCAGCACGGGAATTCGCCAGGTTGACTCCAAAATCGCTCAGCACTCGGGCGGCAATACTAGAGCCTTCTTTCACAATCCCGAGGAGCAGCTGCTCGCTACCGACAAAATTATGTCCCAGGCGCCTTGCCTCTTCCTGGGCCTGCATGATCACCGCAATAGCCGCATTGGTGAAATGTTCAAACATGTTTTATGGACCTCTGCCAGGATATGGAGTCGAAACCTAATAAGTAAACGTTGAATAAATGGGTGTTAACTTAGATTGCTTTAGACATTAAGTTTTTTAACTACGTAATAAAAATATACCCATGATCGCGGGATCGCGACAGGCTGGAGAGCCGAAGTTGAGTAAGGGGGGTAAACCGTATAGCCCTATGGACAACGGTTATGGTTTCAGTTTGCCCGAAGGATAAAGGAATTTATACGAATATGAATAAATGATAGGCGAATCTCCACATCTACCCACGGCTGCATAAAAAAATCATAAAGAAATCGCCTTCTCCCCAAGTTTTCCCCATGGGCAACGAGAAAGCGATTTTCCAAAGCCTATTTAGACTGATACGAAGTGATGGGGATAAAAAATTCCCTCGGCAGAGCCGTCCGCCGATCAACCACAGACCACTAGCTAAGGTTGGGCTGAACCGTTTGGCAGGTCTCTAACAACTGCTGATCTAAGTCAGATACATTGGGCAACGCCGTAAACCCATCGATGGCATAGTCTGAAGCCGCTGGGCCTGCGGTCAGGGTCGGCTGGGTCTGAGCGGCCATGGAGTAGGGATGGCTGGTTTGGGAGTAGCTATCGATGACGGTCAAATCTAAGCGGTTGGCAGATACATCCCCAGAAAAACAGTCAAAGGAAGAACTGGGCATATAAAATGCACCAACGGCGTGTCCCGCCGTCACTTCGAACACCATATAAACTGAGCCCAACTGGTCTGGGGTTTCTTGTTCACCGTAAACATAAATGCCATCCACCAAGGGAGAATTCGAAACCGCATTAGCAAGGGCAGCAACGGGGCCCAAACTGGTGAGCAGTGTAGTACTCAGTAAAACAGCGGCGGACTTGATCAACGTGGATAGGCGGGGGCGGGACAAATAAGCCATGGGACACATGATTACCTCGTATGGCTTCAGTATTCATGAATTTCCACCGGGCCTAAGTGATACTCCAAGACCTCACCGATGACACTTAGCACCCCGGCGCGTGATTCCAATCACAATAGGCTGAAACCCTGATTCCAAGGGAGGTTCAAAATCTTGTTCGCCAAGGAAAAAGCTCTTTTGAGCATAAAATCAGTGTTGATTGTCACTTTACCCGTAACATTTCTTAGTCTATGACCTCCCCCAGCGTTCTAGAACAGCAGCTAGATCGACTCAATGGCCAGAGCTACTCTGGCTACAAAAGGCTAAAAGGAGAGTATCAATTTCCCACGTTCAACCTCACCCTGGCCCACATCCAAGGAGATCCCTTTGCTGCCCCCAGTCGAGTCAGCCTGTGGGTCCCCCATGGCCAGGGTCAGTGGCCCCAAACCTATTGGCAAGATTCTATGCGGCAGGTGGCCCTGGGGGACTTTTTACACCGACAAATTATTCAGACGATTCCCCAAATACAACAGCGGCGAGGTTCGGGCAAAAGCGGCTGCCTGGTGGTGGCGGCGGCTAGCCAGGTAATGCTGGCTCGAACGGCGGTACAGGTAACCGCAGCGGGTATCGAGTTACGGTTGGGGGTGGGCTTACCCGCCCATGGTCGACGCATTGCCGGGCAGGCGGCCCAAGCATTGCTGCTAGACGATTTACCAGACCTGGTGCACAAAACGCTGCATTACCAGCCTGGGTGGCAGGATGACCTTGATCAACATATGGCCACCGTAGAAAATGCCAACGCCCTGCGACAGCAGCTAAAGGCCCAGGGTCTGGTGGCCTTTATCGCCAATGGGGCGGTGCTGCCCCGGCGCAGTGGTGTAGACCCACGCCCCTTGCCCAACGCAATTCCCTTTCAATCACCGGTTGCTTTAGAGGTGACCTTGCCCATGCCCCACGGAGGAGCGATCGCAGGTTTGGGCATTCCCCAGGGCGTCACCCTAATTGTCGGTGGCGGCTACCACGGCAAATCCACGGTGCTCAAAGCCATCGCCGAGGGCGCCTATAACCACATTCCAGGGGATGGTCGCGAACGGGTGGTGGCCCATGGCGCCACGGTAAAAATTCGGGCGGAGGATGGGCGCAGCGTCACCGGGGTGGATATTTCCCCCTTTATCGATCGGCTGCCCCAGGGCATATCGACAACCCACTTCAGCACCACCAACGCCAGCGGTAGTACGTCCCAGGCGGCCAATATTTTAGAAGCCATCGAAGCGGGGGCCCAGGTGTTGCTGATCGATGAAGATACGGCGGCAACAAATTTGATGATTCGCGATCGCAATATGCAATCCCTGATTGCCAAAGAAAAAGAACCCATCACCCCCTTTATCGACAAAGTACGACAGCTATACACCGACCACGGCATTTCCACCATCCTGGTGATGGGGGGCAGCGGCGACTACTTTGAGGTGGCGGACCAGGTGATTGCCCTAGACAGCTATAGGGCCCACGATGTGACGGAGCAGGCCCATGGGATCGCCACCCAGTACCCAAGCAACCGCCAAGGAGAAGGGGGCCAGCAATTTGGCACCATCACCCAGCGGCAGATTCAGCTACCCAGCTTTGATTTCGGACGTAAACCCGCCAAAGTAAAAACCCAAAAATTAACCACAGTGACCATCGGCAAAGAAGACATTGACCTACGGGGCATTGAACAACTGCTAGAGCCGAACCAGGTGCGGGCCATTGCCCATGCGATTTTGACCTGGCAGCAGCAAAGGCGCTCCCATGCCCTAGGCGAGCTTTTAGATGATGTGATGTCCTGGGTAGAGCGACGAGACTTGGATGGGTTAACGCCGTTTCCCATGGCAGACCTAAGCGAATTTCGACGGTATGAGCTAGCGGCCATCATTAATCGACTGCGGGGGCTACAGCGGCTGTAGTAGCGCTGACCGATTTTCTACAACGGAGGCGGAATCTTGTTTCAGTAAATTTGTGCGGGCTTTGGGGAAAGCGGTCGTTGGCGTTCCCCAAAGCAAAGTCTACCGGGAACGGCACCTGGTCGTAGCAGGTGCAGAAAAGGTCGTAGTAGATGCCCTGGCATCGTGCCAGGTAGTCCCGGCACGCAATATTTGCAAATGTATCAAGGTTCTGGCCATGGCTATGCCGGATCCATGCCATGGCCTAAGGTGTCCACTGGTATGACCAAAATCATGGTTTTACTGTATTCCTTGGCTGCCATAGCCCAGTGCTGTAGCGACACGGCATATGCCACCGTTTTACCGAACAGAGTTAACCGAGTGGAAAAGTTAATAACTCACAGGCTTAAACTCATCTCGATCAGGAAATGGAAGAACGCGAAGTTTCTGATCAAGAACAATATTCAGCTTTCGATAAAACATCGGATGAATAACACATGTGTCAGTCATCGACAGGGTCAACCGTTGCTCCATGCTATATTCAAAATCCGCCTCAACATAGCCGGTTTTCTCATTTAGATCCCTGACTCGACCAACAATCCCTAATTCAGTCACGAGGTGACAAAAAGCAGAGGGAGAATATTCACCGTAGGGCCATTCACCAGCGGTGGAGATAGGGAAACGTATGCTCAGGCAATCCCTGACGATTATCTCCCTGCATCAAACTTCCACCCGATTTCGTCCGCCCGTCTTCGCTCGATATAAATTGTTATCACTACGCTTCATCCAAGCAGTCCAATCCTCATTTGGCTGCAGCGTCGCTAACCCCACACTTACCGTCACCGAACGTTCCGGCAACAGCTCCAACAACGCAATACGTTCGCGCAAATCTTCCGCCACCCGCTGCGCAGCGTCTTTGCCCGTACCATGGAGCAAAATCAAAAACTCTTCCCCGCCCAGGCGAAATACCTTATCCACCCGACGTACACGTTCTTTCACCAAAGTACTCACACGGCAGAGGACATCATCGCCCACATCGTGCCCATAGGTATCGTTCACACTTTTAAAGTGATCAATATCGAACGCCACCAGGCTCATGGGCAATTCTGATCGCTTCGATTGTTCGATGGCCCAGTCCAGGGTCTCATGTAACAACGTTCGATTTAACAACCCAGTGAGCGGATCTGTCATCGCCTGCACCCGTAGCTGATGTTGTTGCTCTGTAATTACGCGAACAAAAACTGCAGCGGCAATGCTCACTAGGGCCAGGGTAACAACAATGCGAATGGCTAAATTTGGCGGAACAAACGCCGACACCAGAGGAATCGACACCCCAAACAAAACCGCTGTAGACAGCCATGCATGGCGCCGTGGCAACATAAAGTGAAACGAGCCCGCCGCCGGATAACACCAAAAAATGCCAATCGTCTCTTGCTGGCCGAGCAAGACCACTAGCAAAAGTAAAATAATAGGTACCAGACCAAACTGCGTCAGCACAATGCGGTAACGGTTGTGCCACACAATGAGCCCGGCATTGACCGTAAAAGCAATCAGAATGGCCCAGCAGATGATGCTAATAAGATATTGGGCGACTAAAAAGTTGTAGATGGCAAATGGCGTAATAAAAACAATGGCTACCAGGGCAAGCCTCAGAAACGATGTACGCAAAAAGTCAGACGTGGCCTGAAGCTGCTCTGGATAAAGATCCATGCTGAAAAATAAAGCATTGCGGTAGTAAGTGAAGAGGATTTTCACCTCTGGTCAAAGTTTATACCAAAGGTTTTTGGGGTCAACTAGGACACTCCATGGGCACGTACAACTAAAGCAGAGGACGGCTGTATGCATTACAGAACATTGCTGACCTTGACCCTAGGTTTGCAGGCAAAATACAGATGGATGGGATGCGCTGTGGATGGTTCATATCCTCAGATCGACACGGTCGCTAACGTGATCCCTTGGGCAAAGCGATGCGTTGTAAGGGTATACAACCTATAGCTAGGATAATCGACGGATATTTTCATGAAAATTTAACTTTGATGTAGCACTCTTGAACTAAACAATACACAAACAACTAAGCTGATTCTCTAAACTAAATTTGTAAATATGGGAACATACCCATATGGGTACATCTCTACTTAAACTTGAACATATTGGAACAAACGCAGTTTTTTGTCCGTAAAGGCAGATATTTGCTGAGTTTGTTTATGTTGTTCGGTTAACTTCATTAGGGTTAAATACTTATTTCGGTGCTTTTCTAATTTCCAATCTCTAAGGTTAGTCCTATCGCCTTTACGTCACACAGAAATGGAGTGGCACATTTATTCTTAATCTGTGAATTAGTTTTTTAACAGCTCCTAACTAGCCAGTTTTAGGGGAAATGGGGCATCAATTATGAATATTGCCTTAGCTAGGCATGCCGCAGGCACTGTCTAAACAAACGCTGTTAGAGAACATTTAGTGATTCAACAGCACTTTGGGGGAACGCTAGGGTCCACCCTACTTGCTCTTAGCCAACTTTCTTAAAAGGCTCCCCAGTTCCGAGTGCTTTCAAATATATTCTTAGGACTACTCTATGAATGGTCAGTTTGAAATAACGTCGTTTTTTAAGAGCGTTTTGGATTCTTCCCGTGATGGTCGAGTCCAAATTACGGGCGAAAACGTAAGCTGGTGCCTGGATATTCGCAATGGTCAAGTGCTGTTTGCAGCCCACTCATTGCAATATTTGATGGCCCTAGAAGCTATTTTACCTAGGTTGGGGTATGAGTCCGCCCTATCTATTTATTGGCGGCTGATTCGGTCGGAAACCTATAAATGGAAGCATGATGCCCCTAGCCTGGAGGCCCTTGGCTGGACCAGTGATATTGTGCGGGGTCTAATTCGCTATGAAGCACTGGGTGTAGAGCAGGCGAAACACACTCTAACTAAGCTAACTGAGGATGCGATTGAGTCTCTTTTGGGCTTAGACACAGCCGATGTTGTATGGCACCCTCTCCCCACAGATACGTGGTATGCCAGCTTCCATGGTGCGCCCATTGAGTCCATCATGCAGTTTTTGTCCGAACGCCAACAGGCATGGCAACCTGTATGCGATCGCATTATTTCTCCTCACCAGCGGCCCTACTGCGATACACCGGACGATCTTTACCAGTCTGTTCCCCAAGGCCGCCTGTCTGCACAAATGCTAAAGGCCCTGGAACGCTTAATGCAAGGTGCCAGCATTCGCCAACTGGCCCACACCATTAACCAAGACGAAGCCACTTTAGCCGAGCTGCTATATCCCTATATTTGTGATCGCGCTATCAAGCTGTGGCCACCGGTCTCTCCCCTAGATCGTCTGCCCGCATTGCCCACGCCCCACCAGCTAGCCCACGCGACAGCAGCAGCCACGGCCACTGTTGTTATGCCCCAAGGGCGCCACGTGGGTGAACACAGTACCCACGGCAACGTATTGGTTGCCCCACCACCGGTCGAACCGATCGCGGCGCAGCACCCATACTCGCCAGAGAATAATCCTCAGGCCCATTCCGGGAATGCCCATTCCGGGAATGAGTATTCCTCAGGGAATAATCATTCCTCGGGGAATACTGTTGTTGCAGAAAAATCCCCCAGTGAGCCCGAGAACAGCCCCGGTTCTCGCCGCCACCTGATTGTCTGCATTGACGATAGTCAGGCCATGTTGGAACAAATCGATAGCTATTTAGATCCCAATCAATTTGAACTCAAAACCATTATTGACCCAGTGGCATCAGTGGCTAAAATCTGCGCCATGAGTCCAGACCTGGTCCTGATGGATGTGTCTATGCCGAGTATAAATGGCAATTCTCTGTGCCAAATCTTAAAGCGCAGCTACGTGTTTAAAGATGTGCCCATCATCATGATTAGCAGCAATGCTAGCCCCCTAAATAAAGCCACTGCTGAATCCTCTGGCGCCACTGACTATTTGGAGAAACCCTTTTCTAAGGCCCAGCTGATGAAAGTCATGGAAACCTATTTAGAAATCCAAGTCTCATAGACATAAGAATATAGACCTAAACCACCTATATTTCTCGCCTAAAAAAATTGTTGTAGCTTTGAGTTATTCAAACTAATGGTCAAAAAGATTTTAGTCATTGATGATGTCAAGTCTGAACTAGACCTAATCAGCCACTACCTAGAAGAAGCCGGTTATGTAGTCACTGGTATTTTGAATGGTTTAGAGGCCATTGACAAAATCCAATCCGATCGCCCCGACGTGATTGTGACTGATTTAGTCATGCCCGACATCACCGGATTAGAACTGTGCCGCAAGCTAAAAAAAGAACCCAGCACCGCCGATATTCCCATTGTGGCCTGCACGACAAAAGATCGGAAAATGGATAAAAGCTGGGCTAAAAAACAAGGTGTGGTGGGCTATGTGGTAAAACCCTGCACCGCTGAACAATTAGTGGATGCCGTCCGTAGCGCCACTATGTAGTCTGAGGTAGATGCCATGGAAACCGCTTCTCAGCAAACGTCCCAGGAACTAAAACCCGTGGATCGGCTACAGCAACTGTTGCCCGATTTATTTAACCCCCAGCCCGTTGTGGGGGAGCAGTTTCTGCGCATTCAGCTGACCTCGGATTTAATTATTGCCATTCCCCTTAGCTGGGTTGAAGAAACGCTGCTAATTTCTCCCCAGTGGATTACGTCCATGCCCGCCATGGCTCCCCATGTGATGGGGTTAATGAGTTCTAAGGGACAGGTTTTTTGGGGTGTGAATCTAGCCCAGTTGTTAAAGCTGCCAATTGCTTTAGAACCGTCTCAAACCCATGAGGTGGTTGTTATTCGCACATTACCTGGAACCACGACTGAGGACAGCGCCAATGACGTCCTTTTCCTAGGGTTGGTTGTACCCAAAATTTTGGGCTCTATCCGGTTGCCATTAGAAACCATTGTTTCTCCTGAGACTGAGGTAGATCCTAACTTGCAGCCCTATTTAAGTGGACAGGTTGTCATAAACGGGAAAACTATTCTTGTTCTCAGTGCCGAGGCAATTGGCAATTCTCAGCGACCGACCCTCGATTAATTGTGCTGACATTACCTTCGGTTGCTGATTTAAGCGATCAATCGATTGGCCACCCCCGCTAATCGACCTAGTGCAATCATTTACGGCCCAAACGTCAGCAACGTTCACTTTTTTTGAAAACTCAAGCAGCCTGAAAAGCCCTATGACCGCACAGCAGTACCCCATCAACAAAAAATCTTCAGCCAAACCTGGGAAGCCTTCCCTTAGGTCAGCGTCGTTGGCAAAGCTGGGGTTGGGCAAAGGGCAGCCTCTGAACCAGCGATTGCTACAAACCCTATTGCCGGTTGCATTGCTCCCCCTAGCGGTGGCCAGTGGTCTAGGAATTGCGGTAACCCGCCGCAGTGAGCAAAATCAGGCCTTATTCTTGCTGACGGAAGAATCGTTCCTGGCCAGTGAGGCCGCTAGTGTATTTGTGGAAGATAACTTCAAAATCATTGAAAGTGTACTGGTAAACCCCTCAATTCAGGCAACGCTACGCCAGATTGATCAGCAAGTCGAAACCAAGGGTATCGCCAAAAAGCCGATTGAAGCCTTAGAACAAGAATTTGGCCAAAATAAACTAATTGCCCGCAACAGTGTCCTCAATAAATACCTATCGGACGTGGTTAAGATTGAGGGCATGACCCAGCTTTCGGTAACTGAAAGCCACGGGTTTAATGTGGCCTTTAGTAAACCACCGGAGGATTTTGTCCAACGGGATGAAGAATGGTGGACAGAGGCCAAAGCCAACACAAAGTTCGTTGAACCGATTAAGGTTGACGAATCCACGGGTGTTGCCAGTATTGCCATTGCCGAGGCGATTAGCCCCGTTGACTCCAGTGAATTTCTCGGGGTGATGGAAGCGATAATTCCCACCACGGTGATGAGTCAGCGGATTGCCACCTATACCGCAACAGCCTTGAGTGGTACCCAGCAAGTGCAGATCGTGGATACCCGCAATGGGGTGGCATTTTCTTCAATTACGGTCGATGGTATTCAAGACGGTTTAGTGGAGGTTTTGGGGGGGAATGCCATTGTTCAAACCTCCCAGGCATTGATCGCTGAGCTGGCGAATACGGGGGCAGATACAGATATGAAGGGCCTCAAGCAAAGTTTTGATGACCAGATTCAGGGTAAGCTTCTAAGCTTGGAACGGTTCGAGGTTGAAGCAGGAAAACCGTTTTTAGAGGCGGTCGTCACCTACCAGGATAGGGAATATAGTTTAACGACGGTGCCAGGAACGGCCTGGGTTGCGATCGCATCGGTAAACCTGGCGGAGATTAACTCCGCTGGCAGCAAACTGCTGATTGTTTTCGCCGGTACGGCCTTGATATTGGGCTTGGGTATTGCCGCCATCCTCAGACTACTGGCGGGACAGCTGGCGGCCCCCCTACAAACCCTGACGGAAACCGCTCAAACAGCCACATCTGGTAACTTAGAAACCCGCGCCGCCCTAGAAGGCACCCGCGAAACCCAAATTTTGGGACAAAGTTTTAACACCCTGCTAGAACAGATTCAAGAACTGCTCAACAGCCAGAAAGCCTTAACCGAAGAACAGCGTAAAGAACGGGAAACCCTCGAAAATGAGATTACCGAACTAATGGAAGAAGTGGGGGATGCCGCCGACGGAGATCTGTCCGTGCGGGCCAAGCTAGTCCCCGGTGACGTGGGCATTGTGGCTGACTTGTTCAACGCCGTAATTGAGAACCTGCGAGACATCGCCGTCACCGTAAAACAATCCAGTGGAGATGTAAGCCAGTCTTTGCTAGATAACGAACAACAAATTCGGACCCTAGCAGACCAGGCCATTGCAGAGGTGCAATCCCTACGAGAGGCCATGGACGCCGTACAGGAAATGGACAGCTCCATTCAAACCGTTGCGGACAACGCCACCCAGGCCTCCACCCTCACCAATGACACCTACGCCACGGCCCAGGCTGGAACCCAGTCCATGGAAGAAACCGCCCACAGTATCCTAGAACTGCGTTCCACGGTGGGTGAAACTGCGAAAAAGATTAAGCGATTGGGGGAATCAGCCCAGAAGATTGCCCAGTCGGTCAGCCTGATTGATGAAATTGCCCTAAAAACCAACTTGCTAGCGGTAAACGCCAGCGTTGAGGCCTCCCGCGCGGGCGAACTGGGGCAAGGCTTTACGGCGGTTGCAGAGCAGGTGGGCTCCCTGGCAGAACAATCTGCCGGTGCCACCAAAACCATTGCCCAAATTGTGGCCGAAATTCAAACAGAAACCCAGGAAGTAGTCGCCGCCATTGAAACCGGTACGGCCCAGGTGGTAGACAGTAGCCAACAGGTGGAAGCGACCCAGAAGCAGCTAGAAGAGGTATTGGCCAAGTCAGATAAAATTAACCAGCTGATGCAAGAGATTTCGGCGTCTACCACCAACCAAACCCTGGTATCCAAGGCCGTAACCGAGCTGATGCAGAAGGCCACCAAGACCTCCGAAAAACAGTCCCAATCTTCTAATCAGGTGGCCCAGGCCATTCAAGAGACCGCCCAGGTCGCTCAGAAACTCCAGGCATCCGTTGAGCAATTTAAGGTTGAAAAGTAAGCCATGGCACTAGACAAAGAGCAGCAGGCTCGTCTGACTTTTCTAGCAGAAGCTGAAACCTATTTTGGGGACATTGAAGGCGTTTTGCTAGGGCTAAAAATAGCGGACAATCTACCGGGTCAAATTGATATTGCCATGCGGGCGGCCCACTCTGTGAAGGGAACAGCCGGGATGATGGGCTTTGTGGAACTCAGCCAGGCCGCCCACCATCTAGAAGACGCATTTAAAATTCTGCGGGCCCGACAGCTACCGGTGGATACGGAACTGGAAACATTGTTGTTGAAAGGGGTAGACTGCCTCCGCCACGTGCGACAACATTACCAGGATAAAAAACCGGTGGCCCCCCAGTGGCTAGCCGATGATGTTACCCCTGTTTTCGAACAGCTCAATCGACGTCTGGGGGGGCTTACCCCCGAAGATGAAGCGCGTCTGCTGTCGGCAGAAAATGAAGTCAACCTTGACTTTATAATTTTCACCACCAGCGTTGAAGATACCCTGGAGGCCTTTGAACAACAATGCACCCAGTTGCAGGGGGAAGAGCTTAGGCAGTCGTTGGTAAGCGTCGCCCAGCAGATGACAGAATTTGGGCTCATGGCCCAGCTAGACCCGTTTGTCGCCCTGTGTGAATCGGTGCAGCAGCAAAGTCTTTTGGCCCAGCCAGCCACAGTGGCTGCGATCGCAATGCAGGCGGTAAAAGCCTGGCGCCGCAGCCATTCCCTCGTGACCCTAGGGCGCACAGAGGGCCTACCGACCGCATTAAAATCCGACACGAACAGCGCCCAGCCAGCCGCGCTCGATTTACCCGAAGAACTTCCCGGTGGCTTAGACCCACTACCCCTGGATATTGCTGAGCTGGTTCCAGCAGAAACCGACCTCTCCGCCACAGCGCCCCAGGCCTTGGCCGAGCTGCCTGGGGATGAGCTACTGGCCAACGGGGCTTTGGACCTAGACGCCATTCGAGGAGAGTTTGCCACCCTAGAAACGCCAGGGGCAACCCCAGAGACCGCCCCAGCCGTTGCAGACGCAACAACAACTCCGCTGGTGACCTTGAACGCGCCCCCCCAGGCCGCAGCACCTAGCGCCAACAATACCGACACCGTTCGGGTGTCTGTGGACCAGCTCAGACAAATTAACAGCACCTTCGAAGCCTTAATTCTGGACCGTAATGCCATTAACCTCAAGCTCGAGCAGCTCCAAACCTACAGTGAGCTGATGCAGCGGCGGATGATGGACCTGTCATCCTTTAGCAAAGAACTGCGTCAGTGGTATGACCAGGCGTCCAGCGAAGGGCCCACCGCCAAAGCCAACGGCGCAAACAATGTCCCCGCCCTGGGCAATGGCGCAAATGGCGCAAACGGCGCAAACGGCGCAAATGGCGCAAACGGCAGCTCCATTGCCACCGTCGAAGACCTAGATGCCCTAGAATTTGACCGCTACTCCCAACTCCATTTGTTGACCCAGGACCACATGGAAACCATCGTGAAACTGGAGGAGGTAAGCCGAGATATTGAGCTGGGTTTAAACGAAATTGACCAGGCGGTCGGCAGCCTCAACTATACGAGCCGCACCCTAAAAAATCGCATCACCCAAACCCAGATGCGCCCGTTTGAAGACATTGTGCGTCGGTTTCCTCGGGTAGTGCGCGACTGGTCGGTGCAATACAACAAACCGGTCACCCTCACCCTAGAGGGTACCACCACCCTAATTGAACAATTTGCCCTGGATCAGCTAAGCGATCCGCTGATGCACCTGTTGCGCAATGCCTTTGACCATGGCATTGAAAAGCCCCATGAACGGCAGGCCCAGCAAAAACCTGAAGTGGGCAACATCACCCTCCGGGCAATCAATCGGGGGAATCAGGTGGAGATTACCCTCAAGGACGACGGCAAAGGCATCAATTTAGACCAGGTGCGCGATCGCATTCACCAATACAACCTACCCACGGACCAGGTTGCAGCCATGGATCGCCAACAGCTATTGTCCTTCATCTTTGAACCCGGCTTTAGCACCAGCAGTACCGTCACTGAGCTATCGGGTCGGGGTGTGGGCATGGATGTGGTACGCAACAACCTCAAAACCCTAAAGGGCAATATCCAAGTCTCCACAGCGGTCGGTCAGGGCACCACCTTCACCATTCGCATTCCCCTATCCCTATCAATTTTGCGGGTGATGCTGCTAGAGCGTAGCGGCACCATATTCGCCCTACCCGTCGATATGGTGCAAGAAATTATTCGGCTCCCCCAAGCCGAAATGGAACAGTCCGCCATTAGCTGGAACAACAGCACGATTCCCCTGATACACCTGGGGGAACATTGGCACAATCCCCCCGGTGCCCGCCAGTTAGAAATGAGTGGGGAACCCGTCATTAACCGCCCCATTGTTGTTGTTGTGGGCGAAGGCAAAATCTCCTACGGATTAACCATCGACCGTTTTTGGCAAGAACAAGAAGTCGCCCTCCGTTCGGTGGCTAGCCCCATACCCCTTCCCCCTGGCTTCAGCGGAGTTACCGTCCTAGGCGATGGTCGCGTCATTCCCGTAATTGAACCCGTGCAGCTAATCGAGTGGATCGTAGACGGCCCCAAACCAGCCCTGATCGAACCCACGCAGCCCGTCGCAGTCGCCAAAACAGCCAGAATTTTAGTCGTCGACGATTCTATCCATGCCCGTCGCTATTTAGCCACCACGTTAGAACGCTCGGGCTACCTGGTGGAACAGGCAAAAGATGGTCGAGATGCCGTAGACAGACTGACCAACGGCCTTACGGTTGAAGCCGTGATCTGTGATGTGGAAATGCCCCGCCTGGATGGGTACGGTGTGTTGGAAGAACTCAGGGATAGGGACGAATTTAGCGAACTGCCGATTTTGATGTTGACCTCCCGCAGTAGTGAAAAGCATCGCAAGCTGGCCATGAATTTAGGGGCCACGGGCTATTATTCGAAACCCTACAACGAACAAACGCTGCTACAGGAGCTAAAGCAGCTTACAGAGGCGCAGAAAACGGTCACGGTCTAATTTCCCAAACTCTTAGGTTCGGATGTTTGCCCTTTCATTAACTTAAATACCTACTTACACTGGGAAAAATCCTCAGGTACGTGGCAATGGTTCAACTCAAGCGATGGCAGTTGATAGTGCTGGTTCTGCCGGTGGTCATTGTGGTTGCCTTTGTGATGATCACCGCCGGCATCCAACTACGGGCCTGGGGATTAACCTGGATTTGGGCCGTTATTTTGCTAATGTTTGTCGGCTGGCGCTGGCTGCTGGTGCACTGGACCAAACCCAAAGAAATTGAGCGCATTGTCAACGCGGTGCAGGCAGAGCTCACCTCGGTAACGGCCAAAAATGGCCATAACCAGGCGCTAGAACAATCGCTGCAGCCAATTTTGCTAGCGGCCCGAGAAGACCCGCCGGTGTGGGACGATTGGCCTGCCTTTTGGCAACGGTGCCAAACCGTGGTGGCCACCGTTTCGAACCACTACCACCCGGCGGTGAAATATCCCCTGCTCAATATCTATGTGCCCCAGGCCTATGGGCTGATTCGGGGCACCGTGGACGATATGGACCGGGCCATGACCCAGCTGGCTCCGGTATTAAACCAAGTGACCGTCGGCCAGGCCTACGAAGCCTATGAAATTTACCGCCGACTGGAACCCTCCATGGGCAAACTGTGGCGGGCCTGGAGCTGGGCCCAATGGTTGATAAACCCCGCCGCTGCCGCTGCCAGAGCGGCCAGCCAGCAAAGTACCACCCAGGCCAACCAGCAGCTGTTGGTAAACCTGAGTCAGCTGCTGCGGGAAACGGCCCTGCGCAACCTGGCCCAGCAGGCGGCCAACCTATATGGCGGGGAAACACTGCCGGCCATCTTTGCCGCAGACCAGCCAGCAGCGCCCCGGTTAGAGGCAAAAACAGCCACGCTAAAGTCCATTTTGGAAACGGCCACACCGGCTGACACCGTTGAAAAAAAGCCGGTCTCCTTAATGTTGGTGGGGCGCACCGGGGCGGGCAAAAGCAGCTTGATCAATACCCTGTTTAAGACGGAGCTGGCGGCGGTGGACGTGCTGCCCAGCACCGATAAAATCCAGCAATATCGCTGGCAGCTGGAAACGGGGGAGGTGCTAAATCTGATTGATTCGCCGGGGTATGAACAAATTGAGCGGGAGGATTTTCGCGAGTTGGTGCTGGACCAGGCTGCGATCGCAGACCTACTTGTTTTAGTAACCCCCGCCCTGGATCCAGCCCTACAGAGCGACAAAACCTTTTTACACGACCTCAAAGCCACCGAACAAAACCCACCCACCGTCGTGGCCCTCACCCAGGTAGATCGGCTGCGGCCAATACGCGAATGGCAGCCCCCCTACCAATGGGAAACCGGCCAGCGGCCCAAGGAAGCCTCCATTCGCGATGCCGTTGCCTATCGCATGGACACCCTCAAACACGACAACGTTATTCCCCTAGTCACCTACGATGCCAGCCGCAGCGCCTGGAATGATGATGCCCTGGCCCTAAAGCTAGTAGAGACCCTAGGCGATGCCAAGCAATACCGGCTAGCGCGATTTTTAACCAACCAAACCGCCCTGGCCCGAGCCGCCGCCAAACTAATCGACCAGTACACCCTGCAAATGGCCACCACCCGCGGGGTGACAGAGCTGCTCAAAAGCCCAATTTTGCGGTACATCTCCCAAATGATGACCGGCTCGCAACTGTTGGCCAACGCCTTAATGGAGACCATTCCCGTAGAGCAGGCCCCCGTGGTCATCGGCAAACTACAGCTGGCCTACGACCTGTTTAACCTGATCCAGCCCGAAAACCACAGTTTTGACCTCGCCGCCCTATGGCCCACGCTGCTCAACAACGATACGTTGCCCGAGCAAAATGCCTGGGCCTTTGGCCATGCCCTGCTGGCCTATTGGCTAGGGGAAACCAAACAATTGGATAAAACCTTTGAACGATATTTGCAGCAGCAAGACCGCGAAAATTCCTAATTCCCAATTCCCAAAAAATCGCTCCGCCTTAGGCCGACATCCAACCTAACGGCCCGATGTTAGGCACTGTCCCCGTGCTAGCTGAGCGGAGTCGAAGCTATACCCCAACCGATGCGCCCTTTCGACTCCGCTCAAGGGACACTTCTAATTTTAGGAATCTAGACAGTCTGGTTGGGTACCGTATAGTTAACTTCCCCTTTTCAAGCAAACCGATGGCACTAGCACAGTGGCGACAGCAAATTCGTGAATCGAAAAACGATTGGGTGCAAAACTATTTTGGCTATCGTATTGATGCCGCTAAGCGCCCCTACAGTGTTGCCTTTCGTTCTAGTCCCTATCGGTTTCTACTGCTGTTGAGCCATATGCGCTCCGGCTCATCGTTGCTCACCCATTTGTTAACCACCAACCCAGAGGTAATTGGCTACGGAGAAACCCACACCAACTACACCGACGCCCATGATTTTAAGGTGCTGTTGAAAAAGGTCTATTGGCAGGCCCAGGAGTTTCGCACCCTACAAGATATCCAAAACCTGAAAATGGACCATCGGTATGTGATGGACAAGGTGTTACACAACAAAAAGTTTTTGGATCACGATTTTCTCACGTCGGACCAGATCTACGGTCTCTTTTTGTTGCGGGAACCGGAGCGCAGTTTGGCCAGCATTGCCGACCTAAAACCCCATTGGAATCAGCAGGATACCATTGAGTATTATGCTGAACGCATGGCCATGCTAGTAGAGTATGCGCGGCTGATCAACGATCCGCAGCGGATGCTGGTGGTGACCTATGAACAACTGTTGGACAATACGCCCCAGGTACTGACGACGCTGCAACAGTTTTTACAAACCCAGGCTCCATTTACCGAAGAATATAATGTGACAAAAACCACCGGTATGAAAGGGGTGGGGGACTCTAAGGGGAAGATTAAGGCCGGGAAAATTGTGCGATCGCAGCGGCAGCTATCCCAAGAGTTTTCGCCAGACATTGTTGAGCGGGCCAAACAGGTCCACAGCCACAGCAAAACCGTCCTAATGGAACTCTGCCAGACAGTTGAGACGAATTGAGCAACTAGCTTTTTCTTTTAGCCAAACTAAAAACTCCTCCCAGAATACTGCCGATAAAACTGGTGGGTACTACCCCATACACTAACACCATGCCTTGATAGGTAATGCCCAACATGCCGTCTCCGGCTCGGTCTGGATGTGCCAATTCCTCTACCAATGGTTCACCAATGAGATGGCAGCAAATAACGGCAACCAACAGCCCCGCCAGCAGGCCCCCTTCTACCATGGTGCGGATCGTGCAAAACCCGGCTGCAAAGGACCGGCGCACAATCCCCACCATGGGCGCAGCCATCAGGGCTAGCAACAGACCCACCATGACAGAAACGGGTAGGACTATAAACAACAAATAGGCGATGACTCCGGCTTTGCCTGACAGCGCGAACGAGAGCACACTGACTGCGGCTAATGAGCGCACAAACCAGAGCAGACGCATTCGCTTCACCACAGCGCCGCCGACTACGCCTGACTCAGCAGTTGTTGCGATTCGGAACGCCCGGAGCGCATGAGCTGTCGGGTGTGGACAACGCCGAGGATCATCGTCAGTGTGCTTAACAGGCTGAGGGGCAGCGCTAATATGGCCACGGGGGCTGGCAGACCCAGCAGGTGGGTGTGGGCGGGGGAGGGGGCATGGACAACAATGACCATGATCATGGAGATGGAGGGAAAGGTTAAACAGCTAATGCTGCCCACTGCGCTCAGCCACATCCAGTTTTTCTTGCGGGGAAACATGAGGAAGGTTTGGCTCACCAGGGTGGAAAACAAAATCGAGCCGACAAACATTAAGATGCAGCCGAAAAACATCAGCGCCTCCAATGTAGTGGGAAGAAAATGGGGGTAAATGCCGACAAAGGCTATGACCACCAGGCTGGTTAACAGCAATAGGTTAAGCGCGATCGCAACCACCGGAGAACTGGTCTCCCCCAGCACCAAATCAGTAGGCAGCGACAGTCTTTCATGGGCAGGTTTAGCATGGCGAAACCGGGTCCAGTCCTTCAAAGTTTGACGGGCTGGAGACAGGGCCACCATCAACGCAATACAGTAAACCAGGCTAAAAAAGCCAATCAGCACCAGATGAAAAGGCACATCGGCATTGCTAACGCGCGTACCCGTTAGGCCCACCATCAGAACCGCAAAAACCAAGGTTAGCGGATAGCTAAAGCGGCGTTTGAGCAAGGTCATATCAGCGTTGCTAAAGCGCCGTTCTAGGCCATGGCCCAACAGGGCACACCAGCCCATGCCATGGACCAGCGCCAGGGCAACATACTCGACAAAATTAAGCCGAAAATCGCCAAAAACCAAATTGACATTGGACTTTACGGCCGCTTGGGCAAAGTTAAAATAGGCCAGGCTGGAGAACGGCGAAAACAACACGGACCACAACAGCACATGGGCCTCAGTATTGCGAGCAAATTCCCCAGACCCCACATAGAAAATCATAATCCAGTTAAAGCCCATCACCCCCGCCGCCAGCAGCCAGGGCATTAAGCCCAACACCATCGGCTGGGAGATCGACAAACCGATCAGCAATGTCGCCAGATAAAAAATCAAGGTTTGGCCCATCAATGTGAGGTCAAACCCTAGCAAATGGCCAACGGTGTAGCCTGCATTGAAGCCAATCATCCAATGTAGGGGAAACAACAACCCAATGGCCAAATAGAGACAAACCGGCACCCCCAACAGTTTGCCACTCAAAATGGTAAATGCGGATCGGGGGCTAAGTTGGAGAAAGTTCAGCGTACCCCGGCGCTTTTCTTGGGCCAGGTTGTTGGCTAACATAAACACCCCCAACCCCATCAGCGGAAAGATAATCAACGCGCTGAGGCCGGTGTAAATATCGCTGTACCAGCGAGACCAGTTTAGCTGATACGACTGCTTGTCTTGGCTAACGGCACAGCTTTCACCATGAAAACTGTTGACCAGGACACAATAGCTACTGTACTGACGGGCGACGGCCACCCGGGGCACTGTTACCGAATAGTAGCCGCGTTCGGGGTTATGAAGCTCCAGCTCAATGGTGGTATTAATTAGCTTTTGGCGCTCAGGGGTTAGTGGGTCATAGTAATTGGGCACAAGTCTACCGTCCACCGTTCTGGCCAAATCTTCCACCTTTTGTTTCCAGCCAGTCCCATTTAGTTCGGACTCACTTGGCATGATCAGCTGGCCATCAATTTTCACTAAACGATCGCCCTGCTGAATGGCTTTGAGCGCATTAGCCCCCAACCTTTCATCGCCCATGACGGGTATGGTGTCGTGGATGCGACTGACAACCACCCCCGACGTGGCGGCCCGATCGCGGTTGACCATATCCTGGGGCAACAAGTCTTGTAACGGTTCAGAATTAAGATAGGTCTTGCCGTGCCATTCCAGCCTGGGATAGGTGGATAGCTCCATATCGTCTAGCCGCACAGGTCCGGGCAAGGCGGCCCAAAAACCAATCATCATCACTATCTGACACAGTAGGGATAGGACAATGGCGGTCACCACCGGAAATCGTTTGAGACGCCCCTTGAGTTCTCGCAGCAGCTGGGGGTTGCGATCGCCCAGGCGATCTAGGTGGTGGGCGGCCAGGGTTGTGAACAAATTGGTACCAAGCATGGTGTTCTCAGGTGGGACGATGGAAAGGACTCAGGAAACAGAACTAGATTAGACCAGTGGCTATGTGGGCTGTAGATGGCCAATCTTAAAGAAGATATCTTCTAAACTTTCTTGTTCGCAGTGGAATTCATAGAGGGGGATTTTGGCTTCGACTAGCGATCGCAGCAGATCCGCCGCTTCATCCGGGTCGCCAGAAAACCGAATTTTTACTTGCCCCGTCTGGGGTTTAGCCTCCAGCACCAGAACGGCAGCATCAAACTGTCGTAGCTCCGTTTGCAGGTCTTTAAGATCGCCACGGGTGCCAATCACAATATGCTGCTGGCTCAGCCGCTGGTATAGCGTTTCCAGGGGTGCATTTTCCACCAGGTAGCCAAATTCTAAAATGCCAATGGCGGTGCACAGCTCGGCTAGGTCACTGAGCACATGGGACGAGATTAAAACCGTAATGCCCAGGCCGTGCAGGTTGCGAATTACCTGGCGAAATTCTTGGCGGGCCACCGGGTCCAGACCGGACACAGGCTCATCCAACAACAAAATAGACGGGGTATGGATGACGCTGCGGGCCAGCCCCAGCCGTTGCTTCATCCCACGAGACAGGCTAGTAATGACGCTTTTTCGCTTGTGGCCCAGGTTTACCAGATCCAAAACCTGGTGGATGCTGCGGCTGCGCTGTTTATCCTGGAGACCATACAAACGAGCAAAATAGTCTAAATAGTCCCAAACGTTTAAGTCTTCGTAGAGGGGAAAATCGTCGGGCAAGTAGCCGATTTGTCGTTTTAGATCAAACTGGGGCCGGGTGTAGTCTAATTTTTCTCCATGGAAAAAGACTTCGCCCAGGGTGGGCGACTCCGCCATGGCCAGCAGCCGGATCAGGGTGGTTTTTCCGGCCCCGTTGGGTCCGATTAGGCCAAATACGGCGCCGGATTGGATTTCTAAATCGACTTCCCGCAGGGCGGTATGGCGATCAAAGCGTTTGGTTAAATGCTGAGTCCGAATGGCTAGGCCAGTGGAAGTACCGGCCGGGGAGGTCAAGGTTTGTGTCATAGGGACCACAGTTACGGATAGCCGAATGGGTTTGCTATTGCTGGGATGATACTGGCCTATGGGTGGCCTACTTAATCATCGTGAAGGCAATAGCACAAGGGGGTTGAATTGTTTGAATGCACCCTGATGAACTTAATCTAGCAATTGTCTACAAGGGCAGTCAGCCCCGTTTCGGAAAACGATACAGAATTGTAGAAGTGTTAATATATGGGCGATTTCAGTGGTTTGGCGACAACTATTACTGCCGTAGTCGCAGTCTAAACTTTTTGCAGTTGCGCTGTAGCTAGCACCCAAAATGGCACATTTGAGCTACTAAAAATTACATTAAAGCTTTCTGGATAACTCCGAGATTAAGGGTATTATCCAGAAACTTTCTGGGATATCCGCTTATAAGAGGTTTATCCAGAAACTTTCTGGATAATTCCGGCTGGGGAGTATTTATCCAGACAAAGTCTGGATAAACGATAGTTATTCGCCTTAAGTACACATGGATCTCGTTGACACACTTAGATCGAAGATCGACACCCTTGCAGATGGTGAATACACTGCTGGGCTTCGCGCGGTTCTTGCGCACATCGAAACTGCATTCGCACACCTTAGACGCGGGCAAGACCAAAATGACGAAACCGCATTTACCGATGTGATCTATAGGTGCAACCAAGCGTTCGAGGGGAGCATCAAGGAGGCGTATCGAGTCCTCGCTTCTAAGGACCCAAATAAGAAAACACTGCACAAAATTGAGGGCTACCTAGAGGATAATGACATTTTTCGCGAACGAGTTTTGTCCCAATTCAACAACTACCGAACGGAATGGCGAAACCCTTCAACCCACGACTACAAATTGGACTTCGATGATAGTGAATCCTTCCTCGCGATTGTTTCAGTTTCAGCGTTTGCCTGTGTTTTGATCGACCAAATTGCTCGACAGCTTGCTTTTGCGAATGCCGTCAAATCTACAGACACTAAGAAGAATGAAATCGAAATCGACTCAACGAGCAATGAGGATCTTCCCACAATCGTGACGAACCTTTGCGAGGAATTCTCGAAAATTAATACCGATCCGTCATCTGTACAGACTGAACTGCAACTGATGGGTGCATTGACGGGATTCATCACAACCGTAATGCCAAATTTAGAAACAACTTTGGACTACCGATTGTCTCACGCATCAAATGAACGAGGTGATTTGCTAATTGCCAATCCCAATGATCGGGTTTTGATTGAATTGAAACGAACCAACAAAATGAAAAACGTTGTTGATGGTGTCGCACAACTAACGCGTTATCTGGCCCTTACCGGACTGAAACAGGGCGTATTGTTCGCATTTCCACCCGGCGGAGGCCCACTGAAAATGGAACGCCACTTTGTTGAACCACTCGGCGCAACTGTCACCGTATTGCGTGGCAAAAACATATAGGCCCAATCAGCGAATAACAAACGGATGCACGCGAAGCCCGGCTTGCACGCGTGTTTTGAAGCAACGATTTCCGTCCGGGCTCGGTGAGCCTAGACGTTAGACTTCATTGTCTCAGAAAAATTGGTAAGTAAGACCAAGTAGAGTAACAGGAAAGGCTATGAAAATCATCACAGAGTTAGCAAAACCTATATCTCGATCCTTCCTCAATTATTTACATTTAAGTGAGTGGGTAAATCAAAGACTAACGTCTGTATTCTCCGGCAAGAGCGTTCGAACTTTTGAGTCAGTAGAAGATTTTTGGAAACAAATATTTGAAGAAACACTCTATATTGGAGATCGAATAAGATTCAAGGAAGCATTTATAATGGAATGGCTTCCACGCTCACCAGGAGAGTTATGGCTCGATAATTTAAAGCAATTTGGCTTGGAGTTAGATGCTTTACGCAAGGGCCATCCTATTGCACTTTCGTCTTTAATTAGCAATGCTATAGCGCCTCTGGGGGTTATACGTCTACCATTTGGAGACTCTAACGAGAGCTATGCTGCCCTATCACTTACTACAGTTGATTCATGGCATTGTGATCTAGGTATCCCTGTCATAGTTTCATCTTCTGTCTATGATTCTTTTCTATCCCGCCGCATAGAAGGGAATGCAGTTGCAGGGGAAGTAGAAGCTATTCTTTGCTTTGGAGAAATTCCTCTGTTTAGCCCTAAATTGATTAGTAGTCTTGGTTCAGACGTTAATATTGACTTCCTCTCAAGTATTTCCACTCATCGAGGCTTGCCTAACGTGTATCTTAAGGTTGTTTCACCTTTAGATGTGAAATTTAACTATCACGATACCCATCCACCTGGCTTTGTATGGTGTATTGATCGTCAAGTGAGAGATAAACAGGTTATCCATAGTCCGGTTACGCCTAAAAGCGCCAAGAAACCTAGAATAGATATTAAGGACACCGAACCTTACTTAACTTACGGATTTAGCGCAATTAGCACACAAATCAGTGATCGAAATGAACTCCAGTCCTGTCTTAGTTGCTTAAAAGCAGGAAACTTTAGCTATGAGCAACAATCTACTGTTCCAAGTCCAGAATCTATAATAGGGCTCGTTCAACTAGATATCCTTACAGAGTTTGATGCTAGATGCAGATACTTTAAAACATCTGTGCCATTGACTAAAGAACCATGGAAGGATGAAAAATCCCTGAAACAGATGAAACGTACATTTATTGATCTTCAACAGATATGATACGGCTAAATAAAGTTGAGCTACAAAGTCAAATAGAATCTTATCTTTGAATGTTGCATATAGTGTTCAAAATGTACCAGTAAACTATGAGCGTCTAACTTCATGCAGGAGCGGACTGAACTCAAATAATTAACTTGAATCGCAAGCATTCTGTCAGCCGCTCAGCTTCACCTTATGTTGCTGGGATACACTGTACAAGAATTGGGTTGCACGGTGCAGAGGTACTGGTAGCAATCGGTCAAGATCAGACAAACAGTTCTGACGTTAGAATGTCTGCTTTGTATTCAGTAAGCTTTCTTATACCGGTATATTGCCAGTGAAGCTCTGTATTCCCTAAGGCAAAGAATACAACAGTGTAGCACGAAGCATTAACGGAAAGTTTAGCCGCTGACTACAGACTGATCGACGGGAATACGTAGGATTTTGTTTAGTATCCTTCATAATGTCTTCCCTAATGGATCATACTTAGGCATGCTGATCAAACCATGCTGCCATTCCATCGGCAGAAGGCTCGACCTCGCGTGATTTATAGTAAAGATCAAAGTGACCCGCCTTGGCTAGCTTTAGCATCTCCTTCTTCCCAGCGATCTCTTTATAAAAACGCATTGCACCTTCTGCGCTAACGGCTTCTTCACCCATGGACATATAGATAGGTACGCCGTCGAACATATGCGTATAGTTAAAAATGTTGAACGCCAGGACGGGTCTCGTAGAGAGTAGGCTTAACTCATTTCTCCAGCCAGGCACGTCACCGGGTAGCCCATCAAGATAATAGTCCCTCATCTCTAGTGCTATACCACGCCCTCGAGCAATCTCATCATCCGTTATCGGAACAACGCGTGTCATGGTGTTTTCGCCGGTTTCATAAAATTTCTGTTCAGCCGCTGCTGCCGCCGCCAGTAAAGTAGTCCTCAGTGGTCCAGATCCCCCGACCAGTTGTAAAAATTCTTCCTGACTTGTCAGGTAAGGGCTAACAAGTCCCAGCGCTTTCACCCTTGCGTCAAATGCCGTTGCATAGGCGGCGTACCCCGCTCCTGCACAAATACCTATAGCGAAAATTTTGTCTTTGTCGACTGCCTCCAGTGTGCCGAGAAAACTGATGCCATTTCGAATATCATCAGCCACCCGAAACCCATCCTGTAACTGGCGTATACCTTCACTTTTACCAAACCCTCTTGGGTCGATGGCCATTGCAGCAAATCCTCGCTTAGCCATAGCTTTGGCGTAGACACCCGCGGTTTGTTCCTTTACCCCCGATGCTGGTGGATTGATAATGACGGCGGGTCGCGATTCACCTTCTTTGTAGTCGTCCGGTAGGAATACATCGGCAGCAACCTTTTCATTCTGGCTCGAAAAAGACACTGTATTTTTTCCAGGTCTAAGTTCGCTCATACTGACCTCATCGGCGTTGGATCTGTTTGTGAATAGGCTTGTTGCAGCCGTCGCCATCGTTGTACCGTATACAATTAATTGTCTTCGGGTTAGTTTCGTGGCCATGGTGACGTTTCTCCGCGAAATGACACTAAATACTAATAGACGATGTAATCACGTGATTACAAATAAACAAATAAACAAATGAAAGTCAACCTATTGTGAAGTTTTCCCTGTGAGCCATACACCTAAAAAAAACAGAGATGCCGAAGCAACAGCTAATCGCATCATTTCGGCTGCCCAACACATCTTTCATGAAAAAGGCTACGATGCCTCAACCACGCGCGAAATAGCAGTTCGTGCTGATGTAAACATCAATCTAATCCATCGGTACTTCGGTTCGAAATTAGGATTGTTTAAAGAGGCAGTCCTTCCACATCTTGATCTGGTGCCCCTGCTGGGTGGCAAGAAAGAGGAAATCGCCCATCGTCTGGCAATACTGTATGTAGACACCGGTCCAAAGGATGAATTTGATGCCTTTGTAGTTTTAACTCGCTCCATTACCAGCCCGGAGGTTGGACCACTCCTAATGGCCCGAATAGAGGAACGCGCATTAAAGCCCCTAATGAATATTCTTGAAGGTTCAAACAAACGAGCGAGAGCGACCTTGATTGCCACTCAGCTAGCCGGCCTGATATTGCGATTTAGAGTAATGTCTAACCTATATATTTCTAAAGCCGATCAGAATCATTTAAAGCAATTGCTCGAAGAAAACCTGCTCGCACTACTTCTCGATAACGGTTGATGAAATAATCTGTAGTGACCTCAAAAATTAGGACAGAGCTGAAAGAGCGTAAGCTAAAGTCCAATAAGGGGAAGGGATATGTCAAGTAAACATCGGAACTACAGTAACGAATTCAAGGCAAAAGTCGTGCTGGAGATCGTCAGCAGGCGATCTCCGATCTTGTAGGGTGTGTTCCCTACTGCAACTCCTACTAGCCCACCGATAGATTGTTGGGAACGCACCATGCTGATAAATTCCTTGAAGCAAGCGGTTGCAGCCTAACAACGCCCATACACACCAACCGCCGAAAGTGGACAGTGTATGATACGGAGGTTCTCTGCGGCGGGTGATGGGCAACGTTACGGATTCATATCACAATCCTGATTCACTCCCTCCGACAACGCCACATCCCTAGGATTCTTACTACTAAAAGACAAACTATTAGTGCGTGCCTCCTCATAGGATTTCTCATCCGTCAGCAGAGCAAGCGTACCAGGTCGCAACGCACATACCGAAAACGGAATCGCCGCATCAAATGCAGCATGGCGCAAATCGCTATTCACCTCACACAGACCCTGGTTCCAGCCCATAATCTCAGACCGCAACACCGTAGGCCCCAGAAACATCAAAGTCATCTGGTCCGCGATCGTAACGTGGGTAGAAACAACACAATCCTTCAAAGCATCTAAATACGCCACAGGGCTACTCAAAGGAAGGTTCGGCACCCGGTAGCTAGTCACCAAAGGCTCACAGTCTGAGCCTAAAGCAGTCTCAAATCTGGTCAATCTAGCAGCATCTGCATCCACATTGGTTAGCACCGCATGGATATCTCCTTGGTCCCAAAATTGGGCCTGCCCATAGGCTAATGTATCGGTATGGAGAGCCAGGGTCTCGGAACTATAGCGACAGTGCAGTAACGGATTATCAGCCGCCACATCATCAGCGGTGAAATAGGTTTTCACCTCACAGCGGCCATCGTCCCAACCCACAATCTGCTCATGCAACCACAAAGAAGCACTGGCGGGGGTACAGGTTTTCAACTGGTCTACAAATTGAGTAGCAGACAGCAGCTCAGTTTGAGCACCTGCCTCGCTACCCAACCCCAGCAACAATAACGATATCCCAGCCGTTAGCAAACTCCGCTTCATGCGTTAACCCATAGTCCAGTTTTCCTAGGGTACCCGTTTCTAGCAGGGATACGGAACGATCCAAAAAATCCAGGTAAAGGCATGCCTGTAGGGGCATTGCATGCAATGCCCCTACAGGCGATATGGAGACAGTTGTTTATCTCATCAAAAAACTACTACTGAGCAACAAACAACTGCACCGACTTTTGCGCTGTTTTCGTATCTTCTGTTTGCTGCCATATCTCCCGATACACCTGACCATCCACCGTCAGCTCCGGATCCAAGGTTGCATCAATATCCCGAGATGCCGTTAGCATTACCAAACAGGGTTCAAACTGACCATAGCGCCCCTTATTTTGCAACGGTGCAGACTCATTGGCCACCGCCACATGCTGCGCCCGCAACCCGCGCCGTGGAGCATCCAGCAACATCCAGTAGGGATATTCGAAGGAGATATTTTCAAACACCATGCCCACATTGCCACAGCTTTGATTGGTAATCTGTTCCGCAGCGCCGGTATAAATCTTTTCTAGGGCGGGCTGGGTCTTAAAATATTGGGCGGGCCGAGGATTAACAAAAATATTGCCGTCCCCCGCCAGGGGTCGTATCTGGTTGTAAAACACCCATTGGAACGACAACAGCACTAAACCAAGGGTGACCAGATTAACAATTCTGCGATTGAGGCTATTGCCGAGGACAGTGCCCACCAAGGCTGCAAATAAGATAAAAATGGGCAGGTGCAAACGACAGCGGGGCGTAGACCAGGTGAGCAACTGACAAAATAGGAGAAACGTGCCGGTTGTTGTTAGCCAGTAGATAAACAACCGCCGCCGCTGTTGCAGACGACCGTTGAGCAATAGCAACCCGGACGAGAGCAGGATAATGACCAGATGCAGGGGATTACCGGCCTTATCTTCATTAAAAGACAGACCTGGCACATAAAATCGAGGGTCCTTCGCGCTGGTAATTAGGGGTTCATTGATGTCCACCCCAATAATTTCGTGGAGAATGTTTACGAGCTTTTCGACAATGCCCGTGATGGGGGTGATAAAACCTTCCAGGTGCAGATTTCTGACAATGTCGGCATGGAGGGCCAGATTTCTAGACACATTGGATATTAAATACCGGATGCCAAAGGCCGCACCGGTTTCGTCGGGCACCCCCAGGGGGGAACTGAAGAGGAAAAAATTTCGTAGGTAGTGGCCGCCGTTAATGGCGATGACGATGGCCGCCACCGCCGCCAGGGGTTGCACCATGCGCCAGCCCAAATGCCGAACGCCCCAAATTAGCAACCATAGGCAAAAGGGAAAGGCATAGATGTAGGCGGTGCCTTTGGATAAAATGGCTAGCCCCAGACTGGTGCCGAGACACACTAGGGGCAAAGCCCGCACCCCTTGGCGCATGGTTAGCAGGGCAAAGTAGACAAAGCACACCATCCATAGGGCCACCACATGGTCGTTATTGGTGCTCGACCCTTGTAGCACCGCCATGGGCATGGTGCCGGTAAAAATCGCGGCTAGTATTTGACCGTTGCGGTTAGCGCCTAGCTCCTTGGCAATTAGGGAGACGCCAACCATGGCACCGATCAGGCTAACCCACTGGACAGAGCCGCTAAAGAGATCGCAATGGCTGAGGATTTGCAGATGCGCGATCGCAAACTCGGACCAGGGATTTTGATAGAGCTGAAATACATTGTGGCTGGGGTAGTGGGCCACCGAACCATTTTGGATCCAATGCATCACCCGACTGAGGTGATATTCCATGGAGTCCGAGTGGTTGGGGGCCGCCACCAGCGCCGTCAGGCCAATGGCAAACAACGCCAGCCCCATACCCACCGTCGATAGCTTGAGGGTCCAGGGCAAGTCTAGAAACGGCATCAGCCACCGGCGGGGGCCACCCCATCGCAAACCATGGGCCTGCCACCCAAAAAAGGCCAGCCCCACCGTCACCAGCAACCAGGCCACCGTTAGCAGCCAGCCATTCAAACCATTGACCACACTAAGCCCCTCGGTCAGCGCCGTCACCAGGACCGCCCAGGCCATCAGCCCAGCTAACAAGGCTTCTCGCTTGTGGTGAAACAGCCTAGTGCCAAGCAGCACCAGGAGCATAAGGCTCACAATGGGTAAAATGACCGCCATTTTGCAGCTAATAAAAACGAATATGCCCGCTAATAATACTGGCAACGGGCCGTTTGGCAACGGGCGTTTGGCAACGGGCCGTTTGACAACGGACCGTTTGACAACGGGCCGCTACTGATTTAACAAATAGCAACAACAAATAGGCAAATGCACTATCCCATAATGACATAGGTAAAAATCATCTTGAGGATCGGCACCATCGAATTATAGTAATGGGGCTGATTTTACGGCACGTCTAAAGCGGTTAGCATTTTCACAGGTGATACTACCCATGATCCAGGTGAGATCCCCCATCCCAGCAAAAATTTTAATTGTGGATGATCTACCGGACAATCTTCGTCTTTTATCAAAGACATTGAAACAAGAGGGATTTGACGTCCGCAGTGCCATTAATGGCCCCCTGGCAATTATGGGGGCAGAAACGGACCCGCCCGATTTGATTTTATTGGATATCACCATGCCGGAGATGGATGGCTTTGAAGTTTGTCATCGGCTCAAAACAAATCTTAAAACAGCGGATATTCCCATTGTTTTTATTACCGCCCTGGGCGAGGTTACCGATAAAGTAAAAGGCTTGGAGCTAGGCGGGGCAGATTATATTACCAAACCGTTTCATCTCCCGGAGGTGCTGGCTCGGGTAAATTTGCAATTAGAACTGCATGGGCTAAAAGATCAACTCAAACAACAAAATCAACAATTACAGGCCACCTTGCTAGCCCAAAGGAAAGTGGAAGAGCAAATTCGTCAGCTAAACCAAGAGTTGGAGCAACGGGTTGTAGACCGCACCCAACAATTAGAAACGGCGAACCAACAACTGCAACGGGAAATGCAGGAGCGGCAACACACCCAGGAACAGCTACTGTATATGGCTCAGTACGATTCGTTAACGGGGTTGGCCAATCGTACCCTGTTGCTTAAGCATTTAGAAACAACCCTGCAGATGATTCAACAATCTTCCCAATCTGAAACGGTTCAGTGTTTACTGGTGCTGGTGGATTGCGATCGCTTTAAATCCATTAGCAATACCCTCGGCCACCACCAGGGCGATCGGCTACTGAGAGAGATCGCCAAACGCATTACGGCAACAGTTCCCACACACAGCTTGGTGGCTAGGCTGGGGGGCGATGAATTTGCCATTGCCCTCACCATCACCACAGTCAACGACAGCACCGACACGATTGTGAACAACCTGCAACGCCAGCTAGCTGTGCCCATCCGCTTCAACAATCTAAACATTAACATTAACGCCACCATTGGTATGGTGCTAGCCGATACGGAGGGGGCCAACGCTGAATATTTGTTGCGAGATGCGGAACTCGCTATGGTTCAGGCAAAAAAACAACAGCAGGGTAGCTGTCAGCTCTTTAAACCTGAAATGCATCAGCAGGCACTCTATGAACTCGAACTCGAAGGGCAACTCCGCCAGGCCATTGAACAACAACAGCTACAGGTTTACTACCAACCCATTGTTGCCCTATCCCCCGATCCGACAGACTCCACCATTGTGGGCTATGAGGCCTTAGCCCGCTGGCAGCCAGCCCTCGATGCTGATTTTATTCCCCCCAGCGTCTTTATCCCCTTAGCTGAAAAAACAGGGCTGATAGAAGCCCTAGGAGATTGGGTATTGGCAACCGCCTGTCAACAAATTACCCAATGGAATCAACAGGGCAAACGGCCCCTGTTTTTGAGTATTAACGTCTCCATCGATCAGTTAACCTGCCCAGACTGTCTTAACAAGATTTTGGCCGTGTTCCAACACACCCAGGTGAATCCAAGCTGGATTAAATTAGAGGTGACTGAAAGTATCTTTATGAAAACCCCTCAGCCTGTGCTAGATACCCTGACATCCCTTAGGAAACAGGGAGTAAAGGTCAGCATTGATGATTTTGGCACCGGTTACTCATCCTTAAGCTACCTGAAACATCTGCCCATCGATACGGTCAAAATAGATCGTACCTTCATCCAGGATATGGAGTCTAGCCGGGATAGTCTCAATATTTTACAAGCCATTCTCAATCTGACCCAGGCGTTACAGCTAGAGACTATTGCGGAAGGAATCGAAACCTGTGACCAAGCTCAGACATTAGCTAACCTGGGCTGTGTTTATGGTCAAGGTTACCGGTTTGGCAAACCGGTGGATAGTCAAAAAGCTGCTACATTTATTCAGACCCAGGCAATCTAAAGCAGCCTTTTTCTCTACACAACGACTGCCCAGGGATAGTTTCGGTAGAATCACGGGGAATACTTATACCCTGAACGGCATCAGAGGGACATTTGGACGGCATGGTGAACTATCAACCGTTTATAGAAAGCGTTGTGCCAAGCCGTTTAGGCCGATGGGCAATGGTCATTTGTCTCAGCGGGTTGTTGGGGAGTTGCCCAGCGGAGAAAATTGAGGTGCCGCAAACGTCTGCACCCGCAGCTCAACAATCTTCCAACATTGATCTCCCCCCAGCGGCCACAAGCGCTGATTTGGAGACTGTGGTACCTGCCACCCAACCCTGGAAAATTATCTTTGTCAGTCAAGATGGTCCTAAGGGGCATGAAAATATATCGGACCAGGACTGTCCAGAAATTGTGTGGTGCCATATGTGGCAAACGGCCCAGGAAACAGCCCAGGAACTGGGAGTGGACACTGAACTGGCCTACGTGGGGGAAGACTGTAGCCAGGAACAGGAATGTATCCGACAGCAAATACAGCTGCTGAATGAGCTGATTATGCGGGATGACATTGACGGCATTGTGATTGGGCCGAGGGACTCGAACCAGCTGGTCCCCGTGGTGGAAAAAGCGATCGCAAAAAACATCGCCATTATGGCCGTGGGTACCCCGATTAATTCCGCCCAGGTGCTAACCCTAGTGACCTTTAATGATTTTGAGGGGGGCAAGGCCATGGGTCAGTGGGTGGCCGAGCGGCTCAAGGGCACAGGCAATGTGCTAATTATCGAAGGTCCTAAATATCAAAAAAACGCCTTGGACCGTCGCCACGGCTTTGTGGCCGGGCTGCAGGGCCAAAATATCACCATTTTGGATACGGAAACGGCCCTGTGGAGCTGTCAAACCGCTCAGACTATTACAGAACAATGGTTAACCAAGTTTCCCAAGGTAGATGCCATTATTGCAGCCAGTGACCACATGGCCCTCGGCGCTGCGATCGCAACCCAAACAGCCCAACGTCCAGATATCTTGATTACGGGCTATGACGCCATTCCCGTCGCCAGAGCGGCCATCGCCCATGGCACCCTGGCCGCCACCGCCATGCAATTAACCACTACACCAACAGCGATACAACTGATGGTGAGACACTTGGAAAACAATGAAACCTTTCCTGAGGTGGTTTACCTACCCACCCCCCAGTTGCTTTCCCAGGCTAACCTCTCCGATCACTCGGTAAACTCTCCTTTAAACATCTCCCCCAGCTGCAGATTTTAACCGCCATCCATGGTCTTGACTGATGTTGCCTAACCAAAACCAGTTCCTAAATCAACAAATCAACTGGCGAGTTCTCCTACTCAGCTTGATTGCCTTTATGGGTTTAGGCAGCACCTTAATCGAGGGGGGACGTCGCCAAATCAATCGCGTCCACCATAGTTTGCAGCAACTTACCCAAGGTGCCGCCGAAACCTTCGATATCTTGCTGCTAGATTTGGAAAGTAGTTTGTTGCTTACAGGGTCAACGCTGCACACCAGCCAGGTCGAGACTACTAACCTGCGCTATTTCTTAACCCGCTACCCGTCTCTGCAAGAAATCATCTATCTCGACAATCAACAGAAAATTATTAATCAGGTACAAGCCTTTGGCCAACCTCAACAAAAAACGAACTATTCTATCCCCTGGCTAAAACAGCCCCCTGAAGTGGGCCAGGTGAGGGTGAGCCATCTGCAATATGCAGATACCCAACCCTATATCGAAATTGTTGTCCCCGTCTTAGACGATATTGGCCTACCCCAGGGCATGTTGCTGGCCCGTTTAGATCTTACAGAACTCTGGGATACCACCCTTGATATTGAGGTGGGGCGCACCGGCTATAGCTACCTGGCCACTGAAAATGGTGAAATTATTAGCTACCGTGCGCCCCAAATAGCCAACGAGGCCCCTAGACTCAATCACCTTGAGGGTAAAACCCCAGAGTCTATTTATGCAGCTGATTTATCAATTTATCCAGGCTTAAGAAAGCAATGGGTCTTAGCCAGTGCCCATCCCATGGACAGCGTTCCCTGGTATGCCATGGTCGAACAACCCCTCCAAGAAGTCCTAGCGGATCTGATTTTTCCCCTAGTGATCCTGCTGTTTATCAGCAGCGTTATTCTTTACATTGTCTGGAGCACCTTTAGATTTACTCGACAACGGCTGGTAAAACCTCTGCGGCAGCTTAGCTTAGCGGTGCAAGACACTCGCCAAGGGCAGCCCATCGCGCCCCTCAATTTTCCACACCACGATGAACTCGCCCAGCTATCGTCATTGCTGAGCACCATTTCCCAAGAGAATGCCAGCTTATATGCCTCTCTTGAAGAACAGGTCAATCAACGCACCTTGGAACTACAGCGATCGCAAGAAAAATTTTCCAAAGCGTTCTATTCAAACACAGACCCCATGGCCATCACCACCTTTCCAGACGGGGTGTATATCGAAGTAAACGAGGCCATGGTTGCCATTTGCGATCGCGATCGATCTGAGGTAATTGGTACACCGTCAGCAGTTTTTCAATTCAAACACCCCAAACACCCCAAACTCTTTCCCCAGGCCCTGCAACACCAGGGCGCTATCCACGACTGGGAAATCGAAATCGATAAACCCAACAAGCCGCGACAAACGTATTTAATCTCCGCCGAACTGATGTTGCTAAACCAGCAACACTGCGCATTGATCTGCGCAAAAGATATTACGGCCCGCAAACGGGCTGAAAACAAGGTTTCCCAAGCCAAGGAAGATGCCGAATTGGCCAACCAGGCAAAGAGCAAATTTTTAGCCCACATGAGCCATGAACTGAGAACACCCCTCAACTCAATTTTAGGTTTTAGTCAGCTGCTGACCCGCGACCAAAACTTAAATAACGAGCAACAACAGACACTAGCCATCATTAATCGTAGCGGAGAACATTTACTCACCCTGATCAACGACATTCTAGAAATGTCCAAAATCGAAGCAGGTCAAAGCACCCTCACCTACGGCAACTTTAATCTGCATCACTTACTCATCACCCTCAAGGAGATGTTGGGTCATAAAGCATATAAAAAAGGAATTGACTTTTCCTTAGAATTTCCGCCAGACCTGCCCCACCATATCTACAATGATGAACGCAAATTACGACAAATTTTAATCAACCTGGTGGGCAATGGGATTAAATTTACCGACCAGGGTAGTGTTGCACTCACCGTCCAATGGGACCATAGCCACCATCAGCTCACCTTTTTGGTAACCGACACCGGCCCCGGCATCGCCGCCGCCGATATCCCCAACCTGTTTGAACCCTTTACCCAAGCCACATTGGGTCAAAAGCATGGGCAGGGAACCGGGTTAGGGTTACCCATTAGTGAGACATTTGTATCGCTAATGGGGGGACACATCAGCGTCGACAGTGCCCTGGGCCAAGGCACAACCTTTGCCTTTACCATCCCCATAAAAATTGCAACACAGCAGCCCCCAACCAACGCTGCGGCCCAAGCCACCCGACGGATTGTCGGTCTAGCCCCAGGTCAAAGTACGCTCAAAATATTAGTGGTTGAAGATCAGCCCGACACCCAGCAGCTCATGGTCCGTTTGCTGTCTCACCTGGGCTTCGACGTACAGACCGTTGGCGATGGCCAAGCTGCCATTGAGGTTACACAACAATGGCAGCCCCAATTAATTTGGATGGATATGTGTTTACCCGGCATGCATGGATTAGAAGCCACTCGCCGCATCAAAGCACAGCCTTCCCCCCCAGTGATTATTGCCCTCACGGCCCAGGTCCTGGAAGAACAACAGCAGCAGGCCTATGCAGCAGGCTGTGACGATTTTGTGAGTAAACCCTTTATGGAACAGGAGCTATGGGACAAACTTGCCCAACACCTACAGGTAACCTATCTATACGAAGATGAGGCCAGCCCACATCCGACACCTGGCCCTGCAAATACCACAGACGCAACTCAAATACACCAACAGCTACAGGCCATGCCAGCCAGTTGGAAACAAGATTTGAAAACAGCAGCCAAACATCTCAGTAGCCCCATGATTCTGGACTTGCTGGCTCAGGCACCTGCTGACAAATCATCATTGGTAGCCACCCTGGAAGGGTATACCCATGATTTTCGCTATGACTTAATCCTCCAAATGCTAGCGGACGAAGTGTAGATTTCCCTCGAACGATGTAGGGAAACGCCCAAAGACAACTAGACAGACAACAATCAACACATATTGTTCTTTTTATCAATAAAGCCCCGTCAAACAACAACTATTTTTGTTGTTACATGCTACCCTGATCACGTTTATTTTCAGTGTCCCCAGGGAACAATGAGTCCGCCTTAGCTAGATTATTGCCATTACTGATTTAAGAACGTAAACCAATCAGTTTTACTGACTAAGGGCTTGTTTAGAAATAAAATCATGGTCTTTTCCATTTAAATTATGACTTAACAAGCCTTTCGGGACTAAACCGTGAAGTAGTTTCTTAACAGCTCCTAAGCTTTTGCATTGGGAAGATAAAACCATCCGAAAGAACAGCAATATTGAAGTCTTTGATTCATTGGATTTAGAACAGCTTGAAGGATTGTTCTCCCTTTGAAGCTTTACGTATTTCTCCCAAGTCAATCACTAGGCAAAGCGCATCAAGCTAGGCGGCTTCTTGATCCCATGCGGCATTATGGACTATAAAAAGCATTTTTTTCTCGGTGTTGTTACGGCATTGCTAGTGGGCTGCTTTAGCCTCGGGCAGGCCCAAGCCCACGATCCCCACGATGTGGTGCAACAGGTGGAACTATCCCCTAGCTACCAACAGGATCAAACCATGTACCTGCTGGTTCGAGGAAATTTTTTGAAGTCTAGGGACGGTGGCACCACTTGGCAGCGCCAGGTGCAGGGGTTAGACCACCGAGGGCCGATGACGGCCTTTGCCATTGGGGCCACAGAGCCGCAACACCTCTATTTAACCACCGAGGGCGATGGCGTATACGAATCGGAAAATGGGGGAGAGGGTTGGCAGCGGATTAACCAAGGGTTGCCAGAACTCGCCCTAGACCGGGTGGCGGTTTCGACGACGGATGCCGACCAGGTGTTTGTCACGGGCCATGATGGCAATGTCTATCGCCGCGATGGCGATAGCTGGACCTTGGCTTTGGCAACAGAACAGCCGGTGGGCGCGATCGCAACTGCCGCGACTCATATTATTGTCGGGGACCAGCAGGGACAGCTCTACCAGTCTAAAGATGGGGGCAAAACCTGGTCTACCCTAGGTAGCACCGACAGCGCCATCACCAGCATCAGCCTTGCGCCAGACCCCAACACCTTCTGGGTGGGCACCGAGGGCCAGGGGGTACTCACCACCACCGACGGTGGCCAAACCCTCACGGCCCTAAACCAGGGATTGCCCGAAACCAATATTCAGGACCTGGTTAGCGCCAACACCCCTGGCAGCCGTGACTTCACCCTCTACGGGTCAACCGCCAATGAAGGGGTGTTTTACTTCAGCGGCGATAGCTGGCAGCCCGTCGACCGGGGACTGACCAAAACCCCCCAAGCCGACAAAATGGGCTACGCCCACTTTACCGACCTGGCCATTTCCCCCAGCTTTAACCAAGATGGAACGGTCCTAGCCAGCGGCTTTAACGGGTTGTTTAAGACCACCAACCAGGGGGACGATTGGACCCAGCTGGACACCTTGCCCGGGGATATTCCCATGGCCCTAGCCCTATCACCCGACTATGCCACCGACAACACCCTGGTGGCGGTAACCTACGTGGGCGAAGCCTATATGAGCGCCAATGGCGGCGATAGTTGGACCCCCATGGCTCAGGGCCTAGAGCTGCCGTTCTTTACCGATCAATTTGAACCCATTGAGCGCAACGACGACCCCCGCCGGTTTCAGTCCTTGGCGTTTTCGCCCAACTATGGCCAGGACAAAACCCTGTTTGCCACCATTTTGAATAATGGCGTATTGCGATATACCCAAAATAAAGGCTGGAAGCTCCAGCGGTTTGAAGGTTGGGAACGGGCGCTGGCGATCGCACCGTCGCCCAACTATGGCCAGGATAAAACAGTGTTTGTGGGCACCCAGGCCGGCCGGGTTTACCGCTCCGACAATGGGGGCAAATCCTTTAAGAAAATGAGTGAGTTGGGCCGCCATGTGGGTAATGAGTCCCCCTTTATGGTGGTCTCCCCCAACTATGGCCAAGACAAAACCGTCTTTATGACCGGTGCTGAAGGGGTGTACAAAACCACGGATGGGGGCCGGTCTTGGACAGCGATGATGGCCCCAGACCAATTCCAAAGTCGGCTAAAGCTAAAGCTGGCCATTTCCCCTAACTATGGGGCAGATCAAACCCTGTGGCTGGGCTCCGACGATGGCCTCTTCGAAACCCGAGACGGCGGCGACACCTGGAATTTAGTTGCGAGCACCATCTACGGTGACCATCCCTATATTGAAGCTGTTGCCGTTTCCCCTAGCTATGGTGACGATCAAACCCTGTTTGTTAGCGCGCGGGGCACCGGGCTGGTAAAAAGCACAGACGGGGGTCGCACCTTTACCCCCTTGGGTGATGCCACGGTGCCCCTGGCGATTGTGAACAACTTTGAATATGGGGCCATGCCCCTGGTGCTATCGCCCAACTATGGTCAAGATCAAACCCTGTTTGGCTTTGGCGCGGTGACTGGAGAGATTTTTAAGTCCATCGATGGCGGTGAGCGTTGGACAACAACCCGGCTACCCGATGCGAAGATTTTTGCCGACCATAGCAACTACCAATATTCCACCCTCAACCAGGCTCAGTTCTTTGTGCACATTTACCAAAAGGCATTGCTAAAGATGGGCCTAGCCTGCATCGCCGGACTGATATGCTACGGCTTTTTGAGTACCATCACCCAGTTTATTCAGAAAACAACCTGGCTACGCCGACCCATGCGCATGGGGGCAGCCACGGTGGTCACCGGACTTGCGATCGCAGTCCTATTTGTTTAACCACGCCCCTCACCGCTATTAGCATTAAGCCGAAAAATCCAGCTAAGGACCTCCGACCTGCGAACTCCGACTTCATCCACCGGGGATAGCTAAACGCCCCTTAAAGCAACCCCCGCAGCCATCAAATCTTAAGAAGTAATAAAAAAAGAACCCTTGAAAACTGGTGCAGGCTTAAGACTCTATAAACAAATGTCTGTATTCCTACAGTAGGTGGTACAACAAAATTAATGCTGAGAAGTGCTGCTTTTACTTTGTCGATATATGTCGATACAATTTGACCCCGAGATTCATATGCAACGGCGCAATTCGGAAGCCGGTGCGATGCAATCGATTCTGCAACGCCTGAGCGATAGTATGCAGCGCGATCAGTTGGTACAAAAAACGACTGATACCATCCGTTCATCGCTCCAGGTCGACCGAGTGGCCATCTATTACTTTTATAACCAATGGGAAGGCCAGGTCACCTTTGAATCGTTGAGTGACAATGACTTTTCGATTTATGGTTCCACCGGCCCCGACCAATGTTTTAACGATGAATATGCAGACCTTTATCTAGACGGACGGATCCGGGCGATTGAAGATGTGGAAACCGCATCTATTGAACCCTGCCATCGCGATTTTCTGCGTCATTTGCGGGTGCGGGCCAACTTAGTGGTGCCGGTGTTAACGGACAAGGGACTATGGGGCTTGCTCGTTGCCCACAACTGTCGGAGCCCCAAGGCATGGTCCGAGGCTGATATTGAACAAATGCGGGCCGGGGCCGTTACGCTGTCCTCGGCGTCTTCCATTAGGGGCGACTAGGTGTCGCCAACAAGGCGACTAGGTGTCGCAAAGGCGACGAGGCCTGTCGCAAAGGCGACTAGGCCCGCCTTTGATGCGGGTTGACTACTGCATCTCTTGCCAGATTTTAATCGCGTTTTCGGCACGGCTGGCGGTGATCATTTGCTGGGACGGCAAAATCAGCAAGTGGTCAATAAACATGCCAAATCCGGTCAGCACCTGCTCGGGGGTCCCTGTTTCCACATTCCAAATGCGTACGGTTTTGTCAGCACTGCCGGTGCTTAATGTTTGGCCATCGCGGCTGAAGATCATGTCATTTACATAGCTGGTGTGCCCCACTAAGGTGCGGAGCAGTTTGCCCGTTTTGACTTTCCACTGGCGGATGGTGCCATCGGCACTGGCGCTAAATAAAAAACGACCGTCGGGACTAATGGCCAGGGCATTGATAAAACTTTCGTGACCGGTCAGGGTGCGCTCTGATTTTCCGGTGTCGAAATTCCAGAAGTTAATGGTGCGATCGCTGCCGGCGGTAATAATGTATCGACTGTCTGAGGTCACCACCAGGCTGTTAATCGGTCCTTGTTCCGCTTTTACAGACGTCATCAACTTGCCGGTGCTGGCCTGCCAAACATGGACATACCCATCGGCCCCGGCGCTGACCAACTTTTGCCCATCGGGGGTCCGGGTAATGACATTAACCGGACCCTGGTGGGCGGCCGAATTTTGCCACAGTAAATTACCATTGGCGACCACCCACCCCTGTAAGGTCCCGTCGGCATTGCCACTGTAGAGCCGGGTTTCATCCGGGCTCAGCAAAATCGTATTGACAAAGCTGGTTTGCTGATCCCAAGCCTCCAGCTGCTTGCCATTGGTTAAATCCCATAGACGAATCGAGTTATCGGCCCCGGCACTGACCATGCGCAACCCATCGACAAATAACAGCAGATCGTTAATGGTGCTGCTGTGGTTGGGCAAGGTGCGCTGTAGCTGCACCCCCCGCTGGGCAATGGCAACTTGGGGATTGGGGGAGAAAGTGGCCGGTTCCCTGGGGTAGCGGCGAATTGCGATCGCGCCCAGGACCATTAGCAAAAGTCCCACCACCAGGAGCGCCCGTTTAGGCCGCCGCCGCTTAGGTGCGGTTTTGGGCAACGTTTGCCAGGAGGGGGTGGTAATTCCCCTTTGCACAGATGTCGCATCCGGGGCCGCCATTGCATCTGGGCCCGGTGGGGTCTGGGCCGAGAAAAAACTATTAATGGGCAGGGAGGTTTCTGGCACAGTCGCCACCACGGACGGCTCCTGGGGGCCCAACTGCTCTAGTTGCGCCAAAATCACCTGGGCATTAACTGGCCGGTCCACCACCCGTGCAGCCGTCATGCTATCCAATAAATTGGCCAACCCCGGCGAAATTTGAGGCGCATGGGGTCGCCAATCAAACCGGTTGTGCAACGCATCGTACAAGGCTGTATCCGTCGGGGCCTTGGCGGTTAGCAAGTAAATTAGGGTGCGCCCCAGGGCATAAAAATCAGACTGGGGCACCGCCTGGCCATGTTCCTGTTCGGGGGGGGTGTAGCCCGCAGAACTAATGGCCGTGGCCACCCCACCGCGGCTCACCTGGGCCAAATAGGTTTGGGTCACTTCCCGAGCCGCCCCAAAATCCACCAGGGCCAGCTGCCCGCTGGTGCGAATCATCACGTTCTGGGGCTTAATATCTCGATGGAAATAGCTATTTTGGTGCAGCTGGTCCAAAATTTTCACCAGCTGGGTCAACCACTTGATCGCCTGCTGCGCTTGAATGGGATGATTGCCTTGCTGCTGCATCCATTGGGTCAAATTGAGGCCATCAATTTTTTCCATCACAATGCAGTGCAGGGGCACCGTTGCGGTGGTGGGCAAAACCTGAAAATATCCGTCGGGTTCCACAAACGGCACCCCTGGATGGCGCAGACGGCTGAGCACCGAGGCCTCATGGTGAAACATGGCCAAAACCTTTGTATTATTGCCATGCTCTGGCCGCAAAACCTTTAGAATTTTGGGTGAATCCCGCTCGTAGGCCTCATATACCGTACCAAAGCCAGTTTGGTCGCTAAGCAGCCGCATAACACGATAGCGCCCCATCAAAATCAGAGTTGTCCCACAGGCTTGACAGCTACTCGATTCGTTATTGTTCGGATGATCGGGCCGAGAACAACTGGGATTAATGCATAAACTCATTAGCTACCCTGAAAAACGACCTTGGTAATTTGGGAGGGTGCCCCCCAGGATCACAAGGAACGCATACACCCCCTACAGCTAACCACAGCAAGCGTTAGGGGATTGCTCAACTTTGATAATGTACCATCCGTTCTTTAGGATCCTGGAATTTGAAGAGTTTATTCACGATGGCGACCCTAAAATCGGCCATGGCCTAGCATGGTTTAGCCCATGTCCATGTGTCCCGTATGCTCCGCTCTTTGGCTGTCTTCTGCCTCGCGTTACTGACCGCACTGATTCCCCTGGCTTCGGCCCCCCAGGCTGGCCCTAAAAACGACGTCATCCTCCATGCTTTTGACTGGAGCTACGATACGGTGGCAGCCCGAGCCGCAGCCATTGCCACCGCTGGATATGGGGCCGTACTGGTCACCCCACCGGTGAAATCTCCCATCACGGCCCAGTGTCGCTGGTATCAGCGCTATCAGCCCCAGGATCTGCGGGTCATTGACAACTGCGATGGCAACAAGGAGAGTTTTGTGGCCATGGTCGAGGCCCTGAAAGCCACGGGCGTGCTCACCTATGCCGACGTGGTGGTCAACCACATGGCCAATGAACGCAATGGCACTACCACCTTTCCGGGGCCTGACACCCTGCGACAATATCGCCAGGATCCCGACTATTGGGAACAACAGCGACTATATGGAAACTTAAATCAAGGGCTGTTTAGCCCCCAGGACTTCCATCCCCCCCAATGTATTCGCGACTACGACAATCACCATGAAGTGACCCATGGGCGCATTTGTGGCGGCGGGGACGATCCGGGGCTGCCCGACTTAAAGGACACTAGCGCCGACCATCCTTGGGTGCTACACCAGCGACAACAATATGTGCGATCGCTATATGACCTGGGGGTACGTGGATTTCGCATCGATGCCGCCAAGCATATGCCGACGGAGGCCATTCGGTCCTTTATGCCGGATGAGGTGATCAAAAATGCCTATGTTTTTGCAGAGATTATCACCAGCGGCGGTGTGGGCACCCATGACTACGGCCTATTTTTAGCCCCCTATTTACAAACGCTGCCAGGGGAATTTGCCGCCTATGACTTTCCTTTACTCAATGCGATTAAAACGGCGTTTAGCCCTGGGCAACCCCTATCGGCCATTGCCCATCCCGACCAAACGGGCAACGCCTTAGAGCCCTCCCGCGCTGTAACCGTGGTTACCACCCACGATATTCCCTATAACGATCCCTTTCGCTCTTGGATTTTGGATCCCGTTGATGAAGAACTGGCCTATGCCTATATTTTGGGGCGAGATGGGGGCACCCCCATGGTGTTTGACGATGGCACCACGGCACCCCCGCCCTTTGGTCAGATCGATCAGGGGCGTTGGCACAATGTTTGGAATAGAGATCGCATCACCCAAATGATTAGCTTCCATAACCAAATGCAGGGCACATCCATGGACGTTCTCTACACCGATAGCTGCACCCTGCTATGGCGACGGGACAACATTGGCATTGCGGCCATCAACAAATGCAACAGCCCCAAAACCATCAGGGTCGACACCCAATCACGATTTAAGTGGTTTCATCCCTACAGGGATCTGTTAACAGAAGATCCCCCAATCCAAATTAGCGCCCCATCCCTGACCCTAACCCTGGCCCCGCGCAGTGCCCACCTTTGGACCAGCGAATAAAGCCATTGGCCTGAAACAATCCTGGGACGAATATAAGAATCTCATCAGCGATCTCCACCAACAGGAAAATACCTAGACAAGTAGACCGTAATTTCTTCGTAGAGACCGTGAAAATAACACCAAAACGCCAAATGGCAACAAAACTAGCCAATGGTCTGAGCTCTTAAATGTAGCTCATTTTACAAAGCCACCCAATCTAGCTATCTATTTATCAATAATGTGGCGCCCGCCCGCCCGCTGACCACAAGCTGCTTTGGCAAAACTCGACGAATGGCTAATAGGGAAACACCTCAGTAATTCAACGCATTATCAATGCTATCAAAGCCCTTATAAACCCAATACATTGTCATCATCCGGATAAAATACAGGTATTTCTCAACAGGATCAATGTGTTTTTTGCTACGCCTTAAATCAGTACCTACGGTTTTTATGTAGTAAAGACAAAGTGTAAAACAGTTCTTGTGAAGACAAGGACAATTTTTCTTCCGTTTCCTGTATATTTCATCGTCCTAAGCGGTTATTTCTACTCAAATCACCGTCTTCACAAGACCCCGTGTACAGCGGTCATTTCTACCCAATTCACCGTCTTCAAAAGGCACTTTTTACGGTAGTTATTGCTACTCAAATCGCCATTTTTGAAAGGCACTTTTTGCAGTGGTTATTGCTACTCAAATCGCCATTATCGAAAGGCACTTTTTGCAGTGGTTATTGCTACTCAAATCGCCATTATCGAAAGACCCTGTCTACTCAGGCCAAATATCTAAATCATCTGGATTCTGGCACCAGGTCGTTGCCACCGCCAAGAAGTAGTTCCCTTCTCTGGCCGCCAAGGGGCTATGGAAGCATGAGCATTACAATCATCTCTTCTTTCACCATTCCTTGGTAAGGGCTGGTTAAAAATCAAAATCATGGTCTTTTTCCTTAAAAGCATGGCTTAACAAGCCTTTTCGGATTAAGCCGTGAATTAGTTTCTTAACAGCTCCTCAGTCAACGACTAAGGCGTCTGCATGAAAATAATCTACCTCTTTGAGACATGTTCGAGGTGTGCTGTCCCCCTTACGTTGGCAAAGCCTGCCCTTTGGGCTTAGGGGGACTTACAGGGGGTTATCGACAGTTAGCGCTATCGGTCCAGACCCCTCCGCCTACGGCACCTCCCCTTCGTAAGGGGAGGAGGTTCTACGACATATTCTGTGATGGGGATTTTATTTATGTGCATTCCCCTAAAGACTCAATATCAATGGGTTTATCTCACTCAATTTTTAACTACCTTCTTTTGAAATCCCTGAAACAACAGCTCAAAAGTTTCTAGATTAAACCATGGAAAGTCTTTGCAAAATGAAGCTTTTCAGCTTCTCAGGATCGTTTTATCCGTCGGGTTTAAGGGAGCTAGAGACCCATTAAACCCGTACTGAGAATTAGCAACAATACCTTTATTGCACATCAGGTTTAACCCCAAAGACGTAATTGGTCAATGCCGCTAAATCGACAGCAGTGCCAGTTAGGTCCTTAAAAAATGCATATACCAGGCGACGAACTGTTTTAGCAGTTGGATAGCAGGTTTTACCACTGCTGATTTAGAGGATAAAACAATCTGTGCAACGGCTCGACAAACAGGTTTAGTCCTGAAAATCGGCAATACCAGATTTTATTGACCCACGATTTTATTCCCCAGCGTATTAACGATTTACCCATGGATAGCAAATCATTCAGCACCCTTGCCCCCAATAGCGTTATTAATCTTCCTGCCCCTAAACTCTCAAATTCAACTAACCAAATAAATTTAGCAACAGAGCATATCTGTCGAGGGTTTGACTGGAACTCTGAAATTTGGGATCGAGTTGCATCGGAAATTAATCTTCTAGTGCAAAAGGCTTCCACTAACTGGGATAATCGTCCGTGTGTTCCCCATGATGACGCAAAACACATTCGCAATGTCTTTCAACAGCCTCTCCCTGTCAAAGCTGTTGAGTTTAATACCCTGTTAGGGCATCTACACAAGGTTGTTGATTATTCTGGCTATAACGGCCATCCTAGGTGGTTGGCCTACATCACCTCATCCCCCGATCCTGTGGGGGTTTTAGGCGCATTTTTCACAGCCGCCATTAACCAAAATAATAATTTATGGCGCATTGCCCCAGGGGCCACCAGCATTGAACTCCAATGCATCGAATGGTTCAAGGAAATGTTTGATCTAGGGGCCGACTGGGAGGGGATCTTCTCCAGCGGTGGCCAGTTGGCTAATATTATCGCCTGTGCCACGGCCCGACACTTGCAATGTCCATGGGATGTCAGACGTCACGGTGTGGCAGGTCCAGAGGGCAGTGGGCGCTTAAAGTTTTACACCAGCGACCAGGCCCATTACTGCCATCACCAAGCCGTTGAGCTCCTAGGAATGGGGTCTGAAGCGATTCGGGTGGTCCCCAGTGATAGCTTCTATCGCATGCGCCTAGACCGCCTGGCTGAAATGGTGGCAGAAGATCGGGCCCAGGGGCACATTCCTGTCGCGGTGATTGCCACCGCTGGCACAGTGGGCACCGGCGCCATTGATCCCCTCGATGACCTAGTGGAATGGATCCAAAACCAGGATGAGAAAATTTGGCTACACATTGATGGGGCCTATGGGTTACCCGCCTATCTGGTGCCAGAGGTTTCTTTCCAAATGGCGGCCATGCGCCATGCGGATTCTATCTCGTTTGATCCCCACAAGTGGTTGTACAGCCCCCTCGATGCGGGGGTAACGCTGGTGAGACATCCCCACGCACTCCGACAAACCTTTGGGTTTCAGGTCTCCTATCTGGACCAAAATCTCCTAGATACCTGTGGTGTAGACCTGGTGGATTTCACCCCTGAAAATTCTCGACCGGCCAGGGCATTTAAGGTGTGGCTGGGGTTAATGGCCCATGGCATAGAGGGGTTTCGGACCCAAATTGGTCAAGATATTAGGCTGATTAAGTATATGGCTAAGTTGATTGAGACCACCCCCGATTTAGTCCTCATGACCGAGCCCGATCTGTCCATTGTTTGTTGGCGAGTGGAGCCCCAGGGATACCAAGGTAATGAAGAAGATCTCAATCATCTACAGGTCCATATTTTAGAAGAGCTAGAAAAACAGAATATTGCCTTTCTCTCTAAGGCCAAACTCCATGGTGGCAAGCTTGCCCTTAGGGCCTGTGTAGTGAACTTTCGCACCCAGGCCACAGACATTGAAGCCACGGTACAGGCAAGTGCTGACATTGGCAGACAAGCCGCTCAGGCCTAGATAAATCGATCCACGGAAACTGCTGTGGGCTTGGTCCATACAACCATCCCCAGAATCAGCAACGCCACCTAATGTATTCGCTCACCTCCAACGGAAATTTTATGACGACACAATTTACAACCATCGCCACCCCCAATCACCCATTTGAGTTTCAGGATGGCTCCACCCTTGGGACAGCCAAGATGGCTTGGAAATCCTGGGGTAAGCTATCACCGGAACGGGACAATGTGATTTTGTTATTTCCGGTTTTAACCACCAGCCACCATGCCTCTGGTTTTGACGCAGAGGGCCCCGGCGTAAAGTACTGGACCCCAGATTGTTACTATGGTTGGTGGGATGCGTTTATCGGCCCCAATAAGGCGTTGGATACTAACCGCTGGTGGATTCTATGCCCTAGCCTATTAGGCGGCTGCTATGGGAGCACCGGACCAGCTTGTACAAACCCTAAAACAGGAGAGATTTGGGGCGAGGGTTTTCCATTCCCTCAAATTTCTGATTTAGTCAATGCCACGGTGGAATTGCTCAACCGTTTGGGCATATCGCAGCTGCATGGGGTGATCGGCGCTTCCTTTGGGGGCTATTTGGCCCTTGATATGGCGCTGCGATATCCGCAGCAGGTTAAAAACGTGATGTCCATTGCTAGCGGGATCAGGGTAACCCCTGCCATGCAGTTGGCGAATTTTCAGCAGGCAACGGCGATCGAATCCCATTTGGCGGCCCAAGCCCATGGCGCCAGTGCTGACACTGAGGATGGAGACGGACTCGTGCTCGCCAGGATGATTGCGATGCAGCAATATATTGTGACTGAAGAGGTGGATACCTACTGTAGCCAAAAGGTGGATAAGTCTCTGAAGAAAAATGGTTCATTTCCATTAAATCAACCGCTGGAAAGCTGGTTGCTCTATCAAGGCAAGCGCTTTGCCCAACGGTTTAATGCCCATAGCTATTTAAGACTGCTCCACGCCTGGCAAAATTGGAAGCCTGGCATTGACCTGCAAAATCCAACTGCGTTGCGATCGCTAAAAAACTGTCAGCACCAAAACTGGCTCATCTTTTCCATCGATTCCGATGCCTGTTTTCCACCGGTAGAACAAACCCTCTTAGCCAACACACTCACAGCCAGCCACATCCCCAACCAGCTAATTAAACTCTCTTCAAGGTTAGGACACGATTCTTTTCTCCGGGAACCTGACCTATACGAACCGGCCATGCAACACTTCTTAACAACGCCTTTGGTCAATCAGCCCACCACCTCAATTTCCATTCCCAAATATGCCTTTGCCAAATAAGCCCTAGGCAAAAAACAAGGCCCCAAACGCCATTGTGTAATATCATCAGTGCCGCATTTGGTCTAGGTATCTAGACCAAATGCGGCACTGATTTTTGGTGGTTCACAAAAATTGCCAGAAGCTTTTCAAATAACAGAGCTAATATTTAAAGGATTGTCCAGGGCAACCTAGGATACTTCATAAAATTTTATTTTAAGAAAATAGAGACAAACAGGCATATTCACCTGTTATCGCACGATATCCATAACAGGTCATATGCCATCTATCTCTTAGAAAATATACCGATGACTAACTCGTCGCAGTTTCATGACACACAGGGTTATCCCCCCATTAGCTTGCAACCCAGCACCGAGGAACTACAGCATCTAAGTCCATCGGAGCGGTTACTTCAAGGCATTGCAACCGCCAATAATTATTTATTAACTGTTAGCGATTACGAACAGTCGATCAATACGGCCCTCGCCGCATTAGGTACCGCAACTCAAGTTGATCGAATTTATATTTTTGAAACCCATGAGCACCCAACCGCCCGTGCCCCGGCCATGAGCCAACGGTGGGAATGGGTGGCCGATGGCGTCGTCCCGGAAATTGACAATCCAGACTTGCAGAATTTGCTATACCGCGACTTTTTTCCCCGATGGTACGAGGAACTTTCTGCGGGCAGACCTGTTGTTGGGTTAGTGCAAGACTTTCCAGAGTCAGAACGCAGTATTCTAGAGCCCCAAGGAATCCTATCTATCCTAATTGCCCCTATCCTAATTCGACAACACTTTTGGGGCTTTGTCGGATTTGACCAATGCAAAACCCATCACCAGTGGACAGCCACAGAAATTTCTAGCCTTTGGGCCATTGCCGGTAGCATTGGCGGTGCCTTTGCCCGACACAAAGCCGAAGCCGACTTACAACAACTCAACCAACAGCTTGAGCAGCGTATTCAGACAAGAACCCAAGAACTACAACTAGCCAAAGAACGGGCCGACAGTGCTAGCCATGCCAAAAGCGAGTTTTTGGCCAATATCAGCCACGAGCTAAGAACGCCACTCAACGGTATTTTGGGCTACGCCCAAATTTTACAAGCCCAAAAAGAACGTCCCGAGAAGGATCGCAAAAGCATCAACACCATTGCCCAATGCGGCCAGCACCTCTTAACACTCATTAACGATATTTTAGACATCTCGAAAATTGAAGCGCGAAAACTGGAGCTGAATACTAAGCCCTTTCATTTCCCATCATTCCTCCAGGGCGTCGTAGAAATTTGTCGCATTCGAGCAGAGCAAAAAAAGCTCCAGCTTATATTTGAAACGCCCGATACATTACCCCCGGGGATCGTGGCTGATGAAAAGCGGCTACGCCAGGTTTTACTCAATTTGATTGGCAACGCCATTAAATTTACTGAAATCGGTAGGGTCATCCTAAAGGTAACGTCTACCCTGACCAAGGATAAGAGTGCGGCCACATCGCTTCATTTTGAGATCATAGACACCGGGATTGGGATTGCCCCCGATAACCTGGAGAAAATATTTCTGCCCTTTGAACAAGCCGAGAAGACAAAACACAGAATTGAGGGAACCGGTTTAGGATTATCCATCAGTCAGAGGATCCTAGAACTGATGGGAAGCCAGATCCAAGTAGAGAGCACCCCAGAGGTAGGTAGCCGATTCAAGTTTGATATCACTTGTCCCCTGGCAAAGGACTGGATGCACACAGACTTACAACAGCTAGGACGGTTAAGTGGATATGAGGGGCAACGTCGAAAAGTTTTAGTTGTCGACGACCGTTGGGAAAATCGGGCGGTCATTGTTAACCTTTTAGAACCCATGGGCTTCGAACTGCTAGAAGCCGAAGATGGTGAGGATGGGTTCAACAAAGCAACAGCGTTTTGCCCAGATCTGGTGATTACCGACCTGTTGATGCCTAACGTAAATGGCCATGAATTACTTCAGCAAATACACCAGTTAACCGCGTTAAAATCAGTACCTGTCATTGCCTCATCCGCCCACATATCAGGTTTAGACCAACAAGAATGTATATCAGCAGGATTTCTTAGTTTTTTACCCAAACCTGTTCAAGCCCAGGAACTCTTCAAGCTAATTCAGCAAGCCCTAGACCTCACCTGGCGTTATGAAACAGAGACTGAAAACACCCTTGCCACCGATGCAGCTGGCGAGATGGTTGTGCCATCGCCAACAGAACTACTATCACTGCATGAATCGGCGGAAAAGGGCTACATTTCAGATATTCAAGCGGAAGCCGAACGTCTTAAGCAGCGGAATCCGCAGTACACATTATTTGCTAATCGGCTGCTAGAACTGGCCGACGAATTTGACGATGAAGCCATTATCCAGCTGCTAGAAGCCCATATAAGGTAGCGGGGCGTTTTGAGATCAACATGCTTGATCACACACCACCATCGGCCTTTAGGACATATCATTCCTAGTTGAAATCATTAGATTGGCTGCGATTCAACACATCCATCAACTTATTTTGATATATTTATTCATATACCGTCCAGATTACGCATACCCTGATTTTTTTGGGTACCCTTTAAAACAAATAACCATGGTAATTGTCAGGGCATCTCTGGATATCGCTAAATCATGTTGAGCACCCAGAAAAATGAGATTCTAATTGTAGATGATATTCCCACTAATATTAAGCTACTGCATGACGTTTTACAGACCGAAAACTATAAGGTTTCCATTGCCAAAAGTGGCAAAAGTGCCTTCAAAAAGCTCAACAAGATTGTCCCCGATCTAATTTTGTTGGACATCATGATGCCGGAGATGAACGGATTTGATGTGTGTGAAATACTCAAACAGAACACTCGAACCGAGCATATTCCTATTATCTTTATGACCGCCCTAACCGATGAGGTTAATAAGGTAAAAGGTCTCAGCAGTGGTGCCGTTGACTATATTACTAAACCCATTCATACCGAAGAGGTTTTAGCTCGTATCAAGGTACATTTGGCACTACGAAAAACACAGCAGAAATTACAAAATGAAATTGCTGAGAGAAAACAAACAGCGAACGAATTATCCCAAACACTCGATGAGCTAAAGAGAACCCAAACTCAACTGGTACATAATGAGAAAATGTCGAGCCTGGGTCGACTGGTAGCCGGCATCGCCCACGAAATCAATAATCCTGTTAATTTTATCCATGGCAATCTGCAACATGCTGAATGCTATGTGGAAGATTTATTAGGGCTTGTATCGCTCTATCAAAAACATATTCTCAACCCGCCAAAAGAGATTTTAGACAAAATGGAGTCCATTGATCTGGCCTATCTTGAGAAAGATCTGGTTAAGATTTTAACGTCCATGAGCATTGGCACCAGTCGCATTTGTGAGATTGTCTCTTATTTGCGGATTTTCTCGCGACTGGATGAAGCCCAGATCAAACCGACGAATATCCATGAAGGAATAGATAGCACCCTGAATGTCTTGGACAATCGCCTACAGCGCAACAACGACTATCCCAACATCCGGGTTGTGAAAGATTATCGCCCCATCCCCGCGATTGAATGTTATCCAGGACAACTCAACCAGGTATTTATGCATCTGTTGAGCAATGCCATTGAGGCGATTAACGAGCGAGATACCCACCGCAGTTTGTCTGCGGCCAATGCAGACCCGGGGATGGTCATGATTTCCACGGCGGTGCGGGACGATCGCTTTATGATGCGGGTTATGGATAATGGAACGGGTATTCCGGAAAATGTGCGATCGCACATTTTCGATCCATTTTTCACCACCAAGGATGTCGGCCAGGGCACGGGCATGGGGCTGGCCATCTGCTACAAAATCATTGCCGAAACCCACCGAGGCAAGATCTGGTGCGAGCCCAATCCAGACGAACCGGGCACCCAATTTTTCCTTGAAATTCCCCTTTCCCTCAACTAGGGCAACGCCAAAGAAAAAACTATCTCCCAGAAGAATAAAAGATATAAATATCTACCCCCCAGCAAGCATCAACATCCGCTACCATGCAAGGATCTCAGCAATGCTCTAGTTAGCCCACATCTACCCGTATCGTTTGGAGGACTCATGGGGACTTGGATTAAGGAAACCGACAAAGCCATTTATCTAATGGACGGTGCCTATTACCTTCAGAAAATAGATAAAACGGCCCACACGGGCCAGGTGGAGGGTGAAACTTTTTTTAGAACTGGGCAGCTAAAAACCTGGCTCAATAGCAAAGAACCCCCAGGATTTTTCCTAGTCTCCGTAGGCACAGGGGTCAGCGAACCCCAGCCCCTGCCGCCGCCGCCCGCCCCGCCCCTCAGCCAGGGAATCACCATCACCAAAAGCCCCAGTCAGGTCAAAATTTACCAGCCCTATCAGGTGGCGGGCACTGCCAGTACATCCCTAGTGGGCAAAACCGTAGAACTTTACATCGACAACAGTTCCAGCCCCGCCGCAAAAACCACCATCAATGACAACCAACAGTGGCTGGTCCAGTCTGTCTTTATTGCGGTGCCTAAACCCCAGGTGCGTAACCTCAAAGTGGTTGCAGGAGACGCCAGCGATGTTGCCACCCTCACCCTCACCCCTTACATCGAAGACCATCCCGGTGGGACAAAACTCAACCTAGGGGGCAGCGTCGGTTCCGGAGGGAGCAACCGCGCCAGCGATGTCAGAAAAGTACAGGAACGTTTGATTGCCCTAGGGTATACGTTTGCCAACAAAAACTACGAAACCTTTGTTCAGACTATTCGGCTGTTCCAGTCCATCATTTCCGGTAGAACCGCCGTTAGGGGAGTCGATGGCCGCATCGATGTGAACGGTCGCACCCAGCGGTTTTTAGAAGCCGCTAACGCGCCCCAATGGATGCTCATGCCCAGCCGAGGGGTGGGATTTTACAACCTCGAAGTGATCGATCAGCCCTGGGATAAACACGACTACGGCATCGACTGGATGAGTAATGTGATTAAAGCCGCCGGCATTCACTATGAACTGGCCTATCGCAAAAATCGCGAGGGCATTGCCCCCATTGCCGTGAACGATGTCAGTCTGCCCCAAGGCGGCGATACCATCGACCATGCTGGCCATGAAACAGGCAACGCTGGCGACCTGGCCCTGCCAAGGCTAGACGGAGATTTTGGCGGCATTACCTGGAGCGATCGGCGGTACGACCGGCCCGCCACCAAGGCCGTGCTGGAAGCCCTAAGGGCTCAGCCCTGGGTGAATAAAAGCACGCTGTACTTTAATGACCCGGTGTTAATCAATCAAAGGCTTTGCAGTCGAGCCGCTGGCCACGATAACCACATTCACTTTGAAGTGATGGTGCCCCCCACCCCGTAGAGCCGGGCTATAGCCAGGTGGTCCACAATCCGTAGCCGACGCTGAGGCTAAGAAACAATAGGCTCGGCGTTAGCCAGGTGGCGACGGCCTCAGAAAAGTGGTGAATCTGGTGGCAGCCACTGTAAAGGGTTAAAAATGTGTGGTGCATCGCAATACATAGCAGAAACAGCCATAGCCACGGAATCACTAACACCACAGGGCTGATCAGCACAAAGATACCCATGGGCAGCAGGGTGGCACCGGCAATAAAGGTGTCGCTGGCCCAGCTGCCGTGGCGCCGTAGCCACAGTCGAGAGGCCGCTAGGGTAATAATTAGACTTAAAAATACGGCACAGCCCGATAGCCACAGCCCGGCCAGGGCAACGCCATCGCTGGCATTGGCCGCAAATCGCAGCACATAGCCCCCCAAGGTAAAGCCCCCCAGACCAAAGGCGGCCAAAATGCAGCCCATGTGGAGCACCTGGCGCTGGGTGAGCCGACTGTAGAGCGCCGTAAGTTCCTCGGCGGGGTTGCCCAACAAGCCAAACAGCAATCGGTTGGCCTGCTCCCATAGGTGCCAACGGTGCATCACCCGCGACCGGGTCTTGAGCTTAAAGCGGCGATGTTTGCGGAGGGCGTGAATGCGATCGCAGCTGCGGTGGTAGCCCTCTAAATTCCCCTGGGCCTGATAGTGCATAGACGCCGTCTGGAAGTCATTGGCCGCCTGGTTCCACTCCTGCACATCCTCATAGGCCACCCCCCGCTGAAAATAAGCATCGGGATCGTCAGGCTCCTGGGCAATGGCTGCCGAAAATGCCGCCAGGGCACTCTCGGTGTAGCCCAGGCGATAACGCGCCAGCCCTAAATAATAGTGGGTTTGGGACAATTTTTTAGGAAAGTGCAGCAGCCGTTGACAGTCCGCCAGCACCCCAGCATCGTCGTTGAGCACATAGCGCACCTGGGCCCGCCGCAAATAGGCCTCCGCCAACTCCGGCTGGAGTTCAATCGCCCGATCAAAATCTGCCAGGGCCGTTTTATACTGCCGCTCCAGCGCATGTTGAATCCCCCGCAAATAAAAGTCATGGGCCGTTTGGGGACGGGTTTCGTTATAGCCGGTTGTGCCCGTACGGTCATAGAGCTGCCGCTGGACCCGATCGGTCAAAACCTCATAGGCTTCGTGCAGCGCTCGAAATTTTTCCAGGGCTCGAGGGTCGTTGGGATTTAAGTCAGGATGATAGCGCCGAGCCAGGCGGCGAAATGCCGCTTTGATTTCTGCTTGACTCGCATCAGGGGATACCTGTAACCGCTCATAGTAATCATCAGCAGTGGCCATAAACAACCCAACCAGTAGGACAGTAGAGAAACTATGCTTACGAATGTCCTTATTGTAGTCATTTCTCCATGGGCTAAAAATGCCCATGGGCTCCCATCACCACAGAGGTGATGGCTCATCAGCCTGGTTAGAGAGCCAGCCCCAGAATGGGAGCGCCTGACCATCGGGACGCTTCTCATAGCAAACTTGAGTCCGGCAACGGCGAACTCTGTTGCATTATTCACCTTAAAGCCAATCAGTCAGTAGATTCGCTTACTTTTTTAAATCCTGACATATCCCCCCAATTAATGAGGACAAGAGGTATTCCTCGGCAGAGTGATCACGGTTCTAAGGAATTGAGGCACACTGGACTGTAGAGAGTAAAAGATCAGGGTGGCAAGTCCTCAAAATTCATCAAAATACTTTTGAGCCGCACCTGATAGATTCAACCTCTACCTTAACAACGGCAAACTTCAGTCTACATTCTATGGTTACCCCTCCGGCAGCAAACGGCTCTTTTCCTAACCCGGCCACAAGCCTTGACCATCTTCTCCAAAACCGTCAGCAGGCCGCTCAGGTTTTGAGCCAAATTGCGATCGCCATGGACCGCGCCGAAACCCATGAGCAATCGGGGCAACTGGGATTAACCCGCCATATCCGCACCCTCCAAAGCACGGCCCAACAGCTCGAGCAGGGCACCTATCGCATCGTTGTGCTCGGAGAAATGAAACGGGGTAAAAGTACCCTCATTAATGCCCTATTGGGAGAGGCCTTACTGCCCAGTGATGTCAATCCCTGCACCGCCCTGATCAGTTTGGTTCGCCATGGGCTAGAACGGCAAGTCACCCTCCATTACAACAACGACCACCCCCCTGCGACCATTGACTTTGAAACATTCAAAACCAAGTACACCATCTCTCCCGACGAAGCCCGCCAGCTAGACACTAATGCCTTTCCCGACATTAGCCACGTGGTGATTGAATGTCCGTCGCCCCTACTGGCATCGGGGCTAGAAATTGTTGATACCCCAGGTTTAAACGACACCGAAACCCGCAATCAACAGGTGTTGACCTATTTGAACGAGGCCCAGGCCGTGGTATTTGTCATGGATGCCATGCAGCCCATCACCCTAGATGAGCGGCGCTACCTGCGCAACCACATCCAAAGCCGCGATCTAGAATGTTTTTATGTCATCAATGGCTGGGATCGAATTCGGGGCAGCCTGGTAAATCCAGACGATGCCACAGCACTGCAACAGGCCGAAAATCGACAGCGACAGGTATTTAGCCAAAGTTTACCGACAGATACCGCCTGGTTCGAAATTTCAGCCCTCACCGCCCTGCGTCAACAGCGCAAACAGGGCTCTTTCGCAGGCAGTGGTGTGGACACATTTATGGGGGCATTGGACGCCTTCCTCACCCAGCAGCGGGGTCAAGCTGAGCTCAAGCGCGCCGCCCAGCTAGCCCACCGAGCCTATAGCGCGGTGCAAGAAACCGTAGCCCGACGCATTCCCCTATTAGATGAAGATCTGGGCGAACTCCAGCAGCGATTAACATCGGTGGAAAGTGAATTTGGCAAACTAGAAAAGATTCGCGACAACTATCGACAACTAATTCGGGGACGCTGCGACCTCACCGCTAAAGCCATCGCCGATTCGTTTAAAACCTATATCCTCAACCTAGAAACCACCTTCGAAACCGATTTTGTAGCGTCCCAACCCGATCTTGACTTCCTCAGTTTTCTCGACGAAAACCAGCGCGACGATTTTTACAAAGAGTTTAAGCGCGCCTTCGAACGCTACATCAACGATCGGCTGGCCGCCTGGGAATTTACCGCCAAACAGAAAATTGGCCAAGCCTTCGACGAACTCAACGAAAGTGCCGCCGAATACCAGGTAGCCTACGCAGAAGTGGTAGAAGTTATCCACGAAAAAATCATGGGCAGAAAATTCTATGCCCCCAGCACCGATGCACCAGAAGACGCCCGCCCCTGGATCGACAACATTCGCGACCTCTTTGATGAGATTCCCGACACCCTCAATGACGCGGTTCAACCCTTCAACCATTTTTGGCAGTCTGTTTTACAAATGGCCGTCAGCTATGTGTGTATCGTCATTGCCCTCCAGATTTTAGGCCTGCTGTTTAGCAGCTTGTTCTTAAATATTGTGGGGGTCATTGCCGCCGGGGGTGGAATTTTAGCAGCCCAAGCAGAATTTGTTCGCCAAGAGTTTATTAAAGCCACCCGCAAAGAGTTTGCCAAACATCTGCCCCAAATTGCAGCAGACCAATGGCAGCCCATTTATAAAGCAGTCAAAGACTGTTTCAACACCTACGAAGAACGCGCGATTGAGCGCATTAGCGGCGATATTGCGGCCCGACGTCTAGAACTTAGCAGCCTCATAGAAAAGAAACAGCAAAACGAAATCAATCGAGAACAGAGCATCGAACAGCTTAAGACCCTAGAAGAAAATATCCAAACAGGTCTAGCCCGTTTACAAACAATGATCTGATTGCAGAATGGTGATCTGGGGGCTGAATCAAGCACAGCCGCCGCGGCACGCCCCACGGCACGCCCTAGGATTCTATTGGCGCGGCCTGTTTTGGAAGCGCTCCATTTTGCTGCTGTACCAGGGCATTCACATCCAACCGCAACAGCGTGCGCTGACCGGCCTGTTCCTCCAGCAGCCCCACATGGCTAATGGCAGAACTTTGGAACCGTTCTCCGCCTAAGGCAACTGGTTTTAATGTCACCGGAGACAATTCAATCAGGTCAGGGGTCTGCTCGAGGGGAATTCCCCACAGACCTGATTGAGTCCTTAAAACGACTAAGAAACCGTAGGTGGCCGCCGCACTGCTATTTATGTCCAAGAGCCGATGTAGGTTCAACAGCTGCACCGTATGGGGGCCCAACTGCACCATGCCTAAATCCACCATGCCACCCTGGCTAGGAGAAGGACAGTTTACAATTTTCAAAATCTCCGTCACTGGTAACACATACCAGTAGCTGGCAACCTGGAAAATAATATATTTCTCTGGCTCACGCTGACTCTTCATGCTCACATATCTCTCACTATAGGCCGGACCGGCGGTGCTGCCCCTCGGAATTGTTTTATGGTTCATGGGCCCCCCCCAGCGCCGCTGACAGCTTGGCCAGCAGCTGGGGTGCCAAATAGGGTTTGGTTAAATAGTCCGTAGCCCCCAGTTCCTTAGCCAAGGTTTTATGCTTAGCGCCAGCTCGGGACGTGAGCATAATTGTTGGGATGGCATTCAGTTCAGGCGTTCCCTGACGCACCTTGAGAAAATCAAACCCGTTCATTCCCGGCATCTCGAGATCGCACAGAATGGCATCCACCTGAATTTTTTGTAGCTGCTGGAGCGCCTCTGAACCATCCTTTGCCTGAATCACCCCATACTCAGCTTTCTGCAACGTATCCGCCAGGGTATTGCGCACCGTAATCGAATCATCAACAATTAGAATTGTCTTCTGGGCTGAGGCCACCACTGGCGGTTGGATGGTATCGCCAGGGACATTAAAGATATCTAACACAGCCTGGGAGAGGTTGGACAAAATCTCCTGGACTAGTAGGGTGCCGTCTAAAACCAGGGTAAATTTACCATCTGGCAATGTGCTACAGCCGTACACATAGGCAGGGATGGCCACCACCTTGCCCAGGGGATGAATGGCCAGTTCCTGCTCATCGTGCAAATAGTCGACTTCCAATCCCACAAACTGCCCTTCGTTACGGATCAGAATAATGGGATTTAGGGCTGTAGTTTTGTCAGGGACAACAGCCTGGGGGGACGGGGGATAGTTGGCCCGATAGTTCAGCACATCGGTTAAGGCGATGACCGGGACAAGGCGGTCTTGGTCTTCAAACCGCCAACTCAAAAATTTGACCCGCTCACGGGTGCTAATTTGCTTGGCCGTTGGCATCAAAATCTGCTGCACCGTGTCCGTCATCAACCCATAGTATTTATCCCCTGACTGGCACAGCAGCAACTTGGAAATCGTTAAATTGATCGGGATCTTCAGGGTAAAACAGGTGCCCTGACGAGGTTGGGAGGCAACGTTGACATGCCCCCCTAAAGCTTCTATTTGCGATCGCACCGCATTTAACCCCATGCCTCGCCCCGAGAGATCATCAATGTGACCGGCGGTGGAAAATCCCGGTGCAAAAATCAGCTCGCCCATCTCTTCCATGGACAATTCCGTGGCCTTTTGGGGTGAAATCAAACGATTTTCCAGGGCTGTTTTACCAATCGCTTCCAGATCGAGGCCACCGCCATCATCTATCACCTTAATGACCAAGTAGCGCCCCTGCTGGCTGGCCTCAATCCGAATCGCCCCCACCTCCGGTTTATGGCGCTGTTGGCGGATTTCAGGAGACTCAATCCCATGGGAAAACACATTGCGCATCAAGTGTAGTAGGGGATCATAAAGCTTGTCGGCAATCGCCTTATCAATGCGTACGTTAGCCCCCTCAATCGCCAGTTCGACCGCTTTTCTATATTGCCCCGACAGCCGCGCCACCACTGGCTCAAATCGTTGTAGCAATGGCCCTAGGGGTTGCATGCGAATATCCAACAATCGATGTCGTAGCCCATCGACAAAGCGCTGTTGTTTTGCCAATAGCTGTTGACTGTGGCGCACAAACAGTTCAACCGCTTCAAAACTCTCCTGCTGCTGAATCATATTTTCCAACACAGGCTGCATCAACAGTTGAAATTCGTTGTATTGCTCAAACTCCAGGGTGTCAAACTGGTAGGCAGACACCCCAGACCGCTGACCGTGGAGTGTTTGCGCTAGCGCATCTTGAATCGTCCGTCGCTGTAACTCATACAAATATTTTTGCTGTTGCTGGAGGCGCCCTGATAGCGCCTTGAGGCCCACGGACAGCTGATCGTGGTATAGGGCCTGGCGATTTTGCTGGGTCAATAGCTCACCAACCATATAGTTGAGCTGATCGAGATGTTCAACCGATACCCGCAGGGTGGGAAGATTGTGGGGGTGAACAACTTTGTTCCCCCCCAGGGTTTCTAGACCGGCCACCGGAGGCAGTTCTTGGGAAACTCCCGTCTGGGATTCAGCCCCCTCAGTGTAAGCTTCAGATACCTCAGCCTGGGATTCAGACACCTCAGTCTGAGCTTCAGACACCTCCACCTGAGCTTTAGTCACATCAGGCTCCGCCACCGAAGGCGGCACAACGACTCGCTGATTAGCCGCTACAGATGGGGGCACAGCCGTAATATGAGGCACTGGCACCGAAATCGGCTTAATGGCAGGGGGGGACGGCAAACTCTCCCCCGGGCTAGGGGAAGACTCTTTCCCATGGAGGAGTTCGGGGGTTCTGGGAATCGGTCGAGTGAGAAATTGCCATAATTTTCCCACCCGATTGGGTTTATCCTCTGGCTGTTGATAAACCAGGGTAGACTTGTTCACCGCCGGCGGGGCAGCGGCCTGCCGCAGTGTTTGCAGCACAGACCCTGGTGCGCCCCCCTGGGTGCGATCGCCCTTGAGCACCTGGGCCTGCCCCGCCCGATAGTCCGCCAGGGCCGCCTGGGCAATGTCAACCACCTGGCCAGGGTGAAGCTCTAGGGACGCTTGTGTGGCTTGGGCAATGTCACCAAAGCCTGGCAAACCGAGGGACTCGGCTAAGCCAAAAAAGATCTCGGCCTGGGCCTGGAGAAAGGGTAGCAACGTATCTGGTTTGGGGTGCTGCAGTAGCTTGTCTAAATCATCGAGCCTTTCGGCCACGCCCATTTCAAAAATGGACTGGGTCATGTCAAACCCGAGTTCAGTTGACGTTGGCAAATAGCCATCATTACCAAACTGATCGCCTAAATTTTCCTGGAATTGAGCAACAATACCAGCCATCCGATCTAAGATGGCCGACTCATCCAGGGGACTATTGGTAAACTGTGCTGACAACAGCAGTTGCAAACAGGCATAGGCATCAAAAATCAGCCCTTCCACCACCACTGACAACGAAGCACCTGGCACACACAGTGCCTTAAAGGCATCTTCAAGGGAGTGGGTGGTGGTTTTAATGGCATCTAAACCAACGCTGGCCGCCGCCCCCTTAAGGGTATGGGCAATGCGCATCAGCGTGTGAACTTTTTGCACATCAAAGTCCTGACGCAGAGTTTGTAGCTCATTGTCCATTTGCTGAAGGAGTTCAGACGCTTCCTGTAAAAAATAGGGGGGGACGGGCTGGGGTGGCACGGGCTCAGAGATCATGGGTGAGGCTTAAACAGATGGTTAAAGGAGAGAGTGCCGTTAGGGCTCTGGGTCGGGAGTTTATGGGCTGTCGCCCTAGGCAACCTTAAACTTATCTGTACTAGACTGGAGGGCCTGGGCCGTCGCCAACAGTTGACGAATTGACTCAGTTAATTGTTCAGACTCGGTGGATGTTTGATTGGCAATTTCTGTCACTTCATTCACCGTCACCGTCACATCTTTAAATTCTGAGACCTGTTGATGGGCAATGTGGCTAATGCCTTGAATTAACGAGCTAATTTGACCTGTGGCCTCCACAATCGCCGTCAGATTTTGTCGCGTATCCGTCACCAGGTTCGTACCTTCTGCCACCTGCTGAATACCGGTCTCCATGGCCGTAGAGACTTCTGCGGTGCCCATTTGAATCTCTTGCACCAGCTGCTCAATTTCAGTGGCGGCTTCTGCCGACTGACGTGCCAGAGAGCGTACTTCATCGGCCACAACCGCAAACCCCCGTCCGTATTCTCCGGCGCGCGTCGCCTCAATGGACGCATTGAGAGATAACAGCTGGGTTTGGTTCGTAAAATGGCTAATGAGGTTCACCACCTTAGAAATTTTCTGGGACGATTCACTCAAACGCTTAATGCGTTGGCTCGTATCAGCTACGGTGGACCGAATGGCCATAATACTGGATACGGTATTATTCATGGCGGCATCCCCCACCTGCACCGTTTGATTTGCCTGCTGCACCGCCGTTTCCACCTGTTGAGCATCGTTGGCCACGGCTTCAGTTAAGTTCATCATGTCCTGCACCCGTTTCAGGGTTTGCTCCAAGGACAATACTTGCCGTTGAGCCTGCTGATTCAAGGAGGTCATGGAATTACCACTCTGTTTGGAGGTTTGCCCCACCTGCGCAGCGGCCTGTTTTACCTCAAGAACAATTTTTTGCAGACTTTGCAGGGTGTTGTTATAGGCACTGGCAACGGTACCCACTTCAGTATCGGTAACCGGCGCCCGTACGGTCAGATCGCCTTCCAACGCAGGATATACATCGGACAGTAGCTGGGTAACTTGCTTTTGCAAGCGCTCCTTGGATTCTTTCTCCTTGGTTGCCACCGCCTCCAGGGTTTTATTTTTTTCCTGCAGCTGGTTCAAATAGTCCGCCTGTTGCAGGGCAATATTTAGCTGCAGCCCAATGCGTCGGACAAAGTCAATTTCAGCCGCATCCCAGTGGCGAGGGCCCTGACATTCGTGGACGCAGAACAGCCCCCAAAGAATATCGCCTTTTAGCAAGGGAATGACCAATGACGCTCGCACCTGTAACTGGGAGAGTAAATCAACCAAACAATCGGGCAAATCGAGCTCTTGAATATCATGGACAATCCAGTTGCGGCCATTGCGGTAGTTTTCGGTCTGGCCGTCGGCAAAACAGTGATCCTTCACCTTTGTCGCCATGGCGGACACCACCCCCGCATCCACGTCTTCGATCACAAATTCACCAACGCTGTAGTTTGTGGCTAGATCAAATTGGAACAGGCCCACTCGACCCACGTTGAGCATCTGCCGAATATCTCGCACTGCTGTTTTTAGGGCGTTGGGAAGATCGGCCTGGCGACGTAAGCGCTCGGTAATTTGGGTGATTAATCGCTCTTGGGTGGCAATTTTTTTTAGTTTGTCATTTTTTTCCTGCAGCTCTTCTAGATAGGTGGTTTGCTGCAACGCGACATCAAGCCGGGCGGCGATTCTGCGAATAAACGCGATCTCTGCATCTTGCCAGGTGCGGGGACCATCGCACTGGTGAATGCAAAATAGGCCCCAAAGCTTGCCACTCTTGAGGAGGGGAACCACTAAATTTGCCCGCACTTGAAACTGGGTGAGGGTATTTAGGTGGCATTCGGGCAGCCCGGCGGTATAGATGTCCGATGCGGCCCAGTAGCCCCCCTGGCGATAGTCGTTATCGGTCTTACCGCCTTCATCAAAGCAGTGGTCTTCAACCCGCACGGCTTTGGCTGAGACAAAGTTTTTACGCACGCTTTCGGCAATAATTTCACCGCTGCCGTTGTTGCTCCCTGGATAAAATTTAAATACGGCCACCCGATCAGTGTTTAGATATTGACGAATTGCCTGAACTGTTGTCTCGAAGATGGATTGGATATCCGATAGGGTGCGAATATTTTTGACAACGCTGGTAATGATGCGATCGCGCGTCACTTCCTGTTGATTTTGCAACCGCAGCTCATGGATATGGAGCTTTAGGGCAAACTCAGTCCCCACCTGGTAGAGGAAGGCAATTTCAGACTCAGACCATTGACGAGGTGCGGCACAGTTTTGCACCACCAACAGCCCCCACAGCCGCTCATCCAAGAAAATTGGCAAACTCACATAGGCCTGCACTTGAAAACGCTGACATAGCTGCAGCTGGTAGGGCGTGGTCGCGTCTTCGGTAACGTTAGCGATGGTGACAAAAGGCTGTTGCTGATAGGCCTGGGTGGTATTTTCACCAAACGCCAGGGCCGCGACAGATTCCCCCAGATAGGGGGTATAGCCACTGGCAACGGACTCGGCAATGATATTCCCTTGTTCCTCAGAGGTAAATTTATAGATTAGGGCTCGATCGACCGCCAAATGTTTGCGTAGCTGGGTGACGGTAATTTGGCACAGGTTCTCCAGGTGGGTGGTCTGGGCCATTAGATTTGCGATCGCAAAGGGGCGCTTACCCGGCCCAGGCGGAAACGGAATCGAATCCAACTTAAGGGGCCGCAGCGTATCTTCAGGCAATTCCTGGTGTTCGAGAGTTGTTTCTGCAGATAGCGTCAGGTTTGATGCGGTCACCAAGACCGTATTATTGTCGTTTTCAGGAATCGTAAGATCTGGATTAGTCATATTGTTACCCCCTTGATTGTGGTCAAAATTATTAGAATTAGTAGAAAAAGCTGACATAAGAGAATCAATAACAATTAAGAAAGCGTGCGAAACGAATGATCCACCAATCGCAAGGCATCCAAAATAATTCCACCATGTTCTGGCAAATGCCCTGCCACCATAGGATCCGTAATCGCAGCACCAAGTTTTTCCGACTGCACAATCCTGTCAGGATCAATCAGTTCCACATCATCCACCTGCTCTACGGCCAAACCCACCGACCGTTCCTCCGCCTGGATCACAATGACCATCATGGTCTCTAACCTGGGGTTTTGATGCCATAAAGGCACCTTACCTAACAGACTATTCACATCCACTAGCCACAGCATTTCCCCACGCCAGTTACACACCCCCAACAACCAGGTCGCCATATCGGGAACCGGCAACAATTCGTCAATTGTCACCTGAAGAACCGCTGCAATATCCTTTAACGGTAACAACGTCGCTTCATCAGCACAGGTTTGAAATCGAAGAAAGCGTTGGCGCGTATCCTCTGGAATAGGTTCCAATCCGAGGGGATCTAGTTCAAGCACGACTTCATCGGAACGCGACTGACCGCCGATTACCCTTGGCCACGCACCACTCATAGGGCTCCACCAATGATTTTCTGAATAGTTTGAGACAGCTGCTCAGCATCAACAGGCTTACTCAAATAAGCATCTGCCCCCAACATCGAGCCCCATAATCTATCCGCATCCGTATCTTTAGTAGAGTAAATCACCACTGGAATATCCTGGGTTTTCTGATCGCTCTTTAAATGGCGACAAAGCTCAAATCCGCTTTGACCGGGCAATACCACATCTAGAAAAACGACATCCGGCCTAAGAGCTTGTATTTTAAAGAGCGCCTCCTCGCTACTTTCCACACCAACCACCATGATCTTAAGATTTTGCAGATGGGTTGTTAAATGCTCTCGATCTGTCAAGCTATCTTCCACAACTAACGCAGTTACCATAAAAGTTCCTATACAAATAAACGGTATCGATCTAATTACTGAATTCAGCCAAAGGGAACAATCTACACCTTACACACCTAGAATAAAGGTGAGAATTTAGGTGGAGACACCTCATTCTTGACAGCTTTTTGCAGTGGCCTCAAATATTTCTCCAACACCTTTGAAACCTTATGCTCCCTAATCGGCTTACCTAGAAAGCCCGAAGCCCCAACAACTTTAGAGCGCACCCGATCGGCAATACCATCATTATTAGTCACAATTATGATCGGCATTTCTTTGAATGCCGAAATACGGCGAATTTGAGCACACAACTCATAGCCATTCACCAACGGCATGACCAAATCCAGAAAAACCAGCTGGGGCTTTAACTCCAACAGCTGCGGCAAGGCATGAAGAGGATCGACAATATTAGCGTAGCCATAGCCTGCCCTCTGAACAATTTGGGCCATGGCTTGACTGTCCGCTTGATGATCTTCAATGTAAACCACCAAAGATTTTGATGACATCTGCCTTCGAGGCCGCTCTGGCGTCACATTAGCCGCAGACGATGCCCCCGCAGACTGGGCAATAACGGGCTGAGAAGACAGCAACCCTTCCATACTCCTTAAATCAATCGAATTTTTAAGTATGTTTCCGGCCATCTTTTGCAATTTACCCAAAAGACACATTAAGGTCACCGGCTTCAGACAATAATCATCACAGTCTGACTTTAGGAGCATTTGCCAATCGGCTTGCACTGTCGGCGACATGAGGGCGATCACCGGGATATCTTTAGTGACCGTAGAGGCCTTAAGAATCTGTATTACCTGCCAACCATCAATCACTGACAGGTCTGAATCCACCAAAATCAGATCTGGAGACTCTTTAATGGCCATTAAAATCCCTTGGTCACCCCCTTCGGTTGATAGCAACAGTTCATATCCATAGGGGCGAAGCTGCTGGCCCAACGAGTGGTGGACAGATTGTTTTTTTTCAATCAATAATATTTTAACCATTGGGAAATAGCTTAAAGTCTAAAACTAAAAAATTCAGTCAGACTGATTTGATCATCTTATTCGTCTTGCATGCACCGCAATTGACTTGCAACATAGGAAATCCACATATGCAACAAACCATGGTGAACAACCATCATGCACAGCGGGCAAGACTATTCTTTAAAGACCAACAGGCCAATATTTAACTTATTTAGGTCAAAACAGTAAGATTTAGGCTAATTCAATAGGTCTAAAGCAGCGATCAACTCAAAAAACCAGCAAAATAACGACATTTAATGAGCAGTAAGTTAGCAGCTTTAAGGGTTTAAGATTTCTCCCTAATATGTTGGCAAGCCCAGGCACCCAAAAGAACGACTTCCTTCTGAAAACTACAGATCGCCCCACCCAAGTCAGGATGGAGTTTTTATTAGTTAATAAATACCTTCATTAGCATTTAAATTACAGAAGCAATGTTTAAAGAGTTGTTCAAATTAACCCCTACTTTCACACAAGTTTTTTTTGAATAGAGCCTATGGATTTCGCTAAAAAAGGCTCGATCCATCCTCCTTAACCCCATAATCTCTAGTTTTCTCATTTTTTATAGGTAAAGCGAATTTAAATCTATATAACTACGGAGAAACAAGAAATATTTATAGATACAGCCCTTTTAGGCGTCTGCATGAAAATAATCTACCTCTTTGAGACATGTTCGAGGTGTGCTGTCCCCCTTACGAAGGGGGACTTACAGGGGGTTATCGACAGTTAGCGCTATCGGTCCAGACCCCTCCGCCTACGGCACCTCCCCTTCGTAAGGGGAGGAGGTTCTACGACATATTCTGTGATGGGGATTTTATTTATGTGCATTCCCCTTAACCGGAATTAAATCAACTTGAATTGATTAGTTATCCATTGGTTTATAGCCCTAAATTATTCGTCTTCCTAGACATAAATTAGCGGAATATAAGTATATATTCTCAGGCACACATCAAAAATAATCAGGCAATAGTTTTATGCAGTTGCACCAACTATAGGGTAATCGTTTTACAATCAAGTTCCAATGATATTTCTGGTAGGGAATGTTGGATTTAGGAAAATAATCGTCCCGCAATCACAAACATCTTGGTGTCGTAAATAATCAGTCAAGTATCCTACCTTGCCAGGAACTTGATACACCCTTAGAGTCCACAGACCAATTAATATGCGATAGAAAAATTCAAATAGCCAAGGGTAAAAATACGCATAGGGTTGAGGCGCACAAAAAACAACGTTCAGCTCAGGGTAGTCCATTTTAGGAAGGCTAGAGAATAACAAACCTGGCCTCACGCCCCTATTCTCCCAAGGATAAAGGGACATGCTATTTTTCTCTGCCCCGCACTTAATAGCACTATCCAGCTCAGATTTCTTTACTGATGCGGCTGTGGGAATGAAAATGAATCGACATTAACACATCAAACAGGGCCTCATTACCCTTTCAGTTCTCCCCCCATGACGATTAGAACATTTCAATGGGGGGAGAACTACAGAACTAACTCAAGCAACCACCATTAGGCAAAGACAAGGGCACCCATCAGGCCATTGGGCGACGTATCCTCTAGTACAGCAATCAACTCAGATACATCATCAGTCTGAGAGAAAATAGCTGTACCAGCAGGTACTCCATTGGGGGACGCTCCCAATGTGTAGTCATCAACGGTGCCATGGAGTTGAATCCGGTCTCCTTGAGCTAAGTTAAACCCTTGGATAAGGGCATAATCATCCAAGCCGGGCAATGTGGCATCGCCATCATCATAGAAGCTGCGGCCAACATTACCGAGAACAAAGAGATCATTCCCGTTACTTGCAATGAGAGTATCAACTTCACCCTGTCCCGGTGTCATATCTAACGGTTGAGTACCATTAATAACACTATTCACTCCAGTGCCTGACAACGTGTTGTTGCCTGCATTGCCTTGGGCAGTAGCCGTCTCCCCATCAACACCATCCGAAGCAGCCAGATAGCCCCAGGTATAGGCCGTTGGGCCAAGGGACTGATTAATCGTAAATTCAGTCACTGGCACATAGTAGAACGAATCAAAATAGGCCTCAGCCGTAGGAAACTCCCAGGGAGTCGGACTACTATCGTCGGTGGTAAACAGGTCAATCGCCCAGCTCCAGTCGCCGCCATAGCCATTGGGATTTTGCAAGTCAATGGGACCATACACCGTAATCCCTGCCGGCGCCTCCTGCCCCGTCGTCCGCATATCCAAAATTAACGGCATGTCCGGGTTGTTGTAACCAATGCCCGTGGTATACACCATATTATCCGGATTCGCACCTGCCGAAAACTGGCTGGCCAGAACACTTGCATCTAGGTAGGTACTATCTCCCGTCAGCGCATGGGCCCGCAAAAGAATATCTGTTTTGGGAGCACCGAAACCATCGCCCCAACCAATGGGAGAATAGGGATCCAGATTCCACTTATAGCCCGTATTCTCCATAATGGAGATTTGTTCATTCGCCTCTCGGGAAACAGAATTAATCGCATTCTGCTGAATGGTCCCATCCACAGGGCGTTCAGTTCGACCATAGACAAATGCCGCCTGGAGATGGTCGTGGCTTTGCCAGATAGAGGTTCTAGCATTGGGGTCTGAATAAACCGTCGTTTCCAAAAACAGATCGTGCCACTGTTGATCCCCCGTTAAGCGGTAGAGTTCTGCTGCCGCTAGATTACGCTGGTCATAAATCTGATGATATCGACCATTGGGGTCTTTCGTCAGTTCAGCATTGGCCCATTCCATCGCCTGCAAAGCACTGTCCTGGTAGGTTTGGGCTAGGTCAGTATCGTAATCTTTCAGCACATAGGCCGCCCTGGCCGCCACCCCCGCATAGAAATAGCTAGACCAGATACCAGGACCATAGGCCATCACCGTTTGAGACTCCTGCCAGCTACCCTCAAACCAGATGGGATGCCCCGCAGATTCAATGCCCCCAGGGATACCACCGTCTTCTTTTTGTAAACGGCGGAACACATCCAGTCCCCACAGGGCCTCATCTAAAACATCAGGCAAGTTGTTGCCTGACTCAGGCAGATCAAGATTAACAGACTCAAAATAGTCTCCATGGAGTTCCACCAGTTCTAACAATGAACGAGAGGCCTCCATGTGGGGAGTGCGGCGATCCCAATCCCCGGCATCCATCCATCCCCCCCAGGCATCAGTGACCACCTCGTCGGTGCGTGTGGCCTGCAAAGCTTCAAAGGCATCCAACCCGCCACTCAGGCCCATATTTGTGTCCATCAATGGCACCGTCGACTGATATACCGTCACCCCATCCTGAGGATGGAACGACCGGGGGCGACTGTAGTCTGTGTAGGGGGCCTCTAGCTCGATGCCGCTACGCTGGTGGAACAAACCTCGGGCCGACACATAGAATGCATCACGCCAGGTATTTTCGCCAATTTCAAACTCGTAGGAGGTACCCACACCGTCCACATAGACCGAGTACTGACCTGGGGTATCAAAGTCACTGAAATCCATCATGAACACATCGGTGCCACTATGGTTTCGCCCTTGGTGGTCATCCGCCTCGCTGGCCGATTTAGAAAGGGTTGTTTGCCCTTCGTACACCTTTTCCCCTGTGGCTGCATCAATTAGCCAGAACGTTTGGCCAGCCCCATAGTCCAGACCACCCCCGTTGCCCATCCAGGTAGATAGGAAAGCCACCTTCGACCCATCACCGGGGTCAAAGCCGAGATGAGAAACATGCACTGCATCGCTCCGGGTTGCCTCAGGTTCATAAACAAACTCACTGTCCGCCAAGAAATTACCGGCAAAGTTGAGCTGGTAGCTTTCTCCCTCTGTGAGACCATCAGGCAGTTCAACGTATACAGTGTGCTCCATGGGCCACTCAAACTCCCAGATATCAGTCTGGGCCATGTCGTCCACTTTGCTCTTGCGATAAACATTGGTGGGTCTGATGATAGAACCATCGGCAGCAACAATCTCGTAGTTGCTAACATTGTCTGCCCAAGCGGTGTTTAGCCCAGGACCGCTATATTCGTCCACCAGCCAAATTTTGTTGGGCTCACCCGCTATCTGCCAGCCGATGGTTTCGTTGTTCCGAACGACCCAGCCGTCATCCTGGATAATGTCATCTGCTGCTGGCACATAGTCAACCTGTTTACCACGGGCGATTTCTCCAGTGTTGATCTTTAGGGCTACTACGTTTTCACTCACGGTGAAGACATGCTCAATCTCTACAGCTGTAGGATCAACTGGATCAGGATCAGGAAACAAAGGTCCCGGAGGGGGAGGCTCGGGGGCAGGTACGGATTGACTAAATAGTTGGGACTGAGGAACTTTTTCCAGGGGCTGACTGTTACTTGACCACATTAATTCAGCACTGGCCCCACCATTAACCTCAATGTAGTCCAAACGGATGTTATACCGTTGGCCTGCGTCTAAGGTAATGGTGCCATTGTGGAGAGTGGGAGATTGGGGAACCAGTTGGTCAATGATTAGCTCATCGTTTATCCACAGCCGCACACCGTCATCTGAGAAGGTCTGGAAGGTATAGGTTTCTGAATAGCGAGGTTCAATTTCACCGGTCCAGCGTACTGAGAATGAGTCGGGTTCAAGGGTTGCATAGGGAGACCGGGTTCCCCAATTAAAGTCCACATTCTCATCTGTACGAGTGAGGGCCAGCTCAGTGAAGTCCTGGTTGTTGTAATACTCTCCTTTGAGGCCGTTAACTTCTGTTGAAGGCCCAGGTTCAACGGGAGGTTCTGGTTCAACGGGAGGTTCCGGTTCAACGGGAGGTTCCGGTTCAACGGGAGGTTCTGGTTCAACGGGAGGTTCTGGTTCAACGGGAGGTTCTGGTTCAACGGGAGGCGCGGGTTCGGGTTCCGGCGCGGGTTCAACGGGAGGTTCCGGTTCAACGGGAGGTTCTGGTTCAACGGGAGGTTCCGGTTCAACGGGAGGTTCCGGTTCAACGGGAGGTTCTGGTTCAACGGGGGGTTCTGGTTCAACGGGAGGTTCTGGCTCTGTTACAGTCGTGCTGTAGAGCTGAGACTGGGGAATGATTTCCAAGGGCTGACTGTCACTTAACCACCAAAGTTCAGCCGATGCACCACCATAATTTTCGTAATAGTCCAGGCGAATATCGTACTGCTGGCCAGCTTCTAGGGTAATTGTTCCGCTATGAATGGTGGCGGCCTGCTCAACAAACTTGTCGATAATCAGTTCATCATTCACCCACAGCCGCACGCCGTCGTCTGAACTGGTGGAAAAGGTGTAGATTTCTGAGTAACGCGGCTCTACTCGACCCGTCCAACGGATGGAATAGGTATCTTTTTCAATGGATGGGTCAGGGGAACCTGCATCCCAGTTAAAATCCACTGTGGCATCGGTGCGGGTGAATACCGAATCGGTAAAGTCTTTGTTGTTGTAGTACTCCGCCTTAAGACCATTACCCTCACCATCCATAGGCGGTTCTGGTTCGGTAGGCGGCTCTGGTTCTGCAGGTGGTTCTGGTTCTGCAGGAGGTTCTGGTTCTACAGGAGGTTCTGGTTCTACAGGAGGTTCTGGTTCTACAGGTGGTTCTGGTTCTACAGGTGGTTCTGGCTCAGGCTCAGGTTCTGGCTCAGGTTCTGGCTCTGGGGCAACGGGAGGCTCAGGTTCTGGCTCGGGTTCTGGCTCAGGGGCAACGGGAGGCTCGGGCTCAACGGGAGGTTCAGGCTCTGTTACAGCCGTGCTGTAGAGCTGAGACTGGGGAATAATTTCCAGGGACTGACTGTCACTTAACCACCAAAGTTCAGCCGATGCGCCACCATAATTTTCGTAATAGTCCAGGCGAATATCGTACTGTTGGCCAGCTTCTAGGGTAATTGTTCCGCTATGAATGGTGGCGGCCTGCTCAACAAACTTATCGATAATCAGTTGATCATTTACCCATAGACGAACACCATCATCTGAACTGGTGGAAAAGGTGTAGGTTTCTGAGTAACGAGGCTCTACTCGACCCGTCCAACGAATGGAATAGGTATCTTTTTCAATGGATGGGTCAGGGGAACCCGCATCCCAGTTAAAGTCCACTGTGGCATCGGTTTGCGTAAATGCCAGGTCAGTGAAGTTTTTGTTGTGGTAATACTCTCCCGCAAGGCCATTACCACTACCCTCAACGGGAGGCTCAGCCATAACTACAGCAGAGCTATATAGCTGTGACTGAGGAATGACTTCCAGGGGTTGACTAGCGCTGGACCAGCGTAGTTGAGCGTTGGCACCCCCGTAGTTTTCATAATAATCAAGGCGGATATCGTATCGCTTTCCTGCCTCCAGGGTGATGGTGCCGCTGTGAGCAGTTGTGGCTTGCTCATAAAAGTTGTCGATAATCAGCTCATTGTTGACCCATAGACGAACACCATCATCCGAACTGGTTTCAAAGGTATAGGTTTCAGAAAACAGCGGTTCTATTTGTCCTGTCCAATGCACGGAAAAGGTGTCTGCTACGATCTCAGCATCAGGAGAACCATTATCCCAATCGAAGTCCACAATGGCATCTGTACGAGCCAGGATCAGATCCGTAAAATCTTTGTTGTTGTAATACTCAGCCTTTAAGCCATTAACAACATCAATTGAATTAGTCGTTGTTGTCACATCGCCGTCTAACATTCGCATCTCAATTCTCCAAAAAATTGAATAGAACAGAATTAAGCAAAAAAGATCGGTCTACCGCAGCTGCTGTAGTTAGCAAGAATCTCAGCATCACCAAACTCGACATGCCCATATCTGATAAGTGTTTGACAAGGAAAGAGACTAAAGGTCAAACAATGGACATGATTTCAGCTGCAAAATAAATACCAGTGATAGAGCACTAAAATATCACTTGAGGTCTTCAAGAATTGTGGACAAACTATTTCACAAGAAAGGTAAGACTTTTAAGACATCAGTAAACTGCAGTCATTCTTTGAATGATCGCGAGCATCATTTAATTTGCTGCCAGGCATAGCATATAACTAGAAACAATCAGCCATATCTGTTAACAGACATGGGATCAAAATCCTCATACCAAAAGAGAATTTTCAGAAACTTGTTGCTCTATTACAAATCAGCACTATAGAAATGCCTTATTCATACCAAACACAAAATAAAACAGATATCTTCAGCAAGGATGCTTATACAGTCTTCTTTCAAGCTAGAAAATAGCTAGACCAAAGGTTTTCAAGGGACTCAAGCATCAGACTTTAACTATTTAGAATAAAGAACACACTTTAAACAGTCAAAATTCCCATTAACGTCCTACTAATAGAACTTTCCAGCTCAACTCATTTAGGAAGCAACCCTTATAATCAGTTTTTGCACCAGCCCATATGAACCAAATAATCAACCAAGGTTCAATGACAGAATAGGTGTTTCAATCTTCTGAAATCTAGCCTATTGAAAGAAAGTTGACCTATTGAGAAAGGTACAAGAGATCGTTTATATATAGATATTTTTAACGGAATCCTAAAATAGAAAGTAACTATTTAATGGACAAGTGCATACAACGTAAATACACTCAACTACAGACGACACATGGATAGTATTGCACATCTCTCTTCACATTAAATAAACATTGCATCAATTTCAGATAAAGCAGATCTCTCAGTACAACTTTTATGTGTCATCTCAGAAAGTTTCCTGATCGCTCGCTAGGTCCTGAGCATCATGTCCAAAGATGGTTTAGTTCATGCCCATAGTGCACTCGTTATTCTGACGATGTAACTGACTCCTAACGCTGTCTGACTAAGCGTGCAGAAATAACCTCAATCCGACGGTCTAACCGGGAAACCTCGGTTGATTCATCCAATTGCGCATAGGCTTCGCGTGCCTGACGCAGATGTTGGAGAGTTTTCTCAAAAAGACCTAACGTGGCATAGACATCGGCCAAACTCACGCAGATGATCGCTTCGCTCAGACTATCTGTATTTTGAACAGCAAGGGCTAAGGCTTGCCCATAGGATTCAATGGCCAGCTGATTGAGACCACTTTGGCTGTAAGTATCGCCCAGGGCGGTGTAGACCAAATCTGAGGCGATTTCTCTATCGGCTAGTACCTGCAACAAATCTAGGGCGTCAGTGTACATTTCTTTTAAAAAGAAGACACCGGCCTGGGCGAGGGCAAGGTCTTCTACATCTTGTTGTGCCGCTAGGGGAAGCGCCGCATCCGGTGAATCGATGGCCAGTTGATCGAGCTGAAATCTTAGGTCTTCATAGTCTTCATCAAACAACAGTTGAAAGCCCGACTCGTAGTATCCTTCATCCAAATCAGACGATACCCCCGTATCGGTAACCACCTCAATGGAATAGTAGTTACCTGGGTCTAAGGGCACCAGCACTGGAAACGGCAGCTCATTCGCATCGTCCACGGTTATTGTTTCCCATAGGGCCGTCTCGGGGCGATCGCGCTCGAAGGTCCAACGCCAAATCCTGACGGTATAGCGGTGGGCATCTGCCACTGGATTCCAGCGGATTGTGTAGGGCTGGCTGGGGTTAGGATTGCGAATCCAGGCATTGCGGGGGGAAATCACATAGGGCACAGACGCGTCGTTCCCACCGACAATACGCCCGGACCGTTTGCCCCCGGCGCGGGTATTGGACGCTTGGCCCCGCCGCCGCGCACAGGCCTGCCAAAAGAAACATGCCGCCTCTGCGGCTGGTGGCCGCACTATGGGGGCGACGATGCCCAGCCCCACAGCCACAGCCAGCATTAAACGCCAGCGCCGCTGAAATTTAAAGCGTTTGGGCCAGCTTGACTGGCTGAGGCTTAAGCATTGAAACATGGAAAATCACCCTTTTCGTAAGCGATAGGTCATATAGCCCACTGCACCGCTAGTTAAGCCCCAACCAACCAGGGTCGGTACCCAGGGTACCCAAACCACTGGCCCCACCATGAACCCGTAGCAGGCTAGGGTTAATAGCCCGAGGGATCCAAGGCTAGCTGCTAACACCGGTAACGGCTGCACCAATCGCCAAAAGATTACACCGCCAATGCTAGACCACAATAGAATCCAACTGGATTCTCCCCAAAAGGGCCACCAGCGAATTAGGGGCCGGTCCTCTAAGGCGGCGTTGATTAACTGACTAAGCATTTGGCCGTGGAGGTAAACCCCAGGAATTGAATCGCCATAGGGGGTGTTGAAGTCGTCGGAGTTGCGATCGCTAAAATCGGTATACCCAATCAAAACAACACGATCTCGAATCAGCGCCGGATCCACCTGATCGCGAATCACCGCTGCCAACGAAACCTGGGGGGCAAAATCCTTCAGCCGAGCCCCTCGTGCTTGGGTCTGAGGATCGCCATAGGTCCTAAAATTAATCAAGGTTTGGTAATCGACCAAACTACTCCACCCCCAGCCTTCGGTCATGGCGCTATAGGCCGTACCATTACCATAAAGATCCGGAATCACCACATCCCCCAAGGAAATGGTTTCCAGCTGATTTTCATTGCCCGTATTCCCATAGGCAATCCCCTCCGCCTCAAGGTATTTTTTAGCCAACAACAACGTAAAAGATTCCTCCGGCACACAGGCACTGTCCCGCTCCAGCCACTGGGTTAAATAGTGCCGACGCACAGTATTGCCACCATCCAGCAAAAAGTTGGCAAATCCCACCCGCTCAACAGGCATTTCACTGCCAATATCACTCACCTGGTCGCTCGCCGTCTGACAGATACCCAACAGATTATCCGTCCAAGCCAAGTCATTCCCCAGGGCTCCCTGGGCCGGAAAATCTCGAAACACGTCTAGGCCAATCAATCGAGCATCATAGCTGTTAAGCACATGAATCGCCTCTGACAGCGCATTTTCAGGAATCGTGCCAATGCCAGGCTGATAACGACCCTCGACCATTTGTTGTCGCAACCACTCACCACTTGCCGCGTCAACTTTCACAATCAACAAACGCTCATCCTGGGCCACCTCATTGGGGCGCCATCGCAAAAGCTGATCGTAGGCTGCAATCTCTAGAGGTTGCAGCCCCCCAAACAGCCTCACCACTGAAACGGTACCGGCGGCCACCGCCGTTGCCATGGCCACCGCACGGGCCTTAAGCTTCCTCAAGGGCAAGGCCTGACTGGCTTTGATATAGCGCCGTTGGAGATCCGTCACCGGCGGTTTTTTATCCTTTGTCTGGTGCAGCCAGCGTTGGGACTCCGCCAGGTCATTTCCCCGCAGCAAGAAACTATCATCCCGGTGCGCTGTTTCCCATTCAGAGGCCTTTACCAATAAGCGCGTATGGGCTCGCACATGGTAAGGGTCGCTCTCCAGGGTGCGAAACAACTCACCAAAATTCACCAAAAAATCCCCGCCGTGACGGCGAAAATCACTCCAAGGCAGAGTTTTTATACTGTCTGGCACCGTGGACTTGAGTACATCCCGATAGACAACGGGCAGTATGCGTTTTTGTTGAAACTGGGCATAGTGCAGCTGGTCTAAACAAGCCTGACATCGCACGGAGCTGGGGGAGAGGATAAAAACAACATTTTCGGCATTGTCCATCAGCTGCCGCGTATCGTCCCAGCGATCGGCTTCCCCAGCGGCCCCTTCGGGGGATAGCCAGGCACTTTTACCTTGCACCAAAAGAGTCTCATTCAACCGACGAGAGAAGTCAAAATCATCACCATGGTGCACAAAAAATACCCCCAGGGTTTGATCCGGCGACTGCATCTGGCTGGCTTCTAAGAACAGTAGCTGCAATGGCAGCGCCGCCCCCACGGATCGTCCGTTGGCGTTTTGAGCCCAGGCAAAATAAGTATCCTGCATGCGCCGCTGCAACAATAAGCTAGGATTTTGTTTTTGTCGCTCCCACTTAAGGGCTCGCACTAAAAGCTGTTTATGCTGATTATAGTAGGGCGCATCTTGGCGAATGGTGCGCAGTAGCTCGGCAAAATCTCGATCCAAGTCGTTGGCATCTCTGTTATCCGCCAGGTTAATAAACTGAATTTTTCGAATGGTATCGGGCAAACGGCTGACATCAATGGCCTCCACCAGCATGGGGATAATGCGCTTATTGAGATCTAGTGCCTGGTCGATCTCCATTTGGCAATAGTCCGATGCTAGGGATGCTTGCGATATTAAATAAACCACGTTGTCGGCTTCTTCGATGCCCCGTTGAATGGCCGACTCAAAATCTTCCCCCATGCGAATATCCACCGTATTAGTCCATACGGTCACCCCTGCCTGGAGCAGGCGATAGCGCACAATTTCCCGCGTGGCAAAATCTTCTTCGGCATAGGAAAGAAAGACCTGGGTCATGCCCCCGTCGGCCATTTTGACACTCTCGGCAATAAAGGTTGCCTGGAGCAAGCTGGGGATACAGGGGGGTTGCTCGGCAGAAAACTCTGTTAACAGCCAGTTTTGTGACCGTAAACGATCCTCACCCATGAGTAGATAGGAACTTTGGTTTTGGTGGCGCTCCCAGGCCAATGCCCGCATCAACAGCTCCGTGTGCTGATGCACGTAGTCTTCATGGCGGTGGCACAGTTCCACCAAACCTGTGATCATCGCATCCCAGTCATCCAAGCTTTCTCGGCCATGGATCCAGTTGATTTTGCCAATCTCAGGATGCATGTTAGGAAAACTGGAATGTTTCCCCTTCGCCTTAAAGCCGCGCCACTGGTCTGGGCTCCCCTGGGGATTCCGTGCTTTCCAGGTGGAATAACCGATCTCTTCCACGTGCAAAATCGGAATAATCCGTTTGTTATATTTCAGTGCCAGGGCAATTTCCTTGGCACAGTAAGGGGAGTTCACGGCATGGGGAGCGATGATAAAGATAAAATTATGGCTTTTCTCAATGCCGTCATTGATTTGGGCCTGGAAGTCTACGCCCAAGGGGATATCGTTTTGATCAAACCAAACCTGAAATCCCTGGTCGGTCAATTGCTGGCATAGTTGAGTGGCAAAGGCTTTGCTATCAGCTCGACCATAGGAAATAAAGGCATCATAAAACTGGTTAATGCCTTGGCTGGCCTGGATAAAAGCGGTGTGGAAATCGGTGGGCTCTCCCCCGGTGGGGCTAGGCTCTGACAGCCATGCCTGGGCAGCGGCAAAGGCACCGGAGCGGAGCAGAAATTTGCGATCGCGCCCCTGTCGTTCCCAAGCCAACGCCTGCACCAACAGACGCTTATGAAGCTCCACATAGTCTGACGAGCTCCGCAGGGTGCGCGTCAACTCACCCATCGCCCGGTCAAAATGAATATCCGACACCAGGGATGAAAAGTCAATAAACGGCACCATCCGCAGATCAGCCGGCAGCGTCGCCACCTCCATAGCCTGCAACAACAACGGAATCACCCGCTTGTTATACCGGCAGGCATAGGCCAACTGCTGCTGGCAATGGGGCGATGCCAAATAGTCAGGAGATAGCAACACCAGCAGATTATCGGCTTTCTCAATGCCCCGATGAACTGCCTGCTGGCAATCTGTTGCCCCCGACATAGCCACCGGATTCCCCCAAACCGTAATCCCCTCAAACATCAGGCGATTGCGCACCCTCTCCTGCATCGCCCGATCCCCTTCGCCATAGGAGATAAACACCTGGGTCATCTGGTGCTGGGCCGCCTTCAGACTCTCAGTAATATAGGCACAATGGAGATCCGTCGGCAGGCAAGGGGGCTGCCGCTCCGCTTGAAATCGTGTTCTCAGCCAGGCCTCGGCCTCTGGCAAATCCCCTGCCGGCAGCAAATCACTGGGCTGACATTGTTGGCGCTGCCATCTCAACGCTTTGGTCAACAGCTGGCTATGGTGACGCACATAGCCCTGATGTCGCCCCAAAATAGCCGTTAGCTCGACTAAACCCTCATCAAAATCATCAATCCCCCCTCGAAAATACACCCAGTTAACGTTGCTAATGTCCGGGTGCATATTTTGAAAACTACTGTGGCGACCCTGCTTTTTAACCGTTCGCCAACTCCCCTCATTAGCCTCTGGATGCTGCTGCTGCCAGCTTTCAAAACTAATCTCCTCTATATGCAACAGCGGAATAATGCGCTTGTGCCAAGCCAATGCCAGCGCAAGTTCTTGTACGCAATAGGGCGAATTAACCGCGTGGGGAGAAATAACAAACAGAAAATTATCAGCTTTTTCAATACCCTCTTGAATCTGATGTTGATAATCTCCTTCCAGGGAAATAGCCTCAACATCAAACCATACCCTTAGCCCCGCCTCGACCAAACAATCTTTCAGCTTGCGGGCAAACGGACGACTGTCTGCCCTGCCATAGGAAATAAAAACATCCTGGGAAGATGCGGAAGGCTGCGTCATGAGATGGTTGCCACTTTACTTAAAGCAAAAATTGCAGGGCTTAGCTGAGTAACGATAGTGAGCGCACTAGCGTTTCAACCACGTATCCTAGCCCCCGGACAGGGCAGGATACATCTAGATCGACTAAATTGGACGCCCCTAGTATTCCCACCGCGCACCATACCCCCGTGCATCAATGTGGGTAAAGGTTGCGGCACTGGCCAAACCACCTCGATTGCCCCACCACGGTTCTAATTGACGGTTCACATCCCATGGGGAAATGCCGTTAACAAAAAAATCTACCGCATCTCCAGACATGTGGCGGGACTTACTACTGCCCCCCACGCGGCCATTGGTGACCGGGTCACGGTACCAGGAGGTAACCGTAATCGGACGATTGCCCAACAACTCTCGAACCTCTTCCATCACCTTGGCAATTTTGACAATGCCGTCAACGATGGTGCCATCCACCGGAATGCGATCGCCATTTTTAGTCGCTTCAGCCCAGCTAAAATTCCCCTTAGGGATAATGGGGTCTCCCAGGTAAACCGTGCCCAATTTAGGCACCTCAATGGCACGTCCCCGATCTCTCTCGGCAATTTTTGTCTCAGGTTCCACCGGTGGATCCTTGGGGTGATTATTGGGCTCGGTCCCCCGCAACCAAATGTGCTGGGCATAGACATACCAATCTCTTCGATCATGCTGGCCAATCAGCACCCCATCCGGGATACGAATTTTCACATGGTCATGCTTATCCAAATTATCCCTGAGCAGCTCTAGCGTTGTCCCAGCAGCAACTCGGATTTTATCCTGCTCAGACAGCCGCGCACTCTGTTCTGGACGTAACTTAAACAGGGTGTCTGTCAACACCAATAGCTCAACAGCTTTTTGATTGCCAATATCAATCAGCTGCTGCTGCTGGAGATAGAGCACTACCGCCGCCGCCCCTACCCGCACCGTGGGTTCACTCAGCACAGTCGTGCCACTCCACACCCAGGTGGACTGCTTACCAACACCGCCGCGAAAACCATGCCACAGATCAAAGCCCCACAAAAATGCGCCCAAGGTGCGCGTCTTAGCCTGGTGATATTTCTTAGCAATTAATACATTGGTCACCTCACGCTCAAACTGCCCAGGCTCCCGAAAATTCCACTCGCTGTAGTGCAAAATACCCACAAACCACCAGGGCACCCCGGTGGCTTTTTCTACGGTTTCATAGTGCGACCTCAGCTGCACCATGCGTCCCACAATCCCCCTCACCGTAGGCTCCACCCCTGGCTGCAAAGCACAAGCATCAAATGCCGACCTATAGTCAGCCTCAAGCTTTTTCAAAGTCACATCCATAAGCGCTGGTAGACGAAACAACCTGACAAAACGAAAAATGCCCTCTAATTGCAAACACGTCAATATCTAAGGAAAACAGCAAGCCTGTAGTATTCGCCTCAGGCTTAACCCGTGAAGTCGTTTCTTGGCAGCTCCTAAAACCGCGAGACCATAGTGTCTTGGCCCCCTCACACAATCAAGGACACTGGCTGATAGGTTAATTTTTATAAATCAGTCAGGGGGATTCCAAAGTTATACGGTTTACCTTTGAGTTGCACTACACATTGGGTCCTAGTTTGTATAGTGCTTCGCAATATGGACAATACCTTAAATAAATTGTCGAAAATGGTTGAAATACACAGTCCGTAATTTACGATCAATGGCTTAAGTCACAGGGGCATCCGTGGGTAAACTTGAGCCAAGTCACCCATACTGTTTATCTCACCTCTATGTATTGTGCGGAGGCCACCTCATCTCCATACTTCTTCATATAGCGCCACCAATCGCAAGTAGCATCTATGCTACGCAATATCCTGTCGAAACGCATACACCCTGCATCTAAATTCAAATACAAAATGGCCAAGAAAAATGCTTATAACGACTATCTCAAGCAAACTCTAGGGGGGCTAATCGATAAACTTGAGATTTCAGAGTTGCGGAAGGAGTTCCTTAAGAATCGTTGGTTAGATCAGGTGATGTGGCTAGAGGGACGGGCCACGCGGGAACGCAACCAACATTTTCGGTTACGGATGGTCACCATTATTGGCGGTGTGCTGGTGCCCGCCATGGTGGGCTTTAAAAGTGAAAACATCACCCTGGATGCAAGAGTTCGTTGGATTGCCCTAGGCATTAGTCAGGCCGTAGCAATTTCTGCCGCCGTCGAAGAGTTCTTTGGCCATGGAGATAAGTATCGCAACTATCGCAGCACAGCAGAGAGTATGAAGATCGAGGGCTGGCAGTTTATGCAGCTGGCAGGTCCCTACCGCAAATTTAAGGTACACTCCGACGCGTATAAGATATTTGCCCAGCGGGTGGAAGCCTACATCCAAAAAGACGTAGAAGGCTTCGTCTCCCGCCTAGAAGAGAAACAAGACGAAAGTAAGGAAGATGCTGAAGAGGCCAAGGACAACGCTGAAAAAGCATTAATGCGCCTCAATAGCGAATTGGAAGCAAGGGCTCAGCGTCTGGAGTTAGAAAGGGCCGAACTAGCCGCGGCACAACAAGCAACCTATCAGCCCCAAACAGAAGATGTGGAATATTCCGGCTCTTTACTCGATATATCCATGCCTGGGGGCACCGGCGTCAACGCTGGGGCCACAACGGTTAGTGATGGGGTTGCAGCTGATCCCGTCCCTGAAATCCAACCCCTAATGCCATCGTCCAGAGGAGCGGCTGGCCGATCTCGCGCTACATCAAGTCGTACGATTTCATCCAGCAGTTCCCTGCCACCCTTGGGGCAACATGCCCTGGAATGGGAAGAAACAGTTGACTTCAAAGCACTCAAAACCCTTTTGAGCGCGCAAAAAAGCACCGCCGCCACCGCAAAAAGCAGTGTTTCCACCACCACCCAGGTAAAGCAACTCATTACCCCAGACGAAGTTGCCAGCATCCTAGAATGCTCCCTAGATGACTGTAAGGTCTATCTACCTGGCATCTTGGCGGCCATGCAAAAATACGACATTTTAGACAATGCGGTACTGATCGGATTGCTGGCCACCATTCGCATTGAAACGGGTGGATTTAAACCTGTCCATGAATGGGGCGGTGAAAGCTATTGGAAACGCTATGAAGACAGGGCCGACTTGGGCAACGTAAATCCTGGCGATGGCATCAAGTACCACGGTCGCGGATATATTCAACTCACTGGCCGAGCTAACTACAAAACCTACGGTAAGAAGCTGGGGGTAGATTTAGAAAACAATCCAGACCTAGCCATGGATCCAGAAATTTCTGCCCAGGTTCTGACTTGCTATTTTAAGGAGCGGGGGGTGGCTGAGGCAGCCCGTGCTGGCGATTGGCGACGGGTACGCAAACTAGTGAATGGTGGTTACCATGGTTGGGATGTGTTCTCTAAATATGTCGAGCGTGCGCGCACAAATTTGGCATAGGCTCTGTTAATTCCTTAAATATGTCGAGCTTGCGCACAAACTTGGCATAGGCTCTGTTAGTTCCTTAAATATGTCGAGCGTGCGCGCACAAATTTGGCATAGGCTCTGTTAGTTCCTTAAATATGCCGAGCTTGCGCACAAACTTGGCATAGGCCCTGTTAACCCCTGAGTTTTCTCCTAGTAAAAGTTATTGTCTTTGGATGAGTGGTGCTAACATCAAACATTCATCAAAGCAGCGGCTATAAAGAGAATTGAAACCCGGCATGTTTTTAAATGCATGGCGCCTTTATAGGGGAAGCTCATACATAAAATAGGCCATTTCAGCGATACCCTTACGCAAGGTTGACATGATAAGGGTATTTTAAGGATGTCAAAGGGTTAACCACAAAATAAATGTCGCTTAGCCGCCTTTGTTCAAGAGGGATCAGCAATGCCCAAAACTTCCGCCTATGGACTTACTGAACACACGTTTTCCAATGGGCAACTGGCTAAAATTCTGAAGGTTAACACTGACACGGCCTATGGCCATGCCCTATCAAGCATAGGTCTCAATGGCCCTACGCCCACTTTGCTGGTGATCGGTGGTGCCAGTCTCATGTCCCCTGAAAGCCAAGCTAAGCTAATCCAGTTTTTTAATGGTCCCCTGGCTGCATTTTCCCAGCGGCAAAACATCACAGTATTAGACGGGGGTACTGATGCTGGGGTCATTCATATGATGGGGCACGCGCGTAACCACGTGCAGGGACGGTTTAACTTGGTAGGCGTTGCGCCTCTTAATATGGTTATTTTTCCCGGCGATGATCTCCCCCAACCCATAGAAGATCCAGACGATCCCCCGGCTGAACTTGAACCTCACCACACTCACTTTTTTCTAGTTCCTGGTAAAACCTGGGGGAGTGAGTCCCGGTGGCTTGCGGGCCTATCTGAGACATTGGCGGGATCCAGCCCCACCATGACCTTACTGATTAATGGTGGCCAAATATCGCTGAAGGACATGCGAGTCAACCTGGAGTTGGGCAGAAAGGTCACTGTTGTTGCTGGCAGTGGGCGCTTGGCAGACAAGGTAGCGAATACAATTAGCGGGGCCATGCCCCCCGAGGATGAACAAATCCAACAGCTAGTTTCGATGTACTACCCTAAGCAAATTTCTGTGTTTGATTTGCTGAACAGTTCATTGGATGATCTGCAAACTCAACTCAAACATCATTTCAATGTTGAATAACGAGTGCCCCCAACTGAAACATTAGTTAGCAATGCTTTAAATTTTGGGGAATTGACGCCGCACACTGTGGGAGGAATCGCCTATCAGCAACGCTTTGAGCGCCATAAATAGAAACAAAATGCCCGCCGTTAGACTTTGGTCGAATAGGGATTTGGGCATCTAAAAATGCAAAAAAAGCAATTCTTAAGAATTGAACTTAGCGGTTGGCGAGGTATGCTAGAGTTTTATAGCAATATGCTATCTAGTACGGTAGCGTCCAGTTTTCGGTACGATACGCTCACAGTTCAACTCGACTAGTTTAATTTCGACTTGATTCTAGAGGGATCTCCGTATAACTCGTTGCAAATTACACCTAGGAGACTCTCTATGTCTATTTATGTTGGCAATTTGTCCTACGATGCTAGTCGTGATGACATCGAAGCTGTCTTCACTGATTATGGCAAAGTTCAACGTGTACATCTACCCACCGATCGGGAAACTGGTCGTCCTAGAGGATTTGCCTTTGTAGAAATGTCTTCAGAAGACGAAGAAACTGCTGCCATTGAAGCATTAGATGGAGCAGAATGGATGGGCAGAGACCTTCGGGTCAACAAGGCCCGTCCCCGTGAGCAACGTGGCGGCGGCGGCGGTGGCCGTTTCTAAGATACAGTCTGCTTTGCAGATGCAGTCTGCTTTGCAAATGGAGTCTGTTGTGGTTTAGTGTTTTACACCTAAGCCTGTTTTATCATGGGGCAGTCGTCCTGCCCCATTTTTGTCGTTAAAGGAGATTACTATGGCCCAGGTTATCCTTGGGGATGATGAAGGAATTGAATCAGCGCTACGGCGATTTAAGCGTAAGGTTGTTCAAGCGGGTATTTTTTCAGATATGAAAAAGCACCGCTACTTTGAAACACCGGCTGAAAAATTAAAGCGCAAGGCGATCGCAAAGCATCGTCAGAAGCGTTGGAGCCGTAATCGCAGCAACCGTAACAACAACAAGGATTAAGGGTCTACCTTTATCGCTTTTGATTTTTAAATAAAAAGCCGCGGTCTGTATACAGGCCGCGGCTTTTTATTTAGTGGAATTTTCTGTCTACAGTTCGACAGCCCCTAGGCCAAATAATCCTGTAAAGCCTTCACCTCCAGCGTTTGCTTTTGCATGGAGCGAATCGCTTTAATGGTGGCATTGGCCCCAGCCAGGGTGGTAATTGTAGGAATCTTATAATCTAGGGCCGTCCGCCGAATCATGCGATCGTCTTCCTGGGCGGTCGCCCCCACCGGTGTGTTGATGATCAACTGAATCTCTTCATTTTTAATGGCATCAATCACATGGGGGCGGCCCTCATGGACTTTATAAACTAAATCCACCACTAGGCCATGGCTCTGTAGCACTTTCCGAGTGCCTGCGGTTGCGATTAGCTGAAACCCTAACTCGGTTAATTCTTTAGCAATCGACACCACCGCTTCTTTTTCGCGATCGTTCATGGAAATGAATGTGGTCCCTTTCAACGGCAGTGTTTGGCTAGCCGCAAGTTCTGCCTTGGCAAACGAACGGCCAAAGTCCATGTCTATGCCCATGACTTCGCCGGTGGACCGCATTTCGGGACCTAAGAGGGTGTCGGTGCCTGGAAACTTGCTAAAGGGCAGCACGGCCTCTTTAACGGCAATATGCTTGGGAATAACCTCTTGAGTTACCCCCACCTCCCCTAGCGTCTGCCCAGACATGACCAAAACAGCGGTTTTTGCCAGGGGAACGCCGGTGGCTTTTGAGACAAAGGGCACTGTGCGCGATGCCCGGGGATTGGCTTCTAGGATGTATACCTGGTCGTCTTTAACGGCAAACTGGATATTCATGAGCCCAATCACCTGGAGGGATTTGGCCAGCTTGACGGTCCAATCGCGAATCACGCCCAGGGCCTGATCGCTTAGGGTGATGGTGGGCAGTGAACAAGCGGAATCTCCGGAGTGGATCCCGGCCTGTTCGATATGCTCCATGATGCCGCCAATCACCACCTGGCCGTTGCGATCGCAAATGGCATCCACATCCACTTCAATGGCGTTCTCCAAAAAGCCATCAATCAAAATCGGATGGTCGGGCTCCACCTGTACGGCTGTGGTCATATAGCGCTCTAGATCCTGGTCTGAATAGACCACCTCCATGGCCCGTCCCCCCAGCACATAGCTGGGGCGCACCACCACTGGATAGTTAATTTTCTGCGCCACCTCCAGCGCTTCTTGACAGCTGCGGGCAATGCCATTGGGGGGCTGCTTAATCTCCAGGTCCCACAGAATTTTTTCAAATCGCTCTCGATCTTCAGCCGTATCAATGGAATCCGGCGACGTACCCCAAATTTTGGTTTTGATGGGCTGGCCATTGACCTCAGGCGCACTGGACAAATAGGCCTGTAGTGGCACCGCCAGCTTCAGCGGCGTTTGCCCCCCAAACTGAATGATCACGCCCTCTGGATTTTCCGCCTCAATAATATTGAGCACGTCTTCCTTGGTGAGGGGCTCAAAATACAGACGATCGCTCGTGTCGTAGTCGGTGGACACAGTTTCTGGATTGGAGTTGACCATAATCGTCTCAAAATCCTTAGCCTGCAAGGCATAGGACGCATGGCAACAACAATAATCAAACTCAATCCCCTGGCCAATGCGGTTGGGTCCGCCGCCCAAAATCATCACCTTACGTCGGTCAGAGGGCTTCACCTCGGTTTCCTCTTCGTAGGTGGAATAGTAGTAGGGGGTGTAGGCCTCAAACTCCGCCGCGCAGGTATCAACGGTCTTATAGACCGGGATCACCCCCAACGCTTTGCGCGTAGAGCGCACCTGGTCTTCATCGGTTTTAGTGGCAAAGGCAATTTGGCGATCGCTAAAGCCCTGCTGCTTTACCGCCATCATTTGTTCAACCGTAATGGCATCTAGGGCGGTGCGTTTTAGCCATTTTTCGGTCACTAGCAGATCCTGGAGCTTGTCTAAAAACCAGGGATCAATGCCAGTGAGTTCGTAAATATCGTCGGTGCTTAACCCCAGCTGCAGGGCATGGCGCAGGGAAAAAATCCGGTTGGGATTGGGGGACCGCAGGCTAGCTCGAACCTTGGAAATGTTGGGTAGGTTTTCGCTGCGATCGCAGCCCCAGCCAGATCGCCCCGTCTCCAAAGAACGCAGCGCCTTTTGAAACGACTCTTGGAAGGTGCGGCCAATGGCCATGGCCTCCCCCACCGACTTCATCTGAGTGGTCAGCAACGGCGCGCTGCCAGGAAACTTTTCAAACGCAAACCGAGGGATTTTAGTCACCACATAGTCAATGGTGGGCTCAAAACTTGCCGGGGTCTTCTGGGTAATATCGTTAGAAATTTCGCTCAGGGTGTAGCCCACCGCCAACTTAGCCGCAAACTTCGCAATGGGGAACCCCGTCGCCTTAGATGCCAGGGCAGAACTACGGGACACCCGGGGATTCATCTCAATGACAATCACATCCCCCGTATCTGGGCTCACCGCAAACTGAATATTGGAGCCCCCGGTTTCCACCCCAATCTCACGAATAATCTTGATGGACGCATCCCGCAGCCGCTGATATTCCTTGTCGGTTAGGGTTTGGGCCGGGGCCACCGTAATCGAATCCCCGGTGTGGATGCCCATGGGATCCAGGTTTTCAATGGAGCAGATAATCACCACGTTATCTGCTAAATCCCGCATCACTTCGAGCTCATACTCTTTCCAGCCCAGCAGGGATTTCTCAATCAAAATCTGGGACACCGGACTGGCATCGATACCAGATTTAGCAATCACTTCAAACTCTTCCTGGTTATAGGCAATGCCCCCCCCCGTACCGCCCAAGGTAAATGCCGGTCGAATAATCAAAGGATAGGTGCCAATTTCATTGGCGATGGCCTCAGCTTGGGCCATGGTTTCCGCCAACCCCGACGGACACACCCCCACTCCAATGCGCTCCATAGCCTCCTTAAACAGGCGACGGTCCTCAGCCATTTCAATGGCATCTAACTTGGCCCCAATCAGTTCCACATTGTGCTTGGCTAGCACGCCGTCCTTAGCCAGGCTAACGGCCAAATTAAGGGCGGTTTGGCCCCCCATAGTGGGCAATAGGGCATCGGGTTTTTCCTGCTCGATCACCCGGGCCACCAGCTCTGGGGTGAGGGGTTCAATGTATGTCCGATCCGCCGTTTCTGGATCGGTCATAATGGTGGCCGGATTCGAGTTGATCAGCACCACTTCGTAACCTTCTTCCCGCAAAGCCTTACATGCCTGCGTACCGGAATAGTCAAACTCACAAGCCTGACCAATCACAATTGGACCGGATCCAATCAATAGAATTTTGCTGAGGTCATTGCGGCGAGGCATAGGCGGCAGAGGGGGAATAACAAGGTCAAAATCTGAAACTCTTACAGTAGGAGCCCAGATCAATAAATCCAAATTATTGTAGGGCTTTCTTTCACCGACAGAACGGAGATTTTTTAGGAGTTTTCCACACCAGCCCATCCAGCCGCCCCGGCAAATGCCCCTTTCCTAGGGCGTCAATCCCTCATTTTCAACAACCAGTCAGGATTTTCCCAGCCATGCCCTAGGTAATCGTGGCGCTCTTTGCCATGGCATGGCCAACCCCCACAACGGTCGGCAACCACATAAAAACAGGGGCGGCAGGTCTTCTATGATTGTCCCCGACCCGGCCCCTCAAACAAGATGGAGGCTGTTCAACCAACCAGGTCAAACAGCCTCCATGTCATGAAAAGGAAACTACTAAACTAGGGTGGCCAAGGCCTTAGCCTTCACCGCCTTCGCCACCTTCGCCACCTTCGCCACCTTCGCCAGTGACAGCATCCGCCGCGTCTTTCACAGCACCTTCAGCGGAGTCCTTTACATCACCAGCCAATTCGCCAGCAGCATCTACAGCATCACCAGCGGCTTCGCCAGTAGCTTCCACAGCATCACCAGCAGCATCTACAGCTTTACCAGCAGCGTCACCAGCGGCATCCACAGCACCACCGGCAGCATCGCCAGCGGCATCCACAGCGCCACCAGCAGCTTCACCAGCGGCATCTACAGCACCACCGGCAGCATCGCCAGCATCTTTAACAGCATCCTGAGCACCACCGCAGGCAGCTACGGTCGCCGCTACACCTAAACCTAGAAATAGTTGAATTGCGCGCTTCATTTTGATTATCTCCGTTTTATATTGAATGGTTTTCACCATCAATTGATTATTCTGCCTACAAACTCAGCATTTAATTTCTTTGATAAAAAAAACTGTGGTTATCTGGCATTTGAATAAGCTAGGTGTGACCTACGCATCAGACTTACGAACACTTTTAGGCATGGCCCAAACTTTCACCCAGGGTTGCCAGGTATAACGATATGATTGCTATAGGCACTATTGCACTTTAATCTCAATAGCTATCTTGCAGGCGCTCCCTCCACCCTTGACATCAATATCTATGCCGACGGCTTCCCAGGTTTCAGATTCGAAATCCACATCCTTATCTACAGTTCTTGAGCTTCATCAGGTTACAAAGCAATATCCACAGCAAAAAGTACCGGCCATTGATCGGGTGAGTTTAAGGCTCGGCGAGGGAGAACTGCTAGCGTTATTGGGACCGTCGGGCTGTGGCAAAACTACCCTATTGCGAACCATTGCGGGCTTTGAAACCCCAGAAAGTGGATGGATCGCCCTGGCGCAACAGCCCGTATGTGGTCAAGGTGCGGCCATCCCACCGGAACGTCGGGATGTGGGCATTGTGTTTCAGGACTATGCCCTGTTTCCCCATTTATCGGTAATTGACAATGTGGGCTTTGGGTTAAAGCACCTCAGTCGCCACCGTCGTCTCAGCCCAAAGCAAATCCGCACCTTAGCGCAGGAGGCCATTTGCCTGGTGGGCTTGGAGGGATTTGAACAGCGCTATCCCCATGCCCTATCGGGGGGGCAGCAACAGCGGGTGGCCCTGGCACGGGCCCTGGCGCCCCGGCCATCTCTGGTTTTACTGGATGAACCGTTTAGTAATTTAGATGTGCAGGTGCGTCTATATCTGCGTCAGGAAGTGCGCAGCATCCTCAAGGGGGTGGGGGCATCGGGGATTTTTGTCACCCACGATCAGCAGGAAGCCCTTGCCATTGCTGACCGGGTAGCCGTGATGCGCGCTGGCCAAATTGAACAACTGGCCAGCCCAGAGGAGATTTATGAACAGCCCGCGTCCCGATTTATTGCAGACTTTGTCACCCAGGCAAATTTTATTGAGGCCCATCGCTCAGAACAGGGTTGGCAAACGGAATTGGGCCTGGTGGATGGGGCCCTGGTGCAACCTACAACCGCCAGCGCAGGCACCCTGATGCTGCGCCAGGAGGAGCTCCACCTGAAGCCGGTGGCCTCGGATGACGCGGCCCTGGTTATTTGCGATCGCGAATTTCTCGGTCGAGAGTACAAATACACTCTGACCCATCCCACCCAGGGCAATTTGCAAGCCCGCACCCGAGCCCGGTTTGCCATTGGCGACACCGTACAAATTTCGATTCAGCCCAATCCCATCGGCCTGCCCCTATTTGCCCAATAGGTGGCCCCATCACCCCCGCTGCTGCAGCTCATGCTCCAGGGCCTGACGCATCACGTCCACAGGGGGCGTTTGCTGGGTCCATATTTCCAGGGCCGCCGCCCCCTGCTGCACTAACATTTCTAAGCCATCAATGGTCTCCAGCCCCAAGGCTTTGGCCCGTTGCAAAAATACCGTGGGACGGGGGGTATAAATCAGATCGTAGGCAATGGCCTGGGGGGGTAAATGGTCTATTTGCGATGGGCTTAAGGGAGACGCATCCACATTGGGGGCCATGCCCACGGGGGTTGAATTGACCACCAGGCCCACCTGGGGCAACAGCTGGTCTAGGCTATCCCAACCATGGACCGATAGGTTGGGCTGCAGGGGGGAGGCGTCCCAGCTATCGGCAAACGCCGCCAGCTTTTCTGGACTGCGACCCACCACCCAAATTTCGGGACAGCCCAGTTGGTGACAGGCCGCCACCACGGCCCGCGCCGCCCCCCCATTGCCCAAAACCAGCGCCGGCACCTGGCGCCAATCTTGATCCATGGCTTTTAGCGGAGCCATAAACCCCAGGGCATCGGTGTTGGTGCCACACCAGCCACGATCGTTACGCCACACGGTATTCACCGCCCCAATCGCCTGGGCAACATCCGACACCCCAGCGAGCAAGGGCATAATGGTCTGCTTGTGGGGAATGGTGATGCTAAACCCTTGCACCCCCACCGCCGCAAAGCCATCAATGGCCGTTTTTAGCTGGTCTGGGGCAATGGGAAATGGCAGATACACATAGTCCAATCCCAGGTTTGCGATCGCAGCATTGTGCATCACCGGCGACATAGAATGTTTCACCGGGTGGCCAATTACCCCCAGCAGTTGCGTTGTGCCCTTGATCATCGATGGTTAGTAGCTAAAGTTTGCAAGCTGCGAAACAAGTTGCACCGCAACCATGGGATACCCCACATTAGATATCTCCTAATTACCTATAATGAAACCTGCTGCCTGGCAAGAACGCCCATAGCAGGTTTTCATTAAGATTGTCCGCAACCACCACCTCTGAACCACCACATCTAAACCACCGTGACTGTCACTCCGCTTTCTTCCTCCGTTTCCCCCGATCTCACAGCCCCCGAAGTACGCCCCGATAAGCTGGGTCGTTTTGGCCGCTTTGGCGGTAAGTATGTGCCCGAAACGCTAATGCCTGCGCTCACAGAGCTAGAGGACGCGTTCTACCAGTATCGAGAAGAAGCTGGGTTCAAAGCCGAATTAAATGGATTACTCAAGGACTATGTGGGTCGCGCCAATCCATTATATTTTGCTGAGCGGTTGACCGAATATTACGCCCGCCCCGACGGCAGCGGTCCTCAAATTTATCTCAAGCGAGAAGACCTCAACCACACCGGGGCCCACAAAATCAACAACGCCCTGGGCCAGGTACTCCTAGCCAAACGCATGGGCAAAAAGCGCGTAATTGCAGAAACGGGTGCGGGCCAACACGGGGTGGCCACGGCCACGGTGTGTGCCCGCTTTGGCATTGACTGCGTCATCTACATGGGCGTTCACGACATGGAGCGCCAGGCCCTAAACGTATTTCGCATGCGGCTGATGGGGGCCACGGTGCAGCCCGTTAGCTCAGGCACCGGCACCCTCAAGGACGCCACCTCCGAAGCCATTCGCGACTGGGTCACCAATGTGGAAAGCACCCACTATATTTTGGGTTCCGTGGCGGGTCCCCATCCCTATCCCATGATTGTGCGCGAGTTCCACGCCATCATTGGTCAGGAAACTCGGGCCCAGTGCCAGGAAAAGTGGGGCGGCCTGCCGGATATTTTAGTCGCCTGCGTGGGGGGTGGGTCCAATGCCATGGGCCTATTCCATGAGTTTATCAACGACGCAACCGTGCGAATGATCGGGGTGGAAGCTTCTGGGGAAGGGGTGAGCACCGGCAAACATGCCGCCACCCTGACCGCAGGTCGAGTGGGGGTACTCCACGGAGCCATGAGCTTTTTGCTCCAGGATGCCGATGGCCAGGTGATTGAACCCCACTCCATTAGTGCCGGTTTAGACTACCCTGGGGTGGGTCCAGAGCACAGCTACCTAAAGGAGATTGGCCGGGCCGAATATTATGGCGTCACCGACCAAGAAGCCCTGGATGCCTTCCAGCTGCTATCCCAACGAGAAGGCATTATTCCTGCCCTGGAAACGGCCCATGCTTTTGCCTACTTAGAAAAGCTTTGCCCCCAGCTAGAAGGCAGTCCTAAACTTGTGATCAACTGCTCGGGACGCGGCGACAAGGACGTGCAAACCGTTGCAAAGGTACTCAAGTTCGATAGTTGAGGACAAGGGGAGTAGGGAATATTAGATAGAGCTCCATCCCCCACTCCCCGCTCTTGGTCTTATACACTGTTGACTTACTATAGGAACCTTTTTACCTTGGAAAACTTTGAGGTTTGCGATCGCGACATTTCCCAATCTCTGCTAGAACGCTATCTAGCATCCGACGCTATCGCTGTGGATACCGAGACCATGGGACTGAATCCCCTCAGAGATCGCCTATGCCTCGTCCAGCTATGCGACAACGAAGGCTACAGCTCTGCTGTACGCATTGAACGGGGACAGACCAGCGCCCCTAACCTAAAACAACTATTAGAAACCGTCAGCATCCTCAAAATTTTTCACTTCGCCCGGTTTGATCTAGCCACCCTGCGCCATCATCTAGCCATTGAGGTCAACCCGGTCTTCTGTACCAAAATCGCTAGCAAACTGGCCCGCACCTACAGCCCCAGACACGGCCTGAAAGAACTGGTCAAAGAAATTGTTGGCCTTGAACTAGACAAAAGCGCCCAAAGTTCCGATTGGGGCAACGTGCGTGATTTAACCGATGAGCAATTGGCCTATGCCGCCAATGATGTACGCTACCTGCACGACCTATCCAAAAGACTAACTTTGATGCTACAGAGAGAAGGTCGTTGGCATGTAGCCGAAGACTGTTTTCAATGTCTGCCCACCTTCATCACCTTGGATCTGCTGCAATATTCAAATATTTTTGAGCATTAATTAAACAGGATGCCGCTCCCCTACTAAAGCCCAGCATCATAACCAACAACAACACGGCTAGCACGTCGCTCAGGTAATGCCAGTCCTTAGGAAATAACATCACCCTAATTTCATAAACCCGACGAGTCTTTTAATTTTCCGGGCATGCTAATTGAGGAACGTTCAATTATGGATTAATCTGCCTGTCATGGGTGGATTAACAAAGTCTCCCCCCATTGGCAACGGCCGAGGCTACTAGATTTTTCTAACGTTCCGGACTTCTTATGGAAGAAGGGGTTAAATAATACAGTATCCAGGCAATATTTCTAAAGCTCCTTTATGGAGCATGGTTCCATATAGAGTTTCTTTAAAGAAGCTCTTCCATCGATGGTGTTTGTTATATTCCTACGCCATTAATGGCATCAAAGGTGTTCGTTAATCTTTTAACTATATGAAAGCTGTCATACTAGCTGGTGGTTTAGGCACTCGCCTGAGTGAAGAAACTTCCATTAAGCCCAAGCCCATGGTGGAAATTGGTGGTAAGCCCATTCTGTGGCACATCATGAAAATTTATTCCCACCACGGTATTAATGATTTTGTCGTCTGCTGTGGATACAAGGGCTACGTCATCAAGGAATATTTTGCAAATTATTTCCTCCACATGTCAGATGTTACCTTTGACATGCGGTTTAACCAGATGAACGTGCACGCGGGTAAAGCAGAGCCCTGGCGTGTCACCCTGGTGGACACCGGAGATAATACAATGACAGGTGGTCGCCTCAAGCGAGTGAAAGAACACCTGGGCAACGAAGATTTTTGCTTCACCTACGGTGATGGCGTAGCGAGTGTAAATGTTACTGAGCTGCTTGAGTTCCATAAGCAGCAGGGCACATTAGCCACCCTGACCGCGGTACAGCCTCCCGGTCGATTTGGTGCGATTGCCTTGGGCAACGAACAGACTAAAATCAAGCAGTTCCAAGAAAAGCCCGAAGGTGACGGCGCTTGGATTAACGGTGGTTTCTTTGTCCTGAATCCCCAGGTCATCGACTACATCGACGACGATTCCGTCTCTTGGGAGAAGGAACCGCTGCAAAAGCTGGCTCATATGGAAGAGCTATCTGCTTATAAGCACAATGGTTTCTGGCAGCCCATGGACACCCTGCGAGATAAGCGTCACTTAGAAAAAATGTGGCAAGCTAACGAAGCTCCTTGGAAGGTTTGGTAACCCCAAAAACAACTCTAAGGCATTATATTGTTGCTGATCTAGAGCATGTGCCACAGTCTGTAAAACTTTGCCATAGTTCAGATTGGATAGAACCATACCCCAGATCAGCAACGTCTATTTAAAAATATGAGGGTCTAAATCCATCACAGATTTAGACCCTTTGCAGAATGCTGGTGCTGGTTTAGGGAATGGGTTGATCGAAACACGATGCTATTTATCAGTATCCATTGAAGAACATCATCCTAACGATCAGCAGTACCTGCCAAATTCTGCAGTTGCCACCTAGGTAACGCTTAGTTTTTTATCGTATTGAAGGATCTTATGAACGCGGAGTTTTGGCGCGGTAAACGGGTTTTTGTAACTGGTCACACGGGGTTTAAGGGCAGTTGGCTATCGCTGTGGCTACAGCACATGGGAGCCGAGGTGGTTGGCTATGCCCTCAACCCTCCCACAGACCCTAGCCTATTTAAGGTGGCTCGAGTGGGTGATGGCATGATGTCCATCGAAGGCGATGTGCGCGACTTGGTAAGTATGCAAGATGCGATCGCGACCCACAAACCAGAAATTATTTTTCACATGGCCGCCCAGCCATTGGTACGCTATTCCTACGCTAACCCCGTAGAGACCTACGCCACCAACGTCATGGGTACGGTGCACCTGCTAGAGGCCGTGCGCCAGACTGGCAGCGCCCGCGTAGTGGTCAATATCACCAGCGACAAGTGCTACGAAAACCGAGAATGGCCCTGGGGCTATCGAGAGAACGAAGCCATGGGTGGCCACGACCCCTACTCCAACAGTAAGGGCTGTGCCGAACTTGTTGCCTCGGCCTATCGCAAGTCTTACTTCAACGAAGAAAGCTACCAGGACCACGGCATAGGCCTTTCCAGCGTACGGGCCGGTAATGTAATCGGCGGTGGTGACTGGGCCGGTGACCGTCTAATTCCAGATATTATTCGGGCCATTATCGCCGGAGAGTCGGTGTTGATTCGCAGCCCAAATGCCATCCGCCCCTGGCAGCACGTCCTAGAACCCCTAGGCGGCTACATGACCCTGGCAGAACAAATGTGGGATTCCGGCACTGATCTAGCCGAAGGCTGGAACTTTGGCCCCAACGACAGCGATGCCCGCCCTGTCTCCTGGATCACAGAGCAGCTTACCCAACTTTGGGGAGACGGCGCCAGCTGGCAGCTAGACACCAAGGTCAACCCCCACGAAGCCACCTATCTGAAGCTCGACTGCTCCAAAGCAAAAAGCCGCCTGAAGTGGTCTCCAAAACTCGATCTAGCCACAACCCTTGATTGGATTGTGGAATGGTATCGCGGATACATCAGGGAAGACGATATGCATGGAATGACCCTAGCGCAAATTCAACGCTACGCGTCGCTCAAAGCAAATTAAGGCCTAAACCATATGTCCACAATCGGGCCATTTTGTCCTCCTCCTGTGTCCGACAAAATGGCCCTGCACCTTGGACAGAGGTAATAACAACCTGAAACGTCACTACCATTTAACCGTTATTGACAAAATAGACAGTAACACTCTGTTGTTTCTAGGATCTGTTACCAAACATTAACACCTATGATTTTTAATGAAACCTCCATTCAGGGGGTCTATATTGTTGACCTGGAACTGCTAAAAGACGATCGTGGTTTCTTTGCCCGCACATTCTGTGCCCAAGAATTTGAAGAACGAGGCCTAAAGCCCGTTGTTGCCCAGTGCAATCTCTCCTTTAACCACAAAAAAGGAACCCAGCGGGGCATGCACTTTCAAATTCCCCCGGCCACCGAAACCAAATTGGTCCGCTGCACCCAGGGAGCCGTTTATGACGTTATTGTTGACCTGCGGAAAGACTCTCCCACTTACCTTTCCCACGTTGGCGTAGAACTCACCGCCGACAATAGACGGGCCATCTATGTACCCGAAATGTTTGCCCACGGCTACCAAACCCTAACGGACGGTGCGGAAGTGGCCTATCAGGTAACGGAATTTTACACCCCTGGCTATGAACGGGGACTACGTTACAACGATCCCAAGCTAGCCATCGAGTGGCCCATGGAAACCGCAGCCGTGATTTCCAACAAAGATGCCAACTGGCCTCTAATTGGCGATCCAGCTAACGAACTAGACACTATCCAGCCCATCTCTACAGGAGCGCCCGCATGATTATCGTTGATACCGCCCTCCAAGCCCGTGAAGAAGCGGGCAATCCCGTCCGCGTTGGCATGATCGGTGCTGGCTTTATGGGGCGTGGCATTGCTAACCAAATTATCAACTCGGTCCCCGGCATGAAGCTAGTGGCCGTTTTCAACCGTAGTTTGGACGGTGCTAAACGCGCTTACCAGGAAGCGGGGGTAGAACACATCCAAGAAGTGGTCACCGTCGCCGAGCTAGAAGATGCCGTCAACCGGGGCACCCCTGCCGTCACCGAAGATGCCTCTTTGCTGTGTAAAGCAGAAAACATCGATGCCCTCGTAGAAGTAACTGGCACCATTGAGTTTGGCGCCCAGATCGTACTACAGGCCATCAACCACAAAAAGCATGTGGTGATGATGAATGCAGAGCTAGACGGCACCGTTGGCCCCATGCTCAAGGTGTATGCCGACAAAGCGGGCGTTGTGCTCTCTAACTGCGACGGCGACCAGCCTGGTGTGGAGATGAATCTCTACCGCTACGTCAAGAGTATTGGCTTTACTCCACTGCTGTGCGGCAACATCAAAGGTCTACAAGATCGCAACCGCAACCCAACCACCCAGGCCAGTTTTGCCGCCAAGTGGAAGCAGGCGGCCTACATGGTAACCAGCTTTGCCGACGGTACCAAAATCTCCTTTGAGCAAGCGGTTGTCGCCAACGCCACTGGCATGAAAGTAGCCCAGCGCGGCATGTTGGGCTACGACTTCCAGGGCCACGTGGATGACATGACCCACCTCTATGACGTGGACCAGCTCAAATCCCTAGGCGGCATCGTAGATTATGTGGTGGGCGCTAAGCCAGCGGCAGGTGTGTTCGTCTATGCCACCAACGACGATCCTAAGCACCAGCACTACCTGAGCTACTACAAAATGGGTGCCGGCCCTCTGTATAGCTTCTATACGCCCTATCACATTTGCCATTTTGAGGTGCCCCTATCCATCGCCCGGGCGGCACTGTTTAACGATGCCGTCATGGCTCCCATGGGTAAACCCATGGTGGATGTGGTCGCGACTGCCAAAATCGACCTGAAAGAAGGTGAAACCCTGGACGGCATCGGCTATTACATGACCTACGGTCAATGTGAAAATGCTGATGTAGTACTCAAGGACAATCTGCTGCCCATGGGCCTCGCTGAAGGCTGTAAGCTAAAGCGCCCAGTGGCAAAGGATACCGTATTGACCTACGACGATGTGATCTTGCCCGAAGGCCGAATCTGTGATCAGCTACGTGCTGAGCAAGATACTCACTTTGTAGAGGCTTAAGTCATCGTCGTGTAAATATATCACACGACACGACTGGAAAATTAGCAACAAATGCTGAGGGCCGGATCAAGTTTTTGATCCGGCCCTCAGTGTATAAACTGCGGAATCTGCCCCCTTAGACCTCTTGGCTTGGCAACCCCAACGACTCAGGAGGATGAAAAAGCCCTTTAAGCTGACTTTTCAGCGGTCGGGATATCTTCAAAATCTGTCCAGCTGTCGTTTCTTTGCCAGAATGCTTTTCACATGCTTTTTGACCGTATTTTCGGTGATAAATAGGGTGCTGGCAATGGTCTCATAGGACTGTTCTTGGAGACGTAGTTCCCACACATCTACCTCCCGAGGTGTGAGGCCATAGCGTTGACCATCTGCCACCGCACGACGGCGATAGGCCTGATGGCGATCCTCTAAAATCAGCATCAAACAGTCTTCTTCTTGCACCTTAAGATTTAGGGGCTGAATCCGCACCCGAATCGGCTGATGGTGCACGTTAGTGATATCAAACTCACCGCCCAAATGGGCCTCCAGGCCACCGGCAATATTCTTAAAAATAGGGGAGCATAGCCGCCAGAGCACTGCGGGCATTTGGGAGAGTTCCGGCAGGGACATCTCCGACATGGTCAGTGACCCACAAACCCGAGCAGCGGTGGCATTGGCCTGGAGCACTCGACCACTGGCCGCCACAATCAATAAACCATCGACTAAATTATCCAGGGCTGTTTTTAAAAGAGAACTAAGAACAGATTCATGCTCGAAGGGCTGAACACTAAAAGAGCTATTCATTAGGGGCATCCTAAACTCAAGTAACCAGAACCCATGGGAAGGCCATCTCCCATTTTCAGGCTCTAATTATCTATCGGGTATGCCCCATGGAATTCTGCATTAGTTTTGCGGCAGCTTAATAAAGCGACAACAATCGGCAATGGGGGCCGCAGCAATATCCTCCAACCCAACAGCATTCAACAGTTCTTGCCACGCTGATTGAGCCACCCCGTCGTCTGGATTGGTTTGCTGGGATTGGGCCAACGACGACAGATCGTCAACGAAAAAGCCATGGCTCGGGTCCTCGTCTGAGCGTTCTGGCTGATGTTTTAGCCAGCCATCGACCACCACCGGCGGCCCTTGGCCACAGGTCACGGTTACATACCAGTGGTAGTCGCGATCGGGGGATAGATTCACCCCTAAATCCCCCAAGGCCACCTCCATGATGTGGGTGGCAGCCGGCAGTGGCTCCGCCGGATCTAACTGGCCCCGCACGAGCTGATTGCCAGCGTCATCTTTCAAGGTAAACCGGAGCTGACTCGCTTCTTCTAGCCGGTAGGGAAGATAAATCCAAAGATCTGGCGCCGGTTGCTGGGTCAAACTATACACAATATCTGGCAGTGTGGGTTGCACCTCATCGGTCCAGGTGGCCGTATCTGGCATCAGGGCCGTTAACGGCGAGGTGCCTGGCGATAGATCACACACCCCACCACGGCTACCACCACCACGGCGGGTCCCATCCCTGGGATAGCCCAAGTTACTGGGGCGACCTGCCCATAGGCTATGGGAGGAGAATGCGGCAGACCTTAGGTCCGTGGGCATATCAGCCAAGCTAGGGGCATTCAGGCCCAGGCTGACGGTGAGCAATGGCACAAGGTAAACAGACATAGATTTGGAACAAGTAGATGCACTTCATTGGTAGGACCGATAGCGACTAACGGCGACAACCGATCCTGTGAAGACGATAGCAGCAGGAACATAGGGCACCCAGATGGCAGGGACCGCCAGCAAACTCCAACACATGAGAAACAAACTGACTTCTAGGGTGAGAAACATCAGCCAAAACCGATTCTTCACCAGGTACCATGCCAGCCCGGCCCCGGCAAACGCCCATAGCATAATCCAGGCGATTTCCACCCCGTCATTCCAGGTGCTGAGGAAGGGCCGGTCATCGTCCACTGCGCTCACTAGCTGACTGATGATATGGGCCTGGATAAAGACCCCTGGAATCATATCTTCAGGGCGTTCGCTGGTGGTATAGGGGGTTTTCCAAAAGTCTCTTTCTTCAATATCTCCACCGCCAAATTCCAGGGCCGTAGTCCCAATCAGGACAATGCGATCGCGCAAATCCTGACCATTAAAATCCGCCTGTAGCACCTGGCCAAGGCTATAGGACTGGGCAATGTGCTCCAAATCCGGCAAATGCCGATAGCGCAGCAGTTGTTGATAGCCCCCAAAGGCTTCTGCCGGCAGCCGATAGCCCCCAGAACTGGGGGTTAACCGGGGAACCTTAACCTGCTGAAGTTGAAACTGTTCGTGCTCTTCTGGCCAAAACACATGCTCTAACCAAGGGTTTTGGCTATTGTCCAACGCCCCAGGGGCCAGATACTGGGCGGCCACAATGGCGGCAAAACTCTTATGGGCCGTACACACCGATCCCGGCAATGGTTCCATCGCCAGTAAAATACGCCGTGCTCTACTGTCACGGTCCTCCAATAAATCGCTAAAACCCAATGATTCGTGGGGTAACGTCGCATTGGGCGGGGGGCCAATGCCTCCGGTTTCCGCCGACATGGACGGGTGCTTACACAACGACACCACATTGGACGCAGACTCTAAGCGCTGTTTTAATTCTGGCAAATCATCGGCAATGGGATGGGCGTGATAAATGTCCACACCAATCACCCTGGGCGCAAAGGTTTCTAGTTTTTGCAACAGCTTGAGCAAAGTCTCATCGGTGATGGACGCATCGGATGTTTTATCCAGGCCCTGCTGCTTCAGATCCGTGGCAGTATTTTCAATCACCACAATGCGATGATCGGGGGTTTCCCAAAGCGGCCACCAGCGCAAAAACCGATCGTAGGCCGCTAGTTCCAAAGACTGTAGCCCCCCCAACAATCGCATGGCCAGGGTCGCTGCCGTCACGGCTGTGGCCAAGGCCCCAGCCATCCAAGGAGCACCGAGGTTAGGCGATGGCACCTGCCCCTGTAGGCTCTGCCAAGTGGGGGGCTGCTGAGCCAGATTTTGGCACAATATGGGTAACCAGGTGGCGCAGGGAAATTCGTTTTCTAACCCCTGCAGTCGTTCTCGTGCTTCTCGCACGGAGAGATAGAGGGACGTATCACGGGAAAAACTCTCGAGAAACCCCTTGAGAAATTCGTGGGCCACCCGATCGGGCACGGGCTCACGCATTACGAGAATTTGAGGAATATGGAGATCGGCTAAATCCTGGGCCAACCCCAAGCCATCGCAGGAATTAAAAATCGCGATCGCTAATCCCCGCTGCACCGCCTTAGACAAGGCATATTTTAGCTCAGGAATGGTCAAACTCTCCTGGGCATTTAAGCTAATTTGGCCGTTGCTGCCCGTACTGTTGCTATGGCCGGCAAAAAACAAAATATCCCAGCCCTGGGGCTGCCATAGATATTGGTTGAGCACGGCCCGATCGGGGGCAGGCAAAAAATGCAGGTCTACGCCGGGTAAATTTTGTAAAAGCGACCGATCGGTGGCTAAATCTAACCCGGTCGCCTCCCCCAATATCGCCAAAATTCTAACGGTTTTACTCCGGGTATGGGGGGCCTCAACCTGTTCATACACCGGAGCACTCAAAGCCAGTTCTAGGCGAGGATAGCGCTGTAGCAGCACCCACTGATGCCACGGCAACCGTTTTAATAGGGGGTCTTCAGTTTGCACCACCATCCGAATGTTATCGCTGGGGCTAAGCTGCTCGAGCAGTTTGTTGTGGATAGCCTGAAAGTCGGCTTGAGTCAGCCAATGGTTCATGAGATCGCACAACGCATCAGCCATTTCCTGACAGTCCCCCACCCAGGACACATTAGTGACCATATTGGGCTCAGATTCCAATCGGTGGGGCACTTGCAACTGCCGATAGGCCGTCTGCCACTGCTGATATAGCAGCGGCAAATCCGGTGCTGTGGGCAATGCCCCCACCAGTTCCACCGTCGGTCGCTGCGTCTCCCCCCCAATCTGCAAGGTCACCGAAAACCCCTGCTGGAAATTCCCAGGGCCAATCTTCAACACCACCAGTTTCCCTAGCTCTCGCATATTGTCTAGGGAATTACCAAACTGCTTAGCCATACTTGCTTTTATCACAGATCGACCGCGTCACCCATCGACCGCATCAGATCATAAAATTCTCGACCAGACAGGTATCTTCCAAAGAAACCTCGGCACTAAAGGGTTCTCCAGGTTTTCCACGAAAATAAAGCTGCAAATAATTATCCACACTGCGCGCCTGGGCCGTCAAATAGACCTTACCAGTCTCATCCAAAATCTTGACCGACAGCCCCTCCGGTAAATACATCACGCCACCGAGGGGATATAGCCGCACCCCCACATTAATAAATGAATCATTATCTTGGCCCACTTCCAGCACCAGGGCCACCTGTTCCGTCCCCAGCTTCAGCCCCAAATCCAGTTGTTTGGCCCGCCTAATTTGGCGGGGCGCCTCCTGTTCTAGCACCTGGGCGCCCTGGCGAAAGGCCGGAGTCCACATATATTGAGCCAACAAATCTTCGGCTAGCTGCCAACTACCTTCCACCTGGCCCGCTAGCCACTGACTCAGCTGAGTTAACTGGGAAGATTCTGGGGCAACCTCACGCTGGCGCAGCCGCTGGAGATAAGCGGGGAACGCTTCCATAGGCTGCAACTGGGACAGCTGTAGCTGGGGATGCGCCGGGGATACTGCGGCCACAAACCCCGACAACGTAGCCTCCCCTGAGGCTTCATCTAAAACCACTGCAATATAACCAATCCGTTCTTCCACCGCCTCCGTTGGCACAGCGTAGCCTTGGGTCCCCACTAACATCGGTCGACATTCCAGCCGTCCCACCCCAGGAACAACCAAATCCGCCACATCTTCCAACGCTTGCATGGCCGGGTTCCAACTATCGCTGGCGGACAAATCCGTAGGAATCCCCAAAGCCCCAAAAAAGTCATGCATTACCCACACAGCCAAAGTATTCCGCCGCACACGCTCCGCTAAAGCAGGATGGGAATGATCCTCCGAAAACTTTTGAGCGATGAGTTTTCCTTGTTGAGTAATCGGCCAGGTCAACATGGTACTGGCCCCCTGTTGTAAGTAAGACATGAATAAATGCTCCAAAAGGCTGTGACAGTAATGAAACTAAACAAAATAAATCAACTAGGAATTTAAATGCCCCTCCGTCCGGCCAAACTCTCTCAGGCGAGGCTTACATTTGCGACGATAAAAACTCTCTAAGGTTTTATAAGACACTCCAAACTCTTTTTCGAGAATATGCCAGGGGGTTTCCGGCGGTAGTCGTCTGAGCAGCATCTCATAACAGTTAATCTCTGGATGACCAGCCATATAAATCTGGCGCAGTTCGTTGGCGTTTTGCTCTAGCCAATCCTGAACTCGTTCCAAAATGGGAGGAATGTCAGGCTTAGCCGCCAGGGTTTCGACAACCGGGGTAGTCTCCCCTTCATCGTTATAGGTAGAAACGCAACGTTGACGATCTTTCTGAGCTGCCTTGGCAAAATCTAACAACCGAAATTTGAGGTACGCATTTAACCAGGTCACAACGCTAGCAACGTCTGGGTTATAGGGACTCGCGGCTGTTTTTCCTTCGCAAAGGTTTTGACAGAAATAAATCCAGGTTAGCTGTAACGCATCTTGGTAGTAAGGGCTGTTGTCCCACCAAAGACGGGGCTTCACCACTCGAATTAACTGGGTTAGAGACCGCTGTCGCTCCGGACTTCCAAAAGAGTGACGACAGGCTTCACAAGCTAACTGACGTAATTCATCTGGAGATAATTCATCTGGGGGTAATTCATCTGGAGGTAATTCATCTGGGGGTTGATTCATTGATTGCCCTGGGTTACTCCGTCCGAGAATTGTCCGCATTAACGTCTTCCCATCTATCAAATTTATACGGCTAGTCACTCATCAGGGCAACCGCTACAAATTCTGCAAGGATCCGGAATATTTACAAAACTACAGTTTTGAGCCCCTCAGGCCCAGAACTGGGTGAGTCAACCAGACACTAGGCTACAAAGCCAGCTACGGCAATGTGCTGGCTTAATTCAGGCGCCTTGCTGTAAACACGCCCCATCTACTGTCTCAAAACTAGCGGCACCCAACCCATGGCCAAGGTTAAAGCCCCATGGCTGAATACAAAATCCGATTCTTTAACTTATTTCAATTAGTCATGGCAACCTAACAAGCGCCAATTGGCTGAAACCTTATCCGGAATTCATCATGGCTGCATGAAGTAATCCACATACACAGCAAAATTGATACCAACGGTACCCCGAAGGGTGATGTCAGTTGGTAAGCCACCATGGCAATCTCAAAGAAATCTTTTGTTGTTTCGCATTACTTCTTCATCAGGCTATGTCTAAACCTAAAGCAGCTCGTAAACCTACCCCAGAAATTGAACGCTGGAGACCTATTTCCAAGCAAATTCGACAGCAGAAAGGCATTAAGTAAGGTAATCTAGAATCCCTGATTCCCAGGCTGACCTGAATTGCCCGAAACATGCAAATGGTCAAATCGAACAGTCAGGTGAGTCTTTTAAACTACCGTTAAAAAAGCTTACTCAGCCAAGAGTGGAAAATTATTTAACACCTAGAATTGGGAAAGTGATGGTTACACCATCGCTTTCTCCAACCGATTCTATGGCAGTTGTATGGCAAACATATCAGACCCACCCTGGCGTTTTTTACCCATTCTGGGTTTGTCTCTTGTTGGTGCTTCACTCGGGAGCTTTATTCCGGAAATAGTCGACTACCAGGGGGTTTGGGCTCAAGAAATCTTACCATGGCCTTATGCTCTACTAGACGATGTTGATGGCTTATTAGAACAAAAAGGATATGCCCAAGCCCTGCGCCATTATCAGCAAGTGCTTGGGCTATCTTCCAGTGAACCGACACTTGTTAAAGCCGACATTTTATTTCAAATCGGTTATTTGCATGATTCTCAGAACGAATTTGAGGCAGCACTAGAGGCATATCAACAATCTCTTCAAACCATTGAAAACCTATCATTTCCTGAATCTAGTGCTCGAAAGGCCGAACTATGGTTTCAGCTGGGCTGGACCTTTCGAAACTTAGAAAATTTTGATCAGGCACGAGCTTCTTTATTAAGAAGTATCACCCTATATAGAAAACAACCACAGAACGATACGCCATCCAGACAAAGATTGGGCCATGCGTTATACACCCTAGGACGTATCAACGATAGTGACGGCAATTTAGCTAAAGCACTAGGATTATATCAAGAAGCCTATGATATTTTTTTAACATTAAATGACACAAGTAACAGGCTACGTACGGCTACTGTACTCAGTGGTATACACACCGATTTAGGCAACTATGACCAAGCCTATCAAAGTGCAAAAACAGCACTGGTCATAAGTCGAACTGCCCAAGAACTCGATGAAGAGATTGACCTCTTAACGTTGCTTGGATTTATCCAGGGATTGCGACAACGTTATGACAATGCCATCAATTATTACGAACAAGCACTGAGCCTAGAAAATAAAATGGCTGGCAATGATACTGCACTGATTTTAAACAATTTAGGCTATACCTACCTACAAGTTGAAGATCTAGCCCAGGCCCGCGCTACTTTAGATCAGGCTCTTACACAGGTAGTACGCAGTGATCATCCTCAAGCTAAAGCTTATCACGTCAATATTTTAGATACCTTCGGTGATCTCTATGTGGCCGAACAGACATATGAACCGGCATGGGAGAGCTATACATTATCACTGCGGCTCAGCCATGATATTGGAGACCGCATTGGCCAAATTCTCACCTGGATAAATTTGGCTGATTTGCTAACTCAGCAGAAACAACCTGCTGTAGCGATCGCATTCTACAAGCGGGCCATTAATGACATTGAACAAATCCGAGCCAATGTGCGATCGCTCCCCCTAGAAACCCAACGGCGCTATACCGACACCGTCGCCGATAGCTACCGAGAACTCGCCGCCCTGCTATTAGAGCAAGAACGGGTATTTGAAGCACAACAAGTATTAGACCTGCTCAAAATCCAAGAACTCGAAGACTACTTCCACGATGTGCGCGCAGACCAGCCAACTGTTTCAGAAAAGCTGCCCTACCTGGAGCCCGAGCGGACCTTACTGACACAGCACCGGGCGTTACTCCTGCAAGGGCCATCAGACATCGAGACTGCGCTCAGTTTGGCAGACTTTCTACAAAATCCCGACGTCGCCAGGGCACTAGACCAGCTCCAAGAAGGGGCCACCCTCAAACCAGACTCGCTCAAACAGCTGCAAAAAGACCTGAAAACCTTACCCCACGAGTCCGCCGTTCTCTACCCTTTAATTTTGAACGATCGTTTGGAACTGCTGCTGATACCCAAAACCGGTGATCCCATTCACAAAACCACCTGGTTAGCCAAACATCAGCTAGAAGAACAGGTCACCCGCCTGCGCAAAAATATCTCAGACCCCAGCGAAGACATTAGGGCGACAGCCGGTTCGCTACACGAAGCAATTATTGCCCCCCTACAAACGGAGCTGCAAAAACTAAAAATCGACAATATCATCTACATTCCCGACGGAGTGCTCCACTATATTCCCCTGTCTGTTTTGTATAACCAGGCGGACGGGCAATGGTTAGCGGAAACGTACTCTTCCTATAATCTCACCACCAGCGAGATGAGTGATCTGGTGAATCCACCACAGCGCCCCTTCAATGCTCTGGCAGCCGCGTTTACCGACACCGAGCAAACCTTTGAAAAATTTGTTGACCAAACAACCACTAACTTTAACGGCCTTTTCTATGCCGATCGCGAAGTCTCTTTCCTAAAAGACAAGTTGCCCGACACTCAGATTTTGCTCAATGCAGACTTTAATCGTAATAACCTGGAAACCCAGCTAAAAGAACAAAATATTCTCCATCTAGCCACCCATGCCGCATTCATTCCAGGACAGCCAGAAAATTCTTTTATCTTATTGGGAGACGGGGACACCATTACCCTCAAGGAACTACGCCATCTATCCTTACCCAGCGTAGACCTGGTGGTGCTCAGCGCCTGCCAAACGGGGATCAGCTACATTGCAGACGGGGTGGAAATTTTAGGCATGGGATTTCAAGTGCAGCGCACCGAGGCCCGAGCGGCGTTGGCCTCCCTATGGTGGGTGGACGATCGCACCACATCCCAACTGATGGCACTGTTTTATGACGCCCTCACCCAAGGAAAAACAAAGGCTGAAGCCCTACAAAATGCCCAACGTCAGCTAATTGACCAGGGCCAGGAAGAGCCCTATTACTGGGCGCCCTTTGTGTTAATCGGCAATGGGTTGTGAGTCCCAAAGATGTTTAGCCGGGCTCTGCCAAATAGGCTTGCAAATGAGGGGTGAGGGCGTTCCGCGCCGCCATCGCATGGCCAAATCGCTTATTCTGACTTTGATGAATCAGTTGTTCAAACCAGTCAGCAATGGGGTCTGGAATTGCGGCAAACCCACGCCACTGCAGCTCGCCACTCACGCTGGGCAACGTCAACTGATCAATGGATTGCCCTGTCAACGCCTGGAGACCAATCAACCCCAGGGCATAGATGTCGCTGCTCATAACGGGGCGGGCAATGCGCTGCTCTAGGGGCTGATAGTCTCGCTGCATCAGCAATTGCTTACGATATTCAGCGGACTGCTGACTGACGCCAATCATGACCCGCTTACCCAAACCGCTATCCACCAGCACCATAGACTGGCCCATGGTTTCCCAGTTTTGGGTTTGGATAAAACAATCATCCCGCAGCCCGGTATGGACCTGGTTATGGCGATGGAAAACACTCACCTGCTCTAGCAGGCGGTCCATCAACAATAAAACAGACTCCAACGACCAAGGCTTTTGCAGCTTTGCTTGCAGCAACTGGTCTTGGCTAAAGTTTTTACCCAACCCATGGACAATATAAAACGTATTGTCTACCTGGCCATAGGTATACCCTGGGAACAAAGAACGGAGGGGCTGAAAAGCTTCTGTTTCTTTTTCCATCACCCGCCGTAAGAGATCGGCGGTGTCTTGGGAATAGGCCTTCAGGGTTTGCAACAGCACCAAGGAGTCCGTGTGTTTATCCAGGGCAATGGACAGGGGCCCCAGGGGCTCTTGCCTTAGGAAATACTGGACCTGATAGCGATCGGCCGCAAACCGAGAGAAGCTGTTTTTAGGCACCAGGCTAATGTTGGCCGCCGCCGCTGGCTCCGCTGGCGCAACCACTGAAGACGAAGAGGGAGGCTTGAGCGCCGTGGGGGGAGAAGACGCCACAGGACGCAGGGGCGCAGCAGCCTCTGGGGTAGGCTGTTGTATTTTTGTGGCTTTGACAATCGCTAGCTGGGTTTCAACTCGGGCCAGGGTAACGGCAAAATCGATGGGCTTGGTGATGTAGTCATTGGCCCCTAGTTCAAAGGCCCTCACCATATCATCACTTTGGGCTTTGGCCGTCACCATCAGCACCGGCAGCTCGTTTCTAGAGTAGGTCTTACGCAGACGCTTAAGGGTTTCAATGCCATCAATCCCCGGCATCATAATGTCGAGCAGCACCAGGGCCACTTCAGGATGTCTGGCAATGTAAGCCAGGGCCGCTTCACCGCTGTCTACCACCACGGATTCATAGCCCCGACGCGTGAGGCGACGACTCAACATATCGCGGTTGTCTTCGTTGTCGTCCACCACCAGAATAGGCAAACCGCTGAAAATGTTGTTTGCTTTTTCAACCGCAGCTGGGATCAAGGGTTCTTGGTTATCAGCGGTAGTTGCTTCCGAGGTTACGGAGTTAGCCGCAGGCTGATCCAATCGCTGTACGCCGTCCGTCGCCAGCGGGGTAGCCGATTCATTATCAGAAACAACAATGGTGGATTGAACCGGGGGTCCCCAAGAGTTCTGATCGGAAAGACCGGGCGTCCCCCAGGGGTCATCCTGAATTGGGGCAGCGGGTGGTTCAGGAGAACGTTGATCCAACGGCAACCAGGCTTCGGCGGCAATGGGTTGTTCTGGATACCTCACCGGCTGCACCACGGCTGGAGTTGTGGTCACTGGTTTGATGGGAACCACTGGCGCCGTAGACGCTGGGGGCGCTTTGACGATGGGCTTTGGCGTATCGGAAGCATCCGCCAGCTGCTCTGATGATAAGAATGATTTGATCTTACCCAGTAATCGCTTTAGATCAATGGGCTTGGTGTCATAGTCATCACAGCCTGCCGCGAGGGCCTGATCGCGATCGCCCCGCATGGCATGGGCGGTTAACGCAATAATGGGAATTTTTTGGGTATGGGGTTGAGCCTTTAGACGACGTGTCGCCTCCCATCCATCCATCACTGGTAAACTCATGTCCATCAGGATGAGATCAAAGGATTGGGCGGCCGCGATCGCAATTGCTTCAGCACCATCCACCGCAATCGACAGCTCATAGCCACGGCGACGAAGGCGTCGGCTCAGCATGTCCCGATTAAGCTCGTTATCTTCAACCAATAAAATTTTTGCCATAATCCCCTTAATTAACCTCAGCCTCCAATTACTACCGGGTTAATCAGATGCACTGGACACCCTATCCGTACTAGAAACTGTATCTGTCGCACTATTAGGAATCGAAACCGTCTTCCCCGACACCACCGCCTGCAGCTCGCTTAGCAACTCTTGGCGATTGAGATCGGCCTTTTGATACACCCTTGCCACACCTTCCAATTGCTGCTGATCAGTAGCTGTTAAAGCCTTGGCTGTCACCACAATCACAGGAATATCTTGCCAGTCAGGATTTTGCCGCAACATCTGAATAAATTCAAACCCATCTATTTCAGGCATCATCAGATCCAACACAATCAAATCCGGCGTCGTTCCATCTAGATATTGCAGGGCTTCGCGTCCATTAGACGCCAAGTCCACTGTCCAATCCTGACGTTGCAAAAACCGCCCCATAATTTCACGGGCATTAACATCATCCTCCACCACCAAAATCGTAGGTGATGGCTGATCCGAAAGGTGGGCCTCCAATACCCCCAGTAAACGTCGACGATCGATAGGCTTGGTTAAATAGTCTGCAGCACCTAGACTATGCCCCATGGGCCGATCATCTACAATCGACAACAGAATCACAGGAATATCCGCAACAGTCGGCTTTTCTTTGAGCTGTCTTAGCACTGACCAGCCATCCATTTGCGGCATCATCACATCCAACGTGATCGCATCTGGCAATAATTCTTCCGCCAGGGCCAATCCCTGTTCCCCATTAGAGGCGCAGACTACGTTATACCCCGCTTCATCAAGGGAACGACGCAAAATCTCGCGCGCATCCTGGTCATCATCAATCACCAAAATCGTTTTTTGGCTCGACTGGTTCACCAAACCACTGGACACTATCGGCGCGTCCCCTTCAGTCGCAAGCGCAGGGGCAAAAAATGTCTTGCCCTTAGGATTCAACGATTTCACCGTCTGCGGAATCAACAGAGAAAATGTAGTTCCCTGCCCCTTAACACTTTCGACCGAAATATCACCGCCCATCATATTGATAAACTGTTTGGTAATCGCTAGCCCCAATCCAGTGCCACCATATTTTCGAGTCGTCGATGCATCCGCCTGGGTAAACGCATCGAAAATCTTTTCGATCTGATCGTCCTTCATGCCAATGCCAGTGTCACTGACAATAAAACGGAGCCAAGGACCATCGTAGATCTCCTCATCGACCGTAGAGACCTCTTCCACAGTCAACGTAATGTCACCATTCTCAGTGAACTTACAGGCATTGCTCAATAGATTAAACAAGCTTTGGCGCAGCTTCGTTTGATCCGCATGCAAACTACCAATGTCTGCAGGACAAAAGACCGACAGGTGATTATTATTTTTATGGGCCACCGGCGTAATCGTCCCGGCAATATCATCCACCAACCCTTTAATCGAGAACTCTTCGAGGAATAGCTCCATCCGTCCCGCTTCAATCTTGGAGAGATCTAGCACCGAATTAATCAGCCCTAACAGGTGTTTGCCAGCCCCTTGGATTTTTTGCAAATCCGGAACAAAATCTTCCTCACCCACATCCGTCGCCTCTTCCTCCAGCATTTCGCTGTAACCAATAATGGCATTTAGGGGCGTGCGCAGCTCGTGGCTCATATTAGCCAAGAACTCACTCTTAGAACGGTTAGCATCTTCCGCCTTAACCCGGGCTTCCTCGGCCTCCTCCATCGCCTTCATTAACTTGGTGGTGCGGTCCTGCACTCGGCTATCCAAGTCACGGTTTAATTCCATTAGCTGCTCTTCTGCCTGCTTACGCTCTGTCACGTCCTGCAAAAACAGAGATAGACCATCACGCCCCGGATAGCCTCGCACTTGCAACCACCGTTGGGTCGGCGCATAGTAAGTCTCAAAACTCACCACCGTCTGCTCAGCCATGGCCCGACGATATTGCTGCTGATAGCGCAGACCCAATGACTCTGGAAAAATCTTCCAAAAGTCTTGCTCTAGCAGCCCTTGAATATTACGCTTCAAAACTTCAGCCGCCTGGGCATTAACGTAAGTGACCTTCCAGCCACGATCCACCGCCACAAACGCATCGGTAATATTTTCCAGGACGCTGGTGGTACGCTGTGTGGACTGCCGCAGTCGAGCCACGAGGGTATAGGCAATCACACCAATCAGGGACAAGGCCACTAAATAGGCAAGGTTGCGGTATAGGGCAGCTTGCCTAAATGCGGCTCGACTAGATTGGTCAAAAACATTCTCTAACTCACGAATGTTTTGAGTTAGGGGCAAATTAAGCACCTGATCGACTAACGCATCAGTAACCGGTTTATTATCCAGCACCATCTGGGAGAGCTGAACCACCTGAGCGACATCCTTAGCGCTGGAGAACTCCCCAGCGTTGAGCTTGGCTTTAACAACTTTTAGCTCGTTTTCAATGCTGGACACCAGCTGCTCGTCGGTGGCCATGATGTAAATCAAAACATCATCAATCAGCTTCTCCAGATCCGCGTCACTGGTATTTTTTAATTCATTGACTAAGCTAGGCAACTGTACCAGAGCATTTTGTAGTTCCCCATTGGTCTCCTGAAATTGGTTTACCAATTCCGTTTTTTCCTGGAGAAATTGGGCATCACGACTGATCAAATTTTTCAATTTAACCTGGTCGTCTTTAGGAACAAAAGCAGGTACATCCCTAGCTAGCTCTTCCTGGATAGCTAGCTCTTCCGCCAGAGCTTCCTCAAGCGGTTCATCATTTCTCAAAATCGTGTAGCGCTCTTTGAGCAAGGCCAGCTCAACTTCAGTATCACTTTCAACTTGGCTCGATATTAAATCTGCGTACCGTTGATACTGGCTAACATTAACGGATTTGCCCTTAATCCCTAAGACAGTTAGAAGTAGAAAAGCAACGGCTACCCCTGTCCCTTGAAGTAGAGAGTCTCGATTCACTAACATTCCTCCTAAATTCTTATCTATATAAGGAGAGTGGTCATTAACTTGACTGACAAGCTATCGGCAACGCGTTGATGATTAACCACATGGGTAAAGTTGCGGTCACCATACATCCACCTCTGCCCCATTGATGCTTCACCCTCAAAAAGAGAAATGAATTGATCTATAAACCATCGACATGAGACGCAGTAAAAAGATACTGTGGTAGCGCCATACTGATAAACAAACACTGAAGTCTTATCCTGTCCCTTACAATAAAGATTCAACCTATTGGCTGGCTAACGGTATAAAATATTGAGATATTCATAAATTAATGACACCTTTAAACAGCTAGTGATATTTAAAGGTTGTGCCATCGTATTTTTGCCATTGCTAAATTTCAGAAACAGCAAAACTTCTTTATAAAGATGCTCGCCTAGGGGGATTAGTTCCGGAAGGTAATCGTTCATAGTTAAATACATTCATAGGACTGTTATTCGTCAATAGTGGTCATAAATATCGTGCTTTTGCGGCCACCAAACAAGGCGCAGCATGCTACCAAGCCATTAACGATTTCAGGCGTGCCCGCGGTCCCTGAGTTTTTTCACCGTCATGGCCCGTTGACCAAGCCGTTCACCGGTACCCTCAGTAAAGGGCGGCCACAGGCCAAACTCAGCTAGCCATGGGCGTACTATTTACCCGAGAAGCTATCATCGACCTCACTTCGCTGAGTAATTCTTGGCGGTTGAAATCAGCCTTCTGATAGACCCGGACAACCCCCTTCAAACGTTGCTGGTCTTTGGCCGTTAAGGTTTTTGCAGTTACAACAATGATCGGAATAGTGCTCCACCTAGGCGATTGATGTAAAAGCCGCACAAATTCAAATCCATCCATGCCAGGCATCATCAAATCCAGCACAATCACATCGGGCATGGTGTGCTGAAGATAGTCAAATGCTTGGGGTCCACTGGCGGCGAGAACCACGGTCCAGTCCGCCTGTTGCAACAATCGTCCTAAAATCTCCCGCGCATTCAAATCATCTTCCACCACTAGCACCTTAGGCCCTGCTGGTTTGGGTAAATGGGCACCTAGTACATTTAGTACCTCCATGGGCTTAAGCGGTCGATCCAGAGAATCATCAATGCCAAAATGCTCCTCTTGAGCCGACGTTTCCGCTGTTGACAGCAAAATTATCGGGATCTGAGCTAGGGGCGCTTTGGCTCTGAATCTCTCCACCAGCAAGTTTCTAGACTTTTGTGGAATCATGCCATCCAGCAAAATGGCGTCGGGCAGTAGTTCTTGGGCAAGGGCAATCGCCTGCTTTTTATCCATAGCGCAGACGACTTTATACCCGGCATCGTTTAACCAAATCTGTAAGCGATCGCGGGTGTGCTGATCGACGACGATGAGCAAAACCGTCTTTTCCGACGACTGTCCTGATATTTCATATAGAGCAGAAACAGCGGCCCGATCGCTTAGGGGCAATGGTGGCGCAAAAAAGGTGTCTTCGGAGGAGCTATGGGCATGGACAGTTCTGGGAATCGTAATCGCAAAGGATGTCCCTTCGCCAGGCACACTATCCACAGAAACATCACCTCCCATCATAGAGATAAACTGCTTGGTGATGGTTAAGCCTAAACCAGTTCCCCCATATTTACGGGTTGTGGAGGTATCGGCCTGGGTAAACGCCTGAAACACTTTACTCATTTGCTCAGGTGTCATGCCAATACCCGTATCAGCCACCACAAACTGCAAAGAATTCTCCTGAGTCCCTGCCTGGGTCGTAATGCTAGTCGGCTTAATGGTCAACGTGATTTCACCATTTTCCGTAAACTTACAAGCATTGCTCAACAAATTAATTAAACTCTGTCGCAACTTCACCTGATCGGCATAAATTGTGCCAATATCGTCCGGACAAGACACAAACAGTTTATTGCCATTTCTTTGCACTAGGGGCTGAATCGTGCCAACAATATCTTTGGTAATTGTTTGAATAGAAATATCTTCTAAAAATAGCTCCATACGACCGGCTTCAATCTTCGATAGGTCGAGCACCGAATTGATCAAACCAAGGAGATGTTTACCGGCCCCTTGAATCTTTTTCAAATCGGGCACAAAGTCGTCTTCACCAATGCTAGTAACGTCTTCCTCCAACATTTCACTGTAGCCAATGATGGCATTCAAAGGCGTCCGCAACTCGTGGCTCATATTGGCCAAAAACTCACTCTTAGAACGGTTGGCATCTTCGGCTTTGACCCGAGCTGATTCAGCCTCTTCCATGGCACTGGCCAATTGAGCTGTGCGATTTTTAACCCGACCATCAAGGTCTCGGTTTAGCTCTAGTAGCTTCTTTTCCGCCTGTTTGCGTTCGGTAATGTCTTGCCAAAAAATCGATAGTCCCTCAATACCGGGATAGCCCCGAATCATCAGCCAACGCCGGGTGGGTTCATAGTAGGCTTCAAAACTAATCACCGCTATTTTTTTGGCAACGGCATCATGGTATTGCTCAGTAAAACGTTTTGCTAAAGATTCTGGCAAAACTTTCAGAAAATTTTGTTCAAGTAATCCGGAAATATCTCGCTTGAGAATATCTGCAGCCTGGGCGTTGACGTAGGTAATCGACCATTGACGATCAACGGCAATAAAGGCATCGGTAATACTCTCCAGCACTTTAACAGTATGCTGGCTAGAGCTGCGTAGGCGATTGATAACCCAAAAAGAGACCACCCCTAAACTGACAAACAGCAAAATATAAATAAAGCTGCGATATAGTTCTACGCGGGTTCGGGTCGTTTGTTGAATATCGGCGAACTGTTTTTCTAGCGCTCGAATATTATTAGTTAACGGTAAATCAAACACCTGGCCCACCAACTGGTCTGCCACAGGCTTATTGATCAAAATCATTTGAGCCGACTGGGTCATCTGCCTCTGGGTCGCCGAAGGCCCCAATCTGTTTTCTAAACGTCTCAGTTTTGTATTGATATCAACAATCAGTTGCTCGTTACTGGTAACCGCATAGAGCGATAAGTCATCTAGCAATGCCTCCACTTCTAGCCGGAGATTGCCATTGAGTCCTTCCAATAAGTTGGCTTCTTGGTCTAGGGCTTTTCTCACCTCTGCGTGGTGCTTTTCAAGGGTTTCAATCAGCTGACGTTTTTCCGCTAAGAGTTCAGTATTAAACTCTAGCTGCCGTTCTAATCGATTTCTATCATTGGCTGAAACTGACGGCGGAATTTGCGCAGTTAGTTGCGTCTGAACTTTTTCCGCTTCTAGGAGAGCGACATTTAATGACTGGTCATTTTGAGAAATCGTGTAGCGAATATTTTGCAGCGATAGCTGAACAGCTGCCTCATTGACCAACTGATCTGAAATTAGAGCGCTATAGCTTCTATATTGATCGAAATCAACAGCAAAATTTTTCAGACCTAGAATTGCTAAGACTGAGAGTGTTGCGACAGCAGGTATCCCCCTTACAAAATGCTTGCGTTTCACCTCAGGCATCTCCAAAAATAAAATAATTTTTTCTGATAATGCATCAGAATCTTACTTAAATAGGTAGCTCGAACTGGAGCCCAAACCCTCAGTTTTAACCTGAATGTGAATTAGGCATTGCTGATCCGTGGAATGGCATTATCTGTAAGATTCAGGCAATTAGCTATGCTTACAGACCCATTCAGCCTCCCAATCAGCAACAGCATGAATGATAAAGTCTTGAAAAACAGTAACAGCTACACACCCCCGTACCTTAATCAACAACTGGGTTCCCCAGGAATCAGAACAGTTGTCAACAAGACTCTTCAAAGTTCAAGAATAAGAACACCCTCGAATGGCTTCGATAGGTTGTAGACAATGGAATGCTATCGAATGTTTGCGCTGAAGCAGGTGTTTATCCTAGGTTTAATCTTTGACCCTCGGATTATCAAAAAACTGTATTCTATACCTGGCTAATCCTGCGTATTATTCCATAGGCTAAACCCAGACTTTTAGAAAGCTTAAAGATAGCTTTACTTAAGCAAGGTTACGCCGGGTCATAAATTTAAATTAGTTGAATTGGCATTGCTGGTTTTTGCAATGGTTTAATCTGCCACACCTCCATACGTAAAAAGTTGGCTTACTTGTTGCCTATCCATATCGGCAACGGCTGCAATTGCATACATAAGCCGCTCTGTAGTTTCGCTAGTGGGGAAACTACGGAGCGGCTAATTCATAGCATGGATGATGGGGGAGAACGCCCATCACATCGAGATGGATGGCATGGGGCTATGGGCCGCCGGGACAACTTCCCCAATGGAGCGTCCAACCGCTTGAGCCAATGGTTTTAAGCTATTGATAAGTGATTGCATGGCATCCAAATCAATGGTTTGTCTAGCATCACTGATAGATTTTTCCGGCTGCGGATGGCACTCAATCATGAGTCCGTCTGCCCCAGCGGCAATGGCCGCTCGCGCTAAGGGCGCAACCAATTCGCGTTTGCCCGTAGCATGGCTAGGATCTACGAGCACAGGTAAGTGGGTAAGTTGCTTGAGGGCAACCACGGCGCCAAGATCTAAAACATTGCGCGTATAGCTATCAAAGCTACGAATGCCGCGCTCACAAAGAATAATGTTGGTATTACCGTGGCTGGCGATATATTCTGCCGCCATCACAAATTCATTTACCGTGGCCGCTAGTCCTCGTTTGAGGAGAATGGGTTTATCCACAGAACCCAATGCTTTTAACAAATCAAAGTTTTGCATATTGCGACTGCCCACCTGCAACACATCGGCATGGGCGGCCAGCTTATCAATTTGATGGATAGCCATCACCTCAGTAATGATGGGCAGCCCATGGCGTTGTTGGATAGCGGCCAGAATGTCTAGCCCCACATCGCCAATGCCTTGGAAGGCATAGGGAGAGGTGCGAGGCTTATAGATGCCGCCCCGCAGAGCTTGCACCGGTGCCTGCCGCAGGGCTTGGGCAATGGTTTCCATCTGGGCCATACTCTCGATGGAACAGGGGCCACCCACGATGAATAGCTCGTTGCCACCCACGGAAATAGTTGGCGTGATGGCAATTTCACTGGTGTGATCTAGATGGGTTTTAGTAACAAGTTTGGCGTCATTCATGGGTCTAGAAAGAGGAAATAGTAGAAAACAAAAAGCCCGCAACCTGTAGAGGTTCCGGGCAAGTCAGTACAGTAAAACTAACGCTACCTACCCGGTGGTGGCGTAAAAAAGAAAAATGTAAATTGCCAGCTGTAGCAAACAATCATGAACGTAAGAGGTAGGTAGAAAAAACAAAACCGCAGAGCTTGCACTCTGCGGTTCACCGGCTTCCCATGCTAACGCCAGGGTTCAATGCCGGTGAACCTGGATAAACCAAAAGTGAAAAAACTTGGACTGCATGGGTAAAAACTTAGAAACGTTTTTGCGTCGATATGTGTACGTTAGCGCGCCAAAATCGAATCGTCAACTTTACAGTACGGCAATACATTCAACTTCGACTAAAACGTCTTTGGGTAAGCGGGCTACTTCAACACAGGCACGGGCAGGGGCAGTTGCTTCATCAAAGTAGGTGGCATATACGCCATTCATAGTGGCGAAGTCATTCATATCTTTTAAGAAAACCGATGTTTTCACCACATTCTCCATGGTGGCCCCGGCAGCGGCTAAAACGGCGCTCAGGTTATCTAGGCATTGTTTTGTTTGAGCAGCGACGTCACCTTCGCCCACGAGGGTCCCGTTTTTAGGATCCAGGGCAATTTGGCCAGAGGCGAAAACCATTTCACCGGCAGCGACGATGGCTTGGTTGTAAGGGCCAACGGGGGCAGGAGCACTTTCGGTTTGAATAATGCGACGAACCATGGTGTTGTGTTTAGTTAACTAGCTTGAGTATTTTACCGGGCGTTGCTGATCCAAACTATGATTTCATTTGCAGGTGTGGGGTCTATGGGGCCCGTCTGTAAATTCGTTCATCTCTAACCATCAGCAACGACTTGTATTGAGTTGTTGCGATCGCTAAAACCATGGCTGATCTCAATCGTGTCACTGAGCTTTATCAAGCGTTTCCGAGTAAATTTCGCAGTATCGTCTTAAGCACGGCCAGCAGCGACGGCATTCCCCAAGCAAGCTATGCCCCTTTTTTAATAGATCCGGATAAATCCATTTATATTTACATCAGTGGATTATCGGCCCACACCGACAACCTAAAACAAACCGGTCGAGCCAGCGTGCTCATGCTAGAAGACGAAGCGGCCACCAAGGAAATTTTTGCCCGACGGCGTCTCACCTACGAATGCACCGCCGAAGCGCTCCCCCGCGAGACCGCACAATGGCATGGACTCATCCAGCGATTTGAACAGCAGTTTGGCCCCGTCATTGGAATGATGAAAGAGCTGTCAGATTTTCAACTGTTCTGTCTAAAACCCCAAACGGGACAATTCGTGCTGGGCTTTGGCGCCGCTTACCGGGTCAACAAAGAGGATTTGAATCAGTTGGAAGGACGCCGACAAAACTAGGCATCAACATTGGCCAACACACCGTTGAGAAAAATATCGGCCAGGGTTTCCGCCAGTTCTTTCATATCCTGGGCTGAACTGGCCTCATCGGCTAGGGTGACCTGGCTAAACCCAGCAATGGTAAACATCCCTAGGAAAATTCGAGCCACCACCCGGGGATTCATCGGGCGGTAGGTGCCGCGATCCATCGCCGTTTGGAAAAAGGCCTCGGCCACATCGGTCATTTTTTCAATCACCTCGGCCTGCACCCGCTCCCTCAACTCCGGATGGAACTGAGCCTCCATAAAGCACACCCGGAGCATGTCGGTATTGGCAGACAGATTGAGCATGCGTTTGCGCATGACCTTGGCAATCGCCTTGTAGTTTGCCATTTCACTCAGCTCCGTGAGTAGCTCCGTAAGCAGGTCGACCCATCCACGGGTGGCCACCTCCACTAAAATGGCTTTTTTATTCTCAAAGTGGCGAAATAAGGTACCTTCTGCCACCCCTGCGGCCTGGGCTAAATCGCGAGTGGTGGTCCCCCCATAGCCACGCCGGGCAAATAATCGCTGGGCCGCCCCAAGGATTTTTTCTTGGGTATCATCTTGGGAAGACGTCAACGATTTAGCAAACTGCATAAAATAGGGCACGCATACGTGCTGACAGACAAAAAGCTGGCATTAACAACGGGATTAGAACTGAGTACGTGGCACGCAGAAACAGCCGAGATCGCCCCAATGCCTTTGGGTCATTGTCTATCGTGAACTGCGCAATCATGCCATTGGTTAACAGAAGCTTACATTCATAGAGAATTAGGCAGCCGGCAGCAGGAATTAGGGCCACCGACTTCTCCACGACCTTAGACTCTTGCCTGGGCTAACACCTGGCCGTCGCATCGCACCTGCTGGTCAACCACCTGACAGGCAACATCCCCTAGGCAAATGCCCATGCCCCGGGCAGTTTTCACCAGCGTATCGGCCGGGTTGACGGCACGATATTCTGCGATCGCATCAGCAATGGGCACATGAACCACCTGGCGATTTTGCCAACTCACCATATGGTCGTACTTTTCGGCCGCAATCAGATCCACAGCCTCCACCCCAAAGGTGGTGGCCAAAACCCGATCCAACGGAGACGGCGTCCCGCCCCGCTGCACATGGCCCAAGACCGTTACTCGGGTTTCCGCGCCAATACTTTCAGTGATTTGCTCCGCTAAATATTCTCCAATTCCCCCCAGGCGACATTGGCCTAACCGGTTGGTTTGGGTTACTTTTTCTCCGGATTCGGTACACACCGCCTCCGCCACAATGATGGTGGCAAAATTACGCTTGAGTCCCTTAATGGTCTGGCAAATACTCTCGATGCTATAGGGAATTTCAGGAATTAGAACAATGTCCGCACCGCCAGCAATGCCTGCATTCAGGGCAATATGGCCCGCATCTCGGCCCATCACCTCTAAGATCATGACCCGAGAATGGCTAGCCGCCGTAAAGTGCAGACGGTCTAAGGCTTCGGTGGCAATATTCACCGCCGTATCAAAGCCAATGGAACGCTCCGTAGACCCCAAATCGTTGTCGATGGTTTTGGGAATACCTACGAGATTTAGCCCTCCCTGTTGGGCCAAACGGCGTAGTATGGCCATGCTGCCATCGCCGCCTATGCCGATCAGGGCATCTAAACCCAGTAGGTGATAGCCATCAATAATCTCCTGGGAGCGATCGCAAGTAGATCCATCGGGCAATGGAAAATCGAAGGGATTGCCCTTGTTCGTTGTTCCCAACACTGTGCCCCCCGCCAACAACAGATTGTGGGTGCTAGAGATATCAAATTCCACATATTGCGGCGGGCGGGCCATTAAACCTTGGGTGGCCCGAGAAATGCCCAAAACATCCCATCCATAGCTATGGGCTCGATGCACAACCGCCCGTAGCGCGGCATTTAACCCTGCACAGTCACCACCGCTGGTGAGCAAGCCAATTCGTTTACTGTCCCGATGCTGTCCCATAGTCTGTCACTTCAATGTTTAAGCTCTATTGAGACTACACACTACAGGGGCTGAGGCTAATCGGTTAAGACACCTGAAAAATTATTGATAGGTAGATATACTGCGCAACATTTTTATGTACAGGAGTTAAGAACAATGTGACTATATCAACAAATAGATCGGTGGATTTACAGACAACGTGACTGGTTTCAAATGAGTTATGGCAACCGCAAGTCATATAAATGACGTAGGCAGCACCCTAAAAAACGTCAAAACTACGGATGACAAGTTTCGGTTTTGCTAACAATTGCTTAGGCTTTATCCGAACTTGCTAAACCAGCATCAACCAACCTTAACAAAGCCGTAGTCAGCATATTGTTTTGGTAAACGCTTTAACTCCAAGCCGCCGTTCGAAATTGAAACGACTATATTCGGTGTAACGGCAAATCAATCTGAGTTGTATCCAGATACCGATTGTTTTGTACGTATATCAGGTCATCTTCCGGTTAGGTCTACTAACCCTTTGTTAAGAGCAATAAGGTTAAGGTTTTTTACTTACGGGATACGATGGCAAAGGCCATTTTTAAAACTGTTTTAGGCGCATTCTTTGCATCGACGGCTGTGGTTACTGCAACCGCTCAGATGGCAATCGCTCAAGGATTTACTGGTGACTTTGCTCCTGGGGAATGGGAACTTTTTAATAGCAGTCCTATTTTTTCCCCCAACGTTGATGAAGATGCTGTACGGGAGTTTCAGGAGCAACTGGCCCCGTTCAATGGCTCGGTAGAATTTAGCGACCCTGATGCCCTAACTCTGCTGGGTAGTAACCAGTCAGAGTATTTGGAGCAGTTTGGATTGACCTGTGGCACAGCTCCCAGCAATTTCGTTTCACTGCTTTGCCGGGACAGCTTCACTGCGTTGTATGTGACCGTGCCGGATACGGGTGAGCTCTTTTTTGATTGGGAATATGCCACCGAAGACTCCCTAGGCCCAGCCTTTGATTTGTTTGGCTACTTTGTTAGCGACTTGCCCCCTGAAGTACTGCCAGACAGTCCATTCAACCAACTTAGCGACAGTGCCGGCGAGGTGCGCCAGCGCGGTTCGACGACGGTATCTGTAAACGCCGACGAGATTTTTGGGTTCAACATTGGCACGGGAGACAATGAAGGGGGACGTGCCCTGGTAACGATTACAAATTTTGGTATTCGTATTTCAGAACCCGATGAGGATACACCGACATCAGTGCCTGAACCCACCTCTGGGATTGCGATCGCAGCATTAGCTGGGTTAGCCCTGCGCTGGAACAAGAAGTAAACGGCCAGCCCCTGTACACACAACCTTAATCTTGTCTCTTACCCACCCAGGTTCGGGTGGGTATTTGTTTATCCCCCCACGCTTATACCCCAGGATTCAAGGCAATATTCGTTTCTGGGTCAAATAAATGGATGTGCTCGATGCGAATCCCCAAGACCAACTGATCGCCTAGCTTGGGAACAGCCTCCTCAGTGCCATCCAGGCGAGCTAAAAGAGTCTTCTCTTCGTTCCCGTCGGGCACATCATCTAAATTGACGCTCACATAGGTTTCACTGCCCAAGGCCTCTGTGCGCTGCACGGTCACCGCCAGATGTTTGGGAGCGGGCACCGCCAGGCGCAAATGCTCTGGACGAATGCCCAGGGTTAAGGGGCGGCCACCGTAGGGGGCTAACACGGATTCCCAATGGCTGGGCACCGTGAGGCGAAAGGCAGGATGCACCAGCGTTAGGGGGGCCTGCACCTGCACGGTGAGAAAATTCATCGGTGGCGACCCAATGAACGAGGCCACAAATCGATTGGCCGGGTATCGGTACAGTTCGAGCGGGGCCGCAATTTGCTGGATTACCCCCTCGGACATGACCGCAATGCGATCGCCCATGGTCATGGCTTCCACCTGATCGTGGGTGACATAGATGGTGGTGGTGCCTAGCCGCCGCTGTAGGGCCACAATTTGGGCACGGGTTTCGGTCCGCAGCTTGGCATCCAAATTGGACAGGGGCTCATCCATTAAAAACACCTGGGGGTTGCGGGCCATGGCTCGCCCCAGGGCGACCCGCTGTTTTTGCCCGCCAGATAGCTGCCTTGGCAACCGCTTGAGCAGGGGCGTAATCTGCAAAATCTCGGCAATGGCCTTCACACGTTTGGCAATGGCCTGTTCCCGCTCGGGCCAATAGTGAAACCCCGGCGGCAATAGCCGTGTCGCCCCAAACAGCAGCTGTTGCCCGCGGGTTATCCCAGGCAAATCGCTGACCGTGCGCCGCAGGCCAAAGGCTAGATTGTCGTAGACGCTCAAATGGGGATACAGGGCATAGCTTTGGAAAACCATGGCCACATCCCGCTGTTTCGGGGCGAGGGCATTCACCGAGCGATCGCCAATGGCGATGGTGCCCCCCGTAATGCTTTCCAATCCGGCAATTAGACGCAGCAGCGTGCTTTTGCCACAGCCCGAGGGGCCCACCAGCACCATAAACTCCCCGTCTTTGACATCGAGATAAATGCGCTTGAGCACCGTCGCTGGCTTAGCGTCCGATGCCTGACGGGGAAATGTTTTGTAAACGTTGTCGATAACAACCTCAGCCACGTTTGCTTCCTAACCCTGCTCCACCACAGATACCAGGATATCGGTAATGGTTTCACCTCGGGCAGGGGTAAGCATGCGATCGCAGGGTTGACTACGCCCCTGCAGCGGCACTCGGTCAATTTTTAACCGCGCCGCCCGATCGCTGCTGGTCATCACCGTAAAGTCAGCCGCCCCTGGCACCACCACAAGGGTGGTCAACTGGTCACTGTTCTGACTAAATTTGAACGACTGGGAACCAATCCCCCCCCGACTACTGCGATTGATCGCCGCCACCTGCATCCGTTTGGCATAGCCTTTGATAGACATCAATAACACTTTGCTATTATTCTTAATCGGCACACAGCCCACCACCGATTCCCCCTTAATCACCCGAATCGCTTGGGTCCCTTGGGAATTTCGGCTAGTGTCCGGCAACTGGTCACGATCAATGGCAAACCGCAATAGACGACCACCGGAAGATGCCAGCATGAGGTCCTGTTCTAAATCGGCCACTACGGCATAGGCCAAATGATCCCCAGGTTTGAGCTTAATGGCCAGCAGTCCACGGGCCGTAATAGATTCAAACTCCGTCATCGGTAAACGCTTAATCTTGCCATTGGCCGTCACTAAAATCACCTGCCGCGCCATCACCGCATCACTGAGCAAAATCGGTGGCAAAATCGCCCCCGGATCGTTGCCAATGGCATCGGGCAATAAATTCACCAGGGGCTGACCCTTGGATTGTCGCTGGGCTAAGGGCACCTCGTTAATGCCTAAACTATAGGCCTTACCATCGCGGGAAAACACCAAAAATGCCTGGGCCGTGGAGGCAAACTCGGTTTGGGTGGTGACATCGTCCAGCTCCGTCAGCTTGGTGGGAAGCGCCTCCTGTTTCCCCTGGCGCCGCTGGTAAGCCCGGGGCGAAACCCGGCGAGCATAGCCTTTGCGGGTGAACTCCACCACGGTTTCTTCCTCATTGGCCTCCGCCACCAAATTGGCTAAGCGTTCTTCTTCCGCCGCCCGCTCACTGGCGGACTGCAACCGGGTGCGGCGCTCGTCTCCGTAGGCCTTTTTCAGCTTTCTCAGCTCTTTTTTTAGCGACTTGAGCCGCTCTTTGCGATCTCCGAGCAACAGCTCCAGCCGTTCCTTCACGGTGGATAGCTCATCAAATTCGTTCAGCAGCTTTTCCTGCTCCAGACCCACCAGCCGTCGCAGGGGCATGGCCAAAATTGCATCTGCCTGGCGATCGCTCAGGTCAAACTGCTCCATTAGTTCCATTTTGGCGGTGGTGCCGTCGGGGGCCGCCCGCAAAATTTCAATCACTTCGTCAATGCTGTCGAGGGCCGTGAGCAGCCCCTCCACAATATGCAACCGCTGGTCGGTGCGCTCCAGTTCGTTGGTGTACTGCCGCACCAACGTTTCTTCACGAAAATCGAGGAACGCCTGTAGCATGTGGCGCAGGGGCATTTGCACCGGTTGCCCCCCCTCCAAGGCCAGCATAATGGCGCCAAAGTTGCTCTGCAGGGGCGTCATCTTATACAGGGCGGCCAAAATGCCATGGGGTTGGGCCTCCCGTTTGAGCTCAATCACGACCCGCATGCCGTCGCGATCGCTTTCATCCCGAATATCCGCGATCCCATCAAGCCGGCCTTGATTGACCAAATTCGCCACTTTCTCAATCCACCCAGCCTTATTCACCTGGTAGGGCAGTTCGGTCACCACAATGGCATTACGGCGCTGGCGCCCCTTCCCCGGCTGCACCTCCTCAAAGCTGGCAATGCCCCGCACCGGAATGCTCCCCCGCCCCGTGCGGTAGGCATCATAAATGCCCTTGGTGCCTGTGATTTCACCACCCGTGGGGAAATCTGGCCCAGGAATCAACTTAAACAAAGCCTCATCCGTAAGCGTGGGGCGATCGATCATGGCAATCAAACCATCCACCACCTCCCCCAGATTGTGGGGAGGAATGTTCGTGGCCATGCCAACGGCGATGCCCGAACTCCCATTAAGCAACAAGTTCGGCAGCTGAGCGGGCAATACAATGGGCTCTTGCTGAGAACTGTCAAAGTTATCAATAAAATCGACGGTGGCCTCGCTAATTTCCCCTAGCAAAGACTCATGGCTCACAGGGGCTAACCGCGTTTCGGTATACCGCATAGCCGCTGGCGGGTCATTGTCCACTGAGCCAAAATTGCCATGGCCGTCCAGCAACGGATAGCGGGTGGAAAAGTCCTGCACCATGCGCACCAGGGCGTCATAAACCGCCTGATCACCATGGGGATGATACTTACCCAGCACATCTCCCACTACGCGGGCACATTTTCGGAACGGTCGATCGGGCGTTAACCCCAACTCATGCATCGCATAGAGAATACGTCTATGCACCGGTTTTAATCCATCACGCACGTCCGGCAAAGCTCGCCCGACAATTACGCTCATGGCATATTCCAGATATGATCGCTGCACCTCTGTATGAAGAGAAGTGACAACAATTTGTTCATCCGAAAACGCATTTAACTGGTTTGCCATGATTTCGTATCCTTGAAAGCTGCCTGAAATGCAGTGACTAATATGTTGTCCACATCCAGAAAAATCGTCTCTTAATAGAGGAAACTCTAGGTTTTAACTTGAATGTGGTTTTGCCTTACCAATGCTGTACCTTATACACAAGCGCCATGGATCCGCAATAGTTAAGATCCAAATCAACAAAGAATTCAATCGACTTGGGAACGCCTACGTTCACAGCTCCATTATTCTTTAAACGAAAAACTACTACGGCATTGGCCTAGACTCCCAGACCAGTGACTGACAGTAGCTATAGTAACTTTGCTGTGTTAACGAAATGCCTATGAAAACGGTTTTAATCGTGGAAGACGACATGATCAACGCGCGCGTTTTCTCCAAGATTTTGACCAAGCGGGGTGGCTTAGCGGTCAAACATACGGAAAACGTGGATGAAGTCATGCAAATTGCCGCCAGCGGCGAAGTAGACGTGATTTTAATGGATGTGTCCCTGTCCCACAGTGTCTATCAAGGCAAACCCGTGGACGGTATCCGCATTACCCAGATGTTAAAAGCCAATAGCGACACCGCCCAACTCCCCATTATCTTGGTGACCGCCCACGCCATGGATGGCGATAGGGAGAACTTTCTACAACAGAGTGGCGCTGACGGCTATATTTCAAAACCCATTGTGGACCACCAAAAGTTTGTCGATGATGTCAAAGCAATGATTGGTGAATAAACGGGTTTTGCTAGCGCTTGGTTTAGACTCATCTGTAGATGTTATTGCATAGTTGCAAAGCAGTCTAACCCTAACCAGTAACTGCAATAAGGCAATCAGAGCCCCAAAGTGGTGGGCGACCTTAAGGCAATTTAGACTGTATAGAGTCATACTAGTACAAAAGAACCAAATCGATTAAATTTATTTAATCTAACCATACAAAGATAAGGGGGCGCCATTAATGGCGCCCCCTTATCTTTGTACAAAATACTGTTTTTTAACTAACTGTAGGGTTGGTTTACAAATTAGTTAGACAAGGGCGTTAGGTACCAGCCCTGTGATCACTTTCACCATTAGAGACCAGACAACACATCCTGGAGACCGGGAGTATCAAACAGGGCTTCGGTCGCACCGAGCAATCGATTGCCCCACAGATTTTCCTCTAAAAATTCCAGATTAGCGTAGCGACTGTCCCGTTCTAGTGCCGCTGTGGCTGATTCGATGGCGGCAGGGCGATTCATATTGGCGGCATAGTTCGCAACTGCAATAGCCAGGGTTGGTTCTGGTTCCTCCTGGGCCACGTCTAAGGAGCGTTCCCACTGTTCAATCGCTGATTCTGCCTGGCCCATTTCGTAAAACACCAGCCCAATATTATTGATGGCGGGCCAAAACATCTCGTCATAGCGAACGGCTGCTTCATAGTGCTCAATCGCTTTAGGGTAGCGGTTGAGCTTGTAATAGGCGTTGCCTAGGTCAAAGTGGGCCCCCGGATTACTCGGCTCAAAACTCAGACCTTTTTCCAGGGCATTAGCCGCTTGTAAATATTTTGCTTCACTAAAGTAGGCGGAGCCCAAGGTGAACCAAATTACGGGATCGTCGGCCTTGAGCACCTTCGCCTTTTCCAAGGTGGTCACTGCGGTCGAACTATCCCCCACCTGTAGATACAAACTGCCCATCAGGGTCAAGATTTGGGGATCTTGGGGGGCCAGCTGAGCCGCCAGTTGAATACGCGCCAAGGCTTCGTCATATTGCTGGAATTGAGCCAGTTGCGCAGCTTCCTGGGCAAGACTTAGTCCCGTTGCCGTCAGTCGCTCCTCATCTAAAGGCAAGGTGTAGGGTAAAAGCGCCTGGGCTTCTACACGAGGGGCTGCCAAACCGCCCCCTAGCAAAATCAGCAGGGTCGCTAGGGTAGGACGAGTAAGACGGGAAATAAACTGATTCATAGGGTGTGGGCGGTGGACGTAAAAATAAATGGGGTCTAAGCGCTTTACTTAGAGTTAATTCGTTGATTTAGCTATTTATCAGTATAGATACACTATATGGAGAGGGAACTGGCAACTTGATAAAGCTATGGGCTTTAGCCTATAAAAATACCTCGATTAGGGCATAGGTGCATTACACCTTTTAAAATCTCGTTTCAAACTCTAACAAAACTCGATTGCGATCGTCGAAATTTGTAGTCCCCCTTAAGGTGAACTCATCGGTCAGGCGGTAACGCAGGTTAAACTCTGTCGGTGTGCTATCGGTGAGGATTTCTAGAATAGATAGGGTGACATTGTTGGTGACATCAAAACCGATTTCGGTGGCCACATCTAGGTCAGACCCGCTGTTGTCTTCGCTAGAAAATCGTGAAGCACCAGTGACGGGAAACAGACGAAACTCACTGAGGTTAAGGGTCCGACCAATAAAGTCCTGCAGTCGCGTCAGCAAAGCTCCCCCAAAGAAATTGATCACCCCTTGCCCCGACTGGAGTGCCGCCACATAGCTGCCGCTCAACAGGTTAATAATTTCTTGGCGAGAACGGGGGGGGGAGCTGGACAGTTCAATCACCGTATCCCCAATATCAGATAGGAATAAACTCTCTAGCAGCTTACTGGCGGTCCCTTGATAGTTGGCCCGAATGCGAATGGTTTCCAGACCCGTGGTGGCGCGAAATGGATCGACCGACGCATCGGCAACTTCAGACGTGGCAAAGGCCGTGGCTTCTACCACATTACTTTGCTGGGTTTCGGTAACAGATGTACGCAACCTGATATCGAGGAAGGGATCGGCGATCCCCCGATCTGGAAAAAACCGAGCGACATTATCTCGACCGGCTAAACGAAATGTCGTAGTGAGCAGATTGATGCGTCCGGAGCGTAATCGAATTTCGCCCTCTGGCTCAATCGCTCGAAACGGGCGCAGGGGACCTGTCAGGCGTAAATTCCCGTCGGCAATTACGTTGAGCAGATTGCTTTGCTGAATTTGAATATTTTTTGCCAGGGTAATTTTGAGATTGTCGAATCGAGGAATAAATGGGGAGGCTTCTTCCTCTAAATTATTGGCCACCGGGTCCGTACTACCATCGGGCAAAAAGACCCGGCCATTGGCCAGCTCCACAACACCGCCAAGTTGGGGACCACCCACCAACAAACTGCCCCCCACAACAACTTGCCCCTTAACCCGGCCACGATAGATCCCCCGCAGGTCTAAATCAATGTCATCTAAGGTGACGGTGAGGGCGCCGGATGGGTGCTGGGCCGGGGCGTCGGCCACAGCGGCAGCAGCAGGGGACACCCCATCGGGGGACAGGGCCGATTCTGATGGGGAGATGGCTTGATCCCCGAGGATTGCCAGTTCAGCGCCGCTTAGGAGCGGGGGAAACCCTAGGGGAAAACGCCCCACGGCCTGCAGGCGGCCATTTCCGTAGTTGCCGTTTAATTTTTGAACAATAATTTGGTCGTTTTCAAAAACAATACGCCCAACAAAATCCGTTAGGGGGTCGGGCAGCAAAGGAGAACGTAATACCGCATCTTGCACATCCATGATCCCAGTGATGATGGGCTGGCTGAGGCGTCCCCCCACATCCAGGGATACTCGACCTTTACCCGATTCCCAACTTACTTGGTCATTGAGCACATTCAGCAGGGCCAATCCCTCATCGGCGACATCGATGGTGAGGGAAATGCTGTCATCAGCGGGCCGCACCGCCATAAAGTCAAAGGCATAGGGAATGTCCCCCACCAAGGTTAATGGTTGCGGATTATTCACTTGGTTCAGGGTGCCGTTGAGCAACAGGCGAGCGTCTTCGTAGAGAAACAGTCCCTCGGCTTGCTCAATGGGTTGGTTGTTAATGCTGCCGTTGGCAAGGACCACGTCCCCACGAACGGTGGGGTTGCCAATGCTGCCGCTAAAGTTTGCGATCGCATTAAACTCTCCCCGTAACCCCAAGGGCAGATTAAACATATCCCTGACGGCGGCGATCGGTAGTCTTTCGGCCACCAGCTGCAGACCCGAACTATCCTGATCCAATAAGGACAACGTCCCCGCCAGGTTGGCAAACGCCAGCTGGGGAGGAGCGCCCACCGGGGACAAGACAGTCTCCATGCGTAATGGCTGCAGGGTGAGGATACCGTCCGCCAACTCCCCCTGGGCGATCACCCGGTCGGCGGTAAAGTCACGCCCCCACCGCCAGTCCTGACCTTGCACATCAAACTCAAGATTAGGCAGTGCTTGGGGACGGCCGCTGATCGTCACATCAGCATCAAAGCGCCCGGTTAACTGGGCCAACGGCGGAATCGGATTCTCGGCCTCCGCCAGGGCCGCCTGATCCTGAATGGCTTGAATTTCCGCCAACCGTCGTAGCTGGTCTTGTAATGAACCACTGGTATCCCCCACAGACCGGGTGGCCAAAATCTCTTGGGTGGCCTGCTCGGGGGGAAGCGCCCCTCCCCCAAGCGGCGCTTGAAATGTCTGAATTAGATCCTGCAGATCGTTGATGGCCAAGGCTGTCAACACATCCCCCACATCTCCATTTTCCACAGAAACGTTGGCATTGTAGGCCAGGGTATCTAGGGCAACATTGCCATTGAACCGGTAGAGACTATCGGCAGTATCACCGGGTACACAGTAAAAGTGAGAGGGGGGACTGCCATTGTTGAGACGATTGGAACAGGCATTAAAGATCAGCTCCCCCTGTTCTGCAAATAGGTGCCGATCGCGATAGGTGATCTGCCCCGTTAGCCGTTGGGCATTGAGATAGCCCAAACTGGGTTGTTCTACCACCACGCCTCCCACAAAGGTTTGACGGGCCAAATCAATCAACCAGTCGTCCTGGGACGAGAGGGTCCCTTGCAGACCACCGCCCAATCGATCCACGGTCGGTAGCGCCAACGCCTGGAGGGGCAGATCCTGCAAACTGGTGCGTAAAAAATCACCCTCCGTCCGCCCCCAGGCCCTTGCCCCCTGCCAACGCACATCAAAGTCTAAATCGCGGAGCGTTTTAAAATTTAGGGCAATGCCATCGTCCAATCCATTAATGGTGGGCCCACTCAGCCCCGCCAGGTCCACCGCCAGCCCCGCCTGGGGCCCGTAGCTAATGGGGCCCGACAACCATGGATCGAAGGCCACCTGATTCACACCAAACTGCTCTAAGGTCAGGTTTCCATTTAATTGGGGGGCCGTCGGGGTGCCCAGGAAGCGCCCCTCGAACGAGGCAAAACCACCCAGGGGCACTGGGGTGGGCAATAGGGCTAGGGGATAGCGAGCGGCATCGACATCGAGGATAAACCCTTGAATCCCGCGAAACTGATTGCCCACCACATCGGTGGAGACCACGCCCCGCGCCTGGAGCTGATCGCTATTTGCTTGCACAATGCGCAGCTCTTGGGATGACCATTCAAACTGAGTGGTGAGCGGGGTGTTGAACCCCGCTAGCCGGGGAGATAGCCCCCCTAGACCGGCGGAAAAATTTAAATCCCCTTGGGCCCGCACATCAGCTAAGGTCAGGGCATCTAACCGCCCTTGCAAACTCAGGCTACCGCTGGTGTTGCCCGCCAGCTGGGGAGAAAATTGCCGGAGCCCCAGGGCGGCCAGGGTGGCATCGGTTTGCCAGCCGCCGTTGCGCAGGGTCGCCTCGCCCTGGATGGCCCCATCCATTAGCTGAACCCGATAGTCCCCCAGGGCCTGGATCGTATTTAAACCAGCCCCCTGCAACGGACCTGAAACCGCCACATCCGCATCAACGCTGCCCAGCGGGGCCAAGCCTAGGGCCTCAAGGTTGACATTGTTGGCCACCACATCCCCTTGCCAGCGATCGCGCCCCACATCCCCCCTGGCAGTCAAACTGCCGGCGCCCACCTGCACCAGGGCCTGGGGAATCCTTAGCCCCCCATCCGCAAACACGGCCGTCGCCTGGGCCGGATAGACCTGACCGCCGTAGGCCAGGGTGGGGGCCTGCACATTGATGCGGGTGGCTAAATCGGCCGGGCTGCCCACAACCGTTGTCTGGGCAGCCACCGCCCCAAGGCTAAAGGGCAACTGCTGGATATCGTAGAGGGCCAACACCTCATCCCCAGGGACATTGGCGGCTTCGATGGTGAAATCTAACTCCGGTGGCGCTTCCGGGATATTGGCTAGGTTGAGCACGCCGCTGCCGGTAATTTGCCCGCCAATGTCCGGGTTGGCCGTGAGCTGGTTGACCGTCACCACATCCAATAGGGTTTCGATGCGATCGCTTTGCATCACCACATCCGCATCGAGGTCATTCAGCACCACCCGGTCAATCGTAACCGGCCCGCTGGCCACCACATCTGCCGCAATTTTGGGCTGTAGCACCGGCCCCGTAATGGCCACCGTACTCTCAAATAAACCACTGAGGGCAATGGGCACATCCGCCTCAGACCGCTCCAGCAAGGTTTCTAGATCAATATCAGGGACCTGGGCCACCAGATCATAGTCACCGGCCCAGTCCACGGTGCCCGTGCCCGTTGCCGTCAGCTCACCATAGGCCCCTTGGGCTTTGTCTATGGTGATGGTGGTGCCCTTAAATCGGGCCGTGACATCAATATTGTCAATGGTGTTTCCCCATGGGCCCTCGCTGGGCAAAGCCGCCAGCTGCAGTTGGCCATTGTCGACGCTGCCGGCCCCAGCCACCGTCACCGGTTGCTCTGGCACAAAGTCCACGGTCCATTGGCCGCTGACCCGCCCGGCGGTGGTTGCCATGGGAAAATTGCGCTGCCCCATGGTGGGCAACAAAAAAGCCATGACGGCCTCAGCCGCCACCCCTTCCCCCTTAATGCCCAGGCGAGTTTTCTGCTGGATAGGCTGTTCGCTGTTGCCAGAGGCGATGGGGACAACGGCCCCCGTAAATTCGATCTCCCCCCCGCCGGGGGGGATGGTCGTTGACTCAAACACCACCTGCTGACTGTCCTGGCCATCCACCTGCATCGGGTCGATGCCCACCGTGCCATTGACATCCCTGAGCAACAACGGCTCCGGCTCCGCTCCGTCCGCCGGCAAAGGCACCAGGGTAATTTCGCCATTGACCACATCAATGTCATCCATCCGCACCTTTACCAGCGGTTCCTGGGGCGGGGGTTCAAAGGTGGGCACTTCAATGCCCAGCCAGCCTTGCTCTGGATGCTGCTCTAGGTAGCCCTTAGCCCCGGTCAGGCGCAGATCAATGTCGAGTTCTTGCTGAAAAATTAACCGCCAAAGGTCGAAACCCACGGCCACCGAGTCCGCCGTGACATGGGTCGGATCCGTTGCGGTGGCCTTCAAGGCCGAAGCCCCCACCTGCATGCCGTTCCAGGAGAGCGCCTCTAACTGACCTAGCTCTAATTCCCGTTCTAATAGCTTCGATAGGCGCCGTTCCAACAGCGGCGTTAGGCCAGTATTGACAAATACCCAAGCCCCAATAAAGGCCACTGTGCCAACGATAATAGTGCCTGCGCCAAGGGTAATAGCAGTAAGTTTCCAAAACCGCCTACGGTCAGGCGGCCTCTCTGTATTGGGCGACGGCATCACAGACTGGCACTATAGAACATTGGTCAGTTGAGTCAGGACAATCACTCTCCCCAAAAGCCCTCGATGACACAACTCATCTGACTCACAATCGATTGAACAATTGCTATATCCGCGACTACTCTAACAAACTTCCATCAAGGATTTTTGAGAGATTTGTCGCAAGAACTAGCGACAACGCCCACGGCAATGCCGTCACTTCTGGGGTCGCAGGCCCCTTGCAAACAGTCGGGCTGCACCCGAATCATGTGGGCATGGCCCATGGGTTCAGACCAGTTGGCCTCTATTTGCAACGTGTGGCCCCGCTGTCGCAGGGCATGGCGGATGGTGGGTTCAATGCGCCCCTCTAGGGCCAAACGGGCCGACGGTTGGCCCCAGGTACGGCCCCAGCGCCAGCGGGGCAGATTGACCGCGGTTTGAATGTCTAGGCCGAGATCTAAGACGCGCGTTAAGAGCGCCACTTGGGTTTGGGGTTGGCCTTCCCCGCCCATGGTGCCAAACACTAAATTCAACCTATCGTGCTCTAGGGCCATGGCCGGAATCAGGGTTTGCAGGGGGCGTTTTTTAGGGGCAACGCCATTTACGTGGGCCGGATCGGGGGAAAAAATAGCGCCCCGGTTATTGAGCACAAACCCTAACTCCGGCGGGGCCACCCCACAGCCATAGTCAAAGTAGAGGCTTTGGAGCAGGGATACGCCATTGCCCTGGGCATCGACCACGGCGGCATAGACCGTATCTCCCCCCATGGGGACGGTGTGGTGCCCCGTCTGTGCCCGGTGCATATCCAGGTGATGGCGCAGCCGATGGCCGTAGGCTTTGGAGCCCAGCTGCTGGCTCGGAATATCCGTAAAGGCGGCATCGCCAATCCAGCGGTTGCGATCGCAAAACGCCAGCTTAGTGGCCTCCACCATCAAATGGTAGTAGTCCACCGCATCCAGGCTAGCGATGTCGTAGGGTTCAATCAAATTGAGCATTTGCAACACCGCCAGCCCCTGGGTATTGGGCGGCAGCTGATAGATCCGCTGGCCCCGATAGGTGGTGGTAATGGGCTGCACCCAGTCCGAGCGATGGTTGGCAAAATCCTCCAGCCCCAGGGGGCTGCCTAAGGGGGCCACATACTCCACAATGGCGCGGGCAATGGGGCCCCGGTAAAACTCATCGGCGCCGCCTTTTGCCAAGGACTGCAGCACCCTGGCCAGGGCAGGATTCTGGATGCGATCTCCCACGGCAGCGGCAGTCAAAAATGTGGCCGCAGCGCCCTGATCTGCGGCCAAGAGAGCCTGATCTTGGCGGGTCCACCGAAACTGCGACGACGATAGGGGGTAGCCCTGCGCTAACTCAATGGCCGGTTGTAACAATGTGGGCCAGGGCCGCTGGCCAAACCGCCGGTGGGCACACCACCAGGCATCCACCGCTCCGGGCACCGTCATGGCGGCAGCAGCCCCCCTCTGGGGCAATTCTTTGCTGTGGGCGTGGATATCCAAACCAGCTGCCGAACGCCCCGAGCCATTTAGGCCGTACACCTGTTGCGTCGCCGCATCATAAATCAACCACAGCCCATCCCCCCCCAACCCATTCATGTGGGGATAGGTGACCGAAAGGGCGGCACAAACGGCAACAGCCGCATCAACGGCATTGCCCCCCTGACGCAGAACCGTTTCCCCGGCCTTAGATGCAATCGTATGGGGGGAAACCACCATGCCATGGGCCTGGCTCCGGTTGATGTGCACCGGTTCTGTGGGCGGGTTAACCACGGGCAACTGCCATTGTCGTCAACCGTTTACCCAAGGCGATAGCCAAAGCCACGGACGGTTTTCAAATACTTAGGTTTGCTGGGATCTTCCTCCAGCTTTTCGCGCAGCCAGCGAATGTGCACATCCACGGTTTTGTTATCGCCCATAAAGTCGTATCCCCAAACACGATCAATAATCTGATCGCGGGACCACACCCGCCGGGGACGACCCATAAATAGCTCTAGAATCTTGAATTCCTTAGGGGAAAGGCTGAGCTCTTGATCGTTGAGAAAAGCACGGCACTCATTGGGGTGCAAGGCAATATTTTCAAACCGTAGGGCGGACGTATCCTCCGGGGACTTGGCCTTCGACTGGTAACGCCGCAGCAACGCCCGACAGCGCGCAATCAGCTCTCGCATACCAAAGGGTTTAGATAGGTAGTCATCGGCGCCGACTTCTAAACCCACCACCCGATCCGTTTCCGTACCCTTGGCACTGAGGATCAAAATCGGCACATCCAAACCGCGATGACGCACCAAACGACATAGATCTAGACCGTTCATTCCCGGCAGCATCAAGTCCAAAATCACCAGGCTAATGTCGGAAATAGCGTCTCGGCTACCGTCAGCAGAGCCAATGAGTTTCTCTAGGGCTGTCGGGCCATCAGCCGCCACAACAATTTCAAACCCTTCTTCGGCTAACGCCAAAGCAACTGTCTCCCTAATAAGCTCTTCGTCCTCAACGATTAATACTCGTCCCAGACCCACTCGTAGTGAGGATTGGATTGGAGCTAAGCCGCTAGAAACCATGGCCGATATTAATGTTGTCTTCACTACCTATGGTTGGATTCTATCAGGGATGATGCCACGAACAAGGCTGTCTCAACCGATCATTTTCAGTAAATTCAACTACATAATTACAGACAGGATGCAATAGCCATGGGCGAAGAGTTCATCAACAATTTGCCCCACAACTAACTCCCTCTATGGGGTAGGAGCATTAATCATATTTTTATTTTTTCGATTTTTTTTGCAACAAATTGACTATTGCAAACAGCCCCCAATCGTTGACATCAACCCCGGGAAACCGCGGTGATGGCTCTAATTTGTTATGAATCCATAGATTAATTTTTGGTCGCCAGTGTAAAGCCAACTTCACACTGGGAGTCTTAAGCCCCCCGGCACTAAGACCCCGGCCTTAATGCCGCGACTCTAAGACCATTGATGGGTAGCGCGACCATAGAGTTCGGTTAGGGCTGTGAACTGCTGCCGCAGGGTGGGGGTGAGGGCGTCCTCGGCAAATCGCCATTGCCAATTCCCCTCGGCCAAACCGGGGGTATTCATGCGGGCTTCTCCCCCCAGGCCCAGCAAATCTTGCAGGGGAATGATCGCCAAGTTGGCAATGGACGATAGGGCCAGTCGCATCATGGTCCAATGCACTGACTCCGGGGCAAATCCACCGACAAATGCAGCCAGTCGCTGCTTTTCATAGTCATTGGCGGTGGTGTACCAGCCGACGGTGGTGTCGTTGTCGTGGGTGCCTGTGTAAATAACGAAGTTGCGATCGCAATTAAACGGCAAATAGGGATTGCGATGATCTGACCCAAAGGCAAACTGCAAAATTTTCATCCCCGGAAACCCAAACTGGTCCCGCAGGGCTTCCACTTCCGGGGTAATAATGCCCAAATCCTCAGCTAAAAAGGGCAGCTTACCCAGCACCGCTTCCACCCGTTCAAATAGCGCCACCCCCGGCGCTTCTACCCACGTCCCATTCATCGCCGTTTCCTCCCCCGCCGGCACGGCCCAATAGGACTCAAACCCGCGAAAGTGGTCAATGCGAATCTGGTCCACATAGGCCAAGGAGGTTTTAATCCGCTTGAGCCACCAGTCAAACTGAGTCTCTTCGAGCACCTCCCAGTTGTAGGTGGGGTTGCCCCACAGCTGACCCGTTTCACTAAAATAATCCGGCGGCACACCGGCCATTTCCGACGGCCGCAGCGTCTCCGGATCGATCATAAAGTTCTCAGGAAAAGCCCACACATCGGCACTGTCATGGGCCACATAAATGGGCATATCGCCAATAATCTGAATGTGGCGCTCATTGGCATAGGCCTTGAGGGCAAACCACTGGCGACAAAATTCAAACTGCAAAAACTTTTGTAAAAAGATGGCATCCGCCAGCTTATCGCGCCACGTTGCCAAGGCCTCCGGTTCACGTTTGGCAATGGCCGTATCCCATTCACTCCAACTCAGCCCATCGTTGGCCTCCTTAAGGGCCATAAACAAACTGTAGTCCTCTAACCAAAACGCCTGGGCCTGACAAAACTGCTCAAATTCGGATGAAGCCGTCGCCTGAAACTTCTGGGCCGCCTGCCGCAGGCGCTCCCCCTTATAGGCAATCACCCGGTCATAATCCACCCGGTCTGCCGGAAAATCCGGCGCATCCGCCAACTCCGATTTCTCCAGCAGCCCCTGCTCCACCAGGCTATCTAGACTAATCAGCCAGGGGTTACCCGCCATGGCGGAATAACACATATAGGGAGAATTTCCATGGCCCGTGGGGCCCAGGGGCAAAATCTGCCAAAGCTGCTGTTTCGTCTCCCCCAAAAAGTCCACAAACCGATATGCCATCTGGCCCAGATCGCCGATGCCGTAGCGGCTAGGAAGCGATGTCGGATGCAACAGAAGACCGCTAGCTCTGGTAAATGACATGGTGGGAGTAATTGCTGAATTAAGGCCAACTGACTTTAGCATGGTTATTCAATGCAATAACGTTCTGCTAAGCGCTTAGCTCCCTATGGCCTATCGCAATCCTGCCCCCACCGTCGATATCATCATCGAACTCACCGATCGTCCCCAGCGCCCCATTATTTTGATTGAGCGTTTGTATGAGCCTCTGGGGTGGGCCATTCCCGGCGGCTTTGTAGACTATGGAGAATCCGTAGAAACCGCCGCTATCCGCGAAGCTAAAGAAGAGATTGGCTTAGACATCCAGCTATTGGAACAGTTTCACGTTTATTCTGCCCCCGGCCGGGACCAGCGCAAACACACCATCAGCATTGTTTTTCTGGCCGCTGCCCAAGGCACCCCCATGGCCGGGGACGACGCCAAGCACTTTAAGCTATTCAACCTGTGGGAACTGCCAGAGAACCTATGTTTTGACCATGGCAAAATTCTGCAGGACTACTGGCTTTATCGCCACTACGGTCGCCGGCCCACCTTGGGATGATTTCATTTCGTGACATAGCTAAGGACAGCCAGGGTAAACGTGGCATGATCCCAAAGGGGTTTTACCCCTCCTGATCAGCCCCCTTAATTCCACGTCGAATCGGCCCCATTAGCCAGTAAATTGGCCTTTTAAGACAGGGGCTTTATTAAAGGGCTTTATTAGAGGCCCTTTATTAAAGGGCCTTTAACTAAAGGGAAGGCGGCTAGATTTGGCTCGGTCTGCCACCCCATTGCCGTGTTACTGAACGTTTAGAGAATGCGCCCTCGGAACGACATTTTGGCTGTCTTCTCCACATTCATTCAGTTTGCGGACGATCGCTTTGAATGCTGGATGCCCATGCCGCGTTTAGAGCAAAGGATGCGGCAGCTGTTGCAACAGCACCCCACCGAAAAATCAGACGTATTTTGGGCCCTGCATTGGTACAGGCTACTGGACCATTCCCCCCAGGCCATGGAGCACCTGTGGGCCTATTTGCAGGAGCCCTGCTACCGAGCGGCAGACCAGGTAACTCGCCGTTTCCCCATGGTGCAATATTCGGTGGCAGATAGTTTTCAAATTGCCATCGTCCATAGTCCTCGGATTTTGCGGGGGTACAACCCCGACTATGGCAGTAAGCTCAAGGCCTATGCCCATACTGCTTTTGGTAACTATATTCGCGACCAGCTACGGCAGCAGCAGGAAATTCACATTAGTAGTGACTGGGGGCTGTTGCGCCGGTTAAGCCAGACCCAACTGAATGAAGCCTTGCTCGCCGTTGGGTTTATCCATACGGCGCCATTACTTTTGTTGTGGCAGTGTTTTCGCGCTGTGTGTACCCCAACCCCAGGGCGATCGGCCCGCGGGCTCAGTGACCCCAGTGAGGACCAACTGCATGCGATCGCAAGGCGGTTTCAGCAATTGAGCCATCAACTGCCCCCCAACCCCAAGGGCGACGAAGACCATTCCCTCGCCAGCGACCCCCAACAGCTAAAGCAAGAGTTGATCCAACTGGCCACCATTGCCCGCAACTACCTCAACCCCAGCATTACGTCCCTCAACCAGCGCCAGTACGACGATTCCACCGAAGAACCGATCAACACCATCGCCGCGAGCGAAACCCCAATGGCCCAGCTCGTAGGCAACGAAACCTACGCAGAACAACAAAAACAAATACAACAAATTAACACCGTCTTAACCGCAGCCATCAAGACCCTGAGCGCCGCTCAGCAAACCCTACTCACCCTTTACTACCAAGAAAAACTCACCCAAAGTACCATTGCCCAGAAAACAAATATTCAGCAATATAAAGTTTCCCGTCAGCTACAACGCATTCGTCAGAAGTTATTACTCAGCGTTGTTAACTGGGGCCAAACCACAGTGCATATTTCTCCAGAATGCGACGTACTAGAAAATGTTAGCGACGTCATTCACGAGTGGTTACAGCACCACTATGCGCCAGAACCATCAGAGGACTCAAAATGAGCGTTTTTTTTGATAATCCCGTACAACCGATTCTGGCCATGCCCATCGACGTCCCCCAGTGGCAGTCCCATGCATCGATTGCGGATGCCGCTACCCGCTGGCGTTTATATCTTCACCAGCTCGGCCTCGCGGCAATAACAACCTGGCTACAAGAAGAATTTGACAGCCCCGTCCTCCCCTGGCCCCATGCTGCTCCATTTGATATGTGGGCCAACGTCGAGGGACTATGTTTAGAACTTGGCGACAGAAGATTAATCATTATTTTATCTGAAGCCATCAAGCTATCGGAAATTGAAGTCCCCCAAGAATGGGTTGATATGCCGCAATGGCAGGCCGATTATTATTTAGCGGCCCACGTTAACGTGGATGAAGAACAGCTAATCTTGTGGGGATATACCCATCACTCCACCCTTAAAACTAAAGGCACCTACACGACAAGTACCCGTACTTATCACCTCAACGCCGAGGAGATGATACAAGATTTCTCAGCATTTTGGGTGGCGCAACAAATGCCCCGGCAACCACTGCCCCCCCTAGAACCTCTGCCAAAGATATGCGCCCCAGAAGCCACAGCGCTCATGCAAACATTAGTCGACAGCCCCGAACCCAGACTAGCCATTCCCTTCCCCCATTGGGGGGCATTGGTTAGCAATGAGGCCTGGAGAAAACAACTTTGCCAAAGCAGACAACAGATTAGCCCCGTCAATATACGGGACTGGCTGAATAACATTTATACCCAGGGATGGGGCCCCCTAGAGTCATTGTTTCCGGGTGTGTGCCCTGCGGAGTTCCGCTCCGTCGTCACCAGCAATGCCGTCCTCACCTGCGGCAAAAAAATTGCTGTCGGTGACTACAGCGACGATTTGTTGCTTATGTTCAATATAGATATGGAATCCGACAACCGTCGCAACATTCGGATTCAACTTTATCCCTCCAGTGAACCCGTACTGCCTCGCAATATTGTTTTATCGTTAGAGCTGTCCGAAACTGGCCAGTTATTAAAGACGGTACATTCTGGAGGAAGAGATTCTTTTATTCAAATCCCTCCGTTTCGGTGTCAGGCCGGGCAACAGCTCAGGGTCACGATTCAACTAGAGGATGCTAGCCGCCAAGAAGAGTTTATTAGCTAAGGAAATGTTTAGAGCGATTGTGCTTTAGCCATCAAAAACTTACGAATGGCTGGGTCTTCCGTTAAGCCAATGGCCATGGCATAGGCCTGTCGGGCAGCAGGTTGCTCATCTAGCTGGGCTAACAGATGGGCCCGCAGGGCCCAATAGGGCTGATGCTTTTGCACCGTTTTTATATCCATGGCATCGAGTAAATCGAGCCCAGTTTGAGCCCCCTGGGTTTGAGCGATCGCAACCGCATGGCCCAATCTTGCCCCAATGGTATCCACCAGCTGAATCAACCCAGAATAAAGCTGAGCTAACGTTTCCCAGTCAGTGTGCTGGGTGCTCGCCCGCTGGGCATGGACCGACTGAATTGCCGCTTCCAGCTGAAATCGGCCCAACCTGCCGTAGATTGATGCCTGGTGGAGCTCTCTCTCCGCCCGTTGAATCATCGACTGGGACCACAGATCCGTATCTTGTTCCGACAGGGGCACATAGTCTCCGGTGGTTGACCGCCTGGCCCCACGTCGCGCCGCACAGTACAACATCAGCGCCAGTAGCCCCCTAGCCTCAGGCTCGGCCGGCAACAGTTGCCCACAAAGCTGGGCCAGCCAAATCGCCTCATCGGCTAATCCTTTATGGCTTGGATCCCCCCCCAGCACCGTATCCCAACCTGTAGTGTAAGCCGCATAAATGGCGGCCAGCACAGCGTCTAACCGGTCGGGGAGAGCTTGGGTTTGGGGTAGCCCAAAGGGAATGCCCGCATCTCGAATTTTGGCTTTGGCCCGCACCAAACGTTGCCCCATGGTAGTCGGTGCCACCAAAAATGCAGACCCAATTTGAGCAGCGTTTAACCCCATCACCGTCTGCAACATCAGCGGTGTGCGAATGTTCACATTGATGGCAGGATGAGCACAAATAAATAACAACTTTAGCCGCTCATCAGGGAACGAGATTTCCTCCAGATTTTCGGCGGAATCTACACCACTGAGGTTAAGAATATTCAACGCTTTAGCGTGGGTTTGGGACCGCCGTGCCATATCGATCAATCGACGGCGGGCAGTCACCAACAGCCAAGCTTCCGGGTTGTCGGGCACCCCCCTCTGTGGCCAACTGCTAAGGGCTTTCAGAAACGCATCGCCGAGGGCATCTTCTACGGTGGCAATGTCCTGGGACCTGACCGCCAAATAGGCCACCAGACGACCATAGGAATTGCGGGCGGCTAGTTCTGCGACTCGACGTGCGTCCATTATTCATCTACCCCCGAGGTACGGATAGTAGGTTCACGGCAATCTCCTAATTTGCCTCCATGGACCATAGGGGACGCACCTCAACGGCACAGAGACCCGCCGCCGGACAGCGGGCGGCCCAGTCCAGGGCATTGTCGAGATCGGGCACATCAATCAAAAAGAAGCCCCCCAGCTGTTCTTTGGTATCGGCATAGGGACCATCTTGCACCTGGCGCTGGCCATCCTTGAGGCGCACGGTAGACGCAATGTGACCGGGATGCAGGGCGGCACCGCCTGTGAGGACACCGGCTTCTGACAATGCCTGGGAGTAGGCATTGTAGGCAGGCATATGCTGATCTCTATGGGCAAAGTCCTGTTCTGTCTCGTAAACCAAAATCGCGTATTTCATTTGAATTTGTTGGGTTAAATCACCAGAGCAGCGGGCCTTTTTACCCATGCTCTACTTCTATAACGAATAAGCAACCTTGATTTCGACATCGCTGGATAATTTCAGTCAAAAAATAAGTCTATTCTCAGACTCCTCACCTAGGATATCCATATCCCCCAGGAGACTATGCCCCCATGCCAACCATACGCCTTAGCACCGTCAGTCTGCTGCTATTGCTGGCGAGCTGTCAGCAACTGACGGCGGGTTCTATGCCTGAATCTGGCATTCTCCAGGCCGACTGTGAGGCGGTGCCAGGGTTTGCCCATGTGGCTGGGGGGGAGTTTATGGCCGGCAGCGATCGCACCGAGCGGGACTACGCCTATCGCATCAGTGCCGAAGGCTTTGCCGACGCCCCAGAAAACGTGGCTGCCGCCGAAGCGGGCTACCGCAGACGCCAATGGTTTGAACGCGAACCCACCAGGCGCACAGAAAATTTACCCTCCTTTTGCCTCGCCCAAAACCTGGTGACCAACGCAGACTATCAAGCATTTATACAAGCGACAGAACATCGACCACCCGGGATTTCAGCCGCAGACTATCAGCGGCAGGGCTTTTTAGTGCACCCCTACAGCGACGTAGCCCCCTACCTATGGCAGGGCGATCAGTATCCCCCAGGGCAGGCAAACCATCCAGTGGTACTGGTTTCCTACGATGATGCGGTGGCCTATGCCGCATGGAAAACTGAGCAGGACGGGGTGAGCTATCGGCTACCCACCGCCTTGGAATGGGAAAAGGCTGCGCGGGGAACCGACGGACACTATTTCCCTTGGGGTAGCGAGTGGCAAAATGATGGCACAAATTGGGCCAAGCACGGCCCCTATGGCACGAGCCCGGTGGGGGCCTATCCCCAGAGCCAGAGTCCCTATGGCATCGAAGACATGGCCGGAAACGTATTTGAGTACACCGGCACATTGACCAGAGGGGGGGCAAAGGTGTTGCTCAAAGGCTGCAGCTGGGATGATTTTCCCGGCTTTTGTCGGGCCGCCTACCAGCATGATCGCCCCGTGGAGTCACGCCACATTTTATTTGGGTTTCGCTTAGCCCTAAACCAGCCCTAATGGGTAGTTGCACCAAGTTACACTTTGGCAAAAATCCCATTCTTCGGTATTTTTGCTATTTCCGTAGAAAAAATCAAGGTTGCAGACTGTAGATACCCTTGTCCTCCCACCTATGGAATGGCTACAAGCAACCGCCATGTTCTTCTCCAAAGTCTATCCCCTACTAGTGCTGCTGACCTTACTCAGTGTCCTAGGACCGATGCACCATGACACTTCTATCAGCGCTGCCATGGCGCAGCCGTCTGCAGATGACGAGTTTTTGCCAGATGTAATTGAAGGCATGGAATTGGGCATGGCCTATGGCGAAGCCCGTGCCCTCATCGACCAAGAGATTTGGATTCCCCGCACCTATCCCCCCTTAGACTATGTCAGCACGGCGGTGCAACAGATGCAGGATTTGGGCTACGAAGAAGTAAGAGATTGCGCAGGGACGGGGTTAGGCCTGTGTCGGATGGAGTTTATTGAACGCGAGGGGTTGATATTGGTGATTATTGTAACCACCTCTGAAGCGGAACCTAAGGTTTGGGATTGGTCATTAGAATAACCATTGCGCCCCATCTGGCTGTTAGACCTTGGACCAGGCAGTGAAAAATTGACCGTAGAACATCCAACCCCATGTAGTTTTCGATAGAACCCACCATGATCAGTCGTCGAGAATTTACACGCATCTCTCTATTGGGTGTTGGTTTAGGATTAAGCAATTGCACAGATAAAATTCGGTCGTCTGTCTCCAATTCGACATCAGCAAACAAGCGCAGCGACTTAACCATTTGGTGGGAACAAGGATTTTTACCAGAAGAAAATGAACAAATAATCCAAATTGTTCAAAGCTGGGAACAACAATCTGGGTTGACAGTTAACTTAAAGCTTTTGCCCATTAACTTAATTGCGCAACAACTCAGCCAGCTCATCCAAGGGTCTGATTTTTCTAAATTGCCAGATATCGTCTATTCCATTGGCGTAGACAACAGTCTTGCCCCAAAGCTTGCCTGGCAAGATCAATTACTGGATTTGTCCGAGGTGATGTTACCCGCTCAGGAGCGCTATACATCGGTAGCACTAGACCAAGTTTTTTATCATAATCAGGTCCGCGGAGAAGCGAGCTATTATGCCCTGCCCCTATGGCAAATCGAGGACTACATCCACTATTGGCAGCCTTTGATCGAAAAGCTAGGTTACGGCCCCACCGATGTACCGATGGACTGGGAACCGTTTTGGCAGTTTTGGCGTTCTGCCCAAACCCGGCTCAGAGCCAAAGGTCATCCTGATATCTATGGGCTGGGCCTATCCATGTCGATCCCTGGATTTGACACCTATGTGGGTTTAATGATGTTTTTAGATGCCCATAACGTCCAGGTGATTAACGCCGACGGCGAGTTTTTACTAGCCGAATCAAATAATCGACAGCGGATGATCACCGCATTAGACGAATATACGCGCTTTTTCCTAGATGGTTATGTCCCGCCTGCGGCGGCAACATGGGCAGGCGGCGGCAACAACAATAGCTTTATTGCTGGCGAGGTTGTTATGACGCAAAATTTAACCCTCTCCATTCCTTTAACCCAAAAATTACCCCCTAACGGTTATAACCAGGATGCGGCGGAGCGCTATCAACAAATGGTCACCATTGAGCGACCAAGGAAGCCAGATGGAACTGAACTGTCTACGCGAAAGGCGATTAAACAAGCGATCGTCCTTAAGACATCTCCCCATCCAGATACGGCTAAAAATTTCCTCAAGTACTTAATTGAGCCTCAAAATCTTAAACAACTGGTCACCGGATTTAAGGGGCGGGCACTCCCCGTAATGCCCCAACTATTTGAAGATTCTCTCTGGAGTGATACGACGGATCCACATCTGTCTGCCACAGTTAAAATTTCCCAACGGGCTGGTCTTACGCCCCATGAAGTCATTCACCCGGCCTTTAGTGAGGTCCAAAATCAGCAGCTATGGGCCAAAACCGTGTATAGGGTTGTTCACGATAGGGTATCGCCCAAAGCAGCAAGCAACTGGGCAATTGATGAAATCCACAATATTTGGTCACAGTGGAAATAACCAGCATGGGTGATTGGAAAATATAGGATGGTTATTTCCCAGGCGTTTGCAGCCTCAGAGAGGATGACAAACGTGATTCTATTTTCGAATGTTAGAACCTCAATAAGTTCGTGAAAACTTCGTTATAGGACATCATTTGAATATAATTTTCGATATGGCTTGCTATGATCACCCATCGGGATTTTATACGGCTTTCTTTGGTTGGGGACGGGCTAGGCAATGGCACAATTGAGCCCCAAGCATCTACGGCTGATTTAGCCCCAGAGCGTAGCGATCTAAGCACTTGGTGGGGCCAGGGCTTAGCCAAAGAAAACGCGGGTATCATTCAACGGGTTTATCCATGGCAAAAACACTTGGAGCTCAAGGCTGAGCTAACGCAGAGTGCCCCGCTTCAGCCAGCACCTTTATCCACCAGAAACAGTTGGGAGGCAATGGCATGAAACATTGGCTGAACAAAAGCTTATTAACTAAACTGGTGGGGTGTTTTTCACTACTGTCCTTAGTCACCGTCAGTGTCGTTGCCGTTGGCTCCTTCGTCCAGGCACGTACGTCCCTCGAAACAGAAGTCCTAAACCGTCTCACCGTGGCGGCTGAACTTAAGGGATACCAACTGGATAAGTGGGTAAAGGACCAATTAAGTGACGTTTTGCTGGTCAGCCAGGAAGATAAAATTCGGGTAACGATCGAAACTTTGTTGACCACCAGCCCAGAGGATCCGGCCTATCAAACAGCTTACCAAGAGCTAACTGACCGTGTGACCAATCTGAGTGAGATTAAACCCAATCTCCGCAGTATTCGAATTACACGCAATAGCGGCTTTGTTATTTTTGCCTCAGATAACCCGAGCATCGAAAAGACCTATCGTCCCTTAGGGGCTCCAGCCACTTACTTTACCCGCGATCGCATTAACATTGTTGTTCCCAATTTTTATATTTCCCCAAACAGCCAGAAAGCTGCTGTTACAGTAGCCACACCGATTTTAGATGACCAAGGGACACGCATGGCAGCCCTCGTGGTCGATCTCGATCTTAACCAGGTCGATACCCTGATTCGCGATAATACAGGCCTAGGGAATACGGCGGAAACCTACTTGGTGGGACAAACCAAGACAAAAAACTTTTTTATTTCAAAGCAAACAGAGGGCGGCACATCGCAGGTCGCAGCAGACCAAATTAGCGTTAGTAGCCCAGGCATTGACCAAGCCATTAATCAACAAAAAAATGGATTTGGCCTATACAAAAACTACCAGGGGATTCCCGTGGTGGGTGTTTACCGCTGGTTACCTGAAGAAAACCTGGCCCTAATTGCTGAAATCGAACAGTCCACAGCCTTTTTACCCGCTCGAAAATTAGCCAGGAATATTGTCATTCTTGGATTGCTCTCCTCAGGAGTACTTTTAATTGCCGTATATTTGCTATCCCGGCGAATTATCCGTCCGATTTTGGCCATTAGCGACGCGGCCAATGGTTTAGCCCAGGGAGATTTGACCCAAACCGCCCCTGTGATGACGACGGATGAAGTGGGAACGTTGGCCACAACCTTCAACCAAATGGCTAGTCAGCTACGAACATCCTTCGAAACCCTAGAATATCGAGTGGCAGAACGAACGGCAGAACTAGCAGACGCGAAGGAACAAGCCGATGCCGCTAACCAGGCAAAGAGCGATTTTTTAGCCAATATGAGCCACGAGTTACGGACGCCACTCAATGGCATCATGGGCTATGCCCAGATCCTAAGGCGGACGAAAACATTGCCCCCAGAAGAGAAAAACGGCGTGAACGTTATTCATCGCTGTGGTTCTCACCTGCTCACATTGATTAACGATATTCTAGATCTCTCTAAAATTGAGGCCCGTAAGCTAGAACTCATGCCAACGGCGGTTCATTTACCGTCTCTGTTACAAAGCGTGGTCGAGATGTGTGAAATGCGGGCAGAGCAAAAAGGGATTGAATTTGTTTATCAACCCAGTTCCCGTTTGCCAGCGGGCATCGAAGTTGATGAAAAGCGCCTACGCCAGGTTTTGATTAATCTCCTGAGTAACGCCATCAAATTTACTGACAGTGGCACCGTTACCTTAAGCGTGGACGTCCTGGAGCTCTCTGAAGCCCATAGCAACCTGTTTTTTCAGGTAAAAGACACCGGAGTCGGCATTGCCGAGGACGATTGTGCCAAACTATTTGAAGCATTTGAACAAGTGGGAGACCATCGAAAACAGTCCGAGGGCACTGGATTGGGATTGGCCATTAGCCAGCGCATCATAAAATTAATGGGCAGCCACATTCAGGTTAAAAGTCAACTAGGGGAAGGAAGTGAGTTCTTCTTCACCGCTGAAGTACCTCGCGCCCAGGATTGGGTACAACAACAAGATATTGCAGCCAGCGATCGCATCATTGGTTATGAAGGCAAGCGCCATACCATTCTGGTGATCGATGACCGTTGGGAAAACCGAGCCGTTCTAACTAATTTACTAGAGTCTCTAGACTTTGAAGTGATTCAAGCCATCAATGGCCAGAATGGTTTAGACCAGCTCCAATCAACGCCCCCGGATCTAATCATTACCGATTTAGCCATGCCAGTAATGGATGGATTTGAGTTTTTACTACATATTCGTAGCAGTGAAACGTTAAAACACACCAAAGTACTGGTCTCCTCCGCATCAGTGGCGCAAATGGACCAGCAGATGGCTTTGGATGCGGGGGGGGATGGATTCTTGGTCAAGCCCGTAGATATCAAAGAACTGATACAGTTACTGACCACCCATTTAAATCTGACGTGGATCCATGAACCCGATGGCAACGAGCCGATACTATCCCAACCCACCGAGTTGATTTTACCTCCACAGGAAACCTTAGAATGCCTATTGGAACCCGCTCAAATTGGCGACCTAAAACAACTATGTGAACAGCTCGATAGCCTAGTTAACACAGAGAACACCTATCTAGCTTTTGCTGAACCCATTAGGCAATTGGCAAAGGAATTCAAAGCCGAAGAAATCGAGGAATTACTGCAGCAGTATATGGCCAAGGAAATTACCCATGCAGGATAAAACCACGATTTTAGTTGTTGATGATATCCCTAACAACCTAGAAGTTGTTAGGGATACGCTCATATCCCAAGGATATTTAGCAACCACAGCTATCAGTGGCGAACGGGCGCTGAAACGCCTGCAAAAACACATTCCCGACCTAATTTTATTAGATGTGCAGATGCCGGGAATTGATGGGTTCGAAACCTGCCGCCAAATCAAACAACATCCAGAATGGAAAGATATTCCCATTATCTTTCTCACCGCCCTCACCGATACGGACAGTATTGTTAAAGGGTTTACCCTAGGGGCCGTTGACTATATCAGCAAACCGTTCCAAGAAGCAGAATTGTTAGCGCGGGTAAATACCCACCTACAACTACGCTCCCTAAACAAAAATTTGGAAACCACCCTAAGCACGCTAAAAACTACCCAGGCCCAGCTTATTCATGCAGAAAAAATGTCCTCCCTAGGACAAACGGTGGCCGGTGTTGCCCATGAAATCAACAACCCCATTGGTTTTATCGCTGGCAATCTTGAACCATTAGAGGATTATTTTGAAGACTTAAAAGAGTTGTTAGCACTTTACCAACAGGAATATCCAGAGCCCAGTTCCTTAATTCAAGCAAAACAAGCGGACATTCATCTAGATTTTCTAGTTCAAGATGTGCCCAAAATCCTCAGCTCTATGCAGGTGGGTAGCGATCGCATTCAAAAAATTGTTGCAAGTTTGCGCAAGTTTGCATGTTTAGATGAGACCCCCTGCAAAGCTGCCAACATTCACAGTGGCATTGACAGCACCCTGTCGCTTATGCAACATCGCTTAAATGCAACAGATACATGTTCCGCCATCAGCATTATTCGCGATTACGGCACCCTGCCCAGCATTACCTGCTACCCCAATCAACTAAATCAAGTCTTCTTACACATCCTTAATAACGCTATTGATGCTATTCGAGACTGCCAAGACTATGATAAAACACCTGAAATTCTTATTCATACAGCAGTCATAAATGATCGGCAGATTCAGGTTTCAATCACGAACACAGGCAAGATAATTCCCCAAAAAGAACAAAACAGAATCTTTGAACCCTTTTTCACCACTAAACCCGTTGGTCAGGGGAAGGGCCTAGGACTTTTCATCAGCTATTCCATCATCAGCAACCATGGCGGCACGATAAAGGTCTCTTCTCAGCCAGACAATAAAACGACCTTTGAAATCACCTTACCCTATCAATCCAGCTAAGGGTTGAGGAAGATTCTGCTGTAGATCCTACCTTAGAAAAAGAAATGAATTAAACCCATAGTTTTCAACGCTAGCCAACCTACCGAAGGAACTTTCGTCAGTCAGCCAGCCAAAGACTCATCGTATCTATGGCTAAAACTTAGAATAAGAGATCATCGAGGGAGCTCAAATATGGGCATCTTGAAGCATAGTTGTTCTTGGGAGTTTATATGAAACGTTTGCTCCATCCCATATTAGCCTCTGCCTTCATAGGACTATCCCTATTCTATTTTTCCACCGCCAAGGCAAACCAGTCAGAATTCCCCCAGAACGGCCACCCTCAGGAGCAACCGATTGTTGATGTCTATCGATACCATGGACTGAAACCAGCCACAGGAGACGAGGCCTCGGACGGTATCTACCAGGACTTTTCCCGAGGGACAGCTACCGTTGGCAAATTCTGGGCCGACCCCGATGCCAAACTCCATGATGGCAACGATTTTAGCTGGGTCAAATCCCATGTCAACCGCTATCAGCCCAAGCCTTATCTCACCGTAGAATTTGCCCGCCATGGCCATGGCACCAGCGTCAGTGTTGTTCCCAAGAACCTGGTGCCAGAAAAACTGCCTAAAACAGCTCAAATCACCTTTGAAGCCAGGTCTTCATCCCCTGTATGTGTGGGTCTGCGCTTTATGGATCGCGATGGAGAGATTTGGGCCCATGGTGTACCCCCCCTAGAATACGAGAGGCTATGTGTGGAACCTGGCCAGCAATGGACTAAAATTTCGGTGCCCATCGCGGCCAACCATCCCAACTGGTTTAAGTTTCAACACAGTGGCAATGTGGAGCTTGGCAACCAAATCATGGAAGCCGATTTAATCGCCGGACTACAATTTGAAGTAGGGCTAACGGGAGAATATTATTTTTCACCCGGCACAGCATCATTCGACCTACGTGAAATTACAATTACCCCCTCAGCAGCACCGCAACCTTAGTCTACGTAAAATCACGGTCAACGCCCTAACAACACAACGGATAAAATCTACGTAAAATCACGGTTATTTCCCTAAAAGGACTGTAACAAAGAATAAGACTTTTTATATTTTTTTTCTTGTTACATTTTCAACAGAAACCCTGAAAACCACTAGGAATAGCACAGTCACGGATTATCCCATTGCCTAAATCTGCAAGGAATGTGGCATTAAGTACGTAGAAACGAAAATCATTTAATGGCAGAATAAAAAGAGCACAGGTGGTCATCGCCCTTTAGACTCATCTACCAATCGTCATGTTTACTACATTTAGTGAGACTCGGTTCATCAATCTGTTAGAAGCCCCCATCGCTATTCGGTTTTCAGAAAATTACGCATTTCTCGACGGAGAACGCCCCTTGCCTAAAACCGGAACAAACAAATTCTGGAACTGGATAGGCATCGGATTTATTGCATTCGGCATCCTGGCCTTACCCACCGTAGTTATCGGTCTAATTTACGATGCCGTATCCCAGGGTAGACCGTTCCAATGGATGCAGCTGCTGATTCTGTTGATCTTACCCGTGGGTTTATACATCGCCGGCCACCTGGCGCGCAAAGACTACGTTCGTCGCAGATATGTGGCATTGGCCGCCACCCACATTGTGCCGGGCATCATTACTTCTACTATGCGCCTGCAAAAGGTACACTATGTCACCTTTGAGTTTAGCTCTCCCATCGATGGCAAAATTCTCCGTGGTCAAGAACCCGTAGGCATTCTAGAACCCGTTATGCGCGTTTTGCAGCCCCAGGCCACCATTGGGGTGTTGTTTGCTGACGCCACACACTACACCATGCTATAGGCCCCCAAGGTTCACTCCGGGCCACACTCCCTTTTACAATGGGTCCCGGACCTATGTTGGAGCGCCCCATGCCAAAACTGCTTGTGACGGGAGCCAGTGGCTTTCTGGGTTGGAATCTATGCCAAATGGCTTCCCCCCACTGGGATGTGTATGGCATCTACCATTCCAAAGCGTTAACGATTCCTGGCGCTACGCTGCTCCAAGCAGACTTAACCAATTTTCAGGCATTGCACCAACTGTTTCAAACGATTCAGCCCGATGGAGTCATCCACCTGGCAGCTGAATCAAAGCCCAATTGGTGCCAGGAAAATCCAGAAACGTCCCACCGGATCAATGTGGTTTTATCTCGCACCCTGGCCCAACAGTGTGCGATCGCGAATATTCCCTTTGTGTTTGCCTCCAGCGACCAGGTGTTTGACGGTCTCAATGCGCCTTACACAGAAGACGATCCGCTTTCTCCAGTGAATCTATACGGCGAACAAAAAGCATTGGCAGAGTCGGAAATACTCCAATGTTATCCCCAGGCTGCGGTATGCCGTATGCCCCTGATGTTTGGTGCGGCACCGCCAACGGCCAACAGTTTTTTGCAACCGTTTCTCCAAATGTTGCGCAACAAACAGGAGTTAAACCTATTCACCGATGAGATTCGCACCCCCGCCAGTGGCACCACTGCGGCCAAGGGGCTGTTGCTAGCCCTGGACAAGGTGCAAGGCATTGTCCATTTAGGCGGAAAAGAACGGATCTCTCGCTATGATTTTGGTCGTTTGATGGTGGACGTTTTTGAACTGCCCCCAGAAGGGTTAAAGGCCGGTCGGCAACGGGATGTGCCAATGTCGGCCCCGCGCCCGCCAGACGTTTCTTTAGATAGTAGTAAGGCCTTTGCCCTGGGGTATGCGCCCCTATCTATCCGTGGGGAACTAGCCGCATTGCGGGGCCAGGTGTAAGGGTGCGCCTCGCCATGGAAGGCCGGTTCCCCATCACTATGGGCAATGGCCCCAGGGTAATGGGGTGCACCGCAGCTACATTTTGCCCCCATAGGTACGTGCGGCAGCGTTTTTTTGGCGGTAAAGTAAAAGGGCTGTGCACCTATAATTTTCCATGAGCAATGCCGTTGAGTGGACCACTGAAGCAAAAGCCCGCCTAAAGGAAATTCCTTTTTTCGTGCGTCCAGCGGCCCGCAAGAAAATCGAAAAATTTGCCCAGGAAGCCGGAGCTACTGAAATTACTATCGAAGTCTACGAACAGGCCAAGAAAAAGTTTGGATAATTGGCATATTAAAACAGTGGGTAGATGAGAATGGGTCGTTTGCGTTGGTTATTTTTGCTGGGTTTGGTGTTGCTAATGCAGGCCTGCAGTCAGTTTGGCACGGTGCCGCCCCAGGCAATTGTGGAGCGGGGTTTGGCACTGAAAATAGCCCAAACACAGCAGGCGCTGATCGCTCAGCTATCGCCCCAGGTGCTACAGCTGCCCAACTTTAAGCTACGCCAGGTGGATGTGACCCAGCGGGAAGCCCAGGACAATGATGTTTTCCATGTGCAGGGCACCTACCAGGCCATCATTCAGCTCACTAGTCGAGAAACGAAAGAAGCGGGACCGTTTGACATTTATATCGCCCGAGAGAATGCGGAGGATACGGTCAGTTGGTTTTTGGTCTCTGGTGATAAAAGAGATTTACTGGTAACGAATCCTAAGTAATCGGGGGCGATGTAGAGCATACCTCGTAGACCTGAGGGTTGAGCGCAGTCGAAACCCGACTACGCGCTTTATCAGTCAAAACCGTAATCACTATCAAGCCTGATGGAGTTTTACCGGAAGGGTCTTTATAATGCTTGAAGGCACAGTTAGTCGCATTAGGGCTTTGCATGGGCAATCCGGTTTCCATATTTTTGGCCTATGCCAGGGCAGATGAAGCCGATAGGCAGGAATTGGAAGCGCATTTGATGCCGCTGAAGCGCAGTGGCTTGGTGAGCACCTGGCACTATGGCTGCAGCAAAAAACTCGAATTCTAAAAGCTCAGCAAACATTGAAATTGCTCAAAGTTTAAGAACTGAATCATTACTTGTATGGGTTTTCTGACACTCGATAGAATGGTTAGCTAAAATCTATCGATGAGGGTTGCTGTCTTATGGAGAAACAGTCTTATTCAACAGATATTAAACAATCAGTAAAAACCAATAATTCATCGATAGTATTCGAGGTTTCAGATGTATCATCCACCGATAGACGATTCCCGGAGATCTCCTATTATCAGGCCGTAGATGCCTTACTGAAGGTACCTACAGATTGGCGAGAGCATTTCAAAAATAGAGAAGAACGAGAACAGGTCCCAGACCCAGGATTGTCTTTTGAGGCTTGCTCCAACTATCGTGGAACGCTACTTGCCGCTGCTGGAGTTCACCCGTTTGTTGCAGCGGTGCATGGTGCTTTTGCAGAACATCGCCCCCTAAGTTTATCTCCAGATATGATTTGGCTACTCATCAGTCAGGGACTGGCCAGTCATATCAATGTGCATGCAGACAAACTCAGATCTCAATTTGTTCAGCATCAGAAAAAAATCAAGATCGAGGTTCGGCGTGATGACTTTGTCAAAGGCTCTCCAGAGAATCCCTGGGAGGAAGTATTCGAATCTTTTTCTGCCCAAATTCGTCAACACGTTGGACCTGCTACCCATGATTTGCTCATTCCCCACTTTTCGACGACTCGTGCGGTAGAGAAGGCTGCGTCAGAACTGGTTCTTCTAGATGCAATGCAGCCTTATTTTGACTATAGTCTTATGACCGCTTGTGGAATTCCAAGAATAAGACTGGAAGGAACAGTGGCCGACTGGCAGGACTTGCTAGAGCGAACAAAAAGACTCGCAGAATTTGAGCTGCAGTGGTGGGTTGATTTACTGATTCCGGTCTTAGACCAATTTATTATGGCTGCCCAAGGTCAGTCAGATAAAACGTTTTGGCAGTCATTCTACAAATTTCAAAATGCTAGTGGAGGCCCTTATATCACTGGATGGATTATAGTATTTTTCCCATACTTAACAGACTCGAAAACTCGCCAAGTAAATCGGAAAAATCCCTGGTTAATTAAGGGTAATCATCAACTGCAAGGGCTACGATATGGCATCAATAATCATGAGGATGATGTTTTTTCTGAAATGTCAGGGAGTGATTTTCCCAGTGGATTAGCTAAAGTCCCCTTTCGTTGGAAGTATTTAGCACAATGCTTTGACATGGAACTTTTGGGTGGATTTGTTGGAGTTAAGCAAGATTCCAACGATCTTTTCCTTCGGCCTGAAATTGGTTGGGTCGTTCGTGAAAATTAGCACCGCTCACCGAAACTATGCGATGTACCAGCATCCTATTTAGTCTGGTGCCCAGCCTCTGGCTGGGCATAACTCTCAAGGCTCCTGCCTTCTGCACAAGTGGCAGAGCCACAATCGCCCGCTCCAGGCAGAGCCTGAGTGCGAGTTAGAGCCTCCCCTTTTCCTGCAGCAAAAATCTTCTCAGCAATGCCCACCCTACCCAAATTATCAAAATCAAAAAAGTTGAATCAGATCGGTCACACGCACCCATAAAGCATCACGTAGTATATAGGCTACAAATTTAACCGTAATTTGCTGGTGAGTCTTTGTAGCTGCACTCTATCTGATTTAAATTTCAAAAGGCTTTATGGCCACTGCATCTACGTTTCGAGAACATACCTACACTGGTGAAGCCGATTTAGACGCCATCGCCAGGTTAATTAACGCCTGCCGTGAGGCAGATGATTTGGACAGTCGTACCTCCGTCAGAGACCTAAGGGAGGCTTTTGCCAGCCCAGGGTTTGATCCTGACCATGACCTACGACTATGGAAAGATGTCCAAGGCAATGTGGTTGCCATGGCAACTCTCTGGCACGATTCCCAACCCAACGAAACCGAATTTCTAGGGTCGGTTTACTTCAATGTTCATCCCCATCTGCGCGGTGACGGGTTAGAAGACGCTGCCATGATCTGGGCTGAACAGCGTCTGCGGGAAGTTAGTCCAGAAGGATTGCCCCTGGTATTCCACACGGGCTGTCGCGATAAACTTAGCGATCGCAAAAAACTGTTGCGCCAATTTGGGTTTACCCCCATCCGCTACTTCTATGAGCTAAAACGCTCCCTAGAAGGAGATATTGCCGTACCGTCATTGCCCAATGGCTGGAAAATTCGCCCAGTGGATGCCAACAGCGACGCTACCGCCTGGGTCGCCATGTTTAACCAGTCCTTTGTGGACCACTGGAACCACACTCCCATGACACTGGAAGAGTTCCATCACTACACCCAATCTGCTGATTACAACCCAGCTCTGGATTTAGTGATTGAAACCGATGAGGGCACATTAGTTACCTTCTGCTATAGCGCCATTGACCCTGACTATAATCAGCGGCTGGGGCGCAAAGAGGGGTACGTATGTTTGTTGGGCACCCGACGGGGCTACCGTCGCCGGGGACTGGCCCGAACTCTCTTGATGGCTGGCCTCCAGCGTCTACAGGCTAGGGGTATGGACACTGCCACCATCGGTGTCGATGCCGAAAATCCCAGTGGTGCCTTCGCCCTGTATAAGTCCGTTGGCTTTAGCGAAGATTTTCGCTCAACGGTTTATCGAAAAGTGTTGTCTCCTTAGACAATGACGATCAAACATGAATTAGTTTATTTGTCTGGTGCTCAGCCTCTAGCTGGGCACCACTTTCATGTTCCTCTTAATCTGCCTGCATCACCTGCTGCGCCACACTCACCGGCACATTAGAAAAATATTGTCGCTGAAACTGTTCTTCTTCCAAGCTAGCCAAAAACAACCGCAGACCAGCCTGTTGCTGTTCCCTGTCAGCTGCCAAACCAGCCTCGTAGGTCAGCACCACCGCCTGGGCAGTCCCTGCCTCATCCCGAAAGCCAAAACTCTCCAGCGCCGCCAGCCCCACCTTTAAGGCAGCGTATCCAATGCTTAGTTTCTCCATCAGCTCCGCTATTGTCACCGTTTTCCCGGTGCGGGCCACATATTTCGCCACCCCCACCAGCTGCTTCCACACCTCCATTGGCGCCTGCACCTCAGCAGGGGGCTTATAAGCCAGCACCAGCGGCGTATGCTGCTGTGTGGCCTGATGAAACCAGGGTCGCAACTCCTGCCAGGTGGTGGGGCACTGGGTCACCACCAGACCATCGGCTGGCTCTGATTCTGTTTCTTGCGATCGCAAATCAATTACCTGCTGCGTCGGCGCAGTTACCTCAGCCTCAGCCTGCACTGTTCTCACATCCACAATGCGCACCTCATAGCCCCCATATTGGGGCTTCTTCTGCCGTGAATAGGCATTAAAATCTAGCTCCACCACCACATCACACCGCCCCACGGGCAAATCATCCTTGTAGTGGCCCCACCACAGTCCTGGAAATCCAGCCGTACAGGTATCGTCCTTGAGTAAAAAGTGGGTCTTAATAAACCGCAGCTTGCGGTTGGACACCGGGTCCTTGATCTTTTGGTGCCAAGTATTATCAAACCAAGCATTGCGAATCAGCAGGCGCGGCACCGGATTGCCCATGCCATAGGGTTCTAGCAAATTGAGCTGCTGAAACAGCCCTTTGCCCAGCTCACAGACGCTAATTTCAAGATCCACCTGAATCGTCGGCCCAGAGGGACTGCCTATCTGCCGCAGCTGCCGGTTGAGGGCAGCGGCAAACACCGCCACATTGTCCACGGGCAGGGTCATCCCCGCCGCAAAGGGGTGACCACCAAAGCTGGTGAGTAAATGGGACTGCTCGGTAACCAGCTGATAGAGATCGATCCGATTCACCGACCGGGCCGACCCCCGCGCCACCTCGCCATCGATGGTGAGCAAAATCGTCGGCTTGCCATATTCCTGGGCCACCTGCCCCGCCACAATGCCCAACACCCCCGTGGGCCATTGGGCATCCGCCAGCACAATCACCTGCACCGTGGCCATATCCAGCTCGCCCAGGCGCTGAATCACCTGGGTGTGCACATCCTTTTGCAAGGCCTTGCGGCGGGTGTTGGCCCATTCGGTCTGCTGGGCCAGCTCCCGACAATGGTCGGGGTCTTGGCTGGTGAGCAGTTCGACACAAAACTGGGCGTCGCCATGGATGCGGCTCACGGCATTGATTCTGGGACCAATGCCAAAGGAAATATCCGTGGGCCGATCGCCGGTGCGGCGACACAGCTTGAGTAGCTCCGCCACACCAGGCCGAATCGGCGCCTGGGTTCGCAGGTGGGTCTGCAGCTGCCGAATTCCCATTTGGGCCAAATATCGACAGTCGCCGCTGAGCTGGACCAAATCGGCAATCAGGCCAATGGCCACCAGGTCAGTGAGTTCTGCCAAGGGCCGTAGCGCCACGTTGATGGGGCTGCCCTTTGTGGCGGCATAGAGGGCTTCGATCAGCTTATAGGCCACCGCCACACCGGACAGATGGGCCAGGGGATGATCGGCGGCAAAGTAGCGGGGATTGACGATGGCCACCACGGGAGGGCGCTCGGCGGGCAGGGTGTGGTGGTCGGTGACAATCACCTCAATGCCGAGGCTGCGGGCATGGTCTATTTCGGTGAGGTTGGTGCTGCCGTTGTCGCAGGTGATCACCAGGGTGGTGCCCTTGTCGGCCAGGGCATCGAGGCCGTGGATGGATAAGCCGTGGGAATCGGTCAGCCGATTGGGGATGAAATAGTTGAGCCTGTCTGGCCCAAAAAACTGCCGCAGCCCATCCCACAGCACCGCCGTGGAGGTAATGCCATCGGCATCGAAGTCGCCCCAGATGGTAACGGTTTCGTCGTTTTCGATCGCCTGGAGGATACGCCCTAGGGCCTGGGTCATTTCGGTGCCAAAGGCCTCGGGCGATGTGGGTCCATAGGCATCTGGATTGATAAATAGCGTTAGCCCCTCAGCGGTGCGAATGCCGCGCCGCCACAGAAGTTCTGCACCGCGTTTCGGTGGGTTGGGCAACCCCGCCAGCCGTTGAACCGTATCGACCCAGTCGGCGGACATGGGTTCATCCGTGGGAAGCTGCCATTTGGGAGTTGGGGTAGTCGCCATAACCGGGCCGCGTTGCTATCTGTGGCTAATTTAGCTCCCTTCGAGGTTTATTGCCTGCAGTTTGGCTAAAATAGGCGGAAATTCTCCTGGTGGCTGTGATGCAAACTTGTAGCAGAGTCAATACCCTGTGGGAAACAATGCCGTGGTGATAGTTAGGAGTAGCTTGTGAAGCTTGGTGAATGGATTGGCCTACTCAGCATCCTCGCGACATTTTACATTTTGTGGAAGCTGCGGGCGATTTTGCTGCTGGTGTTTATGGCGGTGATTCTTGCGATCGCACTCAACAGTCTGGTGCGGCGTCTTCAGCAAACGGGCATCCCCAAACAGTTTACGATTCCCATCGTCCTGAGCACCACCTTTCTCTCCATCACCCTATTTTTACTGGGTGTTGTCCCGCCGTTTGTTGCCCAGTTCAACGAACTGCTGAAGGTGATCATCGACGGCATCGACCGCATCCCGCTTATTTTGGCCAACACCCTAGAATTTTTGGGCCAAAATGTCTCCCTGCCCGGACAGCTCAGATTTCCCGAGTCAGAAGAATTTCTCAACTGGCTCCAGTCCGTTGAAATCCTCAACTGGAATACCCTGTTCGATTCAGCGGTGCTGGATGTTTTTAGCAACTTCTTCTCATTTTTTAACTCGTCCCTGCGGGTACTACTGCAAGTATTGCTGGTGGTGATCCTATCCCTAATGTTTTTAGGCAACCCCACCGTCTATCGCAATTCACTGCTGCGGTTAATTCCCTCCTTTTATCGCCGCCGCGCCGACGGCATCTTACAAGAATGTGAGGTGGCCCTATGCAACTGGATGGGGGGCATTGTTCTCAATTCTGTTTTTATCTTTCTACTCAGCTTTGTTGGCCTCTTACTCTTGGGCATTGAATTTCCCTTCGCCAATGCCCTACTGGCCGGGGTGCTCAACTTTATTCCCAACGTGGGACCGAGCCTCAGCGTTATTTTTCCAGCGATTGTTGCCCTCACCAGCGACCCGCTCAAAATTATCCCCGTCATTGTGTGGTACGCCATCATTCAACAAATTGAAAGCTACTGGCTCACCCCCACGGTGATGGCTCGCCAAATTTCACTGCCCCCGGCGTTTACCCTCATCGCCCAGATTTGTTTTGCCGCCATCTTTGGCTTTTTGGGTCTGGTGCTGGCCCTACCCCTGGCCGTGGTTGCCAAAATCTGGATGCAGGAACTGTTGGTGAAAGATATTCTTGACCGCTGGAAAAAATCCAACCAAAAGCCATGGCAGCCTGCGATCGCAGGTGCCGCCCTACCAGCAGCCACCGACCCCCCATCGGGAATTGACCAACCATCGAATGAAGATCTAGAAACCAGTCGCCCAGTCAACAACGATTGAACAACATCGCTGTGTGACTATCACTGCGTCAACAGGTGCGGCTACAGCAGCCCCTAACTTTCCAGGTGCCATCAGCCTTATCTTCCCAACCTGGGCATCCTGAAGCCCAGATAGTCCTACACGCCACTATGTCCTTCGCCGCGAGCGTTCGTCATCTGCAAACCCTGATCATGTCCTTCCACCCCATCATTGTGGTGGAAACCGTAGAAGAACCCCGGGTGCAGCATCTGATCAACAAGTCCACCCTAGATCTCCAGCTCCCCGTGTACGAGTGGAGCATCGCCCAAGGTCTGGTGCGCATGGAGGGCAACCGCTACAATCGCTGGAAAAACGAATATGCCCCCCCCGGCGCCAGCCGCCCCGCCGTCGACGAAAACACCGCCGACCCCATCGATGCCCTACGCCACATTCAGGCCATCGCCCACCGGGCCATCTATTGGTTCAAAGACTTTTCCACCCACTTTGACGATCCGGTGGTCACCCGTTTGTTTCGAGAAGTGGCCCAGCAGTTTTCCCACAACCAATCCACCCTCCTAATTTCAGGGGAACAGGTTTCCCTATCTCGGGAGATTGCCCACGAGGCGGTGTATTTCGACATGCCCCTGCCGGACCGGGATGAACTACACAAGGCCATCGTCGATGCGGTCCAGGCCCTGCGGGGACGGATCAAAGTCAAACTCACCCCAGCAGAAATGCGCACCCTGGTGCATACCACCCAGGGCATGACCCTCAACCAAACCAAAAAGGTAATCGCCTACGCCGCCCTAGAAGATGGCCACCTCAACGCCGACGACATCGGCCGCGTGCTAGAGCGAAAAATGCAAATCATCCGCGAAAGCGGCCTGCTGGATTATATTCCCGTGGAAAAGAACACCGCTGAGCTCGGTGGGTTTCACGGCCTCAAACAGTGGCTCGCCCAGGCGCGCACCGGCTTTAGCAGCCAGGCCCAAGCCCTCAATCTCACGCCCCCCAAAGGGATTCTCATTGTGGGCATTCAGGGCTGTGGTAAATCGCTCGCCGCCAAAACCATTGCCCGCGAATGGCAAATGCCCCTACTCAAGCTGGATGCGGGGCGACTCTACGACAAATATGTGGGCGGTTCAGAAAAGAACTTTCGCCAGGCCGTTTCCCTCGCCGAAAAAATGGCCCCCGCCGTTCTCTGGATCGACGAAATTGAGAAAACCATGGGGGGCGCCCAAGGTGCGGACACCGATGGCGGCCTCAGCCGACGTTTGTTTGGGTCATTTCTCACCTGGCTCCAGGAAAAATCCCAGGAGGTGTTTGTGGTGGCCACCGCCAATGACATTTCCCAACTGCCGCCAGAACTGCTGCGCAAAGGCCGCTTTGATGAGATTTTCTTTGTGGACCTGCCCGATGCCGAAGAGCGAGCCACCATTCTTTCCATTCACCTCCAGCGTCACCACCAAGCCCCAGATCAGTTCAACCTGGTAGAACTGGTGCAAGCCACCGAAGGGTTTAGCGGCGCTGAAATTCAACAGCTGATCGTCTCCAGCCTATATCAGTCGATCCATCAACAATGCGCCCTGGACACGGCCCTGTTGGTGCAATCCATCAAGGCAACGGTGCCCCTATCCGTTTCTCGTCGGGAAGATATTCAACGGCTACGCTGTTTGGCCACCGATCGCTTTGTGCCAGTGAAGTGAAGAAGGCCACAAATTTTAGCTGGGCAAATTCTAGCTGGGCAAAGACTGAATGAAGTCGGAGTTCGGAATGGCCCCACTTCCGGCTTTCGAACTGCACATTCCTAATTCAAAAATGCCTTGGGCATACTGGGCCTAAGTAATGCGGATAACCGCTATGTAACTACTTCATAAAGTAGATCTTACGGTTTCTAACGAACGGACACTATTGTCAGGAAAGGTGACGTCTACCTATGTAACCTGGAGTGCTTGCTATCTTAGATCATTCATTTTCAACACACTATCGCTTCCGGAGAAATTACCATGACACCTGCTCAAGTCGAAGGTCTATGGGTTTGTTTTAGCTTTTCCATGGCCATGATCGTGCTGACGCCCGTTTTGCTTTGGGTATTGCCCAATCGTCAACAAACCGCATAGCCAGCGGTCTTAACTCTGGTCAGGGTATGTTTTGGTAACGTAGACCCGTTACCATGGGCTAGTGTGCTCGCTGTTTTATGGCGAGTTTTAATGCGATCGCAAACCTACCCTGATTCTTGTAATGGCTTTTCGTGCAACCCTTATCGCATTCATCATTATGTGTTTTGGGCTGATTGCCTCTCCAGCCCATGCCATGACGCCGTTAGGAGTCTCCAACCTGGCCTACGATGAATGCCCCGCAGAATACGCGGAAGGTATCGTAGCTGCCGGCAGCCTTGGCAAAGCCACCTGTTATCTGATCACAGGAACGCTCTCCAACGAGTCTGGCAAACCCATCCTCAATGCCGATATTTTTGGCCGCATTTACGACAAAAACAACAACCCCGTCATGCAAAACCGTGGTCGCTTGGGGGGCGTAGACTATGTTCCTCCCGGTAAAAGCGACTTCGAAATTCGCGTATCGGTAGCCTCCAACCAGTCCCCACCGCTAAAGCTGAAAAACTTCAAAGCCTCTGGCTTTGTGGGCAAAGTCCGTCGCCAAGGCCGAATAGAATAACGAACATCAAAACATCCCAAAACGAAGGGCGGACTGCAAAAGCAGTCCGCCCTTCGTTCTTAACGCTATCTAGCAAAGCAGGCGTATCGCGCTCCTAGAAACCGGAATAGGCCATGTAGCCGCCAGCGCCCAGGGCGAAAGTAGCCTGAACTAAGGCGCTACGAACAAACTGAAGCACAATAAATGCCAAGATCGCAGAGAAGTCAATTCCACCCAAGGGAGGAATCACCGACCGAAACAAATTTAGATAGGGGTCAGTAATCTGACTTAGGGCAGACAGAACAGGATTACCCCAATCCAAGTTTGGCAGCCAAGTCAGTAGCACTCTGATCAAGAGCAACGCCAGGTAAATACTAATAAACTGCGCTAGAGCTGCAAAAATGACTTGCATAGGTATCCTACCTTCCAGAAAAATAGAGCAATAACTCTTGGGTTTGCTGTTTAGTTTAACCGATGATTTCTTTAACCCCAAGAAGTCCTTGGGATACAAGCAAATCTTAATCCAGTTGTAAGCGACCAAACCCGGCATCAGCCAGTGTTGAAAGCCGAAAAGGCCATGGCCTCCTCAGCCCCCATGCCCTCAACGGAGTAGCCGATTTATCTACACACAGCTACACCATTACGAATCTGTCGTGGACGCTTCATACTCAGTCGCTCGGCCATTGCCATTGGTACTGCCCAACTGCTGGCGCACGTCTTCAATGGCGGCATTGAGCTCAGAGATTTTATCTTCCAAACCACGGCGAGCCACTTCCATGCGCTCGTCGTTACTCATATTGGCTAAATTTTGGCGCAGATCTTCCGACAGCTGCCCAAAACTAGCATTCGACTCTTCCCGAGGCACCCGATTGGCCGCCAGCACCCCGGCGACGCCGCCCACCAGACCACCTAAAAGGGCTCCCAGAAAAAATCCACCCGTAAAATTATTCGACTGACTCATGATGTGTGGTGATTAGTTAGTACCAAATGTGCGATCCCCAGCGTCCCCTAAGCCTGGAACAATAAAGCCATTTTTATCTAAACCTTCGTCGATGATGCCAGCATAAATCACCAGCTGTGGATACGCTTCAGCAAGTTTTTGTAACGCCGGTGGGGCCGTAACCACAGAAACAATTCTGACTAAGGACGGGTCCACTCCGCGTTTTACCAACTCTGCCATTGTGGCCATAATTGTACCGCCCGTCGCTAGCATTGGCTCACTAATCAACACCCGCGTGGCCGGATCAATCTGCTCAGGCAGCTTATTCAGATAGCACTCAGCCTCTAAGGTCTCTTCGTTTCGAGCAAATCCGAGGTGATATACCGCAGCCGTAGGTAAAGCCGCCTGCACACCTTCCATCAGGGCCAGCCCCGCTCGCAAAATTGGTACCACCATCACCGGCCTTTCAGGATTAATAAATGTTGCCGGACAGGGGGCCAACGGGGTTTGAACCGTGGTTTCTACCACCGGTAGCCAATCGTTACGAATCGCTTCGTAGGTTAACCAGCGACCAATTTCCGTCATGGCACTGCGAAATACAGCCGAGGGGGTATTTACATCCCGTAATACACCAAGCCAGTGCTTAATTAATGGATGGGGGGGCACATGGATCCGCAGCTGAATTGCCATGGGAAGGGTTGATAAGAACTGTAGGATGGGCAGAAATCTGACCAATCATACGTCTTCGACAGCTAAGCGGTCCAGTCGGTGAGCACGACCCACCGGGAAATGGGCTCTCGCCACCCTTGCTATCGACTGCGCAGCAAATGCTTCACTGTTTCCACCATCTCCGACGGACGAAACGGCTTGGCAATATAGGCATCGGCCCCTTGCTTCATGCCCCAATAGCGATCAAAGTCTTCGTTTTTAGATGAACAAATCACCACCGGCACATCCTTAGTAGAGTTATTGCCCTTCACCCACCGACAGAGCTCATAACCATTCATATTGGGCATGACAATATCGAGTACCACCAAATCGGGAGGTGTCGATGAGATCATATCCTTAGCTTTTTCGCCATCTTCAGCTTCTAAAACGGTCATCCCTGCTTTGATCAGGAGACCAGAGATCATCTCTCGCAGGGTTGAACTGTCGTCCACAATCAAAACCGTGGTCATAGTCAGGGAAGTAGGTAGGATTCCTTAAGTGTTAGTGAGCCCAGAGTACGGGCTAAATTAAAAGTAACCAGCTAATAATACGAAGTCAGTTGGTTTACAAGCAATAATTTTGACGACAATCGCGATGAACCCATCTGCCAACCAGCTCCATTAAAGGCGGATGTAAGCTGCATTAAGTATACGAAAAAGGCAACATCTCATTGCTACAGGACAGCCTATTGTTCCCCCAGTTCGGCCAACAAATTCAACAGCGGCTTAGGTTGCAGCTTATCTTTAAACCACACCACGTTGGCTGAGACATTTTTCACATCCACACCGGCCTTTGCCAGGTTAAGACGTTCTGAAATTGCCAAAATTAGGTTCGGGCAGTCCGCTTTTTGTACCTGGGCAAATTTTTTGCGCAAATACTCAGGCCGCCAATATCCTACTATTTCCAGCAAATAAACTCGACCGTCGGGATGCACGAAGCGAAAATCGGGAATCATCACACTGCCTGGAATGGGAATTAAATCGACTTCCCGCTCTAGCTGCCACTGGGTTTTGCCTTTGGCGACTAAGCTTTCCCACCGTTCGGCAAAGGCGGCTTCGAGCATGCTGTCGTAGGGTTTACCCGGGGGATAGTGGCTGACCAAATCACAGTCCGAGTCGAGGGTGTAGGCTTTTTCTGAACGATTTTTGGTGTAGCTATCTTTCCATTGCAGGGTGGCGCTCAGGTGCCAGCGGCTGACGTGCAAAATGGCGGGCACCAGTTTGGCAATGTCCAGCCCGTAGCGGGTACTGGATTTGAACAGGCTGGCGGGGCCGTCGATGGTGATGGTAAATCCCTGGTCGGCTTCCCCTTCGATGTAGGTCATCAGCCGAAATAGCTTGAGGTAGCGAAACATTAGCTTGTATTCACCGGGGTCGTTGCGGTGGAGGTTTAGCACCACGTGGCTAGCCCGGTAAAAGATGCCCTGCACCTGGGAGAGGTTATAGCGATGGAGCAGGGCCTCGGGGGTGGGGGCCTCAAACTGGGTGAGGATACGGTTTTCTTTGAGATCGGCGTACAGCCCCTGTTGGATATGGATGGGCTCTACATCTTTGTCGAGTTCTTGGGTCAGCTGGGTGGCCAGGGTTTCTAGGTGCTGGCGGGCAGCGGTGGGGGAGGGCACCGCCGCCGCCGCCAGGGCAAACACTCGCTGGCGGAGATCCTGGGGGTCTAGGGGGCTAACAATTTCAAAGGTGCTAAAGCTGCTGCGCAGAATATGTGCCAGGCCGCGTTTAATCCGATAGTCGGTGTCTTCCCCTTCTAGGGTTTGGAGTTTTTGGTTGAGGCTGCCCTGGGTATCGCCGACGGTGGCTTGGAATAGGGAGATGAGGTTGCTTGAGATCGCAAGCCAGGGATCTGCCACCGGCAGTTGTTTCGCATCGATGGAACCTCCCCGGGGGCGATGGATCAGTAAATCAGAAGGAAGCATCTTCTTCGCAAGAAGGCAGCACCTTCCCAAGATAGACGCTATATAGTTAATTAGGCGCTGCTGATCCCTAGGATGATTTTATTCGTCATATCTGGGCAACTTAGCGATCGCGCTCCGCAATCAGCAGCGGCAGACTTTTTTATCAAGCATTTTTCCACCGATTCTTGATCCAGACAGAAACCCTAGACCTATTAGAATGGCCCCGACTTTGCCAACAGTGGGCCACCTTTGCTGCCACCAAGCTCGGAGCCATGGCCGCTCGCCATGGCCGCATTCCTGAGCACCAGTCAGAAAGTGAACGCCTGCTGGCCCAAACCCGCGAAGCCTATGTGCTCGAAGACAAAAGCCCGCTCAATTTTCGAGGGGTGCAAGATATTGGCGACAGCCTAGAACGGGCCAAACTGCAAAGCATTTTGTCAGGGGACGACCTGCTCAACATTGCCACCACCCTGGCCGGGGCCCGGCAGCTACGCCGGGCAGTTGATGCCCAGGAAGAGGACGATTTTCCAGTGCTGCAGTCTTTGGTGGCGGAACTGCGCACCCACCCAGACCTAGAAAAGGAAATTCACCACTGCATTGACGACCGGGGCAAGGTGACCGACCGGGCCAACCCCAAGCTGGCGGGCATTCGCAAAAGCCTAAAAACCACCCACGACAATCTCCAGGCAAAGCTGCAGCGCATTATGCAGCGCAACGGCGGGGCCCTGCAAGAAGCCCTGATAACCCAGCGGGCGGGGCGGTTTGTGATTCCGGTAAAAGCGCCCCAAAAGGACTCCATTCCCGGCATTGTCCACGATGTGTCCACCAGCGGCGCCACCTTATATATCGAACCCCAGAGCGTGGTGGAATTTGGCAATCGGCTGCGGCAGCTAGAGCGCCAGGAAATGCGAGAAGAGGAGCTGGTGCGGCAAAAATTAAGCGCCAGCGTGGCCGCAGTTAGCGACGACCTCGAACAGCTAATGGCCATCGTCACCACCCTGGATTTGGCCACGGCTCGGGCCCGCTATTCCCTCTGGCTAGAGGCCAACCCGCCCCGCTTTAGTAGCCCCGAAGAACGCACGGTACTGCGCCAGCTGCGCCACCCGATTTTGGTGTGGCAGCAGCGCCATGAAGAGGGCAACGCAGTGGTGCCCGTAGACATCAATATGCGGCCCGACATTCGGGTGGTGGCCATCACGGGGCCAAACACCGGGGGCAAAACCGTCACCCTCAAAACCCTGGGTTTGGCGGCGCTAATGGCCAAGGTGGGGCTGTTTGTCCCGGCGCGAGAACCGGTGGAACTACCCTGGTTTGACCAGATTTTGGCGGACATCGGCGATGAACAATCCATCGAGCAGAGCCTGTCCACCTTTTCGGGGCACATTCGCCGCATCGGTCGGATTTTGGAGGCCATTGGGGCGGAGGATGCAGCGGTTGAAACTGGCCAGGCATTGGCGCCCGGCGAAGTGGGCCGTGTCCACCCTACGGATAATTCGTTGGTGCTGTTGGATGAGGTGGGTGCGGGGACGGATCCATCGGAGGGCAGTGCCCTTGCGATCGCGCTGCTGCAACACCTGGCCAACCACACCCGCCTAACGGTGGCCACCACACACTTCGGCGAACTCAAAGCCCTCAAATACCAGGACGAGCGCTTCGAAAATGCCTCGGTCGAATTTGACGACGTTAGCCTCTCCCCCACCTACCGACTGCTGTGGGGCATTCCCGGTCGCTCCAACGCCCTCAGCATTGCCCGACGGCTGGGCCTAAACCCAACGGTGATTGACGTGGCCCAGGGCTACGTGGGGGTCAGCAAACAAGAAGACGTTAACCAGGTAATTGCCGGCCTTGAAGCCCAGCGCAAACGCCAGGAAAATAAAGCCGCCGAGGCCGCCGACATCGTCGCCCAGGCAGAGGCCCTCAAGGCCGACATCGAACGGAAAGCCGCCGCCATTAAAGACTGGGAGCTCAACCAAAAGCTAGAACAGGAAAAAGCAATCCAAGCCGCCGTGGCGGAGGCCAAAACCGAAATCGCCGCCGTAATTCGCCGGCTGCAACAGGGAAATACCACCGCCCAAGCCGCCCAGCGAGCCACCGCCATCGTGGAAGACATCGCCCAGGACAAGGTGCTGCCCAAGGGTAAACATCCGGCCAAAAAAGCCGTCACCGACTACAAACCCAAGCTAGGGGAAAAAGTGCGGCTAATCGGCCTGGGGGGGCAAACCGCAGAAGTCGTTGGTGCCCCCGATGCCGATGGCAAAGTGGCCGTTCGCTTTGGCCTAATGAAAACCGTGGTGGATCTAAGGGATATTGAATCCCTAACGGGACAAAAGGCCGCCACCAAAGCGCCAGCGGAAAAACCGCCGGAAAAACGTCGCACCCAAAAGGCCAAAGTCGCCAAAAAAGAACCCGCCGCCCCGGCGGTGCGCACCTCCAAAAACACCATTGACCTACGGGGTATGCGCGTGGCCGAGGCCGAGGCCGACCTGGAAAACTTTATCGCCCAATCCACCGGACCCATCTGGATTATTCACGGCCACGGCACCGGCAAGCTCAAGCGCGGGGTGCGGGAGTTTCTCAAACGCCATCCCCAGGTCAGCAGTTTTGAAAATGCAGAACAGGCCGACGGAGGAACGGGGGTAACGGTGGCTCAGGTTTAAGAAATCGTACCCCCGGCCCTAGCGGCCAAGGCCAGGCGGTATGCTAGCTGTGGAATTTACAGCTACCGCAAAATTACACCTCAATGACCCTGCCAACGGTTGACCAACAGATAGATAGCACCCGCAAGGCCCTGTGGCTCGCCGCCATTAAACCGCCCATGTACAGCGTGGCCATTATTCCCATTTTGGTGGGGAGCCTGCTGGCCTATGGGGAAACGGGGGTGTTAAATGGTCGCATTCTGGCCATTTTTCTGCTGTCGGCGGTGCTGCTGTTGATGTGGGAAAACCTGAGCAACGACGTTTACGATGCGGACACGGGCATCGACAAAAATAAGCACCATTCCCTGGTGAACCTCACCCAAAACCAGTCCCTGATCTTTTGGCTCGGCAACCTCAGCCTCGGTCTGGGGGTTGCCGGAGTGCTGTCCATCACCCTGATCCAGCAAGACTTTACGGTGCTGGGGCTAATTTTGATCTGTTGTGCCCTGGGCTATATCTACCAGGGTCCCCCCTTTCGCCTCGGCTATCAGGGCCTGGGGGAACCCCTTTGTTTTCTTAGCTTCACCCTGGGGGTGGCCGCCGCCTACTATGCCCAGGCCCAGACCTTTTCCCTAGGCTGCTGGGGCCTGGGGGCCATGGTTGGCATGGCCACCACCCTGGTGTTGTTTTGCTCCCACTTTCACCAGGTCAAGGATGATGTGGCCGCCGGCAAGTGTTCCCCCATTGTGCGCATCGGCACCCTAGGCGGGGCCAAACTGCTGCCCTATCTGTGCGGCAGTATTTTTGTCATTCTTCTGGGGGGGTTAGCCACGGGTATTTTTTCCCCTAGCCTGGCGTTGGTACTGGCCAGTGCGCCCTTTGCGGTGCAACTTTGTCGCCATGTAATGCGATATCACGATCAGCCCCAGTTGGTACAAAATGCTAAGTTCGTGGCCATTCGTTTCCAATTTTGTTGTGGAATACTCATATGCTTAGCGCTATTGCTGTCCGCTGGCCTACAGTCGATTTAGCATGACCGATGGAAGGACACAGGTGGCATTGCTATAATCCCTTAGCTAATATCAGTTGAATATTCGCCCATCAGGGTGCCCCTGGGCTTCGGTATGATTGATTGCCCACCGACTACTCAAGCATCTCTCTCAGATAGGCAGGTCTTAGCCTTTCTCTTCCTCCAGCATTCGAGTTTTACCCCATGGCCTATCGGTTTGAGTTTCGCCCTTACCAACGTCGGTTTCGACAGCCAGTACGCACTCACCATGGCGAATGGCAGGTAAGACAGGGGCTGATTCTTAAGCTCACGGACGAAAACGGCCACAGCGGCTATGGCGAGGTGGCACCGCTGCCCTGGTTTGGCTCTGAAACCTTTGACCAGGCCCTGGCGTTTTGTCAACAGCTACCGTCCCAGCTATCGGATCAGGCGGTGCCCTCCCTTTTGCCCACCTTACCGGCCTGCCAGTTTGGCCTAGAGTCCGTATTTGCCAACCTAGAACGCAGGCTCAGCCCCATTGATCTGCCCAATGCCCAATGTGGTGTGCTGCTGCCCCGGGGGCAAGAGGCATTAGATAACTGGCAACAGTTCTGGAAAAAGGGCCACCGAATTTTTAAGTGCAAAATTGGGGTGGATTCTGTAGCCGCGGAAATGGATTGGCTAGAGCAGCTCCTGGGGCAGTTGCCCTTTGGCGCTAAGCTGCGGCTAGATGCCAACGGTGGCTTGAATGAACTCGCGGCCAGGCAGTGGCTAGACTGGTGCGATCGCAACGGCCAGCGCATCGAGTTTCTAGAACAGCCCCTGCCCCCCAACGCCTTTGACACATTAATGCGGCTGAGCTACCGCTATCGCACCCCCATTGCCCTAGACGAATCCATCGCCAGCCTAGAGCAGCTCAAGGCCCATTTCCACCGAGGCTGGGACGGCATCTATGTGATCAAAGCATCCATCATGGGCTCCCCCCACCGGCTGCAGCATTTTTACCACAAGTACCCCATCGACGTGGTGATTTCCTCCGTCTTCGAAACCGCCGTGGGGCGTCAGGCCCTGATTCGTCTGGCCATTGACCTGGCCATGGTCTATCCCGACATTCCCCACCGCGCCCTGGGCCTCGGCACCCAGCAGTGGTTTCCCAACGATGGCCTCAGCCAAACCGACTGGCCACAGCTATGGCAGCAGCTAGACTAGCCCACGGGCAAGAACCCAGCGATTTCTCAGCTGCGGGGCAATCTCCCCACGAAATCTGGGGCACCCTCACCGCCCCCTGGTGCAGCCAGGTCCAGGCCATTCCCCCCAACTCCGTCATTCTGATCAACGAACCCCAGCCCGAGGCATTCCTGGCCCATTTATGGAGTGGCTTACTGGCCAATGCCGCCATTATTTTGGCCAACCCCAGCTGGCAACAGCAAGAATGGCAACAGGTTGCCCCCCAGATTTCGCCAGACATTGTGCTAGGCCAAGGGCCCCCGGTAAAGCTTGCGGCCCACAATCCACGGCCGCAGCCCGGACAAATTTTAATCGCCACCGGCGGCAGCTCTGGCCACATCAAATTTGTGGTCCACACCTGGGCCACCCTCAGCGCCGCCGCCCAGGGCTTTTTAGACCATTTTGGCCTCACCCGCGTCAACAGCTACTGTGTGCTGCCACTGCACCACGTCAGCGGTTTGATGCAGGCCCTACGGGTGTGGCTCTGCGGCGGTCGGCTGATGATTCAGCCCTTCAAACAATTAGCAGCCGGAACGCGGCTGGTCGCCCCAGACAAAAGCTGGTTTATTTCCCTGGTACCCACCCAGCTCCAGCGGCTGCTCAATGCCGATGCGGGCCATTGGCTGCAGCAGTTTCACGGGGTTTTGCTAGGGGGTGCCCCCGCTTGGCCCCACCTGCTGGCCCAGGCAAAGACATTACCCATTGCCCTCACCTATGGCATGAGCGAAACCGCCGCCCAGGTGGCCACCCTGCCGCCCCAGGATTTTTACCAAGGGGTGCGCAGCAATGGCCCCCCACTTCCCCACGTACAACTGGCCATCCATGGTTTAGACACCCCGGAGGTCCAACCGGCGGGGACCGTGGGGCGCATTGCCCTCCGCACACCGTCCCTGGGTCTGGGCTACTGGCCCCATAACCCCATAGCCATTGAAAACCAATGGTTCTACCCAGACGACCTGGGCTATTTAGATACCCAGGGGCATCTCCATGTGGTGGGCCGCAACAGCCAAAAAATTATTACCGGTGGCGAAAATGTTTTCCCAGCTGAAGTAGAAGCGGCGCTGCTGGCCACGGGGCTGGTCACCGATGTGTGGGTGGGCGGCCTGGCCGATCAGCTGTGGGGCCAGGCAGTGGCAGTGGTTTATGTGTCTAAGTCTGGGCCACAGCCCGCCACCCCCAAAGCCCTCAAAATAGCCCTAAAACCGCTGCTAAGTGGCTACAAACATCCAAAGTATTGGCACTCGGTGGACCGTATCCCGCGCAACCCCCAGGGCAAGGTCAATCGGCAACAGATGGTGGCTTTGCTGCACGAATCCACTGCTGCAGTTGATCGTCCAGGGCGTGGCGCTGGCGGCTAGCGCTGTCTATGCACACGTGGCGGGTGAGGGCAGTGGCTACGGTTTTCTGGTCCCCATTGCTGAGGGTGTAGCGAATTTCAAAGGTGCTCCCATCTATGGGTTGTGGTGCGAGGGCGATCGCAACCTCATCGCCACAGTGCAAGGGGCGACGAAAATCCACCTCCCCATGGACCACCGGCACCGCCAACGAACCCCCACCAAAAAACCGGCGCAGGTCGATGCCCGTCGCCCCCAACGCCGCTTCGTAGGCTTCGTGGCAGAGGGTCAACACATTGGCAAAGTACACCACCCCAGCCCCATCCGTTTCATGGAAACGAATGGTCCGGCGATAGGAGTATATATGGGCCATTGCGGGTCCCCGGCAAAAGTTCAAAACGACTGATTACCAGTGTATTGGACCGGTTGCGTCACTGACCTTCGAACTCCTAAACCTATTGTGCATTAGGCTGGGCAGGACGGAAGTTGGGCGCATCCTTCACCAAGGTTTCAGTCTTCACGGCCTTGGGTAGTGCCGCTTTGGCGGGAGTTGCCTGGGCCTTGGGGATAATATTGAGCGCCGCTAGGGGGTTACCGCTAGACCGCTCATTCAAATTAGCCAGGGCGTAGCTCAGCACTTCGTTGGGGCTGACCGCGACCCAACCCTGACCCGTTAGCTGGTGTAGCTCAAAGTGCAGGTGGGGGCCGGTGGAGTTGCCGGTGGAACCCACCAGACCAATCACATCGCCCTGCTCTACCCATTCACCGGGCTGGACTAAAATGTGAGACATGTGGGCATAGCGGCTTTCCAGCGTATTTTCACTGTGGCGCAGCACCACCGTCAGACCATAGCCGCCGAGATTATCGGCAATGGCCACCTGACCAGACTTTGTGGCCAGAATCGGCGTGCCCATGGGAGCCCCCAGGTCAGTACCACCGTGGAAACGATAGTCGTTGTGGATGGGGTGCCAGCGCCAGCCAAACAGGGACGTAATCGGTGAAGCCGATGCTAAAGGAAAGACAAAGGACTCGCCCGCCTGTAAATCTACCAGCGGTTTTGCCACTGTGTTGTAGTATTCACGGCTAGCCACCGTTGCCACACTGCCGGTAAAGCGAATGCCAGACCGACTAATGCTAACGGGGCCGATGTTAATGCTGCCGCCGGCACGGTTCACACCGGGAATCAGACTTTTAGGCGCATCTTCCTCAGATTCATTCTGGGCAATTGGCCCACAGGCATGGCCCAGGCTATTGGAATCCACCGTATATTCGCAACCGGTGGAACGCTCTGAAATAAATACCTCAGGCCCGGCTTCATCGCCTTCCACGGCAGGGGTGGAGCCGACGGCATAGTCGGTGGGATCCACAAATACCCCACCAAAGTCAGCGGCGAGGGCCTCAGCCGTTGGAATGGCGCTCGGGACGACATCACTGGGGCGCACAATATCTACTGTCGGGGCCTCAGCGGCAGGAACCACATCAATAGGTACGGGGGTTTCTGCCAGCTCGCCTTCCGCTGAAAACGTCTCTTCCAGCGGAGTTTCTAAAAATACTGCTTCCGGCGCGATTTCAGGCAACGTTTCCACGGGCGTTGCTTCCCACTGCTCAGCACCGCCAATGGGTGTGACAACTTCCACCTGGGACGTAATTGCCTCTACCTGGGGCAGTGCCGCAGGCGTATTGGAAAAAGCAGGCCCTCCAGCCTCGGGGGCCATGATGACGGGGGGCGCAATTGGCTCAGCTTCTACGCTGGGTGGCACCACCGGCAAAGCTACCTCAGGGGCGGTATCGGCCACAGAGGATAGAGCGGCGACATCGCCAGCGGTCGCGGAGTCCATCTGAGCCAGTAATGGCTGTCCACCGATGACGGCCACTGACCCCATCAAGCCTATTTTTTTCCACAGCTGTCCATTTTGCCTATGGGAAATAATGACCCTAGTAGTAGGCTTACGGGAAACATCACGGGACTTATGGGGTTTAGGAGAAGCCGAGGATGAGGGGCAATAGTCAGCCATAGGAGGATTAATAGAAAGTTGGAGTGACGAGCTAGTTAAATAGTGAGAAATTTAAAATAAAGGAAGACACAATAAGAGTTCAGACCAAGTAATCTGCGGCTAACGCGATGATTAATCACAGTTGATATCTGACTCAAACTGAGAATACCCAAGAGACAACTCACCTGATTTGATATAGACCAATTGCTCAACTGGCCCATCGATCAACGCTGAATCCTGTGACGAAGAATTTAGAATTAAGTGTCCCAATTCTGTAACGCCGGTTATTTTCCAGGTCTTCCCTTCCAGAACTACAGGCCGATTCATATGGGTCAGTAGACTTTGATAAACATCTGTAAAAGTTTCGTTATCTGTGTGGTTTCTGTAAAAAATGCCACGCCAAATACCCATCAACACAGCGGCAGCGACCTGACAAAGCGTGTCGGCAGCGTCCTGAGACTCAGAGTTTATAAGGGTTTTCCAGTTGATACCGGTGGTGGGTACTGAGTTGTAGACATTGATACCTACCCCAATAACCGTTCGGGTAATAACTTCATGATCCAGTTTGCTTTCACTCAAAATGCCCCCCAGCTTTCGACCTGTAACAACAATGTCGTTGGGCCACTTGATTTGGGCGGATACCCCAAGGTGCTGAAACTGGCTGGCAATGCCCCAGGCACTGGCCATGGTCAGTTGCCCGGCGCGTTGGGCGGGCCAGTCTGGTTCTAACATTAGCGATAGATAAATGCCGCCCGGTTGGGACATCCATTGTTTGCCCCGCTGGCCTTTGCCTGCGGTTTGGGTACGCGCGATCGCAACCGTCCCTGAGCGTGCATCCGCCATTTGCCACAGCGTTTCGTTGGTGGATGCCACCTGGTCGTATATATGGAGATCAAACCGAGGCCGCAGCGACGTTAGAAATGGCGGATTGTCTGGCACGGATAATGACGCCAGTGCCCGATAAATGCCCGCTCGATTAAACCCATCCAATGGCAGTGGTTCTGCCACAATCTTTTCCCCGATTTCAGCTAGGCATCGATCTTACCAATGGCTTGCTATCCTAGGGCTGATTAAATTGCACTGATTATGACTGACCTGCCCCCCCTTACCGAAGCCACCGTTTGGGCCATCCTCAACGAAGAACTCGAAGACGATATTGTCAATCAACTGGTGTGGCACTACCTGGGCTATCGCTACGATGGTGCCACCCAGCAGTGGGATGCCTCTAATGTAATAGAGGCTATACAAGAAAAGTATCCTGAGCCGCCCAACTTTATTGAAAGTCGTCCGGCCACCGTAAAGCTGACCCGATCCATTCCAAAAGAGAATAAGCAGCTACTGAAAAACCATCTGGGGTTTAAGGGCTACAGCATTGACCAGCTAGTGCCCCGGCTAACGCGACGGGCCACCATGGCCAACTGGTTGTTGAGCCACATGCAGATGCAGGGGTTGCTAAAAGACAATTCCGTATAGGGTATGTCGTGAATTCATTATGGATATAAAAAACGTTACGGCTGAACTCGCGGCCCATGCCGACGGTTCTTTTCTTGATATCGTGCCATTTAACGGTAGCCATGTTGGTGCCTGCAGCATCACAGGGGTATCTCCTGTGTGGGAAATGCACCCGGACACGGACGAATGGTTTTACATTATTGAAGGAGAGTTTGAAATCACACTCTTGGCTGGAGAAACACCACAACAGTTTGTTGCCAAGGCGGGTTCCACATTTGTTGTACCCAAGGGCATCTGGCACAAGCCCGGTGCGCCCCAAGGGGCCAAGTTTATGTATTTCACCCCTGGGCAGACCCTGCACTCGGACGATCCGCTCAGTTCCTAAATAATTTCTGCGGTATTCCTTCAGCAGTCCGAACGCCGCAGCCCCTCCCTGGCAACCATCCCACTTTGTTCTAAGGTCCGATTGCGGTGCACACACTCTGCTAGCCCCTTCACTGCCATCGGAATATTCTTTTTTAATGGGTTATGGAGAAAACTCCATAATGTAAAACCTTAGACTAAGATGCACCTTGGCAATTCATGACGTCACAGAAGATTTTCCTAAGATGCATTACATTACCAAAAAGGTAAGGGTCATAGCCTTACTCGTAAGTACGGCACTGCTGGGCTTCGTTTTTAGCCTAGCGGTACAGGCACAGCAGCCCGACATGTCGTTCTTTATCACCAGTGCCGGTCCTGGAAATGGAGGCAACCTGGGCGGGTTGGCGGGTGCTGATGGCCACTGTGCCAAACTTGCTGCAGCGGCTGGTTCTAAAGCGACTAATTGGCGCGCTTATTTAAGCGTTAGCCCCAAGGTAGATCGATCGAGCGGTAGCCCCGTGGTGATTCCTGGGGTAAATGCCCGCGATCGCATCGGCAACGGCCCCTGGCACAATGCCAAGGGAGCTCTCATTGCCAACGATGTTAACGCGCTACATTCCAGCAACAATTTTGTTGGTAAAGCAACAGGGTTAGACGAGAATGGCAATCTTGTTAATGGTCGCGGAGATCAGCCAAATCGCCACGATATTTTAACCGGGTCTGATCCAAACGGCATGTATTCCACCGCTGGGGGCGATACGACCTGCAGTGCGTGGACTAGTGATGGGGAAGGGTCTGCCATTGTGGGCCATCACGACCGGGTTGGCCTGAGCGAAGACTGGCATATGTTGTCGTGGAATTCGGCCCATGGCACTGCCGGCTGCAGCCAGGAAGCATTGCAAGGGACAGGCGGCGACGGGTTGTTTTATTGTTTTATTGGCGACTGATTGCCAACGTAGTCCTACGGCCACAGACAAGGTCTGGGCTAACCGCTATGCTGTCCCTTTAGGTGAATGTAGGATGAAATTTGATTTTGCGGTTGTGGCCGTAGGGTCTACTGGCGATATTAGACCCCTGGCTGCGATCGCAAAAGGATTGCAAAAGGCTGGCTATAGTATCCGCTTTATCAGCCATGAAAATTTTCGCTCCCTGGCAGAAGACTTAGATCTACCCTTTTTTCCCATCGCGGGAGACTATCGTAAGTTTCTCCAATCTCCCGCAGGGATTAAAGTTATCAAAGGGGAAGTGCCCCCGTGGGACGAACCGCCACAAATCAAGAAAGAACGTACCCGGCAGCTAGAGCAAACGTTAGCAGCAGCCGAGGGTGCTAGGGCGGTGATTGTTGGTCCACTGAGCATGTGGGCGTCAAATATTACGGAAAGGCTGGGTCTGCCCATCATCGTTGCTAGCTATTTTCCGCTGCAGCGCACGGTCTATTTTCCGATTCTTCAGTTTGGTAAAGGGGTGGACCTTACCCTTAATCCTGTCAAAAAATGGGCCAATGGTGCCAGCTATTCGTTGGTGTCGATGTTAAAGCGGCTGAGCGATCGCAAAACCATCAATAGTTTCAGACAGTCCATCGGCCTAAAAAATCGACCAATTGTGCAACGCTACGACCCAGAAGTGGCCAAAATGGTGTTGATTTTGAATCAATACAGTGAGTGTGTAGTACCATCGCCCCCCGATTGGGAAAATGCCCAGTACCAGGTGGAAACGGTGGGCTATTGTTTTCTGGATGATGACCGGCAGTATGAACCACCCCAGTCCTTAGTTGACTTTATTAACCGGGATCAGCGACCCGTGATTTCCTTAGGGTTTGGCAGTATGCCCATTGGTAAACCGGCGGAAACCTATGAGCTGATTTCTGAGGCGATTGGTAAGGCTCAGGTGAGGTGTGTGTTTATTCCTGGCTGGAACGACGATCAGGGTAGCGAACTGTTTGCACAAAATTCGGATATTTATTTGGAGAATCAGGCTCCCTATCGGTGGTTGTTTCCGAGGATGAATGCTGTTGTTCATCACTGTGGTGCGGGGACGGCGGCGGCGAGTATTCGGGCGGGGGTGCCGGTAGTACCGGTGCCGTTTTTTGGGGACCAGCCTGCGTGGGGTGAGCGGCTGTATGAGTTGGGGATGGCGGCTGAGCCAATTGCGGCAAAGGTGTTATCGGCGGAGCGGTTGGCTATGGCGATAGGGCAAGTGGTGGGGTCTGAGGAGATGGTAAAACGGGCGAAGGTGTTGTCGGGGGATGTGAATGGGGAAGATGGTGTGGGGCGAGCTGTAAAATCTATTGATAGGTTTTTGGGCACATGTGGTTAGCTTATATATTGAGAGAATCTCATCGTTTCTATCGACGATGAGTAGGGCTTTATTCTGGTGGTGTGGGCGGTGGACGGAATGCTACAAGAGGTTAATGCTGCCCTGGGTGGTCTGCTAGCGCAGGCGGCTCAGCCGCTGCCAAAAGACCCTGATAAGACCGAGCAGCTGATAGCGTGGTTAAATCAGCATATTCCAGGTCTAGACTTGGGGCTGGCGGTATTTGCAGTCATTACCCTAGCGGTTGCCGCTGTCGCTAAACTGACGGGCAACCTGGACAAAATTTTTAGTTTCTTTCGTAAGTACTTTGGCCAGGCTGAACTATCTGAGCAAGAGCTATCGATTCTACGACAAAAGCTATTAGAGCAGATGAAAACCAATGTGGCGCAGCGTCTTGATGATTCGCTCCACAATTGGGTTAGGGTCGATTTGGAGCAAGAAGAGCAGCGCTATCAGGTTGGGCGGCCAAGAAAAGAAAAGTTAGCCAAGACACCTAAGTCAAAGCGATCACCGTCTGCTTTGCGCAAGCTGGTTAAAAGAGGACTAGCGATATTTAAAGATAATCAAGCCATTAAGCAGGTCGAACCAGCTGAGAAAACCTATAACATCTTCCGTCGTAATGATATTGGAGGACGCTTACTGATTTTAGGCGAGCCGGGAGCCGGGAAAACCACTGAATTGCTGACGGTCACACAGCGGCTGGTAGATGCTGCGATTGATGATAGCGATCATCCCATTCCTATACTCTTTGAACTCTCAAGCTGGACGCCTGGAACCTCGATATTGACCTGGTTTGGACAGCAGCTACAGCAGTCCTATGGTGTATCTAATAAGCGTGCTGAAAGTACTGCACAGCAATGGATACAGCAGAATGAATTTTTACCTTTATTAGACGGTCTGGACGAACTTGGGCAGAGTAACCAGGTAGCTTGTATTGAAGCGCTAGAAGAGTTCTTGTCGCAGCATCCGGCGCTGTCAGCAATCGTCTGCTGTCGTAGGGAGGAATATGAACAAGGCAAGCAGCAGCTTAAACAACTGAATGGCGCGATCTACCTACAGGCGGTAGGCTCGCAGCAGATTCAACACTATTTAGAGGACTTAGGTCAGGAGCAGCTATGGGATGACATTCAGTCTAATGCCGACCTTTTGAAACTGGCTGAATCGCCGTTATTCCTCACTATGTTGGTTGTCGCCTATCAAGGTGAGCCAATTCGAGACAGGGAGGCACTGTTTAATGCCTATATTCAAAAGCAACTACACGAGCCCAGTTACCAGGGGGCCTATAAACCGGGGAATGCCAAGACACCCAAACAGACACTGCATTATTTGACATGGCTTGCCCAGCAACTAAAAAAAAGAAACGACACTGAATTTTTAATTGAAAACTTGCAACCCGACTGGTTGTCATCCAAGCAACAGGAGCGAGCTTACAGGCTGATTTTCGGTCTGATTTTCGGTCTGAGTTTCGGTCTGATTGTCGGTCTGATTGTCGGTCTGATTTTCGGTCTGAGTGGCGGTCTGAGTGGCGGTCTGATTGTCGGTCTGAGTAGCGGTCTAAGTGAAATAAAGTTACAAGAACAGCTAAAGTGGTCTCTCCGTAAAAGTCTGATTGTCGGTCTGATTTTCGGTCTGATTGTCGGTCTGATTGTCGGTCTGATTGTCGGTCTGATTGTCGGTCTGATTTTCGGTCTGATTTTCGGTCTGAGTGACGAGGCTATCAAGCAAAAACAAGTACCGAATCAAGGCATTAAGAAAAGTCTTCAAAATGGTCTGAGTGTCGTTCTGATTAGCGGTCTGATTGTCGGTCTGATTTTCGGTCTGAGAGTCGGTCTGATTTTCGGTCTGAGTGGCGGTCTGATTTTCGGTCTGATTTTCGGTCTGAGTAGCGGTCTGATGGGCGCTATCCAACATTGCATCCTACGCATAGTTTTGACGATAAACGGTGCCACCCCCTGGAACTACGCACAGTTCCTGGAGCATGCCGTTAAACATCGATTTATTCAAAGAACGGGTGGACGCTATCGTTTTATCCACGATCTGCTTAGGCAGCACTTTGCGCAGATGACGCCAGAGCAGCAGGCGCTACTTGCGCAGAAGCGATGAGTCGTGCGTAGCTCCAAAATCCCCAGCGAATCATTACGCAAACAAAGCAACCCATATCGTGACGCTAAAATAGCAATAGCCAAGGCAAATCCCCAGGCTCCCCATGGTTTTACACTTCGATCCCAAACAATGCCTCCCCTCCTCAGCTGAGCTACCCGACTCAGACGACACACCTGTAGATAACGAGCTACAGAACCTAATCCCCAACCTGCTCGAAGCCATCCTAGCCATGGTGTGGCCCCATCGCCTCGACTGGTTTTTCGGCGTAGATATGGGCATCTACTACGACCCAGCCAAACCAGCCATCGTCCCAGACGGATTCCTTAGCCTGGGTGTGGAACGCTTTATCGGCGAAGACGGGCGGCTAAGCTATGTCTTTTGGGAAGAAGACAACATTGCCCCCACCCTGGCCTTAGAAGTCGTCTCCAAAACCTACGGTGGCGAATACGAACGCAAAAAAGCAATCTACGCCGATTTAGGCATTCGTTACTACGCCGTTTACCTGCCCAAACCCCGGCGCAAGCGTCAGCCCCTGGAAGTGTATGCCTTAATTGACGGCAGCTATCAGCGCCTAGAAGGCAATCCCGTCTGGCTGCCTGAAATCGGTCTAGCCCTAGGCCGAGAACGGGGAACCTATCTGGGCCGAGAACGGGAATGGCTCTATTGGTATGCCCAGGATGGCACTCGATTGCCAACGCCAGAAGAACTAGCACAACAAGCCGAGGCCAAGGCAAAACAGGCTCAGACCCAGGCGGACCAAGCTCAGGCTCAGGTGGAGCAGGCCCAGGCTCAGGTGGAGCAGGCCCAGGCTCAGGTGGAGCAGGCCCAGGCTCAGGTGGAGCAGGCCCAGGCTCAGGCAGATCGATTAGCAGAAAAGCTAAGGGAGCTAGGCATTGACCCCAATGGGGTTTAGCTACACACCACAAATCTGCACCAACACCTTCCGTCCCTTTCTCGGCCCATCCAAATCCACCAACATCACCGACTGATAGGTCCCCAGCGCCAGCTTCCCATCCACAATCGGCACCGTCTCGCTATTGCCCAAGGTCATCGCCATCAAGTGGGAGTGCGCATTTATCGGCTCGTCCGGGGGCACCTCCCGCAGGTGCAGGTCATTATGCAAATACCGATCCTCCGGTGGGGCCAGCTTGCGCAAATAAGCTTTAATATCCACCAGCAGCCGTTCTTCCGCTTCATTTACCGTCAGCGCCGTGGTGGTATGGCACGAAAACACCACCACATGGCCCTGGCTCACCCCAACCGCCTCCACCTGCCGCTGGATATCCGCCGTAATATCGACAATATCAATCGCCTCAGCAGTGTCAAATGTTAGATAGTGGGAAACAAGCTGCATAGTTGCCTTCCTGACGGGACATACCATGAACACCCCCTACCAAGACCCAGCCGTGATCCAGAGCGTTCTGGCCACCACGAAGTATATCGCCGTTGTGGGTCACTCGCCTAAACCCCAGCGCCCCAGCTACCAGGTGGCTAAGTTTATGCGGCAGCAGGGCTATGTAGTCTACCCGGTGCATCCCGCCGCCAAGGAAATCGACGGTCAGCCCTGCTACGCAACGCTAGCCGATGTGCCTGGCCCCATTGATGTGGTAAATGTGTTTCGCCGTAGCGAATTTCTGCCTGGCATCTTAGACGAAATTCTCTCCTTAGACACCATGGCGACCGGCAAGTGTCTCTGGACCCAGCTAGATATTTACGACGAAGCCGTTGCCCAAAAGGCGATGGCAACAGGTTGGCAAGTGGTGATGGATGCCTGCATCAAAATCGAATGGCAACGACATCAAATCTAATCCACGGCCATGGCCACGATGGTTTGGGCCAGGGTTTGCTGCCGCGCCTTTAGGGCATGGCGCTCATGGGTATGATCCATCAGCCACTGCAACGAAGAATGGTACATGGGCTCCTGCCACAGTCCTGAAACGGACGTCCCCTGGGCTTGTTCTATATGTTGCTGCAAGCGGGTTTGGGCCAGGGTGCGCAGGTCTTCGTCCATGCGTTGCAAACGATGCTGTAGCTGCTCTAGCAGGATTTTATCCTGTTGTTCTATGGCGGTGTGGATTTCTGCTTCTAGGGTTTGTAGTTTGCGCAGCTTGCTTTGGTAAAATTCGTCTTCTGTCAACAACCGATCGGCAAAACTGTTGCCATAGGAGGGCATGGACAGTAGCTGCTGCACATTGAGCAGCTGGGATTCTACGGCATTAGAACGTCGATGCAGCTCCCGTCGATGGTGTTTTAGGAGCTCCACCGAGAGACTTACGGCGGGCTGTGGTTGGTTGGACCGCAATTGCAGGTCATTTTTCAATAGAAAGCTACTAGACATCCAGGCGCCCAAACCTCCACCGTTGGGGGCTTTGAATCTTGCCCTCTCCAGGATTTGGGAACCCCCGGTATGCCTGATGGGGAAAAGACGGATGCTGTCATCAGGAGGGGGGGCTTCGACTGGGATAGTCTCTTCGGGAACAGTCCCCAATGGGGAAAAGCGAGGCTGTTGAACAGAGGCTGCTCCCTCTGGCACGACAACAGCCGGCACCGGCTCAATAAAGCCTCGATCCACAAAGATATCTGTGGCGCTATCCGCTGGAACGCTGGCCAAGGGCACATCTGTAGCATTGGCCACTGTCCCTTGAAAGCCGAGGGTAACTGCCGTTACGCCGGATATGGTTTGCTGCCAGCGTCGAGTGCCCGCAGACAGTTTTGAAACCGGTATAAATTGTGTTGCGCTATTTGTCATAGCTAAGGAGCTGTCAAGAAACTACTGCGTGGTTTAAGCCTGACAAGCTTGTTAAGTCATGGGCTAAATGTGCAAGGCCATGATTTTTATTTTTAACAAGCCCTAAGCTAGGAGAAACCAAGGAAAAACACCGATGACTAAAGTCGTGAAAACCGCTATCCCTGGTTCAATCTCCCAACTTGGCTAAGGATGTCCGGAGTTTCTTTTGGCCGGTTTGAAGTTTATAGATTCGCTAAACATACGCACAGGCCATTGATAAAGCTGGGTAGCTTTTGTTACAGGGCCACTCGACGTTCTCCCATTTGAACACTCCATAGGTTGGCATAGATGCCCCGACGAGATAAGAGTTCTTCGTGGGTGCCCCATTCTGCTAATTGGCCCTGGTCCATGACGTAAATGCAGTGGGCGTTGCGCACGGTGGACAGGCGATGGGCAATGGCGATGGTGGTGCGATCGCACGTAATCTTCTCCAATGACCGTTGAATGGCCGCTTCGGTGTCGTTATCCACCGCAGAGGTGGCCTCATCCAAAATCAAAATCGGCGGATCTTTCAACAGCGCCCGGGCAATGGCCAACCGCTGACGCTGACCACCGGAGAGCTTTTGTCCCCGTTCCCCCACAATGGTGTCGTACCCCTGGGGCAGCAGCTGGATAAAGTCATGGGCTTCTGCCAGCTTGGCGGCCCGCTCAATGTCCCCGTTTGTAGCACTAAAGCTACCGTAGGCAATATTTTCTCCCACGGTGCCATGGAATAAGAACACATCCTGACTCACCAAACCAATGGCCTGGCGCAGGTCGTCCAGGTGCAAGGTGCGCAGGTCGTGGCCATCGAGGATAATCTCGCCGTTGCTAATTTCGTAAAATCGCAACAACAGCTTCACCAGGGTGCTTTTGCCAGAGCCGGTGGCCCCCACAATGGCGGTGGTTTTGCCAGCGGGCACCTTTAGGGTGAGGTGTTCCACCACGGGGGCGCGATCGCGATAGGCAAAGGTGACATCTTTGAAGGTAATATCCCCGCGCACATTGCTCACGGGCAGGCGATAGTCTCCGGTGCGAATGGCGACGGGGGTATCAAGCAAATCCATCACCCGGTTAATGGAGGCCATGGCGCGACGATATTGATCCAGGGTTTCCCCCAGGCGGGTGAGGGGCCACAGGAGCCGCTGGGTCAGAAACACCAGCACGCTGTAGGTGCCCACGGGCAGGTTCCCCGCCACCGCTTCTAAACCGCCGTAGAGCAGGGTGGCGGTGAAACCAAACAAAATCAAAATGCGAATCAGGGGAATAAAGGCCCCACTCCAGGCAATGGCGCGACGGTTGCTCTGGCGATAGGCCTCACTGTCCTGGGCCACCCGCTGGGTTTCGTAGTCTTCGGCGGTGTAGCTTTTGATGGTGGCAATGCCGGTGAGGTTGTTGGCCAACCGTCCATTGAGCAACCCCACCCGTTCTCGCACGTCGGCATAGCGGGGTGCCAGATATTTTTGGAATGCGATCGCACCCCACACAATCAAGGGCATGGGCAGCATGGCCATCCAGGCCACCTTGGGGGCCATCCAAAAAAAGGCCCCACTAATAATCAATACGGTGGTGCTCACCTGGAGCACTTCATTAGCGCCCCGGTCGAGAAATCGCTCCAACTGGTTAATGTCGTCGTTGAGGATGGACATTAGCCCCCCGGAACTGCGCTCTTCAAAAAAAGCAAGCTCTAGGGACTGCAGGTGACTGTAGGCATCCAACCGCAAATCGTGCTGAATCGATTGGGCTAAATTCCGCCACAGCCAGTTGTAGGCATACTCAAAAATCGACTCCAACGCCCAAATGACCATGGTGATCAGCGACAGCCATAGAAACTGACCACGAATGGTGGCCACCCCCCAGTTGGCCATCAGCGAATCCTGCTGTTTTACCACCACATCCACCGCCAGACCAATCAAAGCCGGGGGGGCTAAATCAAACAGCTTATTCAAAATCGAGGCGGAACTTGCTAGCCAGATGCGGCGGCGATAGCGGCGGCCATAGGTCAATAAACGACGGAGTGGGTAGGTCATAGCCCCTGAAAGGTAAAGACAGTAAAGCCATTCGGCAATCCCTACATTGTGAACTATGGCTGAAAACTGTGACGGAGAACCCAGCCTAAATCCACCGTTGCCCATCGGCCAACACCGGCAGCAAAACGTAAAGTCTTCACGAAGTGCCCAGGTGCCCCCCTGTGAAATCGACTCTTCCTGGTTAGACTACACACAACCGTAATATTACGCATAGTTGCCGGAGCCACTAGCACATTATTCAAATTATCCTAGATACGTTAACTACTTAAACTGCTAAGAAACCTCTATTTCACTCATATTCACTGACATTTCCATTGGGTCATCTACCAATCGTGGAGTATCTACCGGTACCCGCTTGTATGGCGGCTACAAATTCTCGCTCCATACATTGCTAAACCCTATTTATAGATAATGGAAATTCCTTTTTCAGTCCGTTATAACAACATCAAACTACAGGTAGAACGACTATATAAAGCTTCTAACCAGACGAATAAACGTCTTTTTTCGGGTCTTGAAGATATTTCTTTCAGTATGCAAGGGGGTGAGTGTATCCACCTAAAAAGCTATGTGCCCTGGGCCAGCCAGCTACTGTTAGATACCCTGATGGGTCGCACCCAAATTGAAGCGGGGGAGATTTGGATCCAGCACCAAGAGCGATGGTTGAACATGCTACAGCTGTCCCAACGGCAGATGAACCAGGTCCATGCCCAAACCATTGGCTATCTCCAACCCTGCGAAATTCTCAGGTCCCAACCGACGGTTCTAGACTGTGTTCTGAATAAGTTTCTGGCCCTGGGGATGTCCCGCAGTGAGGCGGATGCGGAAAGTCGACATGTGTTGGACTGGGTGAGCCTCCCCCGCAGCCTCTGGCACAAGTCCCCCAAAGACCTTTCCCTGGATGAACTCCACCAGGTCAACCTGGCTAGCACCTTTGCCGTGGACTACAGCATCATTGTCATTGGCCTACCCATTAGTCAGTTGGATCCCACGAACCAAATGCGGCTACTGGAGCTAATCGACTATCGCAAAACCAAGGGCACCTGTTTCATTGGCCGGTTTGACCAGGCCCATTTGCGGGCCAGGGTGTGCGATCGCAGCATAGCGATCCAGGTACCCACCCCGATTTCAGCAGCCAGACCCCGCCGAACCGTTCGCCCCTCTGCCCGCCGAACCGACATGCCAGTAGGCACGCCGACCGGCACGCCTACTGGCGCAGCAGCAGGTAATATAGCTGCCCGCTCGTATTGATCAAACCGGCCTGCTGTCCGGCCTGGGCCCCCGTGCCCACAAAAATATCCACCCGCCCCGGCCCCTGGATGGCACCGCCCGTGTCCTGATCCAAGACATAGCGATTCACCGCCACCGGCTGCCAGGTATCGGCTGCGGTCACCATGGGTAAGTCTAAGGAAATCAACGCCAATGCCCCCGGTGGCATCAGGGTCTTATCCGTGGCAATGGAGCGCCCTGGGGTCACCGGCACATTGAGGTTGCCAATGGGGGGGGAGTCGCCGGTCGCCTTAAAAAATACAAATCGGTCGTTGCGGGGCAAATAGCTGTCCAGGGCCTCTGGATTTTGCTCAAAATACTCCAGCAGCACCGGCAGCGATAGATCCGCCTCGGCAATAATGCCGTCGTCAATCAGGGCGCGGCCAATGCTGGTGTAGGCATATTCGGTGCGTCCGGCATAGCCCACGGACATCACAGACCCGTCGGTTAGCTGCAGCCGGGCCGACCCCTGCACTTGGACCAAAAATGCCTCCATGCGATCGCGCAGCCACACCAGCTCCAAACCCGCCAGCGGTCCGCCAGCGCTCTGCAATCCGTCCGTCCCCTCCAACTCTGCCCGGGTAGGGTGGGGCATGGCCCAAGTCTCCAAATCCCCAGGGCGACGATAGAGAGGATATCGATACTCCGCCGTCGGCACCGCACTGGCCCGATAGGTGGGCTCAAAATAGCCCGTAAAATCGACATGGCCAGCGCCATCACTGCCCACCGACCGATAAAAATCAAACTCTTGATTCACCGCAGTTTGTAGCTGCTGCGCCGAATGGCTAGTGGCCACTAGCTGACGAAATCGCACTAAACTTCGTCGGACCCGGTCCCGCGTTATCCCCGCCAAGGGATATCCTTCATAGGCCATGGCAGCCGCGTCTGTCCCCAAATAGTCCAGGCTATGGTCAATGGCCCGCAACAACGCCTGTCGTCCTTGACCAAACTGGGCGTCATACCCCAGACAAACAGGATCCACAAACTCCACATGGCAATTGACCAAATCTAGGGGAGACGCCAGTGCTGGCAAAGACCACAACGTCATCCAGGCTGCCAGCAAACCGCGCCGCCGCCATCGCTTAGGACCCGCACCACCCATCGCTAGAACCGCTCTACGCTAGAGCTAAACTGAGGTTCTACCCGAATGGCAATCAGCCGAGAAGGACGAATCACCATATACTCACCAGGATTAACTTCCGGCAGGGGCACCTTAATAAAGTCCTCCGAAGACGCCTTAGGCATCAGCTCATTGCTATACCACTTTTGAAAATCTTGAATCGATGAAAAACTCACTTCCTCATGATGGCCACCATCAAAAAGCATGTGAACAATAAATTCGCTAGGTTTCCTGGGCATATCCGTTAGCCGATTTGAATCACCGACCTATTATGGCCCTCCAACCGGCAAAAAGTAGCATCAAGTTAATGCTTTTCTTCAATTCCATAGGGCATCCCCCGCCCCACCGGCCAGAAACCAAGGTATGGGCAGTGGACGGTCAAGTTTGCCAAGCTGCCCCCTAGACCACGCCAAAAAAGTTGGCCTACATCACCCAAGTGGCCTCACCACCCAAGTGGCCTCACCACCAAAGTGGCCTCACCACCAAAGTGGCCTACACCACCCAGGACGAAACAGGCTTAAAAAGCCACAAAAGCAGCGGGCATCCCCCTCAAAAGCGATGGGGTACTCAACACCTGGACGTTCGACCAAACAGCGTAGAAAAGCCGCGGAAAGCTACGCCATTTTCCTGAACTGAAACCAAAAAACAATAAAAATACTTACAAACTCACGGCCAACATTATTTGCGCCCACAGGATAACGCTACACTTCTACCGGTTGCAGATGGTCTACGTATTTTTGCGACGTATTTCTACATCGCACTTGTGCAACACCCCCCTGCTCCATTGTCCATCTTCCCAGCAAGTCAGAGAACAGAATCAACACTCCCTTTGCCCGAGTGGGCCAACCAATAAGGGTTTACCCCTGTTACATTCACTCTGCTCAGGTTGGGCAACCAATAAGGGTTTACCCCTGTTACATTCACTCTGCCCAGGTTGGGCAACCACTACGGTTTACCCCTGTTGCATTCACTCTGCCCAGGTTGGGCAACCACTACGGTTTCTACCCTGTTGTCTAGAAGCACGCTTGTTATCCCATGTTGCGTAAAGTTTCCATAGCCATCGGCGCTCTGCTACTCGTCGGTTTACTAGCGGTGGGCGGTTGCCAACTCACCCAGCTAAAAGCGTCCCAACCTAGCGACAATGCTAGATGGGAGCAAATTGAAGAACAAACACCGGCCGTTGATGTCGATAAAGACGCTGTCATCAATGGCAGTGCATTTAATAAGTTTTTCCCCAATGCCAATGGGTACGAACGGGTTTACACCCAAGAAAAAGACGGATTTGCTGAAGCCAAGCTCAAGCAAGATGGCAACACCCTAGCCATGATGTCCGTATCTGACACCATCTCCAACCCTAGCGCCACAAACAAGTATCAAAACAGTGAGCGCTCCCTGGCGGGCTACCCCCTAGCCGAAGTTGGGAAAACCGCGACTAGTCTATTGGTGGCCGATCGTTTACAGGTCAAGGTCCTCTCTCGGGATGACGCTTTTACGGCAACTGACCGTGAAGCTTGGCTAGAAAAGTTTGATTTGGCAGGTCTTGCCAAACTCGTCAATTAATCCCGTCGGTGCTAACGAGGAAATCACCATGAGCAAGTCAATTTACGAGCTTGTTAACGAACTACCGCAAAAAAATCTAACGGTTTTTGCCCTGCGCTCCCTCGACAAAGTGGTCCCTGGAGAATGGGAAAATATCGTAGGGTTCGAGAATACGATCCGTCAGGTCACCGGAGAAAGTGATGCCGCTCTGATTGAGCAGATCGGAGCTCGGGCAATTCAGCTGTACAACGATAAATCCGAAGGATATCAGCGGGCCCTGTGGCTCTATCAAACCATTGATTCTACCGGTCGGGCCTTGGGGCAGGCCGCATTAGCTGGCAAGGTGACTGAGAATGTGCCGTTTCTGTCCATTGTCAATCGCCTCACCCCCAAACCAGAAAAAGCCCAAACCATTGATTTATGTATGAAGCTGGTGACAGAAATTGTCGCCTTTTGCAAAGTCAACGGCATCCCCGGCGATAGTGTGGGGGACTTTGTTAAAGCCCTGGGCGACTACGGCGGCGAATCGCTCATCCGCATGGCGGCCCTGGTTTGCTTCGATGGTTTAGTGCCCCTAGGCCCCAACTTTATTAAGCAAACTGAAACCGTCCTGGGCAATTTAACCCCCAAGGATCTAGACAGCAATCCTGCCTTTAAGGCGATCAAGGACGCTGTCCCCGGTGGTAAAACGGGGGATCAGCTCACCTTTATTGGGGCTAGCTTTGAGTCGGTTAAGGGTTGGATGGGCGATTTTGTGGAATCTAAGGGGATTACGCCCCAAAGTGTGGTGTCTAATCTCAAAACCTTTGTGGACGTGGCCGACGACAAAATGGATTATTTTGGCGCGTTTCTAGACATTTCCACCAACTACTACGAACACACAGGCATCCAAACTCTCTCCCGACGATTGGTGGAGCGAGCTGTTGCCGAAATCTAGACAGTTCAACAATAGGGTGTTTTATCCGCCATCCTAAACCTAAAAGCTAGAAGCTAGGGAATGCTTCTAGCTTTTTCAATGGTTGTTATCACACCGCACACTGGCTCAAGTTGTTTACGTACAATCTCACTCTTTCAGGGACTACTCCCCATGGCAATTATTAAAAACGTTCTCGGCGACAATCTACAAACATGCTGCACCAGTCCAATGACAGGATTTTATCGGGATGGCACCTGCAATACGGGACCGAATGATTTAGGCTCCCATGTGGTCTGTGCAGAAATGACAGAAGAGTTTTTAACCTATACCAAAGCCCAGGGCAATGACCTGAGTACGCCCATTCCCATGTATCAGTTTCCTGGACTCAAACCAGGCGACCGTTGGTGCCTCTGCGCAGCTCGCTGGAAAGAAGCCCACGAGGCGGGCGTTGCGCCAAACGTTGTTCTAGGGGCAACCCATGAATCGACGTTGAAAATAGTGTCCCTGGACATTCTTCAGAAATATGCCATCGAATAACCGCACAAAATAAGGCCTAGGCGAAGACCAGGCGGTGGGGAATAGGCGGTGGTGTTTGGAGAGCGCATAGCCCCACCGCCTTTGGAATTCGCAGTGGTACCCTAGCCACCACTCACGGGCGGAATAAGCACAACTTCATCGCCATCCTGTAGTGAGGTATCGGCCTCGACAAACTGTAGGTTAATGCCAAATCGGGTCAGGTTTTGCCATTGCTTCAAGTCAGGATATTGATTGCAGATGCGATCGCACAGTTCCTTTACCGTGGTGCCCTCGGGTAACGACAAGCTCACCTCGGGCTGTCCCAACGCCTCTTGATAAGCTGCAAACAACTTCAATTTAATCGAAATCATGCCCGTGACTGTAATGTATGCTCATTAGCTACCCATTATTCTATGGGCTGCGTCAAAGCGCGATCGCTTAGTTCAACGGTGCATTAAATACAGCATTGGCCAGGGTATCCAACAACAGCTGCTCCCGATAGGGCTTCGAGAAATAGGCAGTGGCCCCCAGCTTCATCGCCAGCTTACGGTGCTTGTCACCGGTACGCGATGTGAGCATGGTGATCGGAATCTGAGAACAGCGATCGTGGGCGCGCAGCTTAGCCAGGAAGCCATAACCATCTAAACGCGGCATTTCAATATCACACACAATGGCATTAATATTCAACCCAGCATCCAGCTTTTCCAACGCATCTAGACCATCCTTGGCCTGGGTAACTCGATACCCTTGTTTTTCCAGCGTCAGGGCCAGCAGCCGTCGCACATTGACGGAATCATCCACCACCATAATCGTAGGCTGGGAAGACTTAGTGACTTTCGGCTGCAGGTCGCTCAGTTTACCACTCAGTAAAGGATTGCCATAGAGGACCGACGCTTCCTTGATATTGGATCCTTCACAACTCAATACCCAACGGAGAAATTCCGGTGCATTCAGCAAAGGCACCACCTGGCCATCACCAAAGATGGTGCAGTTGTTAAAGCCCGCCGGCATGGGAATATCTCCCTCCACCCGGCGCAATGCAACTTCTTGATCCCCCCAGGAGCGATCAATCTGCAACCCAAATAGCTGATCGTTATAACGGAATACCAAAACCGTTGGCACCGTTACATTGGGGCTCATTTCTAAACTTTCAATGTGGCGAGCGCAGTTGAAGGCCAACCACTTACCCATGCGAATCAGCCGGATGGGTTGCCCATTGCGAACAAACATCTCGCGGCCATCTTCTTCGTAGACTTCGGCCTCGCTCACCTCGGTCATCTCTTGCAGATTATCCGTCGGTATCGCCATGGGTAGGCGATTGCTCTCCGCCAATAATGCCCGGGTCACAGACAGGGTACAGGGGACCGAGATAGTAAATGTGGAACCTTGACCGGCCTGGGTCGCAACACTAATGTCGCCGCGAATCTCCTCCAGGTTATTGCGTACCACATCCATCCCCACCCCACGGCCAGACAGGGTGGTAACCTGGCTTGCGGTACTAAATCCGGGCTCAAAAATAAGCGACAGCAAATCGGTCTCACTCGCGGTCGCTAATAGCGATTCATCCAGCCCCATATCCCTGGCACGGGCACGAATTTTATCTAGGGGAATGCCACGGCCATCATCCTGAATCGTAATAATTGTGCGACTACTGCGCTGCTGGGCCGTAATCATGATGGTCCCTTGCTCGGGTTTACCCGAGGATTGGCGAGTCTCAGGGGTTTCAATACCATGATCAAAGGCATTGCGCAGAATATGCATCAACGGATCGTTGAGCGATTCTAAAATGTTGCGATCAACTAATGTTTTATCCCCTTCCACTTTGAGCTCTACCGGCTTACCAAATTCTAAAGAGAGCTCCCGCAATGCCCGAGGGAAGCGGTTGGTAATATCCGACAGGGGCCGCATCCGCAGCTGGTTAAGATTGCGCTGCAGCTGGCGGGTGGTGCGCTGTAAATTTCGTGATGATTGTTCTGCGGTATCAACGCTAATCTCGATATCATCCGCAACTTCCCGCAACCGAACAGAGGTTTCCATGATGTCCCGGAAAGGCAAATGCCGGGCGTCATACTGATCCATCTCGAGGGAATCAAAGCCTGAGGTGTTACCAAAATTCCTGTGCAGAGCCAACGTGGAACCCACCGCAGGGGAAACTTCACTCCCTTTAGACGCCGGTAACATCAACTGAGTGGCGATGGCTGTTTGATCATACGCATCCCGCAGATCTTCTTCGGAGTCTTCTAAAGTCCGCAGACGCTCATGCAAAAGCTTGGTTAATGTTCGCAGACGCTTAACCTCGCTATCTAGGCGATGGCGTTCGATGGTTAAGTCGCCAAAGTAGTCGTTCAACTCATTTAGCTGCCGCACAGAAACCCTAACAGTGGCATCTTCATCAACGGCGGCGGACACCTTAGCCTCTGCCCGAGGCTTACTGGAAAAGCGAAACTCTGTCTGGGAACCCCCGCCCGCCTCTGAAGGCTCAGGCTCAACCATGGGCCTGACCTCTTGGGTCGCATCTACAAACGAGGGTGGTTCAACTGTTTGGGGCTGTTCTACGTCCAGGTCAACAGGCTCAACGACCTGGGAAGCTTCGGCGGTTTCAACCACCTCAGGAGACGTTATTTCAGGGGCAAAACCACCCCCAGCACCGGCAAAAATATCTTGTTCATTGCCAACTTGGGCAAAGATATCCTGCTCGGCGGGGGCATTTTCAGCCTGGGCCAAAATAGCGGCCCAATCGTCTTCAGGCAACGGCTCTGCTGGCAACAGATCGTCCATGCCCACATGATTACTGGACAAGTCTGGGGTCTGTGGAGCCGCACCGGCTGGCACCTCAAAGCTCAAGGTGGACAGCGCCATAGGCAACTGCTCCATTTGCCCCGCCAAGATCATGGTTTGGGACTGACGCCATTCGTCCAAGGCCGCTTGGGCCACTTCCATCACCTGGGCATCATCGGCAATGGCAACAGCTTGGTCAACAGATATACAGAGGCTGCAAAAAGAGTCTAGCTGCAACATCTCCCCTAAGCCGCCAAGTTCCTGAGCCAAAATGCTCACTTCTTCCCGCAGCTGGGAGGTATTGCTAGAAATGGCCGTTTCTAATCGTTCGAGGCAGCCTTCTACCTCCGTACTAAATAGAACCGGAATAATGTCCTGATTTTCGTCCGAAGACAGTAGCAGGTTGGCATCTTCAGGATCCGCTTCTCCCAAGATTTCATATAGCTGGTCGAATACGGGCATGGCGGCATCGGACAACCATGATTCTTCAGGGTTGGTTTGGTTGCGATCGCACTCAATCACCCGCCCCAACACAGCCACCGCCGACAGCAGCAACCGTTCTAAGCCATCGTCAATGACCAAACCATCTCGATTAACCTTCAACACCTTGAGAGAATCCTCAAGGCGATGGGCAAAATCGCTCAGTAGCGCATAGCCCATCATGGCCGCACCACCTTTAATCGAGTGGGCCGCACGCAACGCCGCATTCAACTCGTCCTGAACCACGCCCTTTTGAGCCAGATCCAGTAAAGCGCCATCCAACGCCTGTAAATACTCATTAGCTTCGTCTAGAAACTGAAGCTTAATCTCAAGTTCTTTATCAACCGCCATGATGCTGCACCTATTGCATACCTGCCTTATGTAACTGCCTATCGCTTAACACCAGCGACCACTGAACATAACGCGACCCTAACCTGCCATCAAGCCGAGCCTCAGCAAAACACCTACTCATCAACCTTAAAGGCTGCCATCGATAGCTCCAGCTCCTTAGCCACCGAAACAGTTTGCTGCAGTGCTTCCGAAACCACCCGAGAAGACGTCGATGTCCGCTCAGAAACCGACGAAATTTCCTGCATCAATGTAGATACATTGGCCGCCGTTTCAACCTGAGAAACCGTTGCCGCAGAGATTGTCTGCACCAATACATCAATCTGTTGAGACACTTCCAACATACGGGACAAGCTTTGCTTCGCATCATCCACCCGGCGAGTTCCCTCAACCACCTGGGAAGTACTACTTTCAATAGCGCTCACCACATCGGCGGTCTCTCGCTGAATACTGTCCACAATACGTTCAATATCTTGGGTAGCTGCCGCCGAGCGCGCCGCCAACTCACCCACTTCCTCAGCAACTGCCGCAAAACCTTGGCCCTCTTCGCCAGCGCGAGCGGCCTCAATTCCGGCATTAATCGCCAATAGATTGGTTTGAGTCGCAATTTGATTAATCAGCGAAACCACCTTAGAAATTTGCTGAGATGACTCCCCGAGGCGCTTCACCTTCTTCGCCGTTTCACCTACGGTAGCCCTCAATTCCAAAATATTTTGCACCGTTAGGTCCATGGCCTCTCCGCCATCAGCAGCCGTCTGCGAGGCCTCACGGGCCACCACCGCTGCCTGCTGGGCTCGATCGGCGGCCTGGGTAATTGCCATGGTCATATTTTCCACAGAGTTCAGGGTCTGTGTCGTACGCTCCGACTGCTGCAGCGCATCGTCCGCTAATGCCTGCATGGCGATTTCGTTCGCCCCCAAGGAGGTATTTACCTGAACCGCTGATGTCTTCACCTGGGTCACAATCTGGCGCAAACTTTCAATAATGGCATTGAAAAAGTCAGCCACTGTGCCAATTTCTCCAGCGGAGACATCGGCCCGCACCGTTAAATCACCACGGGCAGCACCCTCAACATCATCCAACAGCCCCAATAGTTCCATCTGCAAGGTCTCTTGGCGCTGACGGCGCTCTTCCGATAGCGCTTCTGCCTCCAATTGAGCTTTCTGCTTCTGGTTAAACAGATTAATCTGCTCAAAGGCTAAACCAACCTGTAAAGCCGCTTGCTTGAAGAAGCTAACATCCAGCTCGCTCCAATCCCGAGGTTCTGAACATTGATGTGCAACAAGTAGGCCAAAGAGTTCTCCACTATCTAAAATAGGCGCCACTAAATTAGCTTTGACGTCAAAGGGCTTTAACTGACCTAAATGACACTCTGTTAACCCCGCCTCAAAAATATTGGCCGTTGCCTGCACTCGCCCTTGGCGATATCGCTCAACATAGTTCTCAGCAAAACATGGATCCGCAATGGTTGCCCCCAACGCAGTGGGCCAGCCCATGGCGATAGATTCAGACGTTATCTCACCGCTCCAATCCTGAGGATTAAATCGATAAACAAGCACACGGTCTGTCTCTAGAGCCTTGCGCACTTCATTCACAGCCAGATTAAACATCTGCTCCGAATCCATATTCTTGCGCAGGTCGCTAGTCAACGTAGCTAACTGATTCGCTCGCTGGGCCGCCTGGGCCTGAACACTGGCCTGATCAATCAGGGTTCCTTCAGAACGCACCACCGTACTGGTCAGATCATTAAACGCTGCGGCTAGCTGCCCCACTTCATCCCGGGCAAAAACATCAGCCTTAGCCTGACGATCTCCCCTGGCAAACGATTCCGTCACCTGTTGCAAGCGACGTAACGGACTAGCGATAGACCGGCCCAACAGCTGCGCCAAAAAGATATCGGCAACAATCGCCAACAGCGCAATCAAAAACTGAATTTTTAAGCTTCGGTTAATCAGGTTTTGTAGCTTGGCCTCTGCAGTTCCCCGCACCAGAAAGCCAATGGATTCACCATTGAGGTCCTCCAAGGCCTTAGCGGCCATAGCATAGGAGCCATCTCCAGATGCGACAAAACGCTGCGAAACTACATCGCCCGGGCTTTGGGACGCCCTAGCCAGCAGGGATTCATTGTATATCTCCCTACTCAAATCGGCTTCTTGGGCCCCATCAGCTAAGGCCGCCGCCGAAGCCAACTGGAAATTGCCGTCATCGTCCTTTAGATAAATCGCGTTGTACCCACTACCAAAGGAGGTTACACCGCCTTCCACAATGGAGTTCTTACCGTTGACCAAATCACCCGCAATGAGCACACCCACGAGCTTATTAGCTTGATTTCGCGAAAAGACAGGAGTCGCAACATAGCGAATGAGTGCGTTATCTCCATCAGTGGCAAGTTCCACCCCCTGCCGCTGTAATTCACTCCGACTGACCAGCCCGTTGGTCTTGATCTGTTGGTTATTAGAAGCAACCCGAGAAACCAAGCCATAGGGATCGCTAAATTCTTCACCAATGCGATTATTTTGGGCATTGGCAATAATATTGCCATCAACGTCCACCAGGGTGGCATATTCAATATTTCGAGCGTCTACTTCGCCCTGTAATATATCGCTGACGAGGGAACGCTCGCTGGCGCTAATATCAGCATCCTTTTGAGCAGATTTCTCAGCTAACTCAATAATGGATGTGTTTTCGGATTGCCCCCGAAAGCCAAACCCCATCTGGTTGACTTTAATGTTGTATTGAATATCAGCAACCGTAAGTTCCGCCTCAGATTGGTCCAATAGCTGCTGACGGGCACCGCTGATAATCAGCAATGAACCCACACCCACCAAACCAATGACTGAAATAACCTCTGAAGAGATTAAACCAATCAGCTGTTTACTACTTACGGGTAGATCGTAAAACCACTGCAGCAAACGACTACGGCTAACAGCTAGATTTTCCGGGGCGTAGCGTTTTTTACCTTTGGTATAGCTAACCCCGCGATAGGACATGACGTCGCTTTTCTGATTAGCCGCGACCGGAGTTTGGGAGGCGGGTTCAGTCACAGCGGGCTGATTAGGCGTTGCCGTTGAGGCAAGTTCTTCTAACTGAGCCGCCAAGGACAAAACATCGGGTTTTTGTTCCGATTTACCGGAACCCGCATAATCACTAGATGGAGAACTATCGACAGAGGCTACAACGCTGGCATCCAAGCTCTGATCATTTTCAGTATTTTTTACTTGCTCAGATTTATTTCCTAAGGCATCTACCTCAGGATTTGGCTCAGCATTTGAGTTTGCACCAACGTCCATAGCCATGAGAACTTTCCTTTAGATAGCGTTTCAATAACAGTTCGTGAAATAATCAAAAACTAATCAAATAAATATAGTGGGATAGGAATCAATCGTTATTTTGATCCCTTAAAACACCTAATTTCCTTGCAACACCGAAGAACGTAGCAACGATTCAACGTCTAGTATAAAAATGGTTTCTTCGTTTTGCGTAACACAACCTGTTAAATAGGGCAGGATGATGCTGCTAACATTATTCGGAGGGGGATGCACAGCTTCTGGAGGAAAACTCACCATACCGTCGATAGATTCAACCTGAAGCGCTAAAGGCGTGGAACGTCCCTGAACAACGACCAAACTATATTGCTGGGTTTGCCCGTCAGGCACAGGCAAACCCAGAAGACGGACTAAATTAGCAACCCAAAAAACACGACCGCGCCTGTTAACAAGTCCTAACAGGGCGGCAGGCATATTTGGCATGGCCATCACTCGTCGCGTATCTAGTACAACGGCTTCCTGTACAGCGATCGCAGGCAACATGGCCACAACGCTAGGAGCCAATTGAAACTTGAGAAAGGACTTGTTGATGACAGGGCGATCTTTTCTTAAAGATAGGGAAGACAATTCTATGACCTCATGAACAACATGCGATCGCAAAGAATAATTTACAAGACAGACTTAACAACTTTAAGCAGTTCTTCACGATTGAAAGGCTTTGTAATATAGGCATCCGCCCCTTGGCGCATACCCCAAAGTCGGTCAATAGCCTGATCTTTTGATGAACAAATTACCACAGGTACTGTGGAGGTTTCAGGTGCACGCTTCAGACTGCGGCATAACTCAAACCCACTCATGCCAGGCATCACCACATCTGTAACAATCACATCTGGCTGGCTGGAACGAGCCTTATCCATACCTTCCTGAGCCGTTACAGCATGAATAACGCTATACCCTTCTTCTTGCAAATAATGGCTGATCAGCTCCCGTTCAGAAGGGGTGTCTTCCACAATCAGCACTGTAGCCGTTTGAATTACTGTCATATTTTATTTGTTATCCCCTAAATGTGTACCCAATTAACTCAAATTAGTAACAACCCTAACCGTTACCAATCTGAGTTATAAATTTGATCCACTGTCTGAAACTACCGGGGCTTCACAGCCGGCAGATGCATAAACACCATCTTCAACAGTTCTGACTGGCTAAAGGGCTTAGTTAAATAACCGGACGATCTAACCAACTTGGCCTTAGCTCGATCAATAAACCCAGTATTCCCTGTCACCATCACAATCGGTGTATTCCTAAAACTAGGATGGCGACGCAGCAGCGAACACAGCTCGTAACCATCTAAATTAGGCATCGTCACATCCAATAAAATCAAATCAGGACGACACCGCATTACCTGCATTAGCGCCTTGACTGGATCGTTGATGGGTACAACATTTAGACTTTTATCATTCAAAAATTCTTGAATGGCATTGAGTACTGTCGGACTATCGTCAATACAGGCAATTGTATAACTGGCCTTCTGAGATCCAGCCCCATCAGCCGGTACCACAGCACCCGGTACGTTCATACGTGCAGGCACACCGCCAACCGCTGGAGCTGCCGCAGCACCGTTAACCAATTGCTGACTCACAGGAGCCGAAGGTTGAGGACTCAAGGTAGCCGTTCCAGTGGCTGCAGCAACCGCTGTAGCGCCTGAGACAGTTGAAGGAGAAGAGAGCAAGCTTTGACGACGATTACGCTGGCAAATTTCAACAATGGGACGCAAATCTAACTGACAAAGAATTGGGTACTCCCCAATATCGTCCAGCCCCAGTAAATCGTAGCTACCTTCCTGAACGCCCAGGAAAGACTCGATAACTTCAATCGCCATGGCACGAATTAGCCCGGTGGCCTGATCTTCAGTCAAATGAGACTGCTCTACCAGCCAGCTGATGGCCTGATAGTCAGGAGTCAAGGGAGCCTGCTTGGGAGATTGCTCAAACATTAGTCGGAGCTGTACTCTGACAGCGCCTACTAACGTAGAAATTTCACTACTTAAGTCTTGGAGGTGGCGATCTAAACGATCAAAGGGCGCATCCGTATCCGTAGCAAAGTTAAGCTTGCCTTGGTTAAGAAAAAGCGACCATGAGTTAGTCCCCGAGTACAACTTGAAGTGCCCACTCACCTGCCGACTAATCAGCTGAGCTAAAAAGCTTAGAGGATGTAACTTCTGGGTTGCACCATAACCCACAATCGAACGACTGTTCATAACTGAATGTTTAACGATACAGCAAAAAGCCAAAACCCTTGCGGGTTATGAGACCTGAGCGATGGGATAAAACCCTAGTGCACATCGGCCGTAAGAAGATATATAAACTCTCGACTCAATCACCATTCAAATGGTTTCTTAAGATACGGAAATGAATTTTAAGCGCAGTCTAAATATTTTTATTCATTGACAGCACTATGAAAAAATTCTATACATTAGCCGTCAGTCCGGACTATCTATTGGGATCTTTACTCACATCTTGCATAGGCTTAAACTAACGGTATTAAGAAACCTACTTTGAACTGGAATTAGATCAAACAAGTCCAGAATTAAGTCGGGTATTCATCCTGAGAATACCAGTAAACTCGGGGTTCCTCCAACAAAGCCTTGGTAAAGAAAACAGGCTTTTTAATAAAGAAAAATGAGCCAGCTGATTATATAGATTATTCCCCTGATCATGCCTTAAAGCGTTAATCCAAGCTAAGAAATCTGCTTCAGCAGGACTTTAATTTGATTCTGCTGCTGTTGATCTAGGGAAGCTGGAAACGATAGCTCCAAGGCAACCCGATAGTCCGACAGTTGATTAGGACTGCTCACAGGGGCATTGTCAGCCCTCCTATCGGATGCACTGGTCAATTTAGGAATGAGTTCCAGCCGCTCAACCTGGGCCATCAAATCATAGGACTGGGCACTGTCCACTTGAGGGTAAACCTGCAAGTGCAGTAAGGGATTATTATCTTGGAGGGCGACGGCAGCCGTCGTCGCGTCTCCCAGTAACTCTAGACGCATATCCCTAGACCCCAGTTCGGTGATCATGGCCGCCTGTACATAGCTGCCCCAGCCTTTCCATCTCAGGTCACTCATCACTTCAACCTGCTTACGCATCTTATAGCTATTAGCTGGTTGAAATTCCTGAAACGCCCGTTGCAAACTCAGCAGAATAAATTTCAGTGATTCCCAAGGGTTATCAGTGTTTTCCCGGTTTTGGGAATACCACCTACGCACATCCGAGTAAATCACCGTTGCTAAGTCATCTTGCTGGGTTTGATTCATATCTACAAAGTTAATGGCTAACTTTGTTTGCAGTGAATCGGTGGCGGTAGCCCGCACAATTTCTGCATCCAAACGAGCTAGGGCACCATAATCGCCAAAGATTTCTAATTTAACCTGGTCAGAAACATTAGGCAAAACATCAAGCAGGACCTGGCATCCGGTCTCACTGATATCGATAGTAGTGCCTTCCCATTCCTGGCCATCATCACTGTAAATTTTGACCAGCAGCTCCCGTGGCAGACGGTGGGACTGACGCAACTGAGGTTGCTCAAAGGCAACCAGACAGGCGGCTAGTACCAGCGCCAGGTTAAACACACACCACAGTGCATTAATCAGCACCGCTTGAGTATCCAATGGGCTCAGAATTAACCAAATGGGAACGGTCAGTAGAGAGGCCGCGGTGATTGCGCCTAGAACCACCAAGTAGCGCACACTATCAATGTCAAAGCTACGTGAATCTACGGACATCCCTTTATCGGTTACGTTAAACGAACCGAGGTTTGGATTTAGTAGCGCCAGCATGGTAACAATGCCTGCCTGGAACGACATCGCAAATTCATAGATTTCATTCCAGAAGGAAAATCGTACATGCTTATAGGAGATGTGGTTCGCGTGCATCGACAACACAATGTGGGGCAATGCGTAGAATAGGGTTTCAATGCCGAGACCTTTTACCGGGTTAATTCCAAATAGTAAGAATAGGTTGGGCGCAACCGCATACATCAATCTTGGAAAACCAAAGAAGAAGTGTGACGTCGCACTAAAGTAGCAGAGGCGCTGGGACATGCGCAGCTTCAACCGTCGATTAAACAACGGATTCTCAATCCGCAGGATTTGTGCCATCCCCCGGGCCCAACGCACCTGTTGACCGACATAGGATGAGAATTTCTCGGGGGCTAAACCAGCCACCATAATTTTGTCGTAATAGACCGTACGATACCCCAGCGAATGAAGACGCAGGGAGGTATGGCAATCCTCTGTTACGGTTTCGGTAGCAATACCGCCAATGTCCAAAAGATACTTACGACGAATGACCGCAGCAGAACCGCAGAAAAAGGCTGCATTCCAGAAGTCATTCCCCTTTTGCAATACTTTATAGAACAGCTCATTACCTACAGGAATTTGACCTTTAGTCAAAAGATTCCGCTCAAAGGGATCGGGGTTGTAGAACCAGTGAGGGGTCTGTACAAGGGCTACTTTTTTATCGAAGAAGAATCCTACGGTTTCTTGCAAGAAGCCCCTGACAGGAATGTGGTCACAGTCTAGGACAAGGACTAGCTGCCCACCGGTTTTATTAAGCGCTGTATTAATGTTTCCTGCTTTGGCGTGATCGTTGGTATCTCGGGTCAGCATGGTACAGCCGAGATCCTTACACATGGCCCTCAGGGCAATACGACGCTCGCGATATTTTTCCGCTCGGCCATCATCTAAAACATAGATGGTCTTTTTATGCGCTGGGTAATCAATATTTAGGGCCCCCAGCACTGTTTTACGGACAATAGAAACATCCTCGTTATAGGTAGGGATGTAAATGTCTATCGTGGGCCAATTTTCTTGGGGCCATTGGGCTAAGGAAATTGATTTGCGATCGCGAATTCTTAAGGTCTGAAAATAAGACAACAATAATGTTGCGATCGCATATAGCTCAGCGACAAACAGTAAAACAGAAAAGAAACCGTCTAACCAAGAACCCAGGTTGAGCGTGTAATTAGAACGGTAGTACAAGTACCGCAGCGTCGTAATCGTACTCAAGGCAGCCATCAGCAAGTGCAAATATTCACTGACTCGCCGACTTGTCTGCCGATCCTCCAAACGCAACAGAATTTGCCCCACCCCCAGCAAGGCTAAAGCCACTAAGCCCTGCTGCAAAATTGTGGGCCTAGCCGTCATAATCGGCCAGGCAAACATGGTTAAACAGACCGCCAAAATCAGCAGTTGCTGCTTATTCAGCCAACGCAATCCCCACTCAAACCAATCGGGCAGGTTGATGATCAACAACTCGATTAGAAAGGGTCGAAACTGGGTCGAAAAATAATCACCCGCCCGACGCTGAAGGTCTTTTAATCGGCGTCCGGGCATTAATCTCTCAGACATATTAAAGCTCTCCTGGTGCAGATGGATCAGCCATTACACCAGCAGCAGCGATGGCTTCATTTCTCTTCAGATAGGCTTGAATCACACCATAGAGCATCAGCGACAGAATAATGATGCCTGGAATCAGCAGGAACCAGTTACCTTGAATCACCGTGATCGCTCGCTGAAATGTGCTTTCTTCTTGAATATCTCGCTGAGCCGACCGCTGTAAGAATTCAAGATTATAGGCATTCTCATCATAGGGAGATGGATTTTCATCATTGGCACTAATTAGAGCCGTATCCCCCTGTAGCTGATAAAAGAGAGAATCTAATTCCAAAAGATCTCGCAGTTGCTTCAAGCCCGACTCAGATTGAGCCGTTAACGTCAGCAACACTCGCGCCTCATTCCAGGGGGAAAGCTGTTGCTGTAGAACACCCTCCGCATCAGGTAATGCCTGCACCTGACTATCTCCCCACTGACGAGCGCCGTCTTTCAAATTAAATTCAGCACTGTCAAGGGCTTCAACCAACGGAAACTTAGAGCGCAATCCAATAGCCACTAAATGTTCCGACGCCTGCACTTCCTGAGGCAGCTGCCCCACAGGGTAAACCGCAAGTTGTATCGCCTCTGAACGGCTCAAGCGACCAAGACGCTCACTCAGCTCCAGCATCACTGATAATTCGGTCACGCTGGGGGTATTGGGCATCACAATAGCCGTACGGGACAAATCTTGGGGAGATGCAAAGGGATAGCCAGACTTAATCAAGTTCAGATCTGGAAGCTTAGCCACCTGCTGACGATTCAAGTTAAAGTTACTGTCGCTATGGATTGTCCCCCAGAGCTGGTGGTCGGTCACTCGACTACAGGAACGCCGTTCCCGTGGATCAAACCGCAGATAGACCTTAATTCGCGACTGGGGCGTAATATGCTGCTCTGGCAGCTCCACTTTCAAGTTAGCTCGGCGCTTACCATCAATAGAATCTAGTCGTTTACCGGCTACGGTAATGCCATCTAATTGAACCTCCACCAGAGATGTCAGCGGGTTAACCTGAGGACCGTAGGTATAGCGCAGGTTCATCACATTACCTGGCAAAAAGCGATCGTCTGGCAGGGCCTTAAAGTCAAACTCAAATGCGGGAGCGTGGGCACCTCGAATCACAACATCGTCCATGGGCTCACCGTTAAACCCAGTCAAATCGCCCAGTTCAAAGTTGTCGGACAACGGTAAATAACGTGGCCAATCACGCATGTCTGGGGTGGAAATCTCTTCCACATCATCCACCAGCACAACCTGGCCAGAACCAATTTTACGATCTTGGGATTGGGTCAAAAACTGCACTGCTTTGGCCACAGCCGCTGGACCATTGCCAGTCGCTACCAGCACAGGAGCCTGTTTGTCTTCCAGTACAGTCCACATCAAAATACCCTTATCAGATGGAATCAGCGTCTGCTTATCATCCAACCAACGCTTGTTTTTGAGATCTAGCGGTAAATCTAATCCCTCCAACATAGGCTGCTGAGCCGGAGTACCCACCACAACGACTCGATTCCCCTTGGATACATCATCCAATTTCTTCACTAGATCGGTTTCTAGGGGACGGTAATCCGCAATGCGACCTAACGACGTCTGTAACTTAGCCACAGCCGTCAACCATGCCTGATCCTGCTTTGTGGGCAAGACATAATCAATATGATTTGTCTCTAAACTTAGAACATCAATTAGGGGATAGGGATAGCTATTGAAATCTAATTGAAAAGGTTCTGCATCGTAGTTGAAGACCAGCTTTGAATCCGGCAGAATCTCAGTCCACAGCGACGGATCAAAGGGGTCCTGGGTACAGGTGGGGGAGTTATTTTGCAATCCGGCAATAATTAACTCGTTGTAATCCTTGAGGATACGGGTGGGAATATCAAACACAATCGTCCCCGTATCTCCTTGCTTGAGATTGAGAGGGACGCTACCCACATTGTTGTCATTCACAATGACGTTCAGGTTAGACCTGGTGGCATACAACGCACCCGAATGGCGATAGCGCAGAAGAATCTTGACGGATTTTACCGACCAATTTCTAGGCCGAGTAAATCGTAACCGGGACTCATTGTAAATTCCCTCTAATCTCAACCGAGTACCGACGACCGGACTACGGTTAAATTCAAGAATATATTGGCTATCGTCGTCTTTTTGTTCTAATTCAGCCGCTTGGGCATCTTGCAACAAATCACGCCCTGCTGTTGAACCGTCCTCGTTACGATTTCGACGGTCGCTGGCAGTACCTGCTTCTGCCGCATTATCGGCAGCACCAGGGGATGATGTTACTTGGGCCATACTGGGGCCCAAAGTGGTCACAGATAGTAGGACAGATAAAAATAGCGAGATAAATAGTCTTTTTCTAATTATCCTTAAAAACACTGATACAAGCACTCCCCCCAGATACATACCTAGGTCGAAATAATCAAACTATTGGCTATTATTAGCCGTTCAAACATATACGAGCCCTAACGCTCCTCCAAAAGAGAATTGCGTCAGGTATTAATGAGCTAAAAAATTCCTTACTAGGATGTTTCCATAGCTTCTTGTTTTACACATATAACTAGCATTCACCCTGACTCGCCTATAACGGCTAGTGTTCTCGGGATTTAAGGAATAATGCATCAAGCTGGTCGCAAGCTGCTAACTTCACATATCACACCTAATCAGTGGAATCCGGTAAACTTCGTTCAAGTTCCGCTTTAGATGGGCAAATCTATTTAAATCTTTCAGCGCATGAACATAAAAATATAATTCGCAGGTTGAACTAATAATTCAACATCTAGCTTGCAAATTTACCTATGAAGGGAGTATTAAAAGCAACAACCTCTGCATGTATTTTCAATGAAATTTTAGATCGTAGGGTGATAGAAATATTCCTATGACATCGACGATCTGTAAGTAGAGCACTAATCTATAGGTGTAGCATTAAACCGAACGTAGTTGACAATTCGATTATGGATTTAGGTAATTATAGGAAGTGGCTGATTTTTTCCTGCTCCATATCGAAACCCGTTGTAAGCGATTCCTATAGGGCTAAGTAATGCCTTTATTTTGCCTAAGAACAGGTTTATCAATCTGGTCTGGCAAGGGCAGACAATTATCTAATTCATGCCAAGCTTATACCTCCTTTATATTTTACTAATTATATCAAATTGACAATGGTAAAATTGCGTCTCCGTGCCATCCAGATATTGGCCATTACTAGTTTTGGTAGCTTTTTAAGTAGTTGTGGCTTTTCGATTGAAACTCCCAATAATCCAGTTTTGATCAACCGTTTGCCGATAGCTGAAATGGATTTCACGGTGGAGCCTGGCAGCCGTAGTTATACCTACGATATTCAGGGGACTGCTAATTTCCCCAACCAAACAGAGTTGAACCTTTTGGTCATGCGGCAGCTTGCCCCTAAAGACAAGACGGTGGAGCCCAAACCAACCTATTCGATTTTGGACTATCAAGTGGTGCGGGTACAAAGTGGGCGATGGCAAGGGGAACTCACCCTCAAGCAGGTGGCCGCTGATGGTAGCCGCAAAGAAACGTGGCAACTAGATCAAAAGGAATTAGACCTGGATGTGGTGCCAACAGACGACGTGGTCGTGACCGTCACATACACACCTCTTGACCAGCTAACTACGTTGGAGCGAATTCTTGCCCAGCAAGGTCTCAAGGTATCGCCAGATTTATTGCAAACTACGCTGGAAGGTCGTCGCTACCTGGAAATGACGAAGGTATTAGATATTCCGGTCGACAATCAGATCAGTGCTCGGCCAGAACTTTATAACGATGGCTGGGGCACCCGACACATTTTGATTGAGGAACCACCCATGCCTTACCAGGTAGACTTTCCTAAAGAACGTCAAACTAATCGTCCGCCAGAACCAGAGGAGTTTCTCTACTAAAGCCCCCTACGCCTGATGCTAGGCCTACGCCTAACGCTGGGCCTAGCGTTAGGCCCAGCGTTAGGACAACATAGCGGCTTCTAAATTAGCGGTATCGATTTCTGCACCGGTCAGGTCTGCATCTACTAAATTTGCGCCCCACAGATTGGCCCCTGCTAAACAGGCATCTCTCAGGTCACAACCTTGAAGATTCGCCCCCCATAAATCGGTCCCTGTAAAATTAACCCCCACAAGATTGGCACCACTTAGGTCAATCCCAATCAATACTAAATTGCTGAGATCCGCAGCCCATAGGGATTGATTAGGGCCTAAACAGTAAACACCGGCCCATTCCCAATCAAAGTCATCCGGCCATTGGGTGGCGGGGTCACACACGGCTCCTAGTAAACAGGTTTCCTTAAGGTCAGTTTGCCTTAGGTCCACCCCAAAAAGTGTGGTTTTAGTTAAATTAGCGCGGTTTAAATTCGTTCCCTTTAACTTGGCCCGTTGAAGACTCGCATTGGTTAAATTACTGGAATTGAGATTGGCATAGCTTAGGTCAGCCTCGGTTAGCTGTGCCCCCACTAACCAAGCTCCTAACAAATTGGTTTGGCTGAGTTCGGCACCGGCTAAGTCACTATGGCTCAGATCGATTCCTCCCAGGTCACGCTGTCTGAGGTCTGAGTCTATTAGCGGTGCATTGGGAGCTAACTGATGGATACCGGCCTGCAATGGGTCAAAGTGATCGGGAAATTCGGTCCGCTCATCTGCGATCGCATCTTGAAAATTAGCATCCTCAACCTGCGCATCCTTCAGACAGGCTCCTCGTAAATCAGCCCCTTGAAAATTAGTCCGGCGCAAATTAGCCCGACGCAAATCTGCCCCACGGAGATTGCTACTACTAAAATCAACATCCGCCAAATGGGCGTCTACCAAATTACATCCCCACAGATCAATCCCCGTTAACGCATATTGAGACACGCGAATAGCAGGCATCTGACAGTAGCTAAAGTCACGCCGTCCCCTGGCATAAGCCTCAATCACTTGGGAAGATAAGTCAGTCATAATAAACAAATTCGATGACTATAGAAAAAATTAAAAATAGTTAGTTAGGCGCTATTAAAAAACTACTTCACGGGTTAAGCCCAAAAGACTTGTTAAGTCATGATTTAAATGCACAAGGCCACGATTTTAATTTTTAACAAGCCCTTAATGCCTATGGATCAACTTGATTATCTATAAATGGATTCGCTAAACTTTCGCCTTATCTCAAATGCTTAGGAGGAACATACCATAGGGAGTATTGCCCCTGTTCATGTTGGGTAACAATCACATCCCTTTGCCGACGAATAAGCCGACGAGCCCATCCCATCACTTGCTCGTGTTTATCAGTACTGCGCCACAAACAGTAATACTTATTTTGATAGCGCACACCAAAGACCATCGCATCCCCTGTATCCAAATGGGCAGGTTCAACCTGATCTAAAAACATCAACACAGGCACATCAATGGATGGATCATCTGCATCTAATAGGATCAGCTCTTCTAGTGCAACCGGATCCAAATCTAGGCCATCCACACTATCCTGCTGAGTATATCCCTTGAAGTGAACGACCGTATGCCCTGGAGCAAGCTTTGTAGCTAATAAACTTTGACCATTTAAGGTCATCGAACTCCCCACCCCCAGCGAAGTCGGCAACACCTCATCAAAATCTGAAGAAATACGCTCTTCTGGAATGGGACTAGAACTAGAGGAAACTTCAAAAGGTTCAGGTGCCGCATCTAGCATCCTTTTTCGCTGATAGAAACGGCGCAAAATATCTGCCGTCAGCATGCCTGTGCCCACACTACCAATAATGGCAATGCCGATATAACGAATAATTGGTTTAGCCGAATTCTCCAACGGACTAATCAAATCGCCTCGGGCTTGACCAGGTGAAACCCAAGTAGGAACAGAGTTAGCCATGGATAGTGGCAAGGTGATTACAGCAAATGCTAATCCCGATGACACTAGCGAAGGTAAGAATATGCTACGAAAGGGAGATGAGCCCATGGAATTCAATCTGTAATCGGTGAATAATAACGTAAGGTTGAGTTAACGTCTGTATGTCCTCTTAAAGAATCCATCCAAAACAATTATCGTCAGGAGGTAGTTTAAGAAAGACCATAGAACAATCGTGACTATTTGAAACATATTAAATAACTAATGAATAAGGCTTCATAAACGCCTTATTGAAGTATTTATCTACACGTAGGACAAATTTATAACTAAAAGCTATATTTAAAAATCCAGAAATAGGAAAAACCTATAGTAATAGACAGAATGTTCTGGTGGGCGTCCTTTTGCATAGGACAGGTATAAATGTTATAGCTCTTATTTCTTAGGGGAAGCTGCTTCAGCTCCTTACTATATTTTTTATTTTTACTGATTTAGAAGATAAATCAATCTGAAAGACATGCAATACAGCAGTATCTTTCAAGTGAAATCATAGTTCGGGTCAGTTCCCTTTAACTCTTATATTAATTTTTGCTTTTATTATCGACAGTGCATAGCCTATGAAACTGAATTTTCTGCTGACCCTGTTGATTTTATCGGCCGCAATGGCCCCTTTACTCTTGCGTTTACCGCAGGTCGACAAAGCGTTATCAAAATCCAGTGATCCAGCTGTGGCGGTTACCCAGCGAGGTAATTCGTTGGATGCGATGACCGACCCTCAGCATCCTAACTACACCTGCGTCAGCTGCGACCTAAGAGGCAAGGATTTCAGCAATCAGGACTTAAGCCGCGCAAACTTTTTTGGCTCCGACCTCCGGGGTGCGAATTTTAGCAACAGTCTTTTGATTAATACGATCTTCAGAGAAGCCAAGCTAGATGAAGCCGACTTAAGTTACACCAACCTGCGTGGGGCCGATTTAGAAGAAGCCAGTATGGTAAGGGCTAACCTCCGCAATGCCAAAATTCTGCAAGGAACCCTGGAATATACCAACCTTGAACGAGCCGACCTGACCAATGCGGAACTGCGCGATGCCAATCTTTGTTCGGCCCGTCTCGTAAATAGCAGCTTTAAGAGTGCCAGCCTTTACGGCACCATTTTACGGGCAGCCGATATGACCGGGGCTAACTTTTCCCAAGCTTACATGCGCTATGCCGACATGTACAACGCCATCACCCGTGGAACCCGTTTCGATCAAGCTGACATGGCCTTCGTCACCTATCCTGATGGCTCCACAGCCCATGAGGGATATATCAATTCGATCAATCAGGTAACCGATTGCAACATTGATGATGACTCTAGCAGCTCACAATAAATGAGGACATGCCAAGGGCAATGTCCTCATTCCCAAAGGTTTGAACAGCCGTCGCGCCACAAGCGAGACCGGATTAGCGGTCGACAGACCCCATAATGACGTCAATGCTACCCAGAATAGCCATGATGTCAGCCAGCTTTACCCCACGCAACAAATGGGGCAAAATCTGCAAGTTATTGAAATCTGGAGCACGAATTTTCCAACGCCAGGGGTAGATACTATTGTCGCCCACAATAAATACGCCCAGTTCGCCCTTACCACTTTCTAAACGAACATAGTGTTCCCCTGCCGGTATCTTGAATGTGGGAGCAATTTTCTTGCCAATAAACTGGTAGTCAAAACTATTCCAGTCTGACTTGGGTCCTTCAGCCATGCGCTTGGCTTCAAGATTCTCATAAGGACCTCCAGGTAACCCTTTCAGCGCCTGACGAATAATTTTGACAGACTCACGCATCTCACGCACCCGAATGACATAGCGGGCAAAGCAGTCTCCAGCGGTCTCCCACTGTACATCCCAATCAAAGTCGTCATAGCACTCGTAGTGGTCGACCTTACGTAAATCCCATTTCACCCCAGACCCTCGCAGCATGGGCCCCGACAGCCCCCAGTTAATGGCATCCTCGCGGGTGATGGTGCCAATGCCTTCCACCCTGCGACGGAAGATAGGGTTATTGGTAATCAGCTTTTCGTATTCGTCAACCTTTGGCAAAAAGTAGTCGCAGAAGTCTTCGCACTTATCGACCCACCCATAGGGTAAATCAGCGGCAACACCACCAATACGAAAGTAGTTGTTGTTGATTAAGCGGGCGCCTGTGGCTGCTTCCCACAGGTCATAAATCAGTTCCCGCTCACGGAAAATATAGAAGAAGGGAGTTTGAGCACCAACATCGGCTAAGAATGGCCCCAGCCACAGCAGATGATTTGCAATACGGTTCAATTCGAGCATGATCACCCGAATGTAGCTCGCACGCTTTGGCACCTCAATATTTGCTAACTTTTCAGGCGCATTGACCGTAATGGCTTCATTAAACATGCCCGCCGCGTAGTCCCAACGGCTAACGTAGGGCACAAACATTACGTTGGTACGACTCTCGGCAATTTTTTCCATGCCGCGATGTAAGTAGCCAATCACGGGCTCACAATCAATCACATCTTCACCATCCAAGGTAACGATGAGTCGCAACACCCCATGCATTGAAGGGTGGTGAGGTCCCATGTTGATTACCATGGGCTCAGTTCTGGTTTCGAGCCGAGTCATAGAAACTATGCGATATTAATCTCTGCATTACTTTAGCAAGATTCTTCGCTGAAAGCTTGAAGAAAAGAGCAATGCTATGGGAAATGGGTATGTTTTTGAGATCAGATTTACCTAAACAAGGTCCATAGGTATCGAAATTAATGGGTTCTACAATTTATTGTGCCAACGGGCTGGGGTATGATGCGAGACCGAAAGCCGTCGGCAAAACTTGAGAATTTACTCGCTTCTACTAACATTTATAGGCACTTACAGGGTGAACGAGGTATATCTGTGACCCATGACTCTAACGCTCAGGACATGGCAGCCTTCGTCCATCAATCGGTATTACCGGAGGAAGTTCTGGCGGGGCTAACGCCAAAAGACCATGGGCACTATCTGGATGCCACGGTGGGGGGAGGTGGCCATAGTCGATTGATGCTAGAGGCAGCGGAAAACATACAGATTACAGCCCTGGACCAAGACCCCAATGCCCTGGCAGCGGCCCAAAAGAACTTAGCTGACTTTGGCGATCGGGTGACATTCTGGCACGGCAACTTTGCTGAGTTTATGCCTCAGGACTCGAGTTTTGATGGCATTTTGGCAGATCTAGGCGTTAGTTCACCCCAGTTGGATCGCCCAGAACGAGGCTTTAGCTTTCGTCACGAGGGCGCCCTGGACATGCGCATGAACCCGACCCAAGAGTTGACGGCGGCAGACCTGGTTAACCATGGTTCGGAGCGGGATCTAGCAGATATTTTTTACCACTATGGCGAGGAACGTCTGTCGCGCAGAATCGCTCGGCGGATTGTGGAACGCCGTCCGTTTCAAACGACAACGGCGCTGGCAGAGACAATTGCGGCCAGCGTGCCAGGCAAATATCGCCATGGCCGTATTCACCCGGCCACACGAGTTTTTCAAGCCCTGCGCATTGCTGTCAACCGAGAGCTAGATGTGCTTGAGCAGCTAGTACAGATATCGCCCAGCTGGCTCAAGCCTGGGGGGAGGCTGGTCATTATTAGTTTCCATAGCCTTGAAGATCGTCGTGTCAAACATGGCCTACGGGACCATGAGCGGCTAAAGGTACTTACGAAAAAACCTATTATGGCAACCGAAAATGAAATACGGCGTAACCCAAGGGCTCGCTCTGCCAAGCTCCGTATTGCTGAACGCCTATAGCCCTCAGGGCAGCAATGTCTGATAGGGCGTGACCCCCGTCAGGGTTAGGGTGTAGTCGAAGCTAGTATTGCTGGCGGGGGGCCATTCGACAATTTGGCCCTGCAGGTCTAGGGCTGGGACGTTTTCTTCGGGGACTAACGCCACGAAGTAGATATGGGTTGAGGGTAGGGTGTAGGCCTGCACTGAAGTTTGAAAATCGGATTGGTCGCTTTGAAGCAGCAAACGTCCGTTTTGATCAAAAAGGAGTAGTCGAAAGGACCCCGGTATAAATGAACGGGTCACAGTGGCTTCTAGGGATAGCTGATCGCCTCGACGAGCTAGAAAACTATAGACCTGGGGACCTTGATTGAGACGGCCTGCAATGACATCAAAGCCATAGGTTGTGTCGACAGGCACATAGGTATCGGCAAGGGGGGCAGGACTATTGGCAACTAGCTGATCAGGAATGAGATTTTCTACCGGATTATAGGTATCGTCAAAGTCAATGATGGGCCGTGAGGTGTTTAGCGATGCCAGCGCTCGATTCCAGTCTAAGGGCTGAGGTGCGGGTGCTTCTGGCTGATCCACGGTTAAATATAGGGGACTGGTGCGATCGCAACTCGTCTGAGTCGTCGGAGACATTGCACTCAGCTGCCAAGTCTGTAGCTGCCGCCTAAACACCAGTAGCTCCTGACGATACCCAGAAGACACATCAGGGGAAGCAATCAACTCCCCCGTAATTCCAATCGCCTGGTCCCAAGCTTGTAAACAAATGGCCCGGTCCAAGCGCGCCAAACTATCCGCCACAGACCGATGGGAAGACGGCAACTCCTGGCTAAAAGCCCCCAATGCCAGCCCCCACAAAAGCGATAGTGCCACAGAAGACCCCAAGAACCCAGAGCGAAGCATAGTCATATGCCCTAACGGCTAACAGCAACATTGTGGCAACTTATCATGAACCCAAGCGACTAAACGTTTAACGCCATAATCCATTTGATAATTGCCTACTTGTGAGGCTACCCGTCTCATCCCCACTCAATCCCATAGAACCGATCAATTTTCTTTTAATTAGGCGCTAATAGAGTCATTTCAAGGTTATCCCTGGGCACACTACAATCGACTGGTAAATATGGATAACTGTGGTGATACTTTTCCCCAAGTTGGCCCCAACATGCCCCAATCATCAGAAATCCCAAAAGACACTATGAGTTTCACCACTCATGAACAACTGAAACTTCTAGTTGTCGATGACGAACTCGATAATTTAGAACTTCTACACCGAACCTTTAGACGTAACTATCGTGTCTATCGAGCGAGCAGTGGGCAAGAAGCCTTAGATTGCTTGGCAAAGCATGGGGAAATGGCCATTATCATTTCCGACCAGCGCATGCCCAAGATGAACGGGACAGAGTTTTTAAGCCTGACTGTTAAGGATTATCCTGACACCATGCGCATCGTCCTCACCGGGTATACCGACGTGGAGGATCTGGTCGATGCAATTAACTCTGGGCAGGTCCACAAATACATCACCAAGCCCTGGAAACCCAAAGAACTCCGGCAAGTTATCGATGAAGCCGCCGACACCTATCGCGTGGTCAAGCAACGCACCAACGCCCTATCGGCTTCTCTAAAACAAGTATCTTTATACAACTCAATTACCACGACTATCCGTCGTTCCTTAAACTATGCCAACACCCTACAAACTGTTGTAGATGCGTTGGGAACAGCCTTCGATGCTGACTATGCTGTCCTATACCCGGTAGATTCCACCATCCCCGGTCCCCCCCCCAAACCTGTGACCTATTGCAAAGCCGATAGCCCAATCCCAGCCTTAGCTAATGCCGGGATGCCAGAAAATACGCTGATCCTGGATCACGTAATCCAGGGGGATACTACATATCAGCAATTAGCTGCCGAATTTAGCTATCGCGATCAATTACTGGCGTCCATTGTCTTATACCAAAGCATCGACACCTGGAATAGCGACACCATCACCCTGCTCAAAAACATTTCCGAACAGGTGGTCATGGCCATTTCCCAGGCCAAGCTCTACCACGACGTCGAGCGCCAAACCGAACAAATGCAAGCTGAATTGCAAGTGGCCCGACAAATTCAGCAAAAGCTGCTAAATCAGGTGTGGCCTGAAATTCCCGGCATTAACATCCAAGCCCAGTGCCAAGCCGCTAGGGCCGTTGGCGGCGACTTCTATGAAGTTTTCATCCATCCCCAAGGAGATATTTGGTTAGCCGTAGGAGACGTTTCCGGCAAAGGCGTTCCAGCGGCCTTATTTATGGCTAGCGCTATTTCACTATTGCGACGAGAATTATCCGCTAGTCAACCGGCAACTCCAGATGTGGTGATGACTAATCTAAATCGCGCCCTCAATGCTGATTTAGTCAACAACGAACACATGATTACCATGGTGCTAGTACGATACAGCCCCACCAGTCGGGAACTCGTCTATGCCAATGCCGGTCATGTCTATCCAATCTTATGGTCACAAAAAAAATTAATTGAGGGAACTGAGCCCTCCCTGGAACCTACTTACTTAAGAGAGGGGGGCGGCGTACCTTTGGGAATCATACCGCATTGGCAAACCAAGGCCGGCTGTCTCAATCTCAACCCGGGCGATGCCTTACTGTTGACCAGCGACGGTATTACAGAAGCCAGCATAGACATCAACGGGCAAGAAACTATGCTCAAGCAAACAGGATTATGGCAACTGATTCTCCAACAAACCAACGGACTAGACCTGAAGCGCTTAATCGCTCAACTGAATACGGCCGACAATGAACAGCATGACGATCAAACTATCTTGTCCTTGGAGGTAGCGCCTTAATCATGAAAACTGAACTCGCTATCCCCAGTGACTTAAAGTTCCTCGCGGTTGTAGAAGATTGGCTACTAAATTCGCTTAAAGCTGAACTAGGAAACATTGTCGACCTCGATTGGAAAAAAGTTGAAAGCCGACTACGGTTAGTGATCGTGGAAGTCTACTCCAATATTGTCCGCCACGCCCATCACGACCGACCTGAAATACCCGTTATTTTGCGGCTCGGCGTCGAAGGCAGCTTTCTGTGTTTAGAAGTTTGGGACCAAGGTCGCGGATTTGATATTCGCAGCTATCGAGCCCCCATCCCTAGCGAACATCAGGAAGGGGGATATGGTTGGTTGATTTTGCACCAGCTGATGGATCGGGTTGATTATCAACTGATGGTGGGAGAAGGACGTAACTGCCTCACCTTAGAAAAGGATCTAGGTATCGGATTGCCCCAAGACTATACAAAGTGACCTAACCGGGTTGTGGCTTCATAAAGCATAGGCAACATTGTTGATCGGATGCCTGGGCCCTAGGTAGTCCCAGTAATAATGTGGCATCGGTTTGATTGTCTAAGAAACCCCGCAGAACCATTCCCCTGGGACTATCTTTAATATCATTGGAAACAATCAGCCCACAAACACCTTGGGGGGCCACCAGGTTAAAACACCGTTCGATAAATAGCCAATCTTGGCGGAGCTGTGTACGCTGTCTTTTCCCCTTAATCATTGGCGTTTGGTGCGTATATTGAGGGGAACGGTAAAAGTAATCGGCCACTAAGGAATAATGACTCTGGTAAGACAGCCAGGTGGCCGCCACCTCTGGATGCACGTTATTCAAATAACGTTTGGTCGATTTAAATGTTCGCCGACTCAGTTCATGTTTATTTGTGACATCACCAAAGCGCTGAAAAAATTCTGGAATGCTAGGGCGCACTGGGGCTGACGGCGGGCGAGAAATGACCACATTAAACCCCTGGCCCTGGTCTAAAAATTGACTAAAGTGATATCCCCAGTGAAAAGGGCGCAGGGCAGCGATATCTTCAATTTCTAAGATTCTTGGCCGCGGGGACTCCATCAGTTGAGCCGCCTTAAAGCGAATACCTAACGTTTGACTAAACTCTGCCAATAGCAACTCATCGAGTTTTGCCTGGGCCTGGGCGTCTAAATTATTAATTTGTTCACGGAAGAATTCTAGCTGGGCATAGTGGGGAATACCTTGTCGCAGGTCCTCTAATATGTGGGTGCGGGACCGATAATATTCGAGGGCAATGTTTTTTTCCGCAAGAATCGTTTGATAGCTTTGTGCCACCAGGGGTTGCAACAGATTGCCTTGGAGTAGATGTTCTTGGGAGCGCAATCGATCAAACCCGGCTTCATCTACTCGAATAAATCCGACTAAGCTATTACCCACAACAATATTGAACTCAAGACTGGGTAAGGGTTCAATATCTTGGGGTTGCCGTGCCATGGCAATTAATCCCAAAAGTAATTGCAGACGCGCACTATCAACGGCAACTGGATTTAGGTCTACACCGTATAACCCGTACTTAAAAATTCGCCGATAGATCGTTTGTAGCAAGGACTCATGTTCGCTTTCTAAACCTTGAAACCAGATTTGCAGCTGGCTATCGGCCAAGGTTTTAAGGTGGCCAATGAGAGCACAGTAAATATCAACTAACCGATGCTGGCATAGCACCAGCAAACTACCGGCCCCACAGGCCGGATCAATCACTGAGAACTGGGGCAATATCGCTTGTACTAGCTGCCGTACATGCTGGGCCTGGCCACAAAATAGTACGTCCCACACATCGGGGCCTGTTTCATCTGGCGTCAGACCTAGATGCGTTAAAACAAACTGATTTATTAGTAAGTCACAGGTTGTTGCATGGCTTTCAGACGCAGCATCAGGATCCTCTGGGGTCCAATGCCCCAGTACTTGTTCAAAGGCTAAAACGATGTAACTGGGTTGCCAAGACCTGACTATTTGCTGCCATAGGGGGGATTCAAACCACACCAAAATTGCTTCAAAAACGGCATCTTCAATATCAATGGCACCATGTTTTTGTTCTAGGGCATGGGGATAAAAAATATCTCCCAAATAGGGAATTTGCCCCATCCAGCGAGTATGGCGGGGTCTTTCTGCCACTGGCAGTGAGAATCCCTGACCAAACAGCGGTTGTAAGACTTGTTTAAAGAAAATATTTGGCTGCTGTTGCTGACTGCGTCCCAACTGATTGTGGAGATACCAGATATCGTTATTGAGCAGCCCTTGCCGCTGTAGCAATTGAATTATGATTAGTCGTTGCAACAGCACAACGGCATACCACCAGCGGTCTTGACCATTACCGATGCCATCAATACCGCCACTGAGATTATGCAGTTGCACATTCAACTGCTGAGTTAGTTCGCTGGAGTCAACGGCCAATGCCTCGAAGCTCAGTATGCCGTTCTCGGGTTTGTAATTGGCCAGATAGGTAAGCCGAGCCAGCCACCCTGCTAGCGGCTGATGGGAAATAAATACCTGGGATTGCAGACGAGCATAGCGATTTCGCCAACACCACAGACTACGACATCGCTGTTGATCGATGAATATGATTAATGGGTGGGGATATTTTTTGTGGATCGCCTGGTGCAGCTTAGCCTTGAGTTGGACGGTTAAGGCGGGAGGGGACTTGAGTTTTATGAGCCAAACCCTGGCGGTACCGTTTTGGGCAATGCAACGGGCTCGATAGGAGCAACTGAATGCTTTGACTGCGATCGCAGCTTTTTCATCAGGAGGATTCCAACCCAAAACCGTCTGAAATAAGGGCACTAGATCAAGGGACTGCAGGCACTGTTCGGCCTGCTGCAAATCAAAACCCATAGCAGCCCTTTAATCAGCTTTTGCCACTTGTTCAGCTTTTTGCCGAAACCGCTCTAAGTCAGCCTGCAAGGTAGAATCCACAATTCGCCGCAGCCATCCATTTTCCATAAACCGAGCCAGGACAGCAGGAACCGCATAGGCCAGGGTCATCTTCACGGTGCTAGTTCCCTGCTGATGACCATAGAAACGAATAGCACCGCGATTGGGCAAACCGTCCACAGATTCCCACTGCAAGATTTGATTGGGAACGACCTTAACCGTACGGGAAAGCCATGTAAACTCCCATATGCCAGAGGCAAGTTTCCAGCGAGACATGCCTGGCTGATCAGCCAGTAACTCCACTGAGTCAATCCACTTCATCCACTGGGGCATCTGTTCTAAGTCAGACCATAGGGCCCAAACCAGATCGATCGGAGCCTCCACATCAACATACACGCTATGCTCAAGCCAATTTGCCATGGGGGATATGGAACTCACTCACTAAAACATTAGCCGTTGGGCGATCTACATGCCCATGATTTCATAACCAGAATCGACGTAGAGAATTTGACCGGTCACCCCTGACGCCAAATCACTAGAGAGGAATGAAGCCGCGTTCCCCACTTCCGCCTGGGTGACCGTCCGACGTAAAGGGGCAACCTCTTCCACATGGTGAATCATATCTAGAATTCCACCCACTGCCGATGATGCCAGGGTCCGAATTGGCCCTGCGGAAATGCCATTGACGCGAATATTATTGGGGCCCAGTTCTGCAGCCAGATAACGAACGTTCATTTCCAGAGCGGCCTTCGCAATCCCCATCACATTGTAGTTGGGTACCACACGCACACCCCCGAGATAGGTCAAGGTGACAATGCTGCCGCCATCGGTCATTAGGGCCTTGGCCTGTTGAGCCAGCTTCACCAGCGAGTAGGCACTGATATCTAAAGCCGTTTGAAACCCTTGACGGGACGTGTCGCTAAAATCTCCGGTTAAATCGTCACGATTGGCAAATGCCAAACAGTGAATCAAAACATCTAACCGTCCCCACTGCTCCTTAACGGCCTCAAACGTGGCCGTTACCTGTTCATCGTTTTGAACATTACAAGGTAGAAACAAACTGGGGTTTAAAGGCTCTGTTAAATTGCGAACCTTCTTCTCCATACGGCCCTTTTCATCTGGCAGATAGGTGACGCCGATATTAGCTCCAGCGTTACTGAGCTGCTGAGCAATGCCCCAGGCAATGGAGCGATTATTGGCAATACCGGTTACCAGGGCATTTTTTCCAGTCAGGTCTAGCATGATTGTTGGGTGGAGCTGTGCAATTAACGTGTGAACCATTAAGCCGTTGGCAAGGCCCATAGGAGCATACTGAAAAATGGGTCCCCATGGATAGCCTGACCCTTAACTCAGAGGTTCGTATCGTTAATCACGCAGCTAATGTGGGACAAGCGGCTTCTTGTATACTGCTATACAAAACTTACGACGGACTTGGGTTTTATTAGTCTAAAGTCAGGAAATCTTACTACTGTATCGCTAAATGATTCCTATTTAACAAACGCATTGTGCGTTTTAGGGGGTTGTTTGCGCTCCTTAGGGGGATGTGGGGTTTAACCTTGGTTTAGCCTTACTGACTGATATCTAAAATGCTTAAATATCTTGGGCGCTGCTGCTCCTTGGGATTGCCTTTTTAATGAGGCCTAGACCCACTGCCAAATTTGGTTTGTTGGTTTATTTTCTAAGACAGCATCTCTACACGTTGTTTTTGCCTACTGCTATAGCTTTGCGATCGCATCCCCCCATTACCGTGACTACAGAGAAACCGCTCGTCAACTTACTAAGGCAATTATCCACAGGCTCCTTCCCCCCCGTAGCCGAAACGTACGAGCGTGGTAAGACTATCTTCTTTCCTGGGGATCCAGCAGAGCGCGTATATTTCTTGCTTAAGGGCGCCGTTAAACTATCTCGGGTATACGAAGCCGGTGAAGAAATCACCGTTGCCCTACTGCGCGAAAATAGCGTTTTCGGTGTGCTATCACTGCTCACGGGCAATCGTTCGGACCGGTTTTACCATGCCGTCGCCTTCACCCCCGTAGAGCTAATGTCCATGCCCATTGAGCAGGTGAAGCAGGCCCTCGAAGAGCACCCAGAGCTTTCTATTATGCTGCTCCAGGGGCTGTCATCTAGAATTCTCCAAACCGAGATGATGATTGAGACCCTCGCCCATCGAGACATGGGGTCTAGACTCGTTAGTTTTCTCCTGATTCTCTGTCGCGACTTTGGTGTGCCTAGCAGTAGCGGCATCACCATTGATTTAAAATTGTCCCACCAGGCCATAGCTGAAGCCATCGGCTCCACCAGGGTAACGGTGACTCGGCTACTAGGGGATTTACGTCAAGACACAATGATTTCAATCCACAAGAAAAAGATCACCGTTCATGATCCCGTGGCATTGAGCCAGCAGTTTGCCTAGGTCAATCCGTTGACTTGTGACCATTGAGGTAAACAATCGAGTAACCTATACGAGACTCTAACAGGTACCCCTACTCCATTGGACGGACACTAGATGGGCGTTGGTCTAATACTGATTTTGACCGTGCTCGTCCTCGGTGGCCTTATTGCTACTTTGGGCGATCGCATCGGCATGCGCGTAGGAAAGGCCCGCCTTTCTCTATTTAATTTACGCCCCCGTCAAACCGCTACCGTGGTCAGCATTTTAACCGGCAGCGTTATTTCCGCATCCACCCTCGGTCTCCTATTGGTCGCTAGCGAACAACTGCGAAAGGGGCTGTTTGAATTTGAAGAAACCCAGGCAAATTTATCCAATGCCCGTAAAGAATTAGAAAATACCCGTACCGCCAAACTAGATGTCGAAAAAGCCCTAAATACAGTTACCCGTCAAAAAATCAGTGCCGAAGGCGAACTCACTGAAGTCATCACTTTTTTAGACGAAGCCACCGAACGCGAAACCCTGATTCGAGAACGCCTAGGGGCCACCCAAAATCAATTGGGCATCGTTTCCCAACAAGCAGACCAGTTACGGGGGGAAATTGGCAGCCTTCAAGCAGACCGCCAGATACTACAGCGCCAACAGGCCGAGGTTAGAAAACAAATTGCTCAACGAGATTCCGCCTTGGCCCAGCGAGATACAGAGCTCCAACAACGCAACCTAGCCATCGCCCAGCGGGAAGATGCATTAGCACGATTAAAAACCGAACAAGCTTTCCTTGAAGACGACATTCAAAACCTAGAGTCAGAACTTTTAAAGCTCAGGGCCGGCAATGTAGCGATTAGCCGCAACCAAACCCTAGGCCTAAGGCTGACACGGCACCAATCCACCACAGCGGCAATTTCAGAAATTGAACAGGTATTGGCCAACGCCAATCGCATTGCTTTAGACCAAATTTGGCCAGATGCCCCCAGCAAAGAAATCCGAATTTTAAGGGTTGATCCCGACGTCGTCAGAAATACGGCTCGCAAAATTACCGATGGTCAACAATATGTCATTCGCGTCGGAGCCTCCGGCAACTATATCGTCGGGGAACCGTGCGTCGTCAAACAAGAAGTGCCCCCGTGCGTAGAAGTTTTACTCCAGGCAGAACCCAACCGCATTATTTTTGAACCAGGGGAAAGCCTGGCTCAAGTTGGCATCAACGTCGCTTACCCCAGCGCTTTACTATTGACCGAAACCCTAAACACCCTGATCACCAGCGCCCAAATCAGAGCTAGTTTAGAAGGCATTATTTTAGTCGATAACCCCAGGGTGGCCGGCGGTTTCAGAGGCGCTATCATCGATTTTCTCAACGAAGTACAAAACTACGGTGCCCCCCTCGACATTGAAGCTATCGCCAGCGGCCCCATATTCACCGCCGGTCCCTTAACCCTTGAACTTGTCGCCAGTCAAAACGGCAGACGACTATTCCAAACGCAACTTTTCGAACAGCAGCAGCCACCCAATAATTAACGGCTCAATTAACATTTTTAGCAGCAACTTTCATCCTTGTTATCAAATTCTCAAGCAAACCTAAATTTTTTTTGCGGATAGTTACTATATAAGGCAGTAATTGTTCGAGGGATTTTTTAGCGTCTAAAATAAAGCGTAGAATTTTAATAAAATCTTTTGACGAAATCGTTAGGTGAACACGCGCTAGCTATAGTCTTCACCCACAGTCATGGAGTAAAGGTTAATACTGATATCCGCATCTAGGTAAGCGTCTAGGAGTCTTCATAAACGACTAGACCAAGGCCTTTAGCAGGTGCTATTACAACGTGCTTCTGCCCCTGCACCACCTGCTTTTACAAAACCTAGAGCCTATCCATGCTAGGCATGATGTAACTATGCTCCATCAATAAATCTCTGGTAATCAAGCTGTTTTAAACCCATCCCTATTGCAGCCGGAGCACTATGCCATGAAATTTGAAGACATCTATCAGTTTTTTGAAGATCCACCACCGCTATATCTAAATAAGGAATTGGCAGTTTGTTACGTACTCTCAGTTCTCATCCGTCGTGATTCTTACGGAACAGAACTGATTCATGCTATTGAAAATGAATATCCTGACTACCGGTTATCGGATACGGTGCTCTACAGCGCCCTAAAGTTTCTTGAAAACCAAGGGGCCATTATGGGTTATTGGAAAAAAGTAGAAGGTCGTGGCCGTCCTCGACGCATGTATCGCCTGCGTCCAGACTGGCAAACTAAGGCACGGGAACTAGCGGAGCTATGGCAACGTTATATCCTTGGTCAGCGCAATACAACGCCACGACGTCGCGCAATGAGTTCCTAACACTTACCATCACCTAGTCAGTTATCTAATTGGCTAAGCATTCCATAAACAACAACGACTGAGCAGCGACTAGGGTATAGTCAATGTGGCTTCAGTCGTTGTTTATTTTTGTAAAGGATAGGTGTTGTGGAAAGCGCGGTCAGTCAATCTACTTTTTTCCTAACCATTTTGTTAGGCATAGGGTTGTTCTTCTTTATCAAAGCGGCTACCAAAGATCGCACCCAAATTGCAGAATTCGCTACAACCGAATTAGCCGAACCACTCCATCAAGCCATCCTTGAGTATTTTCAAAATCGAGCCTACCAACTTACAACCGAAGAAACCCCAGACGACGATCGTTGGGTCAAACTGGTGGGAGTCGTCAGACCCAGTGTTTTCCTGGCGATTTTTCTATCGCTTTTAGCCGCAGTAGCCTTACTGTGCTTTTCATTAGTTCTAGCTACGCTTTTCAGTGATTACGGCGCTATCTTTTTTGGTTTAGTCCTACTTTCTCCCGTAACTGCCATCATCTACTGGCGGCGAGCTAAACGGGAAGAGCAAATTGCCTTTCAAGTGCTTGATACTGAGCAGGGAACCAAGCTAACTCTACGCGCCCATCGAGATGAAATCATTCAACTGAAGGCCAACGCACCTTTCAAGGCGCTTTAATCAATTTCCCTAAAATTTTCCATCACACTGAGCTGTGGAGAATTTGTCAACCAGATTTTACAGTTAGTAAATAAAAATAACCCATTGAAAAGGGAGGCAAAAATGTAACGCCTCCCTGGTAATCTTTTATAGGTTTTGTTTGGATCGGTTAAGTGCTGTTTAACGCACTTAACCTTTCTTCCTTAGCCGAGAACCACTTCCTCTTCTTCTTCACCAATCAGGGCACGAAGACTGGGAAACAAAAAATGGTTTTCTTCAACATACTGAGCGCCGAATAGGCCTTTCTCTGCCCAAAAGTACCGGTCGGTGGTATGCTCGTTACGTTTCACCAGTAAAACGGCAGGCGGTTGAATTCCTTCGGCGTGGATAAAGTTACGAGCCGCAGTAACCGGCTTTGCTTCTCCACTCTCAATGTTGTACTGGGGAACTGATTCTAAAATACGACGCCCTTCAAGGCGGCGACGACTCTTACGCTTACGTCTCCGTGCCAAGTTACTTGACCTCCCTTGGATAAGTTGAAATAGTGGATTCGTGTATTGATAGTTACAAAAACACTTAACCCAGCAAAGTATATCGGTTGTGCCTTAGATTTTCAACTTCTCTTAAAATTGTGGAATGCATCGTAGAAGTATTCTAACGGCGCCCATGTGGGAAAAATCCCGCATTAAAAGGGTCCGCAAGTTTTTTGAGTATCTTGATAAAAATTAAGATTTAAATAATTTTGTCCAGATTCAGAAACTAAGTCACCGTCTATTACTCATACAGTCATTACTTAGCAAGGCAACATCATGCCAGCCAGTGCTGAATTAGTAGACATATGCCAGGCTCACTTGGACCTCTTACGTCATACGTTCGGTGAGATATCGTCTGTTATTTATCTCACGTTAGGGATGGATTCTGATGATGAGCCTATTTTGGTGCCGATAGCGCAAACCCCGGATGCTAATGATTTGAGTGATTTACTTCACCCCATGAGCCAACGCGGTGCCCTACCTGCATCGGAGATGGACACATTGCCAACGGGCGAACTGGCTGGCACCACCTACTCTAACTATTCGCCACCAGAAATAGAAACCGAGCGTTTAGTCTTACCCTTAATGCACCAAGATATTGTGTTGGGTGTATTGGTCATGTTGCGTCCTGACCGTCCCTGGCAATCCAGTGAGCAGCAATATTTGCAAACTATTTCCACCAGTTTGGCCGCCAGTTGCTTTTTAGATCGGCAAAATCAGTGGCTGCGGCAAAGACTCCAGGGTAAACAAGCATTGCAAGGCGAACAATCGGATGTTTTCCATAACTTACTGCATCAGTTTCGCAATCCGCTGACTGCCATTGGCACATTTGGTAAATTATTGCAAAAACGCCTATCCCAGGACGACCCAAACTATCGTTTGGCGGACGGTATTGTGCGGGAAAGTCAGCATCTGAAGGAGTTAGTGACGGACTTTGATGCGGCGGTCGAAATTGGGGATGCTGATATCGATCAGAATATAACACCGCCCCTGCTACCAGAATCGTCAGAGGCAACGGCTAAGCCACTTTTGCCGGCATTAGGGCGATCGTTAGAACTCTCTTCTCAGTCCTTAGGGGAAGTGCTCTACCCTTTAATTACGGTTACGGTGGCGGCGGCGGAAGAACGGCACCGAAAATTTTTCCACTCTCCGTTGGAAACGTTTTCTACGCCCTTGGTTTCCATAGATACGCAGGCATTGCAAGAAGTGATTGCAAATTTACTGGATAATGCCTTCAAATATGCTCCATCGGAAGCTTGGGTATGGTTGATGGGAGGCCTCGCCCGGGACAATTTTTTGGGCATTGTTGTGGGTGACACGGGTCCTGGCATTCCGGGGGAGGACCAAAACCGGTTGTTTGAGCGCCACTATCGAGGCGTGCAGGCCCAAGGCAACATTTCTGGCACTGGGTTAGGACTGGCTATTGCCAAGGACCTGATTGGGCAAATGGGGGGGACCATTGAACTGTTTAGCCCTGCAAGCCCTCCCCATTGGGATGGGGAAGAGGACTTGCCACCGTGGATACCTGATGGGTTAAAGTATCAGGCGGATTTTATGGATAAGGGCACGGTTTTTGTGGTTTGGTTACCGATTGCTGATTAAGTGTTTAAGCGCAATGGCACAGTTTACTGATCGCTCGGTGTGGTCGTACTGAGGGGTTTAATTCCGGACGTACGCACTGAGGTAATGCGTCGCAGGGCGTCAAACCAAAAGCTAGAGCCCATGGAAACGGCCACCCCAGTGACTAACCACCCGAATATGTAGCGGGGTATGGGGAAACGCCAGCTTTGTTCTAAGACAGCTTGGGTTGCTAGGAGTTTCGGGGAACGGCCAATGGGCAACGCATAGTCTGACAAGGTCGTTTGCACAGCATCGCTAAGGGATTGCAGGTCTTCACTAAGATCGTCGCCCCCAGTGTCGGATACCAAACTTTCTAACGAGACTTGATCGATGGTTTGGATCACACTGGCCCGTACGGCTTCGTCCACGGTCAGTCGATTGGCGATGTAGAAGGTGTCGGCATTAACGGCGGCAGCGATCGCAACCCCGATCAAAATACCCACGATCTTCGAATTGCGGCGATATACCCCAGCGGCCCGATCCATCCCTCGGTCGTACCACTGTTCGACTTCGGATTGAAACAGCCTGACTTGATCTTCAACGGCATTGGTACGACGGCTCACCCGTTCTGCCAAAATGCCTAAACTTTCTTGAAGACGGCGGGGCAACTTGCCTTCCAACTGCTGCCGCACATGGTTCAGCTCACTGAGGCGCGCATCTGCCCGATCGGCATTGAGGATCATGGCAACCAGCTCTTTGATGGTGGGTTGCAGCTGTAGGACCAGCCCTTCGGACATATCCATGCCCCCGGCTATTTGCGATCGCAAATAGCCCACCCGCCGATTAAACGCCAGGGTCGCCCCATAGCTCTCCGGCAAAACTTGAGCCCCTTGATCGGCAAAATGATCCAACTCTGCCAGCACCCGATCGGCAATTTGGACCAGCCCTGTGCGCCCTGTTCGATAATCCAGAAAGATTTTTTCCAATGAAGACTCTAGGTTTCGCAGCTCCACATCGAGCAGCGCGCCATCACCAATGGCCGCCCGTAGGGTGTGCAGGGTGTCCCCCAGGGGAAGCATAATTCGTTCCTGTAGCAGGCTCTTCAACCTCACTTCCACCACCGACTGCTGCAACCCTTCTAATTGCAAAGTTTCCACCAACGTAGTCGCAAATGCTTCCGATGGAATATACGATGGCCCCGATGTTTTCCCACCAAATACATTGCGGGTACGAGTCACCAAGCGATAGCCACGTCCAAGCCAATGGATAATCTGACGAGCAAACTTAGCAATGATGCCTTGGGCCTCATAGTTCAGATCCCGAACCATAGGACTGCTATATAACTGATCGGCCAACTTACGCGCCGAACGCCACTCCTCAGATTGCCCACCTGACAACAACTGCTCAATTGAATATTTAAGATGCTCAGCTCGCCACTGTAATAAAGTGCTGATAATTTCTTGCACCTCGCTAGCAATTAACCCCAGGGCCATGTAAACAAATATCAACCCAAGGGCAACATCTAAAACTACTGGCAACCCCATAATTTTTCTGAATTAAAGCTAAGAATTCAGCCGATGAACGATGTCATGATAGCCGCTATTGAGTCTTCAGCATCGCCATTCCCATTTAGTCTTCAGCATCGTCATCCCCATCGACATTCAGCTGCTTTAAACGAATGTGTTTACGACCCAAGGAAATTTCAAATTCATCCCCAGGCTTCAGCCCCATTTGCTTGGTATAAGCCGCTCCAATTAGCAAATTACCGTTAGACTGCACAGTAATGCGATAGCTGGCGCTGCGACCACCACGACCATTACCGGTTTGAACGCTGTCTAATTGAATACCTTCGGCATCAATCAGCGCATTCATAAATTTCATCATATTGACACGGACAACATCATTTTTCGTCACCGTGTAATAACCACAGGCTTTTGCTTTTTCTTCCCTAGAGAGATGCTCTAGGTCTTTAACTTTTTTAAGCAGTGTTTTACCTGTTAATGGATTTGAATTTGACGGTTTAGCCATTCACCCACATCTCTAACATGAACACGTTTACAACTTGCCATCACTGATAATAGCCATAAATCCACCTGTTATAACGACTCACTATACCCATGAAAACCAGACATTTGTTATCGAAAAAAATCGAGTTCTCAGCCTGGAGGCAATTTATTTAAGCCGCTTATACAGGCTAGATAGCAACATTCAGCAAAGCCCAAAATTAATCTGTAGAAATTGGAAAGGATTCCATAGCCCCCCCAATTAATAGCTTCATCGAATAATGAAGCGCCTATGCCATAAAAACTAACTAAACCTTACCGATGCTCTATGCATAGATAACGAGCAGAATCATACATGATTCAAATACGTTTGCGCACGTCGTTTGAATTTATTTTTTGATAATTGTATTAAGAGTTGATTTACTAAAGAATTCAACCTGAGTCAGGGTGTTCTAAACGCTTCTTATGTTAATTTCCCGGCAATTCTCCCCGGTCTATTTTATTACCCTCAACTACAGTTCACTCGTTTTCTAAACCTCACACTCAATTGAGGATTCACCCCCAACGATGAAACTTACAACCCGTGGACATTACAGTGTAAAAGCAATGCTCGACTTGAGTTTGCAACCCACTTTAGCTTCCGTAAAATTGATCGCTCAGCGGCAAAATTTACCCGCCCCTTATTTAGAGAAATTACTCATTCAGTTACGTCGGGCTGGACTGGTGGAATCGGTACGCGGTTCAAAAGGCGGATATCGTCTAGCAAAAGCGCCTGGACAAATTTACTTGGGACAAATTTTAGATGCCGTGGGAGAACCCATTACCCCCCTAGAAACCACTAATTTAGAGAAAGCTGAAGATTGGGTCACCTTAACCCTATGGCGTCGGTTACAGGAAAAACTTCGGGAAGTGCTCTACAAAATATCCCTAGAAGAACTATATTTTGATGCCCGCAGTTGGCAAGCGGCCCAAGGAGAAAATACGAATTTCATGGTTTAGACCATCTTGCCCCAGGAAACGCTCCAGTATGGTTAAACTGAGTCTACTGTCCGTTAACAAGTAGCAGACTTTTGGCGTTGCTGGCCTCGCTCTATAGCAGCAAGCGCGAACCATTTGCTTCATTACGATCACTGTCACGTTTTGCCGTCACCATGGCCGATCAGGTAGTCGAAATTCTTTCTGCAGAGGCGATTCGCCGCACCTTAAATCGTTTAGCGTCTGAAATCATTGAACGCACTGACCGTTTAGAAGATTTAGTCCTGGTCGGCATTCACACCCGAGGGATTCCCTTAGCCCAGGCCGTTGCTAAGCAAATGGAACGCCTTGAGGGCATTCAAGTCCTGGTCGGGGAGTTAGACATTACCTTTTACCGAGACGATTTAGACCAAATTAGTACCCGCACCCCAGCCCAAAGCAAAATGCCCTGCGACCTGACGGGCAAAAAAGTAGTCTTAGTGGATGATGTGATTTTTAGTGGACGGACTATTCGAGCAGCGCTCAACGCGGTCATCGACTATGGACGCCCCAACCTAATTCGGCTGGCGGTGCTGATCGATCGGGGTCACCGCCAACTCCCCATTCATCCTGATTTTATTGGCAAAGCCTTACCCACCGCCCGCGAAGAAGTGGTCAATGTGCAGCTTAAACCTGTGGATGACAGGGATACGGTGGAGTTGATTAAACCGGCGGCCTAATGGTCTGACAAACCGTAAGACACGTAAGTCAGCGAGGCCCTTCGCCCTAACACCAAGCCCGAAGACAGATAAGCAATTAGGCCCGCCCTGCCAATAGGGCACTGGATAGCCACTCAGGGGGGTACAGACCAAGCCAGGCTAAGTTTTGAGTGTAGTAGGCAGAATCGCCATCCCAAAATTGATCGGTATCGGCCAGGGCAAGCTTATTTTCGCGGATGATTTCGGCCAAATCGGGGTTGAGGTGACGCGCGGCCTGATACACCATGGCGTATTGAGAGGTGGCGCCGTAGTCTACGACGGGTGTCCCGGTGAGGTCAATTTGTGCTGGCAGTTGTTCAGACTGGGCCCATTGCTCTAAAAGCGCGGTCAGATGGTCGTTGATGTAGTGGCCCGCTGGCGCTGAATCAAACCAGATTAGATCTAGGGCCACCCGCCACCAGACACGATAGGCATCAAACCCGTATAAACTTTCGAGGGGTGCAGTCAGGGGAATAGCGCGATAGTGGGGGGTTTTGCTGTGGAGCAACACCCAGTCACTGGGGAGTCCGATGTCTGAAATTTGGGCGCTTTGTTCGAGCATCCGATAGCCAGTTTGCACCAGTTCTAACCAATCTCGTTGCCGATCTATTTGGGCAAAAAGTCGAAAGGCATAGGGAGCGATATAGGAAGGATTGAGGTACCAGGTTTCTGGCGTGGGATGAAACGCCTCTAGAGGACCTGGCAATAGATATCGACCAGATAATTCCTCACTTAGCTCGATATCGGCCGTGGAAAATTCCCAAATGTCGTTGAGCTTTGTTTTAGCCAGGGTTAAATATGCAGGATTTTGCCAACGGCGGGAGGCCAAAATCAATGCGGTAACAGCGTCAATATCGGCATCAGTTGCAAAATTCTCATCTAGAATCCCCCATTTTTCCGCGTCTTCAGGATCGGCATCTGGCCCCCATTTCCAGGCCCACAGGTGATCGATCAACACATCTTCGTCACGACGGGCGAGGTTTTCTTCGCCCCAGGTGAGGACTCGGTCAAAGGTTTCGGCATCGTCGATTAGCACCGCCCGTAGCATGGCGTAGGCCTGGCCTTCGGAGGTGGTGCGCTGATCGTCATTTTCCCAGTCAATAACGCGACCATCGACCTGGATAAAGCGATCGCGATAGTTTTCCCAGGTCGTTTTGAAGAATGATGGGCTCAGGGGAAAGGGCCCCAGGGCAATTTCGACAGTCTCAGGCAGCTCGGTGGGTAATTCGTAGTTCGCCTCCGATCGCACCGGCGAAAGACAACTTGCGATCGCTATATTGAGCATCACACCTAACAGTGCCAGACACCCCCAACGCCGCATCCATCTCAAAACCGCTCTCGACACCATCGTCATTTCCCTATAAATGTCTTGTCACAATAATTGCCTTGCCATGGCCCCGCCCCAGACAGCAACGCCTTCCCAGTCGTTGCCCATCCTAGATTGGATAAAATTCTTAATATAAGACCTATCCTGACACAGCTATTCCCGAATGGGTGAACAATAAACAAACCCATCTAATCGGCACATTGGCCTTAGACAGCAACACTTTCAACGGTTAAACCACTGTCTTAACTTACAGATGCAAACAAAAACTTCATCCAGCCCCAAATCGTCGACCGATAAAACCCCATAAACAACAAACACAAGCGCCCCCTAAGCCCAGGCCCAGGGAACGCTTGTGTTGATTAAAATTTCGCGCGATTTCGCGGTAAATTCGCAGGCAATTTACCGCAACGGGTTAATAACGCTCCCAAACAGGCTGGAAGCCTCGATGTAACAGCAAACCTTCCTTAATCTGGCGTTCCTGACGCTCCAGCACAAGGCGGCTGGCGGGCACCTGACTCTTCAATGCGTTGATTTCCTCTAAAGCCTGCAATGGCCGATCTTGAGCCAACGTTAAACTCACCGATGCCTGCCTCAAATCAATATCATCAGGGGCAATCTCAATCGCCTGATCGTACAACGTACGAGCCTCCTGATAGCGCAGCTGCTGGAACCGCACACCGGCTAGCCCCACAATCGCATCAAGCTGCTCAGGGTTGCGCTCCAATAAAGCCTCATAGGCCCGAGAAGCCGTGGATAGCTTACCCGTATCTTGAGCCACTTGCCCCCGCAGCAAATAAACCTCAGGAGCATCAGGGTTTTCAGCCACCAGCGCAGCCGCAGCTTCATTGGCAGCCCCCGGATCGGTCATGGCTAGCACCTGGATCTGACGCTGGCGAATAGCCAACGAATCGGGGTTGGCCACCAACAAAGACTCATACAGACCACTGCGGTCTGGGTCAGCGGGCAAAGAACCGACCAAACTATAGAGCTCGGGGGGTTGTTCATACACAGAATGGGCAGATAGCCACTGAGCCAAAACCGATTCTGCCGTTTCCAGCAAAATAAACTTCCCCTGGTAGGCCAAGCTGGTCTGGCCCAAGATTTTGGCATCGTTCCCAGGATTTAAGGCAATCACGTCTTCATACAAAGCCAACGCTTCCGCATAGCGTCGTTCCCCTTGATAAATCCCAGCCAACCCCTGCAGGGCACCGGTCACAACCTCATCACTGCTGTTGGGGTCATTCACCAACTGCTGATAGATGGCAATGCTCGTATCTGTGTCATCCAAGCGCCGAGCTTGCTCAGCCTGGAATAGCAATACGGCGGGGTCATCTCCGGCATAGAGCTGCAGCTGTTCTTGGGCCAGCGCTAGCTGATTTTGCTGCAAATAAATTTGGCCCAACCGGTAGTGCAAAAAGGGCTCAACGGACGTAGCTGCCAAAACCGCCTGATAAAACGGGATCAGTTCTGCATCAGGGGGAGCCAGCTTAGTTAACCCCCGCGCAATGTACTGCAACTGTGTCGGGTTCTGGGGCAAGGTCACAGACAACAGTCGCTGACGCAGTTCCTGGGCCGAGATCTGGGCCAACTGTCGCTCCCAGACGCTCATTTCCACAAATAGGCTGATGTCATCGGGATATTGATCCGCCAGCTGACGATAGGTGGCCAGGGTAACGGGTTGACTGCTGGGATAGGCGCTGAGGGCATCCGCCGCTTCACGGGCGACACCAACCGTCAAACTAGAACTGTTTAGAATCTGTTGATAGGCATCAATGGCGCGGGTTTGCACCTCCGGCGCATCCGTATATAGACTCATCCCCCGCAGGGCGCGAGCCACCACTAACGGCTGTGATTGAATCGTATCTAGCAGCCGCAACCCAGCCTCATACTGGCGATTAGCCGCATAGGCCGTCGCTAATTCAGACTTCAGCTGGGCCTGTTCTGCCGAGTCACCATTGGCATCGAGGTAGGGCCGTAGCACATCAATGGCCTCACTCGGCCGATCTTGCTGGCGCAGCGCAAAACTATAGGCCTGAGCCTCATAAATCTTAAGGGTTTGGCCGCTGCTGATATAGCCCTCAAATAGCTCCACAGACTGGGCGGAACGACCACCATAGGCAAACACCTGGGCCGCCCCAATTTGGGTCGCAGTAGTGGCAGGCTGTTCCAAAACGACGTCATAGTCGGCGACGGCTTCCAGCAAACGTCCCTCATAAAACAGCAGCAGCGCCCGCTGGGACCGCACCTCTGCATTATCGCCATAGCCAGGCTGCTCTAGCAGGGTGGTCAACGCATCAATGCCCACCGCTCGCCATTCAGGGCGATAACCGCCAAGCAAACCCAATGTTTCTAAAGCTTCCACATTGGTGGGTGCCAACACCCGCAACCGACGAAATGCTTCAAAGGCCTTAGCGTCTTGCCCCAACTTTAGATAAGAACGGGCTAGACCCAGCTGAGCGGGGACAGAATCGGGATAGCGCTGTACCGCTTGGGAAAATGCATCTAAGGCCGGATCAATCCATCCCTTATCAAATAGGGCATAGCCTTCGCGCACTAGGGCGGGCTGCCCTTCTAAATTAGGTGTTACCTGGGCCAGCACCGGCTGGGTCAACAGCAGCGGTGTGGCAGCAATAAGATTGAAACTGAGACAAAGACCCAGCGTACGTTGATACCAGTTCATAAAAGCAAGAAGAAATAGTGAGTAATCAGTAGGGTGGGCAATGCCCACCAAATCATCCAGCAATAATGCGTAGGCATTGCCCACAACGGTCCATTAATCAAAAAGCTCTAGCAAGTCCCAATCGGCCCGAACGCGCAGCCCCAGGAACGACTCGGAAAACTCATCTCGGATTTGCCAACTAACACCAGCCCGCGCATTGGGGGCTAACCGGATGTCGTAAAACGTTTCCAACACATCGGGGCGATCGCCTTGGCGCCGATCATCATCACTGAGCTGACGACCATAGCCAACGCCAAAGCGATCGTCATCCATAAAGAGGTCGAGAACGTTGACACCAAAACTGTAGGTATTGCCAGAAATATCTAGGTCCGCATTGCGTTGATAGCCATAGCGGCCAAATAAGCCTGCATTCAGCTCAGGGATAAACCACTCCGCGTTAATGCCGTAGGACACTTCGCGATCGCCTTCTTGGGTACCAAATACGCCGTTGCGGTTAATCTGAAAACTCTCAGGAATGCCATCCCGGTCGCCGTCATCGGTGGCACTGACATAGGTACCACGCACAATCAGATTGCCAAGGTCGACACCAAGCTCGCCAGCCACACCGTTAATATCAAGATCATCAAACCCATCGGAGGAGAAGGCCGCCGCCTTTAGAATCACCTCATCAATGGGGCGCCAGTGTACCAGGGCCGCAGGCTGGGACTGTAGCTGAGTCACCGATAGGGCCGGGTTGGTTTGGAAAACTGGGTTAATAAAGTGGGTGAGACTATCCTTGGCAAAACTATTGCGATCAAAAAATGAGGTCAGTTCAATTAGCCCCACCGCCCCACGCAGTTCAGGCATATTGGGCGGAGATGCCACCACATATAGCTCAGTCACATCAAACCCAGTGGAGTCCGTATCCGAAAAGGCATCACCGGTGGAGAGGTCCACTGCACCGACAAAGGCCACATTGGACTCTAGAAAATAGTGACCATACATGCGGGCCCGGGCCGAAAAATCATCACCTTCCTGAATAGCCGCAGTCTGCAGCTTAAGGGATGGCTCGGTGAGCGGCCCGTCGTCGAGGTCTACGTCTCCATTGGGTGAACCATCTGCCCCATCAGTTTCCGAGACCGGCTCTAGCGCACCATCTTCAGGGGTTTCCACAGCCCGCTCATCAAAATCAAAGGGTTCGGCCGGATCAGCCAAATCATCTGACACCGACTGAGATACGAGTGCGGGCTCCGCTTCACTCGTCGCACCAGCGCTCTCACCAGTGCCTAGGGTGACAGCTTCAGGCTCAGAAGCTAGCTCAACTTCAGGCTCAGCAACTAGCTCAGTAGCTTCAATCAGCTCGACATCGGCGTCATCCTGCTCAGCAGCTAGCTCAACAGCTTCAATCAGCTCGGCATCTGCTTCATCCTGGGGCGTTTCTGTAGGTAAGGCCATCACTGGAGCAGCAATTACCGCTATGGCGATCCACACCATCCAAGACACCAGCGGCAGTGCCCGAAATTTCCTAGCGATATCCCTCATAATCATTTCCAATAAATATACTCGTGTATAAGAACGCAGTTGGCTGGATTGAGCTGCCGAAAGCAGTAAGCAACATCCCCCGCACATCAAATCAGCAACCGCTAGTTTTTCAGTGTTGCCCATCTTAGAGCTGCGATGAGCCATCGGCCATGGGCCAAATTGACAGATCGCGTCATGCTCTAAAGTCAGCAACCGTATTTTTTAGATAGTTTTCCCTAGGACCGCATGATCCATTAAAGATTGACGGACAGAGCTACCATCGGTATTCACCCCATAGTTACCCCATCGGGTCAAATCGTCATCCTTAACCCTGGAAATCAAGATGATTAATTCCCTGTCTTGTTCCACAATTCGGCCAAACCCTCAAGGAATATGACGTAGGCCTCATACGATCTAAGTTATGTATGCCCTGGTCTTCACAAAGGCTTTACCCAGAGCCGCATTTGGCCGGATATGGCCGCTGACCTCAAGTTACAATCGCCAAACCTGATTAGACTTACCGACATTGGCTAGCACTCAACGGCACAGCTGGTCCAAGGCAACAGCATGAATAAAAGTTGATTAACGATTTGTGGGTCAAACTAGGGATTAATTTAGATAAGGTAAAACCTAAACAAAAGCGCGCTGTGGCCCAAACCGTTAGCTTGAATGACACTCACTCTGGCACCATTCAGGATCGCAAGGCTGACCATTTACGTATCTGCCTAGAAGACGACGTTCAATGTCATCGCACCACCACGGGGCTAGAGCGCTATCGCTTTATCCACTGTGGCCTGCCCGAACTCAGCTACGACCAGATAGACATTGGCACCCAATTTTTGGGCAAAACCTTGCAGGCCCCTCTGTTGATTTCGTCCATGACCGGCGGCACAGAGCAAGCGCGCATCATTAATCAACGGCTGGCCGTCACCGCTCAGAAGTTTGGCCTGGCCATGGGGGTGGGCTCCCAACGGGTCGCGGTGGAAAGACCGGAACTTGCCAACACGTTTAATGTGCGCACCTATGCCCCTGATGCGGTGTTACTGGCAAATCTGGGAGCGGTGCAGCTCAACTACAGCTATGGTTTAGAACATTGCCAACGGGTGGTGGATTGGCTAGAGGCCGATGCTTTGATTTTGCACTTGAACCCGCTACAAGAATGTGTGCAAACCCGAGGGGATACGGACTTTAGTGGGCTGATGGCCAAAATTGAAACCCTTTGTGCCCAACTGCAGGTGCCGGTCATTGCCAAAGAAGTCGGCAATGGTATTTCTGGTAGTTTGGCGCAGAAACTAATCAATGTGGGCATTCGGGCCATTGATACGGCAGGGGCAGGGGGGACATCCTGGGCCAGGGTAGAAAGTGAGCGTGCTGAGGATGTAAAACAGCGGCGTTTGGGCCAAACCTTTGCCGACTGGGGCATACCTACGGCGGATTGTATTGTCGGGGTGAGAGCGATCGCACCCGAAATTCCCCTGATTGCCTCCGGTGGGTTACGAAACGGATTAGATGTAGCCAAAACCCTGGCCCTAGGCGCCAACATTGCTGGCATGGCCCTCCCCTTCCTCAAAGCCGCCGACCATTCCGAAGATGCCCTTGATACCCTCACCGACATCCTCATCGCCGAAGTCAAAACCGCCCTATTCTGCAGCGGTCAAAGGAACCTTCAGGACCTCAGACACAATCCAGTGCTCCAGCGCATAGACTAGTAGTCATCTCCGCATCCAATCCCGTAAATAGCTAAGCCGATAGCCCCTAATCGCCCAGCCCTTTTTTGCCCATAGCCACCATGCGAGACTTTCTCAAATACACCGTCGCCAGTGCCATTGGCACCTTAGTTGGACTGTTTAGCTTAATTGCCCTACTAGGGTTGGGAGCCTTAGGGTTAGCCAGCTTGTTTATTACCTCAGCCGCCACCGAAACAGAGCCCGAAGTAGACAAAAACTCAGTCCTCGTCTTTGACCTGGCCACCGACATTGTCGATGCCGTCCCCTATTCAGGAGCCAGCATCGTCCTCGAAGAAACCCTCTCCGGCAGCAGCTACCGCGCCCTTTCCCTCCACAGTGCGCTACAGGCCATCGAAGCCGCCGCCACCGACGACAACATTACCGGCATTTATATGACCGGCAATACCTTCGCCGGATTTGGCACCCTACAAGAAGTTCGGGCCGCCCTAGAAAAATTCAAAACCGAATCGGGCAAGCCCATTTTGGCCAACAACACCCTCTGGAGTGAGCGAGACTATTACCTCGCATCGGTGGCAGATACCATCTACCTAAACCCCGCCGGCATCATGGAACTAAACGGCTTTCGCGCCGAAATTCAATTTCTAGCCGGAGCCCTCAACAAATATGGCGTGGGTGTCCAGGTACTACGGGCCGGACGCTACAAATCCGCCATCGAACCCTTTACCCGCACCGCCAGCAGCCCAGAAGAAAAACAACAAACCCAGGCCCTACTCACCGACCTGTGGCAAGAATTTTTAACCACCGCCAGCACTGCCAGGGAAACCACCCCCGAAGCCATCCAGGCCATCGCCGAAAACAAAGGAATTTTACCTGCCGCCGAAGCCCAAGCCGCCGGTCTGGTAGACAATGTCGCCTTTTACGACGAGATTCTGACCGAACTTAGGGAACTCACCGACCAAACCGACCAAACCGACTGGTTCAAAAACGACGACGACTTTACCCAAATCAGCCTATACAACTACAGCCAAATCCTCGATCCTGAATTTGGCAAAGATACCATCGCCGTCATCTACGCCAATGGCGAAATCGTCGATGGCGACGGAGAGGCCCCCGGACTGATCACCTCCGGCGGCCTCTCCGACACCCTGCGCCAGGCTCGCAATGACGACGACATTGAAGCCATCGTCCTGCGGGTCAATAGCCCAGGGGGAAGTGCCATTGCCTCAGAGGTCATCGCCAGGGAAGTCGAACTTTTAGCAGAACAAAAACCCGTCATCGTTTCCATGGGCAACTATGCCGCCTCCGGTGGCTACATGATTGCCGCCCCTGGGGACCAAATTTTTGCCACCCCCAGCACCGTCACCGGTTCCATCGGCGTCTATGGCCTGCGGCTAAACTTCAAAGAAATCGCCAATCGTAACGGCGTCACCTGGGACATCATCAAAACCGCCAAGCTAGCCGACATTGACACCATCAGCCGCCCCCAAAGCGACGATGAGCTCAAACTACAACAGGGGTTTGTCAATACCCTGTACGATCGGTTTTTAACCTTAGTATCCGAAGGCCGAGAACTCCCCAAAGAAAAAATCGACCAGGTGGCCCAAGGGCGGGTGTGGTCCGGCAGCGATGCCAAAAGCGCCAGCCTGGTGGATCAAATGGGAGGGCTGAACGATGCCATTGCCGCCGCCGCCGAAGCGGCCGAACTCGACGAATGGCAAGTAGAAGAATTCCCCAAACCGCCCAGCCTAGAAGAACAAATTTTAGATAGCCTCTTTGGCTTTAGTGTATCTGTGCCCTGGGCCAAGGATCCGGTTTCAGAACAACTTTTGGAGCTACGAGAAGATCTAACGCTATTGCATACCCTCAACGACCCCCAGGGAGTGTATATGCGACTGCCCTTTACGACAGAAATTGAGTAGCGTTACAAATCAGCGAGGGGACTGCACAAAAACAACATCACCGACAAGGACAGTGCTTGAAAAGTAGTGAGTTTTGATTAGGCAGGTTAACCCAGTTTTCATCAGATATCGAGGCCCCCTCCTGTCCCCCAAGATTGGGGGAAGCTAGACTCAAAGCCCCCAGGATTGGGGGTTTGGGGGCAAGAATCACGAAGTCAAACAGCTTGTTCGTATGTTCCTAAATGCATTTGAACGCAATACCTCAAAAAGCCCACAACAGAAAAAACGAGTAGTCGCCGGGGAATTACCCCAACAAATACTCGCTTGGCTTGACTTCTAGATGATGCTGAAACTAAACCCGAAGCGTTGTTGACTTAACCGTTGGCAGCGTTGCTGCTGTAGGCATCGCCACTGAAGGGATATACGCGATCGTTGAAATCTGTTTCACGACCGGTGACTAGCTTAGCTAGACCGTCAAACCCTTCGGAATTCCAGTTGCGCTCGTGGATGGGCTTGGTCTGCTCTCCCATGAAATAGGCTTGGGTACCAATGATGGCGGCAGCGACCCAACCAACAACGATGACGGACAATAAAACTGCAATCATAGTGTGTCTCCTTTCTGTTTCTAAAATTTCTAAAACTTGCTGTAAAGCGAATAACCGTTGGCCCTAGCGAAGATTAGCTAACGACAAGGGTAATCAATGTAACTGCACTGAGGAGAAGTGCAGCTAGACCAGCTTGCAGCATGTAACGACGCTGCTGCTCAGGGGCTGGGTAGGACGCTAAGTACATTTCAGGCTCAGTCGCGTAGTTATTGAGCTGACCAGTTTCATTAATGGTGGTGTACATAAAACGGTGTCCTTTTTCTGAAAGCGTGTTCTTATGTAAACCAATGTAACGCAGAATATTACAAATTGCAAATTTACTTGACAGAATAGATTTTATTAGATCTATAAAATACCTCTATGGATAGTTACGCAGTTTTACGGCACATCTATTTGAACGCTAGGTGCTACTGGAGTGCGGCTGATGTAGCAGGCGGTTGTGGGTCAATGCGCCTTTCCTGCAACTGTACTTAAGTTAATTACCCCAACCTCTAGAAGCCTAGGTGGGATACCCCTACTTTGGACCTACGGTAAATTTCGAACCGAGACCTAAGGGTTTTACTAAATTCAATGACGTTGATGATAAAGGCGTTGAAAGCACCAGACACGGTAGCCAAAATTACTGGCATTAAGGGTTTCATCTTTTAACCGTCCATTTGTCTCTGTTTACGCCAAAATAGGGGTGAATCGTCCCTGATTGCCATGGCTCAATCCTCTGGCCCTGAACCACCGCTTAACGAAAAACTGGCAGATATTGTGCTGAAAGCAATTTCAGCCGGTGGCATTACAGCGGGTGGGGCAAACGCTTTTTGGCAACTGATTAAACAGGATGGCAGTATTCCAAAGGCGATTGCCTCAGCCGTGATCGGCCTAGGCATTGCCTACGGAGCCAAGCTGCTAATGCCAGTTCACAAGGGAAATGAGCGCAGGTTAGAATCCGCTGGTGAAAAGCTAAATCAGGGGATTGACCGCACTGCTGAACGGTTAACCTACGGTAGTTTCGAAGATTGGTATTTACAGTGTCAGGCATGGGACTGTCAGTCCTATCGGCCTGAGGGGATGGGCCAATATGAGGGCATATTTACCCCTATGCTAGAAGAAGTGTTTGTCCCGTTGGGGCTAAACCTGAGCGGTAATTTGCCCGGTTTCAAGAATTCACCCCAGCCCCTGGCACGGGCAGAACTAGAGCCGTTTCAAGACCTTAATATCTGGCACTGTATCCGTCAGGCGGAGAAGCGTCGTCCCTTTCGGCAATTGGCAGTTTTAGCCTGGGGCGGCTACGGCAAAACCACCCTGCTCAAGCATGTGGCCTATATCTATGGAACTAAACAGCAGGGACGGTTTCAGGTGCCCAAGCGGATTCCAGTGTTGCTAGTGTTACGCAAATATCGAGACCTGCTGGCCCAGGAAACTCCGCCTAATTTGCCAGAGCTGATTACCAACCATCACATTCCCAACTTGCCCAAGGAAGGTAATGACCGCCCCGTGCCGGAAAACTGGGCTACTAACCTGCTGCGCCAGGGCAATGCGGTGGTGATGCTAGACGGGTTTGATGAAGTGGCCAAAGCCCAGCGACCTAAAGTGGCCCGCTGGATTAATGACCAAATGCGGCACTATGGCAATTCTATTTTTATTCTCACTTCCCGACCCAAAGCTTATAAACAGCAGCCTGCTGCCGATCGTTTAGAACTCTCCACAGGGTTATGGGTACAGGACTTTAATGAACAGCAGCGACGAGACTTTGTTACCCGCTGGTATGAATGTCAGGAGAAGTACGCCCATGGTGGTCGCAGTGACCCTGATGTGAAAAAGCTAGCCGCAGAGTCTGCCCAGGATTTGTTGAACCAGATTGAAGATCGACAGGAACTAAAAGACCTGGCCAAAAATCCCCTGTTGCTTAATATGATTGTCACCTTTCATCGGCGCTACCCGAGGAAGAATTTACCCAAGCGCCGGGTGGAGCTATATCGGGAGATATGTGTGCTGCAATTGCAGGATCGTCCCAGTGCCCGCCAACTAGACACGGTGCTGACTGAATTCAATGCCCAGAGCATTTTGCAAAAGCTAGCGCTGGAAATGATGACACGGAGGCAGGAACGTATCCCTCGAAAAGAACTGTTACTCCTGTTGCGAGGCTATGGACAACAGCAGGAAGAGGCACTAGATATCCGTGAGTTTTTGGAGCAGGTTATACAGATTAGTGAACTGCTGATCGAACAGGAAGACGAGATTGAATTTGCCCACCTGAGCTTTCAGGAATATCTGGCAGCCGCTGAAATCGTCCGGACCCAAACCGAAGCATTGTTGTATGGCCACTTGGAAGACGACTGGTGGAAGCCTACTATTTTGCTCTATGCCGCCCAGGTTAAGCCCACGCGCTTGATACGCAAAATGTTGGACTTGAATGCAACAGATTTAGCCTATAATTGTTTGCAAGACACCACTAAACGCATTGACCCTAAACTAGAAGCAGAACTAGCAGGTCTTAAAAAGGCCGTGGCCGTATCACGGTATAAGAAGCTAGAAAACTATCTGAAAAAGGGCCAGTGGGAAGAAGCTGACAATGAAACCTATCGGTTGATGATTACCACCGTAGGTAAAGACGAGGGCCAGATTTTTAGCAGCGACGAACTGCTCAACTTTCCCTGTGAGGAACTCAAAGCCATTGATGATCTGTGGGTAAACCACAGCAATGGGAAGTTTGGATTTAGCATCCAGAAAGACCTATACCTAACTAAGTGCGGTGGGGTTCCCGATGGCAAATATCATGAGGATGCATTCTCTAAGTTTTACAGGATAGTTGATTGGAAGAATTCTACAAAATATGACCTTTCCTCACCCAAGGGACACTTACCTTTCGTCGGGCTGGGCACCTCCCAGAAACGAGAGTACATGCCAGCTCGTACACGTTATGGATATGTTACTCCATCTAATTGGATACCTCCGTCAGCTGGACACCCCCGAACGACAGCGCCACACGTTTTTACGCACGTCCATTTTATTGTCTCTTCTCTCGCATCCAGACTTGTAAACTTTAGCCTATTGGCGGTTCAGTCCGATCAAGATTTTTATTATCAGTGGTTTGAGTTCGCTAAAACAAAGGTTTCAGCCAATCGTTACCTGGCACCAGAGCCTACGTTGTTTCTGGAAATTGAGCCCCTGCAATGTCAGGGTTAAGACAATTGGCCAGCACAAACTTTTTAGCCGTTGCCACCACTTCATCAAAAGGTAATTGCCATTCTTTCCACAGGCTTTTTTGGCCAGGGCTAACCTTTTTAGCTTTCATTTTCTGCTTTAGTCCTGCCAACCGTTGACTACCCCAATGGTTACGTCTCTCTGTTTTGGGGCTAGGTTTATATCGTTTACAAAACCTACGATATACAGCAGCACAGAGTTCCAGCGTTATCCCCAATGCCAGAAAAGCCGGATGCCATTGGGTAATGCCATCATCGGTCAACCGGTCGTAGCTGCCGTAGTTGCTAAAGTCATAAAACCAGCCCTGTTGCATACTGGCAGCCTTAGGGTTTCCATGGATGTAGCGTAATGTGTTCAATGCTCGGCGATGGTCCGTATTGGCAAAGCCTGTGCTGTGGTAACGCTTTTCCCAAAAGTGCCCGGTGCGGTTCAACAATCGGTTAAAACACATGGCGGTATACCAGTTTAGCCAGTGCATAATTTTAGGCACATCATTGGGTTCGGCTGGCTCTAGCAAGTAATGAATGTGATTGCTCATAATGCAAAGGCCATAGAGCTTAAAGCCAAATTTGTCTCGACATCGCCGAATTGCAAACAACAACAGTTCCCGACATTCAAACCGAGTCAGTCGAAATTCTCGATTGTTGCAGCGAGTGGTGATGTGATAACAATAGTTTTTTTGAAATTTACGTGGAGTACGTGCCATAGCCAAATTACCCTGGAAAGTCAATTGCCCATAATGACACTTGGTAGACGGTGCATTGAAATGCACCCTACGGAGACTATGGCAAAGCTCTCTGGGGGGTGCCAATGTGCGGCCACTTACTGTTGTTGTTCCTGCTGTTGTTCAAACAACCACATCGGTAAGGCTTCATCTGCATAGGCCGGGTCCCAAGCATTATGCCCTATCCCACTGAATTCAGTGTATTGCACATTAGCGTCAACAGATTCTAATGCCGCCATCATTTGCCGAGATTCTTCCACTGGCACAACATCATCCGCATCTCCATGAAAGATCCAAATAGGAATCTCTTGGATCCGTTCTGCCACATCCGCATAAATGTCTGCACTAGAGTCCGGCACAAAGGAGGGAAAGCCATCCATGCCTGCCACATAACCACAGATGGGCACTAGGGCTGCAAACCGCTCTGGATAGGTATAGCCGAGATACCAAGTGCCCTCCCCTCCCAGCGATAGTCCCGTCAGATACACTCGCGATTCATCAATGCTAAATTCTTCTACGGTTTCGTCTAGAGCCGCCATGGCAATTTGTCCGGCTAGGTCCTGCCAAATCAAGTCGGCATCTTCGGGCACCTGGGGGAAAATAGCCAACGTGGGCCAACGCTCTGGATTGGAGCGAATAGCGCTACCCAGACCCACATCGGTTTGCTTTAGCCCTTCATCACCATATTCATCAGCCCCGTGGAGAAATAGAACCGCAGGCCATTCCCCAGCCGCTTCGTAATTCCTCGGCACATAGACTTGGTAGGCATACTCGGTACCATCAAGGGTGAGGGTACGATCTAAAAAGCCTGTTTCGGTTACCTGAGCCAGGGCAGTGCCAGGGACAAGAACAATTGCTGCGGTTAAAAATGCTGGCATTGTGTTCATCGATGCGGCTCCAGGTAATAGGATTTTATGACTACTCCGATGCTACAAACGTTCCCCCTGGATCGCCCATGCTACAGGTAAATTAAATGGTCCATTAGAACAAATTTTAGGCAAAGCTGGTCGTGCTATTTTTTTGCAACAAAGAATTCCCGTTGGCTTCGACTTCGCTCAGCCAACGGGAATTCTTCGACTTCGCTCAGAATCGACTTGCAAGCGATTGTTACAGGGATATACGAGCGAGCCAGTTGCGATCTGCGTATTGACTAATCACAACCGCTGCCACCGCCCAGTTTTTCTGAAGCCGACAAAGACTGGATCGCTGAATTGCTTAAATCGGCATGACAGGTGATGTAGCTTCAACCCACGCTGGGTTCAAAACCCAACGCTAATCGAGTGCTGTTTGCTAAAAGCAACAACCTGGCTATGCAGCCCTAAATTTAAGGCTTTTATCGATCTCCTAACCGTTTGAGCGGTTTTGATCCAATTAGCCTTGCGACTTTGAGTCCAAGGCGAGCTCAAGCTATTTGATGATCCAATTCACTAATCCGTAAAACTCCGATCCACCGCCCCAACAGCAACCACCGCCCCCACCAAAGTCTCCAACGCCAACGACTGCGCCATCGGCATTTGGCCATAGCTAAAGACCCAAGAAATATCCTCTGACAACTCTAACTGTGCCAAAACATAGGGGCTGCCATAAACCACTACCGCTTGTAAATCCCCTACGGCCGTCTCCAAATACTGGCGCGCCAGCTGCACTAGATTCTGACCGCTACGGAAGGGATTTCCTCGAATAAACAATTGCACTAATGTCGGCACCCCCGTCTTCGGCAATTGAGATGACCGACTATCCAGCAGCGTCAGCTCATATCCCCACCTTATTGGTTCAGTAATCGCTGGAGCCGTCCTAGGCAAATACCGACAGCCCAGCACATCATCCACCAGAATCACATTTTGCCCCGGTCCTTTGGGCCTAAATCCAGGCTGCTGCCGATTTGATGATCGCAAAATATCGCGAGCCAGCTCCAGCGTTTTTGGTTGGGCCAACTGCTGCACCTGGGTTACGGGCTCCGCTGGTTCCCAATTGTGGCAGGATGGCCCAGTGCCCAGCGGCCCCGACACCTTATGCTTGGCTCGCCAAATCCGCTCCACCGAGGCTCGAATCTGGCTTTTGTCTATGCGGCCCACCCGCACCGCTTCGCAAATGGCTTGAATGCAGCCTTCCACATCCGCTGGCATTAGCACCACATCGGCACCGGCTTCCACCGCTAGCACGGCTGCTTCGTAGGGGCCATAGGTCTCGGTAATGGCCCCCATCACTAGGGCATCGGTGACAATTAGCCCATCAAACCCTAGTTCCTGGCGCAATAGGCCGGTCAAAATCGGCTTTGAGAGGGTGGCCGGATGCTGCTGATCGAAGGCTGGCAACCGGAGATGGGCCGTCATAACGCTATCCACGGGCTTGGCTGCAGTAGAAATTGCCCCCTTAAACGGCGCTAACTCTACCTGGTCTAGCCTGGTTAGGTCATGGTCAATTACTGGCAAACTCAGGTGGGAGTCGATGGACGTATCCCCATGGCCGGGAAAGTGCTTGGCGGTGGTTAGCACCGGATAGGCCTGTGCCCCTTGGATAAATGATTGGGTTAGTTGGGCAACAATCTCGGGGGTCTCGCCAAAGGCCCGCACATTAATCACCGGATTGGCGGGATTATTGTTGACATCCACCACCGGGGCTAGCACCCAGTTGAGGCCGATGGCCATGGCTTCCTGGGCGGTGGCCTGGCCAAACCGGTGGGCGTAGGTTTTGGCTAATTGCAAATCTGTGCGGGCGATTTCCCCCAGGGCCATGGGTGGTGGAAACCAGGTGGCACCGCTAAAGCGTTGACCGACGCCTTCTTCGATGTCTGCGGCGATCAGCAGGGGAATGTCGGCCATGGCCTGAAGTGCCTGGGTGCGCAGGGCAACCTCGGCACTGCTACCGCCCAGTAGGATAATGCCGCCCACACCTAGCTCGGTGATGTAGTGCGCTAGCTGGTCGTGGGTGGCTTCCCATTGGGGATATTCGATTTCGTGGTCGAATAGGTGCCCGGTGGTGCGGACGACGATTAGCTGGGCGACAAGTTGGGCTAGGGATAGGCTATCTGGATCGGGCAGGATGGGTTTTAGCATAGGTGCCCTTTAGCATAGGTGCCCTTTAGCATAAGTGCCCTAAGAAGCTATGTCTCTTCTTCTTCGGTGGCACTGGGAATGACGGCGGGAATTCCGTTTTCGTCGACGCCGCGTTCGTGCTCTAGCTTACTGAGCAAGTTCAACACCTGGGTGCCTTGCTCAAAGGAAACATCTTCTTTGAAGATGATTTCTGGGGTGCGTCTTAGGCGCATGCGACGACCCATTTCACGGCGTACGTAGGGCGTGGCAGCGGCTAAACCCGCCATGGTTTCTGCTTTGGCTTCGGCGGTGCCATAGATGCTGACAAATACCTTGGCGTGTTGTAGATCGCCAGATACGTCTACAGCGGTAACGCTGACCATGCCAGCGCCCACCCGATCATCTTTGATGTCTGTCACCAGCATCTGACTGATTTCGCGCTTGATGGATGCGGACACCTTTGCGACTCGACGACTTGTTGCCATCGTCTTCTCCTAATTCGTTAACGTTGGGGTGGGCTGTGTGATGACGGGGCAACTTCAAGGAGTATTCCCTTACCCACATAACGGGAATTAACTGTAGCCGGGCTGTGCCATCTGGTTGGCCTTGCCCAGTCGACTAGGCCAACCCCATCATTGCTCGTAGGGTAAAGCTTAAAAACATGAAACCGGCAACGACAGCACCAACTAGGGCAATGGCTGTCGTCCGATTCTCAAACAGCGGCAGCAAGGGCTTAACAGCACTGTAAAGTACGCCCAGGGTAAAGGTAATGAAGTAACGCGGGTAGCGCGACACATTGGAAAAAAAGTCTTGCATCGTCTAAACTTGCATCAATTTTAGATATTAAAAAGGTACGACGACCTTTTTTTGTATTGCAAAGGTTTAACAACCTTTTGTTTTGAATCGGATGAGCCCTATATATCCTACCGTAGGGACTCGTTTCTCCCGATAGGAAATACTTAAGAGTTTATGGTCCAACTGTCTTCCCCACCAAAACCACTGCGCCCATTTTTGAAATGGGCTGGGGGAAAGCGTCAGTTGGTGCCAGAACTGCTGCGGCACGCGCCCGCTCACTATGGCCACTATTATGAGCCGTTCATTGGTGGTGGGGCATTGCTGCTGAACCTACAGCCCACCCAGGCCACTATTAATGACAGTAATGATGAGTTGATTAATTGCTATCGGGTGGTTAAGGAATCGGTGGATGAGCTGATTGAGACCCTGGGGCAACATCGCAATGAGAAGTCTTATTTTTATGAGGTGCGCGGCTGGGATCGGCAGCTGGAGTTTGCGGCTAAGACGAATGTGCAACGGGCCGCGCGTATTATTTTTTTGAATAAGACTTGTTACAACGGATTGTTTCGGGTGAATTCGAAGGGGCAGTTTAATGCTCCCTTTGGTAAGTACAAGAACCCTAATATTGCGAATGAACGGGTGCTACGGGCGGTCAGTCGCTATCTGAATGAGGCGAATGTCACCATCCGTCGTGAGGATTTTGCTATGTCGGTGGCGGCGGCGGGGGCTCGGGATTTTGTTTATTTTGATCCCCCCTACGATCCGGTGTCGACCACGGCTTCGTTTACGGCCTATGACACGAATGGGTTTAACCGTGATGAGCAGCGACGGCTTAAGTCTGTGGTGGATGACCTCACGGCACGGGGCTGTAAGGTGATGCTGAGCAATGCGGCCACTGAGTTTATTCAGGATTTGTATGGCGACTATCACCAGCTCCGGGTCAAGGCAAAACGGGCGATTAATTCTAATGCGGCCAAGCGGGGCAAGGTGGATGAATTGCTGGTGATTAATTATTGAGGGCGGCTAGAACACCGTTAGGGCGGAGTCGTGCCATGGTGTGGGCAAGCTTTGTTTTACATGCGGCCCTTTGGCTCGAGAATTTACCAGCGCTTATGTAAGCGCTGGTAAATTCTCCATCAGCAACGGCGTTAAAAACTCACTGGGTTGTCATCGCCAGCAGTAGTTTCGGAGTCCCCTGGGGTGCTATCTCCGGCTTTGGGCTGCTGCGCTTCGTTCTCGGGAGAGGGGGTCTCTTCCTCTGGGGCTGGGGTCTCTGTTTCTGGGTCTTCGGGTTGCTTGTCTTCGGGCTTGGGGGGGTCGCCTTCGGTCGGTTTAGGCGACTCCTCGGGAGCAGGGGTATTGCTGATGTTATCCACGGCTACGCTGAGGGCGTAGTTGATGGGGTTGGCGGATTTGGATGCGATCGCAATTTCATAGAAACCCGTTTGCTCCAACCGACCTGACCACGTAGTTTCCGACGAATCAGACAGCAAAAAAGGAAGCTTCTGGGACGGTGCCGGCAAATATAAAGACATTTGCACCGCATCCTGGGGCGCCTGCAAATTAATCCGCAGATTTTGCCCTTCCTCCAACTTCAGAACAAACACCTGCCCCTGACCAACGGCCAACTGCCCCGTGCGCTGATCCCTAAACGTGCCCGAATCAAACTCAATCAGCTCTAGCGCTTTGCCAGACTGCAAATCTTCCACACTATCCTGGGTCATGGCGTACCACACCTGGCCCAAGGGCTGGTCCAACACCCGATCCCGAGGCGTCTTCGGAAAAGTCGCCGCAAACTTCGCATCGGATAAATCTTCCAACGCCCGACTACTCACATTCAGGTTATTCACCAACTTGCGCCAGCTTTCGCGATCGTCCGCCCCATAGGCCCCAAGGCCGCGTCGCGCCGGCATGCTCAAATTTAGCTGCAAACTATCCAACGAATCCATCGCCAGGTTATCCCACCGCAAACGCAAAGGCGCATCCTCCACCGCCGGCGTCAGGGGTCGTCCCCTCAAATTGGGATACTGATCATAAAACTGCTGATTCACCCACTGATTTAACCAAGCCTCATTCACCCCCAGGTTCTGCCGACGCTGTAATAACTCTTCTTTGCGAGCCACTTCATCGGCATTCAAGCCCCGCTGGGGCTGCTGCGCATCGGATGAACCCGACTGATTGCCAAAGGAAGGTAACCGGGGGCGCAAACCAAGCCCGCCAAACAGTCCAACCAATAGCCCTACGATTCCCAACAGGGCCAACAACCCCAGCAACGCTTCTAGGCCCGAGCGACTATTTGTCTGCCTGGCAGGGCCCACAGCAGCCGGGGAAACGGTGGCCGAGTCTGGTGGTGGCGCCACCACCTGGGTCGCCCCCGACGTATGGGGCCCCTCTATACGGAGGCCCTCAGCCCCACCATTTTCGTCCCCATCCACGGCCCCCACAAAGGCTACGCCATAATCATCGGCATTGGTGGCCTCCTGTGGCTCTGCCGGCACCGCCCCATGCAACGCCTGGAGCACTTGCGCCGCTGAGCCATAGCGCTGCGCAGGGGAAGGAGCCAACATCTTTTTCAGCACACTATTCAGCGGTTCCCCTAAAGCAACAAACTGATCCCAGTTCCAAGTATTGTCATAAATGTCCTGCAGCGCCTGGGGCTCTTTCCCCGTAGCCAAAACAACTAGCGTCGCCGCCAACCCATAAAGGTCGCTCGACGGATCCACAGCCCCGGAATGAAACTGTTCCTGGGGCACATATCCCGCCTTACCAATGCGGGTTTGATTCACATTGGTCGACAGTTCCTGCTCTACCGTAGCGGCAATCTGTTTGACACTGCCAAAATCAATCAGCACCGGTTTACCATCCTCGGCGCGCAAAATCAGGTTCTCAGGCGAAATATCCCGGTGAATAATATCCAAACCATGGATATATTCCAGCACCGGCAACAGCTGGTACATCAGCTGAGTAACTTCAGTTTCACTAAACTGCCCGCCATAGTCTTGCCGCCCCTGCAACAGACTACGGTAGGTGGTTCCTTCCACATAGTCCTGCACCAGAAAGAGTTTGCCCCCCTCCCGCATCAGCTCTCGAAACTTAGGAATCTGAGGATGTTCTAGCTGATAAAGCACCTTGGCCTCGCGCTCGAATAATTCCTCTGCCTTGGCCAAGAGGGAAGGATCCTCAATTTGAGGCACAAATTCTTTCAGGACGCAGCGTTCCTTAAACCGATGTAAATCTTCGGCCAAATAGGTACGGCCAAAGCCCCCCTCTCCAATTTCTTGCAATACGTTATAGCGTGCGCCTAATGGGGGACTAGATTCCCAGGGTGTGCTCATGAACGGCTCCTTCACAGCTGACTGCGTACCCCTAGTCAGTAATTCACCGGGGCTAATCTAATTGGTCAGTGTAGTGTTTTTTCCTACGGATGCAACCGTTTGTGGCAATTTTTCTTATAAACCTCTGGCAGGGGCACGCCCTGCCTGGGTTATTCGTTCATATTTTTATACGTGGCCACCGCAGAGGGGGAAATTCGATTGAGATAGCGGAAAATCCAATATTTGAAGACCGTATCTAAAATCACCGGGAATGTGGCAATAAACAGAAAGATAAAGTCGCGGTTGGCAGGAAAGCCCAAATGCCGCGACATGCCTTCCAATAAAACTTCCCAGCCGTGGGGCGAGTGAAAGCCCACAAACATATCGGTAAACAGAATAATAATAAAAGCCTTAGCGCTATCGCTGAGGCCATAGATAATTTCATCAATAAAGGCCTTGAGGGTAGCGACCTGACGTTTGCAGCTACTCAACAAAAGCGAAAAGGCAACCACCGCAAAAATATCGGCAAATACATTTTTCACCGAGTCGGCACTGCGCTCTCGATATTCTTCTTCAATGTCGAGGGCCTTATCCAATACCCGTTCTTCTAGCTCTGTCTCGCTCAGCGCCGCCACTTTCCCTAAAATCACCTCAAACCGCAGTCGTTCCTCAAACTGCTGCAGCTCATGGAGGGCTTCTTCCTCCATTTCATCGTTGAGGAAAACCTCAGCCGCCGTGGATTGGCGCACATAGTCCACCACCGGACCCACGGCAAAATGTTTGGTCAATTGCTGGGTCAGCAAGGGCACAATCACCAACAACAGCACAAACCTTAGGGCAATTTTGGTTTTTCCCTGGGACTTACGAAAGTTGCGCATCACATCAACTTCCGCCGTAGGATCGAGATCCTGCTTCACCCGATCGACCGTACGTAAAATCGACCGGGGTAAGACGCTGCCTCGAGCGGCCAAACCCGCTCGACTTTTATCGGCCTTGTTCGCCCCACCCGCCTTGGGCCCCGATGGAGCAGACGATAGATCGCCGCTTGGCTGCACAGGCTGGAGCGCACTGTCCAGGCTGCCATAACGACCTAAAATCTCGTCTATAAACTGCAATTTTTTGAAAATGATGGCCGACTGATCGATTAAGTCGAGGGTATATTCGTCCTGCTGATCGTCGTAGGATTGCACCTCCATCTGCCGTCCCGGTGCCAGGTTAGACCGAGTCGACTCAAATGTCGCCATGCACTCTTTAATCAGGGCGACATTTTGCTCGACTTCGCCTTGAATATAGCGATAGGCGCTGTCTCCATACTGACCATTTTCTTGGCTAATGGGACTCCCCTGAAAATAGTCGTCCTCTATTTTTTTAATGGCTAAAGCGGCTTCATAGGCTTGTTCAAGGGATTGATCGGGTGACTTAAACAGCCACTGACCTGCGTTGCGAAAAAATGCCCGAAGCTGCATGGCAATAGTAGGTGCTCAGTAAGGCCAGAATTATAGTATCAAGTCCATACCTATATCTATTCCCTCAACCAATCGATTCACGCGGCATTTGCCGTCAAGGAATCAATCTAGCCATCTGATGTAGCGCCACTGAGACTGGATGCTGCGACAATATATCACCGTGGTTCATCAACCTGTATAGGTAGGTGCCAGCCACCACTAGAAACATGCACCACGTGGCCAAATTGAACAACGGCGAAGCCTCAGCGGTAAACGATTGAAACTTAAAGGGCTTAGTAAAGTTACCGGCAAATCGACGGTTATTGGCAATGGTTTCATAGATGCGGTTACCGACAGCCATCAGGGGCGACCACCGTAAGACCCAGGCCAAAGGCCACAGCATGGGCGACAGACTGACGACGTAGGCAATGCCATGCCATTTGTAATGATGCTGCCCCTGCCAGTCAACAATCACCCAAGAATTATGGGTTTCCATGGCCGTGTGAATCACTGGATCACCCTGGGCAATTTGCAGCGGGATGCGCCGGGGCAAGACTAAAAAAGTGCGCAGTAGGTGCACCAACTTTTTACAAAAGCCACAATCGGCATCGTAGTAAATTTTTAACCCGAGCTGTTGGGGCGTAAAGGATGGCCATCGGTCCCACAAGGGTGATGGAATAAGCGCCAAACCGGTGACGCCCACCAGCCACCAGCCGCCACCGGTTCGGCCTAGGACTATTGCCATCAACACCAGCTGCAGCAGTAAGCCCAGGTTGGCAGCGGTAAACACCTGTTTGGACTGAGGTCGAGGTGAGGTATTGAGCGCCTGATCAACCGCATAGCAACTACCCAGGGGTAGAAACATCGCCCAGAAAAACACCGCCGCAAGGGTGGCCCCTAACCCACCGGATCCCAGGAATAAAACCAGCAAGCCCCAGGCGACGATGGTGACCCAGCGGGTGCGATAGCCGATGAGCAAAAGCAGCGCCGCCAAAGTCAACACCACAGGCCCGACCATAGGCAGACGGCCCGCCATGGTGCCAAGCTGCCCTAATAGCGCCAGGGCTAAACCTATGCGAAACAAGGCCAGGGAACGTAAATCGAAACTAAAAACCACCCCTAAGAGACGTTCCACAGCATTCACCCCGACCGCAATCCTGAAAAAGTTTTTTGCTGTTGCTAATTTTTTTAGCTCCATGCGGCTGGCCCCAAGGGCCCAGCGGGATTATTGTCCCACAACGTTTGCCTAGGTCCGCGCTGACCGTTGCCCCAGGACCAGGCGCAACGCTCGACGAGCCACTTTGAACCGATGGTGATTTGTTGGCATGCGATGTAAATACACCATACGCCGAACCAGCCCCCCGAGGCGGCCCCCTAAATTCAGGCCAAAACTGCATACGCCACCGGCACCTTTCCCCAGGGCTAACATATCTCCCAGATGAATATATCGAAACCGGTGGGGCCGCCGTCCACCTGATATTTTGGCCAAATTTCTAGCCACCGTTGCGGCCGCTTGGTAGGCGGCCTGGGCCGTATCGGGGGAAGCTTGTGCCGCCGCATCGCCAATGACAAAAACGTTGTCATAGTCCTGAAGCTGTAGCGTCGGCCGCACCGATACTTGCCCCCGCTCGTTGGTGGTCACCGCCGTACCGGACCAGGGCATGGGCTCAGTGCCGGTGGCCCCCAGGGTCAAATGATTGACATGGGGCTCACCATTCAAACAAATGTGGTTGGCCCCCACCTCGTCTACGGTGGTCTTGAGGTGCAACGCCACACCACGCTGCTTTAGGGCACGCAGGGCCTGCCGCCGCAGCCCTTGGGGAAATAGCTTAAGGATCTGCTCGCTGCGATCGACGAGCCGCACGGTGGCCCGTGGCCCCAGGCGATCGGCCACTTTCGTCGCTAGCTCTACGCCGCTGGCCCCCGCCCCCATGACCGTGACCACCACCGGAGACGATATGCGGGCCAGGTGATCCAGACGAGCTTTAACGCCCACCACGTCGTCTAAGCTGCGAAAGGTGAGGGCATGGTCTGGCAAACCAGGAATTGATAGGGGACGGGTTTTGGCCCCGGTGGCCACCACTAGATAATCGTAGGCAAGGGGTTCTGCCTGACGTAGCCGCACCTGCTGCTGGCCTAGGTCGATATAATCGGCCCAGTCTTGGCACCATTGAATCGTGGTGCCAGCCAGCAAGCTGTCGTAGCTAGGGGCCACCTCCCAAAGCAGCATCTCGTCCGTGAGTACTTCGTACAGCAGGGGCGTGAACAAAAAGTTCTGGCGCGGTTCAATCAGGGTGATTGAAGCGTTTTGAAGCTGGTGATATTTTTGCAGATACAGGGCCGTGTATAGCCCACCAAACCCACCGCCCACAATGACAATCCGAGGGGCATGGCCAATGGCTTTTTTCTGGGGAGAAAACTTCGACGGCGCTAAAATCATGAAACTAGTTTGACCACTTCCACACCACAACACTGTGATTTCTGAACAGTCCCGCTGGGTATCTGCCACTGCCGACTGCTACACCACGCTGGACAATACCGCCGATCTTTGGCGGATTTCCTTGGACCGTTCCCCCTGCACGCAATGGCTATCTGAGGATGAGTTAACCCGCCTGCACCGATATCGATTTGAAAAAGATCAGCGCCGATTTGCGGTGGCCCGCAGTGGCCTGCGTCAGATTTTGGGCCGCTACACTCAGACTAACCCCGAAGACATTGTTTTTGACTATAGCCCCCGCGGCAAACCGGCCCTAAAATTTAACAGCCAGGGACTGGAGTTTAATCTGTCCCATTCGGGTGAATGTGCTCTGTGCGGCGTTGCCCGCACCCCCCTTGGCGTGGACATCGAACAGCTGCGTTCCATGGATCGATTAGGGGGCTTGGTGCAGCGCTGTCTAACCCCGAGGGAGCAACGTAGCCTGCAACAGCAACCGGCATCGGAACAGAGCACAGCGTTTCTTAAATATTGGACGTGCAAGGAAGCCTATTTGAAGGCAACCGGCCAAGGAATTAGCGAATCGTTAACAGCCATTGAAGTGGAGTTAACCCCCTCGCCCAGCTTAAAGGCACCTGATCCGATGTGGCAGCTGCGTGTCCTCTTCCCTGGGCCAGGATATACGGGAGCCCTGGTGACAACACCCAGCATTAGGAAGGTGCGCCTTTGGAGTTTGAATGGATAGGGTTAGCAAGGCCACAAGTTTTAAGGCGGCGACAAGTCTATTGATGCGATCGCATCAAAACCTAGACCAACACGGGGGAATTGGGAGCCGCGATCGCACCAGTGAGGCATACATTTTGCCAGTTCACACCGCGCAGGGTAGCCCCCGTCAAATCTGCGCCACTCAAATCTGCGTTGCTTAAATCCGCACCGCTCAAATCCGCGTAGCAGAGCTTTACCCCCTGCAAATTGGCCCCTTGCAAATTAACCTGGCTGAGATCGCTCAGACGCAGATCGGCCTGCTGCAAATTCGCCCCGGACAGATTAGCAAAAGCCAAACGGCTATGTAATATGAGCGCCCGACGCAAATCGGCTTGGCTCAAATTTACCCAGCTGAGATGGGCGCGCCAAACCATTGCCCCCACCAACTCAGCACCGGACAGATCAGCCTGGCTCAAATTCGCCCAAGTCAGATCCACATAGCTCAAACGAACATCCTGTAACTTCGCCTCGGGCAGCTGAGCTTCACGCAAATCTGCACGCTCAAACCGACGCTGACCGACAGCATATCGCTGCACTAACTGAGATGCTTCCACAAACCATTCCTCAATCACCAGTGCAGATTAACTGGGGCACCTTAACCGCAAACCAATGTTTAACGGAAACACAGCAACCACAGGGGATTATGCCTGGCGTTTTGTAAACTTATATTAATGTAAACTAATGTAACAATTCCCCCGTCGGTTGGCAAGGCATTAGGCCTCAAACACAGATGGCTTTTCCCATAAATCGGATCTGAAATCAGAAAATATTGCCGTGACCACGGGTAACCTAGCTAACCCGCTCTATGCTGAACCACACAGATGAGTCACCCTCTGAGCAATAGGCTGGGGATTGACCAACAATTTGTGGTAACAATAGCGAAAATCCTTGAGGTCACCGAGACAATCCATGGCAAAGCAGTGGTTATGGGGTTCACTTTTAGGCCTGGCAATTTTCTTACCAGGCCCTGCCCTCGCTCAAACTGAAACACCCGAGGCAGCACCAGACGCCTATACCCAGGCGATGAATTTGGGCTATGCCTACAGCAGCCAGTTTGACTATCAAACGGCCCTGATTAATTTTCGCCGCGCCTTAGAAGAACGTCCCGATGATGTGTATGCGCTCAATGCGATCGCAAACGTGGAATATTACATCGAACGCAACCGGGTGGCGGCTATCCAGTCAGAGGTCAACACCCTCGAAGCCCAGTTAAACAAAGCCGCCGCCGCCAAAGACTGGGTTTGCGTCATCACCACTGTCGATGAACTGATTCCCTATGCAGAAGGCCTAGAGCGAGAGCGCCTGACCGGCTATCGCAGTCAGCTCACAGGTGTGCTCGCATCCCAAACCGACATCGACTCCTGGTCTACCGTGTGTAGTCCAGACCAACCGCTACAGTAAGCGCCATTTGCCCTATCGCCCAGGAACCCAGGAACCTACTCCCCAGGCAGCTTGCCATCCTTAGAAAGCGTTTTACCAGTCAGGGCCGCCTCCAAAAACTGCCTGGGCGGATCAATATAACTACCGTCCAACTTCACCCGAAAATCATAGTGCTCCCCTGAGCCCAACCCGGTATTCCCCGTTAGGGCAATCACATCGCCGCTCTTAAAGGAACCAGAACGACACTCATCATCCAACAGGTGCAAAGATTGAAACACTAATTGGGGATAGGACTCAGTTGTTTGCTCGGCAACCCAGCCCCCCCCGTCAACATCCCACCAACACTCAACCGACACCCGATCACCGGTCACCCCCACCGCATAGACCGGGGTGCCCGAAGGTGTCGCCAAATCCACACCGTTGTGGGGCACATTGGCAGCCCCCGTCACCGGATGAAACGGACGGATTCTCATATGGTCCGTCACCTCATATCCCGCCACCGTATCCCCCGTGGTCAAGGTAATCGCCTGGGTTAAATCCAGATCCCCCTTAGAAGACTTCGACAGCCATAAATCCAAAACATAAAGAATCGGCAGCAAAATCAACGACGCACAGATGGCCGTTAGCACCAGCTGAGGAAATTTCCCCAGGGATAAGCGCGACAATAGGGTTGAAATTGTGCCGGGTGCTGCGGCCCTAGGAGCAGGCTGTGCCGTGGCTGCGGGCCAGTCTGGCTGGCTCGGCTGCTGCGTTGTTGCTCCATAGTCCGGGGCATGGTCTAACTCCTCAGCCAGTGGCGGCCCCAGCTCATCGGCCAACACCACCGCCAGCTCACCATTGCCCAATTTCTCCAACAATTCAGAAATGCTACCGCAGCCCACCGCCTGAGCGGCTGACTTAGAACCATGCCACGCCTGAGCTGACACCGTCACCGTACATCGGCGCTTATTAGTAGGGGTTGCAGTATTCGACGGAGGAACATCATTCACAGGCATAACAGCCTCAAGCACAGGTTGCCTCTGAGCCCGTTCGGAGCTGTTAAGAAACTACGTCACGGTTTAATCCTGAAAAGCTTGTTAAGCCATGATTTCAAGGAACAAGGCCATGATTCTAATCTTTAACAAGCCCTTAGACTGCTCAAAGTTCGTGAATATGATACAGCACATCAAAATTAGCGGCATTGCCGATCCTTAGGATGATTTTATGGGCCGTATCTGGGGCCGGGTCAAAAGCCTGTTTCCCCCCTTCAAATCAACCGCAGACCTTGCCGACATCGTAGCCCTGCCATGGGCTCATAGCGGCAAGACTCCCTGATCACGCGGAGCTGCCAGAGGGCGATCTCCCTAAAATCAACAATAGTAAATACACCGCAGCAGCGGTCGAAATCCCCGCTACAACTCAACCGAATCCGAGCGCCCTACCTAGAAATACCTATTCGGCTAGCAATTGTATCCGCCATTGTGCGTAAAGCTATATCCTGATTTGCCCCATAACAGTCCGTAGGGTCACTGTTCTCCCATCACTTTTCAAAGAAAGCACAAAGATTCCCTTACCACAGTAGGAATATCCCGATGGTGACGGCTATCACAGGGAAGGGGCAAGCTGTTTTCGAACAGCGCCTTATTTCGAAATATGTAAGAACATCTGCCTGCCAAGGGCAGCACATCTGAATTAATCCAGATTAGGCCCAACTTTCCATGAAATGCATCTACTTGACGGTCATTACCCTACTGCCCATTGCCACCACGCAGATCGCCTTTGCCTCAAATAGCCATCAGCTGCCCCAACCCAACCAGGACTTCATCAGTCTCTACAATTCCGATCAAAATTCAGACGTGCGTCAAGGCATCCCCGAACGGCGCATTAGCGGTAGCAGCCGTTTCTCTGCGGTCACAATCGGCTCAGGCAGTATAGAATAGGGCCGTCCTGCATCCGCCCTAGTCGTGACAACCACCGCAGATATCCAGGCCTTAATTCGTGAGATCCCAGATTTTCCTCAGCCGGGCATCCTTTTTAGAGACATCACTACACTGCTCAAAGATGCCGACGGATTAAAAGCCAGCATCGACCTGATGGCAGAACAGGCCGTTCAATATCAACCAGATTGCATCATCGGGATTGAATCCCGTGGATTTATCTTTGGCATGCCCCTGGCATATCAGTTGGGGCTAAGCTTTATCCCCGTGCGCAAACCCGGCAAGCTACCCGCCGCCGTGCACCAGGTGTCCTACGACCTAGAGTACGGTCAAGACAGCCTAGAAATACATCAAGATGCCCTCCAACCCCATCACCGTCCCCTGATTGTGGACGACCTATTGGCCACAGGCGGCACCGCCGCCGCCGCCGCCCAGTTGGTTCAAAAAACAGGGGCAACCATCGCGGGGTTTAGCTTTTTAATCGAACTCACCGACCTGCCAGGGCGACAAAAGTTGCCGGAGGGCATTCCGGTTAACGCCCTTATCTCCTATTGATTTTTGCCTGGGGGCTAGCCGCTTACCCACTCAGGGACATCAATCATTAGAATGATGTCACGGCACCCCAAAGACAGGCCCAGTTTCCAGAGCATTTCAAAGCGAACCCCAGCCACCGGCAAAAATTTGCACCAGACGCCCACCTCCCTTAAACCATGACGGCAGAGTCCCCCTCATCTACCAACCGTTCTCCTCTGCAAACAGTGCAGATGGTGCTCACCAGCGAAACAACGCTGTATGTGTTTAAGCGCATACTGCAGGCACTGCTAACCCTGCTGCTGGCATCAGCCTTTAGTTTTTTCGTCATTCAGCTCGCACCTGGCGACTTTTTAGATGCGGCCCGTCAAAACCCTCAGATTTCACCGGAAACTATCCAACAATTTGAACAGCAGTTTGGCCTGGATAAACCGATTTGGCAACAATATTTTCAATGGCTCTACCAGGTGGTGACTAAGTTTAACTTTGGTGAGAGCTTTGCCTACAATCGCCCAGCCATAGAAATCTTAGCTGAACGCATCCCCAACACCCTGTTGTTATCGATTGCCTCCATTGTGGTCACCTGGGCCATTGGTATTCCCCTGGGAATTATTGGGGCAGTCAACCACAACAAGTTTACAGATCGCTTTCTGCGGGTACTGAGCTACATTGGCCAGGGATTTCCTGCTTTGATCACGGGACTCCTGCTACTATTTTTCGCCCAGCTAACCACTCCGCTATTTCCGGTGGGGGGCCGCACCAGCATTAACCACGATGACCTTAACTGGATTGGCCAATTCCTAGATGTGGTCTGGCACATGATTTTGCCCACATTGGCCTTGAGTATTACCAGCTTTGCTGGCCTACAGCGGTTGATGCGCGGTCAAATGTTAGACGTACTGCGCCAGGACTATATCCGCACCGCCCGCGCCAAGGGACTGCCAGAAAACCGGGTGATCTATACCCATGCCCTACGCAACGCTGTGAATCCATTGATTACCCTGCTGGGGTTTGAATTTGCCAGTTTGCTCAGCGGCGCCTTTATTACCGAATACTTTTTTGGCTGGCCCGGCTTAGGCAAACTGACGCTGCAGGCGGTGCAGTCCCAGGATTTGTATCTGATTATGGCTAGCTTGATGATGGGGGCCACCATGTTAATTGTGGGCAACCTAATCGCTGATCTGGCCCTATCGTTTGTGGATCCACGTATTAAGCTCTCTAAAATGAACTAAGCCCCATGCAGCTACGTTCCTACAGTGGTTTACTGGTTGGCTTTATTGTTTTTGGCATTGTCGTTTGGCTAGCGAACCGAGTTCACACTGAACTAACCGATCCAGGGTTTGCCCAAACCGTGTTGATTGCCGTGGCGGGCTGGGCCAGTGGTTGGCTAGTGGGCTTTTTGGTGTCCCCTAATACCAGCAATGAACTCAGAAATCTATCCCAGGCCACATCGACCATTACGGCCTTTGTGGCAGGATTTATGATGGCGAAAGTCGAGCCCTCCTTCACGCCCATTTTTGCCAACGGCCAGCTAATGAATGAACCGATCTATGGCATTCGGGTATTGATCTTCATCATCTGCTTTGTCGTAGCCGCCATTAACATGTACGTTTTTCGCGAGTTCACTGGTCGCTACTGAAACCAAGGCCAGATGCCCTGCGCACCATGAAACCGCCCCCCACTCCGGCCAACATCAGCAAGCTTAAAACACCCCTGGGTTCAGGCACTGAGGCTGCCACCAGGGGTGTTGCCCGGTTAGCGGGAATTACCGTTGGCCCAATATTGCCTGCAAAGGGGTTGGGCACATCCACATTGGTACCACCGGCAACCAGACTACCTGCAGGAATTGAAAACCTCAGACCAGGCACATCCAAGGGAACCGTTGTGGTGAGTGACCAGGAAAAATTAGAGGGCAAAAACTGATTGGTCGCAACATTAAAAATTGGATTATCAAATAACAGATCCAATTGCACGGCGGGGGCCGGAATAAATGCATCGCATAGGGCTCCACCGCGGGCAATTGGGTCTGTGAGACAACGCTCTGTCCCTGCAGCGGTTTGAAAGTCTAAGGAACCGATGGCACTTAATTGGGTGGGGGTGGACACCAGCGCCGTGGATGGAGAAAAAACGATGGGCGTCAGCAGACTCTCGGTATTGGGAGGATAGGGTTCGGTTTGTCCGCCTGGGAAAAAAGGATTGCCGGGAAAAGTTTCAAAGTTCTGAAAAATCAGACTGCTGGTAACAAAATCGCCATAGGTAACCCCATCAAAGTCGAAAAATCCCGTGCCTGTTTCTGGCAAATCCCACGGGGGCAGTAGCTGCGATTCGGTATAGGCAATCTCCATGGAAAATCGAGCAGCGGCAGCGGGTGCGCTCATACTACAGACGGCCGCTAGGGTCAGGCCACCGGTCAATAGAAGGTGTTTTGACACTCCATTTAGCATCTTTATAAATACCCACAGTTGAAAGAGCTCAGCAATCGAGGAGGTAATATCCCCTTGCATGTCATAAGCGTACAAACAACCGAACAGATGTAGTACAGGGTAATTTATCAAACTTAATTATTTTTTCTGTGAAGAATGATATTTCAGGGGATGTCGGCCTTGGCACAGGGACGGATAAACCACGCTGCTGCGATTTTTGTATGTTAGGAGCAGCTAACCTCTCCGATCTCAGCGCGCCCGTTGCTAATTTGCAGCAACGGGGTTTAGCAACGCCGTTCCCCAGGGTTCAACACGCTTTTCGGGTATAAAAATTGACGCCTTTGTCACGGGTTCACTACGGTAAGAAGACATCGTTACAGTCACAACCGATGACCCATCATCAAGAGTTAGAACAGCAGGCGCTGAAACTCACCATCCTTGGCAATGCGGGAATGGTGGTGTTAGGCGTTGTTTTTGCTTTAATCAGCTCATCTGAAGCAATTTTATTTGATGGGGTATTTTCGGGTATTCACTTGGCAATTTCGTTGTTATCCCTGCGGGTGGCTAATCTGCTCTATCAACCAGAAGATCAGGAGTTTCCGTTTGGGTATGCCATGTTTGAGCCTTTGCTGAATCTGGGCAAGGGCTTGGTGATTGCCCTGGTGGCGCTATTGGCGTTGTTTTCGTCGGTGGAGTCGATTTTGAATGGGGGGCGACCGATTGAAGCCGGTGTGGCAATTTGGTACGCGATCGCAGCCTCCGCTGGTTGCCTTATCCTTGCCTGGAAACAATATCGATATGCCCAGACCAGCCATTCTCCCATCCTGGATGTGGATGCCAAGAACTGGCTGATCGACGGTTTGATTAGCGGTGCCGTCGCCTTGGCATTTGGGCTGATCCTGATTTTGCAGCACAGTGACCTGGGGCACCTGGTGCCCTACGCTGACCCCGCGTTAGTCATTTTGCTAGTGTTCTTTGTGCTGCCCATACCGATCCAAACCGTGCGGGAAAATTGGGCTCAGCTCATGGGGCAGGCCCCGGAAGATGCCCTACGGCAACAGGTAAACGACATTGTTGGCAATGTGTTAAAACCGTTACCCCATGAGGATTATCACCTGCGACCTTTGATGACAGGACGCCTGATCTACGTGCAGGTATATGTCAAAGTGAATGAACAACAGGCCAAGGCCTATGGTGTGGCCCATGTGGATAAAATGCGGAGCCAGCTATACCAGCGGTTGCAGGATGCGTTTCCCTATTTGGCCATGGATTTGATTGTGACCTGCGATCGCAGTTGGATTCATCGGGCCATTATGCCCGCAGACTAACCGGCAAGCTATCGTTAGGAAACCACGCCGATGCGCCCTGGCAACTCCGATTAAGGGATGCCGATCAAAAACCCGTTAGGGAAGACCATTCGTAACGGGGTAACGGCGTTGGAGGGGGCCACTCGCTCTCTGTTTTTTTTTGGATATGCCACCACCACTTTTAGTGGTTGAAGTGGTAAGGCCAGGGCAAGAAACAAGAGACTATCGGTATAAGCGTTCGGAGCATGCTGCACGGGGAATTGAAGAATAACCGTCTAAAACATCTGCCAGCACATCAACAGCACCATATATCCATGGCTCAAATTCTTGAACGGGAATCTCACCATTCAAAAATTTGAAAAAAGCAATTTTGACGTCTTCCATAATTCCAATCAACCGCTGGATATCGATTAAGCTTCGCAACAAAGCCATAGGCGATTGAAGACTTTGCTTTTACCGTAGGAAGAAAGCGACCAAGCCCTATGTTCACCAAATCTTACTACCTACTGCGTTCCACCCACGATGGCCAATACCTGGCCGCCAAACCTCGCAACATCGAAAACTCCCAGGGCTTTCTCATGCTGTTCAAGGCCGACCACGAAGCCCTCAGCTACGTCAACCAGCATGCCGCTGAAGTCGCCAACCGCTTTTCCGTAGAACCCATCAGCGGGCAGCAGCTGAAGCAAATGATCGATCGCTGGGGCTATGCGGGGGTGGGCGTAGTCAACGATCCGCTGGTCCCGGAAGTAGAATTTCTTAGCAAACAGTAATGGCCCATCAAGGTTTTATCGAAACCCACGGTGAAGGGTTGATTTTATTCAAAGCCACCATCACTATCGCTAACCACGGCCCCATATAAGGCCCAGCCATCACTCTTCCATGCGCTCTGCCAGTTCCATCCAACGCTCGGTTGAGGTTTCAATCTCGGTTTCTAAATCTGCCAGTCGCTGCGCCAGGGTTTGCATCTCGTTATAGTCACTGGGGGGGTTGGTGTAAAGCTGCTGCCCCAGGGTCTCTTTCTCTTCTTCAAGCTCAGGAATTTTCTCTTCTAGCGTGGCATATTCCCGTTTCTCCTTATAGGAGAGTTTTTTCGGTTTAGACGCGTCCTTCCGTTTAGCATTTTGGGCCTTCTCGGCTTTAGGAGCAGCTTCTTGCTTGAGTTTTTCCGCCTGCTCTGCTTTTTCTTTGTACTCTAAATAGACAGAATAGTTGCCTGGATATTGCTTTAGTTTGCCTAATCCTTCAAAGGAAAAGACCGTATCTACCACCCGATCTAGAAAGTAGCGATCGTGGGAAACGACAATAACACAGCCATTAAAGTCTTCTAGATATTCTTCTAAAATCCCCAGGGTTTGGACATCTAAATCGTTGGTGGGCTCGTCTAAAATCAGCACGTTGGGAGCCTGCATCAACACTCGCAACAAAAATAAGCGTCGCCGTTCTCCACCGGAAAGTTTGTGAATAGGAGAATATTGCTGGTCGGGGGGGAAGAGAAATCGCTCCAGCATTTTGGAAGCGGTAATCACAGTGCCATCGGTGGTGGTCACCAGCTCCGCGACATCTTTTAGATAGTCAATTACCCGCTGATTCTCGTTAATGTTGACATCGTCGGAATATTGGTCAAAATAGCCGATGTGAATGGTGGCCCCAATGTCTACGGTGCCCGAGTCGGGCTGCTCTCGCCCCGTGACAATGTTCATCAGGGTGGATTTGCCTACCCCGTTGGGGCCAATAATGCCAATGCGGTCCGCTGGGGTAAATAGATAGGAAAAGTCGTTGATCAGGGTGCGGCCATCGTAGCCCTTGGTGATATTTTCCAGCTCGATCACTTTTTTACCGATGCGGCGACCGGCGGTGGAAATTTCCACATTGCCCTGGGTCTGCTTAAATTCGGTGTTCTGCATGTCGCGAATGCGATCGATGCGGGCCTTTTGTTTGGTACTGCGGGCCTTGGCCCCCCGCTGCAACCATTTAAGCTCTCGACGCAGCACCCCGGCATGTTTTTTCTGGCTGCTGACGGCGGCTTCTTCCTGGCCGGCTTTTTTCTCTAGATAGTAGCTGTAGTTGCCGCCGTAGGGATATAGGTCGCCCCGGTCAATTTCGAGGATGCGATTGGTGACTCGGTCTAGGAAATAGCGATCGTGGGTAATGAGAAACAGGGCACCGCGATAGCGACTGAGGTAGTCCTGGAGCCATTCTACGGATAGGGCATCCAGGTGGTTAGTGGGCTCGTCCATCAGGATTAGGTCGGGCTCTGAAAGCAGGGCGGTTGCGATCGCAACCCGCTTCCGATATCCCCCCGACAGCGTCCCCACCTTGACCTTAAAATCCTCAATTCCCAGCTTGCTGAGGACGACCTTGGCCTGGGTCTCCAGCTCCCAAGCATTGGCCTGGTCAATCTGCTGGGATACCCGCGACAGCATGGACATCAGCTGATTCGAATCCCCATCCGCTTCCGCCAGTTTCGCCGAAATCAGCTCATATTCCCGCACCAGGGCCATGCTATCGCCACTGTCAGCAAACACCTGTTCTAAAACCGTGCGCTCGTCGTCTAACTCTGGCTGCTGGGGCAAGTAGACAATTTTACTACTGGCATTTTTCCAAATTTCGCCACTGTCAATGGGCTCAATCCCCGCAATCATCTTCAGCAGGGTGGATTTTCCCGAACCGTTGGTACCAATCAGCCCCACCCGGTCGCCCTCTTCGATGCTAAAGCTGGCATCTCGCAAAATTTCCTTGATGCCAAAATCCTTATTGATATCCCGTAGAGCCAGCAGAGTCATGAGTTAACAAAGAAGAACCGTTGCTAGTGTAACCTGGGCAAACGATCTAATGGTGCGAAACAAATCAGGAAGGGATCTAGCAGGCCCCATATCGCTACAACACTAAGTCTTCGGCAGGCTATGGATGGGCTAAGTTCCTGATAACATACACCGCTGATTTATGACCTTAATCATGGCATTTTCAGCAATCAACATTTAACAAGGAAGTAAACGTAAAGCGATCGCGACCATATCGGATAAAAGTAGTAGATATCGCTATTTTTTAACTACCGCCATCCCAACCAGATCAAACCATTGAGGCCGCAGATTCTATTAGCACAGCAACACCAGTTAGATATTCAAATATTGAATAAATTTGCTAGTCAAATAACAACTTTATTCAATATTTCAGCAGATGAAATAAGTTCATCAAGTAAACATAAAAGAGGAAGCGTCTCCGTGAAATTTATGACGGATTTTCTACCCTGCCCTGCGTATATCAGGTAGTAGCTTGTTAGGGTGTTCAAGTCACTCGAACAAACTCGCAGGGACTGTGCATCGAATGAACACACCGTGTCATATCCGTATCGGAAAACTTACATAGACACTCGCCATTATCATTTCTGCCACGAGGCCTTATGGGTCAAACCTGGATGCGCCGCTCCCTGATCTTAGCCAGCACACTGCTGCTGGTGGGTTGTACCCATCAGCCAGCCCCCACAAAATCCATCGTCCCACCCAGGGTGATCAGAATTGGTGATACAACCACGGTTCAGATTGCACTAGCCCCACCGCTAAACAATCAAACCTTGCGCCACACTTTGGCCAGCTCAGCAGGGCAGCCCCCAACTACCGACCTTCGGCTAGTCGATGCCAATGACTCACTTAAGACTTTTTAGCCCATGGGTTTAGCGTTTTATAAAAAGTTATTGCTCAATTACCAAAACGCTTCACTGCCGTTAAAAATCAGCGTGCCTTTTATTGTCATGTTTTTGATTTTCTGGGCAGGAAGTACCACAGCTGTGGGCCTCGTATTTTCGAATCAGCTAGAGAAGGAACAACGGGAACAGGCTGTAGATTTAATTGATCTAGTGCAACAGGAAATTTCCCAAGAACTAGACTCCCTACACAAAACAGCCCAGCTGCTTTCTTCCAAAACACCCATTATTCAAGGAACCATTGAGGGCAACCACAACCAGCTTAGGGATAGCATTTTGCCCCTAAGCAGTACCTTAAATGCCAATCATATTCATATTATTAGCGACCAAAAAACAGCATTATTTAGCTTTCAGGATCTGGCATTGGGTAGCAGCAGTGTCCCCCCCCAATCCATTCAAGATCTCCTGCTCACCGGGTCGGACATGGCAACCATCATCGACTCTGGCAACCCTGGTCCCCCGGTGCTCATCGGCACGGCCCCCATCCGCAATGGGCAAGACATTGTGGGGGGAATTATTTTAGGCAATGCCCTAGGCAATAAGTTATTGACCCAGATCAATCAAGTTATTAAAGAAGAGATTTTAATCCTAGGTGAAGATGGCATTGTTGCCTCCACATTCTCATCAAAGATTGATAACAGCACCCTAGCCAAGGTAGATCTAAGCCGCTCCAACTCTTATATCACCATCAATGAACAGGATTTTGTTATTCACACCATTGATCTGGCGGGTCTGGGAAATCAAAAATTCGAACTGATTTTATTGGTTTCTCAACAATCCTTAAGCCAATCGCTGCGCACACTCTGGTTGTCGATCATTCCAGTGGCGCTCTTAGGAGCCCTAGTGACGACGATCATGGGCTATTGGATCGCTCAACGTGTGGCTCGACCTATTCTTGATATTTCCCTACTGGCCCAGCGAGTGGCCGGTGAGCAACGCTTCGATTTGCGGGCAACTGCAAACACCAAAGATGACATTAGTGTGCTCGCACTATCGCTCAATCAACTGATTGAATGGGTTGGCCAGTACACCTATGAACTTGAAATTTCTGCCCAAACCTTGGAGTCTAGGGTGGAGGAGCGCACCCGGGAACTCTCGAATACCGTGCATAAGCTCAAGGACACCCAGGCCCAGCTAATTCAAACCGAGAAAATGTCTAGCCTGGGTCAAATGGTGGCGGGCATTGCCCACGAAATCAATAATCCCATTAGCTTTATTCAAGGGAATATTGAACCCCTAGAAGATTATTTTCAAGATCTATTGGCCCTCTTAGATACCTATCAAAAGACCTATCCAGAGCCCGAGGAAGTCATTCTACAAAAACGAGAGGAGATTGACTTTGACTTTTTGTTGGAGGATTTAATGAAGGTGCTCACCTCTATGAATGTGGGCACTCAGCGCGTTCATGAAATTGTCAAATCGCTACGCAATTTCTCTCGTTTAGACGAAGCCACGGTCAAAGATGTCGATATTCACGAAGGGTTAGATAGCACGCTATTAATTTTGAACCACCGCCTCAAATATGACGTCACCGTCGTCAAAGACTATGGTAATTTGCCATTGGTGCGCTGCTTGCCGGCCCAAATAAACCAAGTCTTTACCAACATTATTTCCAATGCGTTGGATGCCATGTTTGATGCCGACTGCGACCATAAAAAGATAACGATTGCCACCCGAAAAGCTACCAAAAATCAAGTGGAAATTATTATTCGCGACAGTGGCCCAGGCATTCCGGCCAACATTCAGGCTAAGATTTTTGACCCGTTTTTCACCACGAAGCCGGTGGGCAAAGGTACAGGTTTAGGATTAGGCATCTGTTTCAAAATTATTCAACAGCATCAGGGGTTTATTAATGTGCGCTCCAAGCTTGGCAAAGGGACCGAATTTGCCATCACCCTGCCCATTGATGCCCTACCGGCTGAACCAATCTTCAATGAACTCGTTAGCTCCACTGCAGTCACCTCAGTCACCAGGTAGGGATAGGCCCATGGGGAATGCTGTTGTGGCATCAATAGGGCAAATCTTCAGGTGTGCCATCGGCTTCGGCCACCAGCGGTAGTTTGAGCGGTTTTGGTCGATATGCATTCTGATCGCGCTGACGGGGGGATTTTTTGCGGCGGCGGGCGATATTTTCTTCCGTGGTCTCTTCCGCAATGACTTCATAGAGTAGGGCCAGTTTGTTGCCATCGCCTTTGCGCAGCACCCGCCCCAAGCGTTGAATATACTCTCGGGTCGAACCACTGCCCGAGAGCAACACCGCCACCCGCGCCTCTGGGACATCCACCCCTTCATTGAGCACATGGGATACCACGACGGCGGTGTAGTCGCCGTTGCGAAAATTTTGGAGAATCTGTCGCCGCTCTTTAACTGGCGTTTGGTGGGTAATGGCTGGAATTAGAAAGTCTTGGGATATTTTATAGACCGTGGCGTTGTCATTGGTGAAAATAATGGTGCGTTCGGGATAGTGCTGTGCCAATAGGTCTTCGAGGATGCGTAGCTTTCCCGCTGTGCCCAGGGCAATGGTCTTGGCTTCTCGGTGGGCTAACATGGCCCGACGCCCGGACTGGGAACGGGCGCTGGCGGCGACAAACCGTTTCCATCCTTCAGGGCTACTCAGCCAAATTTTGGCCTCTTGCAAAAAGTCATTCCGTTGTTGAATTAAGTCAGAATAGCGACGGCGTTCTATGTCCGACAGCGATACCTTGAGCTGAATGATCTGATAGGGGGCCAGGGCATGGCCCGATAGCTCCGCCGCTGTTTTGCTATACACTACCGGACCCAAGAGCTGATCGAGATCGCCATGGCGACCATCGGCCCGGTCTGGGGTGGCGGTCAGCCCTAGGCGATAGGGCGCGATCGCATATTCCGCAATCACCCGATTAAAATCGCTAGGCAAATGGTGACACTCATCGCACACCAACAGGCCATAGCGGTTGCCCAAATTTTCCGCATGGATGGCGGCACTATCATAGGTAGCCACCAAAATATCGGTGCGATCGCGACTGCCCCCGCCTAGCAAACCAATATCCGCGTTGGGAAAGGCCGTTTCCAAATGGGCATACCACTGGTGCATTAAATCCAATGTGGGCACCGTAATCAGCACACTGCGAGGAATCGCCTGCATGGCCAGCTGGGCCAAATAGGTTTTTCCCGCCGCCGTTGGCAACACCACCACCCCCTGCCATCGATTTTGTTGCCAGGCCACCAAGGCTTCACTTTGGTGGGGGTAAGGGTCGTAGGTCAAGTTTGGCTGGAGTTCTAAGGGCTTAAACTCCGATGCGTGATCTTCAATCGCCACATTATCCTGACGCAGGGACTCCAACAGCGGGCGATAGCAATGGGCCGGAATCCGAAAGCGCTCAATGCGATCATCCCAAACCGCATGTTCAATCCATCCCTTACCTCGGGGAGGGGGATGCAAGATCAATGTCCCGCGATCAAACCGAAGAGTGGGAGTACGGACCATCGATCAATGAAAAATTGATAGTACAGCGTTGGTCAATAAATATACCAAAGCGCCTATTCAAAGCACGAATCCCCTAATTCATCTTCAAAAGAGCATCCAAGATCGATACCCAATGGCCAAAGGTCCGTGAGTGCACGGAGGTAGTTTATAAAAGGTCCGTGCACTCACGGAGGTAATTTATAAACGTTCAGTAACAATTGAATTAGCCATCCGGGAAAACCTCTAAGTTTTATCTGGAATGGATGCACTCAACGTTGTTTCTACCTACAGATTGCTACCAAGGAGGCTCGTCCCATGGATATTACAATGATTCTAGGCTTAGCGATTGCTGGCTCGGTTGTGATGCTGAGCGGCGACAAAAAGAAAGTTGAGAAATCACCAAAAACACCTCCCAGCGGTACCGAATTTATCGTTCGCATCGCCGATGGGGATGTGGCAGTGGATCCCAAACTATAGATCCGGTGTCTCGGTAATTTCTACAGTGCGAGTTGGGTAGCATGTTTCATATCTGAAAATACTAGGCAACGAGAGGCCTTTACTGGAAACTCCCCCTCAACTCAAACCACATCACAACGAATATTTTGCAACTAAACTGCCACCGAGGTTAGGACTTCGGTGGCAGTATTTGTTTGGCGGTGTCGGTTTGGCGGTGTCAGTTTGATGGCTTGCGGCAAACACGGCCTTCATCGAGGTCCGTGGCTAACCTAAATCGTCCGTCACGCCGAAGAGTTAGCAGCCGGTCAATAGCGAATGAAACGTAAAACGAAACAAAGAGTGACGCGTTAGCCTCCACTCTTTATCCCTACCCAACTCCAAAGTTGAGCCTTGCCCCGGCACTAGCTTTCGCCAGCAAAGTCCTGAGCCCAAACCAACGCATCTGCAGCGGTAGTCAGCTGCCCCTCGGCCTGGGCGCGTTCAATGGCATTTAACAACTGCCCAATGTGGGGGCCAGACTTAAGCCCCAGGGTGGCCATCAGATCTTTGCCACTGACCAATGGAACCGGATGGGCAATGGGATCTCCAGGGGTTTGATACCGCTTGACTAAGGCCACTACGGTTGCCGGTGCCACCCCTTTGGCCAACGCCACTAAAGATACGGCAGGAAAACTGGTGCCCGCCGTCTTAAACAGAAAAAACTCGTCTGCCCTAGACAGCCCCGGCCCCAGCAATTGCTCCACATAGGCCTGGGTTTGCAGCACTCGACAAATAGCTTGGGCCTCACTGCGGCTGTACTTTAGCCGAGTCAACCAGCGGTTAGCGGCCGATTCATCATCGGGCAACAGCATGGACAGGCGAGCGGCCTTAACCCAGCTGCGATAGTGCCCCGCAGGCACCGCTTCTTTCCAGCTGTGGAGCAACCCAAGATAGCCCGGCAGGCTCGGTAAATTAGCCAGCGCCCGGTCTAACGTAGCTAGCCGCCCAGCATGTTCATCGCCCAGGTGGGGCAGCCAGGAATCGAACAGGCCATCCTGCCAAGCCATGCGAAAACACATGGCGCCATGGGGCTGGCTCAGTAGGGCGTCTAGTTCATGGCGAATGCGCTCTGCCGCAATGGTTTTGAGCAGGGGCGCTAAATCTCGGATGGTGCACCGGGTATTGCTATCGATGGTAAACCCGAGCTGGGCCGCCTGCCGGTAGGCCCGCAGCAACCGCAGCGGATCTTCAGCCAAATTCTCACGGCTGACCATGCGCAGGGTTTGTTGCTGCAGGTCCGCCATGCCATTGAGGGGATCGATCAAACGATCGCTCTGGGGATGGTAAGCGATCGCATTAATGGTAAAGTCCCGCCGTTGCAGATCGGTTTCCAGGGTGGGCCCCACCTGTTGGGCAAAATCGATGGTGGCTTCGTCAAAGACCGCGCGGGCGATTTGGTTGTCGGCATCGAGCACCACAAACCCGGCCCGGTAGCGTTTGGCAATGTCGCTCGCGATCGCAACCGCCCCGTCCGGCAGCACAAAGTCCAAATCTAAATATTCCGCCTGGCGTTTCAATAAAGCATCCCGAACAGAGCCCCCAACGACGCAGGCTGTTTCCGGCAGCAAGCGACTATCAAAGGGCCAAGTTTTAGGAATCAGGGCAGACGCCATAGACGAAACTAAATTCAACGATGCAGCTCCTAACGTAGTGCGGCTTACAATTCTCCTACATTGCGTCACCTGTCTGTACCTATCTCAATACATTTTTTTCAGGCCCCCTTCCCAAAAACTAATGCATCTAGACACATTTTTTTCAGGGGCCCTAACCAAAAATTAGCTAGTTTGGACACGATTTTTTGAGGGCCCCCTTTCCAAAACCTGATAAATCTAGACACAATTTTTTCAGGGCCCCCTCCCCAAAACCTGATAAATCTAGACACAATTTTTTCAGGGCCCCCTTAACCAAAAACCAATGCATCTAGACACAATTTTTTTCAGGGCCCCCTCCCAAAAACCTGATAAATCTAGACACAATTTTCAGGGGCCTTAACCAAAACCTGGCTAGATTTTCGTTGAAAATTTAGGACAACCGAACAATTTGCAATATATTTCCTTGCCCATATTTTAGCTGCGCTAAAGTAGGTGAAACCCACCCTCACCACAGCTACAGGTTTGTGAGGCCAGAATTCCGAAAAAAGCTAACAACTACACCGTTCCCCAACCATGTGTATTTGCATCAATTGCCACTATGTGGACCGCTGTATCACGTACCATGCCGTCGAAGCGAACCATCGACAGCCCCATCTTACCGACACCCCAGATTTTGATCCCGAAAATCCCACCATTAACGCCAACATTCAGCCCCCCGTCGTTAGCGTTGAAGGCGATCGGATTGTACAATCCGGTGATTTTGGCTTTGAATATGACGTAGTGGGCTGCAACAGCTTTCAGCAAGACCAGGGGAAATGGGCCAGACTCCGCCCCGGTGAAGCCATTCCCACCTAAATAGGACCTGGTGCAGTATCAACGCTAAAAGTTCATTCTCTCCCCTTTACTGGCCCCTCCTTAGGCTTCACGGGGGCCTAGGCCTGCCTCCCACAGTCAATCTAGCCCATCAGATCCAACAGCCAGCCGCCCGTTGTGAATGCCAGCCGCTACGAACTCCTTAAGCCCCTAGGTAAAGGGCATCACGGCCAAACGGACCTGGCCCGATTTACTCACGGCAATGGGCCTCAACTTCGGGTGGTTAAGCAAATTTACAGGCCGCAAGAACCGCTGCAAACCCTCACCCAACGCTTGCGCTCCGTCACTCAGCATCCCCAGGTCCCCACCCTGCTCGATAGCTGGCAAACAGACAACGGCCAGTTTTTTGCCTTTGAACATGTCACGGCCCCTGCCATTCCCCAGGCAGAGCCACCGCCCTGGTCTCCATCGCAGGTAGTCGCCTGGCTGCTGTCCCTACTGTCCCTGCTAGAACATCTCCACAGCTTCCGCCTTGTCCATGGGGATATTCGACCGGCCAATATCCGCCAGGGACCGCGCCCGATTCTGGTGGATTTTCGCATTACCCAACGCATTGACCGGCAAGCCCTCGCCATGACCGGCGGAGATGCGGCCTATGCCGCCCCTGAGCAAGCCCTGGGCAGCTTGATATATGCTAGCGACCTCTACAGCCTAGGCTTAGTGGCCGTTCATTTACTGACCGGCCTGGCCCCCTTTGATCTTTATTCCGTGGCGGACAATCGTTGGATTTGGCCGGACCTGCTTGTGGCGCCCCTACCCAAAACCCTGGGTCGCGTGCTGGATAAACTGCTAGAGCGTTCCCTAGAAAAACGCTATGCCCGGGCCGAAGAGGTGATTGCTGACCTGAAACGATCCCCCACCGAAGCATTGCTCAACCGGGCAAAATCTTTGTTGCCCACCAAGGGGGCAATCCCCAATCCGCTGAACGTGGTTCGCCCAGCCCCACCCAAAGAACTGGCACCCGCGGCGAATTTGGTTGCCTGGCAACCGCTGTATCAACTGACGCCGGGTATTACGACGGCCCTGGCGCTCCAAGCCACCACCCTCGCCATGGGCACGAGCACGGGCCAGGTGTTGGTTTGCGATCTGGCGACTGCCACAGACATCCACCCGCTGACGGGGCGTGGGCATCGCGATCGCATTGTGGCCCTAGCCTTCCATCCCCAGCGGCCCATTCTCTACAGCGCCAGTGGTGACGGCACCGTCAAACTGTGGGACCTCAACCAGGGAAAACTACTGCACACCCTGACGCAGTCAGGCTGGCAACCCACGGACTTAACCATTGCATTCCCCTATCTCATCGTCAGCGACAGCACCGGACTGATTACGGTGTGGACTGTGGACCCCTTAAACATTCACCATCGGTTTAACCAGCACCAGGATGGGGTAAATGGAATTGCGGCCAAGGGGGAGCGGTTGGCGAGTGTCGGTCGCGATCGCACCCTGCGGATCTGGTCATTAGCAGCCAAGGGGTTGCTCAATACGCTGCCGATTCAGTCCAGCCAGGGGATAGCCCTGCACCCTGGTGGTTACTACGCCATCGTTGGAGACGATCAAGGTGGGGTCAACGTATGGCCCTTGGGCCAGCCCGACAAACCCACACCGTTTTGTGCCACCTCAGATAGTGTTACGGCCTTGGCCCTAAGCCCCGATGCGCGGCTGTTGGCGGTGGGCACCGACGGCAATGCCCTGCGGATTTATGACGGCAGCGGCCAATGTGTGTCCACATTAGCCCAAGGTTGGGGGGTGCTTGCCCTGGCCTTTGATGGGCACACATTAGTGAGCGGCAGCCAGGACGAAACCGTCACCATTTGGCAGAGAAAGATGCCGTAATGCCAATTCCTATGACATGATCAGAAACGATTTTTGCTCGTTTTCTTCATGACTTACGGCTTGCCTGCCCCCCTAGTGCCTGGTGATTTACTCTATGCAGTCGCCCCCAGCGGCACCCTGCGGGAAACGGAAAAATTTGAGGCCGGGTTACAGGTTTGGCGCGATCGCGGCTACCAAATAGAGCTAAGCCCCAACTACAACCAGCGCTGGGGTTATCTTGCCGGCAAAGACCACCAGCGCCGACAACAGCTATTAGCAGCCCTCAAAAATCCCAACTATAAAGGCATCCTCTGTGTGCGCGGCGGCTACGGCGGCACCCGCCTGCTGGAAAACTGGCAGTGGCCCACCGATACCCAGGGCCACCCCATTAACAAATGGCTGATCGGCTTTTCCGACATCACCAGCCTGCTGTGGAGTGGCGCGCTCAGCGGCGGCGTCCATGGCCCCCTACTCACCACCATTAGCCAGGAACCCGACTGGTCCTTAAACCGGCTATTTACGTGGTTAGCAAATCACACCCTCGCACCGCTGACTGGGGAAAGCTGGGTCACCGGCACCGCCACGGGCAAACTCCTACCCGCCAACCTCACCGTAGCCACCTGCCTGCTGGGCACGGCCCATGAACCCGACCTGGCTGGGGCCATCCTCGCCTTTGAAGACGTTACCGAAGCGCCGTACCGCCTGGACCGCATGCTCACCCACTGGCGCATGCTGGGCAAATTTGACCAAATTGCAGGCATTGCCCTGGGCCGATTTAGCCAGTGCGAACCGCCGAAGAATGTGCCCAGTTTCAGCGCCCTGGAAGTTTTGCAAGAACGCCTGGGGGATCTGGGTGTGCCCATGGTGGCGGCCCTACCCTTTGGCCACGATGGGGAAAATGCGGCCCTGCCCTTTGGCATCCCCGCAAAACTAGAGGCCCATGCCGATGGCACGGGCCTGCTGTCGTTTCCCGGTTATGGCCCTAAAAAGGCCTAGGGGCGCTGCAAGCAGCGCCCCTAGAGGAAATCAATCCATCACCGATGGCTCAAGCATGATGGGCCTTGCCCACCCTACGCTTTCACCATTTTTTTCTCTTTCTCGCCATTACCCACGGTGACGAGTTCCGTTTCCATTTCGTTCATCACCGTTTCCGATAGGGCGGGAATGGAATCGTCGCCCGTAATCAAGCGGGCACCGCGCTGATAGGTGAAGTAGTTCCAGCCCCACTGCAGCAGCACTAGCAGCTTGTTATCAAACTCGATGAGGAAGTAAATGTGGACGAAAATCCAGATAAACCAGGCGGGGAAGCCCGATAGCTTCATAAAGTTGAGGTCGGCCACCGCTTCATTACGGCCAATCACCGCCATGCTGCCCTTGTCTTTGTAGTCAAAGGCAGACACGGGCTTACTGGCCAGCTTTGCCTTTACGGTTTGCGCTAAATAGCTCCCCATCTGCATGGCCACCGCAGCCGTCCCCGGCAGGGGCTTGTCTCCCTGGTGGGCAAAGTGGGCCAGGTCACCGGCAATGTATAGGTTCGAATAGTTGGGCACGCTCATGTCGGACTCGACAATCACCCGGCCAATGCGGTCGGTTTCCGCACCGGTTTTATCTGAGATCGCTTTCCCCAAGGGGGAGGCCTTAATGCCCGCGGCCCATAGAACCGTGCAGGCCTGCATTTCGGTCACTTCGCCACCGTGCTTAATGGCAACCGTATCGCCGTCAATGTTAGTAACCAAAGACTGGGTGCGCACTTCCACCCCTAGCTTTTCTAGGGATGCCTTGGCCGCCACCGACAGGTCAGCAGGGTAGGGGGGCAGCACCCGATCCATACCCTCTAGCAAAATAATCTTGGTTTCCTGGGGGTTGATGTCAGTAAAGTCATCCTTGATGGTTTCGTAGGCTAGCTCCGCCAGGGCACCGGCCAGCTCCACCCCAGTGGGGCCCGCCCCCACAACCAAAAAGGTCAGCAGCGCCTTACGCCGTTCAGGATCGGTTTCTTTTTCCGCTGCTTCAAAGGCCAAAAAGATCCGACGTCTTACTTCCAGGGCATCCTCAATGGTTTTCATCCCTGGAGCAATGTCGGACCATTGGTCGTTACCAAAATAATGGTGGCTAGACCCGGTGGCCACAATCAGACTGTCGTAGTCGATCACTTCGTTGCGTTTCAGGGTGACCTTTTGCCCATCGGGGTCAATGTCGACCACTTCACCCATGATCACTTTGACATTTTTCTGCCGGCTCAACACCGAGCGCAGCGGCGACGAAATATCCCCTGCCGACAGACCACCGGTGGCTACTTGATACAGCAAGGGCTGGAATAGATGGAAGTTACGTTTGTCAATGAGCGTCACCCTCACTGGGGCCTTACCCAAGGATTTTGCGGCGTATAGGCCAGCAAAACCACCACCCACAATAACGACGTGATGCAGTGCTTTTTGCTGAGCGGTTGTCTTTTGGGCTACCGGAGCCTGACCAGAAAGGGCTGCTGTCATAGCATTAAAAACTATTACGGATGATTAACAATCTTATATCGTCTATCTCTGGGTTGAACGCTGAAACTTGGACCTTCTTCAAAAATTATTCATATATCAACCCACCAAGATGGTTATTTAGAGAGGCTTTTCATACTTTCACAATTCCCATTGGGCAAACCAAAACCGTTATAGCCGGGCCTAATTCACGGTTCAAATGAAAGGGTTTACTCACTAACCCCATTGTTTCGTAATGTTTCGTAAGCATCACAAACGGGCTCTATGGGTGCATTAACGGATGCGGCGATTAGATTCCGAGGCATCGCCCCCCACTGCGGGACTTCCCTTGGTAATCTGGTTAACCAGGTTAAGTAACAGCAGCAAATGCACAGATTTCAGATGTATCGGTCTGCTGTGGGCAGTTAATTTCATCGGTTTGAGGGGGGCAAAAGAATGGCGTTGATCGTCCAAAAATACGGCGGCACATCGGTAGGCAGCGTTGAGCGCATTCAAGCGGTGGCGGAGCGCGTGCACAATACCGTACAAGCAGGCAACTCAGTGGTCGTCGTCGTTTCTGCCATGGGCAAAACCACCGATGGCCTGGTCAAGCTTGCCAACGAAATTTCTAGCCAGCCCAGCCGTCGAGAAATGGATATGCTGCTCTCGACCGGTGAACAGGTGTCGATTGCGTTGCTATCCATGGCCCTGCAAGAACGGGGCCAGGCCGCAGTATCCATGACCGGTGCCCAGGTGGGCATTGTTACTGAAGCTCGCCACAGCCATGCTCGTATTTTGAGAATTGAAACGGAGCGGGTGCAGCGGTCCTTGGACCAGGGGCAAGTGGTAGTGGTAGCCGGGTTCCAGGGGATCAGCGATGCTCCGGACTTGGAAATTACCACCCTGGGGCGCGGCGGTTCTGATACATCAGCCGTGGCACTGGCCGCTGCCCTCCAAGCCGAAGCTTGCGAAATTTATACCGATGTCCCGGGTATTTTGACCACGGACCCGCGCCTGGTGCCATCGGCCCAGCTGATGAGCGATATCACCTGCGATGAAATGCTAGAGCTGGCTAGCTTGGGCGCGAAGGTGCTCCATCCGCGAGCGGTGGAAATTGCTAGAAATTATGGTGTCACCTTGGTGGTGCGTTCTAGTTGGAGCCAGGATCCGGGCACCCGTGTCACTGCCCCCAATCGCCAACCCAGACCCTTAGAAGGTTTGGAACTGGCCCAGCCAGTGGATGGAATTGAATTTGATACGAACCAGGCCAAGGTGGCGCTGCTCAGTGTGCCAGATCGTCCAGGGATTGCCGCCCGTTTGTTTGGAACCGTTGCCCAGCAAAATCTGGATGTGGATTTGGTGATTCAGTCTATTAATGAGGGGAATTTTAACGATATTGCCTTCACGGTGGAAAAGGATGTCCTAGACCAGGCAACTGGGCTGGCATCTGGCTTGATTCCTGAACTCCAGGGGGACGCCGGGACAACGGTGGATTTGGTCAACGATGCCGAAATTGCCAAAGTCAGCATCGCGGGCGCGGGCATGATTGGTCGCCCCGGTGTGGCGGCGAAAATGTTCTCCACCTTAGCGGCAGCCGGGGTAAATATTCAGATGATTGCCACCTCAGAGGTAAAGGTGAGCTGCACCATTGCCGCCGCCGATTGCGATCGCACCATTGCCGCCCTCTGCGCCGCCTTTGACATCCACCAATCTCCAGCTAGGGCGGATCAGTCCGCCGCCGTAAGCGGCCCCGCCGTACGTGGTGTCGCCCTAGACCGCAATCAGGCCCGTTTGGCCCTGCGCCATGTGCCAGACCAGCCGGGGATGGCCGCCAAGCTGTTTCAGATATTGGCCGATCGGGGCATCAGCGTGGACATGATTATCCAAGCCCAGCGCTGCCGCGAACACAACGGCATTCAAACCCGCGATATCGCCTTTACGGTGGCCCAGGCCGATGCGGAAATGGCCCACAGCGTGCTGCAATCGCTAGCCAATGAGTTTGGTCACAGCGAAATTGTGGTGGACACTGCGATCTCCAAGGTTAGCGTCGTCGGCATTGGCATGGTGAACGAACCGGGCACTGCGGCCAAAATGTTCCAGGCCCTAGCCGACAACCACATCAACATCCAGATGATTGCCACCTCAGAAATCAAAATCAGCTGTGTTGTGGATGAGACTAGCGGCATCGACGCCCTCAAAGCCGTCCACAACGCCTTTGGGTTGGCTGGCAGCCAAGAAGTAGAAGTGCCCGCTTAGGTGGTAGCCGGATGCAGCCGAGATGGTATCCGCTCCAAGGATGCCATCGGCTGTGCCAGGCGATTAAACAACTCCCAAAGCACTTCATTAGCATCCGCCGCCGACTGCCCAGAACGGGATAGCAAAATGTCGCGACACACCTGGCGAAACTCCGCATTCTCAGCGGAAACCTGAATGCCCGTACGTTGGCACACCTGGGAAATCATCAATTGGGGCCGCAAACTCGATAGGCTATCGGGCTCTACCTGGCGAAAAAACTGCTGCACAATACCAATCACCAAGGCTGCGGCTTCCCGAGACAAACCGACCAGTTCCACCAGCAGCTGCTGTTGAGCCAACACATTGGGAACTGGCAACCGCAACGTAATCAACCGGTCCAACAATGCCCGTTGAGTACTATAGGTGCCGCAATACTCATCCGCATTAGACGTAAAAATCACCCGAAACTCAGGGTGAATCGACACACAGTCTTGCCCCTGCTGTCCGAGGCGCATCACCCGCCGCTCCTCCAACGCCGACAGCAAGACCGTATTCATCTCTGGGCGAGACCGATTAAACTCGTCATACACCAACGTCCAACCTTCAGCACAAGCCTGTTTAAATTGGGTTGCTGGGCCAGGGATATCTGTTTGCCAAGGCACATCTTGCCCCCCCATCATCCACAGCATGGGACGCTGGCGACGCTCAGCCAAATGACTGGCCAAAGCAGATTTACCAATCCCCGTCGGCCCCTCTAAATGTAGTGAGTAGCCCGACTGCAAGTAGCGTAGTGCCCGTTGTGTAACCGGTTCCAAAACAGCGGTTTGCACAAACTGCGGGTGTGGCACTGGAATTACCGTGGAAACCAAAACACCTATCCTTTGTACGTAGAGTATGGGCTATAACGTGAACACCGCCCATGACACGATTACTAAATCAACTTGAGTTAGGCTTAATGCGAAAAAAGCTTACCAGCAGTCGCTGCTAGCTACTTAAACCCTATCCCCACCTGAGCAACAGATTTGCTTTAGCATTCCCTGGTGGGGTATATCACTCTCTATCGTCCCCCTGTCCACTTAATTCATGACATGCCAGGGGCTTTCCGTATCTTTCATCCCTGAGTTTTATCTCGACCCACCACTATGGGGAGCATGTTTCCCTTCTGTTTCCCCCCAAACTGTCCGCACAATCACTCTCACGATGGATTCTGCCTACATTGATCGCCTGCTTCAGGCCTTGAAAGATCAAAACGAAACAGTACGCAATCAGGCCATCGGCGAATTTTGGCACATGTGGTTTCACCAAAAAGGAACCCAAGGAGCCAAGCGTCTGATTGAAAGCCAAACCCTGGTAGAAGCAGAGCAAAATACCAAAGCAAAAGCAATTTTAGATGAGCTGATCGATACCCAGCCAGATTTTGCTGAAGCTTGGAACCGGCGGGCTGTGCTCTATTACATGGAAGGCAACTATCCAGCGGCCATCAACGATTGCCAGAAAACACTAGAGCTAGTGCCCCATCACTTTGGTGCCCTCCATGGCCTAGGTCTCTGCTATGCCTCCGTCGGCAACTACCAAGATGCCATCCAGTACTTTCGTCGCACCCTAGATCTACAACCCTTCTCACTGATCAATCAGCGGCTCATTTTGGAATGTATCGCTCAACTTGAATAGCCCACCCAGGCAGTTAATTTCTAGGGAACTGGCAAGGCTACTCTCAATTTTTAGTGTTGACGCTGTCCCCGGCTATTCAACCGTTTTATAGCTCGTTTCTCGGCTCAATCAGTAACGACAAATCGACTATTTTTGTCGCTCAGACTGCCAGTAAAGGTACTCATTTTGTGGGATCCTAGCAAAATAAACTAGGAAACTGAAACCGTTGTTTAACGTATGCAAACCCTGACGCCTCCCTCCTCAAATACCGATGCCGCTCCTCTAATCGACACTCAAATTGTGCGGCGCAAAACCCGCGCCGTGCCTGTCGGTGATGTCATCATCGGAGGTGGGGCTCCCGTCGTGGTGCAGTCGATGATCAACGAAGACACCCTAGATATTGAAGGCTCAGTCGCAGCCATTCGCCGACTGCATGAAATTGGGTGTGAAATCGTTCGAGTCACGGTGCCCAGCATGGCCCATGCCAAAGCACTCGCCACCATCAAAGAACAGCTCATATCCACGTACCAACGGGTGCCCTTGGTAGCTGACGTGCATCACAACGGCATGAAAATTGCCCTGGAAGTTGCCAAGCATGTGGATAAAGTCCGCATTAATCCTGGACTTTACGTGTTTGAGAAACCCAGCGATAGCCGCACAGAATATACAAAAACTGAGTTTGATGCCATTGGCGACAAAATCAAAGAAACCCTAGAGCCCCTGGTGGTTTCCCTCAGAGACCAGAACAAAGCCATGCGCATTGGCGTGAACCATGGCTCTTTGGCTGAGCGGATGCTGTTTACCTACGGCGATACCCCCGAAGGGATGGTGGAATCGGCCCTAGAATTTATTCGCATTTGCGAGTCCCTGGATTTTTACAACTTAGTCATTTCCCTCAAGGCTTCACGGGTGCCGGTGATGCTGGCGGCCTATCGCCTGATGGTGAAGCGCATGGATGAGTTGGACATGGCCTATCCCTTACACCTAGGTGTAACCGAAGCTGGGGATGGGGAATACGGTCGCATCAAGTCCACCGCAGGCATTGGCACCCTTCTCGCCCAAGGTATCGGGGATACAATTCGCGTCTCTTTAACCGAGGCACCTGAAAAGGAAATTCCCGTATGCTATAGCATTTTGCAAGCCCTGGGATTGCGCAAAACCATGGTGGAATATGTGGCCTGTCCATCATGTGGCCGCACCTTGTTTAACTTAGAAGAAGTGTTGCATAAGGTGCGTGAAGCCACTAACCATCTCACTGGGTTAGACATTGCCGTGATGGGGTGTATTGTAAACGGCCCTGGAGAAATGGCTGATGCAGACTATGGCTATGTTGGTAAGAACCCCGGCTATATCTCGCTCTATCGAGGCCGAGAAGAAATCAAGCGGGTACCCGAAGCGGACGGTGTTGAAGAATTAATTAACCTGATCAAAAGCGACGATCGTTGGGTTGATCCAGAAAGTTAACCCGACTTTCCCTGAATAGTACGGTAAACCATTGTCTAATTTTGTTAACCCCTTGTGAAGCTTAGGGTTACACAAGGGGTTAAGCATAATCACAGGGAATCTTCATGGTTATTTCATTCTGGTCTGATAAATTGAATTTCAGCAAATTTGCGGAGCAATCTGCGACGGCAAACTGCTGCAATATCAACAGTTATCAGGATTTTTAGTGAATGGTGGCCGATCCCCGTAGGAAGTTGCTAAGCTGCATAGAATAGCAAAAGAATGACTAAATCTTTGTTCGCTTCCTGCCACCATTGAACAAAGCCTATATATTTGTAGGGTGTGATCTAACTTTTATACTGTCTGGTTAAACCCGTTCCATTTCTATTCTTTGGATCTCTTTTTATGGCAACCAAAAAGCATGGCTTGATTTTGAGTGCAGCTGCCTTAACAACCATGGCGGTAGTTGTTGCAGGAACAAGCATTCACTGGTCTCAAAGTCAGGCATTCTTTCGGGAAAGCCCTAAAGAGGTAATTGATGAAGTTTGGCAGTTAATTGATCACGAGTACGTTGACGATACGTTTAACGATCAAGATTGGCAGGCGGTTCGCAATAATTATTTGAATCGTGACTACACCGATAGCACAGCAGCCTACGATGCTATTCGGGAAATGCTAGACACCCTGGAAGATCCTTATACACGCTTCATGGATCCCCAGGAATTTCGCAATATGCAAATTGACACCTCCGGGGAACTCACCGGTGTGGGCATTCAGATTTCCCAGGAAGAGGACACGGAAGAAATTGTTGTAGTGTCGCCGATTGAGGATACGCCCGCCTTTGAGGCAGGGCTGCGTTCCGGCGATGTGATTTATGCCATTGACGGTGAAAACACCGAGGGAATGGATCTCAGTGATGCGGTTAATTTAATCCGAGGTCCAGTCAATTCTGAAGTCACACTGACGATCATTCGCGATGGCGAGGAAATTGACTTTGACCTAGTGCGGGCTCGCATTGAAATCCATCCGGTGCGCTATGCCTATCACCCAGAACAAGAGGGTGGGGTGGGCTATATCCGGCTGACTCAGTTTAGTGCCAATGCTGCCTCTGAGATGCGAGAGGCGATTCAGGAATTGGAACTGCGGGATGTGACTGGCTACGTGTTGGATTTGCGCTCTAACCCTGGCGGTTTGCTATATTCCAGCATTGATATTTCCCGTATGTGGCTCAGCGAAGGCACCATCGTATCGACGGTGAATCGGGAAGGTACGTTGGATGAAAATGTTGCTAGCGATCGCGCCTTAACGGACAAGCCCTTAGTAGTACTTGTGGACGGTGGTTCTGCCAGCGCCAGCGAAATCCTATCGGGGGCATTGCAGGATAATAATCGAGCAGTATTGGTGGGCACCACCACCTTTGGCAAAGGATTGGTACAGTCTGTACGCGGTCTGGGAGATGGTTCCGGCATTGCGGTGACCATTGCCAAATACCTCACCCCCAGCGGTCGCGACATTAACACCCTAGGCATCGAGCCCAACTTCACCGTAGAGCTATCGGATGATGAACGGGAATACCTCAGTGAGGACCGCGAACGCATTGGCACATCAGACGATCCTCAATATGCCAAGGCCATTGAAGTACTCAACGATGTCATTCGCGGTCAACGGTCAGCGGCTAGTGTGGGCGGCTTATCTATCAACTAAAACCGGCGCGGTCAGCGGCTAGTGTGGGCGGATTATCTATCAACTAAAACCGCCGCGGTCAGCGTGGGCGGATGATCTATTAACTAAGGCCCCAGGCCCTATTTAGGCAAGCACTTCCCAGCTCGAATTAGCCCCACCCGTTTAGCAATGGCTTCAGAGCGGCTTGCAAAAGGGCCCCAGTTTTGGGGTTCACCGTCTGTCGCACCTAACTCGGTGTGGGTCACAATATCGCAGGCGCCTTCTGAGCGTTGCACAATATGCCACGTCTCAGCAGGTTCAGGCGCTGGGTCAGGTGCTTCACTGGGATTCGTCTCAGGGTTGTTCGCCATGGTTAACCGATAATAAAAAGACTGGTTATGGGGTGCTGGTCTGGCTGCGGGGGATTAAATAAACTAGCCCAGACCACCAGGTAATAGCAACGGCAAGCCAAAACAGCACCAGGGACAGTTGGACGTAGGTTTGAGACAACGGTGACAGCAGCACTGCGATCGCAACTATTTGGATCACCGTTTTCACCTTGCCCCAGAGGTTAGCCCCCACCACCTTGACCTGCCCCACGCGCCAGCCAGCAATGGTCAGTTCCCGGGCCAGAATCAAAAATACCCCCCAAGCAGGCACCGTCCCCAGCTGCACTAACACCATTAACGGCGCCAGTACCAACAACTTATCCACCAGTGGATCCAAAAACTTGCCTAGCTCAGTCACCTGGTTAAGACGCCGGGCCAAATATCCATCCAACCAATCGGTGCAAGCCGCTAACAAAAAGACCGCCACTGCCCACCAGCGACTGCCCACCGTAGGATTCGCCAGCACCCAAAACACAACCGGAATCGCCAGCAACCGTGACAACGTAATCCAAGTGGGTAAATTCATACCTGTCCCCTGCAGCTTATCGATAGCTAATGTGTTCTTCCCGATAGCTGGGAGGCTCCACATGGATAGTTGCCCGAATCGACCCAAACGCCTGTTCTAACTGCCGTTCCACCGATTCCGTAATATCGTGGGCACTCACCACATCTTTGGGCTCCACGATCAAGTGCATATCCACAAATACCTGACGCCCTAGCAACCCGCGAGAGGCAATGCTGTGGCAGTTTAAAACCCCAGGCACCCGCATCACTTCCCGGTGAATGGCCTCTGGGGCAATGGCCATTTCGTCCACTAGCCAGGGCAAATTAGCCGACAGCACGACCCAGCCACTGTGCAATACCAGAATAGCCACCGGTAACGCCATGACGATATCCAACCAGGCCAAACCACGCCAAACACCAATTAACCCAGTAATAACAACGATGGTGATCCAGATATCGCTCATCGTATGGTGGGCATCGGCAATCAGTAGATTGCTACCCAAACGCAGCCCCACCCGTCGCTCATAAACGGCGACTGCAATATTGATGCCCAAAACCATCAACATCAACCAAAGCGACGCTGGCGTTAGGGTGACCGGTTCAGACCCCAGCAACAACCGTTCGAAGGTGCCCCGCAAAATCTCAAAACAGGCAATGCCTAGAAAAGCCGCAATGCCCAGGGCGCCAACAGCTTCATACTTTTGGTGGCCATAGGGATGCTCTCGATCGGGCTCCGGTGAGGCTAGCTGATTCGTCACCAAACCCAAAATATTGTTGGCACTATCCGTCACACTGTGAAGGGCATCTGCCAGCAAACTCAAGGAGCCGGTCCAAAAGCCCACAATCACCTTGAGTACCATTACCAACAAATTAAGAAGCAAGGTGATCACCAAGACCTGCCTCACTTCCGACCGATAGCGAACTCCAGACACTTCAGTAGACATGAGCACCTTTCCGCAGCATGTCTAATAGTAGCGAAGGACGCTCCCTTACGGATACTAAACTGCCAACTGGGTTTGCAACCGGTGCATATGATTAAACAGCTGCCAACAGTAGGATTCTGGCAAACCACAGGTCCAAGCCCCCCGCATCACCACATCGAAATACCAATCGTTGGGAGCACATTCATGGTTCAATTTATCGACCACCGTATAGGTGCGTGTATCAGGAAACTGCTGGCCCCGACAGTGAATGGCGACCCGATGGTGCACATAGCCTTGTTCACGGCGATCTAAGCCTGCACTCAAATAGTGGGGCAAATGATATAAAACACCATGCACAATGGAGTTAGGATGCGGCGTAATATCAAGGACACCACATTGGCGACGACTGGAATACCGGAAAAACCCGAGTCGATAGTCTAGTAAATACGCAGGACCTACCACATAGTCGTGGGTATTCTCCCCTAACGAACGTTTGAGATCGACGGGGCACATACAGGAGCCATAGGCAAAGTAATAAAATCCATCGACCTGCCCACATCTGGTAACCACAGTGACTCTCCCTTATTTCTTTTAAGCGCAGCTAAGTTTATTTTTTAGACATCCCCATGACATCCCTTGCCGGTCTCATACTGATCATTATTAGCCTATGGATCTGCCAAATCATCGATGGCATTCCCCACATATTTTCTGGTTTTCCAGGCCTACCTTGGTGGCTCTGGCTGGGGGTGGGCTCCATCGTTGTCAGTTGGTTGATTAAGGATTAACAACCAACTGACAACGATGGGATGTGATTCCAGTAAATTTATAGGGGTCTAGCATTTTGCGTTCGTAAGCCTCTCTTTCCCATGGGAGGATCCTTAAGAATATTGGGCAATCTCTCAAGTGTGACAATCGCCCACATGTGGTGGGTTTCTCAGGGAGTAACTACTATGGCTAAGAATTTTGATCTAGAACAATTAGAACAGCTAGCTGGGGGCGATAAGGCCTTTGAGAAAGAGCTGTTGAACATGTTCGTAGAGGATGTCGGCAACAGCATCAATCAGCTAGCAGCGGCGATCTCAGCGGACGATGTAGCGAACGCGAGGGAAGTGGCCCATTACATCAAGGGCGCCAGCGCCAATGTGGGTGCCGTGGGGATGTCGCAAACCGCAGCCCAAATTGAGAAGAAAGCCAAATCGGGTAGTCTGCAAGGGGCACCTAGTAGCTTAAGACAGCTGCAAACCCTACAAAAAGAAGTGCAACGCCTGACCCGCTAGCACTTACTTTTAGAGCGCTGAAAGCCGCCCTACTAACAGCGCTGACCAAAAAGCCATTCCTAAAACGCGAGGCCTAGGAATGGCTTTTTTTGATTTTGGCTGGGTGTGGTTCCTACATTGGCCGGAACGCCTGAAGAACTAGGCAGATGTGCGGCTTTCCGTCGGTTCGACCGTACCGTAAAGCTCGGGCAAATCTCGGGATGGCGGCAGGGTCTTCGATTCACGGGTTTCTATGTAGCCCGTATAGTAGGCGCCGGGCTCAATCTCAAGGGAGCCAGCCACGACGTCACCTTCTAATCGGGCGGTGCTACTCAAGGTGAGCTTACCTTCTACATAGACCCGAGCCTTGAGCACCCCTTGCACTGAAATATTTTTAGCTCGAACTTCTTGCCCCTCCACCAGACCTGTCTGGGAAATTTCTAAATCCCCTTGAATATCAACGATTCCATGAATGATGCCGTCAACCTGTAAACGACCTTCAGCATGAACGTTTCCTTCCAGCTCGCATGTACGGCTGAGATAGGTAAAGGCAGTCGTCGGCTTTCGCTTAAACATCTTAAACACGATAATTCAATACCTGGTCAACTGGACAGCGGTAAAAGACTTGGCCCGGGGGGAAGGCCCCAAGCACGCTTCGAAACCTAAAATCGCTTCTAAATCCAAAGCTGTTTGCCTATTGAACCATAAGGTTCAAAATTGCCGCTGCTGATTTAGATAAGGAACCGATCTGTAAACCTTGCTAATAGCCTGGATGTAAGAAATAAAACTACAGCCAGACGCAGCAACGATTAAAAAACCGGTTACCAGCAAGATTAGTAGTACCCAAGGAATGAAAGAGCTTTCAAACTTTAAGACTTTTCTTGCCTAAACTCTAGCATCAGTTTTTACCTCAGTATGTGGCTAAGGCTATTTGTTTACCCTTTATTTTTTGCAAGCGCTAAAAAAAGCACTCATCGATACAAATTACTCCGTAAATAGACGTAGAACATCGAGTTGCATAGCCGATTAAATGAGAGTTCCATAACTTTTGGGACGATGAAGCCATCTTTATCTGATTAGCGATGGAATCTTAGACCAGCCTGCTACCCCGATGCCAACAGCTGGCTCAACGCTAGGGCCGTCGCCGCTGAACCAATGGGAACGGTGAGATTGTCTACACCATATTTAGAAACGGCTTCCAAAATTGTGGCTGCGATCGCAACGCCTATGGCCACCAGCAACAGCTGCAAAGATAGCCCCTGGATGGTGCCCAAAACGACTAACACCACGATGGCGCTAGTCAGCGCCATCGTTAGACTGCCCTCTATACTCTTGCTCTCGCTCCAAATTTCATAGCCATGGGTACCCCAACGCTGCCCCACCAAGGCCGCCAAACCATCTCCCCAGCACATAATTAAAATGCCAACCACACCAAAATAGGGATAGCCCTGGGGCCAGCACCACCCCATCAGCACACCAATGCTAATGGCGTAAAAGAACGTTCCCCAACTACGACGGCCCACACTATTGATGCCAGGTAAAATCGGCCATCGATAGGAAATTAAGGCCACTGCACCAAATATCACCGACGCCGCCACCCCAATCCAGGCGGGCAACATAAACCACCAGGCCAATAAAATCACATGGCCCGCACCAATATGGACAATCTTGCGCGTGATTTCTGAACTGTAGCCAAACCGCCGGGCCAATTCAGACACCCCGCCGATTAACCCGAGCCACACTAGGACCAACCCAATCTGCCAGCCAGACACACCAATTTGCAGTTGTTCCATAAACGTCTTTGTAAGAACCCATGGAGATTGTAAAGCGTACACCCCCACCTTTATAAATGCGGTTCCCCAATCAGCCTCGGACTGCTATCTTGATGGGGAAATTCAGTCACGAGCCACGGCATGGGGAATACCTACAAGCGAGTACTACTCAAACTAAGCGGAGAAGCCTTAATGGGTGACCTTGCCTACGGCATTGATCCCACCATAGTTGATACGATTGCCCAGGAAATTGCCAAGACCGTTGAACAGGGCATTGAAATTGCCGTTGTGGTCGGCGGCGGCAACATTTTCCGAGGTGTTAAAGGGGCCGCATCCGGCATGGATCGGGCCACTGCCGACTATATCGGCATGCTGGCCACGGTCATGAATGCCATGACCCTGCAAGATGCCCTAGAGCGCATTGAGGTCCCCACTCGGGTCCAAACAGCTATTTCGATGCAGGAAATGGCTGAGCCCTATATTCGGCGTCGGGCCATTCGCCATTTAGAAAAAAAGCGAGTGGTAATATTTGGTGCCGGCTCCGGTAATCCTTTCTTCACCACTGACACGACAGCAGCTCTACGGGCCGCCGAAATTAGCGCAGAAGTGCTGCTTAAAGCCACCAAAGTAGACGGTGTTTATGATTCGGATCCCAAAACCAATCCAGATGCCAAACGCTACAAGACCTTGACCTACAGCCACGTTCTAGCCAAAGATCTGAAAGTGATGGATGGCACCGCCATTGCACTGTGTAAAGATAACAACATCCCCATTATGGTGTTTAATTTAGCCGTTGCTGGTAATATTCAACGGGCCATGACCGGGGAACCGATTGGCACAATTGTGGGAGGATCTTGTGAAGTTAGCTAGTATCGATGACGTGGAAAATGGGATGAAAAAGGCGGTTGAAGCCACCCAGCGTTCTTTTAATACCATTCGTACCGGACGCGCCAACGCATCTCTTTTAGACCGTATTACTATTGATTATTACGGCAGCCCTACGCCGTTAAAGTCAATGGCTAACATCAGCACTCCTGATCCCAGCACGCTGATGATTCAGCCCTATGATGCCAGTACTTTAACTAATATTGAAAAGGCTATTTCTCTATCTGATGTGGGGCTAACCCCCAACAATGATGGGTCTGTGATTCGACTCAATATTCCTGCCCTCACCACTGAGCGCCGTAAGGAATTTGTCAAAATGGCTGGCAAATATGCAGAAGAAGGTCGCGTGGCTATCCGTAATATTCGGCGTGAAGGCATGGACTTTGCCAAAAAGCAGGAGAAAAGTGGCGACCTGTCGGAGGATGAATCCCGCGACCTGCAGGACAATGTGCAAAAGCTGACGGATCAATACATCAAAAATGTGGATCAAGTCTTAGCGGACAAAGAAAAGGAGATTATGAAGGTCTAGTTTCCAACGGCTAAGGCCTTAACCCTTAGCATTATGCACTCCTGAAAAATGGTGACCGTGGCCCCTTAGAATAAGGGGCGTTGATGCTTTCCGCCCGGGGGCGGCAAGTGGGCCACTTCAGGAGTGCATAATGTTTGACTGTATCGTTGTGGGTGCTGGCCCTGCAGGCAGTACGACCGCTCATCAGCTGGGTAAGCGCGGGCGCTCTGTGTTGTTGCTGGAAAAACATCAGCTGCCTCGATATAAGCCCTGCACCGGCGCGATCGCACCCAGCATTGCCCAGTGGCTAGACTTCGACATCACCCCCGCCATCGACCACAAGCTGCGACGCATCCGCTACACCTGGCAGCTAGAAGACACCATTGACGCCGTCCTAGAAACCGAAGAACCCATGTGGGTGGTCCGGCGTGATGTATTTGACCACTATTTAGTAGAACAGGCCGCCAACCAAGGCGTCACCATCCAAGATGGCACCCCCGTAGTCGATATCAAGCTCCAAGACGGCACCTGGACCGTCACCACCGAGCAGGGGTCCTATGGATCAAAATACCTAATTGCAGCGGATGGAGCGGATGGCCCCATGGCCAAATGGCTGGGCTTTAAACCCGAAAAAGTTCGCCAGAGCTATGTCTTAGAACTAGATCTACCCGAACCAATCGCCCAACCCACAATGGCCTTTGAATTTGGCCTTGTGAAACAAGGCTGCCTGTGGGACTTCCCCAAGCAACAGAGCCATTCCCTAGGAATGACCCGATTTTTAGGCGATAAACCCAAAGATCCCGAAAACTCCCTGGCCACCTATGCCCAGTTCCTAGGCATGGAAGCGACAGCGGGCCACCTCCATACCCATGGCCTGAAACTATGGAACGGCAACCGCCCCCTCCATACCCAACGAGCCCTTTTAGTGGGGGAAGCCGCCGCCTTAGTAGATCCGATGACGGCAGAAGGCATCCGGCCCGCCATCTTTAGTGGCATACAAGCAGCCATCGCCATCGACGGCGCCCTCAATGGCGACAGCCACGCCCTAGAAAAATATAGCCACACTATCCACACCGAATGGGGCAATGACATCCAATGGAGTCAGCGCATTGCCAATGTCTTTTTCCGCATGCCAAAAATCGGCTATCGAGTCGGGATAAAACGGCCCACAGCCACAAAACGCCTAGGACAGCTACTGGCAGGAGAAATTCGCTACGCAGACCTAGCCAATCGCGTGATTAAACGCATCAGCGGCAGTTTTTTACCCGGACGAGATAACTAGCAAAGGGACGCGGCCAATCTACGGGAGGATGTTGGTCGCACCCAGCCCATGGGTCAGCATTACAAATGGTCCCCCTCCGGAATCAGCAAAGCGAAAAATCATAACAACCGCTGACGTTTTTTATTAATACAAACAAGCCATACCGATTTAATATAAAAAATATATTAATTAGTCTTAATTTAGCTACACAACGAAACAGCTGAAAAAGTATCAAAGGTTGCAAAATTCCTAAAATAATCCTTTAGAAAAAAGGCATGAAACCCTGACTTCTTAAACATATTCTTCATAAGAATGATAATTTTTGTCTTTAAATCTATTGGCGTTTTTTGATTTTTCCCATGGGTTAAATAGTCTCAAAATGCTCTGTGCCAAGGATTAAAGCGGACACGGGGATCGCCCTTTTAACAAGCGATCCCCGTGTTTCCTGTATCTTTCGGCACATTGTCGTAGCTGGAGAGAATTGCCATAATTAAGGCCTGTTCGCCCTTACCAATAATCTCTATGAGCACTACCATTCAATCTATTCATTGTCCTAACTGTGGCAAAGCAGCTGAACGCCATTATCTAAATTCACAACAGTTAACCCGAACGCAATGTTCCAGTTGTGATTACTTAATGATTGTTTGTCAACGAACGGGCAAAGTTATCGAAGCTTATGCCCCAGGTTTTGCCTCAGTTTTTGCCAGTTAATCAACATTATTTTTGGGATCGACAAGAACGCTCCTACGACCCTCGCTACGCAATGACGGCTGGTTAAGCCCCCACATACAACCGGCCTAGTAGCCCCTAGACATTGACGACCTTAGAGGCTCTTAACTGCCCACAAGCAGCATCCTTTTCTAAGCCCCGAGAATATCGCACACTTACCGCAATCCCCGCTGCTTTTAATGCATTCGTAAATTGACTGACCCGCTTTTTAGAAGGGCGCTGATAGTCCACCTCATCAATCGGATTGTAGGGAATCAGGTTGACATGGCTTTGGAAACCACGCAATAAGCTAGCTAGCTCTGCGGCATGTTCCGGGCAATCATTCAGACCTGCCAGCAAAATATACTCAAAGGTCACCCGCCGTCCCGTCACCGTCACATACTCACGGCACTCATCCAGGAGCTGCTCCAGTGGATACTGCTGGGCACTGGGGATCAGCTGCGTGCGCAATGTTTGATTGGACGCATGGAGACTCACCGCCAGCGTTATCTGAAGATTGTGCTGGGCCAGGCGACGAATTTGGCCGGGGATACCAACGGTAGAGACCGTAATACTACGCTGACCAATGCCAATATCCTGATTCAGACATTGAACCGCAGCCACCACATTTTTCACATTGATCAGGGGCTCTCCCATGCCCATAAAAACAATGTTGCTCACACGCTGCTCAAAGTCTTCTTGGACCGTCAGCACCTGATCCACAATTTCGTGGGTGGCCAGATTGCGAATAAAGCCGCCCTTGCCAGTGGCGCAAAAGTCACATGCCATGGGACAGCCCACCTGGGAAGACACACACACCGTCAGGCGTTTCTCAGTGGGCATCCCAACGGTTTCAATAATGTGGTTATCGTCTAACCGCAGCAGAAATTTCACCGTTTGGTCTGGCGCAATGGAGCGATGGTGAATGTCGGAACGTCCGACGGATACATGGGCGGCAGACTGACGCCATGCCTTGGGAAAAACCGTAATGTCGGCAAGAGAGCGCACGCCTTTTCCGTAGAGCCATTGATGCAGCTGTTTACCACGGTAAGCGGGTTGATCCTGGGTTTGCACCCACTCAGTGAGTTCGGCCTGGGTCATCCCCAATAGGGGACGCTGGCCGGATGTGTTATCCAGGATGGCAACCATGATTTCAGACCATAGAGAAAGGCCCAGCAATAAATACCGGACCTATATCTTAGAAGATTTGGGCAATAGAATTAGGTGAAACCCAGCTTAATTATTGGTATCAGGATTTTCGTTAATCAGATCCACTAGGCCTTCTGTTAACGCCCGGGGATCCATGAAGACCACTTTAGAATTCTCACTTTCACCCAGCTTCTGGTTGGCATCCACATAGCGTTGAGCAATGAGAAACTTCATGATTTCGCCCTGACTTAGCTGGCCGTCAAAGGCTTGGGCAATTAGCTGCATCGACTGTACGCTACCTTCGGCTTCTAGAATGGCGGCTTCTTTTAAGCCTTTGGCTTTGGTTATGGCTGCACGTTTTGCAATTTCAGCCGCCTGCTCCATGCGCATGGATTCTTCCACTTCGGAAGGAATTTTAATCTCCTGAACTTCCACGCGGTTTACCTTTACCCCCCAAGGCTCAGTGGCTTCGTCTAAGACGTCCAACAGGGACTTGTTAATGGTTTCGCGAGAGGAGAAGGTTTCTTGCAGCTCCATTTTACCGACTTCAGAGCGCAGGGTTGTGGTTACTAACTCTTGAATGGCCGTCTCCACATCTTCAATGGCGTAGTAGGTTTTCTCCAGATCCAAAATCCGCCAATAGATAACGGCGTCCACATCCACATTGACATTGTCCCGTGTGGTTGCAGACCGGGGTTCAATATCTAGAATTTGCTCCCGCAGCGTGTCTTCAATCACCAGAGCGTCTAGTAACGGCACAATAAAGTTCACCCCAGGATCTAAGGTGGCTTTGTAACGGCCTAACCGTTCAATTAATGCCGCATTACCTTCTTTAACAACCCTGACCGAACCAACAGAGTAGCCGATCACAATTAACGAGAGAATAGCGAGGATGGAAGAACCCATAGGGAATCAAAGCGCACGCGAATTAATGTGCCCATGGATAGCACATCTTTCGAGTTTCTGTCTAGCGTACAGATGAAAAATTGCGATACCCTTCCCCCCAAATACCCCTAGATCTTTTAGCCACAGGCCTTAGCCAGTGGGTCTATGTTGAGAAAGTTAACGGTATATTTTGGAATGAAACAATGTGAAGCAATGTGGGTCAGCTTAGGAGTGGTGGTCCTGGGGGGGCTTTTTCAGACCAGCGCCTGGGGTGGGGATGATCACGGTGGTTGCTATATCCAAGACAGCCGTGGCCAAACCTATGACCTGGGTGAGCTTTGCCCCGATCGGAGTGAACCCGATATTCAACCCGTTTTACAAACCGGTGATATTCAGATCACTTTGCGTTGGGACACCCGCGATGATTTGGACCTAATTGTGGTCGATCCCAATAGCAACATTATTGATTTTGGCTCCCCCACCTCTCCTACCGGTGGCCGGTTGGATGTGAATGCCAACGGCTTTTGTGAAACCCACAGCGCAAACCCGGTGGAAAATATTTTTTGGCCGACGGGGGCAGCGCCCAGTGGAGACTATTTGGCCTATGTTGCGCTCACCATTCCCTGTGGTGAGCAGTCAGCGAATGCGGCGGATGGGCTAGCCGTGCCCTATACCCTGACTATTTTGAACAATGGAGTCACCACCCTCTATGAGGGCATTAGCCGACCAGGGGAATTTGGTCGAGAATATGTATTTCAAGTGGGGGACACGGCGCCAGCAGCGGAAACAGCCCCCATATCGCCGCCGGAGGAAGCGGAGGACAATTTGGAACTGCCCACCTTTGGGTTACCTGAACTGTGACTCGGCCAAAACAGATACCAGGGACCGACTACTGGCCTTTGCGGCGATTACCGTCTAGATTTGAACGGCCCTTGCCCCTTGGGGAATAAACCGAGTAGCGGCCCTAGGATAACTCCGAATACAAAGCCCCCGGCATGGGCCCAGTAGGCCACACCACCGGCCCCCATGTCGGCATTGGCCCCTAAGCTTGCTACACCGTAAAATGCCTGCTGCACAAACCACCAACCGAGGAAGAAGATGGCCGGAATGCGCACGGTGGTAATCAGAATAAATAAAGGCAACAGGGTGAGGATTTGGGCCCTGGGGAATCGAATGATGTAGGCTCCCATGATGCCTGCGATCGCGCCACTGGCCCCGAGGGTGGGCACGATAGAGCTGGGCATAAAAACCCACTGGGCCAGCCCGGCCAACGCCCCACAGGCCAGGTAAAACACAATAAACTTGCCATGGCCCAGCTGGTCTTCAATATTATTGCCAAAAATCCAAAGGTAGAGCATGTTGCCCCCCAGGTGGGCCCAGCCACCATGGAGAAACTGGGAGCTAATCAGGGTAAACCATTCGCCTACTGGATTCACGGTGCGGCCCACAAAGCTATCCGTTAGCTCCGCTGGCACAATCGCCCATACCCGAAAAAACTGATCCAGGGCCTGCTCCCCAGCCCCTTGCAGGGAAAGCTCGTAGAAAAATAGCACCACATTGAGGGCAATCAGACCAAACACCACATAGGGAGTGGTACGGGTGGGATTATTGTCGTTTAAAGGAACCACAGAAAATTTATACCGGCCGACGTTTTATATTGTCAGGTATTGTCGGTGATGGTTTTTCGATTCTGCCGATTAAGTTTTAAATTCCGACTTCTGATTTCCGACTTCTGATTTCCCATTTCACGCTGCCTGAGATTCCCCAGGCTTCCCACCCCACACAGCTTTGATAGTGTCTAGAAAGGCAAAAACAGAGGGGGGCTGCAGGGCGTCTGTTAAGGTAATCACCCCAATCACCCGTTCAAAGGGGTCCGGCAGCTGGGCCACGATAATATCGTCTGGAATGGGTTCTGCCGCGAGCTTGGCCATGATGGTAGCCCCCAGCCCCTTTTGCACCATGCTGACAATGGTGGAATCTTCTCGCACATCGTAGGCAAACTTGCAGGGCTGCTGGTGCCGCATGAGATATTGCTCAATTTTGTAACGACAGCCATCCCCCGGAGGTGTTTGAATCAGGGGATAGCTAAACAGCTGTTCCCAGGTAAGCTGAGCATTTACGGGTTTTGCCGCTGGTGGCAACAGCACAATATATTCATCCCGCAACAGTTCCCAGGCATCAAATTCTTTACCCGCTGGCAAATAGCTAAAGCCAATGTCAATGCGCCCTTCCCGCAGGGATTCATCCACGCGGCGGTAGTGGCTAAATTCATCAATGGTGACGCTGATGCCTGGATATTGCTGACGAAAGCGTTCGATCACCGCTGGCAAAATGTGGGTGGCCACGCTACGAAATCCACCGATGCGCACCTGGCCGGACTGTAGGCCCTTAGCTAGCTGGGCCTGCTGACAAATGGTATCGAGCCGATTTAACACGGCTTCGGCTTCGGCCGTAATGGTTGCCCCCACTGGGGTCAGCACGGCCCCCTGGCGACCACGGTTGAGCAAAATCACACCGAGCTCTGTTTCTAGGGTGGCGATCGCATGACTTACCGCCGACTGGGACAGATCTAACTGGAGTGCGGCATCGCTAAAGGTACCGGTTTTTGCGATCGCTACCAGCGCCCGCAGTTGTGAAAGTTTTAGTCGGTTGGGATTGCTCTGCGCCATAGAGCCCCTAAGGAATGTAGATGATACCTAAACCATATTCGGCTCAAACCATTAAGATTTTCCCAACGAAAACCCCCAAGGCCAAATTAGAACAGGGTTTATCTTTTGATATTGCCCTAGATTGCTAAATAAAATCGATTAAATCCATCTATAGCTTTCATGGAAATTGTGCAGCAGACCACTTGATTTGGCCGATCAGCCACCATACACTAAAAAACTGTGCCAATCGGGCGTTAGTCCAACCATTCCCTAAGGGAGACATGGCCCACGGAGCTGCCCCCAAACCCCATCCGCCCGACCAACCATGACGGGGCGAAATAAAATGGGAAACTCCCCCCTAAATCCCCATGTCCCTAATTAGCGTTCGCCCCGAGGGGCTGTACTGTGCCCAAGGCGATTTCTACATCGACCCATGGCGCAAAGTAGAAACAGCCCTCATCACCCACGCCCACTCGGACCATGCCCGTTCTGGCTCTGAACATTACTACGCCATCCACAGTTCAGCAGGAATCCTCCGCAAGCGTCTAGGCCAGGATATCGACCTCAAACCGATGCAGTATGGCGACAAGATTAAACTAGGCAATACCTGGGTATCGTTTCATTCAGCGGGCCATGTTTTGGGCTCAGCCCAGATCCGAGTGGAGCACAAGGATGACGTGTGGTGCATATCCGGAGACTACAAACGCTGCGCTGACCCCACCTGCGAACCGTTCGAGGTGGTAGAGTGCGACACCTACATTACCGAAGCCACCTTTGGTCTCCCCATCTATCGTTGGCAGTCAGGGGCGACAACAGCAGAACAAATTTATCGCTGGTGGCAACGTGATTTAGAACGCCCCTCACTGTTGTTTTGTTATTCCTTTGGTAAAGCCCAGCGCGTATTGGCGGAACTCACCCAATTCACAGACAAAACAGTTTATGTCCACGGGGCAGTCCAGGCACTCACCGAGATTTATCGACAGGTCGGGGTCAACATGCTTCCCACCGTACCCACCAGCCAAACAGAAAAATCCTATCGGTTTCAAGGAGATTTGGTGATTGCCCCGCCATCTGGCCATCGTTCTACTTGGATGAAGCGATTTAAACGGCCCCAAACGGCCTTTGCATCCGGGTGGATGGCGGTGCGCGGTGCGCGCCGACGGCGCGGATATGAGCGGGGATTTATCCTATCGGACCATGCCGACTGGCCCAGCTTAATTCGGACAGTAAAAGAGACCAAGGCAACCACAGTCTATGTGACCCACGGCCAAAACGATGTGTTGTCGAGATATTTAACAGAACAACTCGGGATTAACGCCATGCCTTTGGACACCCTATTTGAAGGGGAAGTCGACAATTAGCCATTGACGACTTGAAACAATCTCAAAACCTGGCGAATTGTCTAGACATGACAACTAAAATCATCCCAAGGCTCAGTGACGCCGACAGTTAACCGACAAGGCCAAACGCCTATGGCCTTAGGCAAGGGGCATGCGTGCCCCACTGGTCTGCTGTACCTAAAGATACTTTTTGTGCCGTCCCCTTAAGGTTTTCGGGCGGTGCAACCCCCCGTTGAATTGCAACCAAACCTGGTGACATCCTTTGATTGAGATTGTTCCTCAAACAAACAAAAATTGTTCTCTAAAACACAAAGATTATTTTATTAAATCAACTCAAAAAAAATTAATCCGATCGTCGAACGGTTCCGTCTTTTTCTATGCGTGCTCACCATTTTTTCCATAACGAATAGATACACTAAACAGGAAATACTTGTGGCTACACTTGCAGAAATTTTTGGTCAAGACGGTGGCAGTTTTGATAACACATCCAATGACTTTGATATTTTATTCAATGCCCTTGAGACCGCAAACCTAGATGGGGCTCTGGATGCCGAGGATGCTGACCTAACTGTCTTTGCCCCTACGGATGCAGCATTTATCACCCTGGCACAAGACCTGGGATTTCAGAACAACGATGAAGCGGGTGCCTTTGATGCCATTGTGGCAGCCCTAACACCGCTGGGCGACGGCGATCCACTTCCCCTGCTCAGGGATATTTTGCTCTACCATGTTTCTCCAGAAGAGAAAGAGCTAGAGACTATTCAAGGCCTAACAACGATTACGACGTTACTCCCTGGGGCGACGATAACGCCCAATGGGGATAGTTTAATCGATCTTGAGCCAGATCTGGTTGACCCTAGTTTTATCTCTTTTCTGACTAATCAGGCCGCCGATAACGGTATTTTTCAAGTCATCGACCGTGTTCTGAGTCCCCTGGATATTGCCAGTAACGAGCCCCCGATCCCCACCATCGCTGGGATTGTTGCCCAAAGTGGCGAAGGGTTTGACAACAACAACCAGGACTTTGACATTTTGCTCACTGCGCTACAAACAGCAGGGCTGGTCGAGGCCCTGGATGATGCAGACACGGATTTAAATGTGTTCGCCCCTACGGATGCTGCCTTTGTGGCCCTGGCCCAGGACTTTGGTTTTAGTGGCGATGATGAGGCGGGTGCTTTTGATGCGATCGCAGCCACCCTCACCGAACTAGGCGACGGCGACCCCATCCCGCTGCTAACCGATATTTTGCTCTACCACGTTTCCCCCGGAGTAAACACAGATGGCACCATCGCCACCTTACTAACCAATGCAACCATTACCGCAGCTGGCAATCGCCTCATTGATAACGAACCGGACCTAAGCGATCCAACCTTTATAGCTGGGCTCACCGACATCCAAGCCGCCAATGGCACTATTCAAGGCATTGATCGTGTTCTTATTCCGCTGAATATTCCCGACAATGGCGAAGACACCACCCCACCAGTAAGCCGTCTGAACAAAGTCTCCGAAAACACCCTACTCTCCACCGCAGCCGGCAACGCTCAAGTCAACCTCGTTAGCAAATCCAATCACCGCCCCTACGAACTAGGCATCTACACCGTAGATGACGACCTAGGCCTGATTAACGGCATCGCCCCTGGTGAAGCGGGCTATATCCAGGCAGCCACCCAACGCTTCCAGAGCCTATTCTCCACCCTCAGCAATAGCCCCAACGGATTCAATAACGACATTCCTCGCACCCTCAGCCTTGAGGAAAACCAAAATCTGCGGTTTTATCTGCTTCCCGATGGCACCGTTGACACCCTCAATATCGGCACAACAGCCCTCGACCAAATAATCTTTCCTGCCGCAAATACCCTCCAAATCGAAGAAACTGATCCAGGCCAATTTACCCTCTCCTGGGAAACCGAACCGGACACCAACAACTTTGATGACCTGGTAGTGTCTATCCAAACCAGTGATGCTGCGCTACCACTGGGCACAGGACTGCAGGGGCGCCCCAACGGCGAGTTGATAGATCTACGGGACATTACCGGCCAAGCCGTCAATGCTGAATTTACCCTCAACCGCGAAGCGGCCCTCGACAACTTTATCGGCTTTTACACCATTGCCGATGAAACCGGGGGCATCGACACCAACGGTGACGGCATTACCGATATCCGTCCCGGCGCAGCTGGCTACGCCCAAGCAGCCCTGTCCCAACGCCTTGAACTAGACCTTACCGTCGAGAACCAAGCCACCACCAAGGTCAACCAAGAGCTTTTAGGCGGCTCCATCCTAGCCCCCTTTATCATCATTAACGATGGACCAGAGGTTCTACTAGATACGGACACCGCTAACGACCCTGATATTTACTTTGCCTTTGTGGGGGCCAACAGCGACGGAGCAGACCATATCCGCCTCCTAGGGGATAATACCTTTGGATTTGAAGACTTGTCTGGCGGTGGCGATCAGGACTTCAATGATGTCATCGTCCAAGCACAGCTAACTATCGCTTAATGGATCTGCAACAGGGTGGGCAATGCCATCAACTCAAACTGAGGGCTTGCCCATGCCCCATGGCAATCCCATAGATGGGGTAATCTCCCACATCAGCAATAGCTAACTTTTTTGCCATCAAGGGTTTCAGAATTAAAGATCCAGTAAAACCGTTCTGGTTTTACCTGTTTCAATGCCTGGAACCCTGACTAAATTGAACTGCAAATAAACTCTGAATACACACAAAAAAGTCGAAGATTACCACTCGCAAGTTCCAGGGTAAATGGAGTAGACACCGCTGCACATACGTCCTCAACCGATGGCCCAACAAGAAATTGATGGTTAGAACACGACACCACCTACAAGCTTTGTAGTTTTCTACAAAGCCTCTTACATTTTTCTGGCAATAAATTGCTGGCTTTGATTATTGTCAACACCTGTATGCGACCTTAGTGTAGATATATCCTCTCAAAGGGTATCTGCCCCTCGGGTTAGAGCATCCTTAAAAGGATAAATCGAACGCTTGAAAAGCTTGTGCAATTAACATTTAGCAACAACGGGTTAACCAGACTGGGGCAATTGACCGTTAATGCTTTAGCATCTACAGCAGCCAATGATAGTGAACATAAACCATGGGCCCCTCCTCCAGCGAAGCACCTACCGGCAAAATTCTGATCGTCGATGACCATCAAGTCGTACTGAGCGGCACCATCGACATTCTGAGGCAGAACTACCCTACCTACACTCTAGTTACCGCAAAGACGGCCCAGGAGGCCCTTGAGCAGTTAGCAAGTCATAGTTTAGACCTGGCAATTTTAGATTTGTCTATTCCAGGGGAGCCCCAAGAAGAAGCCAAAGTGGAACATGGGATTGAATTACTCAGACAGGTAATGAGGCAATATCCTGAACAAAATATTGCCATCCAAAGCACCCATGTTAAAGCCTTAGTGCGGGTGCGATCAGAAATCGATAGCCACCAGGGGGGCTTTACCACCGTCGATAAAAGCATGTCGAGCCAGGATCTGGTTCAACGCATTGATGGAGCCCTGAAAGGCTTTAGCTATACGCGGGATATCAAAGCCATAAAGTCTGGCATTGAACTAAAACCGGAGTGGCTAGATGTGCTCACCTTAGCCTTCCATGAAGGGCTTCAAGACAAAGCCATTGCCCAGCAGCTTAACGTCCAGCCCAGCACCATTCGCCACTATTGGAACAAGCTGTACGACGTGCTGGCCATTGATCCAGAAATCGACAAAAAAGAAGGAAAAAACCTGCGTAGCCTGACTGAAATTCGCGCCCGCGAACGGGGGTTGCTGGACTAATGAAACAGCAAGCTCGACGGGAAAGAGTTTTAGACAGGCTCAAAATAGGGATTTGGGGGTTTGGGATTATCGCCGCTGTTTTAGGAGCCCGTTCCCTGGGGGTATTTCAATCCCTGGAGTTTATGGTACTTGATCAGTACCTGGCGTTTAGAAACCAATTTTTAATTGAAGCCCCCGATAGTACCATCACCATTGTTGAAATTGACGCTCCCTATGTGGAGAGCGCTCCAGATTTAGACGACGACACTATTCAAGCAGAGCAGTTAGCAAAGGTGCTGCAAAAAATCCTTGCCGCCAAGCCATCAGTGGTGGGAACCGATATTGTTGCTGAGAATATTATCGGTGATAATAAAGCCCCCCTGCTCGATGTTATTAGTAACAATCAAAATCTCATCACCGTTGAAAGATATGACGAGATAGACCCATCTCCCCCATTGGAGGGCCTATCTTCAGAGCAAATTGAACGGCAAGTAGGGTTTAACCAGATCCTGATCGATAAGGATGGCTTTGTTCGACGTGCCCTTTTAGGATTTTCACCTACGAGTAAACCTGAGGATTTCAAACTTTCCTTTGCGTTTCAGGTTGTTAGCCAATATTTCGACAACAAAGATCAAGAACTAGCAAATGGCATTAAAGATAAGGACACTGTCCGTTTGGACACAGTTGAAATACCCAGAATTCCTAGGGATAATGAAGTATCTGGGCTTTCAAAGTTAGCCAATGTCTATGGGTATAACTCAAAACGGATATACGGCATTCAGACATTGATTAACTATCGAGGAAATGTAGAGCCATTTGAGGTAATTACCGCAAGCCAACTACTAAACTCACAGGAATACTTAAAGGAGCTAGTTTCCGATAAAATTGTGCTTCTAAGTTTAGAGGATTCGCCAAGAAAGTTTTCATCTGCAAGAAACAAGATTTCTAAATCAATTCTGCCCGATTCAAAGATAGTTTTGATGACTGGAGTAGAGATCCAGTCCCATACCATTAGCCAAATGATTCAAGGTTTTGAATCGCGTCGGCCATTTATCAACACCAGCCGCACGGCCCAATATGTGTTTATCGTTGTCTTTTCTGGACTAGGTATTAGCTGTGGCTACTTTTCAACGCGGATCATTAACAGCTTGATAACACTAATACTGATAGTTTCTTTGGGCATCTGTCTAAGCTATTTTGTCTTTATTGCAGCGGGTCTGTGGGTACCCCTTGTGGCTACGCTGGTTTCCACAACGGCTAACGGTCTTATTTACATTAACTACACCCAAAGCAAGAAGCGATGGGAACGTTTAATTTTTCAGTTAGATTCTTCCCTAGAGAAGGAACGCCATCTATCTAAAAAGCTTGAGTTTGAGCGTCAAAAGACCATCGACCATATTTTTGACTCTATCCACAATGGGCCCCTGCAGACCCTGGCTAGTTTACTTAGGAAAACCCGAGATGACAATATTGGAATGCCCGATATCTGTCTTTGTTTAGAAGACTTAAACCGTGAAATTAGATATATCGGAGATTCGGTTAAAGAAGATGCCGCCACTAAAACAGACAACCTCGACGTGAGCTATAAGGCCACAAAGTTTGACCTATCTAGCCCCCTACAGGAGCTGTTTCAGGATGTATATGACGCCATGCTCTCCCGTGAACTGATAGGTTTTTCAGACTTAAAAATCAAGGCAATGTCCTTTGACCCGGTGGAAACGGACAATTTAAGCAATGATATTAAGCGAAAACTCTGTCGTTTTTTGGAAGAATCCTTGGGGAATGTAGGCAAACATGCTGTCGGAGCAACCAGGCTAACGGTCACGGGCAAGGTCAAAGAAAATTTGTATGAGCTAACTATTTCTGATAACGGCCCTGGACTAGATACCGATAAGGTGGCAACCGGCAAGGGCACCCTAATCGGAAAGGAGGCGGCTCGATTAACCCGTGGGAAATATACAAGAGAGAAAAACAAACTTAAGGGTGTGTGTTGCAGACTCATCTTTCCTTTAACTACAACTACTTAAAGACTTTGCTGTTGTTGCGAGCCATCTCTCCCCATCAAAGCCTGACAACAACATACTAGATATGACATCAGTAAAGTGCAACCAACATCTACCAAACTCTCCTGATTTCAAGGGAGAAAATTGAAAAACCAAGTCAACTACATTAATTCAAGGAGGTGAAAAACGTTGACTCTTATTAGTAGAAAATCATGGACTTTGATCATTGCTGTAGCGGTAGCTGTGCTGCCTACATTTGCAATGGTTGCTAATCCGGCTAGTGCTAGCTACGACCCACCATCAGATTCGGGGACACCCTATGGTGGCGGCAATGATACCCAGGGCTACTAGCTAACGGATTCTTATTAGAGAACCCAACAGGCGCGCTGATCTCTTTAAAGAGATCAGCGCGCTTTATAATAAACTCCTATGGGCTTTGTACAAAAGTAGAAAGTTTCTTCAAACGAATAACGACATCGCTACACCTGTTATTTGACTGAGGCATGAAAACAGTGGTAGCCCGATTTTCACAACTGACAATGCACAATTAGGAATGATCTCAATCACATGGCCCAGGTGATTGAACGACTAACTATTGAAACATTGCTACAAACAATTCTGGGCTTTGTAGAAAAGTACAAAGGGGTGTTAGCAATAAGGGCTTAACCCCCTCAACAAAAGCAAACCAAGCTCTGCATAAAAGCAAATTGTATTGACAGTGAGCCTTCGCTATTCTGTGATTGTTCGATAAAACATCCGTTATTTAGCTGACTTCCCTAAGCGGTTCGCTGATTTACCCACAACGTCCCTTAGGAAAACATCCAAACAACACCGACGTTTTGTTGAACGCATTCTCACCTTTCAGAAGCTGTGCTATGCCATTCTTCCCTTTCTTCTTAGTTTGCTTCATTTTCTTTTTGGTTGCAGAAACATCTACTGCTAAGCCCAAGGAAAAGCCCAAGAAAAATAACAGCCCCAGACTGCTGATTGAGCTTAAAAGCACTGACGGCAGTAACAAATAATCGCCAGATAAGCACTACCACCCACATTTGGAGGATTTCACCATGATCGTTCTATCTTCTATTAAAGCAATGAGAACACAGCGTACTGAGCTATTCCTTTGCCTGGTGTTATCCGTGTGGAACAAGCTTAGAAGTGGCGCTGACTATTGCTAAGAGCATGGCTGCGAACTAGAAGAATCTAGCAGCCCTCGTAAAGTTTCAAGTTTTGCTGTGACAGTAAGGAGTGAGGTGCGCTTTATCAGCGCCTTTGCTCCTTTTTCTTATGGGCATTTGGATATCCGCTAGGATCTCTATGGGCGCACCATTGATTTTTTGCCGTAAGTTGTTACTGACTAGTTTTGTTCATCGCGATTAAATCGCAAATTATCTAAGGTTTGCCCTGGAGGTAAATCGACAAAGACTCGGTCGCCTGAAGTTACACCATCTAATATTTGAATTTGGTTGCCCACTTGAGGACCAAGGACAACGGGACGAAAGCGAATTGTTTTATTTTTGTCACCGGGTACGAGTAAGCCTGTTTCCCCACCTTGGGTAACGACGGCAACAGCAGGCACCACCAGGGCATCGCTGAGGCGATTGCCGAGAAAGGCGACATCTACATTCATATTGGAGCGCAGCTCTTCTAGGCCAGTCTTAAGCTGTATGCGGATTTGAAAGATGGTGACGTTCTGCCGCTCGATGGCTTCTGGGGCAATCAAGCGCACGGCCCCTTCAAAAATTTGATCGGGATAGGCGGTGGAGCTAATTTCAACAGATTGGCCCACTTGGATCTGGCCGAGATCAGCTTCGGGCACTTCGGCCACAATTTCTAAGCCGCTAGAGATGGCGACAATGGCACTAGATGTGGCTGATGCTGCTTCAGAGGCGGACGTAGTCGGTGTAACGAATGCCCCTACGGTGGCAAATTTTTGGGTGACGACTCCGCCAAAGGGGGCACGGATAATGGTGTTTTCCAGGCGGGTCTGGGTGGATTCTATTTGTCCACGGGCACGTTCTGAGCGGGCTTGGGCCTGGGCCACAGTCTCTGGATCGGGGTCATCGACCAAGTCTTGCAACCGTTGTTGGGCTTCGTCTACGCGGGATTCGAGCTGGCGTACATTGGCCAGGGCACTATTGAATGAATTTTGGCTGTTATCTAATTCGCGATCGGAGATGGCCCCTTGGGTTGAGAGATTGCGATCGCGATCCAAATCGCTTTCCGCCAAGCTTAACCGTGAACGGGATTCTACAAGCTGAGCCTGGACGGCTGCTAAATTGGCTTCTGCCTGGGCCAGTTGGGGCCGATTGGCGCCTTGCAATAGGTCTTGGAGTTGGGCCTCGGCTTCGGCTAGGCTGGCTCTGTTTTGGCGGAGCTGGGCATTGAGGTCATCAATGTCCATGCGGGCCACCACCTGCCCCTGTTGCACCGTATCGCCCTGCTCCACCAGCAGTTCAGCGACAACACCGGCGGTTTTAGGGCTTAGGTTAACGGTGCGAAAGGCCTCTACCTCACCACTGGCGTTGATACGCACCGTTACTTCGGTGGACTCCACCGGCACCGTTAACGCCTCAATGTCGTATTGAGTCCCTTGATAGCGCCGTAACGTCACTGCACTGATGCCAAGAATTGCGATCGCAGTTCCCCCCAGAAGCCACAGTAGGGGACGCCCCTTTAAAAACCCTTTCACCCGCAAATGCTCTCCGTTTTGATGCCGTTTTAACCCTACAGAGCACAAGCCAGTCTCTTAGCTTTAGCTTAACCAATTCCTGAACGCCTGAGTATTGAAATCCTTCCCACCAAAGAGGTTAGGCAAGCAATGACGGATCAGACAATAACCACAACAAATTTTCCCTAGCCCGATGTTCGAACTGCTCAAAAAATAACGGTGAGTGATATAGCCTGGAACGCTGCAAAAATTGCGATAGCACCTGCCGCCGCTTCAATTGATATACAGCTGGCGAGACCCAGCCATATTCTTGGCGAATCTGGTGTTCGTATTGCAAAAAACGAGCGGGCAATGCCCCCAAAATCGCCAGGTCAATATCGACCATCCAGGCGGCCAAGGGCGATTTATCCCCACGGTCAATGCCGTGGCAGGTGGCCATCACCAACGCTGTCACTTGTCTAACCGCAGCAACAGCATGGGCCTGCAAAAAAGCCGCCGCTTTCCCAGCGCTGCGCTGTTCATTATCTTGAAGCCTAGGCTGGTAGACCACATCGTGGTACCAAAGGGCCATTTCTAACACCCACAGCTGCTGGGCGGTAACACTGTTGTCTAAGGCGTCCAACAGCGTCAGACATTCATTAATGTGTTGGGCCGTATGGTAGGCCCGATGGGACTCACCATAGGCATCAGATAGCAGCACAAATTCTTGTTCTATGGCGCTGGGTGAAACAATTCCCAAATTTTGGCACAGGCTGCTCCAACGGCCAAAAGGGAGGTCTTCTCCATGACTACGAGCCATCGTAAACATTCAACCATCAAAGAGAGAGGCCCTCTCCATGAGAGAGGCCCTCTCCATAACGAGCCATGGTAAAAATCGGGGTCTAATTTTTATTACCGAGAAAATCTTGGCTAAGGTCGAAGCCGGAAATTAGAAATAGAGGATATTCCGACTTCCGAACCCTAGATTTCTGAGAAAATCGGCCCACTTTATGTTGGGAGCCGACAAATTCAGCTTAGCGCCCAGCGCCCGAGAACACGGATGTTAACTCGGTGGGCACTAGGGCAGCGGCCTGATTTTTTGAGAAATCGGCCAGGGCGCCCCACGCCGCTTCCAATAGCTGATCTGGCTGCAGGTCATCCTTCACTAGCTGCCATAGGCGAAAGACTTCTTCCGTATGCAGACGATTGTCTTCGGTCAGGGCTGACAAAATTTGCTGACGCAAATAGCGGCCTTCCTCCGACATTAAAAACTGCATGCCTAGACCCGCCGTGGGAATTAAATTGAAGCCTTGATCGCTTTGGGCAATGCGAATCATATTTTCCAAACGCTGCCATTGGAAACGCCCGTCCTTAAAGAGGACTTCCAACAAGCGCTGACGCAAAGAAGCGGTTTCTCCCATCAGCAACCGTCGGGCGACGTAGGGATAGGCAATTTCCACAATCTTAAACTCTGGATTTAGGGTGAGGGCCAACCCCTCTTGGGTAACCAGAGAACGAATAATTAGGGCAAACTTGGCAGGCACCCGAAACGGATATTCGTACATCACCTCAGAGAACTGATCGGTGATGCTTTTGAAGTTAAAATTGCCCACGCTTTCGCCAATGGCACCGTCAAACACGGCTTCTAGGGCAGGCACGATGGGACGTACGTCCACATCTGGGGTCAAAAAGCCCAGTTTTACAAAATCATCCGCCAGCTTGTCATATTCCTGGTTAATCAGGTGCACAACGGAATCCACCAGGGTTTCTTTCATTTCCTGACCCAGCTGATCCATCATGCCAAAGTCAATGTAGGCCATGGAGCCATCGGCCATGGCAAACAAGTTGCCAGGATGGGGATCGGCATGGAAAAAGCCAAACTCTAGCAGCTGCCGTAAACCGGAGGAGACACCGATGGTGACCAATTCATCCGAATCTAGGCCAGCGGCTTTCACTTTCGAAATATCGGTGAGCTTAATGCCGTCAATCCACTCTAGGGTAAGCACTCGGGTGCTGGTATAGCGCCAATAGATGGAAGGCACCTTGACCTTGGGGTCATCGGCAAAGTTGGCGGCAAAGGCCTCGGCATTGCGGCCCTCGTTTAGGTAGTCAATTTCTTCGAATAGCTTGACGCCAAACTCATCCACAATCAGGGTCAGGTCATGGCCCAAGTTCAGCGGTAGCCAGGGGGCAAGCCACCCGGCGGCCCAACGCATTAGGTAGAGGTCACGGCAAATGATGGGCACCAAACCGGGGCGCTGCACCTTAACTGCCACCTGCTCTCCGGTGTAGAGCCGAGCTTTGTAAACCTGCCCCAAACTGGCAGCGGCCACGGGCTCAGGGGAAATGTAGCTATACATTTCGTCCGTGGTGCGTCCCAGCTCTTTTTCGATGATGCGGCTAGCCACATAGCTATCGAAGGGGGGCAGCTGATCCTGTAGCTTGATCAGCTCATCTAAAAATCTTGGATTCACCAAGTCCGGGCGGGTGGAAAGGGCCTGGCCAACTTTAATGAATGTGGGTCCCAGGTCCGTTAATATTTTGCGCAGCTGCGCCGCCCGCTTGGGTTCATTTTTTTCTTGACATCTAAAAACCCGATCGAACAGTAGCCCTAGGACAAAACTGCCTAGCATTATGGCTACGGAAATTGCTCGCCAGAATACGGTTAAGAGACGAAAGCGATAGTAATCTGCGATCGCAACAGCATCATACCGGCGCATTTTTTCAAGCCCAGCCATACATTCTCAGCTCCTAAGCAAAACGCCTAGTCAAGAAGGCAAGGTGACACCTGGGTGGGACGAGTATCATCAGCCTTCGTCCTAAGCAACGTAGACAATGGTCAACATCACTGATGACTCACTATCTAACGTTAAATGTCTTCATCATAGTATAGAGAACTACAAAAAGTTTTAGACTTCACGCTAGCTATAGCAAATGGCTAGAACTTGACATAGGCCAAACAATAAAAAAGGAGCGCTAGGCGCCCCTTCTTTAAATTATTTCTTAGCGGCCAATAGACGCCAAAATTATTCGGCAGCGCACATTGCTAGCCCTGCCGCCCTATCTCCATCAGTTAGATGATGGCGCCCAAAACAGAGGTAATGACGGATAGCAAGAACGCGCCAATGATTGCGCTCCAGATCCCCCAGCGGAGGCGGAAACCTTCAACGAGCTTGGCAGATAGGCCAAACAAAATTAGGTTTAGCAGCAACCCACCCAGGGTGACCAGCCAAACCAACCCGCCTAATACTGGCAGGCTAGCTACGATGCCAACGATACCGTTGAGCACACCAAACACTAGGGCCGTAATGGCAGTTTTGCCAAAGCTATCAGACTCAACACCAGTGGGTAGAAAGGTGATGATTACTAGAGCAATCGTAGTAATCAACCAGGTAACAATAAAGGGAATGAGAAAGTTCATGGGGCTCCTTACAAGTGATGACTACGGGAACAGGTTCCGTGTTTACTCGTAGTAATTTTGATTGGAGTATACCAAAGTATTCTCCGTCGGCAATTAAAGGAGTGTTAAGAGAAATACGACCGAATGCCTAGATACCCCGTAATTTTGCTGGAATCGGCTGCCCATGGGGTCCTAGTGCCACCATCCTGCGGTAGGTACTTTGGGATACCCGCAATCGATGATTGGCGTCTCAGACGTCTGAGCCGGCTCAGCCCTTGAGGGCATGAAATCGATAGTATTGACGCAGGCGCTGCTGAAACTGCCTCCAATGGTGCCCTAGGGACTCGGGCTCTAACTTAAATAGCTGGGCCGGACTGTCTTCTAATGCGATCGCAACCATGGCCCGCTCCACCTTAATGCCGTGGTCACGATACACCCAGTTCACCGCCCAGCAGTAGGCCGCCACCTGCAAAAAATAATCCTCAATCCAGTCTTCCTGCTTCGGTCTGCGCGCCGTTTTCCAGTCACACACCAACAGTTGCCCGTCGTACACCATCAGCGCATCAGGATATCCGGCAAACTTTAGCGGGTGCCAAACCGCCCCCTCCACCAGCAGCACCTGGTCAATATTTTCCAGCACTGGCTCAATGGAGGCCCAAAAGCCTTCGGTCCCCTCCGGCAAGGACCATTCTTCCTGGCGCAGGTATGCCTTGATCACCTTATGGATGCGGGTGCCCGAGCGGGAGGCCTTAGCCGTAATGCGATTGGCTTCTTCGGCACCAATGCGATCGCGCCAGCGCCATAGACGCTCCTTAGCTTCCCGCGGCTTCGTAGCCGACAAAATTGTGGTGACCCCAGGCAACCGCTGCCCTTCTACTTCAAAATGGCGACGACGATTTACCGACACCCGCTTAGCCGTAAAGTGGGGCAATAACTGGTGCTGATCGAAAGGCACAAGCGATCTATCCAACACGCCTATATCAGTATCTTTTCCATCGAGGCAGCGGGAGACCCAGCACCGCCAAAATCACCATCACTGCACCGCAAAGGACTCAATCATCCACTTATCGTCCTGCTTCTGCAAGCTGTACTCAACCGTCAGCTGATCTTCAAAAGACGTAGACCCATCCGGCGCACCAAATAAGTAAGATTGCCCCGTCTCATCCACATCAGCGGTGACCTTGAGCTGATCCTCGGCGACCTCTTCAACCAAAATATTTTGAATCGTCTGCTCGTACTCCACGTGATATCCCTGGCTCTGGTTTTTCTGGGCCCTACCGGTCCAGTCAGACAGGGCGGGCTCCAGCAATATGTCAGATAGCGCCTCCACATTCCACTGTGGCCCCATGGCTTCCCCCTTAGCCCGATACCAAGACTGCAATGTTTCCTCAGCAATCACCTGAACATTCGTGGACGTAGAGACACCCTCTTCAGCAGGTAGCTCAATTGCCGGACGAGACACATCCACATCTAAGGGATCGCCCTTAAGCTTAGGCCCACTGAATAGCGCCCCGACCCAGCCCAACAGCTGAGCCACAATAAAGCCCAACACCCCCAGCCCCAGGAGGCCAAGCAACAAAACTAGGGCCAACCGGCCCCACTTTGGAGCCCCAGAGCGTCGCCGCAACGTCTCATCGTCGTCGTCATCGTCGCCGCCATCATCAAACGCGATGGTAGAGACAGGTTCCACCTCATCCAAGGAACCTTCAGGGGAAAGGCTAGAAACCTGCTCAGCCGTATAGGTAGGCCGTGGCGGTGGAGCAGCCGTAGATGCCGCCGCGCCGATCCCAGCCCCCATGGCCGCAGCCCCAGCCGCGCCAATTCCGGCGGCACCGGCCGCAGCCGCACCCACACCAAATGCCGTGGCGGTCCCAGCCCCCGACGAACGTCGGTAGGTAGGTGCCTCACCATAGTCAGGAGCCACGCCCCCAGGTGCGGCACCCCAGCGTCCAGGATCGGACGGTGGCGGCGCTGCGCCCCATCTACCGGGTATGGGCGCCGGGGCCACATCATCGGGGGGCATCGCCTCTAAATACGCTTGGACCTGCTCATTGGCAAAGTAGTCCTTGAGGGTGACGCTACTTTGATCTAAATCGCGAAAGAATGGGAAAACGTCCTGCTGCAACCAGCGCTCCGTATATAGACACAGGCCAGGCAACAGATCGGGGGCCCCAGCAGAATGCTCGCGAATAAACGAAATGGGTTCCCGCTCGTGACTGCGTTCCAACGCATAGGTCGCCTCTTCGGTCTGCCCCAGCAGCACCGCACATACGGCCTGCTCCAGATAAACATCCTGGCGCTCCGTCAATAGCGCAAGCCGCTGCTTCGCTTGACGCACTAGATTGGGCTGATGCCGAGCAAACCCCCTAGCCAGTAGCGCATACACCGATAAGTAAAGACCGACAGAAGAAGGTCGCTGAGCTTCAACCTCAAAAATATCCTGCTGTTCTGCCGAGGTGAGATAGCTGCGCAGCTGCTGAACGAACCGTAAAAAATCTTCTACACCCAGACCCGATGCATCGTCATTGGCACCATCGATCCCGCCTCGCTGAGCCAACATCGACTTCAATAGCTCGACACCATGCTGTCGAGCCGCTTTGTCTCCCAAGGGTCGAGCGACCAGCTCCAGAATTCGATAGGGCTTTAATTTATCTAAGTCGGCTTGGATTTCCGCTTGCATGGCGGGGAACAGACTTTCCCGCAACATGAGCTCATAACCGGTTTCTAACGATTCCGCAGCGTTTTCATACTGATGCTGTTGCCACTGTTCTCGACCTAGCTCCAAACAAGCTAGGCCAATGGTCAACACCACATCCGCTAGGGTTTCCTGTGCCGTTTGACCCAACTGGCCAGACCCACTACTCAAATACGGACGTCCATAGCGAATCACCAACTCGTACTCGCCCAGCTCCAATAGCACCAAAAGAGCACCAATTAACTGCCCTTCATAGATTTCTATGGATACGGGTTCGATGGCAGCCGGCCCCCCAGCGGCGATTAAGTGCGAATCATAGTCCCGACGCTTGCTGGAATCTTCTAAAGCGGCATAGGCCGAATCAATCAGCTGCTTGCGCGACTGAATTGCAAACTCCGAATATTCTCGTCGGGGTAGCTGTAGGGTGCGGTCACGGTGAGCTTGCTCCAGTTGTTCCGCTGTCGCTTGCATGGGCAGTCCCAGGATTCGGTAGTAATCTAGCGGAATTTGCACAGTGACTTCCTTAGCATCTGAGTTGACGTCAACTTAGCCGTTGCTGATTTGGAGCATGGACCGATCTGGATAAACGCGCTGTAGAGCAACATCTTTCAGATAAAGTCATGCCGAGGGTCAGCAGCACCCCAACATATACAGACTTTGCCGTCTTGCCAACCTTCAACCGTTGCGAACCGCAGGAATTTCCCAAGGTTTACAACGCTCCAATCACTTAGATTGGACAGTTCACGTCAGCCTGCGGAATAGCAACGCCAGTCCCTGAAATTGCAGCTCGATAGCAGCCTTAGACATCAGTGATGCCTAGAAAGTACCAAACCAACAAGGGGAAACAGTCATCTACTAAAAACCGCATACATAATAGCTATGAAATGCTGATATTTGAAAGCCTACAGTAAGAAATCAAACTTTTTAGATAATTGATTTAGTAACTGGAACAATCACAGCATTAATTTTTAGCTATTCATAATGGCAGGGTATATCAATAGAATTTAGTTGAATAGGCACTTGGCCAGACATCATAGCGCTTAACACACATTATCCAGCATCAACTTAATCTAAGTGAATATTCACGCTATTTCCGCACGGGAAAGGTACATTTGCCCTTTAGCCAAACGGTTTGTCGTTAAAATTGGAAACGGTCAATTGCGACCAATAAGGCTAGATAATTGGTGTGCATTCTCGAAGTTGATCATGAATTGATCACTTTTTTGGAATAATCATAATTTGTATTGCGGCGAGGCAATTGGCAAGCCAATGGTTCAGGAAAGGATATTACCCACATTTCAAGCAACTTCAGCAAAGATCGATAAAGAAGAAGGCCTGAGGCTATACGAGGACATGGTCCTGGGACGGTACTTCGAGGACAAGTGTGCCGAAATGTACTATCGGGGCAAAATGTTCGGATTTGTACACCTCTACAATGGCCAGGAGGCTGTATCCAGTGGGGTAATTAAGTCCATGCGCCCCGATGACTTCGTTTGCAGCACTTATCGCGACCACGTCCATGCCCTCAGTGCGGGTGTTCCGGCCAACGCTGTTATGGCTGAACTTTTTGGTAAGGAAACCGGCTGCAGTAAAGGCCGCGGCGGTTCCATGCACATGTTTTCCAAAGAGCACAATTTGCTAGGCGGATTTGCGTTTATCGGTGAAGGTATCCCGGTTGCCCTGGGGGCCGCGTTTCAGTCCCGCTACCGTCGCGATGCCCTAGGCGATGCCTCCGCAGATCAAGTTACGGCCGCTTTCTTTGGCGATGGCACCACGAATAACGGTCAATTCTTTGAGTGTCTGAACATGGCGGCTCTGTGGAAGTTGCCGATTTTGTTTGTGGTGGAAAACAATAAGTGGGCGATTGGTATGGCCCATGAGCGGGCTTCTTCCCAAACTGAGATTTATCGTAAGGCCAGCGTCTTTGGGATGCCGGGCTATGAGGTTGACGGCATGGATGTGCTGGCTGTGCGGGATGTGGCTAAGCAGGCCGTGGCTCGGGCCCGCGCTGGGGAAGGCCCCACCTTGATTGAATGTCTCACCTATCGCTTCCGAGGTCATTCCCTAGCCGATCCAGATGAACTGAGATCCCAGGCTGAAAAGGATGAATGGCAGGCACGCGATCCCCTGACTCGCATGGAAGCTTACTTAATTGAGCAAAACCTAGCGGATGATGCCGAGCTAAAGGCGATCAAAAAGCGGATTGAAGTCCATGTGGAAGACGCGGTGAAGTTCGCTGAATCCAGCCCTGAGCCATCCCCTGAGGAGCTACATCGCTACATTTTTGCTGAAGACTAAGCCCCATAAACCACGCAGTTAATAGGAAATCAAAGGTATCTAATGGCAGAAACACTTTTATTTAATGCCCTACGGGAAGCCGTGGACGAGGAAATGGGCCGGGACGAGACCGTCTTTGTAATCGGGGAGGACGTGGGCCACTACGGCGGCTCGTACAAAGTAACCAAGGGCCTCTATGAGAAATATGGCCCCCTGCGGGTGCTAGATACCCCCATTGCAGAAAATAGCTTTACTGGCATGGCGGTGGGTGCCGCGATGACTGGTCTGAGACCCATTGTTGAAGGGATGAACATGGGTTTTTTGCTATTGGCGTTTAACCAAATTGCCAATAATGCAGGCATGCTGCCCTACACATCGGGCGGTAACTATCACATTCCCATGGTGATTCGCGGACCGGGGGGTGTCGGTCGTCAGTTGGGGGCAGAACACTCCCAACGTCTGGAGGCATATTTTCAGGCGGTACCTGGCTTGAAAATTGTGGCTTGCTCTACGCCCTATAACGCTAAGGGGCTATTGAAGTCTGCGATTCGCGATAAGAATCCGGTACTCTTTTTCGAGCATGTATTGCTCTACAACCTGAAGGAAGATTTGCCCAGCGATGAATACCTGGTGCCCCTGGATAAGGCCGATGTGGTGCGCCCGGGTAAGGATGTAACGATTTTGACCTATTCCCGCATGCGTCACCATGTCTTGCAGGCGGTGAAGGGCATTGAAGCCCAGGGGTTCGATCCTGAAGTGATCGATCTGATTTCGCTGAAGCCCATTGACTACGACACCATCGGTGAATCTATCCGCAAGACCCATAAGGTCATCATTGTGGAAGAGTGCATGCGCACAGGCGGTATTGCGGCGGAGATTATTGCCTCCATCAACGATCGCTTCTTTGATGAGCTCGATGCGCCGGTCATGCGGTTGTCTTCCCAGGATATTCCGACGCCCTACAATGGCCGTTTGGAAAGCTTAACGATTGTGCAGCCGAAGCAAATTGTTGAAGCGGTGGAAAAAATGATGACGGCTCGGGTTTAGGCCATCGTCGCTAGACATGCAGCACAGGGGCTTAAATTGGGTCCTCTGTGCTTTTTTTAGTTTTGTGGGAGATTCATGGGGCATCAGTGGCAACCTATACTAGGATGTTCTGTTGGAGAGCTTACGTGAACTGGTGTATGGATAGGACGGAGAACAGCCATGGGTAAACAACGCTCGATGTTGGTTGTCATTGTTGGACTTGCGATCGCAGCAGTGTTTACCATTGTGCAGCTACCCACACAGTTAGGGTTAGATCTGCGGGGAGGCTCTCAACTTACCCTCCAAGTACTGACCACCGAAGAGATTACCCAAATTTCCGAGCGGGAGCTCGAAGCCGTCCAGCGGGTAATCGAAAACCGAGTTAACGGACTGGGCGTATCCGAAGCCATCGTCCAAACCTCCGGCCAAGACCAGCTATTGATTCAACTGCCCGGCGTTAGCGACCCAGGGCAGGCCCAGCGAGTTTTGGGGGGCACCGCCCAGCTAGAATTTCGCTCCCAAAAACCTGGCACCGAGGGCGAACTGAGGGCCATTTCAGACATTATTAGCCAGCAAGAAATTCAGCAGGCGACCATTTTGGCCGCTGGCAGTGAAAACATCACTGAAGAGCAGTTGGCCGAACTCGAACAAATCACCTCAGCGCTCCAGACCAGCCGAGAAACGTTGCTGGAGCTGTTTGACGACACCGAACTTAAGGGCGACAAGCTCACCGATGCCCTAGCTAGCCCCAGGGGCACCGGTGGTCAATCATGGGAAGTATCCATCTACTTCAATAACGAAGGTGGCTCCCTGTTTACGGACATGACTCGCAACATTGCCGGCACCGGGCGGGTGCTGGGCATCTTTCTAGACAGCCGTTTAATCAGCGCCCCCACCGTTGACGTGCAGTATGCCTCCACTGGCATCCCCGGCAATAGCGCTACCATTTCCGGTAGCTTTAACGCAGAAGCCGCTAGGGACTTAGAAATTCAGCTACGGGGTGGGGCACTACCGGTGCCCGTAGAGGTGGTCGAAAACCGCACCGTCGGTGCCACCCTAGGCCGCGATAGCATCCAACGCAGCCTTTACGCCGGCATGGCTGGCCTAGTCTTGGTGCTTATTTTCATGGCCATTTACTATCGTCTGCCCGGCATCCTGGCCGACATCGCCTTAGTGGTATACGCCTTGCTCACCTGGGCCGCTTACAACATTCTTGGGGTGACCATGACCCTGCCCGGTATTGCCGGTTTTATTCTCAGTATCGGCATGGCCGTCGATGCCAATGTGCTCATTTTTGAGCGCACTCGGGAAGAACTGCGCGCCGGAAAAACGCTCTATCGGTCCGTAGAGTCAGGCTTTTATCGGGCGTTTTCTAGCATCCTCGACAGTAATATCACCACCATTATTGCCTGCGGTGCTTTGTTCTGGTTTGGTGCCGGTCTGGTTAAAGGCTTTGCCCTCACCCTGGCGGTTGGTGTTGCGGTGAGCCTATTTACCGCCTTCACCTGCACCCGCAACCTCCTATTCTTCATCATTAGCTTCCCCCAGTTCCGCAAGGTGGGTTATTTTGCCCCCAGCCTGGACACCGATCTGCCCTCTAATTCCCAACCATCATGAAACTGAACATTGTTAAACAACGTGGGATCTGGTGGCTGGTTTCCGGTCTGCTGATTGGTATTAGCATCGCCACCATGGCCTTATCCTGGAGCCAGTTCCAAGGGCCCGTTAGACCTGGGTTGGACTTTATTGGCGGTACTAGACTGCAAATAGAGCGCGACTGTAGCGATGCAACAATCTGTAAAAATCCCATTGAGATTGCCGATATTCGCACAATTCTAGATGGGCAGGGTCTAGAGGGCAGCAGTCTGCAACTGGTGGGAGATTCTGGTCAGGCCCTATCGATTCGGACCCGCAACCTGAGCGTTGATGAACAAACCACTCTCCGGGCTGCCCTGGCAGAAACGTTAGGTGCGGTGGATCCCAATTCATCCAAAATCGATGTGGTCGGCCCCACCATCGGCAAACAGCTGCTCACCGCTGGCCTTCTGTCTCTGATTGTGGCCTTTGCAGGCATCACCATTTACCTAAGTCTGCGATTTAAGTTCGACTACGCAGTGCTGGCCCTATTGGCCCTTATGCACGACGTCATCATTACCCTAGGCGTGTTTGCCATTCTTGGTCTTGTGGCCGGCTATGAGGCCGACAGTTTGTTTATTGTGGCCCTGCTCACCATTGTGGGCTTCTCTGTGAATGACACCGTTGTTATCTACGATCGCATTCGAGAAAACTTTAAGCTGATGCCGGAGAAAGGCGTAAACGACATCGTTAACGATGCGGTGAATCAAACCCTGGGGCGCTCCATCAACACCACCATGACCACGGTCCTACCGCTGCTCGCCATTGTTATTTTTGGTGGAGATACGCTTAAGTTTTTTGCCCTCGCCATGATCGTCGGTTTTATCGCCGGTGCCTATTCCAGTATTTTCATCGCCAGCACCCTCCTAGCCTGGTGGCGCGGTCGGTCTGAGTCTATTACAGAACTCCCTGCCCCGGCGGCGGAGTAGGTAACCCTAGCGTTAGACTAGGGGTATCGGCAGTTGACAACCCGTGACATCCTCCAATAGTCCTAACAACATCGATCACCATTATTCAAATATCGCCACCGAGAGAGCCATTGAAGCACTGCGGCAACATTCTCTAACGCTTTGGTGGCGGCTAACCGTTGCTGTTTGGTTAACGGTGGGTCCCCTAACCCTATGGCAGTTGCGGGCCGAGATTAGCCTATTGCTGGACTATTTCACCTGGACCTCGGTCTACTACGGCCTGAAATATAACTTTCTTGGCTCCCTGGGGTTCTTTCTTTGTGTGGGGCTGGCCAGCACCCTGGTTGTACGGGAGCTGCGCCATCTCACCCTGGGTATTTCCCCCCTCGAGCGCAAACGCCTGGAAGCACAGCTGGCAAAAATTCGACGCCAGGGGGATTCCCATCCCCTGTGGTCATTGGTTAATCGCCCATAGGTATGGGCGCAATCGGCCCCGAGGCAACACCAGAATCTTCAATAATTACTAATTCGACGGTGCGTTTTAAACTCCTGTCGCTAGAATATTCGCCATCGCTGCCGCACAATGGGCAGCTGTCGAACTAGACCAGCATCCTACCCCATGCGATTGATAACTGAGCGATTAACGATTCGTCCTTGGCGTCCCATTTACGATGCCCAACAGGCCCACGATATTTATGGTGACAAACGGGTGATGCGCTGGCTGTCGGGGGATGCGGATGCCTCTATTCGGATTACCCAAGAGCGGCTGCAGCGCTATTGTGATCGCACAGTCCACGGTTTCGGCGTTTGGGCCGTAGTCGAAAGAGCCATTGACCGGGCCATTGGCAGCATTTTGCTCATACCGCTCCCCAACAACGACAAAACCGACAGCGACAAAATCGAAATTGGCTGGCATTTTCGCCCCGCGAGTTGGGGCTATGGCTATGCCACCGAAGCCGCCCAGGCCCTTTTGCACCATGGATTTACCACGGTGGGCTTGGACAATATCTACGCCGTCACCACCGCCGACAATCTTCGCTCGCAGCGGGTAATGGCTCGATTAAACCTACGGTGTTTGGGCCACACCGAAGACTATTACAATCACCCATTGGAACTCTACGAATTAACGGCTGAGGATTATGGCTCGGGCCAGCTATCGTCAATGGCCGACAGAACCGTATCCATGTCCGTCCCACTCACGTAGTTCACCATCTCAGTCCAAAAGGTGCCCGTACCCACGGCCGCTGGCATCAAATCAGAGCCATCAAACCGAATGGTCTCGGCCTGGTTTAGCACCTCTGCCATTTGCCGCACCCCATCGTTAGGATAGAGGGACAGATCGACCTGTTTGTGGGGGCTAATGTAGCCACGGGCAGCCCAGCTAGCATGGGGGGTAACCGTGGTCAGATAGTTCATCGCCGCTTGGGCCTCCGGGGTGTTGTGGGTCATGGCCACCACTAAGCCCCCGGTGAGCAAAGGGGCGGCGGCCTCTTGCCCCGGCAGCAAAAATACCCGAGTATCCTGGCCCGGTTCCACCGTTTCGGGCAAAAAGTCGGTAATAAAGCTGGCCTGGCGATGCAAATAACACCCCGGTGGCTGATCAAACAGCGGGGCGGGGGCATCGCCAAATGGGGTACTAATGGCCCCCACCGCGCCGCCGCGCACATAGCGATCGCTACGGACCAAATCACCAAATATTTTGACCGCTTCCCTCACCGGGGGAGAATTAAACGGAATCTCATGGGCCACCCACTGGTCGTAGATCTCTGGTCCAGCGGTGCGCAACAGAATATCTTCCACCCAATCTGTCCCCACCCAGCCGGTGGCGTCACCACTTTCCATCCCCAAACACCAGGGAGTGGTGCCCGCCGCCGCCATCTCTTCCCCCAGGGCCATCAGCTCATCCCAGCTAGTGGGCACGGTGTATCCAGCGGTTTCAAATGCGGTCGGGCTATACCACACCAAGCTTTTTGGATCGGACCGCATCCAAACCCCATACACCTGGTCGTCCACGGCCCCTAGCTCGACCCAGTCAGGCCCAAAGGCCTCGCTTAACGCATCCAGGTCCATGAATGACCCCAGCGGTGTGAGGACGCCCTCCCTAGCCAGATCTCTCATTAGACCGGGCTGGGGAAAAATAGCCAGGTCTGGCACATCTCCACCTTCGACCCGAATGGGAAGTACGGTGGCAAAGGCGTCTGTGCCTTCGTAAACCACCTCAATCCCCGTTTCGGCGGTAAAGGGGGCAAAGGCCTCCTCAACAATCTCTTGGCCAACACCGGTGAGGGAGCCCAAAATAACTAGGGTCTTTTCATTCTCGTTTCCCTGAGGATTGCCATTACAGGCGGATAACAACCCTACGCTCAACAGACTAACAAACAGGAATTGGCGTTTCATGGAAGAGAATATAGGCTAATGAGAATACAGTGTATCGCCGGGTTGCATACAACGCCCAGGGTTCAACTAGAGGCGCTGGTGTAGAACCGGAGGGCAAACCGCCAAAACAAACGGGAAATAAAGAATAATCCCATGGCCAGTAGGGCCGCCCCCGCTAGCCAGGTGACTTCAATGCGCCCAAGAAACACCTGGGCAGGCACCGTGGTGAGAAACGCCACTGGAATGACAAAGGTGAAAAAGATACGAAACGCGGCGGGATAGGCGACGATGGGAAACCGGCCAGCTTCCAAAAAGCTCCGCAACACTTCGGTAACGTTGTAGATTTTGACAAACCAAATGCTGGTGGCTCCCAACATAAACCACAGGCTATACAGGCTCATAAACCCCAAAGCCAAGGGCACAATCGCCACCAAGTAGCGGTCCAAACCTAACCCGAGCTGAGTACCGGCGTAGACAATCATCACCAGCCCCAACACCAGGTCGGGAAAGCCCCAGGGAGAAATCGTTCGGGTGGATAGCCAGAACTGGGAGCTAATGGGTTTTAACAGGACAAAATCTAGGGTGCCTTCCTGCACATGTTTGACAATGCGGTTGAGGTTGGGGCTCAGAAATGTGGCGGCAAACCCCTGCAGCATCGTAAACACCCCCAGCACCACCAGGGCTTCTTGCCACTGCCAGCCTTGAAATTGATAGCCCGTGCGGTAAAACAAAAATAGGCCGAATAAATTGCCCCCCAGGGCCGTCAGGCTGCTGAGGGCCGCAATGACGAAGTTGAGCCGATATTCTAATTCAGCTGCGATCGCAACTTCCCAAAATAGTCGCAATACCCTGAAATATCGTTGCAATGTCACTACTCCCCTTCGGCGTTAATGTCATCCTACCAATGCCCGAGGGCCGTTTAGCCATCAACCCACACTGGGCAACGCAGGGCCGCTCAAACCTAAACCTCCCCATGGTGGGTGAGACCAGCATTAATTGAACACGTTTCCAGGCAGCCCCATGGCCATAGCCCAAAACAACCCCAAATAAATTGCTCCCTGAACCGTTAGACGACCCAGGGAGCAATAACAAAATTTAGACAGTCTTTTAGTTCAGCCGCGACCTCAACTTTCCAAATCAGAAAGTAACAATCACATTGAACCTATGACAAAACAAATAAACTCAAATCATAAAAATATCTTGGCTACTGCTGATACAAGGGATGCACCAATCAAGCAAACATGCCGCAGGTCTAGAAATTGCCCACAGTGGCATGGACCAGCAACACCATCGGCATTAGGCAGAGCGCTGACCATCAATATAACGCTTTAGTTCACCCTGAAGACGATAGCGAGCCCGGGCAATGCGGGACTTAACCGTCCCTAAGGATACACCGGTAATCTCCGCAATCTCTTCGTAGGGTAGGCCCTGAATTTCTCTTAAAACAATAGTGGTCCGAAACACTTCAGGCAGCTCAGCGATCGCAGCTTGCAAACGCTCATAGAACTCATGGGTCATCATTGTGTCCACAGGACTCGGATCCTCTGAAGCGATTTCCCAATCAACCTGACCATCATCTAAATGACGAGGAGCATCCAAGGACAAGGTACCCGCGTGACGCTTGCGCTTGCGTAGCTCATCGTAGAAAAGATTAGTAGTAATACGACTCATCCAACCTTTAAACTTTACCGGCGACTGTAAACGACTTAAGTTACGGTAGACGCGAATCCAAACTTCCTGAGCGAGATCAGCACGATCGGACCAATCGGGAGCAAGATGATAAAGCTGACGTTCCACATGGGATCTGTAGCGTCGCATCAACTCCGCAAAAGGAGCCTGCTCAGGATAACGGTGACGTTGGCAGACATTAATCAATTCAGCTAAATCCAACTGATTCAGTTGCTCAGCCTCAAGCTTCTGAGAATAATTTTGAGCAGTAGAGCCCCCAGACAATGCAGAAACAGAATCTAAAACCCCTTTAGATAGGGAGGGTACGTCAAGTTGGATAGTAGTCATAATAAAAACAATTCAGGAAGCTTCTTTAATACTGAAGGCTGAGTGGGTCAGGGATAAACCTAAATTGAGTGAGAAAGAACGGTAGGAATTTTACTTAGTAGAACGGGCAGCTGTGATAATCACCATGCACGTCCACCAATGTAATAAAAGCTACCTCTATCAAACATCAGCCGTTTGAGCGTTTTTCTATCAGAACTATCGCTCAATACCACTCTAATCTGTTGCTAAAGAGTAGTCCGTAAAGTGTTAGTTAAGAGATGGGTGATAACCGCTTTTCTTTGACAAAAATATTCAACTAAACAGCCTAAATAAGTAGGCTATAAAGCAGCTTTAATTGTCTTCAAATCTAATATAAACAAATCACATATTAGCTTCGTACAGACATGCTTAAGTTTATGCTTTCTACATATACGTACGTATGCAATGTGCCTAAGGCTTTTGGCCCCCTACGCGCCCATACCGCCATAGTGTTTGAGGCCTAACCGCCAGAACAAACGGTTCAGCAGCCAAAAGATCAGACACCATATCAAGGTGACGCCAATGCTTTGGCCAATCTTTATGGGCAAGCCCACTAGCAGACTCGCAGGCACATAGATCAAGTAGGGAAACGGCGTCCAAAAGACGATGGTCCGTACGGCCTCTGGAAATAGGGTCAACGGGGCCACCATGCCCGAGAAAAAGGTATATAGCAAAAACGAAAACTGTTCGATGGCCGTGGCCCGCTCTACCCAAAAGGCCACCATGGCGTAGGTATATTGCATCAAAAACCGCAGGCAAAAGGCCAGTCCCGTGGCCAATAGGCCCCAAAATAAATGGGCCGGCTGCTGGCGAGCAACGGGGTATAGCCAGAGAAATAGTCCCACCAGTATGGCGATGAAGGGCAGCCTGGCTAAACGCTCGGCCAGGTGAGAGCAGAAATGACGCCAGCCTGGATCTAAGGGTTGTAATAGCAAGGGGGAGAGTTTGCCTTCTAGGACCTCTCGCTCAAAATCCCAAATCACCCAAACCACCGTCAGCTGCCGCACCACAAAAACCGCTAGGAAATAGCGCACCACGGTGTCTGGGTCCAGATCAAACTGGCCGCTGCGGGCGGCTTCTTGCCACAGCCCCATCAGAATTAGGGGGAACGACCCAGACAGCACCCAAAACATGAGTTCGGCTCGATATTCCAGCATGTAGGCGTAGTAAACCGACAGCAGCGTCTGGATTATGCGCAGGGGACGCTGAAGGTAACCGAACAAAGCCATGGGACATTGCAGTAGATACGGAATTCGCCGTTGCTGATGTAGGGAATGGGCCGATCTGTTAAACGTTCTAATCACCTGAATTTGACAGATGCAATCATACCGGGGCTCAGCAACGCCCAGAATTCAGTGTAGTTGGTTATGCTGACACTAGGGCAATAGGGAGTTGGACGATGCTTAGGATTTCTGGTCAGGTGGCAATTCCTGAAAATGAGATTGAATTGCAAGCGGTGCGCTCCCAGGGCGCGGGCGGCCAAAACGTTAATAAGGTGGCCACGGCGATTCACCTACGCTTCGACATAGCAGCCTCCTCTTTACCCCAGCATTACAAAACTCGTCTGTTATCTCTGAGAGACCATCACATTACCAAAAACGGTATCGTCAATATCAAATCCCAAACTTATCGCACCCAGCTCCGCAACAAAACCGATGCCCTCGAACGCTTGCAGCAGCTAATTCGCTCCGCCATGGTGGTGAAGAAAAAACGGAAACCCACCAAACCCAGCAAGGCGGCTAAAAAAAGACGGTTAGACAGTAAAGCAAAGCGTAGCCAGAAGAAAGCAATGCGTGGTCGGGTGAGTTTCGAGGATTAAGGGCCATGGAACCCATGCGTCCTCAACCGTTACGATGATTCTGGGTGAAAGTAGTCATAGATCTGCTGAGCCAGCTTAGGCCCCACGCCTGATACCGCCGTCAGTCGTTCGACACTGGCCTCACGGATATAGTCAATGGAGCGAAACTCTGCCAACAGAACCTTTTGGCGATGGTGGCCCAGGCCGGGAATTTCGCTCAGGCGGGAGCGCCGCATGCGATCTGTGCGCTTTTTGCGGTGAAAGCTGACGGCAAAGCGGTGGGCTTCATCCCGCAGACGACGCAGCAATTGCACCCCAGGCTGTTCTGCCTCGGTGGGCAGCGGCGTTGACTCCCCAGGCAAAAAGATCTCCTCTCGTTTTTTCGCCAAACTCACCACGTGGAGCTCGCTGAGCAGGTTTAGCTCCGTCAAAACTTCCACCACAGCCGAAAGTTGGCCTTTTCCCCCATCAATCATGACTAAATCGGGCCAGTCTGGGTTGCCAATGCGCTCTTTGGACGTATCTTCGGCATACTTGCGAAAACGCCTGCGGATCACCTCGGCCATGCTGGCAAAGTCATCGGAGTGGCCAGTGGTCACCTTGGGATTTTTAATCTTGTAATGGCGATAGTGTTGTTTGGCCGGCAACCCATCGACAAAGACAACCTGGGACGCCACCGCATCGGAGCCTTGAATGTGGGAAATATCGTAGCCTTCGATGCGTTTAGGCTGCCCCGGTAGATCGACAATTTCTGCGAGGTCCTGCATTGCCTGGTTGTTGCGATCGGCAAATCGCTGGGTGCGGGCCAGTTCATACTGGGCATTGCGCTCCACCATTTCCACCAGCTCGGCCTTGGTTTGTCGCTGGGGCACTTCAATGGTGACTTTGCGCCCCCGCTGTTGAGACAAAAACCCTGCCAATATATCGGCATCGGGCAGGGGATACTGCACCATGATTTCGCTGGGGACTTCCACCGCATCCACCGTGGGGTAGTGCTCCTCTAGCACCCGCTGCAAAATTTGCCCCGGCGTCCCAGATTCGGTTTCTGCTACAAACCCCAATCGCCCCACCAAACGCCCAGCTCGAATTTGAAACAGCTGAATGCAGGTGTGCTGGTCGTCACCGGAAAGCGCGATCGCATCTCGGGAAATGGTGTCATCGGGCAGCGCCACTTTTTGATGAGCCCCCAGGGTTTGCAACCCACGAATCTGATCCCGCAGCTTCGCCGCCTGCTCAAAGTTTAGTTTCTCAGCCGCCTTTTCCATCTGGGTGGTCAAAATCGACTCCAGTTCCTGCACACGCCCTTGGAACACCATGGCCACTTTTTGCACAATCTTGTGGTAATCCTCAGGCGTAATCAGCTGCTGACATACGCCAGGACATTGGCCGATATCGTAATTGAGGCAAGGACGATCCTTAAACAAAGGCTGGCGCCGCTGGCGTAGGGGAAAGATTTTTTTGGATATGTGCAGCGTGCGGCGCAGCAACCCCGTATCCACATAGGGACCATAGTAGCGATCGCGCTTAGTTTTCTTCCGGCGCTTACGGGTAATAAAGATTCTGGGATAGTCCTCTGACCACGTAATGCAGAGATAGGGATATTTCTTATCGTCCTTAAGCAGCACATTAAAATAGGGCTGATGCTGCTTAATCAGGTTGGCTTCTAACGCCAGGGCTTCGGCTTCCGTATCGGTGACGATAAATTCAATATCCACCACCTGGGTCACCATCACACTGATGCGGGGGGTGTGGTGGTGCTTGTCTCGAAAATAGGAACGTACTCGATTGCGCAGACTTTTGGATTTGCCGATATACAAAATCTGCTCGTCCCCATCTCGCATAAAGTAAACCCCCGGTTCCTGGGGAATTTCCTTGAGACGGGCATCTAAACGCTCAGGATCTTTAAGTAGCGTCGTTGCAGCGGCAGAAGAAGGCACGAATGGTCTCTCCGGGTCCTCTAATAGGGGGCCTCTCTATTGTGCATACATATGTCCTACTTGAGGCGTCTCTAACATCTTTAGTAACCCTGTGGTACCCATGGGGCTTACCAGGTCTAAAACATCCTCAGCAGCCCTTGCTGACCGACTAAAATTTCTCGCAACAAGCTAATAAAGGCCACCCAAATAATCGGCGAAATATCCACCCCACCAAACGGGGGCACCACCTTGCGCACCGGAATCAACAAAGGCTCCGTGGGCCAGTAAACCAGACTAAAAGGAAACTTGGCGGACTCCGCCTCGGGGTACCAGGTCAATACGATACGAAAAATAAATAGCAGGGTCATAACGGCCAACAGAGGGCCGACAATCCAGTTGCCAATCGTAATACCCGATATTGCCATGTCACCTCTCCAGGAAGTTAAACCACATTAAGGATTGTAAAGCTTAGTTAGGGGACTTAGTCCACTCCTTTCCAAAAATCTCAGAAACTCTTTGTATCAAACGCCTTTAACGATTCTAAACCGCGAAAAATCACAACTTGCCTCCCCCAAAAGACTTCTCAAGGTTAACGTTGCTCGATACTATATTAACCAAGCATTACAAACGTTTGCTGATCTGAAGAGTAGAGGCCATGACACCATCATTAACTAATTTTCTTTTAAGCCTTCTAGCAGGTGCCGTCATTGTAGTTATCCCTGCAACCGTCGCCGTCGTTTTTATTAGTCAGCGGGATAAAATTAGTCGTTAGTCTCTATTGGCAAACGCCATCATCTAATTTGTCGTAGCGACTGATCCACCGTTGACTTTTCAATAGGTGCGTTTAAGGTCAGGTTTTACGAGATTTCTACATCCAGATTTCTGCATTAAGGATATTAGGGGTACAGCTATTCAGCTGTACCTCTTTTTTATGGGTGCGCCAAGCTGAGCCAAATGAGCCGTAGGGGCACGTTGTCGAACCCTGACACGGCCACATCAGGCCGAAAATCATCCAGGCCAGCATTTATGAGCTGATTTCCACCCCAAAAGCTTGAATTTTAGATGGAGCGATGGCCCCATAGGGCCCTATGGGGCCCACCATCATGGTTAGCTAAAGCCATACATGACCCCATAGGGCCCACCATCATGGTTAGCTAAGGCTACCCAGGCCCCATAGGGCCCACCATCATGGTTAGCTAAAGCCATACATGGCAATAGCTATGGCCAATGCAATTAATTGAATCGATTCAATCAATTGCATTCGGACAAATTCAAAGCTGCCCGCTAGGATAGAATTGGTGGCTATGGGTAGCTATTTTAGGCTGAGCGCCTGTTAGAGGGCCCCCTATCTTACGAGGAAGCAATTGTGAATTTTGGTACTCCGGTCCCACTGCTAGTTGGAATAATATTGATTCTGGGCGCAGTTGGACTGTTCTTTTTAGACAAGCTCAAACCTGGTTACGAGCGCAGCTCTGATAAGGTGTACTCCATTTTGCTTTTGCTATCGGGCATTTTCCTGCTGGCCCACTTAAATATGGAGCTACTAGCTTCGTTTCAGCAGGTAATGCTGGTGGGCATGCTCACCACCCTAATTATTAATGACATTAGCAAGCGAGATTCCAGTCGTACTCGCCCGGCGGAACGGGATGGCCCCCCCCGCCAGTATGAGGAAAGGCCACCACGCCGTGTCTATCGCGCCGAACTAGACGATTGGGATTCTCCCGGCCCCAGACAGCCTCGCATTCCAAGCGATCGCTACCGAGATGGCTATGGAGATAAGTATCAGTCTCGCCCATTGGAGCCGCAACGCCCCCCCTACGAAGATCGTCGTCCTCCCGCTCGCCTACAACCTAGCGACCAACAAGGCCGACCTCCAGAAAGGCCGGGCAGCAATAGTTACGGCAACAACTATGGCGACAGTCGCCCCGCAGGTCCGACACGACCAGCACCTCGTCCCAATCCCCCAGATAATTTCTACTCCAAACCCCGTTACGACGGCGACGGCGGCGGCCCCAGCAATCGCCCTCAGCGTCCACCCCAGGGCCCCATGGATCAGCCACCAATCCCCTCAGGCAATGGCGCTGGCCATAGTTTAGGGGGGTTACCCAAGTCTTCTGATGACCCTAACCTTCGCGGGGAGCGGCCACCGCTGAATGTTAAGCCCCGACCCCAAAGCTCGAACGAAGGTAGCTACACTGATTTTCGACCGGCCTCCTCCTCCGATGAAGATCCTGGCTCCTATCCAGATACACCTCCATCTCAGCCCCCGGCCAATTACTAATTTTCCAAGGAGCTTGCTTGCTAGTTCTAGCCGCGCTTCCATTGGCCACACTTTGCCCAGCCATTCACACCGCATTTTTATCCCATGGCAAGAAAGAAACCGACCCAGGCTCATATCACGAAGCTAATTTCAAAAAGCCAGTCAGAATTTATGAGAGCCCGCACCAAAAAGCAAACAGAATATTACATGGGTGCCAAGCTGATTGAGGTGGGCGTTAATCCTGAAATAGCCATCTATCGCTGGAAGGTGATTGACAAAGGCATGAAGGAAGAGTGGACCTACAGCGCCTATTGGGATGACAGTCGCGAGAAGATCGAAGCCGAAGAAGCCTAACCCTTAAGCAGCAGGCTTCTTCGACAAACCAATAGAAAATTTTAAAATGGGCTAAGTTAGCCCATTTTTTTGTTATGCAACAACGTCTTCTGTTTGACGCAGCGGCAGTTCTTCCAAGGGCTGATTTAAGAGCACCATTGTCGTTGTCTGGTTTTCTGAAAACCCTACCCGCTGATAAAACTCCTGCTGATTGGTGGTCATCAAATAGGTGCGTTCTACACCACTCATGTGGGGATGGCTGATGACGGTTTCCACGAGCTTTCTCCCCAAACCAGCGCCCTGGTAATCATCGTGGATGACCACATCCCAGATATTGGCGCGATATACGCCATCGGAGGTCGCCCGAGCAAAGCCAATTAGGGTTTCTTGATGCCAGACGGTGACCACTGGACAGCTACAGCTAATGGCCATAGCCAGGTCTTCAAGGCTACGTCCAACGGCCCAAAACGCCGACTGATTAAATAAATTTCGAAGTTGAATTAAATCCTGAGTGGACAATGCCTCTGTGTAGCGAAATTGGACAGTGCGAAAATCCATAGAACCTAAAACTATGAGAAAACATTGCCTGACCCTGCCCCATAGACTAAAGGCATTGGGAAAGTTTATGCCCCTAGACTACACAGATGAACCAGGTGCAACCATCAAATCTATTGATGGTTAGCATCAATAGATTTGTATTGAATGATACGAAACCACCTTACCAAGGACTACCGATGAGGGTAAAGGCTGCCCAATAGAACGGATGGGTCAAAACCGTGCGTGACTCTGACACGAGGGCTGGGGGCATGGCCAAGGCTCCATCGGTCCAAATCAACTGACCAGCATCTACCGTAACATCTCCATGCAGCATGGCTAATTGAGCCTGGCGCAACGCGTCTGCACGCGTGGAACTATTGAGCAGGTTGGCATAAAATTCGGTCATTAACCCGGCCGTGCCGATGTCGTCCACCCGCCAAAGGCTAGCCATTGCCGTTTTCACCCCCGCCTGTACGGCCAAACCAGCAAAGCCTAGCTCTGCTTCTGGACTCCCGAGGGCCGTGCGGCAGGCACTGAGCACCAGCAAATCTATGGGAGGATCGTTGAGGCTGAGGTTAGGCAGCTGGTCGAGGGTGACCCGTCTGTCCCAAAACTGGATATAGGAATTACTCGGGCTGCCGGCGCGAAACTCTCCATGGGTAGCTAGGTGTAAAATACTTTGGCTTTTGCGCTGGCGGTTAGTGATCAGTTGCTCTGGGGTAAAGGATTCATTGAGGAAGAACTGACCAGGCCAAAGAGTATCGGCAATGGTTTTTAGTTCTAAAGGTACGGCGGGTAAATCTGGCTGATCGACAAATGTGGAGGCACCTGCCGCCAATACTTCCTCTTGTCTAACATCACGGTAGTCAATGTTGGTGAGGCTAACGCTGGGCATAATGCCAAGGCTGTAGCGTTCTACCAAAAAGGTCTCGCCATCATGGAGGGCGGCTAAGGGCAACGACCGCAGACCAGAGGGGAGAACAAATGCTAGGTGGTTGATGTCTTGCCGGCTGAGGGAGTCTTCGAGGGGAGCGATCAACCAGCGGTGAAGTTTTTGGGCTGGGCGTAAATAACGACGGCCAAAGGAAGGATTGATTACCCCCCGCTGTAGGCGAGCAACAATCTTTTGGATATCGCCTTTAGTAATATCTAGGGTCAGACGCTGGGAGGGGGCACCGGCGGTGACTAGAACCAACTCTAATAAATAGTTCTCCTTATTGAGTTCGAGGATTTGTTTGGGGAAATTTTGGGTATTCGGCACAAAGTTTATGTAGACAATGCCGGGGGTATATCCCGTTTGGGTGGCGACCTGATGGAGTTTTTGCTGCACCTCCACCAATGGCAGGTTGCGCTCGGCCCTCACCCCCAAGTATTGAGAATATTCTTGGGCTAAAATCGTTTCTTTGATGGCGAGTTCTTCGGCGGTAATTTCCGTATCGTCTAAGACTTCGAAAAAGCCATCATTCCCTTGGTTTACGTCATCGTCGTCGTCCCGATTTTCATCCCGGCGCTCATCGTCCTCTTCGTCGCTGCCATTATTGTCGTCCTGGTCGCCATCTGGGCCATTGCCATCGTTGTCCCCACCGTCGTCAATGTCCAGGGCGTCATCGGAGGCATCGTCTAGGACATCATCGTCATCTAAACCGTTGTCCCCAGCAATGTCGTCGTCCTCATTGCAGTCGCCCAGACAATCGTTGGGGTCAGACCCGGTGGTTAAAATTTGAATTGTGCCCTGGGAAAAACTTTCTAGGAAAGAACGGGTTGGGTTGATGACATTGCCCGCATCTGTTGCGATCGCACCCGCCGTACCATTGCTCCCAGCATCCCCCACAATAAAGGGCGTTTGGCTAGCCCCCCCATGGCTAATGCGAATCCCATCGGGAGCCAACAAACTTTGCCCTTGGGTATTGGTCGCTGTCACCCGCAAAAAGTTTGTCGTCGTAATATCAATGCTCGTTGACACATCCACATACCCAACGTCCACATCCCCCACCGCATTAATCTGCACGGCCCTATCGACCAAAGGAGAGACCGACTGAATTGCCAACCGCGTCTGATCCCCCACCTGCCCGTCCAGACGCAACAAGTTGCTATTAGTGGTGACATTGGTATCAATATCAATGGCAATGCCCGTACTGCTGGTGCCCGTGAGCGAAATGTCTCCTGTGCCCCCAGTGTTCAACTGGGTATTAGCCTCGAGCAATATGCCAACACCGTTTCCACTCCGGCCCACAATATCAATATTGCCCCCACTGGTTTCCACCGCCACCCCCGAAAATAGCGACACACCGGCCCCACCGGGAACCTGTTCACCATTACCACTCACCAACAAACTACCACCAGCGGTATTCACCACCACATTGTCGGCAAAGGTAACGGCCCCCGTCCCCTGGCCGTCTCTATCGGCCTGTAATTCAAGGTTGAGCGGGCCGGAGGCTGCACTCGCAGGGCTAATGGATGCATTGATGGCAATATCACCAGCGGCCGATAGTTCTAACGTGGCCCCAGGTGCTGCATCATAGGTCAGCGGATCCAGAAGACTAATTGTGCCACTTTCTGTACCACCGTTGCCGGTGGCAACAACAACGCTGCCATTCCCCAGGGCCTGGCTCAATATCCCCACATCTAACACCGCCGGAGACCCCGTCGCCGTAAAGGGAGCGCCGGGGGTAAAATTCTCATTGGTGCGGTTATCCCGAATCTCAATATCAAAGGGATCCAACAGCCACAGCCCTGGGCTGCCCCGCACCGATGACACATCCGGCCCCTGGGTTACCGCCAAAAAGTTACGGCTACTGGTTTCCACAAAGCCCCCATCACCCCCCTGGCGCCCCCCCTGGGCGGACACATCCCCATAAATACGACTACTCTCATCGGACCACAAAACAATGTTGCCGCCCGCACCAGCCCCCCGGCCATCGGCCCTGAGCGTTACCCCAGGTGCCACGTAAATAGACTCGGCATTGGGCAACGGGCCACTGCCCGTTCGACTGCCCCCCAGCCAAATATTGCCCCCATCGAAGGCGGTCACAGTGCCCCCTAGCACACCAATGCGATCGCCCAATAGCTGGATCGCACTGCCCGTAATTTCGCCAGTGGATAAGGCCATACCGCTAGCCAGATCCAGCGTCGCCCCCGCCAGCTGCAGGCTACCGTCAGCAGTCACCACCAGGCCAGTGGCCGACGCCACGGATGGTTGGGTCAGCAAACCCGGTAGATCAACTGCAGCCATGCCGCCGGTCATCTGCTGCGGCATCACGTCATAGCTCAAAACAGCCCCCACCGGACTCAATCGCACATAGGCCCCATCATCCGACACCGCCGCCAGAGTGACCGTCCCCCCAGCAAGGCTGCCGGTGTTGACCAGCTGACCGCCCACTAACGACACACCCGCGTCGGACTCCACCGCCAGATTTCCACCGTTGACTAGCACAGCGCTGCCATTAGGTGCAAACCCTAGCCCCATGGGGTCTCCAAACAATGAGCCATAGTCCACCGCGCCCATGGCAGGAAAAGTCCCCCCGGCAAAACCAATTTCATTTGCCGTCGTCGCCAAAAAATCACCGGGCAGCGCCAAGGTCGCCGCTGCCCCAAAAATAATGCCAGCAGGGTTGAGCAAAAATAAATCCGCATCGCTGCCCACCAGACGCAGCTGGCCATCAATTAAAGAAGCATCACCGCCGCTAATGCGGCCCAGCACATGGGCCACCCCCGCGGGCACCGAAAAAGTCGCCTGTTCGTTGGCAACTAAGCCAAATTTCTCAAATCCGTGGAACAGGTTCACACCGTCCCCTGAACGCTGCCCCCCGGTAATCCAATAGTCAGCAGCCCGCTGATCGACCTCGGTACGCTCCCCAGGCACAATCGACTGGGCCGTAGCCACCGCCCCCAAACCACTCCCCAAACCACTCCCCAACGTAGTCAGACCGATGCCCCAACACACCCTGTAGAGCTTTCGTAAGCCAGCACGCAACGGTGCAGAATGAACGCGATTTAACCGGCAATGCATGCGTACCTGGCCCCAGACCTCATCCGTCCTAGGTTGCCACAGTCATTGCCCAGACTAACTAGATTACGGACACTTTAAACAATTAAAATCAATCAGTGCGCGAGTGGGGGAAACCGTCCCTTAGCAGGGGGTACAGAAGGGGGTTTATCGACTTAGGATATCTAGATAAGATAGGTATCGGGGTATAGTACCCACACTCGCCGTTTACTGCCCAGACATGCTGAAACGACTTTTAGGCGATCCAAACGCCCGTAAGCTCAAGCGCTACCAACCTGACGTCAAGGAAATTGCCTTGCTCGAAGACGAGATCAAGGCCCTCTCCGACGACGAACTGCGAGGTAAGACCGTTGAATTTAAACAACGCCTTGGGAAGGGTGAAGACCTCGACGACTTACTCACCGAGGCATTTGCCGTCGTGCGAGAAGCCGGTATGCGAGTGTTGGGCATGCGTCACTATGACGTACAGCTCATTGGCGGCATGGTCCTCCACGATGGCCAAATTGCCGAAATGAAAACCGGTGAAGGAAAAACCCTGGTGGCCACCCTACCGGCCTACCTCAACGCCCTATCGGGCAAAGGGGTACACGTCGTTACCGTCAACGACTACCTAGCCCGCCGCGACGCTGAATGGATGGGACAGGTACACCGTTTCCTAGGCCTATCCGTGGGCCTCATTCAGCAGGGCATGAGTCCAGCTGAGCGGCGCAAAAACTACAACTGCGACATCACCTACGGCACCAATAGCGAATTCGGTTTTGACTACCTGCGGGACAACATGGCCTCTTCCATTGAAGAAGTCGTACAGCGCCCATTTAACTACTGCATCATCGACGAAGTGGACTCCATTTTGGTGGATGAAGCCCGCACGCCTCTGATTATTTCCGGCCAGGTAGACCGGCCCCAGGAAAAATACGAGCGGGCCGCTGACATCGCCCGCCAGCTAGATGCAGAAACCCACTACGAAGTGGACGAAAAAGCCCGCAACGTCCTGCTGACGGACGAAGGCTTTGAACAGGCGGAAAATCTGCTAAATGTGAAGGACCTATTTGACCCCAAAGACCCTTGGGCACACTTCGTATTTAATGCCGTTAAAGCAAAAGAACTTTTTGTTAAAGACGTTAATTACATCGTCCGTAATGACGAAGTGGTGATCGTTGATGAATTTACCGGGCGAGTAATGCCCGGTCGTCGCTGGAGCGATGGTCTTCACCAGGCGATTGAAGCCAAAGAGCATGTGGATATTCAGCCAGAGACCCAAACCCTAGCCTCCATCACTTATCAGAACTTCTTCCTGCTGTACGACAAATTATCGGGCATGACCGGTACGGCTAAAACCGAAGAAGCCGAATTCGAAAAGATTTACGACATCGAAGTTACGATTATTCCCACCAATCGTCCCATCGCCCGTAAGGACGTATCGGACGTGGTGTACAAGACCGAAGCCGCCAAGTGGAACGCCCTGGCCCAGGAATGTGCAGAAATGCACGAGACCGGTCGCCCGGTGCTGGTGGGTACCACTAGCGTTGAAAAATCGGAGCTGCTCTCCGGTCTATTGGAAAAGTTGAACGTCCCCCACAATCTGCTCAACGCCAAGCCCGAAAACGTTGAACGAGAGTCGGAAATTGTGGCCCAGGCCGGTCGTGGCGGCGCAGTGACCATTGCCACCAACATGGCCGGTCGCGGCACCGACATTATCCTTGGTGGTAACGGCGACTATATGGCCCGTCTAAAAATGCGGGAATATCTGATGCCCAAGGTGGTTCGTCCTGAAGACGAGCAGGGCTTTGGCGTCGCTAAGGTCGCTGGTGCAGGGGGTGGACGCACTTCGGCCAAGGGATTCCAAGGTAATGGCAAAAAGAAAAAAACCTGGAAAGCCTCACCTGAAATTTTCCCCACTGACCTATCCAGCGACACCGAAAAAGCCCTGAAGGATGCCGTTGCCTTTGCCGTTAAGACCTACGGCCCCCAGAGCCTGTCGGAACTAGAAGCCGAAGACAAAATTGCCACCGCTGCGGAGAAAGCCCCCACGGAAGACGCCGCCATCCAAAAACTGCGAGAAGTGTACAAGCAGATTTTGGCGGAGTACGAAGACTTCACCGATGCTGAGCACGACAAAGTAATTGAATTGGGCGGTCTCCACGTCATTGGTACTGAGCGCCACGAATCTAGGCGAGTTGATAACCAGCTACGGGGTCGAGCCGGTCGTCAGGGTGACCCAGGTTCTACTAAATTCTTCCTCAGTTTGGAAGACAACCTGCTGCGTATCTTCGGTGGAGACCGGGTGGCGGGCCTAATGAACGCCTTCCGAGTGGAAGAAGACATGCCCATTGAGTCGGGGATGTTAACGCGCTCTTTGGAGGGGGCTCAGAAGAAAGTAGAGACCTACTACTACGACATTCGTAAGCAAGTGTTTGAATACGACGAGGTAATGAACAACCAGCGTCGGGCTATCTATGCCGAACGTCGTCGGGTGCTCGAAGGCGACAAACTGAAGGAACTGGTGATCGGCTATGGCGAACAAACCATGGACGACATCGTCGAAGCCTACATCAATCCAGAGCTGCCGCCAGAGGAATGGGACTTAGACAACATTGTTGGCAAGGTCAAAGAGTTTATCTATCTGCTAGAGGATCTCACCGCCGACCAGCTTGAGAACCTGTCCATGGGTGAAATCAAGACATTCCTGCGGGAGCAAGTGCACATTGCCTACGACATTAAAGAAAGCCAGGTGGATAAGATGAAGCCCGGTTTGATGCGGGAAGCGGAGCGATTCTTTATCTTGCAACAGGTGGATACCCTGTGGCGTGAGCACCTACAGCAGATGGACGCCCTCCGGGAAACCGTGGGTCTGCGCGGCTATGGTCAGAAGGATCCGCTGATTGAGTACAAGAGCGAAGGCTACGAAGTCTTTTTGGACATGATGACCGGCATTCGCCGTAATGTGGTCTACACCATGTTCCAGTTCCAGCCTCAGCAGCCCAAGCAACCTGAGCCCGCCGATGGCCCCATCGATGTAGAAGTCGTATAAGGTGGTGTCCGGGCACTCCCTTATGGATGCCCTATTTAAAGGTTTTTGATTTTTGCGTTCGATACCCTCGTAGGAATAGTGCTTAGTGCCTATTCCTACGAGGGTATTTAACTGTTAGGCGTATTGTTCTAGATAAATATTTACGTCTTCGATAATGCGGGTGAGTTCGGCCTCGGTGGTTAACCGCATGCGGTCGTCTCGTACCGTGATCAGTAATTTGGCCGCAAATGGACTAGGCCAAATATTGGGGTTACAAAAAATTTCTAAAAATACATCCCCCGTGTGGCGATATTCGGTGGGCTTTACGGGCTTCGGTCGGCCTGCACCTACGGTAGCTGCCGCCGATGCCTTGAGGGTTTGAGTTAAGGTGGCTAAGGTATTTTTGAGTTCCTGGGCCGCCGCTGCGGAAAAGTTAAACTGCACCGAACCTTGCACCAAATTGAGGGTGAGTTGGGGGGTCATAGAAAATAGGGATAGGGACTGCGTTGCGATCGTATCTTTGGTGTAGAGTCAAAGGCGCAACCGTTATAAAGGTTTAGGGTCTGGGCTGCTAGTCGGTAAGTTTTTACAACTTTTGTTGCGGCAAGTTACTCCTTGCCGGGGAAATCGATAGGCTTATGGGCGGTATTTTCCTGTATTAGGTGGGCTGTGCTCACCCTGCGGCTGACGGTTTACTCAGAGGAGACATTTATGGTTGTTACCTGCGTCCATGTATTTGTAAAACCTGAACACGTGGATGATTTTATTGCAGCAACAAAGGCCAACCACTTAGGTTCGGTACAAGAACCCACCAATATTCGGTTTGATTTTCTCCAAGACCCGGAAGACCCGACAAAATTTATGCTGTACGAGGCCTACGAAACAGCCGATGGAGCGGCGGCCCACAAACAAACGCAGCATTACCTCACCTGGCGGGAAACCGTTGCCGACTGGATGGCCCAGCCCAGACAGGGAAAAGCTTACACCGTTCTTGCCCCTTAGCATGAGGTTTCGCCATGGTATTTGCAGACTTTAGCTTTGCCAAGGTCCCACCGATTTATTTTGGTGCTGGCAAACGCAAGCTGATTCCTACCTGGCTCAAGGAAAGAAATGCCTCCTGTTTATTGTTAGTGATTGGTGGAAAATCGCTACAAACAACTGGCCACCTGGCCCAAATTGAAGCCAGCTTAAAACAGGTGGGGATTTCCTATGAGATTCTGCACTGCGCTGGAGAACCCACCCCAGATTTTATCGATCAGACTTGTCACACCTATCGCGACCAGGGCATTCAAGCCGTTATCGGCATTGGTGGGGGCAGTGTTGTCGATGCAGGCAAAGCGATTTCGGCCATGTTGCCCTACACCAACTCCATCGTGGACCACCTGGAAGGTGTCGGCAAAGGCATCCCCCATGGGGGAGACAAAGTCCCCTATCTAGCGGTGCCTACCACTTCGGGCACGGGTAGTGAAGTCACTAAAAATGCGGTGATTAGTGAGGTGGGCGACCAGGGGTTTAAAAAATCTATTCGCCATGAAAATCTTATTCCTGATGGCGTCATCATCGATAGTGAGCTGTTGGTCACTTGCCCAGCCCAGGTCACAGCAGCCTGTGGCTTAGATGCGTTTACCCAGCTACTGGAGCCCTATTTGTCGCCTACGGCAAGCCCCCTGAGCGATGCCCTTGCCTGGAGTGGCCTCACGGCCCTAGGGCCAAACCTATTGGCGGCCTGTGGCAGTGGGGCGAGCGACTTAGCCGTGCGCGAAGCCATGGCCTATGGTTCGTTACTGTCGGGGATTTGTTTAGCCAATGCGGGGTTAGGCATTGTTCACGGTCTGGCCTCGCCGCTGGGGGGCTTTTTTCCGATTCCCCACGGCGTGGTTTGTGGCACCCTGCTGGCAGCCGCCAATGAAACCAACTGGACCGCCCTAAAGCAGCGGGCAACCAATGATATCGCCATCGATAAAATGGCTAAGCTGGGTGAATTCCTAGACGGCACCCCTGGCAAAGATCGGGGCTACTATGGGGACGCTTTATGTAGAATCCTGTGGCAGTGGACTGAAACGTTAAACATCCCCAAACTAGGGGAGTATGGCGTACAAGCCTCGGATTTAGAACGTATTGTTGGGCGCACTAAAAATCGCAATAACCCGATTACGCTAACGTCAACAGAAATCCGTAGCTTAGTGGAGTCGAGGATTTAGCCATTGCTGATTTAGAGTCTGGCACTCTGTAATCTACCTTAGGCAACGGCTTCGGGTTAAGTAGCGGCGGTCGGGAGGCTGGGAATGATTTTATCTGCCAGGGGCAAACTGTTATTTTTTTTAACGATTTCGTCCCCTGAATTTGCAACGGTAGTTCTACTGAAAAAACGCCCATAGCTTTAATAACGCCCTATTTTCGGGCAATCTAGACACATCGTGCAATTGGCATACGTGCCATCGGGGCATATACCGTGCCATCGGCATACTGCCATCGGGGCATATCGTGCCGCCATCGGGGCATATCGTGCCGCCATCGGGGCATACGTGCCTTTGTTTGCTTACCCCCAGACAGTACACAACTATGTACCTAGACAATCCTTCCATAGACCAGGTGCGGCAAACCTGTCAGCAAGTGATTGCGCCCTTAGATGCGGCGCCGTCCACTGTGTGCATTTTTGTGGGGGAAGCGGCGGACTTGGATATCCCAGGTTTGATCAAGGCCCTATGCGATGCGGATATCAATTTTATTGGCGGGGTGTTTCCGGCTGTGATTGGGGGCGATCGCAAATCTACCCAAGGCGTCGTCGTCAATGCTTTCCCGATTCTGGGTGACACCTACCTAATTCAGGGCTTAGATCAGTCAGATATTGCCCTACCGGACTTTGACCCTATTTTGGATAGCTTGGACCATACCAGCGATATTCCCCCTGCCACAGCGTTGCTGCTGGTAGATGGTTTGACCGGCAATATTGGCACATTTCTCTCAGAAATGTATGACAGCCTGGGAGATTCTATTAATTATCTAGGGGGTGGCGCGGGCTCCCTATCGCTAGAGCAAAAGCCCTGCCTGTTTAGCCCCCAAGGCTATTTCCAAGATGCGGCCCTGGTCACATTTTTACAGTTGCACAGCGGCCTAGGCGTCCGCCATGGCTGGCAAAGGCTGGAAGGTCCGGTGGTGGCAACACAAACCGAAAAAACCATCATTAACCAGCTCAGTTGGAAAAATGCCTTTGACGTTTATCGAGCCACAGTGGAAGCCGATAGCGGCCAAGAACTGCGCACAGACAACTTTTTTGATATTGCCAAAGGATATCCCTTTGGCATTGCCAAAGCGGGTCAAGAAGATATTGTACGAGATCCCATACTAGTGAATGAAACGGGTGCCCTGGTGTGCGTTGGCGAAGTTTTTGAGAACGCATCTTTATACATTCTTAAGGGTACTGTTAATTCTTTGATAGCGGCGGCAGAACAAGCTGCCAAAGATTCAACCATCGACTCGAATAATGAAGACCAGGTGCATGCGGTCATCGTGGTGGATTGTATTTCCAGGGTATTATTTTTGGATGACCAATTTGAGCAAGAACTCATATCCATTCAGCGGGGTCTTGGCTCTAACCACGTTGTCCCCGAAGGCATCCTGAGTTTGGGAGAAATCTCTTCCTATGGTGATGGGCTATTGGAGTTTTTCAATAAAACAACGGTTGTTGCTTCGTTGTATCGCCAAAACTAAGTGGGGAAACAGGCCATGGGAGATTTCTTAAATTAAGATTGCAATGGAGAAAGAGGAGCAAAAAGAAACGATTCAAACGCTGTCGCTGCTGTACGAGCTAGCGTTGGATACGGGGCGGTCGTTAGATTTGAAAACGAACTGCGATCGCATGCTCAAAGCCCTCATGTCTCGCAAAAACCTAAAGTACGCTGGCCTTTGGATTCACCAGACAAAACTCCTATCCACCGCTAGCCAGCCCACCCAAGAGCACCCCCAGAACGATGCCTACAACCTGGTTTACAGCTCTCCCAAATTTTGGACCGGGCTAAAAACCGTCGATAGCCAGCATCCCCTGATCACGCTGCTCACCCCAAACCGGCCTTTTTGTGTTGTTGACTCAGAAAAAACTCCGGAATTATTTGACCACTTAATTACCGAAAAGCGACTCAAAACCGGCGTTTTTATTATTTATCGTCTGGGCAATATTGGCATTTTAAAGCTCTATGCGGCCCAAATGAGCCCCAACCTAGTAGAAGCCGAAATGGCAAAGCTGCTCAGCATTGTCGATAGCTTTACCCGCTCCATTGAAGGCTGCATTGCCCACCATAATGCGATCGCAGAAAACCAACAGCGCCAAAAAACAGAAACTGCCCTCAAGGCTGTAGAACAGCTCCTCAGCAAACAGCTAGAAGAACTCAGCCGAAAGCACCAAACCCTAGAAATTACCCAACAAACCCTAGAACGCCGGAATCGTCGCCTGGCGACCACCCTAAAAGAACTCAAAAAAACCCAAACCCAGCTAATCCAAACCGAAAAAATGTCTAGCCTGGGGCATCTGGTGGCGGGCATTGCCCACGAAATCAATAACCCCATCAGTTTTATTCACAGCAATTTGCCCCACCTGGCTAACTATACTGACGACCTGATTCAGCTAATCGAGCTATACCAAAAAATATATCCAGGAAAGCAGCAAGAGCTGGATAGGCTGATGGAAGATATCGAACTAGACTATTTGCTAGACGATTTACCCAAGTTGCTAAACTCCATGGCGGTGGGTAGTAAACGCATCAAAAAGATTGTTTTATCGCTAAATAATTTTTCTCGCCTGGGTGAAACCGACTTTAAATGTGCCAACCTCAACCAGGGTCTGGACAGCACATTGTTGTTGATCAGTCATCGGCTCAAGCCTACCCATTATCGTCCAGAGATCCAGCTCAGCAAACAATATGAGACCATTCCTGATATTACCTGTCTGCCAGAACAGCTAAATCAGGTATTTATGAATCTCTTGGTGAATGCCATTGATGCCATTGATGAGCAGCACAAGCAACAGTCTGAATCGCTGCCTGCGCCTTGTATTACGCTACACACGCGGCAGGTGAATGAGTCCCATGTGCAAGTTGATATTACCGACAATGGGCCTGGAATTCTGGCGGAGATGCAAAGGCAGCTGTTTGATCCATTTTTTACGACCAAGCCGGTGGGGAAAGGCACAGGGCTAGGGCTATCCATTAGCTATCAAATTGTGACGGATACCCACAAGGGGCGTTTGCAATGCCTGTCGGAGGTGGGGCAGGGCACGACGTTTCAGATAGTTTTGCCGATCCGGCAGCAATGGAAGACGGCTGTGGAATCGGGGGATGCGATCGCATCTATTTAAACCAGCCCCTATAACGGTCCCTTGCCCAGCCAAAATAAAATTAAGGCTTTACCCGCAAATCTAGGCAAACATTTACTACAAGCTGTTCATAGCCACCACATTCTCGTTTTTTTGAGGTTACCTTAGTAAGCGGTTCCCTATGGAGTGATGGATTGGAGTTTGCGGGCGTACTCACATTAATACTACTCAAATTTGCCAAGGAGGTTTGGGCTGGGGAAGCCTTGGCTGGGGCATTGGGTGCAGGCACCCTAGCGGGGGGGATCACCGGCAATCGGGTGGATGGTCTGGTGATGTACCTGTGGGATCGCCTGCGGCAGGACAATTCGCCCCTAACGGAGCAGTTGAACCGGGCAGTTTGGCTTGCCTATAAACAGGCGCTGATGACCATTGCCTCCGGTAGACGCACCGAGCTAATTGGGACAGATCAGCAAACCTATCGAGGGCAGGTAATTTATCCAGAAGCCTGCCGTGATGCCGTTCGTTGGTATGACCAACATCTGAAGCAACTAAAAACCGATATTGACAATATCCGCCATCCAAAGCAGCCACTCCCTGCCCTGAATTTAGAGGATATTAACGGGCTGATAGGGGCTGCTGACCATGGTTCACTTCAGCTATGGCAAGAGACCACTGCTCAGCTGGTGACCATTGCCGCAGAGGGTGCCCCCAGTTGCTATGGACCGGCCATTGAAGCCATGCTGGCAGAGCAAGTTGCCAGCTACTTTGCAGAACAGCTTAGCGAACAGGATGCCCTGCGGACATTTGTGGAAATGTCGCTATTGCGGGGGTTAAATCAAAACGATCAGAAAATTTTGGCGATTGTAGGCCCCACGGCACTCACTGTGGAGCAAATCAATGCAAAGCTGGATCGCTTATTGCAGCAGCAAACCATCGTGCCTGTATCAGAAAAGGTCCTAGCTATCCCAGTCGATGTACAAAATCCGTTTTGGCATCGTTCTGGGCGCATCGACAATCCAGATTTATTTTTTGGGCGAGAGCGGGAGCTAAACGAGGTATTTAGCATCCTCAATACGGGCAGCAGTGTGGCGCTGATTGGTGAGCGGGAGATGGGCAAGTCTTCGTTGCTAAAGGCCATAGAACGCAAGGCTGAAACTGCCTTGAAAGCGGATCGGGAGCCGCTATATATTGACCTGCATGATGTGACCGATGAAGAGGATTTTTACTATGCCCTGTGCGATTCCATGGGGTTTGCAACCTGCAAGGGGTTTCGGTTTAAGCAGTTGGTGAAAAGTCGTCGGGTGTTGTTATTGCTAGATGAGATTGAAAAAATGACCTGGGATGGGTTTACCAATCAGGTGCGGTCTCAGTTGCGCGGGTTAGCAGAGGGTGGGGATGCTCCGTTTAAGCTGGTGGTGACGGCATCGCAACCGTTGGATCGATTGTTTCCTGACAGTGGCGGCAAAGGGACTATGGTATCGCCCCTAGCAGGGATTTGTTTGGAGGCAATGGTAAATCCCTGGGGTGCAGAAGAGATCAAGACTTTTATCCAAGCACAGTTAGCATCGACAGGAATGGGATTTGCTGATGTTGATGTAGAGAAGATAATACAAACCAGCAAGGGAATTCCTAAGCAGTTGATGCTTGAATGCTATGACGTGTTTGAACAATATCGAGGGAGAGAAATCTTGTGACGGTTCCTCGGTTAAATTTAGCCCCTAAACGTAGAAAACCTTTATCTTTATGGAATCCGCTGGATTATTTATTGTTGTTGTACTGGGTGTTCTTTTTTCCCCAAGCACTCCGCTGGTATGAAACTAAATTTGGTAGTGGGCAACGGTTCGAAGACTGTGATAGTTGGCAAGAACGAATTCAATGGTTTCAGACCGCTCATTGTGAACGCAACCTATGGTTCCAGGGACTTTTTCTAACGGTTGTTACACCAACCCTATTAGCAATTATATTAACCAAAATATGGATTCCTATTGAGGCGTTCGGCGTTGCGTTAGGTGTTGCGTTCGGCGTTGCGGGAGGCGTTGCGGGAGGCGTTGCGTTCGGCGTTGCGGGAGGCGTTGCGTTCGGCGTTGCGGGAGGCGTTGCGTTCGGCGTTGCGTTAGGCGTTGCGGGAGGCGTTGCGTTAGGCGTTGCGGGAGGCGTTGCGTTCGGCGTTGCGGGAG
>NZ_JADOER010000004.1:409281-878123 GCF_018739865.1 Leptothoe kymatousa TAU-MAC 1615 | reverse complement strand
GCGTTGCGGGAGGCGTTGCGGGAGGCGTTGCGTTCGGCGTTGCGGTCGGCGTTGCGGGAGGCGTTGCGGGAGGCGTTGCGGGAGGCGTTGCGGGAGGCGTTGCGGGAGGCGTTGCGGTCGGCGTTGCGGGAGGCGTTGCGGTCGGCGTTGCGATTATTCGTCCTGAAGCATGGATAGGGCGTTTAGGGTTAAAAAAATCTTATGGCATGCCAATTATCAGCGGGCATATCACCTATATCCCATGGAAAGACTTAAATAAACGTCTAAGGGTTTGGTTGGCAGACGATTGGGAGGCAGGAATTCACAATGCTAACCAGCTATTGGCCTATTCGCAACAGTTTATTCCTGTTATTCAAAGTCTAGACCAGAGTTTATCCACAGTCCCTGCGAAACATCTCTTTTCTAAAACTGCAACAATAGCTATAGCTCCTTTTGACTGGGATATTTTAAGGTATGTGTCTGCGTCCCTCACCAACAAATTAAAAGCAGAATTTATTGATGGGCTGTTCTGGTTTCCAGAAAAACGACGCCTCAAACAGCGCTTTGACTCTTCTCTGCGATTTGATAGTCCCCACCAAGCGGTTGCCGCTGGTTTTTGGTTGCTTCATGAAAAATCCCCGGCTGAAGCGGCTAAAGCCTTTAACCGGGTGCAAGATATCCGCTATGGGGAAGAGATGTACCAGCTTGCCTGCTGCCTCACCACGGCCCAAAATGCCAAAACCCTAGACCAAAAAGCCACCATTGCCAACCATCAGCTCCCGGCAGGGCCATTGCTGCGCCCCAACACATGGCAAGCCATGGCCCAGCTCCGCCACGCGGCGGACAATGCACAGCTGATGCTCCAGAGCTACTCCCGCTCCACCCGCTCCCTAGCCCTCAACCGTGCCCTGGGTGCCCTAGTCAATATTCTCGACCAGCCCGACGACTTACCCAATGCCGAAAAAAAACTGATTCTCGACATTGCTAAAAGCTGGCGAGATGATTTCCTTGAACTCGCAGCCGATGTGGGGGAAGTTGACTATAGCCAACCCGTTGCTAACCCCTATGTGGCTGGCGACCCGGTCGAAGGAGACCTTTTTGTCGGTCGCGAAGACATCCTTAAACAGCTTCAAGAACTATGGCTTTCCAGTAACCAGCTGCAGTCCGTGGTGCTCTATGGCCACCGCCGCATGGGCAAAACCTCTATCCTACGCAACCTCTCCCGCTGCCTTGGCAACAACCCAAAAGTTGCCTATATAAATCTTCTTTCCCTTGGTCACGTAACTGAAGGCACTAGCGAAGTTCTGATTACCATAAGCGATGCCATCGCTAGAACGGTTGGGTTACCGGCACCTAGTGATGATGAGATACTGCGTTTACCCAAAATCACATTTGAACGCTATTTACATCGTGTTATTAAACATCTGAAAGGGGATGGTTTAATTATTGCCCTAGACGAATTTGAACAACTTGAAGAACTGATTGAAGCGGGCAGTCTTCCTGATAAATTTTTGAATGTCCTACGTAGCTTTCTCCATCTCAGCCCTCGAATTGGCTTCGCCTTTGCTGGTCTGCATACCCTTGAAGAAATGAACGCTGACTATTTTCATCCCTTCTTTAGCAGCATGGCTCCCCCCATCCACGTCAACTACCTTAGCCAGGCTGCCACCCGCCAGCTAGTTGCCAACCCTAACCCCGACTTCACCCTCGACTATGCCCCCGGCGTCCTCGACGAAATCTATAGCCTCACCGCTGGCCAACCCTACCTCGCCCAGCTCCTAGGCTTCCAGCTGGTGCGCCTCTACAACCACCAACGCTTCGAGCAAAACACCGACCGTCCCTCCAGCTTTAGCCCAGACGACCTACGCCACGTCACCGAAGACAGCGACCTATTCCGCAAAGGTCGCTATTACTTCACAGGGGTCTGGAACCAGGCAGGCCAGGACACAGAGCACCAACAGCCCGTCCTCAGGGCATTGGCAGATGACCCCAACGGGCTACCCTATGAGGCCATTGCTAGAAAAACACACCTACAAAAGCTAGAAGTTGTTGCCGCCCTGGATATGTTAAAACGCCATGACGTTGTCACGGAAAAAAAATCTCACTGGCGCATTATTGTTCCTTTATTCCGCCGTTGGGTATTGGAAAATTGCAACGAATAAATGCGACACTTAACCCCAGGTGTTTTCAAAGGTCAAAGCTTAGATGTCCCAGTTATATGCTTTGTCGGTTCCCGTATATGCGATCGCAAACTGTATAGCTGGATTAATATGCGCTGCAATCATAATTTTGTACCCTCGCAATCAAACCGAGGCTGTTAGCTGGCGTAGCCATCTCGTATTAGGATTAGGAGCCTTGTGGGCCAGCTCCTACAGTTTAGCCCACCTATACCACACCCCAGAAAGCGTCAGTCATTTACTGCGGGTGCAAGTTATTCCCCTTGCCCTGCTAGTCCCAGCTTGGCTTTTGTTCGTATTAGGCCGCATCGGCTATCGATTTCGCCAGTGGCAAAGTCTTCTATTTGTAATCCCCATTGCCACTATTTTGATTACCTGGCATCCAGCATCCCAACCATGGATGTGGAGCATCGAAGGCATTAACCAAATATCGGGCATAACCTCAGTGCAATATGGCACAGGGCAATGGTATCAAACTGTTTTTGTTCCCTATAACTATATTTTCACCTTTGTTGGGCTGATATGGTTAATATCCACTGCGGTCAATGCACCGGCCACCCAGCGCTGGGAATTTTACTTACTCATCTGGACCAGACTATTCCTAGAAGGGATTATTTACTTCACCCTGTCGCCACTGTGGCAAGACTTTCGATCGTTTGACATCACCCCCATAGGCTTCACCCTATGCTGCATTATTTACACCTTTCAAATATCACGACGACGATTGTCACCAACGTCTCCCCTAGCCTATCGAAAAATTTTTGAAAGCCTGGAACTCTCCATGATCGTGGTAAACCATAGGCACCAACTACTAGAATATAATTCTTTGGCAGCAACGAGTTTAGGCCTTTCTGGCAACCACCTGATGACGGACATCGATTCTATTTTGCCGTTTATCACCAAAACAGATTGGACAACCCTAAGGCAAAACGGTGTAACAGAGTGCCAAAATTTAGATACCCACTGGCATATTACCCAGACAACAATTTCCAAGGGACGAGCCTTTAGTAAATCGCGTCCCCTGGGATATGTGCTATGTCTCAATGATGTTTCTCAACAACGTAAGCTTCAGGCCCAGTTGCTTGAGGGGGCACTGCTCTACGATCCGCTGACTGAACTGCCCAATCGCACATTGTTTATGAAGCGTTTGGAAGAGGCCCTCACCCATAAAGCCCCCCTAACTGTTCTATTTTTAGATCTAGATCGGTTTAAGTCGATCAATGATTCCTTGGGGCATCGTGCAGGCGATCACCTGTTGAAACGAGTGGCACAGCAAATGCATACGTGTCTGCAGGCTCAAGACATGCTGGCCCGATTTGGGGGCGATGAATTTGCCATTTTAAGGGAAGGCACTGAGGATGCTGAAGATTTAGTAATTTGCGATCGCATCCAGGCCGCCATCCAAGTACCCATTCCCTTTGAAAACTATCAATTACGCACCAGTGCCAGCATCGGAGTGGCCTTTGCTAACCCACCAGAAACCACCAGCGAAACGTTTAATTTACCCCAAGATTCTATCGCCATGGCCGATCAGCTAATTCGCAATGCAGATTTAGCCATGTATCAAGCCAAAGCCTCTGGCAAAGCCTGCCATCGGGTATATAACGAGGGCCTACATCAACGGGCCATGGCCACCATAGAAATGGAAGCCGATTTACGCCAGGCATTAACCCACAACCAATTTGAACTGTACTATCAACCCATTGTAGACATTGATAGCGAAACAATTGTCGGCGTAGAAGCACTGCTACGCTGGCACCATCCCGCCAAAGGGCTACTAAATCCTCCTGCTTTTATTCCCATTGCAGAAGATCTAACGCTAATGCCCCAAATAGATGCCTGGGTGATTAAAACAGCGTGCCACCAATACTTCCAATGGCGAAATCAATATCCAGACCGCGCCCTAATGATGGGTGTGAATGTATCTGCCCAAAACTGGGGCACGCCCAAATTGCTGAGCGCCATAAAACAGGGTCTCGCCGGTCAAGATGGCCATTGGTTCAAACTAGAAATCTCTGAAGACACACTATTAAACAACACCCTCGACAATGATACGCCGATTCAATATCTAAAAAAGTTGGGAGTGTCCATCCAGCTAGATGACTTTGGCACAGGCTATTCATCCTTAAGCTATCTATGCCAAATCTGTTGCGACGGCCTCAAAATTGATAAGTCCTTTGTCAGAGATATGCAGCAGACTCCGCAACACTATACGTTAGTAAAAACAATTATTGACTTAGCCCATGCCCTAAATTTAACTATTGTGGCAGAAGGCATTGAAACCGTTGAACAGCGAGAGATATTGAAAGCGCTTGGCTGTGCTTGGGGACAGGGATATCTTTGGGCAAAGCCAATCCCGGCAAAGGAGTTAGAACATCGGTTTATGGCCTAAGGACAACTGGTGGGTAATGCGAATGTTATCTAAGAGGGTGCGATCGCTACTAATGTGGCTCAATTTCACCTGGGCATCATCGGAGCTACCGGGCTTTAGTCGCTGCTGACGTAGCTGCTTAAAACTCCCTGGGGCCAGCACATTCAGCCGGGGCGCAACAATATCATTTTTCTGACGCTTCAGCCCATAGGACTCATTGGCCCGCTGCATCTGCACATCAAACCCCTGCAACAAATGGTGTAGCTCAGACTCACTCGCGGCCGTTGCCAACTCCACATTCAACACATAGTAGGGCTCCACCAAGGACTCCGACAACGTCACACAAAAGTCTTCCACAGGCAGTTTCTCCTGCAACACCGCCATCACCTGGGACACATGGTATTCCGTTGTCTTTTCAGAAATGGCCGACAATGTGCCCCCCTGGCGATAGCGAAACACAATCACCGGCACCCCATGGCGCATGTCTACCACCTGGAGCACATCCCCAATGTCATACCGGCAAAAGCCAGAATAGTTGGTCACCAACACTCGGTAATGTTCTCCCACTTCTAACTCATGGGGCAACAGGGTTTTAGGGGTCTCCTGATCCCACTGATCCGGAGCAACAAACTCAAAAAAGTTAGTTTTTATCGCCAAAATGGCGCCATCGGCATTGAGCCGACAGTAGCTACCAAAAACCGCCTCCGAGGCAGAATAGGTGCCACCAAAAATGGGCAGATTGCCAAAATAGTCCCCAAAGCGCTCAAAGTAAAAGTCCGATGGGCCACCCCGGGCCGTAATCAAAAATGCCAGGTTCGGCCACACATGCTGGGGCAACAATCGACCGTGGGTCTGGAGCAGCTTTTGTAGCTGCCGGGCCCGCTGGGGTTGGGGCGATAGACGCTTTTCTAAGGACTGCCGTAGGGCTGGCGATAGATCAAGATCTGGCGATAGGGTGCCACGACCTATGTCGTCCACCAAAGACGCGCTAAACCGTTCGAGATAGGCGCACAGCTGCAGCATAATCAACGGAAAATTGGCCGCCATGTAGGTGAGCTGGGCCTGACGTAGGCCAAATAGCAAACACACATAGTTGCGCGCAGCGGTGTCGCTAATGTGGAGCGCATCGTAGGGCTGGGCAAATAGCTGGTTGTAAACCAAAGGATGGGTGGTGCGTAGCTGGTTACCGCTGACATGGCCATAGGTGATGTCGCCATCGGTTTTGCCCAAGGGGTTAATTAAAGTGGTCAACAGCAGCTGCCCCACGGCATGGTTTTGAGCGCGGGACTGCTCAAAGGCGTAGCCCATGGCCACCTGGTTGGCATAGGCCCGGGTCCGCTGAACCCGCTTGGTAATGGGCACCAGCTTGCGGCTACCGGTGGAACCGCTGCTCATGTTAAAGACCTGCACCGGCAGGGGAGACACCACATTGCCCTCACCAGCGGCCGCTCGCTCAAAATAGGGGGCATAGCCGGCGTAGGTCCAGCGGGGCACCCGTTGGCGAAATTCTTCGATATTGCTGATTTGATCTAGCCTAAGGGCCTGCCCTAGGGCGGTATCTTGCTGTTCTTTAAGCAGCGTTTGTAGAAACTTGGCTTGGATATCTGCGGCCTTTGGCAACTGGCGGGTAAAGGCCCGCTGCTGCCACTGGGCAGCCATCGCAAACACCGATAAGACTGGCTGGGCCATACGCTACTTCACAATCCGTCTTGTAAACTTAAAAATGTTTCACAATAATAAGATGAAGCAGTGGGCTTATTGGCTTTGACCTTTGTTTTCCCCTGTCGTTATCTGCATTTATCCTGTTCGGAGTGACCAATGCCCCAGCCTTTTCTACTTGCCATTAGCTTTGTTGCGGCCTTTGTGTTCGCTAGTTTCGTTGAATACTGGCTGCATCGGCTCATGCATGTGTCTGCCAAAATTGGCCAGCGCCACCGAGACCATCACCGCCGCAATGAAGGCCAGGGGGTGCTGTGGGAATTTCGGGACTATGTGCTGGGCAGCGCGATCGCAATGGCCATTCCCTTTATCTTTTCCCTCACCTTTGGCCTAGGCTGGGCCGCTGGCGCAATCGTGTATGCCGCCTTTTCCGCCTATGCCCACCAGCTACAGCACGAAAACCCTCGCAAATGCTTCTGGATGAAGATGCCGGTCCATTATGTGCACCACAAATACGGCATGTGGAACCACAACTTTGGCCTGGGCGTCGACTGGTGGGACCACCTTTTTGGCACCTACAAGCCCGTTGAATGGCCCGCTGAAGATGACATCCCCGCAGCGTCCATGCTGGCCGTACGCTGGTGGTAGGGCATCGAGTCGGGCCATTGCATGCCCCGAACCGTAGGGTGGCAACGCCCCCTACTAGCTAAACTTCTCGTAGTTTTCTTTGGCCTGTTTTACCTGGGGCGACAGGGTCAAAATCTTCGAGACCGCCCCATTCACCCACGACAGTGGAAAGGCAAAGGGCCGTTCGATATCGAGAAATAGCACCACCCGATAGCCATCGGTGTCGTTCCACACCTCATGGTAGTAAGTGTCGTCAAAAATCAGACTTTTGCCCTCCTGCCAATGGGTGATGGTGTCGTCCACCCGAATGCGGCACTTTTCCTTGGGTTCCGGCACCCGCAGCCCCAGGTGATAGCGAATTAGCCCCTTGTGCTTACCCCGGTGCTCAGGAATATGTTTACCCGGTGCCAAAATCGAGAAAAACGCCACCTTTAGCCCAGGAATATCCTTTAGCAGCTGCCAGGTGCGGGGACATTGCTCACAGTTTTTAGTGGCAACAAACCCAAAGGCACAGAAATAATAGGTCTTCCACTTATCGTCGGGGCTAATGCGGTTTTGCCGAGGCATAATGTCCTGGAAGCTGGGCAACCCATTGACATCGGCCAGCACCTGGTCTAACTCTTGACGAATGGTGGTCCAGTTTTGCTCAAGGTCAGCCGCCCAGGGAAATGTGTCCGGCGAAAATATGGGCCGATTACCCAGGGGAGAAGAATCCCCCAACCAGGCTTCAAATCGACGGTACCAGGGACGATCAAAAATTGGATGGATCGGGGTTTCTGGGCTTTGGGGGGGCGTAAACTGCATGACCTCCAAGGATATTAAGATAAGCTAAAGAACAATCTAAAAACTGGGCTAATTTCATAGTTAACCCAGCGTAAAGATATATAGTATCGGGTTAAGTCCTCATCCCAGTATGCATATACCCGTTTCCCTATGAAATCGCTTTTGCTTTCTATCCTTGGTACTTGCACAGTGTGTGTTGCCCCCGCGTTGGCCCAGGTAATTCCGGTGGAAAATACCCCCGAGGTGGAAACCACTGTCAATCAAGAGGGTTACTCAGTCATGCTGGGGGACAGAGCGGATCGCATGGAGCTGGAATGCCGGGCTTATTTGGCGGTGAGCTTTCCCAACGGCATTATTAATCCGGCCTATTTGCGAGAGGATTTGGAAGCTACTTTTTTGGAAGCGGGTCGCCGAGGGGGCATCACCCCCAATACCCTGCGCGGCTCCAGTGAACTGATTGCCAATCGTGTGGGGGAATTGATGGAACTGAGCGGTCAAGCCTCGGATATTGAATCTGGCCTAAAGCTGCAGTTTCTATACGAGGAAATGGAAGAATTTGTTTGCGATCGCTTGCCCAAAGGATAGGCCCTGTGGGCTAACAATGCTAAAAGCGGTCTGCTGAATTCTGTCAGCAGACCGCTTCGTCCATCGTCCCTAGGTCAATTTTTCAGCGCCCATGGCGCAACTCAATTACCCCTGCTTACGCTTCAGCTTTTCAGCGCCCATGGCGCAACTCAATTACCCCTGCTTACGCTTCAGCAATTTGCCAGCAAAGCTCAGACCCAGCAGTGCTAGGGCAGCAGAAGGCTCAGGCACATCCGCAGCATCCGCTTCAGTAATTTCAGTATCCTTCAGACCACGAACAGCAATAACAACGTCATTGTAGTCTTCGTCACCACCGCCATAGAGGTCCTCATAGGCCAAGACCAAAAAGTCGTTGTGCTGGTAGGTGGAAACATGCTGCAAGCCATCAGCATTAGCAGTCTCAGAGGCAGCTAGGCTATCAAAAACATTGCCTGGGCCATTTCTCAAGAAGAAGTCAAGCGTGTCGCCCTCAGACACATCGCCAATTTTATAGCCTTCACCCAAGCTCATGCTGCCACCATTGGCAAACGCACTATTAACCGATGCCAGGGAATTCCAAATAGTTGTTACTTCACTGTTGTTAAACGAAGTTACAGGAGATGTCACATCCACACCATAACCAAATTGGTTCCAGTAGCCAGCACCTTCATTCACAAAGAAGACTTCCACATCATTGGCGCCCGCTTCCCAAGTTAGGGTCTCCAGGCCAATGCTATTAAGACTCTCCTGCTTAACTCCCTCAACATGTTGATCGTAAATCAACCCAGTCATTGTGACCCAGTCATCAAAGCCCAAAGAATAATCTGACGCCTGGTTGAGGTACGCGCTCTTGACTTCGCTGTAATGCGCGTCATAGCCTGTAGCACTTGCATCCATCGCCAGCAAGTCCCTAGCGCTGTTGGTTAGTGGACCACCAAAGCTATAGGCGTGGGCAGCCGTTGGCATAAAGGCCGCAACAGTCCCCGCTAATGTAACTAGACCAGACAAAAGAAAATGACGATTCATAATAGGCTGCTTCAACACTATGGACAATGACTAAAGATGTAACAGGAGAAAACGTAGAATACGGGCAACCAAGTTATGAGCAGATTTAGAGGATGCACTAGCGCCATCGACGGCAGGAAACCTCAGCATTCCTACAATCCATTTAGCAGGGATAAAACTGTTCCGACGGCTCTAAATCAGTAACTCTATGCGTTCGAACACATTCAGTATGCTGAACAACAGCAACCATCCACGTCCGCCAGACTACGTATCTTTCATCACTTTCCCACCTGTGGTGTTTACTGAGTTTTCAGGCTGTTTTATAACCGTAGTATTAAAGTTTGGCAAACAGGCATCAAGAAAACAAAAAAAATCAATCAGCGCCACCAGAAATTCACGCTCCCAAAAGCACTTCAAGCACATTAAAAAGAAAGCCAAAAGACCTAATAAAACCATGAATCATTCACGGAATCCCTGATGGCGCATGCATCATCTACAACATTGGATATGTCCTCTTTGGGCAACCCATGATGCAGACTCCGTAGAACCCACGACAGGCCCAACATGGTTAAGGCCCTGAAAAATAGAAACTATTTTTTAGATAACAAAACATAGTTCCTGTTCAGTACTTTTACCCTTGGGGTCAGTGCTTTTACCCTTGGGAAATGGCTCCAGCTCTCTTCGTCCGCAGCATTACGCCCCCATCGCCGGAACACAAGCCATTAATCGCTAAACCGCTGCTGCAAAAAAGATGTCAACAGCTGCACTTTTGTTGATAAATGTCGATTTGTGGGATACATCACCCAAAGGGATAGGGCTGTGGGCCGATAGTTGAGGGCAATCTCTCTCAAGGCATCACAGTCCAGACTGGCTTGAACCATAAACCGGGGCAACAACACAATCCCCAACCCTTGAATGGCAGCATCCCGAAGCACTTCACCATTATTGGAACACATGGCGCCGCTGATATTAATATCAATCTCTTCACCGGCATTTTCTAAAATCCAGCCATGGCGATTGGCCAGTTCGCCATAGGCTAAACAGCTATGGTCCTTTAGGTCCTGCACTGTTTTAGGCATACCGTGGCGTTCCAAATACCCAGGGGCGGCACAGAGCAAACGGGGCAAGGGGGTGAGTTCATGGGCCACTAACCGCGGCGGTGCTGTTTCTAATTTGGCAATCCGCACGGTCAGGTCAAAGCCTTCTGCCAGCGGATCCACAAACCGGTCTGCCAACGTTAGCTGCACCTGCACCCCAGGATAGTTAGCCATAAACTCCGCCAGGATCGGCCCCAGGTGCATCGTGCCAAAGGTCATGGGGGCATTGATGCGCAAAGGGCCGACGGGCTCTGCCTGGGCTTGGGATAGGGCCAATTCGGCTTCTTCTAAATCGGCCAAAATCCCCAAACACCGCTGATAGAAAGCAGTCCCTGTGGCCGTAGGCGAAACTCGGCGGGTGCTCCGTTGCAGCAACCGCACCCCCAGCTCCGTTTCTAGGCCAATCACCAGTTTATTAATGGCTGAACGAGACATGCCCATTTCCCGAGCAGCGGCAGCAAACCCCTTGGCTTCAACTACACGCACAAAGGCGTGCATGGCGGCAAACTTATCCATGCTGAGGCAATAGTCCAACAGCAGCATTGTCGCCCAAAAAGATACAATACGTCCACAAAAATGGCTATTGTCATTTTATAAATATCAATCCATAATGAAATCAACGTTCAACCGTACTGCAACCCTGCAACGGGAGGTCAACCATGATCACAATTCGACGAGCATCGGAACGGGGCAATGCTAATTTTGGTTGGCTAGATAGCCGCCACACATTTTCATTTGGCAATTATTACGACCCTGCCCACATGGGCTTTGGCAATCTGCGGGTGATTAATGAAGATAAAGTTGCCCCCGGGCAAGGGTTTGCCACCCATAGCCACCGAGACATGGAGATTATTTCCTATGTCATTGATGGTGCTTTAGAACATAAGGACAGCATCGGCAATGGGTCCATCATTAAGCCTGGGGATGTCCAGCGCATGTCTGCTGGAACCGGCATTAGCCACAGTGAATACAATGCGTCCAAAGAGGCAGCGGTTCACTTTCTCCAGATTTGGGTACTCCCTGAACAAAAGGGGATTGACCCCGGCTATGAACAAATTTACTTTGGCCCGGAGGAGAAACAAAATACCCTACGCTTAGTGGGCTCCCGCGATGGTCGGGCAGGGTCTATTACCATCCATCAGGACCTAAACCTGTACGCAGCCCAGCTTAACGCTAAGCAACGGCTCAGCCACCCTGTACCCGACCATCGGATTATGTGGCTCCAAATCGTTCGGGGCAATATCCAACTAGGGGAACAGGCGTTGAGCGCCGGTGATGGGGCCGCAATAACAGCGGCCACAAACCTGACGATGGTTGGCCAAACAGATGATGCGGAGATTTTGTTATTTGATATGCCCGCCTAGGGTCATATAGATCGTGCTAATAACAAACAGCACATCCATAGCGATCGCACCCCCATGATCCCATCGTCAGACAAGGGGGGATACTGACCCCGGAGTATGTAGTTCTGGGGTCAGCGCCTTCCGACCAGGGTCATTCCATCAATAACAATCACTATCCCAGTTATTTTTTAGATTTCATGAAGTTACCGCTGTTATTTATATTGTTTGTTGCAAATTTCAGCGCCAAACAAACCTCAAGTTGAGGAAGTATAGTAAGATACTGCATCCGGCATAGGTATTTCCCATATCTTCCCATAAAAATAAATATTTTTTGGTCTTTAAGATAGGACTCTAAACCTTGAGAACAAAGGTTTTGGGCTTCCTTGAGATTAGTTTTAACCCCAGGGCCTAAAACAGAAGTATCTGTAACAATCGCTTCAATATAAAGGGGACTTCATAGTATTTTATTAATAGGTTCTAATTATGGTACATACACACAATTTGTGTTGTATTTTCCAGCTAATCGATTACTTCCATAAATGAATCGGCATTGCTGATTTTCGGTATATTTTCGCGGCTCAGATGCATCTGCATGCCTTGCGAGTTTATATCCTACAGAAGCAATCGCCATGAGCCCATTTATGAATCGGTAATGGAACAGGATTAAGGTGAGTGGCTATTGCTTAGTCATTCATATTAAGCCTAAAGTCGTTACGAAGATCACGTGCATCATGCCAACAAATTTAGTTAGTCAAAAGCGCCCATGGCCCATCAGGGGGGTCACGCACTTTTTAGGTGCGGTGGGAGTCTCTACGTTAGTCTTCGGGGCTGGAGCCAGCTATGCAGCGCCCGATATCCAAGCCACCATGGCACAGCTCAATCAGCAGTTCTCAAATGAAGTCATTATTCCTGGATACCAGGCGCTGGGACTGCGGATGGATGTGCTGGTGCAAACGGCCCAGGCATTTGAAGCGGACCCCACGGAGGACAATCTAGGGGCCGTGCGCGCTGCTTGGTTGGACACACTATCTCAATGGACCAGCAGCAATGCGATCGCATTTGGTCCGGTGCACTCCCTGGGCTATAGCACCGCCCTAGAATCTCCTGTAGATGAAACCGGTATAGATTTGCTGCTGGCCAACGCAACAGAGACAGAAGAGTTTAACGTAGCGGCCTTGTTGCCATCGTTGCAGGGCTTTGAGGCCATTGCCTATGTGTTGGCAACAGCAGACGAGAAAACGGCGGCTGATTTTTCTGCCCAAGAACGACGCTATTTAACCGCCCTGGCCACTAGGGCCCAAGCGGTGACGGGGGATATCTTGGCGGTTTGGCAAGGGGGCTGGAACAACTATCCGGCCTATAGCACGTTGCTCTCTACGGCAGGCAGTCCTGGAAATTCGACCTATCTATCCGTGCAGGCGGGGTCTGAGGAAATTATTCGCACCATCATCAACAGCTTAGATGTTGTTGCCGGGGAAGAACTGCCCGATCTTTTAGAAACATCCACCACCCTGGCAGAAGCCCCCGATGAGATGACGCTTCAGCTGCTGACCAGTAGCTTGCAAGGGATTCAATCGGCCTATTTAGGCACTGTGGAGTCACCTAATGAGACAACCATTGGTGTGAGTGAACTGGTTGCGATCGCAAATCCAGACATCGACAGCCAAATTCAAACCTCTTTGACCGTGGCCCTAGACGGCATCGAACAGGCCATGGCCGATCCCAGCAATACCACCTCACTAGTCGAGGCCCAGTCTTCACTGGAACTGGCCTTTGAACTATTAGAGACCGAAGTGTTGCCCTTGGTAAAAAATTAGCGTTTGCTGATTTAGCCGCCCCAAACAGCCTGTCAGCAATACTAGACATCTAGCAGTCTGATTCGGGTAATAATACCAACAGGGACATCACTTTTAACTGTTTTACAACTTGATGTTGTAGTCAATGCAGCTAGGTTTTGCCGTTGTTGATTTTGAGGATGAAACAATCTGTGATCCTGACTTATCGGTCTGAATCTAGCCATTGGAATCATCACGAGGATCAGCAACGCCAGTGTTTAGACCTGCTGCCCGTGTAATCTACCAACCGCTTTGAATATGCAATTTCGACGATCCTTAAGTGCTGTTTCCAAGCGCTTACGATTCGGCCTAGTTGTCTTACTAACAACTGTGTTAACGGCCCTAGGAGGCATGCTTCTCTCCAGCGCTGTCCATGCCCAAATGTCCCCGGCTGCGGGCGACGCCACAACGTTTAACCGCACCTCCAGCGCCTATGAGGAGGCTCCCCCCAACTTAATTGAATGGGAAACCGAAGATCACGACCTCGGCGATGAGGTATTTGAGGAAGCCTTTGTTTCCACACCAGGCACCGAAAGTTCAGGTCTTGGGCCAGTATTCAACAATGCGTCCTGCGTTAGCTGCCACATCCGCAACGGCCGGGGCATGCCTGAGCCCGGTCAGCTCTTGCTGCGGGTTACCGATGGTGAAGCCATGGCGGCCCACCAGTCAGGCAAAGCTAGCGATCTGAAAAATGCCCCACCCGTGGCGGGCCTAGGCAATCAGATCCAAGACTTTAGCATCGTGGGTGAAACCCCAGAAGCCAAGGTGGACATCCTGTGGAAAGAGGAAGCCGGCAACTACGCAGATGGCACCCCTTACCGATTGCGATCGCCCCAATTTAACGTCACCCTACCCAACGGCGAAGCCCTGCCCGATACGGTCCAAGTTTCACCCCGCATTCCTCCCCACGTATACGGTCTAGGCCTACTAGAAGCCATTCCCGAGGAAGATATCCTGGCCCTCGCCGATCCGAACGATCGTGATGGCGACGGCATTTCTGGCCGTCCTAACCAGGTGTGGGACGAACAGACCAAGGACGTGGCCCTAGGCCGCTTTGGCTGGAAGGCCAACGTGCCCAATCTCCTACAGCAAAGCGCAGACGCTTACCTTAACGACATGGGTGTCACTAGCCCCATGTTCCCAGGAGAAGACGGCTCCGCCGAGATTGACAACGAAAAGCTAGTCCTAGCGGCAGCCTATGCCCAAACCCTAGCAGCCCCAGCCCGCACGCTAATGGACGATCCCCAAGTGCAACGCGGCGAAAAGCTGTTTACCGACGCTAGCTGCGCCACTTGCCACGTGTCTAGTTTCCGCACCGGCAGCCACAAATATCCTGCCCTCGAAAACCAAGACATCCATCCCTACACCGACATGTTGCTCCATGACATGGGGGATGAACTGGCAGATAACCGCGCTGACTTTGAGGCCAATGGTAAGGAATGGCGCACCCCCTCCCTTTGGGGTGTGGGTCTAGCCCAAACCGTGCTGCCCTACTCCGGCTATCTACACGATGGTCGTGCGCGCACCTTCGAAGAAGCGATTCTTTGGCACGGTGGCGAAGCCGAAGGCTCCAAAACGGCCTTTGCTAACATGTCCGCAGAAGACCGTGCAGCCCTTGTGCGCTTCCTACAGTCCCTATAGACCTGGATAGGCTGGATGCATGCAGCAGTTTGCTGTGCGCCAAGCCATAAAAGGGAAATCCATCAGCAACGCCCGCAGCTAAATTTAGCTGCGGGCGTTGTTATTTAAACTTAGCAATCACCACCGACACCTCTAGTTCATACATTTATCGGATGGTGCCACCCCCTACTGTTCTCTATAGTTGTTTTACAAGATATACTCAATCGTTGCTGTCCCAGGCTTAGGAGTGTTGCCATGCAGGTTCGTACTTTTCTACTACCGTTCCTCTGCGCTTGGCTTTGTAGCGCTACAACAGCCCAGGCACAAATGGCAGATGTGCCCAACTTTGACGAAAATGGAGACTTTATTACCGCCAGGGTCAGGGGCAACCGGGGCACCTATCCCCACAGGCAGTGGCTGGTGATTGAACCCGATAGAACCGGTCTCAACTGCCGCAATAGCAACGGTGACATTGTTGTGACCCTAGCCTATGGCGCTGTCGTTGATTCTGCCTTCCATAGCGATGATGCCATCAGCCGCATTAACGGTAGTCCCTGGCTAAAGGTTAATGCCAACGTTTTGGATGTGCGCCACATTGTGGTCAACGAGGCCGCCGTTAACTACACATGCTACGTACGCGCCAACAATCAATACATCACGCCCATCAATCCAGATACCCAGTAACGTCGTTGCGATCGCGCCCTAATACACCATGGAATAATTAAAATAGCTGCAATTCCAAGTCACCATCCCATAATCATCCATGACTTCAGGCCGATTGTTCTTATCAAGTTGAGCCACCGGTTCATTCGGAGAACTATCAGTCAAGCAAATATGGCTATTAGAGACGACAACAAAGGTTCCACCTGCCGATTCACCGATATCCTCTGGTGAAATAACAACCGGGCCACTACAGGTAGCCGATGGCATCACGAGGTATGCTTCAATATAGGTTTTACCGCTAATTTCCATCACGTTAAAACCTACATTGGCAATCTCAGTGCCCTGTTCCACCAGCGCTTCACACAGTTCACCAGCCAGTCGCTTCTTTCCCCACCAGGGTTGATGGCTCAATAGCCGATGCGTAGCCGCATACTCTAACTCCACACTATAGGAAGAACCATAAACATCCACAGTCACAGGTTCACTGGGTGAAGCCCGACTAGATGCCGCAAGGGAAAATATAGCAATGAAGCCTAAAATAGTGCCGCTAAAGAGTCCTTTAAACATCATCTAACTTCCTGGGGTAGCTTGTTCCATATCATTCAGAACCTGGATGCTGTTTAGGGATTCATCGCAGAGGCAAGAACCTATTGCTTGCCATTTATCTCTCAACAAACAATGAAGACAGATTGCAAACAACTATGCGCAAAGCAAACTACAGGCAGAGGGCCCTTCGCAAGTTTGTCGCTCGTACTGATTTTGGCAATATATCCGAGAGCTAAATCTTCAAGATAGAATCGCAATGGAAGTTCTGATAACTATAAGTATTGCCCAACACTTTTTTGAGCTATACAGAAAAACTCGATTCGCAACAATGCTTAATACCTCCGGCAACTAAAAAAGATATCTTCTACCTGCAGCCAGCAGCAGCCAGCGTATCATTCAAGACTGTGTACCAAGTCGAGCAATCCTTATTTGGTTAAAACACCCCTAAGCCCTCAAAATCAAACGCGCTCTGCGCCATCTGTCCTGCCCTACTGCGTTAGGGGCCTAACGTTAATCAACCAAAGTTGATGGGAATCCTAAGCTCATTTAGACGGACATATGCAAAAGCGAGCACTCTTGATTGGAGTGAGTGAGTACAATTCTGACCTCACGCCTTTACCCTCTTCGGAAAATGACGTCAGCGCCATGGCCCAGGTGTTGAAAGATCCTGAAGCTGGTGCATTTAATGAAGTCAAAACCTTAATCAATCCCCACTCCCATGAAATGCAGCGGGCTATTGAAGAGCTGTTCGCAAGCTGCGCCAAACATGACTTGGCTTTAGTTTTCTTTTCTGGCCATGGCATCAAAGACAACCGCAACAAACTCTTTTTTGCCACCCAAGAAACCTATAAGCATGAAACCGGAGAACTGATGCAGTCCTCTGCCGTTAGTGCCATGTTTGTTCGCGACCAAATGACCCGGTGTCGGGCAAAACGGCAGGCCCTGATTCTCGACTGCTGCTTCAGCGGTGCCTTTCAAAACGACTACCTTGCTAAAAATGACGACTCCATCGACTTTGTCGGACAGCTTGGGGCCGAAGGACACGTGGTTCTAACGTCTTCTAGTTCCACCCAATATTCCTTTGAATCTAAGGATGCCAAGCTCTCTGTATACACACACCACCTGGTAAAAGGAATTGAAACGGGTGCCGCTGATATCAACCAAGATGGAAAAATTTCCATTCATGAACTACACGAATATGCAACCCGCAAAGTTCAAGACGAACTCCCCCACATTACCCCCAAAATCATTGTCCTAAAAGACCAAGGGTTTGACATTGTCCTGGCCAGGGTTAAGCCGAAGCTCCAGGAAGAACCCGATATTACCGAAAAAAGAATTGCCCTAGACCATATTTCAATTCAAAATAAAATTCAGATCGATGATGATAGCCCCTATAACCCCATCCCCAGCCTGCTCGATCCCCTGCGACTGTTTATCGAAAGACTGATTGAACAAGTCAAAAATCGTCGCCTCACCCAGGGAAGCGCATTTAATGACGATGGCAGCAAGTGGCCTGAGTTTATTCTAGAAGCCATCAGAATTGCCTCCGATGCCAATTTGGTATTCACCATCAGCCATTCCAAAGGAGAAAATGGATGGAAGCTACGGTCACAAAGCAATTTAGCCAGTGAAGACAATGAGATTATCTATGGCGAAATTCTGAAGGAGGAGATTTTATCGACGATCTCAGTGGAGTCTATTTTTACCACTGGACGCCATGGCCTCTATAGATTTTTAGAAGATGAAACCACTAAAAATCCCCAGGCCTTTATTGTCATTCCCCTCAACCTATCCCACAGTGATGAGTTTATGGTGGTGTGTGGGTTAAAGCGAGGGTCAGACTATATCAATGACGCTTACACCAATATTGTCACTAGCTTTTTTGCCGCAATTGAAAACTTTGGCCTGACCCCGGAAAGAGTAGAAGCCCATATTTTAGACACTCTAAAGCACAATTATGGGTTTTTGCCGCTGGCATTTTATAACCGACGCTATGAACTGTTTTGTAATCGCCTGGCCCAGATCAACATGCATTTTGAACCGGTCTTAGATGTTAGGCGAATTGCCATTAGCGGCTGGGAAGCCTTGGCCAGAGATCCAGAAAGCCTGACTGCGCCGAAGGATTTATTTGATGCGGCGGAAATATGGGGGCGTAAATTTACCATCCAGTTAGATATCGAACTCCTCAAGCGTTCGGTCAAACAATATATTGACCTAAACCTGCAACACAATCGGGAACGGGACACGATCAACACGATGGATATGGCTCCCCTATCGGTGAATGTGTACCCAGAATCGCTGATGAGAACGGCTTATTTTGAAACCGTTGCCGCCCTAACCCAACCCGATGAAAATGGCGATCCGCTGCTACCGTCCCACTGCTTGATTTTGGAGATTTCTGAAAAAGTAGGCTTCCCCACTTATAACAACGGAGTAAAGCTAAAATCTCCCTTCAAAAACTTCAAAAATCGGTTAATTAAATACACCCAGGAACTGGGCATTCAATTTGGTATTGATGATTTTGGGGTAGGCCATGCCTCGGTGTCCAGACTGGCAGGCCTAAGGCCGCCCTATATCAAAATTGATCGCGATATTCTCCATCAACAACAGGTAGAAACCATTATCCAGTTTGTGCACAATATTGCCGCTCGCTCCAACGAACTGCACATCACCAAGATCATTGTTGAAGGGTTAGACGAAGAAGCCCCTATTACACTGTATGACCTAAAAAAATTGGGGGTCGCCTACGTACAAGGTCACATTATTGGCAAACCGGCATCCCTGATCTATGGGTTAACACCAGAGAAGCGTGAGCGTCTCAAACTGATGCTCCAAGGGGGATAGTGCGGCTAGGTCACCGGGACTACCCCCCGCTAGTTTCCCCCAGCAGAGCGTTGGCGTTGTCTGGGATATCATCGGCATCGCCTGGCTCAACAGCATTGACAACGGCCAGGAGAGGGCCAACCTGTTCTTGACCATTGAGGGCTAGCTCACTGTGACACAGAAATAGGTTTTCTGTTGTGCGGCCGAGTAAATCTCGTAAGATTCTCTCTAACCTTGCTTCATGCATGGTTTCTGTATCCAAGGCGGTGACCGGCCTCTGGGGCCAATCGCTGAGGAAAACCTCTGCCCCAAATAGCTCATCGCGCCCCGTTAGCCAACGGGGAGAGCCGGCGTCTAACCAAAACTGCCAGCGATGATTTAGCCGTTGAGCCCGATATTGAAACACGGTGGCTAAGGTAATGCCTGGGGCAATGCCATCTAGGGAACGGGTTGGATACGGATTAGCGGATACGGTCCCCCGTTGCAACAATTGGATAAAACGCCCTACATCGCTCAGGGCATTGGTTCCAGGCATGCCGTCGTAGAGGGCTAACCGTTGCTCCACCTCCCAAAAGTACTGGGCGGTTTCCATTAACTCCCGCAGCGCCGATAGCTGATCGGTGGGTAAATAGTTGCCCCGCCATAGGAAGTCTTGCACAGCCCGGTCTAGGACGATGACGGGACTAATGGGATAACGCTGACGCTGTTGTTGTTTTTGGGTGTTGATCCAGTCCAAAATACGTCCATAGGCCGCTGTTGCTTGGTGCCCCAGTCGATCCCACCGGGGAAAGTTCTCCACTGGCAACAGCCGCGGATGCTCAATATCGGGCACAAAGCAGTGGTCGGCAATGAGTTCTGAGCGCACCGGGTCAATGTGGGTGAGGTCAAACCAGGGCAAACTGGCATCGGTTTCTGGGGTTTGGCTAAGAACCACTAGCATTTCAGCTACGGCATCTCGATTGACGAGGCGACCCAGGTTGGGATAGACGAGGGTAAATAGGGTGAGTAGAGATCGCACAAATGGCGAACTAATCAGCGGCCTTTGATCTTTGAGGGAGGCCACCCCAATGCCGCGATTGCTTAAAATTTCAATCAGGCTATAGCGGGCAATGGCATCGAGGCCAGGACCAATCACCGCAATTTCCTGGGGGGTCACTTGCTGGCGATGAATAGCATCGGCGATAAACTCTGCGGTTTGCCGCAGCATTTTGCCCCGGGTGGTGGCACTGATTAGCTGCACTGCGGCAGGCAATTCAGGTACCGCCAGCGGGTCCTGAACCCACCGCACCATATCGTCAGCCAGCACACTGCCTAAATTCTGGTGTGCCTGGGCAGCGGCCAGTTCCATACCCTGGCAGCCCGCAGATAATGCCCCCGTCGCCACCGGATCGGCCCCCACCCCCAAACGCACTTGCCCCCTGGGATTGTAGGTAAATGCCTGGGAGACACCGGCAGCTTGAAAGACCCGAAACAGAGAAATTGCGATCGCGCTATACTCATCCACATCATCCGCCACCGTGCCCACAAAACGCTCCAGTAGCTGGGTTTGGTATTGGGGCAAGGGCAGTAGATACCGCCAATACAACTCCGTCATTAATCCATAGGTCAGCAACCCCCGCTGCAAACACCAGGCTCGCCAATCCAACAGGGCCGCCCCCATCTGCTCCCAAATCTGCGGGGGCACGCGCACCAGTCCCTGACAAAGACGAGGGGTAATGGATTCCGTTGGAATCTCAGCAGATGCCGCCAATTGAAATAAATCCAGCGCCCGCCGCACCATTTGCGACTCAGACCACCCCTCCACCTGCAGCGATTCTGCCAACAGCGGCTGCCAAAGTCTCAAGGCCAGAAGCTGCTCATTTTCAGGGCGTAACTTCAACGGAAACTGGGCCTTGAGATCCAACAATTCCACCAACAATGGCCAAAAAAGAATGATCTCACTTTGAATAAAACCAGCGGGCGTTGTTGTCCGATAGGGCACCCGATCTTGAACCGTCGCCGCCAACCGCTGGGCCAGGGCCATACGATTATCGCCATTGGCAGCAAACACCAACCACGGCCGTTCAGCCACCCCCTGCTGCTGGGATAGCCAATGGATCAACGCCTCAGTTTTTCCACAACGGGTTCCCCCCGTGATCCAGACCGACGTCGTAGCCAATTCAGACATACTTACCTGCAGCGTTTTTACAGCCTTGAAAGTTGAATCTGAATATTACAGTAACAGCAAGGACCCATAGCACTGGTCAAGCTAGTCAATACAATTGATATCCCTGAAAGCCTTTAGTAGCAAAAGCTATGGGCACAGCCCATCGAAAACCAACCCTGGCAACATAAATAAACCCAGATACCAAAAAAGGCCCGCCAAAACGGACCTTTGAGCACTGAATAATCACTGACTACGACGCCTAGAACTCAGACATTTAATCTGGCCTAGGCATTGAATAAATCAAAAATCCAGCAATTATCAATCAATAACTATCACCGTAGCAACAACCAAAAAGTTGAACTGCTAGGAAACGACTGCAGTTATGGCAATTAGACCAACCACCAGGGAAGCGCCCAAGATACCGAAAATAAGGTAGTTGCGCTTCTCACTAGATGTGGGGGGCTCAGCCTCATACATCTTAGGCTCAGAAGCAAAATTATTAAGGCGTCCACCTTCTTCAGTGGTATATGGCATAGGTATAAACTCTTACTACGCTGATGATTTTTATTTTAGCAAAGTTTGATGTAGATATCTATCGCAATTTACACACAACTCAATAGTTCGACATCAGTTTCCAGGGGGCAACCTCCGCAAAACTATGTAGTAACATCAGCACCTAATCAGGGTAGGAACCCTACCCAAGTAGCCATCAAAGAATCGCTACAATGCTATTGCCGCATGTGAGGAGATGCGATGGTAGCATCCGCGCCTGAAGAATTTTTGGGGACTACAATACGTCCCGCTTGGTCATCCCTGAAAGCTATTTTGTCCACCGAACAGCTAACCCAGCGTTTGCTGAAATGGTTTGTGGTCGACGATCAGCAGATTGCCAGCATTTTAGAAGAAATTCGCACGGAACTACCCACAACAGAGGCCTGGCTAATTGGCAAACCTCAGTCTGGCAAAAGTTCCATCGTGCGCGGCCTCACTGGCGTATCCACCGATATCATTGGCCAAGGATTTCGCCCCCACACTCAACACACCCAGCGCTACGCCTACCCCTCTGAAGATTTACCCCTGTTGCTGTTCACCGACACCGTAGGCCTAGGGGATATAGAACAAGACGTAGACACCATTATTCAGGAACTACAGGACGACCTGGGGCAACAGGCCCGGGGGGCAAGAATACTCTTAGTCACAGTCAAGATCACTGATTTTGCTGTGGGCAGCTTACATCGAACCTTACAACAGCTGAGAAAACAGCATCCCAACATTCCTGTCGTTTTAGTGGTTACCTGCCTCCATGAACTCTATGCTAACGATCAGGAGCATTCTCCTTATCCCCCCAGCCAAACCGAAGTCCAACGGGCATTTGGAGAACTGAAACGGAGTTTTGATGGGCTGTATGACAGTGCTGTCATGATCGACTTCACCTTGGAGGAAGATGGATATACCCCGGTTTTGTATGGCTTAAATGCCCTACTAGAGATATTGTCCGACCGACTCCCCGAAGCAGAGTCCAATGCCATTCATCAACTGCTCGATCAGGCGGATGAAGCCACAACCCAGTTGGGAGCCATTTATAAAGATGTGGCCCGGCGTTATATTTCTGCTTTTTCCGTCATTGCAGCCACCTTAGCCGCTGTGCCCCTGCCCTTTGCCACCATGCCCGCCATCACGGCATTACAGGTTTCTATGATTGTGGTGGTGGGGCAGCTCTATGGTCAGCGGCTGAGCTTTTCCCAAGCGGGGGGGGTGGCTAGTACCATCGCCGGTGGGTTCCTAGCCCAGGCCGTTGGGCGAGAGTTAATTAAACTTGTTCCCGGTCTTGGCAGTGTGATTGCGGCATCCTGGGCCGCTGCTTACACATGGGCTTTAGGGGAAGGCGCTTGCATCTATTTTGGCGATTTGATGGGTGGCAAAAAGCCAGACCCGGAAAGAATCCAAACCGCCATGCAAGAAGCGTTCAAATCTGCAAAAGAGAGATTTAAAGCACAAAAGCGTTAGGGAGAAGACTTGAGCACCTGTAGCTAATTGCGCAAGTACGGAGGTGGAGCCTCTTTTTTGGGCCAGGTGGTGTAAATAAAGTGGCTGAGGGTAGGTGCGGCCACACACAGCCCGATCAGAGCTATCCACCAGCTACTTTGAAATTCGCCCAGGTCAAAGGTCTCAGGCGTAGATGACAACAACTCTGGGGTCACTGACACAATATTATTAAAGGCGTGGGCCAAAATGGGCACCCAGAGACTACGGGTGCGAATGTAGAGCAACGCCATAATCACCCCGAACATGGTGAGGCCCAACGGATTGTTGAGGTGCAAAATGCCGAACAGAACCGATGACAGGAGAATGCCAACGGATAGGTTCCAGCGTACGGCCCAGCGCTGCAACAAAACACCTCGAAAGATAAATTCCTCAGCAATCGGGGCAAAAATAATTGCCACAAACAACATTAAATAACGATACAGCTGAGGTACGGAGGTTTCTACATTGAGCAATGACTCCGATAGGCGCTCTTCAACAAATCCGGGGGCAAACAGGGAAATGCCATAGAAAATTATGAGGGAGCTACTGAGCGAGAAAATAAACATGCTGGTGATCAGCAACAGGCCATAGCCCCAGGGAAATCGAGGTGCTTTGCCAAACAGCCGAGGCAAACTTAGGCCAGCTTGTTTACCGGTCACAACTAAGGTGGCACACATGATGCCAAAGATAAGCATGGAATTGACAGGCTGCCAAAGCCTATCTTCTAGGGGCCAGGGCAGTAGTTGGAAGTACCCTAAGATGACATATAGAGTTACCACCAAGGAGTAGCTCAATAGAAAGGTAATGAGCACATGGCTGCGGAATTTAAGGATATCGAAAGGGTTCCTGCCCATGTTGCACTGGTTACCAATAAAATTAGGTCTTAATTAGATAGATTGTAAGCGAAGGGAACAGTCCTTCCCAGGTCATTTTTGCCGTCGCCATGATAGAAATGCATTGGGCGTTGCCGATAGCCGCTGCCAATTCACGCTGCTGACCAATTTCGTGCCACGACCTAATACCGATAAAGTAGTCGCTGTTTTATGCCCATGAGCGATCGCAAACCCTGGCAATCCAAGACCCTCTGGTCCAAACTCCGAACCCAAACTGACCATGGGCTTGCCACCGGAGCCTTAGCCCCCATCGATACCGACTACGAAATCGTCAAGGACGGTAACATCGACTTCATTGTGCGAATTTTAACCAACCTCAATCGCAAGGCCCAAGCTCGCAAAGTTCAAACCAAAGAAAAAACGAATCCCTTTCTCCCCTACGATGCGAATCTATACGTAACCGACGTTTCCGAAACCCACGTCTGTTTACTCAACAAATTCAATGTCGTAGATCACCATTTTCTCATCGTTACCCGCGCTTTCGAATCGCAGCTCACCTGGCTCACCCTCGCTGACTTTATAGCCCTCCACCGCAGCTTAGCCGAAGTTCCAGGCCTATTTTTTTACAACGGCGGTCCCCAAGCAGGCGCCAGCCAACCCCACAAACATCTGCAAGTGGTCCCCCAACAATCCATGGCATTGCCGGTTGAAACCGCCGTGCAGGCCACCACGTTTATTAACGGGATCGGACAATCGCCCTTGCTGCCCTATGGCCATGGCATTGCCCAGGTCAGCCTCGATGACGATCCCCAACAATGGTTAACCACGTATCGCCAATTGCTGACTAGCCTGGCCATTGGCGAACCAACAGGGACCTGGCAAGGAGAACAGCAACAGGCCTATAACTTTTTAGGAACAAAAAATTGGATGATGATTGTGCCGCGTCACCAAGACGACCATCTGGGTATTTCAGTAAACTCCCTTGGGTTCGCCGGTTCGCTACTCGTCAAAAACCAGGAGCAAATGGATAGGCTGAAACAGCTAGGTCCAATGACGTTACTTCAACGGGTAGGGACCACCAAGACCTAATTCCCCCGGTGAGAAAAAACGCTGCCGACGATCAGTCGAACCACCAACGTTGCTAATTTTCAATTAATCCTACCCATACTAGGGAACGCACAAACATAAGGTCCCAGGCAGGGAAGGGACTAGAGAATGCGGGCGGGATGATAGCGCTTTACTTAGACCCTACGTAGAGACTAAAACCTAAGAAAAACAGAGCTCAAAGGGCCTTCAATGCCAAGTTAAAACAAAGCGGAGATATCTTCGCCACACTCATCCGCCAAGAAGCATAGGGCACGAAAACGTAAACCCACCACCTCATCGTATAGGGGGTTCAGCTTACACATCGGTGGGATGTGGGCAATGGTGCGACCAAACAAAACGATATCTCGCTCAAAGGGACATTGAGCGGGTACTAGATGAGCAATGCGGCGCGCGATGGCGGGATCCGTAACCGTAAGGTTATCTAGCCAACGGCGAAGGGGTTGAAGGGGCTTGAATTGCTTTTTGGCCCCATGGAAGACATGATTCTTCAGAAATGCAGTGGCAGAAGACATGATTCAAATAATAAAGACGTACTTTTTTCAGGAAAAGAAGTTATTTAGAAGGGTTCGTGTTGCTGACCCTCGGCGAGGTTTACCCTGAAAGACACAGAAAAGCGCTACTCAGATTAATTTACCCCTTAAATCAGCCGCTAATAATGATATGGAAAAGACGTTTTATAGGCAGGCTGTAGAACAGCGATTAAATCTCCTCTACAGTAAGCAATTAGAGTTAGCTCTAGGTAAAGCGAAGAATAACTCTGACGAAAATTTTCTAAAGCTCCAATAAAGTCAAAAAAATAAAAGAGATAGAAAGGTGAAAACCTAAAAACAAATTAAATCAAGCTAGTAAATACTAGAAGATAAATCTGTTTTTGTGGGTCACCAGCACAACATTTCCCTGTATTTGATGCAAGATACGCATCTAGCCGTCAGATTTCCGGATACTCACGGCAATTCGGTAAGAATATTAGGGTTTTATGGAAACCTAATTCATTAAAAATCATGAAATATCACTTACCTATGGTCATACTGCCCCAATCCAAAAGAGGAGCAATCAGAAGAATTACATAAACATCTATAAATACTCTCGCAAGAGTGTATTGAAAAAACACAAAACGTACGAACATTTCCGGACTCCCAAATCTCATGGGAGTGATGTTTAGTCACAATAAACACCCAAAAACGGTATCAAGGACAACAATTTTTCCAGGTACCCCGACCCAAAACAAGTAATGGGCAAAATCTCACGTTCCTTCACCAAAAGTTTCTTTTTTTACTGTGTTAGATATGGTCCTAAAAAGGAATAAACAGTTTCAACAAAGAAACTTGATTTAAGCATCCCAATCACAATTCTCAAAAGGCGGGGCTTAATTAGAAAAGCCATTGAAAAGCCATTGGAAAGTAAGTGGGTAAACTTATTTTTCCAACAGTCATATTCCAACAGTCATACCAATTGAGTTCGGTCTAACACCGCGATCCATACCATACGCAACTCGGCGGCCATCTATAGGCAACTCAATAAAAGTTGACGACTAGTAGCAATCCCTCCTGAATAGCCATGGCTAGCGGCCCTAGCCCAAAGGATCGGTTATCCCGAATTAAGCAACTTCGTATCGTGATATAGGCTTAGTTAGCACTCTGATACAGAGAGTGCTAAGGTCTTTCATTGCAGAGCTAAACGAGCTGACTATGGCGAAACTGGTAGTATTTGATGAAAAGTCCCGCCAGGCTTTAGAACGAGGCGTTAATGCCTTGGCCGATGCGGTCAAGATTACCCTGGGTCCCAAGGGGCGTAACGTTGTATTAGAGAAGAAATTCGGCGCACCTCAGATTGTGAACGATGGTATTACCATCGCGAAGGAAATCGAGCTATCTGATCCCTATGAAAATACTGGAGCACGTCTGATCCAGGAAGTGGCTTCTAAGACTAAGGATCTAGCGGGTGATGGTACCACCACAGCTACGGTACTAGCTCAAGCAATCATTCGTGAAGGCCTTAAGAACGTTGCTGCAGGTGCTAACCCAGTTAGTCTGCGCCGGGGTATTGAAAAGGCAGTCAACATGCTGGTAAGCGAAATTGCTGCAGCGGCCAAGCCTGTAGAAGGTAAAGAAATTGCCCAGGTAGCCACCGTATCTGCTGGCAGCGACGAAACCGTCGGCAACATGATTGCTGAGGCCATGGATAAGGTGACTAAAGATGGTGTAATTACCGTCGAAGAATCCAAGTCCCTCCACACCGAATTGGATGTGGTAGAAGGGATGCAAATCGATCGCGGTTACCTCTCCCCCTACTTCGTGACCGATCAAGAGCGGATGATCGCTGACCTTGACGGTGCATTGCTGCTGATCACCGACAAAAAGATCAGTTCCATGCAGGACCTGGTGGGCATTCTGGAAAACATTGCCCGCGCTGGCAAGCCCCTGGTTATCATCGCTGAAGATGTGGATGGTGAAGCCCTAGCCACCCTAGTGGTCAACAAGGCCCGCGGTGTGCTCAACGTTGCAGCCGTGAAAGCGCCTGGTTTCGGTGAGCGTCGTAAGGCCATGCTTCGCGACATCGCAGCCCTGACCGGCGGCACCCTGATTTCTGAGGAAGTCGGCCTTAGCCTAGAAATGGCCAATGAGGACATGCTGGGCCATGCTAATAAGATCACCATTACTAAGGACACCACCACAATCGTGTCTGAAAGTGGCAACAAAGCCGTCATCGACGAGCGCATTAGTCAAATTCGCCGTGAGCTAGCGGAAACCGATTCTGAGTATGACAAAGAAAAGCTATCTGAGCGCTTGGCTAAGCTAGCTGGTGGCGTTGCCGTCATTAAGGTCGGTGCAGCCACTGAAACTGAACTCAAAGACCGTAAGCTGCGCATCGAAGATGCCCTCAGCGCTACTAAGGCCGCTGTGGATGAAGGCATTGTTCCTGGTGGCGGCATCACCCTGCTACACCTGGCGCAAAAGCTGGAAAGCGTAAAATCTAGCCTGACGGCAGAAGAGCAGACCGGTGTGGACATCGTGATGCGCGCTGTGGAAGCCCCCCTGCGTCAGATTGCTGACAATGCGGGTGATGAAGGTAGCGTTGTGGTTGAAAAGGTACGCTCCATGCCTTTCAACGAAGGTTATAACGCCCTAACCGGCGCTTACGAAGACCTGATGGCCAGCGGTATTGTTGACCCGGCCAAGGTTGTACGTTCTGCACTACAGGATGCGGCATCCGTCTCTGGCATGGTACTCACCACTGAAGCGCTAGTGGTAGAGAAGCCCGAACCTGAATCTGCCGCGCCCGGTGGCGACATGGGCGGCATGGGCGGCATGGGCGGCATGGGTGGCATGGGCGGCATGGGCGGCATGGGCATGCCCGGCATGATGTAACACTTGCCCAAGCCTTCTGCCCGAAGGCCCCTCCTTTTCGGCAGGGATAAACCTAGATTGATATGGCGTAGGGTCGTTGTTGGTAACGACCCTACGTTTTTTAGTTAATCTGTATTTTTTAGTTGATTGATTGACGCAAAAATGGGGATCAGCGATATTCTAGATAGTACATTTTTACTTAGACCGTAATTGGAAGTAGCCAGTGACTCGCGTATCTGACCTCGCCCAGATTCAGGAAGTGGAACTTAGCCAGCGGATCTTGGAAATGGCCAAGGCGGGGGTGTATCGGGAGTCGTTGTTTGATGCGTTTAGCGGCGTGGCGAGTAAACGCCAGGTACGGGCTGCGATCGCAACAGCCAAACAGTTTGGGCTACGTTCCAACCCCGCCCTACGCGATACCGACTTGGGCACCTACTACCACATCGACCCCAAGCATTACGATAGCTTTCAAACTTTATTAGAAGCCGCCATCTCTCCCATATCCAGCGATGATGTGGCCACTCGCCTACGCAAGCTAACTGAAATTGTGCAAACGCTAGTTAGAATTTCCAGTGGTGTAGCGCTCTCACTACTCATGGCTGGTAGTCTATGTGTCCTCAATGGCAAACTCATTCTGGCAGCCACCATCTGGAGCGCAGCCCTAGCAGTCAGCCTCGTATGGATGCTGCAAAAGCTCATGGTCGGATCATTTCTAGAGTAATAACGCCGGAATACTCTAAAAACGCCAGCATCGTAGCAACAGCGTGATTAACAGCAACATCAGAGCGTCTCTAACCGATTATCTAACCGATGTTAGATAAATCACACCGGATTCAATATTTTCATAAAGTTGACATTTCATCACCAAAAAGATTTAATAGAACAGTTGCAGCTATCTTCATGTTCTAGAAAAATAGCGTAAAGCATTGGTTTCAGGGTGGTTAGATAAGATTACGAATTTACTGTTGTCCGTGTTCTTGCAACTTTAATTTGCATCTTATTGTTCCTTTTAGGCTAGTTGAGCTCTGTTGATACCATCGAAGTCCAGAGCAGTTTATGAAGCAGAAAGATTTTCTAGCACCCCAAAAGCGCCATTATTCGCCAGTTTTTGTTGATTAAGTTAGGGCATAGCGTCGCAAACTTAATAAGCGCTCTATATCATTGGCTAATTTTGGCAAAACAAACCAGCTTAAATATGGTTGACATCATATTTTTAGCGGGATAGTTGTTGTAAGCTGAATGCTAAAAATAGCTAAAATCTAAGGATTTACTATTTTTAAGTCCATGATAGCCAGCATATGAATTATTTCTAAGTATAGATAGGTATATTAGCCTTTATATAGAAATAGCTTATATGTTGATATTTAATCGCATAGGCATTACTGACTAAACCAACCACTCTCTTTTTTATTCAGTGAGTGAGAACAATCTCGTTTCTGACGTAGGGAACAAGACAATCTATTCAACCTTAGGAGCTGCAACAAGCTTATATATGCAGCAATGCATTAGAAAGTTTGCCTGCCACATTGGGGCTTGATGGCTCAATGGTTTTAGCCAAGATTGTCCTATAACAAAGGCGACCAACGCTGTCAGTATCTAGATTCAGCAGCGTTCGCTGTGCAAATTGGGCTGCCAACCAGAAAATCTACATAGTAACCGCATTTCCCATAGCAGGAAATCTTAAAACTCACACCCAAGGGGCATCTCCGCCATTTGAAAACAATCAGATTACGGAGTAACAGCACTAATATGAATACGACACATGCGGGTATGGCCCATAGCGACGATCCTGCCAAAATGAAAGAGCATTCTGCTCTGATGGATTTGTTGCCCAAGGACCAAGCCACCCACATTGCGATTAATAACGGCCCATGGTTTGATGCCAGCACCTGGAAAGACGGCAACATTCCAGATAATGGTGCCCATGTGATGATTTCAGAGGGCGTTCAGGTTCTCTACGACAGTGAAAGCGATGCCCGCCTCAAAACTGTTCGCCTCGATGGCACCCTCACCTTTGCCCACAATCAAAACACCAAAATGGTGGTTGATACCTTTGTGGAGATGCCGCAGGGCACCCTCAATATAGGAACAGAAGAGAATCCCATTGAGGCAGATAAAACAGCTCAAATTATCATTGCCAACGAAGGTAAGATCGATACCAGTTGGGATCCCACCCAACTCAGTCGCGGGGTAATTACCCACGGCAAAGTTAACATCTATGGAGCTGAGAAAACTGACTTCATTGCCTTGGCCCAAGATGCCGAAGCAGGTGACAGTGAGCTTATCCTTAAAGGCAACCCCACCGGTTGGGCAGTGGGCGACCAACTGGTACTTGGAGGAACTAGCTATGGACCGAACGGCAACGATGACGACAATAGCCGCTTTCGGGATGAGGTATTAACAATTACCGAAATTAACGGTAATCGAGTCAAGTTCACCAACGACAACATTACCCAGGGAAATAATACCGTTCTACGATTTGACCATGTACGGCCTGATATTGCAGAAAAGGACCAGCTAAAACTTTATGTAGCCAACACTAGCCGCAACGTAGTAATCGAAAGTGAAGACGGTGCTGACACGCCGACTCTGCAACGGGGGCATGTCATGTTCATGCACAATCCCGACGTGCAGGTGCACAATGCCGGTTTCTATAATTTGGGCCGCACCGATAAAACTAAACTGATCGACGATATCGGCCAAAACGTAGATGGCTCAAGTGGCTCTGGCACAAACGTTCGGGGTCGCTACGCCCTACATGTGCATCGCACCGGGGCTGACGATGTGAATGGCCTAGCGGCGGTGCTAGAAGGTAATGCGGTTGTGGGTTCCCCAGGTTGGGGCATTGCCCACCACGATAGCAACGCCATTATCAAAGACAACGTTGTCTTTGATGTCGCGGGTAGCGGCATTGCGGCTGAAGCTGGAAATGAACTGGGCCGATGGGAAAATAACATCGTTATTAAAACCACGGGAATTCCCTCGGGAGTGGCCCAACAGCAGGAAAATAACCGCGCTAACAAGTTTGATTTTGGCTTTCGTGGTGAAGGATATTGGTTGCAGGGTGCTGCCCAGATTGTCATGGAGGACAATGTCGCCATCAGTACCAATGATGCCGGTCTCACCATTTTCGGCGATAGTCTTAATCCCCAAGATCATTTCCGGGAAAAAGAAACTATTCAGGTAAAAAATCTATTTACCAATGAGCGCGATCAGGTGGCTCAGCCAGGGCAGCAAGAAATCGACGTTACCGATGCGCCCCTGAGCCCCAAAACTGGCTTTGAAAGCTATAACACCCAAACTGGAATGAGGGTTTGGGGGGTGATGACTAACCTGGATGGAAACCTAGAGTTCAGCAGCCCCGGGCCCCAAACGGCACACCAAGTGCGCGGTCTCATTGATGACTTTACCCTTTGGGGCACGCGCTGGGAAGGCCTAACCGTTACTTACAATAGTAATCTTGATTTTGAGAATGGTCTGGTTGTAGGCAATGTTGATAGCCCTAGTGGGGGGAGTGGCATTTTCCATAACCATGCCACGTTTAGTACTAACTACAAAAACCTCAATGTCCAAGGGTTTAATCGAGGTGTTCAAATAGAGTTCCTAGACGAGGAAAGAGACTTTACCCAGTCTTCCATTACTGATAGTAAGTTTAGTAATAACACCTATAACATCACCAAATTTGGTGGCAACATTGGTGGCAACATTGGTGATGCTGACGGCGATGAGTTCTTGGAAGCCTTTGCCATTAAAAACACCACCTTTGATCAAAAAAGTGGCAACAAAGCTCCCGTTGCTGATTTTAAGGTGAGTGCAGTAGGCGGGCTTGCCGTTAACTTTGATGGCGGTGATTCTCAAGATAGTGATCCATTCAAGCTCAATGGCAATGCCTCGGCGTATCCGTCCAATAGCAAAGGTATTTCAATTTATGGTTGGGACTTTGATAATGATGGGAATATTGATGCCTTTGGTCGTCAGGTAACCCACCAATTTAACCAAGCAGGCACCCACGAGGTCGCGCTGCAAGTTTTGGATAACCAGGGTGCAGCCCACACCTTAACCAAGACGATCACCGTTGAACCAACGGCATATGCAAATGCATTTAAGGATGGTGAGTTTAACAGTTCTGGGCAATATTTGGAAATCTGGAAAGGGAATAGCCGGTGGGCTGATGAGGGCTGGCTAGCGACTGACGCCGTCAGTCGTAGTAATGGCCAAGCCGTACTTTCAAAAGTAGGCGTCGGCCAAGGAAAACTTGCCCAGGTCGTGGAGAATAAGGGGATTCACAAAGGAGAGCAAACCCTGAGTTTTGATCTCACTAATAAGGAAGGGAGTAATCAGTCCTGGCAGTTTAATGAGGTCAAGGTTTCTCTCTGGGGAGTTGATGGACAATTTAACAATAATCCCTGGGAAGATATTGGTCCTGAACAGGTTGGTACGCTACCCATGTCCAGTGAGCTACTGTATGCAGACGTGTTTGGGGGTGAAGATGGCGAGTTCTTTGATTCGCAGACCTTAAGCAAAACCGTTGATTTGGGCGATGGCTATCAATTTTTAATGTTCCGTGTGGACGCAACTGGAATAGATAATAACGGGGATGCTGTGGCGATTGATAATGTCCAACTGGGTGGTGATTACCAGGGCAGTACCCCCACGCCTGCACCCGAGCCCACGCCCGCACCGACTCCTGAGCCTACTCCCGAGCCTGCACCCGAGCCCACCCCTGAGCCCACGCCCACGCCCGCTCCGACTCCTGAGCCCGCTCCTGAACCCACGCCCGCTCCTACTCCTGAGCCTGTGCCCGAGCCCACGCCCGCTCCGACTCCTGAGCCTGCTCCTACCGATACTGTTATTGGTGAGTATGATACTTTGCGAATTAATCATCAATGGCAAACAGTCTCTCTAGATTATGACTACGATAATCCGGTGGTGATTGTGTCGGATCCTAGTTTGAGAGGGAAAGACCCGGCGGTTGTTCGCATTAAGAACGTGACTGATGACACGTTTCAACTGCGCCTACAGGAACCCACCTATAAGGACGGGCGACATACCAAAGAATCTGTTTCTTACATTGTTATGGAAGCGGGAGACTGGAACCTTGCCAACGGTGGGCGCATCTCTGCGGGCACCCATACGTCGAATAAATTGACGTCCAATGGGTTTGATGCGATCGCGCTGGATAATTTTGGCAATGCGCCCACAGTCCTTTCCCAGGTGCAAACCACCAATGATGGAGACTGGGTAACCACTCGGGTGAGAAATCAGACTAACAGCGGCTTCCAATTGGCTATGCAAGAGGAAGAAGCCCTAAATGAAGGCGAACATGACAAAGAAACCATTGGCTGGTTAGCCTTGGGCAATGGCTTTGATGGGGATAGCATCTTACAGGGAGGCATGACGGATCGCTCTGTGGGTAAAAAGCCCACATTCATACAATTTGACGAGGCCTTTGAAACAGCACCATCGGTAATTGCCAAACTAGGTTCTTTTTATGACGCCGACATCGCCAACGTGCGCATAGACAGTATCGACAATATGGGCTTCGGGGCCAAAGTGGCCGAGGAGAGATCCTTAGATAGGGAACTGGGTCATGCCAATGAATCCATTGCCTTTCTGGCCCTCGAAGGCACATCCGGCACATTGACCGGCGTTAGCGTCTAGGCTGTAGCTCATACCATAGGGGGCAATCTCCCCTTATGGTATGAACTCTCTCACCAGGATAATCAACCGATGGGGCCTTTAGGGAGGCTTGATCGGTTACCCCGATTAATTCTCCCCCTTCACGTGTTCATCCAACCATTCCACCATTTCCCACAGCACATGGCCCACCGCCTCCCGCGACCGATAGCCGTGGCCTTCGGCCGGTAGTGACACATAGCGCACCGTTCCGCCTAAGCCCTTCATGGCTTCATAGAGCCGCTCGGACTGAATGGGAAAGGTGCCCGAATTGTTGTCTTCCGCACCGTGGATAAGCAATAGGGGCTCGTTGATTTTCTCCGCCGCAATAAACGGCGACATTTTCAAATAGGTTTCCGGGGTTTCCCAAAAATTACGCTGTTCCCCTTGGAAGCCAAAGGGAGTCAGGGTGCGGTTGTAGGCCCCGCTGCGGGCAATGCCCGCCTGGAACAGGTCACTGTGGGCCAGCAAATTGGCCGTTGTAAATGCCCCGTAGGAATGGCCGCCAATGGCTAGGCGAGACCCATCACTCACCCCGCGCTCCACCAGATAGTTCACAGCCGCCTCCGCACTGGCCACCAGCTGCTCAATATAGGTGTCATTCGGTTCAGCATCCCCTTCGCCAATAATGGGCATGGTGGGGCCACTGAGCACGGCATAGCCTTGGGTTAGCAAAAAGAGAACAGAATCTCGGCCGGGCCGGGTAAAGGTATGTTCCGGACGGGTGTTTTGGCTGGCAACCTCACGGTCCTTAAATTCTTGCGGATAGACCCATAGCAGCGTCGGCAGGGTACCATCCTGGTCGGGATTGTAGCCCGGTGGCAAATATAGGGTGGCCGTTAAGGTGACCCCATCGGCCCGGGAATAGCGCACAATCTCTTTTTGCACATTGGCATACCAGGGTAGGGGATCGGCAAAGTTAGTCAGCGTCGTCTCTGCTTCACGGGCCAAATCGAGCTGGTAATAGTTACCGGGCATGCTCGGAGACTGTCGCCGCACAATCAGCGATTGCGCACCATTATCCAGCACCCGCGTGACGCGGCTAAAGCTGTCGCCCGCGGCCTGCCACAGCCGCTCCGTTTCCAAATCCGACAGATGCAACCGATCTAGGAACGGAAATACCCCCTCCGGCGAGGCCCCATCTCCACTTAGGTAGATGCTGTCGTTGGCCTCGTTCAACATCAGCACCGAACGGCCATAGGGGCCGGGCTGGGTGACCGGCTGGCCAGGGTTGGCATAGGCATCTTGAAAGTCTCGTTCACTGAGGAGAATGGGAGCGGCAGTGGGCTCATCAGGAGACATGGCCCAGTTTTTTACCTGCCGGGTGTCGTACCAAGCCTCTGTTGCGATCGCAATATTCCCATTGCCCCAAATCATCCCCCGAAAACGCAGGGTACTCCGCCAAATTTCCCTAGGGTCGCCATCAAAGGGAGCGGCCAGGGTATAAACGGCATCACGATGCTCGGCGGCCACACTGGCATCCCCGTCATCCAACGCTTCTGCCCAGTAAAGCGTAGCCGGTTGATCGGCACGCCACCGAATGCCGCGCTTGCCCCGGCGCACAGAATCAAACGCAATGGGCACATCATCGGCGAGGGGCAAATCCACCAGTTCGTGTATCACCTCTCCCTGGCGGTTAAGCACCTCGTAGCGTACGGGAAAGCGGGAAAGCGGCACCTGATAGGAGAACGGACGGTGCACGGTGGAGCGCAACAGCCACTGGCCATCTGGCGACACGGTGACATTGCGAATCAGGCTGGGATTATCTAAAAGCGTAATCTCTCCGTCGAGGCTAATGTGGGCCAGCTGGGAAGAAAAATAGTACTCCAGGAGGGCCTCATCGTGGGGGCTGGCCAACAGATTGGTATAGGTGCGGTTAGCGGCCACCCGGCCCTGGCTGCTCTCAATCACGGGGCCTAGGGGCACCGTCGGTTCTGCCGGTGGCTGGCCCACCCCTTGGGGCCGCACCTTACACACCAGCCCCTCATTTTCCCCCGGTAGCCAGCGACAGGGGGTGCCATACACCCCATTCAGCATGGGGCCAGTGAGGGGCTTCGCCTTCGCCGCGGCCACATCGAGCACCCATAGCTCAATGCCATCGGCCTGGGTGAGGGTAAAGGCTAGATAACGACTATCGTAGGACCACCGCAGGTTACGGATGCGGGCCTCTGGGGGTAAATAGATGGGGGTGCTGTCGGTGGCCCCCAGTGTGCGCACTGAAATGCCGGTGTAGAACCCCTCCTGGGCAGGTCCCCAGGTTTTCGGGTTGAGTTTCGTACCTGCGATCGCAACCCAGGGTTGAGCCAGCTCCGAAATGGGGGGCAACGACCGTCGCTCAAACTCCAGCAGCCATTGGCTATCCGGCGATATAGAAACGGCTGGCAGCGGGTCCACATCCAACATAGACACAATCGGTTCCGGCGGATTTTGCCATGTCGATTGGGTCGGCGGAGTCTGGGCGGAGGCAGGCATAGTCATCAGGGGGAAAACAACAAGCAACAGCAATCGGCGCAGCATAACGTCTTTTAGAACATCTTTAGAGCTAGAACCTAAAAATTAGAGACTGCCCGTTCGTAACGATTCATCGGTCATCAACGGTCAAAACTCAACATCAGAAACCGGCGTGCGTTTTCCCAGAGAGTCAACGTTGCACCTTATCCTAACGGACGCCTAGACTTTTGGACCCACCCGTCCCAGACATAGAATAATGGATGCCATAGAAGATACAAATTTAGAAGATAAAATATTGAGCGCCATCAACAAGTTCAAAAAGAACCTGGTGGCTGGTGAGCCCCACAGCTCAACCAAATATGGCCCCTTGATATCGCCCCAGGCTTTTGACGTTGGCACTACACATGGCCCCTGGCTCTATCGTCCCAGGCTATTCGACGTTGGCACTACACCGTCGAAAGTAGCTTTTGAAAATATAGCGATCGCGGCCCTGGCGTTTGGCCTCATATAGGGCCTGGTCGGCCTGGTCCACCAACGCTTTCCAGGAGCTTTCGGGCAATGGCACAATGGTGGCAATGCCAAGGCTGACGGTGACCAGGTCGTTGACGTCGGACTGGGCGTGGGGAATCGCTAGGCCATGGATTGCCCGCTGGATGGTTTGTGCGATCGCAACGGCCCCATATTCATTCGTATTGGGTAACACCACCGCAAACTCTTCTCCACCATATCGAGCCACAAAACCAGCCTCGCCCTGGAGACTCCTTTGGACCGATTGGGCAATTTCATACAAACAACTGTCGCCCGCCAAATGGCCATAGTAGTCGTTATAAAGCTTAAAATAATCCACATCAAATAAAATCACAGACAGGGGGCAGGCCGCGTGCTGCTGCTGCCGCCATTCCTGGTCAAGCTGTTGGTCCAAAAACCGACGATTAAAAATTTGAGTTAATTCGTCAACGGTGGCCAGCCGATATAACCTTTGATTTTCCGCTTCCAGCGATTGCTTTAACACCTCTTGGCCGTGCAGGCTTTGCCGTAGCTGGTGGTTGGCCCGGCGTAGCTGCACATTTTGAATGCTCGTCCGCAGCATATTACTGGCGGGATGATTCGCCAAAAATTGTCTCAGGCCCAATAAATATAGGGTCAAGGTGAACAACAATAGCCAATACATCCACTTACCAAGGGTGATATGACTAATGGCAGGAACAACTTTTAGCAAAACATAGGCACCCACGAATCCGACAATGATTGAACTAATCCTAGATTCCATTAGCCTTGCCCGCTTTGGAACAAAGGTTTGGCATAGGCGCTGTAGGCGAAACAAAAAACTCACTGGATGCAGCTCAATCTTGTTAATCATCATCGTGCTCTTCGGTGTTGAAAATGACTACAAACTAAAAGAGAAAATTCCAAAAGAATTCATAAAAAGACTCTGAAACAACTTTCATTCTGTTATGGTGGAACAAATAGTAACTATTAGTAACCACTGACCAACAAAAGCTTTTATAACTCAGCCTGTTCCATCGAGGAAAAGGCACATACAACAACTTTTATTTCTTTATCCAACCGAGACATACCCCTACGAAATCATACGGAGCCTATCTAGTTGAAAGTCTAGGTATGGGGCGGGCAAACCCCGCATACCATTAGCGGAATGTATGATTTTTTACCTCACAATTCAGTAAACTCCATTTAGTTTGGAGTCTGTGTGATCGATGTCAACCGTTGATTGTTTTAGTTTTTTTGTTGCTTAGGTCAGCTAAAACGCTTACTTTCAATACGGTTCAACGGCTGCGGACTTTTGAACATATCAAAAAAGATAAATGCAAGGTGATGCAGGTCCACGGGTGTGATGAGATTCACGTAATCGTTGTATTCTCGTGCTTGGGGCGCTGCTGCGAGCAAACCGTTCGACTGTGATGACATGATTTCTCTTAACCTATCTAAGGCACAAGCGCTGGTATTGTTTGATTTTTTAACACGATTTAGTAAGCGGGACCGGTTAGCTATTGAATGTGGGGCGGAACGGCGGGTGCTGTGGGATATGTTGGCTGATTTAGAAAGGGTTTTGGTAGAGCCGTTGGGGGCTGATTATGGGCAACGGTTGCAGGAGGCGCGGGAGCAGGTTGGTGGTGAGGAATAGTTAGGCTTTTCTCCTAATATTGAGCCGCCCTTTCGTTCTTCAATTATGGTGGAGGCCAGCAGAAACAATCTCTCCCTCGCCCCTGGGCTCTGCCCAGCGCGAAACAACGGGTGGCTCTGCCACCGGGTCAGGAGGCAGGAGCCTCAGTGGGGGGGGCTCAGCCAGAGAAATAGTTAGGCTTTTCTCCTAATATCGAGTCCATCCTTTCGTCCTTCAATTTTGGTGGAGACCAGCAGAAAGGTAGGTTGGGTTGAACTCGCTGAAACCCAACAATGCCAATTTTTTGGGGTTAAAATGTTGGGTTAGCAAAATTGTTGATCAGGATTCAAAGATTTTGACAATGTGCAACCCAACCTACAACAATCTCTCCCTCGCCACTGGGCTCTGCCCAGCGCGAAACAACGGGTGGCTCTGCCACCGGGCCAGGAGGCAGGAGCCTCAGTGGGGGGGGTGCTCAGCCAGAGAAATAGTTAGGCTTTTCTCCTAATATCGAGTCCCTCCTTTCGTCCTTCAATTTTGGTGGAGACCAGCAGAAAGGTAGGTTGGGTTGAACTCGCTGAAACCCAACAATGCCAATTTTTGGGTTTAAAATGTTGGGTCAGCAAAATTGTTGATCAGGATTCAAACATTTTGACAATGTGCAACCCAACCTACAACAATCTCTCCCTCGCCTCTGGGCTCTGCCCAGCGCGAAATAACGGGTGGTTCTGCCACCGGGTCCAGGAGGCAGGAGCCTCAGTGGGGGTGCTCAGCCAGAGAAATAGTTAGGCTTTTCTCCTAATATCGAGTCCCTCCTTTCGTCCTTCAATTTTGGTGGAGACCAGCAGAAAGGTAGGTTGGATTGAACTCGCTGAAACCCAACAATGCCATTTTTTTGGGGTTAAAATGTTGGGTTAGCAAAATTGTTGATCAGGATTCAAACATTTTGACAATGTGCAACCCAACCTACAACTGTTCAATCATGGCTCGTTTCCGCTCAGATTCCATAAGTCTGAAGCTTTTTTTGCCACGGCCAGCTCCATCGTTAGACGTCCCACCATGCGTTCTAATTCTGCGATTCGTTCGGCTGATTCATTCCCACTTCCATTGCCTCTAAACGCTAAATGCGCCTGTTTTAGAAATTCATTGCGCCAACGATTGATCACCGACGTATGCACTTTATGGGCGCGACTCGCTTCACTGACACTCCGTTCGCCACGGATGATCTCCAGCACGACTTTGGCCTTAAATTCGCTACTGTAGTTTCGGTGTTTACTCGCCATATTCCTTACCCCTATTGGACTCCAGATTACGCTCTTTCAGGCCTGTCCTATTTTGGGGGGGCACTACACAGCTTATAATCCTGACTACAATGAAAGAGAGATGCAAGATCTTGGTTTGTTTGATTATATTCCTAGGCTTAAAGCGCGAGTGAAAGCCACTTCGCTTGATGCGCTGAAATTCTACTTGAGAAGTATATACGTTTATCCTAGGAAGGTGGCCTCGAGGAGCACTCATAGCGTATTTCATTTTAGATTTTCGGTGGTCATTTTTCTCCCAACCTACTTTTTTAAGAAAAAATTTCTCTACTTTCTCAGAATACTTATAATTTGTCTTGCCGCTGCAGTTCAGGTAAATTTCCTGTTGCACACTAAAGCCATAACGTCCACCACTGAACTTAAGCCATAACTGATCAATGAGCTGTAAGTCTTCACAGGAAAAGGCTTTGATATCATTCACATCCAAATAGCCCCGGCTCTTACAATTGGCTACCCCCAGCATTATGTTTTCCGTTTCCCTATCTGCTTCTTGCCAACGGGCATTAGCCAGATAGTTAATCAAATTTGCATAGCGAGAATTTACCTGCTCTCGAACAACGCATAACTTATCGTCAGGGTCATCAAAAAATGGTCGGTAATGATATATTCTTGCATCCGCAGCCAACTCTGTTTGGGTACTCAACCACCCACAAAACCATTGAGCATCTACATCAGAAATATTCTGCACAGGCTGATCACCTTGTTTGAGATAATCGATAGTCTGTTCTGTTGCGTAAGAATGAAACTGCTTTGACCGTTGATCCTCTAAAAACAAACCATATTCGGCCAAGGTAATCGGTTCAGAAGTCACTAACTTGCCATCTTGCAATGTTAGTTTACTAAACCGCTGCTCTAGTTTTACCCGCGCATTTGCTTGTGCCCCCAAGTCAGCTTTAGCTAACTGACTCACTAGCATTTCTTTCACAGCTGCTTGAGTTTTTGATCGCTCCTCAATCACTACCCGACGAGCAAATTTAAGCTTCTCTGGAGTAGGATTATCTAAAATAGCCAAAATAAATGGTGTAGCCTCAGTTATCGCAGTATAGAAACTAATCACCTCACGCCAGTCAGAGTTATCCAACCGCCGCAATAAATAATCTTTTGAATACTGTTCAAAAATTTCTAGCGCTGTTAAATATTCCTGAAAGGTTTTGTGTGTAAACTCGTAGAGGCCTCCTTCTTCTCCTGTCAACAGTCCTGCAATAGTTTGAATTTCCTTGAGAAAATTTTGAGGTTTGATCGGTTTTGGTAGCTGTACCTTGGCTAATCTGTAATAAATCCACTCACTGCCCTGCTTTGGCGTAAATTTCTCCTGTCCTGCCTTGGTCAGGCTAAATGCTAGCTGCTGTAGCACTGGCTGGCTCTCTTCTACAGAGGTCACTGTTAGCTGCGTCTCTCGACGATAGGGCCGATTCTCCAGCAGCAGGTCAAACATCTTTTTGTAAAGCTTCACCCGTTTGTCCGGCAAATATTCAAACGCCTCGTAGGTAGCGGCAATTATAGTAACCAGCAGCGGATTTTTCGCTAAATCATTCAGAGCTGGGGTGCGTACAATGTGCCCCATCAGTTCTCTCGCAGCATGGATGGCTTCAGCCTCACACTGTTCCCGAGCCTGAGTTTCTGAAAGTTGTTGTTCCGCTGACCGTTTTTTACTCCGCTCCCACAGAGTCTCCCACTTTTTGTGCCACAGCACCGTCCGATACCACTTATTGATAAAGACTTCCTTGTCCTTTACCGTAAAGTCCAAAATACCCACACGGGCAATACCCTGGAACAAGCTACTGTCATACCCATGGGGCCGAGATGTGAGAATAAACTGGCTAGGATACGCCTGCATTTGCCAGTTCACCCATCTACTCACCAGTTCTCGTCGGGCATTGGGCACTTCATCCAGCCCGTCCAACATTACCAAGCACTTTCCCTGGTCTAACCGCTGCTTAAACCACTGGACCGATACCTCCAGATCCTGACAGCGCGGTAGCCTACCCACCTGGTCCAAGATTAGTTCTGGTAACGATGGCGTCTGGGCATCTTGAATCTGCCCATGCATCGCCCGAAACAGTAGCAAAATCGGCAGTCGATCCGCCGCGCCAAACCCACGATGGGACTGGTCGGCATAGTTCAGTGTCAAATAGCGAGTCAGCGTGGTTTTGCCATAGCCCGGATCGGCAATAATCGCTAACCGTCGATAGCGTTCATTCACCAGCTCCTTATGTTTGGGCAATAGCTCCCAAATACGCTTGATGGAATCCGAATCAGCTGAATTATTCGGGGCAGAATCTAACCGAATCGGGACAAAAATTTCCTTGAGTTCTAAAGGAGGCAGATCCGCCTTAAATCCTTCTACCTCAAGGGCATAGCAATATGCCTGCAATGCTTTGAGATATTTGGCATCAATACCAGACCAATTTTCTATGGTACTGCTGGCTCCTATAGTTACTGCCGTGCCTGTTTTCTTACCTAACTTATGTACCCATTCTTTGATCGGAACCATTAGCCCCTGACCAAAGCTCGTAATCAGGCTGGTAGTTAGGGAAATGCCAAAGGATATGGCCGCCTTAGGAATGTCTTCCAGGTAAAGATTGTAAAGACCATAGCCACCACCACCCAGCACCAAAAATTTAGTCGCAGCATCAGCAAGCTTTTCTTCTAAAGACTTATCCGGTGGCTCATTTCCAGAAGACATGGGGCATGGCTATAAAATCACGCCCCCATTCTAATCAAGTTGCCTCAATTCCGCGATAAAGCTCAGCCACACCAAATTCCAACCCAATAATGGTCAAAACAACCAAATCATCCAGCTCATAAACCACCGTCTCCCAATCCCCCGCCATAGAGCGCCGCCGACACTCCAACCGCCGATGCTCCTGAGAAATCAAAACGTACTCTTCCAGAGAATCCAGCAATTGATAATCCTTAAACTTATCGCCACAGTCAAATGCCTCAGTGCTGGGGGATAACACTTCAACAATCAGCTTTGGATAACGCTTAATGTAGCGATCCTCCCGATCGCGCACATCACACGTAACAAACGCATCAGGGTGATAAAAAAACTGGTGTTGCTGATCCCCGATAGGGTTTTGTATGTGTTTTTTGGTCTGGATGCGTGACCTGTGGATCGCTTTATCCTCTAAATCAGCAACAGCATCAAACTCATCCAAATAGTTAACCTTTACATTGCCCGCATGAAACCGACAGCCCGACGCATCGCCCAGGTGATTGTCAATCAGCTTAAGCAGATTAAACGCAATTCGCTCATGATTATCCGACCCGCCAGCCATGGCATACACCAGCCCCCGCTGGTACTCATGGCGAATGGAACTTTGGCTTTCCAAAGCAAGATAGTCTTCAGGACCAATGTAATGGGGGATGGCAATCATAGCCGCTATCTTTGCAGAACAAACCTTGGACCGTATGCAGTGCCTTAAGCACTAAGCTCCCCCCTATTCTAATCAATTCGCAGTTTCTATTCGACACAGATAATAAAGCCATAGATCCCGACCCATAATCGCCGCATCCATATCCGCGATGCTCTCCGTACTTTGCCATGGGTAAATCTCCACCTGACTAAAATCCTGAGACAGCTGTTCCACCTGTTGCGCCGCTCGGATGTAGTAAGTGTCCAACCGAAAATTGTGAGACTCATCCCGCACAATCAAATGTTGTGATGTGGCCAATAGTTGCCGCGTCATGGGTCGATTAAACAACCAAAACAACCCTAGCATCACCAGGTTCTCATAGGTCTTCAGCGGATTGGGAGCAATCTGTTTTTGCCAGGTCATTTCCCTTTCTAGCGCCTGCAGGTTGTGGCTAGAAAAGAAAAAATAACATCCTTGTTTCCCCACCCGCTTAATCTCTTGCAAAATCCGTAGCCGATCGCCATGGGACACATAGTCAATGCCATTAAAGCTAAACAGAATAAAGTCAAAGGAGTTGTCCTCAAACTGGCTTAGATCACGAGCATCCGCCGTTTCAAACCGTGTAGCATAGCTACACGTGCTAAATCTCTTTTGGCAGGCTGTCACCATCTCAGCAGAGTAGTCAATGCCCACATACTGCTGCACTAGGGGGGCAAAATGCTGCGCCGTGCGACCACCGCCCACCCCCATATCCAACATTTTCATCGTCGGCAATTGGTGCCGCAGTCGCTCCAAAATATCGGCTTCTGCGGGCTGTAGGCGATTTAGTTGTGCATAATAGTTGACGATATCTGCGGCTGCGTAGGTTGTGGAGTTTCTGTCATCCATAAATGCCATTGTGGCTAAGTTCGCTGCTAAACACCCAGGGCACTCTTCCTTTGCGCACCGACAAGACACAGCCACCCCTTGCAAACAAGAAGATATGGCTGCGCCCATGGCTGTGCCCTAGAGTTCTCAAAAACCTAGGGCACAGGGCCAGCACAGGAAGTATTGCCGAATAATCGTTTGTGAATAAAGCAGTGATGAATCGTCGAAACTGTGTAAACGGGAGGCTAACTTAGCCTTCGTAGGCGTCCATGGGCAGACAGGAGCAGACGAGGTTGCGATCGCCATAGGCCTGGTCAATGCGATTCACCGTGGGCCAGAACTTGCGCTCCTTCGTCCAAGTTGTCGGATGCACCGCCTGTTCTCGGCTGTAGGGCCGCTCCCACTCGGCGGTTAGGTCCACCGTAGTGTGGGGCGCATTCACCAACGGGTTGTTGTCCTGGGGCAATGCGCCCGCTTCCACCTGGCGAATCTCTTCACGAATGGCAATCATGGCATCGCAGAAGCGATCCAGCTCCGCCAAGGATTCACTCTCGGTGGGCTCCACCATAATGGTGCCCGCCACCGGCCAGGACATGGTGGGCGGGTGAAAACCGTAGTCAATCATGCGCTTGGCGATGTCGTCCACATTCACATTGGCGGACTTTTTAAAGCCCCGCAGGTCCACAATGCATTCGTGGGCCACCAGTCCGGCATTGCCCTTGTAGAGAATGTCGTAGTGGCCCTCCAGGCGCTTGGCGATGTAGTTGGCGCTGAGGATGGCGGTTTCGGTGGCGTGGGTCAGCCCCTTGGCCCCCATCATTTGAATGTACATCCAGGAAATGGGCAGAATGCTGGCGCTTCCCCAGGGGGCAGCGGAGACCGCACCGACGGACTCTTCTGTGCCCAGGGTGGGTGTGAGGCTATGGCCGGGGAGGAAGGGCACCAAATGTTGTTGCACTCCAATGGGGCCAACGCCGGGACCGCCGCCGCCATGGGGAATGCAGAAGGTTTTGTGCAGGTTCAGGTGGCACACGTCAGCGCCAATGTCCCCTGGGCTGCACAGCCCCACCTGGGCATTCATATTGGCCCCGTCCATATACACCTGGCCGCCGTGCTGGTGGATCAGGGCACACACCTCGCGGATGGTGGCTTCAAACACACCGTGGGTGGAGGGGTAGGTGATCATCAGCGCCGCCAGGTTGTCGCTGTGCTTTTCGGCCTTGGCGGTGAGGTCGGCCACGTCGATGTTGCCGTCGTCGTCGCACTTAACGCCGACAACTTTCATCCCGGCCATGACGGCACTGGCGGGGTTGGTGCCGTGGGCGGACTGGGGAATCAGGCAAATGGTGCGGTGGGTGTCGCCGCGAGACTGGTGGTACTGGCGAATCACTAACAGTCCGGCATATTCCCCCTGGGACCCGGCGTTGGGCTGCAGGGAAATGCCAGCGAATCCCGTAATCTCCGAGAGCCAGGTTTCTAGCTGATTGAATAATTCCTGGTAGCCCTTGGTTTGGGAGAGGGGGGCGAAGGGGTGGATCTGGCCAAATTCGGGCCAGGTCACCGGCATCATTTCCGCCGTGGCGTTGAGCTTCATGGTGCAGGAACCGAGGGGAATCATGGCGGAGGCCAATGAAAGATCCTTCATTTGCAGCGCGTACATATAGCGCAGCATCTCGGTTTCGGAATGGTAGCGGTTAAAGACGGGATGGGTGAGGTAGTCGCTGGTGCGGATCAGGTCTGCTGGAATCACGGCCTCGGACTTGAGGCGCTCCATGGCGGGCAGGGGCAGGTCCCCGGCAAAGATTTTTAGCAGCTGCACCACGGCGTCCGGGGTGGTGGTTTCATCCAGGGAAATGCCGAGGGTGGTGGCGTCGATGCGGCGCAGGTTAAGGCCTTGGGTGAGGGCGCGATCGCAGATCACCCCAGCCTGGTCCCCCGCATCCACCGCCAAGGTGTCAAAGAATGGCGTTTCCGGCACGCCAAAGCCCAGCTTGCTCAGACCTTCCGCCAGCACCACCGTCAGCCGGTGTACCCGCGTGGCAATGGCCTTCAGCCCCGCCGGACCGTGGTACACCGCATACATACTGGCCATCACCGCCAGCAGCACCTGGGCAGTACAAATATTACTGGTGGCCGAGTCGCGGCGGATATGCTGCTCACGGGTTTGCAAGGTGAGTCTTAATGCCGGTCTGCCCTTGCTATCTTTAGACACACCCACCAAACGCCCCGGCAGCTTACGGGCATAGGCGGTCTTGGTGGCAAAGTAGGCCGCATGGGGACCGCCGTAGCCAAAGGGCACCCCAAATCGCTGGGTGTTACCCACGGCGATGTCCGCCCTCATCTCACCGGGGGCCTTGAGTAAGGTTAGGCTCAGCAAATCGGCAGCCACGGTCACCAGGGCACCGGCCCCGTGGGCAGCGGCGATCACCTCGGTGTAGTCATGGATTGCGCCAGTGCTGGCAGGGTACTGCAGCAGCAGGCCAAACAACGGCTGGCTAAAGTCCGGCGTTTCACCCACCACCACAGTGATGCCCAGGGGCAGGGCGCGGGTGCGGATTACCTCAATGGTTTGGGGATGGCAATGGGCCGATACCCAAAATGTCTTGGCTTTTTTGGCGTCTTTGTTTTTGCACACCCCCAGACTCAGGGTCATGGCTTCGGCGGCGGCGGTGCCCTCGTCTAGCAGCGAGGAGTTGGCAATTTCCAGCCCGGTGAGGTCGCTCACCATGGTCTGGTAGTTGAGCAGAGCTTCCAGACGACCCTGGGAAATTTCCGGCTGGTAGGGGGTGTACTGGGTATACCAGCCAGGATTTTCTAAAATATTGCGTTGGATGACGGGGGGCGTGATGCAGTTGTAATAGCCCAGGCCAATGTAGCTGGTAAGCACCTGGTTTTGGTCGGCGATTTCCCGAATGCTGGCGAGGGCATCATGTTCGTTCATGCCTTGCCCCAACTGCAAAGCCCCTGCCAAACGAATTTCTGCAGGCACGGCAGTGTCAATCAGTGCCCCCAGGGAATCGTACCCAAGCACCGACAGCATTTGCTCAATGTCAGCGTCAGTCAGGCCGATATGCCGCTGGGGAAAATCGTTGGGGGCAGAGAGCTCATGGACCCAGGTAGCGGGTGTGGACATCGACTCAGACTGTTCGTAGGACATCAAAACTCCAAAGTAATCCATCGATAGAACATTGCATCTGCCAGGTTATTCGGGATAACGGGCATCCCTCAAAGCCTTGATTGGCAAGGCTAACCCGACACACAATCGACGAATTTGCCGATTGCCTTAGCAGCAGTCAACGGAAAATGACCGTTACACATAAAGCAAAAACCATCAGAATATTTCTGATGGCTCTAGGTACTTATTCTTACCTATTTTCTTAAGGATTTCACTGGCAATTCCCCGAGCGTCCTTAAAAACAGCCCAGGATAAAGATCAAAACTCCTTAAACCACAAGGGTTTTAAGAAGTTTGGAGCCCATGAATCCTTCACTTGCTCAGAGTATTCTTCAGCCGTCGCTGACGACTATGACCCCTCGACCTGCTCGGAATATTCGCCAGCCGTCGCTGACGACTATGAACCCTCCACTTGATCAGAGTATTCTTCAGCCGTCATAATTTCGTCGTCTAAGCTATCCAAATCATCAGCTTTGACCTTAATTAACCAGCCATCGCCATAGGGATCGTCGGCAATGCTTTCTGGGGAGTCCAAAAGCTCGTCGTTACGCTCTAGAACTTCACCATTCACCGGCGATTTCAAGTCTTCAACCGCTTTAACCGACTCAATGGTGCCAAACTTTTCACCAACTTCCACGTTGTCACCTAGCTCAGGCAGCTCTAGGAACACCACATCCCCAAGCTGATCGATGGCAAATTCAGTGATGCCAATGGTGATGATATCACCGTCAATTTTCAGATACTCGTGGGTATCGGTGTACTGCAAACCGTCAGGATATTCAAAAGCCATGGGGATTCCTCAGCACGTCCATAACTCGTAAACAATAAGTGGATGCCAATGTGCACTAACGACATCAAAATGAGGGACCTAAAACCTGCGAAGGCAGGGATTAAGCACACTGCGAAATGAGGGGCCTAAAACCTGCGAAGGCAGGGATTAAGCACACTGCGAATTGATGGGTAGCATGCATTGATGAAAGTTTGCCACGGAAGCTGCCTCAATAGATAGGGGGTCAACTGATTTTTTTACTCGTTTTCTGCGTGTTTTTTAGGATTTTTTCCATAGACCTCCCGCAAAAAAACAGTGATGCCATAAACTAGCCGCAGAACGTATTGAGTGGATTGGTCACACCCCTGGTAAACCCATGGCAGATTTCATAGACGATATTCCAGAGGCTCAGCGCGAGACGCGGGCCACCGATTTGGAACCATCGACTCGGGCGTCATCTTCCTTCGCACCCTGGCTTTTCCTGGGTGTGGCAATTTTAGGTTTAGTTGGAGCAGGTATTTGGTGGTTCAAACCCCGCCTACCCCTGGTGAAAACGCCAGATTCCCCCCCGACATCCTCTACAACTGGGTCTGCGGTGGCAGCCGAAACTGTAGGGGCAGCACCCCAGACAGCGGCGACCGCCTCAGCACCCCAGACGGCGGCGACCGCCTCAGCACCCCAAACAGCAGCAGCACCCCAAACAGCCACCGCCGCCGCATCCACAGACGAGGCCAACAGCCTGCTGGGCCATCGAGCCTACGATGTGGTTGATACATCGACACTGGTGTCAATTTCCACCAACCCTGCGGTCCAGCTGCAGCCAGAAGTGGCTCAGCAGGTCGAGGAAATGTTGTATCAAGCGCAAATATTGGGCATTGGCTTGGACGTAATTTCTGGGTTCCGGTCCCTGGAAGACCAGCAGTACCTCTTTTTTGATCTCAAGGCAGAGCGCGGACAAAATACCCAAACTCGAGCTGAGGTGAGCGCCCCCCCTGGATACAGCGAACACCATACGGGCTATGCGGTGGACTTTATTGACCTAGCGCAGCCCGCCACTGAGCTCAACGCAGATTTTGAGGACACTGCCGCCTTTCAGTGGCTAGAGGAGAATGCGGCCTATTATGGGTTTGAAATGTCCTTCCCTAAGAACAATGCGCAAAATGTGACCTACGAGCCCTGGCACTGGCGCTATGTGGGCAACCAGGAGAGTTTGGAAATGTTTTATAAAGATGGCGATTGATCGGCGGCCTCGCCGCTACCCCACAATACATTTTTGAGCATCGGTGCCCTGCCGGAGGCGACCGGCGACAACGCTTCTAGGGGCAGCGGCATCCACAAATATGTGTGCATCCTACCTCGACCTTTTACGTCGATGCAGCCCCGGTCTTCAAAGTGGAATTTATCTTTGAGCAGTGTATGGGTATCGGCACTCACCTGAATGCGATCGACGACGCCATGGGATTCCATCCGACTGGCTACATTGACGGTGTCGCCCCACAGGTCATAGCTAAATTTCTTTTTGCCAATCACCCCGGCCACAACAGGCCCCGTGTTAATGCCGATGCGTAGCTTAAAGGGGTGACGTTTTACGGCCCGTTGCATATCAATGGCCATGGCCATAACAGCCTCGGCATGGTTGGCCATGGGGGCGGGCACCCCACCCACCACCATATAGGCATCGCCAATGGTTTTGATCTTTTCGAGGCCGTGGCGTTCGGCCAGGGTGTCAAACACGGAAAAGATGTCGTTGAGCTGACACACGAGATCGGTGGGGGCGGTGTGGGCCGCTAGTTTGGTAAAGCCAACGATATCGGCAAAGAGAATGGTGACGTTTTCAAACCGTGAAGCGATGGCCGTGCGGTTGGAAAGATCGTTTTTGAGGCGATTTGCGATCGCAACTGGCAACACATTCTGCAATAAGGCCTCCGTTTTCTCCTGCTCACTGCGCAGGGCGGCCTCCGCCTGTTGGCGCTCTTGCACCTCCTGGGAAATCTGGCCAAACATCGCAGCAAAGGCTCGAATTACCTCCCCCAGCTCTCCCCGCCAGGTATGGTTCAAACTCTTAAACTCAGCTAAATCCGGCTGATCCACCACCTTGGCCGCATGGCATAGATCGTCGCGCAACAACAACAGCGGATAAATCACCATCCGCCCCAACAAAATCATTGTTATCAGGGTTAAAAACGCCGAGATTAAAATAACAATGCAAAAAATACCAAAGGAATATTGCACCATGTAGCGTTTCACCGACGTCGCATCATGGCGAATCACCAAGACATAGCGCTCCTGAAACTGGCGGCTGGGCCAAGCCACATCGTAGCGGGTGCCGTTCACCGTCAACAGCCGCTGAATATCATCCAAACCACCCGCTGGAGACATTAAAACAGGCGCCTCGCCAAAGGAATCCAGCCGCTGCCCCCGTTCGTCATACAGAGCAGCCCCCAAAATAATTGTGTCCGGACTCAGATTTGCCTGGGCCGAAGCCAACAGCTCAGTGGACAGCATGTCCTGCATCACATTGGCCTTTAGCGTTAGCAGCACCTCTTCTGACACCGCCTCCAGCTCTCGGAGTTTATCGGCCCGTCGCTGAAAATAAGACGGAATAAACACCACAAATTCGATTGCCACAAGGCTCAGAAAAATCGACACCACAACCTTCTGAGAAAGTTGGGATTTAACCAATCCCAACGAAGCCCGTAAACCCCTAACCATGGTTACCGCCAACTATTATTTAACGAATTTGCCAGTGGATTGCCACACAAATCTCAACCAATCTCAAACTGCACCCAGCAGGTCGACCTAATGGACTATGAGACGCTCAAGATTTACCCCAAGAAAAAGAATATAGAAGGCTTCTACGTCCTAATCTTCCCCAGGTTAAGTATTGGCCAGATCCCACAAATAATTGAACAGTCTTAATTAGGCAGTTTACGGAAAATGCCCCAGTGCCTAATTTTACAAACCCTATCTGGGATATTCCTGAAAACTCAGCGAAAATTCCCTGAATATGGGGGCTCTGCCACCCCCACCTCGGAAACCAAGCCATTGCGTTAGACTGATGGGGTCGTGACCCACACATTAAGGAAACAAAGCAACCGCTATGACCCTTGCTGCTGCTCCCCTGTCATCCCTACGCCTGCAGGAAATTCCTAACCAAACCTACCAGGCCGCCCCCGATCGGTTTGATGCGTCTTGGGCAGATCCCCTCTCCACACTATTGGGCCTGGGTCGAGCTGCCGGGGCAGACTTTATCGAATTTTTCCTAGAGCGCACCAACTTCATCAGCTGTCTCGCCGAAGACGATGCCATCACCAGTATTTCGCCCCGGTTGACCACAGGCGCAGGGGTGCGGGTGTTTAAAGGCAAGGCCGACTGCTATGTCAGTACCAATGACGTCAGCTTCCACGGACTAAAAGCGGCCCTAGAGAAAGGCCTTTCCATCATGGGTCTGTTGCTGCCCGCCACCTCGGCCTATGTGCCCGAGGTCACCCTGGAAATGTTTCGCGACTACGGTGCCACCAAAGAAAACTGGCTAGTCAACTGTAGCTCCATGCAGGTAATGGGGGATGTACTACTGGGGGCAAACGCATCGGTGGAGAAAGTGGCGAAGCATCTGCAGGCACGCCGCACCAACTACTTTAGAGATTGGCAAGAAGTGTTAGTGGCCAGCAGCGATGGCACCTTCGCGCGCGATATCCGCCTTACCCAGTCCGTTGGCACCAATGTTCTGTGTGCCGACGGCGACCACCGGTCTTCCATCGGGCAGCGCCTGGGTAACACCAGCGACCCTAGCTTTCTCACCGCCTGGGACTACGGCACCACCGCCGAAGAGCTGGCCGAATCCTCCGGCAAAATGCTCTACGCCGACTATGTGGAGTCCGGCACCTATCCCATCATCATGGCCAACCACTTCGGCGGCGTTATTTTCCATGAGGCCTGTGGCCACCTGCTAGAAACCACCCAAATCGAGCGGGGCACCACCCCCTTCATCGACAAAAAGGGCGAAAAGATTGCCCATGAGAGTTTAACCGCCTGGGACGAAGGCCGTTCTAACGAATCCTTTGGCACCATTGACATGGACGATGAGGGAATGCCGGCCCAGCGCACCCTGTTAATTGAAAATGGCGTGTTGAAAAACTTCCTATCTGACCGGGCTGGGGCAGTACGCACAGGGCATCCTCGCACCGGCAGCGGTCGCCGTCAAAACTATACGTTCTCGGCCGCGTCTCGCATGCGCAACACCTACATTGATGCGGGGGACCACAGCCTGGATGACCTATTTGCCTCGGTGGACCGGGGCATCTACTGCAAGAAGATGGGCGGCGGCAGCGTTGGCGCCACGGGACAATTTAACTTTGCGGTGGATGAAGCCTACCTGGTGGAAAACGGCAAAATCACTCGCCCCCTCAAGGGAGCGACGCTGATTGGTGAAGCGGTGGACATCATGCAGAAAATTTCCATGTGCTCCCAGGACCTGAGCCTGGCCCCTGGCTTCTGCGGCTCCATCAGTGGCAGCGTCTACGTCACCGTTGGCCAACCCCACATCAAAGTGGACAGCATCACCGTAGGTGGTCGTTAACCTCCCTTAGAAACCGGGTTCTTTTTTAAGGTGTCGAAAAAAAGTCAAGAAGCCTGATACAAGAACCCGGTTTCTTTAATACCTGTACTCAACAACAGTCTCTTCATTCCCAATCTGTTAATCCATGTCAAAAGTTATCGAAATCTCTGCCAACGCCCAAACCATTGCCCAGCGCCTGGGCATTACAAAATACGACATCTATGGTGCCACCACCGACAGCACCAGCGTGCAGGTGGACAAAGGCGAACCCAAACAGGTGAAAGCCTCTAACCGCGCCAGTGTGACGGTGCGGGTGTGGAACGACCAGGGACGTCTGGGGGTGACATCCACCACCGATGTGGATGAGCGCGGCCTGGAGCTGGCCCTAAAAACAGCCTCAGAAGCCAGCGCCTTTGGTGCCACGGAAAATATCCCTGACTTTAGCCCCGAAGCCACAGCCCCTCTCCCGGATGTGGATGTGGCCCTGGCGGACCCCGCCCCCGTCGGTACGCTGATCGAACAGCTGGTCAAGGCCGAACAGGCATTGTTGAATGCCCATGATGCGATCGCAGCGGTGCCCTACAACGGCATTGCCCAAAGCGCCGTCGAACATTTTTATGTCAATAGCGCTGGCGCCCAACGCAGCGAAGAACGCACCTCCGCCTCGGTTTATCTCTATACCAAGACCGAGCAAGAGGGTCGCAAACCCCGTTCTGGCCATGCCGTCCGCATTGGCGTCGGTTCCGACAATTTAGATATCGACGGCTGCCTGCAAGAAGCCACCGACAAAACCCTCAGCCACCTAGACTACAAAAAAATCGAATCCGGCAAATACCGCGTCGTCTTTTCACCGGAGGCCTTTTTAAGCCTGGTCAGTGCCTTTGGCAATCTTTACAACGCCCAAAGCGTCCTAGATAAGCGCAGCCTATCCACCGCCGAGAGCCTTACAACAGCGGTGGCCTCACCGCTGTTGTCGGTCTATGACGACGCCCTCCACCCCGGCAACATCAGCCCCGAAACCTTTGATGGAGAAGGCACCCCCACCCGCCGACTACCCATCATCGAAAAGGGCGTACTCACCAATTTTCTCCACAGTGCCGGCACCGCCAAGCGCATGGGGGCACAGCCCACGGGCCACGCCAGCATCGGCGCCAAGGTAAGTGTGGGGTCTAATTTTTTGCACATCACCCAGGGAGATGCAGCGGCGGCTAGCTACGCTCTCGAAACCGCCGACAATGTGATTCTGATCGATGATTTACAAGCTCTTCATGCGGGCGTTAATGCCCTGCAGGGATCCTTTTCCCTACCCTTTGATGGTTGGCTAGTGAACAAGGGCGATCGCACCAGCATTGAATCAGCCACCGTCGCTGGCGATTTTCGTCAGCTACTGCAGTCCATTATTTATGTCTCCCCCGACGAAAAGGTAACCTCCAGCGGCGTTGCTCCCCACGTATGGGTAGACGACTTATCCATTACTGGGGAATAGGCATCAGCGTTGTGCCCATGCCATTAGGATAAGGAGCGATGGTTTAAACACACAATCATCACAGTCTTACCCTATCCACCCTAGGCAACGGGTGGGTAGTCTAGCCAAGACGGCCTATGGGGTTGGGAGAGTGACTTCGGGGGAACAATAGACCAAACTAATTTGGTGTATTACTATCTATCGAAATCACAATTGGCCAAAAGTCGATGGTTTAAATCACCATCAAACGCCATCAACTGAACGTGTTTTGTAACAATATGTTCCAAAGTTGAAACATATTTCAGCGATGGCAGGTCAGTTAGTGATAGTACCTACTGTCTTACTGATGTTGTAAGAATGACAATTTCTACTAGAGGTTCGTCTGAGGACATTAGCCTGCCGGATTTTTCCAGCCATGGCTACGATATTCGCTCCGAGCTAGGGGCCAATCGGGCGGGGGGGCGGGTGACCTATCTAGCCACCCACCTGGAAACGCAACAATCGGTCGTGATCAAACAGTTTCAGTTTGCTCGCGCTTCGGCCCACTGGGTTGACTATGATTCCTTAGGACAAGAAATTCAGGTTCTCAAGAACTTACAGCATCCTGGCATTCCTAAATACCTGGGCTTTTTTCAGGATGATGATGGCATGTGCATGGTGCAGGAATATAAACATGCGCTGAGTTTAGCCAACCCACGCAGCTTTGGGCCTGAAGCAATTCGCACCATTGCGATCTCATGTCTCGAAATCCTATCGTACTTGCAAAATCGCATTCCCCCCATCATCCACCGCGACTTTAAGCCCGCCAATATTCTCGTCGGCGAAGAGCTAGACGTTTACCTCGTAGACTTTGGCTTTGCCCGCATCGGCGATGGCGAAGTCGGCGTCAGCAGCGTCGTCAAAGGCACCCTGGGGTTTATGCCCCCGGAGCAAATCTTTAATCGCCAGCTCACCGAGGCCTCCGACCTATATGGTTTAGGCATGACCCTGCTCTGCCTGCTCACCAACACCCCCACCGATCAGGTCGGTAGCCTGGTGGACATTAGCTACCGTGTCGACTTCAACAAACTCAAAGCCGACGTCAGCCCCCATTGGATCAAGTGGCTCGAAAAAATGGTCGACCCCCGGCTGACCAATCGGTTCGAAAATGCACGGGAAGCCCTAGATGCCATTCCAGAACACGGGTTGCGCCAGCCAGAGCTACGGGTGAGCACCACCAACTTAGATCTCGCAGCTCAGAAACGCGGCGAGGTTATTACCACGGCAGTCACCCTCAACAATCTGGTGCCCGCCACCGTCCTCCAAGGCAACTGGCACGTGGCCCAAGACGTCAACGACCCTCCCACTATCCAGGGCGGTCGCCACAGCTGGATTCGCTTTTTCCCAGAAAACTTTAACGGCAATAACGTCACCACTCAGATTCAGATTGACACCAGCCAGCTGATGATGGGCCAAACCTATGAACGCAAACTGATGCTGAAAAGCAATGCCAACTCAGGCATGTATTCGTTCAACCTGGCCGTCAAAACAGCGCCCCTGCCCTTTCGCAACCAGGGCACTCCCTGCCCGCTATTGGCCGGCCTTTTAGCCGCCTGCTGGGTCACCGTTTGGGTACTCACCTCCCTGGCCCCCAATATTCTCCTTACCCCCGGAGTAATCAACACCCTCATCCTGCTCACCCTTTTTGGTAGCGGTGTCGGGCTCCAGATCGCCAGCTGGTTACTCCACGAAGCCAAACTCAATTCCCCCGCCTCCCGCACCATTTTGATTCTGGGTGCCTCCCTGGTGGCCCTAGTTGCCCCCCTATGTTTAGGGTTAAATGTCGCCCTCATAGACGGCATCACCGCCACCATCACCCTGGGCCTGGGCATCTTTGGCAGCAGTGTCCTCGGAGTTATGACCGGACTAACGGTGGATCGGTTTTGGCTGAAGGGATTTCAACCCAAGCAGGCCATTGGCCTGTCGCTGCTCACCTCCTTGCTGGGCCTCGGTCTGGGGATTAGCCTCGGATTGGGACTAAGCAGCCCCTGGCTCACCTTCGCCTTAATTTCTAACCTGGTGGGCATTGGCACGATGTTGGCCTATGTGCCCATCCAACGGGCCAATGCCATTGCCAACTACCGGCGCAAAGTAGAACGGCGTTTAATTCGTCCGTAATTTCGCCCTCAGCCCAAGGCACTGGCTTGGTTTTAGCTGCGACTTCGCCCAGCTAGCAGGCGAGACGGCTATGCTTGCAAACGTTGTTGCCATATTCTCTCCAAAAATAAATTATCAGGGTGCACGTTAGTCTCTTTGACTACATTCCGGGTCAGCCAAGATAGCTATTGATATATTTGAGGAATAAGTAGGTGAGTTCAATCTTTTATTGATTAAGATATGAGCAAGCAATTTAACTTGGCAGATTTTGCCCTCAAAATACCGGGTTGAATCTAGCCGCCCCCCAGTATTAGGGGACTTGAGGGGTCTGTGACTTCTGATAGCTAGTTAGGTCAACCTACTTTTGCCTATAGGGGTCTATATTCCTGGCTACAGATAAATCGGTATACGTAACTTTTAAGGATTTGTGCAATGTCACTTCGCAAACTGACTCCGTTCATCGTATTTGGCATGCTGAGCGTCGCGGGTAAAGCGTCGGCCCATATGGTAGAAACCAACTATGTACTAGAGCAGTTTGCCAGTGCCGAATCCCAGCAGGTGCTGAATATGCAAAGCACCTTTAGCAATGGCAAGCCCCTAAAAGGGGCCAAGGTGAATGTGTATTCGCCCAATAATCCGGTTACTCCCTGGACCCAAGGCATCACTGACGGTGACGGTCGGTTTAGTTTTAGACCCGACCAGTCACTCACGGGGGATTGGGAAGTGACGATTCAGCAACAGGGCCATGGGGATATTTTGACGGTGCCGGTAAATGAGGCTGGGGTGGCGGATGAGCTGATTAGCGATGCGGGTGATGCGGATATTCACTATGGCAGCACATCTTATCTAGGATGGGTTCTCTCCCTTGGCACATTGCTAACGCTGGGCTTAGTACGTCGTTTCAAAAGCGCTAGGTAACCAACCTTTTTTCATTCATCCAATAGATTCTGAGCACTGAGCAGTCGTCTTTCACGACTGCTCAGTTTGTTTTTGACATCCAAAATTGTTTTCCATAAGTCATTGAACTAACCTCCATAGATGTTCATCAAAAAGGATTTTCAAATGTTTTTCTAAAAACGTACACAATTATATGTTTTTACAATAGTATGTAGATGTCGATATTAAATCGATGTCTGTAATGAGGTTGGTGTTATGCCTGCCAAGAAAAAGAAAGGTCCTGATGATAAGGATCAAAAACCAGTACGTATCTCAGCCATCGATGAGGATGTCCTCACCGCATTGCTGGGACGTGAGCTGTATGGCCTGGAAATATTAGACCAACTCAACCTGGATCGCCCCAGTGAGCTGAAGTTTGGCAGCTTATACCCTGCCCTGAATCGCCTTGAGAAGAAAGGGTTGGTGTCCTGGCAATGGGGCGATGAGGTGGATGAGTCAGGAGGTGCTCGCCGCAAGTATTACAAGGTGACTGGTTTAGGGGCCAGGTCCTTAAGAGCGGTGCAGGAGTATCGGGCATCGCTGGCTCAAAGAGCGGCTGAGGCTCCGGCTATGTGGGGAGGGGCTTGAAGTGGAAAAGCATATTAAGAGTAAGCTTCGAAACCTGTGGCGAGACCGGGTGTTAATTAGCGTTGGTGGCCTATTAGTCTTTGGCTTTTGTGCATTGCAAGTGCAAAGTGTTTTCAAGCACCGTCCTGTACATCGTTCGTGGGTTTTAGAGTATTCTCAGGCGACGGAAATCATAGGACAAGAGGGCACGTCTGAGGAGAAACTAAGCAGAGCCATCGAAACGATTCGCAGAATCTCTCAAGAACGCAACTTAAAACTCACTCAGATAGTATTTCAACGTTTAGACACGAGTCAGGATCTGGATCGGGCTCAGGATCTGGCTCTGGCTCAGGATCTGGATCGGGCTCAGGATCTGGCTCTGGCTCTGGATCGGGCTCGGGATCTGGATCGGGATCTGGATCGGGATCTGGATCGGGATCTGGCTCTGGCTCGGGATCTGGATCTGGCTCTGGCTCTGGCTCGGGATCTGGATCTGGCTCTGGATCGGGCTCTGGATCGGGCTCTGGATCTGGATCTGGCTCAGGATCTGGATCGGGCTCACGAGCTTAGGCAAACATTGAGTCGGGCTAACAAAAACTTCCTCGTACTTATTATTGCGACAGAGTTAGAGAAAACTCATGAACTCACGCTGCAACAAGGAAACACGTTAGAAACTCTCTTGAGTCGTGAGCCTAATCGTGCCCGTTCTTTAATGCAATCAGGGATTCTGCTGAGTTTATCGACTTTAGTCTTGATTGGTTTAGTGGTGATGCTTACCAGACTTCAAGGCTCGTCAAACCTACCACATACTGCAAATCTCATTGCTTTTCTTCCAGAAGAATGTGTTGCCGAACTGGGCTACTTGCAACGTCGATTAAAGAAAACCAACACATCTACCTGGCAAATTCGACGACGGTTGATCTATGAATTTGTCTTTCTACTTTGGGTGCATTATGTCCAAATGCAAATCGACAACCTGTTTCTGGGTTCAGGCCAAGACCACACGATTGACGACTGAGTTCTAAATCGACTGCACAATACCAAGGAGTAACCTTATGTTTGGTCAAAAGCAACCGATTCCGCCACCGCCTGCACCGCCAAGCGATGGAATTGAGTTCTCGCTTCGACTCTCTGGCGCGAATTTTATTAAGCTGGCTTCTATTGTTGTCACCTTACTGCTTAGCTCTGGTCTTCTAGTGCATTCAACAACTCAAGATCAGCCTGTCGATACGATGAACACAGTAGTAGATATGACAGCCCAAGACGAAGACTGACCAAAAGCTCTCAAATGGTTGACTGCTTCAATCATCTAAAAGACACGTCATAATTAGGCACAATATGGGCAACCACTATGACTCAAACCGTTGCAGCTCGAAAAATCAAGCTAGCCGATCTAAAAGAACGGTATCAGCTTCAATACACTGACGATGCGTCCTTTTTCACCGAGTGGCAGGACGCGTTGCCCTCCCTCAGTGAATCTGAGCAACAAGCCTTGGATCGGGTTAAACGCAACTACCTATACCTGCTGGAATCTCCGGTCATGGAAAGCATCGTCAAAATGGTGGTACTCTCCCCCATGCTTGATCTGGCAGGATTTTACGCCCCACCCTTCCGAGTCGATGGCGAAACATTGATTCAAGTATCAGCAGCGGATGAAGGGGAAACCATCCAAGGCTCCATTGATGTCCTGGTACTCCAGGATAAACTTTGGGTGACAGTCATTGAAGCTAAAAACTCAGAATTTTCCATCACTAAGGCTATTCCCCAAACCCTGGCCTATATGTTGGCAGCACCAACGACGCCAGCCTTTGGGATGGTCGTAAATGGCAGTGAGTTTCTATTTTTGAAAGTTATAAAAAACCCTGGTGATGGGGTGCGATACAGTCGGTCTAATCTGTTCTCACTCCTTAACCAGGGCAACAATCTATACAACGTATTGCAAGTGTTAAAGCATTTGGGGCAGCTAGCGATTTCCGCCAATCCCTAGCCTCGCTTGCAAATACTATCCTGCAGCTCCGCCAGATCCGTATACTGGTCCGCCAGATCAATCAGCGTATCGCTGGTCATCGACTGCAAACTCACCAGCTCCACCCGCACCCCACGAGAGCTTAGGGCATCCACCGCATAGGTCAAATGACCATCCCCGCTGAGCAGGGTAATTGTTTCACAATGGTCCGCCAGTTGCAGCATATCCACGGCCATCTCCACATGCAGGTTTGCCCGCCGCGAGCCATCGGACACTTGGGCCAAATCTTTGCTAACCACCCGATAGCCATGGCGATTCAGCCATAGCAAAAAGCCCCGCTGCTTTTCATTTTTAGGATCCACACCGGTATAAAAATAGGACCGCAACAACCGTCGCCGTCCCACCAAAGCCTGTAGCAGGCGAATGTAGTCTACTTCGATGCCCAAATAGGAGGCGGAGTAAAACAAATTTGCCCCATCGACAAGGACAGCCATGCGATCGCGACTTTCCGGCAATTGACTCTGTAATTGGCTTGCAAATAGACCGTCGGGCGACAACTGAAACCTATCACTACTCAGACGCTCGGATGGGACATTAGACGATGCCCGAGCAGCTCCGTTGTGTTCAATATTATTGACCATAAAAATCGATAGCAGCTGACTATTCGCACTGCAATGTGCAGGCTAATATATCGAGGATAGTATGAAATATTAATTATTTCTTAAGATTTTATCATCATCTTCAAAAGTTCATCTTTCCACCATGATGCGCAATTAGCGCTAATCCATTCCCTTGGACGCTTCCCACAAGGTTCGCTACATTACTCAAGCAAGCTGTTCAAATATCCATGAAACGATTTACCCAACTTTTTCAGGCGGTGGATGGGACAACCTCCACCAATGCAAAAGTTGCAGCCCTCAAACAATATTTTTCCGAAGAGTCAGCAGCCAATGCCGTTTGGGCTCTCTATTTATTTCTAGGAAAAACCCGTAGACGCTTAATCACCTCAAGGGTATTGCGGGATATTTTTTTACAAACCTCCGATATGCCCGAGTGGCTATTTGCCGCTAGCTATGCCCATGTGGGCGATTCAGCAGAAACCATTGCCCTGCTCCTAGCCGACACCCCCCTACCCACTCCGGTAGCAGAGTTTCAAAATCAGCCCCTGCACCAATGGCTAGAAACCATTATTCCCAAAGTCAAAGCCTGTGGCGACAACGAACAACAAACACTAATTCTTTCATGGTGGGCTAGTTTAGACGGCTATGAAATCTTTGTGCTCAATAAAATCTTAACCGGTGCCTTTCGCGTAGGGGCCTCTGGCAAACTCGTGGTCAAAGCCCTATCCGCTGCCTATGACATTCCCGCCGACGTCCTCACTCATAGATTAATGGGAGATTTCACCCCGTCGGTGGAATTTTACCAGCAGCTACTCTGTAACGACCCCAATCAAACGGTACCCAGCCGACCCTATCCATTTTTTCTAGCCTCCCCCATAGATGTAGAAAAATTTGCCCATGAAGCCATGGACAAGTGGCAAGCCGAATGGAAATGGGACGGCATTCGGGCCCAAATGATTCATCGGGCCGGGGAGCATTTTATCTGGTCCCGTGGCGAAGATTTAATCACCCATCAGTTTCCCGAATTTGCCGAACCGCTACAGGCGCTTCCCCCAGGCACCGTACTAGATGGAGAAATCGTTTGCTGGGATGGTCAGCGGCCCATGAACTTTAACCATCTACAAAAACGTCTGGGGCGCAAACGGGTGGGCCCTAAACTTATGGCCGACAATCCGGTGCACTTTCTAGCCTATGACCTCCTAGAGCACCAGGGGCAAGATATTCGAGACCACCCGCTCAAGCAGCGGCGTCAGCTCTTGACGGCTCTATTAGACACCCACCCCGCCGCCAACATGAGTTATTCCCAAACGGTGGACTTTACCAGCTTTGAAGCCCTGCAAACCCTCAGAACCCAGGCCCGCCAGCACCAGGCAGAAGGCTTAATGCTAAAGGCCATAGAAAGCCACTATCTAGTAGGTCGAAAACGCGGTTACTGGTGGAAATATAAGGTGGATCCAATGACCCTAGATGCGGTATTGATCTACGCCCAAGCAGGCAGTGGGAAAAGGGCCAACCTATTTACGGACTACACTTTTGCCCTCTGGCATGGAGAAGAATTAGTGCCCTTTGCAAAAGCCTATTCCGGCTTAGATAACAAAGAAATTTCCACCCTCGATAAGTGGATTCGTCGCCACACCAAGGAACGCTTTGGCCCCGTCCGCTCCGTTGAACCCACCCATGTTTTTGAAATCGGGTTTGAAGGCATTGCCCAGTCAAAACGCCACAAGTCAGGCATTTCCGTGCGTTTTCCTCGCATTTTACGGTGGCGCCACGATAAACCCATTCAGGAAGCAGATTCCCTAGAAACGGCCATGGCCCTTTTATAGCCAAGGGTCATAGGGGCAAACAAGTTACCAATTGAGAGAATAAATCGTTCAGATGCCAGCATCCTGAGCAGCAGCGCCATAATTTATCTCCTCAAAAGAATTAGCAGATTCCCCCATGGGACGTACACATCTGAAATTCGTCCGCAAAATTAAGTATCTGCCCAACAAACTCGATCAAGCTCCCTAGCTTTCCGGTAGGATGCCAATATAGTTCGGGCACAGAGTTCAAAACCAAGATGAGAAACTCTTCTAAAAAAGCGGCTAATTCTGCAGCCAGCCCCGCCAAAACAGATTCACAAATTCCCACAGAGCATGACGACGTTGCGCAGCTGGTAGAAAAACTTATCCGCACGAAACGCCTGACCTACAGTCAATATCAAACCCTTTCCAAAATGGTATTGGCCGACGGCACCGTGGATGAACAGGAGCGGCAACAAATCAATCGCCTATTTGATGCCATTCAAGCAGGGGCGGTTCGCATCTTCGATTAGCTGCCAACGGGGCGGCGCAGCTTCCCGCTACTCGAAGATAGCAGCATCGGATGCCTGCTGAAATATATGTTCGTAGTCAAACTGGAGCGCTTTTTCGTGGCGCATAATGCTAGCCCCCAGCTGGCCAATTTGGTCAGGGGCAAAGCTGGCCATAATTAATGCCACCGCACGACCGGATTTGAGCTGAGGAATACGGACAAAATAATCTCGGCGGGCAAAAAAGCGTTCTTCATCCTTAGGAATGATGATGCCATTGAGGCGATGGGCTTGCTGCACAGGACGAATGTACAGGTTAAAAAAGTCTTCTTGATTGGGTTGCAGGCGATAAAAACGTTCATGCTGCTCCCAACTCATACCGAACAGCAATATCAGCAATTCAAAACCCAGGATATAGCTCAGAACACGATTATGTTCTTGGCCATCGGTCATCAGGCGTAGTACGGCTTCTAGATATGCATGCCCCTGCCGCTGGCGCATCTGAGCTTCGTGCACATAAAACTGCCGTACGTAGCGCCGCAAAACAGATTCAGTCAGCTTGGTTTTAATGCTAAACCGCCGCAGGTGATGGTAAATACGCTGCTGGGTAGCCCGATCGTGGATAAAGCGAGAAACCACGCCATCGGCGGTATATTCGTCTAAAAATTGAGCCTGCCCTTCTGGGGAGGTGGCACACATAACATGACACAGGGACAGCACGTAACGCCGCTGCACCCAGGGCAATCCAGCCAGCCAGGTTTGTGCCTCCGAGGGTAACGCGGCAATGAGCTGCTGGTTGTATATCTTTTTCGAGTGAAATTTATTAATTGCGGACATGCGACCTGTGGGGGTACCGGGTGGAATCGCAAAGTGCGCTAGCCCTTTAGCAAAGGCTGATCAGAATAGACCAACTGCAAAGTTTTACAGATATTTAGAATGACGATCAGGAAACTCTGGGGTTCCTAGAGATCGCCATAACGTTCTTCAGCCCAAGGTTCGCCCCGCATGTGGTAGCCGTTCCGCTCCCAAAATCCGGGGGCGGGCTCTGGTAAAAACTCCAGACCGCTGAGCCATTTTGCACTTTTCCAAGCATACAAATGGGGCACCACGAGGCGTAGAGGACCGCCGTGGTCGGGGGGCAGGGGGTCGCCTTCTAGGGTATGGGCTAAAAAGTTTTCGGGTCTCGCAAAATCTGCCATGGCCACATTGGTGGTATAGCCACCGTAGCAGTGGGCCATAACATGAACGGCCTGCGGATCCACATCCACCGTTGCCAGCAGGTCAGTCACCTTGACGCCCCGCCAGGTGACGTCTAACTTACTCCAGGTGGTTACGCAGTGAAAATCCGCCGTAAACTCCTGCTGCGGCAGGGCCATCAGCTCATCCCAGGTTAGGGATTTTTCAGTGACCAAACCAGACAGTTTGAGCCGCCATTCGGCCTGGTTAATTTCTGGGGTGGGGCCATAGGTTAAGACAGGAAACCCTTTGGCTAAATGCTGTCCAGGGGGTACGCGATCGGCTAACTCAGGACCCGGTTTTTCAAAAAATTTCATGGAAACGCTGGCTATATCCCAAGCAAATGGAATCTAACAGTGCTAGGGAGAAAATATTTATCGTTTTTATTGTAAAGCGATTTAAGTAACGCCAGGCAATAACCAGCCATAGCAAAGTTGCAAGGACCATTGGGTTGGGGTTAGCTTCGACTTCGCTCAGCTAGCGGGGACTATTGAAAAGGACCATTAGTTGGGGTTAGCTTCGACTTCGCTCAGCTAGCGGGGACTATTGAAAAGGACCATTAGTTGGGGTTAGCTTCGACTCCGCTCAGCTAGCGGGGACTGTTGAAAAGGGCGCATCACTTCCAGCGAACGATCGCATCAAAGCTTTTTCTACCAGGGAAATGTGTTGTAAATCATCGGAATTTACAAGCGGTATCCGAGAGAGTTTTTCTATCATCATGGTGTCCTGCAACGTGAGCCAGATGAGGCGGTTCCGTCCGTCTGACCACTTTGATTATCTGGCTACTGAAATCAGGACGTTTTGGGAATGGACTTAGTATAAAAACAGCCATTCATCTGCAATCTAAGCGCATTGAACCTACTATGAAACGACACCAATGGCTCAAACTAGGGGCACTGGGGCTAATGGCATCCCCTTTTCTTCTCGCCACCATGGCCGAGGCAGGCCAAATCATTATTTATAGAGATTCCCCTAGGGATTCCCACCATCGCTATCCCGTGCACGAACGCCGCCGCCGCCCTGCTAGAAAACGGGTAACGGTGGAGTTTATTGCCCAGGGCAGCGAGTGGGCCAATGTCTATGTGGATGGTCGTCGCATTTTTTCACCTCGCAATGCCAACCGACGGAAGCAATTTACGTTTCGAGAAGGGGCCTACGAAATCAAAATTACGGGCACTGATTATTTTGATGTGTGGGCAGAAGGCTATTTAGATATTGGCCGAGATGACACGAATATCGTCGTCATTAATTTTTCAGACCGGGGGGTCCGCATTGCCGGAGATCCCTATGCTTGGATTCCCGTTGCGGCCCAGCGACGTTAGCCCAACGCTGATAGCTCAAGTTAGCAACTAATTCCACGCTCCATCTGGAATTGTCTGGCAACAGCTTGATGGAGATCTGACGCAGCAAAAATTTAATCACCATGAGTACATTGCATCCGTATCCTTATGACTCGTCGACCCACACTGGCCTTAGCCGCATTCTTCGTTAGCCTGGGGGGCTATTTTTTCACCACGCCGGCTAATGCCGACACCATTATTCGAAACAACGCTATCTACTATCCCGCCGACCATCGGGACGACAACGACGAACGTGATGATGACGATAGAGCCGTTGAAGAACGCGAAGTCACCGTAGAAATTGTTGTTCGAGGAAGCAGTTGGGCCGATATTTACCTCGACAATCGCCGTGTATTTTCTCCCCGTGGTCTACAGCGAAGCAAGCGGTTTAAGCTGAAGCCGGGGATTTACAATATTAGGGCTGTTAACGGCACTGATTATTTTGATGTGTGGGCAGAGGGCTATTTGCAAGTTAGCCACGAGGATGTTGAGTTTGTTGTCATTAGCTTTTCGGAAAATGGCAGAGTCGGTGTGGCAGGCGAGCCAGACGTCTGGATTCCTCTATCGGCCCGACGCCCTTGAGCCGGGGCTGCCCCATGGCTAAGGCCGCCAGCCCCTATGGGTGGATTGCTAAGTCGTTGGCAACCCTGCAGCGAGCTAAGTGGCATCGCCAAGTGCAACCGATTGAGGGCAAGGGGGGGACGACGATCACCCTTGAGGGGCGTCCCTGTCTAAACTTTGCCAGCAATGATTATTTGGGCCTGGCGGGCGATGACCGCTTAGCGGCGGCGGCGGCGGCGGCGGTTAAAACCTATGGCACTGGCAGCACTGGTTCACGGCTGCTGAGCGGTCATCGCCCCATCCACGACGAACTAGAGCAGGCCATTGCTAGGCTTAAGGGAACCGAAGCTGCGTTGGTGTTTAGTTCTGGCTATTTAGCTAATTTGGGCACAATCGCCGCCCTGGTCGATCACCGCGATCTGATTGTGGCCGACCAATACAATCATTCCAGTTTACAGATGGGCGCTCGCCTAAGCGGTGCCACCGTCGTTGTTTACGAACACAACAGATTAGAACAATTGGAGCAGTGTCTGTGTGAGCGACGATCGCACCATCGGCGCTGTTTAGTGGTCACCGACAGCGTTTTTAGCATGGACGGAGATCTGTGTCCTCTGCCGGCTATCCTTGACCTGGCCGAGCGTTGGAACGCCATGGTGTTGGTGGATGAAGCCCATGGCACCGGGGTATTGGGGGCAACGGGTGGTGGTGCCGTGGAATATCTAAATTGTCGCCATCGGCCCCTGGTGCAAATTGGCACCTTGAGTAAAGCCCTGGGCAGCTTGGGGGGCTATGTCACTGGGTCGGCTGAGCTGATTGATTTTTTGCGCAATCGCACCGCCACTTGGATTTATACCACTGGCCTATCGCCAGCGGACGCGGCAGCGGCTCGGACTGCGATCGCAATCCTGCATCAAGAGCCCCACCGACTCACCCAGCTAGCCCACAATGGAGATTACCTGAGACAACAGTTAGACCAGCTACAGATTCAGTATTTAGACTCCGAATCCCCCATCGTTTGCATTCCAGTCAAAGATGCCGCCACCGTCTTAGCCTTAGGACAACAGCTCAGACAACAGGGGATTTTTGTTGCCGCTGTCCGGCCCCCCACGGTGCCCACCAGTCGCCTCAGGATGACCGTCATGGCCACCCACAGCCAGCAAGACATCGATCGACTAGTGCACACCATACAACCACTCATGGCCGGCCAGGGTTGCCCCCCTGCCGAGCATCCACACCCAGCAGAATGATTGCCCCAAAAGCCCGCGGGCGGAATTCGGAATACGTCCCCCTTCCGAGTTCCACGCTCTGAATTCCGAATTCAAAAGTCCAAATTCAGCCTTCGCCTACTCCAAATCTTCTGGCATTATCCACTTACGCGGCTCTGTTGCGCGGGCCACAATCTTTTTGCGTAGGGCCTCTTCAGCAATTTCCAACATTTTATCCAGGGACGTATTTTCAATAAAACTAGACGCTTCCTGGGTGTATTTTTCATTGGGACATTCATCCCCTTTAACGCAGCCCTCAACACAGTCGACGGCACAGTCTACCGTCCCGTTGGCACTAGTATTCTCGATAGTCATGGGGTTATGTTAATAACTCTTCTTGTCATACAAAATTCTAAGGGATTTACCCCGATGATTGCTTCCAATGATTTAACCAGGGAGGATGCATTAGACCACAGCGCCATGATGCATCGTTGCCTAGAGCTAGCAGCCCAGGGGGCAGGCCATACTACGCCAAACCCGATGGTAGGGGCAGTCGTGGTTAAAAACGGACAAATCATCGGAGAAGGATTCCATCCCCAAGTGGGCCAGCCCCACGCCGAAGTTTTTGCCTTGCGGGCCGCGGGGGCCGCCGCTAAAGGAGCAACACTATACGTCAACCTTGAACCCTGTAACCACACTGGCCGCACCCCCCCCTGCACAGAAGCCGTTTTACAGGCAGGCATCGCCACCGTAGTCATTGGCATGACAGATCCAAACCCCAAAGCCAGTGGCGGGATTCAGCGACTGCGCGCCGCTGGGGTCACGGTAATTACCGAGGTGGAAACCACCGCCTGTGAACGACTCAATGAAGCCTTTATTCATCGCATACGCCACCACCAGCCCTTTAGCATTTTGAAATATGCCATGACCCTGGATGGAAAAATTGCCACGGATACGGGGCACAGTGCCTGGATTACTAGCCCAGCAGCCCGCACACGGGTGCATCGGCTACGCAGCCAGTGCGACGCCATTATTGTGGGGGGCAATACGGTACGCCAGGACAACCCTCGACTCACAACCCATGGCCTTGCAGACCACAACCCGCTCCGGGTGGTCATGAGTCGCAAGCTGCAGCTACCGGCCCAGGCAAACCTGTGGCACACAGACATTGCCCCGACGCTGGTATTTACAGAAACCCCTAGGGCCGCTAGCAGCCTTCCAGAGTCCGTAGACGTTGTGCAGCTCCCCACCTTAACGCCCCAGGCCGTAGTCAACTGCCTATATAAACGAGGCCTGTCCACACTTTTGTGGGAATGTGGCGGCACGTTAGCGGCGGCAGCCCTACAGCATCAGGTGATCCAAAAAGTATGGGCCTTTGTGGCACCCAAATTAATCGGCGGAGCCCAAGCCCCCACGCCCATCGGCAATATGGGGCTAATGACCATGCCAGAAGCCCTGGACCTACACCACACCCAACTAGAAAAAATTGGGCCCGACTGGCTAATTCAAGGTTATTTAAAGGCTCAATGCTAAAGGACCGGCCACAGCCGCTTACTTATCTAGCAGACCGGCTTCCTTGGTAAACCCAAGCTCCAATTTATAGCGATGCATCAGCAAATCGAGGGCACGCATAAACTCATCGCGATTACGCAATACATCAAAACGCTGAATCACCTGCCCTTTTTCCAAAAACAAAAGCGTGGGTAGCGTTTGCAGGCGATAGTGGTTAGCGAGTTTAAGGTTTTCATCAGCATTAATATCTAGGACATGAACCTGACCTGACCATTCTTGCTGAAACCTATTAAGCAAAGGCGTTACACGACGACATAAACCACACCAAGGCGCCCAAAAATGCACCAATACAGGCACAGGAGAAGCGAACACAAAGCTTTCGAAATTGTCTTCGGTAATTGTCATTGACATTTAATTATTGTCAGTATTGATAAAAATCTTTTAGTATTTCTAATCTTATTAAGAAAGGCACAATCCCGAAAGGGGATTGCAGCATGATTGTGCACTTTCCATAACAAGAAAGGCCGACTGTCAACAGCGAAAAAACTTATGACGTTGCAAATTCTTGGTGTAACTCAATCCGAAAAACATTGGCATAAAGCACCTTTCGCAGATCAGTTTATGTCCTAAATCAGCAACGGTATCCCACAAATACCGGGCTAAAGCTGATCAGCTTCACCAGACACTGAGAGATTGTCTTTGAACGCTGAAAAGCCTTTTACAGATAGAGATATTGGACCACTAATAGCGATGTTTGTACAGGCTTTTTGCTCGATTAATATCTAAAAAAAGATTAAGCAATGTGTAGCATCGATCCGTATTTTTACGAACTTTAGAAGATAGCGGCGATCGCAAATGGTAACTTTTCCCATCCAACCTTGGGCGGCCAATGCTATCTCCTTCGCCAGGCCCAGAGCCCAAAGCAACAGCCTGCTATGTCTGGTTTGACATCTCTTCTTCTATAAAATCTAGGGTTTTTACAATTAGGCGCTTTGCTTCTAATTTCCAGCCCCAAGATTGGATCGCAAAGGCAACATAAAACCCAATGCCTGTAGCCGCAAAATCCAGGGGTTGATGCATGGAAATCCCCAATAGCAGCCCCAAACCGGCAATTCCCCAGAATGGTAAGGCCACCATTTGCCGATCGCGTTCAACGATTTTGGCAAAGATATTGGTGGGGATGCTGGATTCGATCTGCTCCCTAACTGATTTCTGCTGGGGATAGGGCACCGTCAACCCCACCTTAGGCCGCAGTTTTTCAATTTTTCGAGCCTCGGTGCTGTACTGGGTCAGCTCATCCTCGGCCATGGTGATGAGCTTCTCGATGGCATCCATAAAATCGCTAAAACACTTGCAGTACAAGCATTCTATACCGTAAGCCACCCCCCTGGCACGGCAAACCTTACGTTGACTGGGCCAAATAGACGGCATTAAGGTTAGGTTAAGAGAATATTAAATCAAGCCGGGTGATTGAGATTGCCAGGTGTTTTACAACCTTATGATTTCCGCTATCCCAGCCGCTTATAAATCGTTTTTACCTCGGTTTTATCAACTTTCCGTCGTGGGGATGTTTTCCCACATGATGGTGCCCCTGGCAGGGCTGTGTGACAGTGCATTTCTGGGGCATCTATCGAATATTAACTACCTGGCTGGGGTAATTCTGGGCAGCATATTATTCGATTATCTCTATCGCATCCTCAAAAGCTTACGCAGCAGCACCAATGCGTTGACGGCCCAAGCCATGGGTCAGGGGGATACCACTGGAGTGTTTGTAGCTCTGCTGCGATGTGGGGTGGTGGCGCTTGCGATCGCAGCCATGATTCTGCTGTTGCAATACCCCATTCAGCACCTAGGCTTTACCCTGCTATCGGGGGTCAATGCCACAGAGCAAGCGGGCCTAGAGTATTTCAATGCCCGCATTTGGGGTGCCCCGGCCGTATTGCTCAACTTTGTGCTGATCGGCTGGTTTTTAGGCCGGGAAAATAATGGCTTGGTGCTGCTACTGTCCTTAGTGGTCAACGGCTCCAATGTGCTGTTGGACTATGTGATGATCAACCGCTGGGGCTGGGAAAGTTTTGGGGCCGGGCTAGCCACCGCCTGCAGCCAATATTTGGGGCTAATCACAGGATTAATCGCCGTCGCATTCACCATTGACTGGGCCAAAATCGGCCAGGTCATGGGTCAGGTGCTCGACCGCCAGGCCCTGGGCTCCACCTTGATGCTGAAGGGCAATCTGCTGGTGCGCTACATCGCGATTATTTCCGCCTATGCCATCTTTACCAACCTCAGCGCCACCTTTGGCACCCTATCGCTGACAGAAAATGGATTGCTCTTACAGGTGGCGCTGCTGAGCCAGTTTGCGGTGCAGGGGGTGGGCATGACGGTGCAAACCCTGGTGGGCCATTTCCATGGCCAGGGTCGCACGGAGCAATGTTTGCCCGTGCTCAAAACCGCCATTGTTACCAGCTTATTAATGGCCCTAGGCTTTGCCGTCTGCATGTTGACCTTCCCCAGCACCGTGTTTGCCTTGCTCACCAACCACAGGGATGTGAGTCAGGCTATGGCGGACCATGCCGTCTGGCTGGTGCCCCTCCTGAGCATTACGGCGGTGGCATTTATGCTCGAAGGCTATTTTATTGGCCTGAAGGCAGGGGCGGTGGTGCGCAATGGGGCGCTGCTGGGCTTTGGCTTTGGGTTCACCCCCCTGGCGCTGGTGGCGGTGTACCTGCAGAACAGCTACCTGCTATGGAGTGCCTTAACGGGCTACATGGCCGTGTTGATGCTGTTTTTGATTTATAAGCTAGTCACCCTGCCCCAGGTCCAAACCGCCACCTCGCCGGTCGCCTCAGGACAGCCAATGAATTAAGGCCGGCCATGTTTTCGCCCATTGGCCAGCAGTGCCCATGCGCCAGCAGCGGTTTAACTGGAGTTTAACGAAAGGTTAACGTTCATCGGTTAACGTCTCTTAATCAGTCGTTACTTATCGTTACCCCACGGCCCTTGAAATCGCTCCTATCCGACTAGGGGATGGACGGCATCGGGTGCCGATTAGATTTATGGTCTCCGCTATTCCGGCAACGTACAAACAGTTTTTACCCCGGTTTTATCGACTCTCCGCCGTGGGCATGTTTTCCAACATGATGGTGCCATTGGCGGGTCTGTGCGATACGGCTTTTCTAGGGCATCTATCGGATATTCACTATCTGGCCGGGGTGATTTTGGGGAGTATTCTCTTCGATTATCTCTACCGCATCCTCAAGTTTCTGCGGAATAGCACCAATACCCTAACGGCCAATGCCGTGGGTGAAGATGACGCCGTGGGCATGGTAACGGCCATACTGCGGTGCGGGGTGGTGGCGCTTGCGATCGCAGCCGTCATTCTGCTATTGCAATATCCCATCCACACCCTAGGGTTTACCCTGCTGTCTGGGACACCGGAAACCGAGCAGGCTGGTCTGGCCTACTTTAATGCCCGCATTTGGGGTGCCCCCGCCGTGTTGCTCAATTTTGTACTGATTGGCTGGTTTCTGGGACGGGAGAAAAATGGCATCGTATTTCTGATTTCCCTCATGGTCAACGGCTCCAACGTGCTGCTGGACTACGTGATGATCAACCGCTGGGGTTGGGAAAGTACGGGGGCCGGCATCGCCACCGCCATAAGCCAATATCTGGGGCTATTAGTGGGGCTGGTGGCCGTGGCCCTAACCATTGACTGGAGGGTTTTGGGTAAAGCCATGGCCCAGGTGCCAGATCGCCAGGCCCTCACCTCTACCCTGATTCTTAAGGGCAATATTCTGGTGCGGTTCGTAGCCCTAATTTCCGCCTATTCCATCTTCACCAACCTCAGCGCCACCTTTGGCACCGCCTCCCTGGCGGAAAATGGCCTGCTATTGCAAATTGCTTTGCTCAGCCAGTTCACGGTGCAGGGGGTGGGCATGACGGCCCAAACCCTAATTGGCAACTTTAAGGGCAAGGGCCAAACCGACCAATGTTTGCCCGTGCTCAAAACCGCCATTGTCACCAGCCTGATCATTTCCCTCGGCTTTGCCCTCACCGCCGTGTTCTTCCCAGGCACCACCTTTTCCCTACTCACCAGCCACACCGAGGTGAGCGCGGCCATGGGCAGCGATGCCACCTGGCTGGTGCCCCTGCTGAGCATTACCTCGGTGGCCTTTATGTTGGAAGGGTATTTCATCGGGCTGAAGGAAGGGGCGGTGCTGCGCAATGGGGCCATTTTGGGGTTCGGCCTCGGTTTTATTCCCCTGGCCCTGCTGGCCACCTATTGGCAAAGTAGCTATTTGCTATGGACCGCATTGACCGCCTACATGACAGTATTAATGCTGTTTTTGGTGTACAAATTGGTGAATACCCCTTTGCCAGAACCCACCACGATGTCGTCCTAGATATTCGTCGTAGGCGGTCTGGCGGTCGTATCGCTACAACTCTATGCCCATGCAAAATCCTTGGTTGATGGCCCTTGGCCTAAATACAATTCTGGTCGGTCTGGCCTTCGCCAGCCCCAAGAAACTACTCACCCCCATGGGCTACCTCCATGCCTGGGTGTTAGGGGTGATTGTCTGGGGCTGTTTAGGCTGGCAGGCCTATGGGGTGATCTTGATCTATTTCGGTGTGGGGTCTGCGGTCACCAAAGTGGGCTTTGCCGAAAAGGAAGCGGCGGGCATCGCCGAGGAACGGGGCGGTGTGCGGGGCCCCGGCAACGTGTGGGGGGCGGCCCTAACGGCGGCGATATGCGCCCTGCTGACCTGGATAGTGGGGATGACCTCGGCCACCTGGGCGGGTCTGTCGGTGGAGCAGCTAACGTCGCTGCTGGTTCTAGGCTTTGTGGCCAGCCTCAGCACTAAGCTATCGGATACGACGGCCACGGAAATTGGCAAGGCCTACGGTCGCCGCACCTTTTTGATTACCACCCTGCAGCCGGTGCCTCGGGGCACAGAAGGTGCCGTGAGCCTGGAGGGCACCCTGGCCGGGGTGGTGGGTTCGCTAATTTTGGCGGTGTCCGCCTGGGGTCTGGGCTTTATGCCTGGGGTGGGTATTGTGATCTGCGCCATCGCCGCCCTTGTGGCCACCACCGCCGAAAGTTTGATTGGGGCCACCCTTGAGGACAAGCTGCCCGGCCTCACCCACGATGTGGTGAACATCATCAATACGCTGATTGGGGCTGTGGTTGCGATCGCCCTAGGCACCGTCTTGATTATTTAAAGCCCCAAAGGCATTGACAGGAGCAGGAAACCATTGGAGTTCGGCCCCCTCCCTTTCCGACTGCCGAATTCCAACTTCCGCATTCCATTAGCCCCAGGGTTACAAACATCAAAGCTTCTAACACCATTGATAGAAGCTTTTTATGGCCGCTCCGGGTTCCTTTTGACCAGTGGTGAAAGTATGATTAGCCAAAGTTTTGTAAGACTTCCGCCATGGTCTCCGAGAGCGCATTGTCCCCAGACAGTCCCCACAGGCTGGATACCCTCACCCACATTGCCCAAACGTTTCTCGGGGATGGGGCAATCCAGGATATTCGGCCCCTCGGCGATGGCAACATTAACGACACCTACCTGGTAAAGGCAGACCGTCTCTTCGTGCTCCAGCGCATCAATACCGAGGTGTTTCCCCAGCCCCATCTGGTCATGGACAACCTCTGTCGGTTTGTCAGCCATGTGCAACAAAAACTAAAAAACACCCCCTTACCCCATCGCTGGGAAGTGCCCACCGTCTTAAATACAGCCCACAGCCAACACCACTGGCAAGACAGCCAAGGCCATGTGTGGCGCTGTTTGAGCTTTGTGGAAAACACCACCACCTTTAATACGATTCAAAGTCGCGAGCATGCCACGGAAGTGGGCTACGGCCTCGGCTGTTTCCATAGCCTATTGAGCGACCTATCGACCAATGGCCTAGCCGACACCCTGCCTGAGTTTCACATTACCCCCAACTATCTCCAAGGCTACGACCGTGTGCTGGCCCAAACAGACACATTTTCCCTAGAAGAACATCGCTGCTGCAAACTGATTGCCACCCACCGGGAACAACTCACGGTTCTAGAACAGGCAAAGGCCGACGGTCATTTGCCCCTGCGCTCCATCCACGGCGACCCCAAGATCAACAACATTTTGATCGATACGACCACCGACCGGGCAGTGAGCCTAATTGATTTGGATACGGTCAAGCCGGGGCTGGTGCACTACGACATTGGCGACTGCTTACGTTCTAGCTGTAACCCCCTGGGGGAAGAAACCGCCAATTGGCAAGCTGTGACCTTTGATGTGGACCTTTGCGCGGCGGTGCTGCAAGGCTATCTCTCCCGCGCCAGTGACTTTCTAACCCCCGTTGAATATGACTACATTTATGACGCGATTTGGCTGATCGCCTTTGAGCTGGGCCTACGTTTTTTTAGCGATCATCTGGCCGGGGATATTTACTTCAAAACCCAGCGACCCCAGCACAATCTGCAACGGGCTTTGGTACAGTTTCAGCTAGCCGAAAGCATTTGTCAGCAAAAACAAACGATTCAAACAATAATTAGTCAATTAAAGTCTAAGTATTGTTCTGAGGCTCACCGTGCCGCATAGAAAGAATAAACAGGACCTAAGGTTCTACTCGGTTCACCCCGTCAATCGACTATATCGGTTAGGAATGCCTAAACGGTTGACCCAGGGGTGGCTCAGCAGAGCCCTGAGAGATTTTTCACATTCCTTACATTTTTCCAGAACCAGCATCTATGGCTATCCCCTTTTCCCTCACACCCTTTGAAACGGTTTCCGACGTCGTCATTTCTGGCCGCGTTGTCCGCTCCCAGTCGTCTTTGGTGGTCGAATACACCATCACCGGAGCCATAGACGATCTTGAAATTCCAGCCAGCACCGACACAGAACCCACCCGCCGCGACCAGTTGTGGGAAAACACCTGCTTCGAATTTTTTATCGGACTACCTGAATCACCGCGCTATTGGGAAGTGAACGCCGCCCCCAATGGTGATTGGAACGTCTATTGCTTTGATGATTATCGCCAGGCCATGACCCCAGAACCGGCCTGTGAACAGGTGCACTGCACCTGGCAACCGATCACCAAGGGCTACTACCTCACGGTGGAACTGCCCACGGAAAATTGGATTGCCCTGGAACAGCCCCTAGAACTGGGGGTGGGCACCGTTCTCAAAACCAAGGATATTTCCCATTGGGCCCTCGCCCACCCCGGCAACGAACCGGATTTCCATCGGCGGGATAGCTTTAGCTTAGTGGTGTAGCCCCAACTGAGTTCAAAAATATTACCTGGGTGGGATAGGCAAACTCAATGCCAGCCTGGTCAAATCGCTGTTTAATCGCCAGGTTGATCTGATGCTGAACATCGCGATACATCAGATAGTCATTGGTTTCCACTAAATAAACCACTTCAAAATCTAGGCTAAATTTACCAAAGGTGGCAAAATGCGCCCGGTCAAAAACAACGTTGGCCGTGGCTTCAATCACCTCACGAACCATGGTGGGGATGTTTTCTAAGTGAGCCCTATCGGTCTCATAGGCCACCCCTAGGGTAAATAAAACACGTCGCTGCACCATGCGCTGAAAGTTTTGAATGCGGGAGGCGGTGAGATCGGTATTGGCTAAAATCAGCTGTTCTCCATCAATGCTTTTTAGGCGGGTGGTTTTAATACCCACCTGGACTACGGTACCGGCCATGTCACCGACAATGATGAAATCACCAATTTCAAAGGGTCGATCTAGCAGGATGGAAAAGTAGCTAAATAGATCTTGCAAAATTCCCTGGGAGGCCAATGCGATGGCCACACCGCCAATGCCTAAGCCGGTAACCACCGCCGAAATATCAAACCCCAGGTTGTCTAACACGAAAACAATGCCAATGGCCCAGAGGAACACCCGTACCGCTGGAATCAGGGCATTGAGGCTTTGGCGCATATTGGGCTGATCGCGATGGATAAAGCCATAGATGCGCAGGCTATATTCGGCAACAGAGCCCACGAGCTGAACTAACAACAATGCGGCAAAGATTACGCCCAAAACGGTCACCAGTTGGGAAATCGTCTTGGACAGGGTGAGGTTTTGCAAACTGATGTAGCAAAACCCGAGATAGAGCAGCCACAGGATGGGTCGCTCGATGAGCCGTACGAGCTGATCGTCCAAACTGGTGGTGGTGCGCTTGGCCCAGCGCTTTAGGCGACGGAGAATGATGCGTTTGAGCAGGTGTGCGATCGCAATACCGATGGCGATATATAGCAGCGCATGCCCGTAGGCGGCAACGGTATTATCCAAAAACGTTTTCTGAAGAAAATCGGACACCATAGGGGGGGTAAACACTCATCACAATTAAGGTAACAGGACAGGGCTTTCCAGCTTGTCCTGCCTCTGTTTACTTAACCGTTGAGCCTTACCCGAAAAAACCGATCATCATCCCCGATAGGAAAATCTACGATGTCTGAAACTAGTTTAGTTACCATCCGCCAGGCTGTGGCCGAAGACGCAGCCACAATCGCCGACTTTAACCAAGCCATGGCATGGGAAACAGAACAAAAAAAGCTGGCCACCGAAACCATCTTGGCCGGGGTAACCGCCTTATTACGCCACCCAGATCGGGGCTTTTACATCGTCGCAACAACCGAAACCCAGGTGGTCGCCTGTTTAATGATTACCTTCGAATGGAGCGATTGGCGCAACGGTCTCTTCTGGTGGTTACAAAGTGTCTACGTGCGTCCCAACTACCGCCGCCGTGGCATCTATCGCCGCATGTATGCGTTTATCCAACACCTGGCCACCAACCATAGCCCTGAGGTGTGCGGGCTTCGCCTCTACGTTGAACAGGATAATGCCAGAGCCCAAACAACCTACAAGGCCCTAGGCATGGCCCAGAGCCCCTATCTCATCTTTGAACAGCTCGCGGACTAATGCAAGCAGAGCCAGGCACCACAGATAGCAACAAACACCAGGCCCAAACATATCACTAAATAATTGGGCCCCTTAGGTGCGGGCTCTGCCTCTGAAATGGTCACCTTAGCGACGTTACAGTCACCAATATCATAGTTGTCACCGGGCTGCAGAGTGACAATCACGGTTTCATCCTCTTCGCAGTCAACAGCATCTGCCAACGGCGTGATATCAATACAAGCTTCTTTCTCACCCTTTAGCAACGTAACACTGCGCTCAATGGCCTGATAATCTTCCCCTTCTTTGGCCGTACCACCCACCGTGTAGCAGACAACCGTCGGCTCCATCACCGGCTCTGCTGTACAGATCAACAGCTTGCCAGTATCTGTACAAAGCTCTCCTTTCACCGGTTCCGTGGCCTTAGGATCAGAAGACTTCAGACAAACAACGGGCGCCGGCTTGAGCAATAAAGAGGTGTCGATACGAAAATGGGACTCTACCGTGTGACGCTCCGCAAAAAACAGATCGAATGAATAATTTTTACCCTTTTCTAACACCAGAGTTTCACCAGCATCTAAAGACTTAGTGAGCTGGTTTTTTCCCTCGTCTAGCTTGAGATTAATGGTGTCGGTGAGCGACCCATGAACGCCCCCCAAGTCAATCACGAGTTTGCCATCAATAAAGACCCACAGATCGTCATCTCCGGAAAACGTAAAGGTCTCATGCCCCTGATAGGTAAACTCAGAATGGACCTCGTAGGTAAAGTGATAATTATGTTTACGCCCCTGGTTGCCAAATAGCTCCCCATCAATCGGGAAAAACTTAGAATTGTCATAGGTAAAGACACCGTCTTCGTTATCGTCGTTTAGAACAATGTCAAATCGTTTACCCTGGTTCACCGAATCAATGTCGCGAAACCACTGATTAAAGTTCTCTTGGTTAGATGTGGTTTTCCCTTCGCCGCCTTTATAAACGGGCTTTTGATCCGTTCCCAAGACGGGCTGAACAATATTTTTTTCAGCGGCAATCACATGCTCAAAGTCAGCATGGCTATCTTGAAAGTCACGAATGCGCCCAGACAGTGTAATTTGTGGCATAGTAGGCTCCTTAAGGCAATAGCAGCGGCGTTAGTGGCCCAAAGAACACATCAGGTGACAGCTCTCAGCACCACAGGCATAGAGTGTTCCAAAGACCAATAACTCTGATGTGTTTGTCTACGGGGGTGGGGCTGCATATTCCAGATACGACCTGCACAAATTTACTGAGGGGTCCGTACAATTTAACCAAGGGAGTCGGAAACCTACGTAATAGGCTGATTAACTCATTATGAATGGATTTAAACTGATTATCTTTGATTGTGACGGCGTGCTGGTGGATAGTGAACGACTGGCCAATCAGGTCTTCGCCAGCATCTTGCAGCGGGAGTGTGGTCTATCCTTTAGCCAAGACGATATGTTTGATACCTTTGTCGGACATTCCTCGACCCAGTGCATGGAAATTATCGCCGATATTCTGGGGAAGGAGCCGCCCAACAATTTAGAAACCCTCTACAAAACTGAGATCACCGCTGCGCTTGCCCAAGATGTTGTTGCCGTTAGGGGCATAGAAAAAGCCTTAGCCGAGATATCAGCGCCTTTTTGTGTGGCCTCCAGTGGCTCCCACGAGAAAATGCGCATCACGCTAGGGAAAACAAACTTGTTGAGCACATTTGCAGGCAATATATTTAGCACCTCCGATGTGCGGCGGGGGAAGCCATCCCCAGACATTTATTTACACGCGGCGGCCAACATGGGAAATGTGCCCCCCAAGCAGTGTTTAGTGATCGAAGACAGCCCCCTAGGCGTGCAGGGTGCTGTGGCCGCAGGCATGACCGTGTTTGGCTATGCCGAACTTATGAAAGCCCATAGCCTGACCCAGGCTGGGGCCCACCATCTATTTAAGGATATGGCGAATCTAGCCCATGAGATTTTGTCCTTTCAGCGTTAAGTTTGGGTACGGCTGAGCCTTGCTTCGTACTACAAATCAGCGCAGACACTTTCTAATGTTACACATTGGCCTCAGGTAATTCTCATATGCACCAAGCACAATGGGCCTGTTCGATAGTGTTGCTGCCATGTCAATCCAACGCCCATCACGCCGTGGTTTACTCAAATATCTGAGCCTGTTAACAGTCGCGGGCACCCTGCCTGCCGTGGTAAAAGGGGCTGGAGCGCAACTGTCGGCGGCCAGCCCAGCAGCGGCATTATCTCCAGAGCCAGCCCCCCAATTGACGGCAACAGGGCTAAATCCCCACCGGGTGGTGCTGGTGAAAACCACCGATCGAGCCACCGGCATCCGTCAAGCGATGCAGCTGTTGCAGACACCGAGCTTTAGGGGCAAACATGTTTTTATTAAACCCAACTACAACACTGGCGACCCGGCCCCAGCCGCCACCGCCCCCGTTGTGTTAGAAACTCTGGTGCAGGAACTGCAGCAGGATGGGGCCAGCACAATTACGGTTGGCGACCGCTCTGGCATGGAGAATACCCGCAGCGCCATGGAACGCAAGCAAGTTTTTAGCCTCGCCCAGCGGTATGGGTTCAAAACGCTCGTATTCGATGAGCTTAGCCGTGATAGTTGGCAATATTTTCCAGCGGCTGGCACTAACTGGTCCCAAGGCTTTGCGATCGCACGTCCCGTACTTGATGCCGACGCCATTATCAACGTCTGCTGTCTCAAAACCCACCGTTTTGGCGGACATTTTACCCTGTCGCTCAAAAACACCATTGGCATGGTGGCTCGCCATGTCCCAGGAGATGGCCACGACTATATGCGAGAGTTACACCGCTCGGCCAACCAACGGCTGATGATTGCCGAAGTGAATGCAGCCTATCGCCCCGCCCTGATTTTGATCGATGGCGTCGATGCCTTTGTAAACGGTGGCCCCGAACAAGGACAAAAAGTACAAGCCGGGGTGATTTTAGCCAGCACGGACCGCATTGCCATTGACGCGGTAGGCATTGCCATTTTGCGCAAACTGGGCACCACCCCAGAGGTATCCCACGGTTCGATTTGGCAGCAAAGTCAAATCCGTCGGGCCGCTGATTTAGGCCTAGGCGCCGTCGGAGCCAGTCAAATAGAGTTGATCACCCATGACCAAGCCAGCCGCCAACTGGCAAACAATATCCAACCCTTCTTAAGTTGACTCGTCCATCAGCAAACCAGACAATTTACGTGAACAAACAGCAGACCACAGGGACTTAAATTGCACCATCAACAGCGGATCAGGCATGGCCTGAAGCCCCCCAACAGCTAAAGTTTTTGGCGACACAGTTCGCGGTATAGCGTAGAGCAGCTATGCTGCAGCATCTCAGCACAGTCCTGATACGCCTCTAAAGTCTCATTGCGCGGCACAGGAATATCTTGAACCGGATGGCCAATGTACTCTTGCAAGGTGTAGACCTTATTGGCAATGGCCGGGACCATACTAATCAGAATAAATTTTTGGGGTCTGGTCATGGTAAAAATCAAATCCGCCCACCCTAAACTTTCGGGGGATATGCGCTGAGAACGGTGGTCCGTAGGTAGGTTATGGCTAACCAGCACCTGTCGCATTGTCTCTAAGATAGGTCTGTTGTTGGTAGCATAAATGCCCGCTGAGCGAACCTGGACATTACCGTTTTCTAAATTAGAATTCAAAAAAGCAGCAGCAACTGGACTACGACAGATATTTCCATCGCAGACAAACAATATTTTCATTCAAGTCGTGGCGTTGGTTCTACGAGCAACAGACCGATTAGGTCATTAAGGTTACTGTGGCACTGGTGATTTTTGACATATTTTGCCCCATCGGAGCTTCGACCTATGGCCAATGGACCAAGTTTAACTCATCCTTAAAATCAGCAACAGCGTTCAGTTTACCTAGAAAGATATTAACCTTTTAGCTATGCATTTTTTGCATAAAAATACGCCTTTTATAAATGCACAATGGCGTCGAAAAAAGGCTAAGAGCTGGTTAAGGTTTGGCCTCGCAAGTTGTCATCGCTGTTTTGCTCCCCTGCCACCCCATGGGGCTTTTAGGGCTTGTTAAAAATTAAAACCATGGCCTTGTTCCCTACAAACATGGCTTAACAAGCCTTTTCGGATTAAACCGTGCAGTAGTGTCTTAACGACTCCTTAGCCCTTAGTTTGATGGCAGTGGCCATGGTTGTTATGGGGCGTTTCAACTACTGGTTTTGCGATAATTGTTTGATGTTCATTTCCTCGTATTTTTCAAAGGGCTGGTGGATCCAGGGATTGGTGTCTAGATAATCGATATAGTAATCGGGCTTGATCACCGAGCAGGCTTTGTACCAAATCACCGCTGTCTTCAGGTCGTCAATATAAAATCCGTAGCGATGCTGCAGCCAGCTAATACTGCGCTTTAGGCTTTCGCCAGAATCGACCAGGTCATCCACTAGCAACACATGACTACCCAAGTTGGGCGTAGTCATGCTCAAATCTTGGGAGAAGGTGATCGCGCCACGGGTTTTGTTGCCATCTCCCCCATAGGAAGCGGTGGAGAGAATGGCCAGGGGCTGATCGTAAATGCGGCACAATATATCTCCTATTCTGAGGCCCCCTTTCGCCAGGCACACGATCTGATTGAACTGCCAGCCAGATTGATGGATTGCGATCGCTAAATTTTCAATCGCCTGGTAATAGTCTGACCACGAAACATATAGGTCGTTGGCAGAGGCAGAAGAATCGGAAGTTGCAACCATGGGTCAGAATAAATGGGAAATGGAATAAATAGAAAATAAGCCGTTGCAGATTTAGACGATGAAACGAGCTGTGGGGCTGGCCCATGATCTGGATATGCCAAATAAAATCATCCCAAGGATCAGCAACGTCGAAAATAATATAACGCTATCCTGCAAATCGCAGACACAGCGAACAAATTGGTGGGACAGTTATAAATAGTTAAATACATTCAGTGGGGCTAAGGCGCTGTTAAGAAACGACTTCACGGTTTAATCCGACAAGGCTGGTTAAGCCATGATTTTAAGGAACAAGGCCATGATTTTATTTTTTAACAAGCCCTAATCCCCAACAGGCTTTAATCTAGAAATCCCCTTAATAATCTCCTAATTTTATGGATATAGCAGGCCAGCCTAAGCATCCCCCCAAACTCACCCTACCCACCAAGCTGGCCTACGGGGCCGGAGACTTTGGGGCCGGTCTTACCTCCAATTTACTGGCCTTTTCGTTTTTAATCTTTTTAACCAATGTTGCCGGTCTAGAGCCCCTAGCCGCCGGCACCGTCCTTTTAATCGGCAAAATTTGGGATGCGGTGAATGATCCACTAGTGGGAATCTTGAGCGATCGCACCCGCACCCGTTGGGGACGCCGCTACCCCTGGATCGCCCTCACCGGCATCCCCTTTGGCATCACATTTTTGTTGAACTGGATTGTGCCAGGGTTCACCAGCCAGATCGCCTTGTTTTGGTACTACGTTGTTGTTTCCATCGCCTTTCAAATCTTCTTCACCACCACCAATCTGCCCTACTCCACCCTAACGGCAGAAATGACCGAAGACTACGACGAACGCACAGAACTCACCTCATTTCGCCTGGCCTTTTCCCTAGGGGGTGCCGTACTGATTTTGGCCCTGGGTCTAGTGGTCAGCCAGCTGGTGTCCGACCCTGGACGGCAATATCAAGTTTTAGGCGCCCTGGGGGGAGGCATTTCCATCTTCACCATTTACTGGTGTATTTTTGGTACCTTTCGCCACTCTCAGCAACAAGCCGCCTATCGCAGCGCAACAACCAACGAAAGCCAAACCAACAACCAAGAATCCTTTTTTCAGCAACTCAAAATTGTTTTTAGCAATCGTCCCTTTTTGTTTGTGGTGGGCATCTACCTGTTCTCCTGGTTAGCGCTACAAATCACCGCCACAATCATTCCCTTTTATGTCACCTTTTGGATGGGCGCTGACGACTACTTCCTAGCGGCGCTTTTAGTTCAGGGCACAGCCATTATCATGATGTTTGTGTGCAATGTGTTGGCCAAACGGATTGGCAAAAAAGGGCTTTACTTTTTAGGGAGTGGGTTTTGGATTTTGGTGCAAATTGCCCTATTTTTCCTACAGCCTGGCCAGCTAAATGCCCTATATTTGCTTTGCATTTTCGCCAGTTTTGGTGTCGCCACCGCCTATGTGGTGCCCTGGTCAATTTTGCCAGATGTGATTGAACTAAACGAACTCCAAACCGGTCAACGCAGTGAAGGGGCCTTCTATGCATTCATGACCCTGCTACAAAAAATGGGATTGGCCGCAGGCATTTTTCTAGTAAGTCTGGCCCTAGAAACCTCTGGATTTGCCAAGGACGCGATCGAACAACCCGAATCCGCACTGCTTGCCATTCGGTTCTTTATGGGCCCCGTACCCCTGATTCTTTTAATTGGCGGGATGATTCTCGCCTATTTCTATCCCATTACCAAAGCAACCCACCAAGAAACCCTCCTAAAACTGGCTGAGCGTCGTAAACAAACCCAGTAGGCCCTGATGATGTTGCAATCGACGGCAACTAGAAGCGACTACTGCTCGTCGCCCTCACTTCTGAACGTTCCACCGCTAGCTCGGCGGTAAGGTAGTGCTTAGCTAAATCTAGAAACACCCTAGCTCGATTGATATGTTGCTTAGCACCGGCCAGGTTAGACTTTTCCCCATGGGAAAAATCAGCTCTAAAACGAGCTTCTAAACCATCACTCAAATAACTACTGTAGGGCTGAAACAAAGGACTTTGTTCTGAAAATGTTTCAGTAAACAGGCTGCATACAGCCTCATGCTTAGTGGGAATCGCCGAGGATTGCTCTAATAGCAGAGATTCTGCCACATAGAGCATGGCGTAATAAGCACGAGAGATTGCAATATCGTAAAAGTGACTGTGGGCCAATAGCTGAGCGGCCTTGATATTCTCCTTAGCATTAAGAAGGCGCTGCTTCTGCTCAGGCTTCATGGACAAAGAACTCCGAAAGACTCTGAAATGTATCCGTCCCAGCGGACATTAAAGCATAAATCGCCCCGACACTAAAGCCTTTGGGCGATGGATAACGTATGGATGCACCAACGACGGGATAGTTTTCCGGGGGCCAACGCAGGCTAAGCTCAAGGCCCCAAAACAGACCTAGCCGATCGGTAGTGTCTTTCTTAACAGTGTCTTTAGAAAAAGAAATAGCCCAGTTTTTGGGCCGTCGCTAATATCATGCAAGAAAGGAAATTTTATGTTAAACGTGGTCCTGAGACATCATCTGGAGCAGCACGGTGAGTAGCATAAACTTGGTGGGTGCCAGTCTCCAAAATGGCAAGTACGTCATTGAGGCGGAGTTGGGTCATGGCGGTTTTGGCATTACCTATCGAGCCATCCGCCATCCCCTCAATCAGCAGGTGGTGATCAAAACCCTGCGCTGGCCAGAAAGCACTGCCAACCAAGGCGATCAGCTCCAACGGTTCGAGGCAGAAGCCCGTCGGTTAGCCCAGTGTCAACATCCCCACATTGTGGATGTGACCGATTTTTTTGTGGAAGCAGGGCAGCCATATTTGGTGATGGATTTTATTCCGGGCCAGCCCCTATCCGCACTGATTTTTCCCCGCCGCCCCTTGGAGGAAGCCAAGGCACTGCATTATGTTCGGCAAATCGCCCAGGCACTACAAACGGTCCACGGCCAGGGGCTATTACACCGTGATGTCAAGCCTCAAAACATTATGATTGCGGGTGATCGGGCAGTTTTGATCGACTTTGGCATTGCCCGGGAACTGACCAGCGGCCATACCCAAACCCACACCAATTTAGTGTCGGAAGGCTATGCCCCCCTAGAGCAATATTTACCCAAGGCCAAACGCTCCGCCGCCTCTGATGTGTATGGCTTAGCGGCCACCCTCTACTCAGCGGTGACCGGGGAAGTTCCGGTGGCATCTGTTTTGCGATCGCACCAGCCCCTGACGCCCCCCAGGCAGTTCAACCCCCGCCTCAGTCAGGCGACAGAGCAAACCATCCTCCAGGGCATGGCCTTGGAACTGGCCCAACGCCCCCAGTCCATGGCCACCTGGCTCAACCTACTCAAGCAGCCCAGCGCCCCCGGCACGCAACGGCGCCCGCAGCCGTCAACCACAACCCAGGCCACCCAGGTCGTCGCCCCAGAGCGCCCCTCAGGTTACAGCCTGGATGCCGCCGCCCCAGCGACAGCCGCCCCAGCCCCCAAACCAAACCGGCGCCGCCAGGGGCCTGGGTTCTTTAAAACCCTGTTTTCACTAATGCTGCTGGGGCTGCTGGGGGGCCTAGGGTTTGTCGGATACCGGGCCTACACCTTGGCCCAAGGCGCTTGGGGCAATTTTCGCGAACGGACCGCCAATTTGCCGGAGATAAAAATCCCTGAAGTAGCGCTGCCGGAGGTCAGTGTGCCAGATTTGGCGGAAATTTTACCCGATGTGGCCAGCACCCCGACGGAAATCGATATCCCCATTGAAACACCAGCGCCTGTTGAACCCGTGACCGACTCCCCCTTGGTTTTAGGCAATAGCGGCAGCTCGCCCCCAGCGACCTCTGGCGGTAGCGGAGGCGCCGTAACAGTGCCTGGATTTTCCCCGGGGGCAACCGCCAGCGACATTGTCAATCGCCTGGGTTCGCCCACCCAAGAATCCCCATCTCCAGCGGGGACCACGGCGATCTATGAGTTGGATCCCAATCGCGCCACGGTGGCCTATGTGTACGATGTCGCAGGGGGCACCGTGCAACAAACCGAAGCAGAATTTGCCCCATCCTATGACCGGTTACTCATGCGCAGCACGCTGATTGGCATGCTGAATTGGCAATCTACCCCCGCCATAGAAAATGGATTGGAGCAGGTTCGTACCGGTGAACTAGAACAATATCCGTTTGAACATAACGGTTTCAGTGGCAGCATCGAGCGCAACAATAACGGATTTATCCACATTTATGTCCGCCAGTAAAATTTGATGTTGCCATAAATCTGCCATATCAAATTTTAGGGGTGGGAGCCAATGGCCCCCACCCCTAAAATCAACAACTTTTCAATCTTTTTTTTATTGTTGTCTACTCTTTATCCATATTGAAGATAAACGGTACCTGACCGCCCTTCTCTCCCATGACTAAAACCCTGGGCATCTTAGAGCCACCAGCTTTCCAGGCTTCGATCGCTTCCTTCTCAAGCACCAGTTCACCACCCTGGGCTTTGAGAGTCTCGGCTAAGAGTCGCTGGGCTTCTGCACGACCTTTCGCACGGTTAATTTCTGCCTGGGCTTCCTGCTCAGCCTGCTGGGCAACATATACGGCCCGGCGAGCACTTTGTTCGGCAATCTGTTTTTCTTCTACAGCCCGGGCAAACTCATCTGAGAATGAGAGATCCACAACACTGGTATCAAGAATAATGATGCCGTACTTTTCGAGACGACTGCTGAGGGCATCGTCAAAGTCTTCTTTTAACTTAGTCCGCTGGGTAATGGCTTCTTCGACTGTGCGGCGAGCCGCTGCAATCTTAAAAGATTCTTGGGTTTGGGGGGCAATGATTTTGGTTACCACATTGGCCAGGGTGCCTTGTTTACGGCGAATTTCAACGATATTGCTCGGATCTAGGCGAAAGTTGATGGCAAACCTTGCCCGTAAATCTTGCAAGTCCTTAGTCGAACTTTCCGCGGGCACTTCAAATTTTTGCACTGTGACATCGTAAATATCCACAAACGACACCAGGGGGGGTTTGATGTGGACACCTTCTAACAAGGGACTATTTTGGGCCTTTCCCAAAATGCTCAACACCCCGGCCTGACCGGGGTTGATGATGACTAACGTACTGGTCAAGATCAGACCAGTGATGATAGCTAAAAGTGCGATCGCAGCTGGTTGCCAGCTACCTGTCCGAGCGCTCAAAGTCAGTTCCTCCAAGTGGATATATAGGGGATTCCAACGTATCCTAACCTTCCGGCAATCCGGTGACCACTCCATTTCCATCCGTCACCGTGCCAATGCGATAGGCAACCTCAAACTGAGCCAGGGCTGCATCCGCCTGGGCGGCTGGCACAATCACCACAAAACCAATCCCCATATTGAAGGTATTAAACATTTCAGCGGTGGCCACCCCACCAGCCGCCTGCAGCCACTGAAAAATTGGCAATATCGGCCAACTATCCGCCTCTATATATATAGATTGATTTTTGCCCAAACAGCGGGGCAGATTTTCAGGGAAACCACCGCCCGTAATATGGGCCATGGCATGCACCTCTAGGCCACTCTTCAACGCCGCCAATATAGGTTTTACATAAAGCTGGGTCGGTGCCAGCAAGGCATCCCCCAACGATTGCCCCCCTAGGAGCTGGGGACATTCATCCCAGCCATAGCCCACGGCACGACTGCCGGTGCCACCACCGAGGTCGTCCTGGCGCCCAGCCTCAGCCACGATTTTGCGCACTAAACTATAACCATTGCTATGGACACCACTGCTGGGTAACCCAATCAGCACGTCTCCCACCTGCACTTGGGAGCCATCCAGAATGGCGCTTTTCTCCACAATGCCAACACAAAAACCCGCCATATCATATTCACCCTGGCCATAAAACCCAGGCATTTCAGCGGTTTCCCCCCCCAACAGCGCACAGCCCGACTGCCGACATCCCGTCGCCACCCCAGCCACTACCTGGGTCAGCTGCTCAGGGGCCAACTGCCCCGTCGCTAAATAATCCAAAAAGTACAGCGGCTCAGCCCCCGATGTGAGCACATCATTGACACACATCGCCACCAAATCAATCCCCACCGTATCGTGGCGATTGAGCATGTGGGCCAACTTCAGCTTGGTGCCAACGCCATCAGTACCCGACACCAGCACCGGCTGTTGATACCCCTTGGGCAACTCAAAATAGCCCCCAAAACCACCCAAACCACCCAGCACACCGGGCCGTCGCGTTCCTTCCACCAAAGTGCGAATATTCTCGACAAATGCCCGCCCCGCAGCTACATCCACACCCGCTTGTTTATAATCCATAGCCTTCTGCCTTTATCTAGCTTTGCGCACATAGTTCACCCAAGGGCTGAAAGCTTTAGACAGCAACAGCTATGGGCAACACAAGCCACGGCCATACAGCCAGTCGCTTGCCATAACTTGACCACTTTACGACACCTTGGGTAATGCCCCCTCTTGCCCCCATATCCCTGGCCCAAGTTCGCACTCAAGAACACTTTCGTCAGAGAAACTGGACAAATCAAATAATGTTCAACCAATAAATCGCCAATTTAGGTGTCATCTTCGATTAATAATCTGTAACCTTTGGGATCCGATACATAATTTTTCAAAAACTAATTCTATAACTAGGACAGCTGGCCAACTGTCCACAAAGGCTTGAGCTGACAAGAGAAGGTCGGGTTCCATCCGGGCCAATAAAGAGAACGTGAAGATTATATTTGCCTTTTTTGCCCGTTAACACGGACAAAACTAGTGATCCAAATCGCAAATTCTTCGTGATAGATTAGACCGCATTGCAATTTTGTTTTTTTGTCCGCGATGCATTGTCATCTTGAAGCTGCCCAATTCAATCACTTGAATCCGCTACTTCTCGCTCTGCGATGTAAACGCTTATGCTTAGTGCGATCCTGTTTATGAGCAAACGGTTACTCGGCGGCATTGTCGCAACAGTTTTACTATCGTCTGTTGCCTCTCCATCCGCCCGCGCCAATGCGCAAACGCTTGAGTCGAATCAAAATGATCCACTTCAGGTTTCAGTTACCCAAGAGTCTTTAACGCCGACTTCTGATAAAGCGCTTCAGCATCCCACATGGTCGGCAACTACCGCGCGCGTCAATGCCTATCCCCTCGAAAATCGGCAGGCGGCTACGGTCTATGTCAAAAATATTCCTGTCCTAACCTACGTTGGCGATGCTGAGACAGCAGATATCGTCTCTGGATGGTTAGTGGAACCCGCAACCGAAAGCAACGTGACCGTTGCGAATGCGGTTGAAATGGCGATCAAGCTAGAGCAAATAGCGAGCGAGCCCGTCGAATTTACCGCCCGCTGGCACGAAGACAATTACTTGGTAATGGCAGGTGATCAGCCTTTGGTGACCCTAGGGGACAGCGTTCAGCTACCGGCGGCCACCGATAATGACGCAGAGAACGTGCTCCAGGTGACCAATCGACTGCGCCGTCTTATCAGCGACAGTGAGCCGGTGACCGAAGTAATTGGCAGACCTGCCCCACCACCACCGGTACAGCAGGTGGCCGCAGTGCGCTCCAGTGCTAGTGGCATGGCCTCCTGGTATGGCCCTGGTTTCCACGGTCGCACAAGTGCCAGTGGCGAAGCGTTTAACCAATACGCCATGACCGCCGCCCACCGCACCTTGCCCTTTGGCACCCAGGTGAGGGTCACCAACTTGAATAATGGTCAACAGGTGGTTGTCCGCATTAACGATCGCGGTCCCTATAGCCACGGACGCATCATTGACCTATCGGCTGGAGCGGCTAGCGTCATCGGTCTACAGTCAGCGGGCGTGGGACCTGTACAAATTGAGGTGCTAAATTAGGCCCTGATTTTGCTTACGTAGCCTTATTTTTTCCCCGGTGCACCGACGGCTATAGCTGTCTGCTATCGTTAAACCTTGTGTTTAGCGAGGTGCCTGGGGAATTTTGCGTTTATTAAAAACGGTGGAGGGGCTACGGTGCTGGCTAAATCGGCAGTCGGGGTCTGTGGGATTAGTGCCCACCATGGGAGCGCTACACCAGGGTCACCTTAGCTTGATAAACCGGGCTCGCCGGGACAACGACCTTGTGGTTGTCAGCATTTTTGTTAATCCGTTGCAATTTGGGCCCAATGAAGATTTAGCCGCCTATCCTCGGACGTTAGAGATCGATGCCCAGCTCTGTGCAACGGCTGGGGTAGACTGCATTTTTGCCCCCAAAGCCGAGGCCCTCTACGGCTCCCAGTTTGGGAAAGCCACAGCCCTATGTAACGTCGAGCCCCCAGCGGCGCTAACCCATCAACTGTGTGGCAAATTCCGCCCCGGTCACTTCAATGGGGTGGCCACTGTCGTCACCAAACTCCTTAGCCTGGTCAGACCCCAGCGCTCCTACTTTGGGCAAAAGGACGCTCAGCAGCTGGCCATTATCCGCCGCCTGGTCAAGGATTTAAGCCTGCCAGGGGACGTGATTGGCTGCCCCATCGTCAGGGAAATTGATGGCCTTGCCCTAAGTTCTAGAAATAAATATCTAACCGGGCAAGAACGTCAACAAGCAGTTATACTCTATCGGGGGTTAAGGAGCGCTGAGCAAAAGTTTAAAGAAATGGGGATGCGATCGCAACATTCCCTAACTAGCATCGTCTTGCAGTACTTAGAAGCGGCACCTGCTATCACGCCCCAGTACGTTGAACTGGTGGATCCGTACTCCCTTGCCCCATTAGATGAGATTGAGACCGTTGGTATGTTGGCAGTAGCAGCATTTGTAGGCACCACTCGACTAATTGATAACGTTGTGCTTCGGGCACGACAACCGATTATCGCCATTGACGGTCCGGCTGGGGCAGGTAAATCCACCGTCGCCAGACAGTTGGCCCAACAGTTGGGGCTGCTATACCTCGATACCGGAGCCATGTATCGAGCTTTCACCTGGTATGTCCTCTCCCAGGACTGCGACCCCGCTGATGAAGTTGCGGTGGCCGAACTCCTGTCCAAGTGCACCATTAAGCTCACCGCCACCCCATCGGAGCAAACGCCCCAGCCGCCCGAAGTTTGGGTCAATGAAACCGCTGTAACCCAAGCCATTCGAACCCCCGAAGTCACGGCCAATGTTTCCACCATTGCAGCCCAGGGAGCCGTACGTCAGGCCCTGGTGAAACAGCAAATGCAATATGGCTTGGCGGGCGGTGTTGTTGCCGATGGCCGAGATATTGGCACCCATGTTTTTCCCAATGCGGAGCTAAAGATCTTTTTAACCGCATCGGTGGAAGAGCGCGCCCGTCGCCGCCAGCGAGATTTAGCCCACCAAGGTCAAGCAATTCCAGAACTGGCAGACCTAGCCCAGGCCATTAGCGAGCGCGATCACAAAGACAGCACCCGGGAAATTTCCCCCCTACGCCAGGCAGAAGATGCCATTGAAGTTATTACGGATCAACTCACCATTGAAGGGGTCTTAGATAAGCTATCGGCCCTCTACCAGGAGAAAGTTGTTACCGCTGCTGAAGACTAGGCCAGGGTAACAACAGGTCTGACCAGAAGGGCCAACAGGTCCTTGGTATCGGACCCAACAGAGTCTTTGTAAGAAGGACCAACAGGTCAGTCAAAGGGGCCAAGACACCTGCAGCTAGGCTAATAGCGCCTTATAAAGGGCCAGAGTTGCAGAAAGGCACCTGACAACATTTAGGGGTGAATATACGTACAATAGCGCAGGGTTTCAGGGGTATTGACGGTCTAAATTAGGTATTTCCGAGGAAGCTTTTGCTAAAGCTTCGAGTAAAAATAGAGTTAATTCTGAAGAACGCGTGCAAGGCTACTAATCATCCGAGGGGGCATTTTGGGTGATTGATTTAAATCTTGTTTATTGCGTTTTACAGGTGAGCTGTCTGACCCTGGGGGCTTTATAGGGTCAGACATTTTTCTTTTTAAAGGCGATTTAGCCTAAAAGGCGATTTAGTCCAAAAGGCACTTTAGCCAACAGGGCTCTCCCAGTGAGTCCCAACAAATTGCTGAGACAAGATTGTTACCCACTGCCAATCTTTTGATAACAGAAAGCTGACCGTCGCCGCTCGAAAGCATGGAACGATCTGTGGCCTCAGCCTACAACACAGCGGCTAAAATCTCTTCTTTCATATCAAAATTGGCCGTAACAGATTGCACATCATCCAAATCTTCGAGGGTATCCATCATCTTTAACAGAGACTTGGCCTGGTCAGAGTCGGTGACCTCCACCGTATTGCTAGGAACCCAGCGGATTTCAATATCCTTAACTTGGTAACGTTCGAGTTTGAGATGATTGCTCAAACCTTCTAAATCACCGGGTAAACAAAACACCTCTGCCCCAGGCATATCCTCATCTACTTCGGTGAGTTCATAGGAATCTGCGCCGCCTTCTAGGGCCGCTTCCAAAAGCGTATCTTCATCCACGGCTCCCGTGACTACAACGACTCCCCTTTGGTCGAACATCCAGCCCACACAGCCGGTTTCTCCCAGGTTGCCGCCGTTTTTACTAAAGGCCGCCCGCAAATCGGCAGCCGTGCGATTGCGGTTATCGGTCAGGGCTTCCACCAATACGGCCACCCCACCGGGGCCATAGCCCTCATAGCGAATGGATTCTAGGTCGCCATCGCTGCCCAGCTTCCCCGTACCTTTGGCAATGGCGCGGTCAATGTTGTCATTGGGCACACCGGCAGATTTTGCCTTATCAATGGCGGTGCGCAGCTGAAAGTTACCATCAGGGTCGCCGCCGCCCTGTTTTGCCGCCACGATAATTTCCCGCGACAGCTTGGCAAATACTTTGCCCTTTACCGCGTCTACCCGCGCTTTTTGGCGTTTAATGTTGGCCCATTTACTATGACCTGCCATAGAGTCTTAGTTGTTCTACACTAGCCCCCTATTGTAGCGATAAGTTTTGAAAGGAAATCGGAAAGCTTTACACAATCTGACTAGCCCGTAGGGCAGCGCCAATCAGCCCTACACTTTGGTTGGTCACAAGATGGACTGGCACCTTGTCTAGGAGGGGACTCATGCGCCCTTTGTGGCTAAAGGCAGAGAGAAAACTACCATCTCGAATCAGGGCCATATTTTTGGCCGTCACCCCACCAGCCACATAGAGGCCACCATAGGGCAACAGTTTGAGGGCAAGATTCCCAGCGGCGGCCCCATAGGCATCAATGAAAATTTCCATGGTGCGCCCCGCCAGCCGATCGGTATTGGCGGCTTTGGAGATGGCCGCGGCGGGATCTGGCAAATCACTGCGATTACCGGCCCCTTGCTCCCAGGTGCGAACGATCTGTCCTAACTCCTCCGACTCGGTGATGATATTGCGATCGCGCAAAAACTGATAGATGGATATAATGCCCTGGCCAGACACCACCCGCTCCACAGACACTCGGGAAATGGAATGTTTTTCGAGCAAATAGTGCAGCAGCTGAAATTCTAGTTCCGAGCGAGGGGCAAAATCCGCATGCCCCCCCTCCGATGGAAACACCTGGTACTGGCCACCAAAATTAATCAAAAATCCTTGTCCCAGCCCCGTGCCAGCACCAATAATGGCAATGGGTGCGTCGGCATTTGGCACACCTGCCTGGAGTGTATGCATGTCCATGGACTGCAGTCCCAAAACGCCATAGCCCACCGCCGCAAAGTCGTTGATCAGGTCCACCTGATCGAGACCGAGCTCTTCGGCAATGCGATCGCCACCGAGGGACCAGGCTAAATTCGTCAGCTGGGAACGATTGTTGACCACGGGACCGGCAATGGCAAAACAGGCCGTTTGCGGCCGGGGTTGACCGGGGGCAGCCGCTAGAAAATCCTTAACCATGGGCACCAAATCGGCATAGTCCCCACTCACATAGCGATCTTCATATAGGGTTTCTTGACCGCCGCCGCCGAAAGACACTAACCGCAAGATAGTTTTTGTACCGCCAATATCGCCCGCTAGTAGCTGCATCATAAAGAGTTCAAAATAAAGTTAATCAATATCGACTGGAACGAGTTTAATGTCCCCCAAAATTACCAGCCCCATAGCCGACATTTTAGACCGAGCCTTGGACGGTCAGGACATTTCTCCAGAGGATGGGGTCACCCTGTTGCATCAAACCGAACCCGCCGCCATCGAAAAGATTCGGGCGGCGGCCGACGCCCTGCGGCAACAACAGACAGGGGAAACGGTGACCTATATCGTCAACCGCAATATTAATTACACCAATATCTGTGAACAGCACTGTAGCTTCTGTGCCTTTCGCCGCGATGAAGGCCAGCCCGGCGCCTACTGGCTCGACTGGGACACCATGCTAGAAAAAGCAAGCGCTGCCGTTGCTGTCGGGGCTACAGAAATTTGTATGCAGGGGGGGCTGAACCCTACTGCCAAAATTAACGGCGGCAGTCTGGCCTATTATGAGCGCTTAGTCACCACCATCAAAGATAAATTCCCAGCCCTACACATCCATGCCTTTTCGCCCCAGGAAGTGCAGTTTATTGCCCGGGAAGACAACCTGGATTTTGCCACCGTGATCCAGGCCCTGGCTCAGGCTGGCGTGGGCTCACTGCCGGGAACCGCCGCTGAGGTACTGGACGACCGGGTACGCCGGATACTGTGTCCAGAAAAACTTGACACCGACACCTGGCTGACCATCGTCAAATTAGCCCACCGGCTCAATATGCCCACCACCAGTACCCTGCTGTCGGGGCACATTGAAACCGTGGAGCAGCAAATTGGCCACTTGGAGCAGCTGCGCCAGCTACAGCAGGCATCCCTGGCCGCTGGCACCACCGGCATTACGGAATTTATTTTGCTGCCGTTTGTGGGGCAAGAAGCCCCCGCCCCCCTGCGGAAGCGGGTGGGCCGCGACCAGCCAATAATCGCAGAGGCGCTTTTACTGACGGCGGTGGCCAGAATTTATCTGGGTCAATGGATTAGAAACCACCAGCCTAGCTGGGTCAAGCTGGGATTGGCGGGAGCGACTGAAGCGCTGCGGTGGGGTTGCAATGATATAGGGGGCACCCTAATGGAGGAGCATATTACCTCCATGGCGGGGGCCCAGGGAGGCACCTGTCAATCGGCAGAGGATTTAGTGGGTGCGATCGCCACACTCAATCGTCCCAGCCAACAGCGAGACACTTTGTATAACAAAGTATCGACACCCACCCCATTACAGATCCAACCCAATTAGACATCTAATTATTAATAGACGCATCCAATCATTACGTTTGCCCAAAGTTATTTCCACCGGTCATTGACCTTTGTACAGTGGTTAATGGGTTTAAGACTCTACTTTTTAACTCAATTGCCCCCAGATAAATACCGTTCAATCCGTTTGCCAGCATTTCAATACTCGAAATAATGCTCGGAATCATGCCATCTGCCAAGGTCATACCAGGCAGTAAACGCCACTGGCTCAATGCATCCCCCAATTAACAACGGCAATTTACCCATGGGCATAGCTCACATTATCCGCAACATTAAAACCTTATTTTTCCAGTCCCAACTGTTTTCCCCAGTGCATGTTCAAACTGATCAGCATTTTGCCTGTCGCTAAGCAGCAGCAGCTTCGTACATATCTCCAGAAAAACCGCGCTCTTCTAAAATTAGACACCTCTAGCTATGGTGTAGGTCGCCAGCGCTACTGGTTAGAACATGAGCCAATTTTAGGCAGCGGCGGCAGACACTACCAGCGCGCTACCCAAAACGAGCAATTCTGGCATTTTTGCCAGATCATCTACCAGCGCGCCAGCAGCATTGCCATGCCGAACAGCACAGCGGCCAAGCCCGATTTAGGCCTGGTGGCCTATGGCAAAGTGGGCATCCGTTCCCATCGGGATGATCCCTATGCCGCCTGCCCCGCAGTCAGCATTAACCTATCCACAACCCCCACCCAATGGGGCTATACCCCCAGCTATAGCGACTACGATAAACGCCATGCCAAGCGGGCCAAAGAAGGCATATACCATCTGCCGCCGGGGGCCATTGTCATGTTCAATAGCCAAAACCCCCACCGGGTCATCAATCCCGACCCCGAACGCTGGTCCATTAATTTATGGCAAATTGCCCCAGCCTGTCGCCCCTACTTCGAACGCTATCTGGCCAAGAATTCGCTAGCCCACAATAATGCGGTAAGCTTTTTCCCACAGGTGGGAGAAAAATATCATGGCCAACAGCGAGCAAAAGGACTTACGAGTTGGGACTCTGAACTGGGTTTATCGCGAACTCATCCCCGATACTCCTAACAACAAGCCCCCTGTGGTGATGCTCCATGGCCTGGTGTGCCAAAGCTATAGCTGGCGAGATGTGATGCCAGCCCTGGGGGAATATGGATTTCGCAGCATCGCCCCCGACTGGATTGGCCACGGCTCTTCGTCTAAACCAGACATTCGCCAGTTTGACTACAAACAAGAGACCTATATCCAAGCCCTCAGCGACTACCTAGATGCCCTGGAGCTAGACCGATTTTCCTTGGTTGTCCAAGGTTTTTTAGGGGTGACGGGGCTGCTATATGCGGCCCAAAATCCTGACAAAATTGAACGTCTGATCATCTTGAATACGCCCCTGCCGCCCACAGCGGACCTTCCCTTTCGGGTAAAAATGATGGGCTGGCCCTTTGTGGGGGATATGATGACCCAGGATCCGCTGCTGGTAGACCGCACATTGGAAGGGGCTGGACCTTACCAGGTGGCCGATGAAGACCTAGATATTTATAGACGACCTTTTCTCAAAAGCTCTGATGTGGGCCGCGCCTTAATGTGGACGATTCGAGCGATGAAGGTCCCACAAATTACAGAGCAAATTGCCCAGGGGTTTGCAGACTGGCAGCCCCCCACTTTAGTGGCCTGGGGCCAATCGGATCCATGGCTATCGGCTGAGGGTGCCAAAGACTTTGCCAACGGTTTGGCCAATGGTGACTATGTTGGCTTAGATCAAGTGGGTCACTATGCCCAAGAAGACTGGGCCGAAAAAGTCAGCGAAGCCATCGTTCCATTTTTAAGGCAGCAGGACATGCTGTAGGGCTACGTGAGTGAAAAACAACATTTACTCGCAGCGGCTGAACAGCCTACAAGTTAGGCCTTCAGGGTTAAATAGCCGTGGCAGCTTGTGACAGATTACTCTCTATCGGAAAGTTGTTCTCTAAACTCGGCCAGTAGGGAGGCCTGTTCTTCTTGCAAACTATTCAGCCGATTTAAGATTGTTTCTAATTTTTGGTCTGGCGAGGGGTCCCGAACGGTTGTTTTGTGAAATAACCAGCGGCCTAAGGAAAAAGGAGAACGGCCAATTTCTTTGAGGATGCGGCGGACTAGCTGCCCCGCGAGGGAAACGCCCACCTGCAAACCAATAACCATGAGGATTGCGATCGCACCCAGCCAGTAGGGATGGTGCAGCCCCCACAAAACCGCCGTTTCCGTCGGGGTCAACAGTGCGTCTGCCAACGGTTGAAATAACTGTTGAGAGAACAATCGTTGTGCCAAACCACCCATCATCGTTTCCCAGCCACATCTATGCCCTAGGGCATCACCATAATTTTATCGACAAGCACCCTTACTGTTGCTGCAACCGCTGACGGTATTGCAATTCACGCTTAACAGCGATACTCCACTTGTCCACCAGGGTCATCATAGCAGGCATATCACGGGACACCTTATCGCCCCAGCCCAGCTCAGCTACCACCGATTTAAAGGTGCGCCGTTTGCTCATGCGGTAGGCAATTTCTTCCACCTCATGCCAGGTCAAATTGCTATTAATATTTGCCTTGGCCATTACCGTCAATAGGCTGGTATATCGATTCCCCTCCGCCTCGGTCATCATCGTGTGGGGAATATCCAACACCCGCGAAAAGCTATGGTACCAACAGTAGGGTTGCTGCTCTAGGGCGGCGTCAAAAAAGCGCTGGTGATCAAAATTATTGACCGCGCGATCGCTTTCACTGGACACCATAAAAATCGGCGCAATGGGAGCCTGCTTCACACGCTTAAAGTTATAGTCGGCAATGCGCAGCACCGCCCGCAGCGCAGCCAGCTCAAACCCCGGATAGCTTGGCCCCATGAGTTTTTCCCACTCAAAATAAGTATCCACATGTTTAACAAACAGATCGATCACTTTGCTGCTGGCACTAAAATAGGGCGCAAACAAAATTGCCCGATGAATATCATCAGCCTTTTCCATCGCCAACCAGGTGGCCAACGTGCCCCCACCGGACAAGCCCCCCACAATCACCTGAGCACCAAAGCGTTTCGCAATTTTGAGCCATTGCAAACCAAACTTAAGATATAGCCGAGGATTGTCCGTTAACGGCGGCGGATTACTGGGCCCCCATTTCCCCGCGATGCCATGGCCTGGCAGCAGCGGCACAATCACGTTATAGCCCTGTTTGTAGAGATCCTGGGCCATGGGAATAAACTGATACGGCCCCGCGGTAAACCCATGGAAAAACAGACATACCTTATCCGTCGGTTGGCTATGGAACAAAAAATACGATCGACAGAGATTGTCAATCAGCGACATTTCAGATTCTCGAGCCGATATTTTACTCTCGAGAACCTCTTTTAGGGTTAAGTAGTCCGCCATAGCAACACGATGTCTGGGCACAGTGGCATACTACCGCTCATACTTAGTCAATTCCCCAAGATTGCGGGGTTGCTTAACAATAGTGGTGGTTAACACCTATTCCTGGGGGGGGGCCTCCTCCGTTGTTTTTTCTTCAGGGGATGTTTTTACATCAGCATTGTTGGTTACCAACAGCAGGGCGCCGCTGCCGTCAACGCTACAGGAGCCCTTTTCATCCTCCGCTTCTGCCATGGACCATAAAATCAAAAACGTGCCATCTTCCATGGCCCTGGCAGGTTCTAACTGCGGTGTACGCTCGGGGGCAACCAGCGCCGCGTAACAGGGCCGAGCGACGGCCTCAACCTCCTGGGGGATTTTGAGTTTTTTGGCCCCACAGCCCCCCATGCTAAGCAACAAAGGGAAGAGCCACAGGCACCAGAGCCTCTTGGCTAGGGGGACCTGAGGGTAGGGGGGAGATATCCTTGAGCGCAGCATTCCTTAAATCGTTAACCCCCTTACAATTAGTAGGCGTCATAGCAGCTTACACAACTTGTACACCCCACACTATGCAATTATTTCGCTTATTTCTGCCCCTATTAGTATCCGTTTGCTTAGTATTCACCAGTTCTCCGGCCATGGCCTCACCGGTGGCAGTTTTACCGGGGCTCAATGGGGTCTTTACGGGCACATCCCCAGCCGATATCGGTGTCCAGAATAATCAGCTGCTGGATTGTCCCCCATCCCCCAACTGCGTCAGCAGCAGTGCCAAGGACGAGGAACATTTTATTGCCCCCCTTACCTACACCACGAACCGCGACGCCGTGCGGGATAAATTGGTGGCCGTGCTTCAAAATCAACCCCGTACCGAAATTATTGACCAAACGGATGATTACATTTTGGTGGAGTTCACCAGCAAGCTCATGGGCTTTGTGGACGATACCGAATTTTATTTTCTGCCCGATGACCAAGGCATTGCCATGCGTTCGGCGGCTCGTCTGGGGGAATCCGATCTAGGCGTCAATCGTCGTCGTCTAGAGCAGTTTCGCCTGGCATTGCAAAGCTTGGGAGCGTAAGAAACTTAGGAGCTGAAAGCCTGTGGCTGTGACATCTGATCGCTATCTCATTCGCCCCATGACTCGCCCCGAATTGGATATTGCGATCGCATGGGCCGCCGCCGAAGGCTGGAATCCGGGGCTTCACGATGCCGACTGTTTTTATCTAGCGGACCCCGCTGGTTTTCTGATGGGTTTTCTCGATGGGGAGCCCATCGCGTCTATTGCTGCGGTTCAGTACGGCGACGGGTTTGGCTTTATCGGGTTTTATATAGTCAAACCTGGGTATCGCGGCCAGGGCTACGGCTTTGCCCTGTGGCAAGCGGCCCTGGACTATCTGCAAGGGCGAAACATTGGCCTAGATGGTGTCGTTGCTCAGCAAGATAACTATCGTAAGTCGGGCTTTCAGCTGGCCCACCGCAATATTCGCTACCAAGGAACCGCCCCGGCCACTGACGCCACCAGCCGCTGTGTGTCCCTAGCCAGCATTTCTTCCAATTTAGTTATTGACTACGATCGCCAATTTTTTCCCGATGAACGCGGAGAATTTATCCAGAAGTGGGGTAGTCATCCGGCACATTATGCCGTGGGGATGGTCCACGAGGCCAAACTGGTGGGCTACGGAGTGCTGCGCCCTTGCGAGCAGGGGTATAAACTTGGGCCTTTGTTTGCCGATGGCGCTGCGATCGCAGCCGAAATTTTCCACACCCTAGTGGCCCAGGTGCCCGTGGGAGAACTTTTCTATCTAGACGTCCCCGAGCCCAATAGTGCCGCCGTCGCCCTAGCTCAGCAAAACGGCATGACCTATGTGTTTGAAACCGCCCGCATGTATACCCAAACAGCCCCCAACTTACCCCTAGACAATATCTTTGGCATCACGACCTTTGAACTGGGTTAACGAATCCATGGGAAACTCCACCCCTGCAGCGCTACAATACTAGAAATATTAAGTGTTCGTTACATTGGGACGGGAGTTGGTTATGGGTCGTAAGCAGGCCATCGTAATTGGGGCAGGCATTGGTGGACTGGCCATGGGTATCCGCCTCCAGAGCCTAGGGTTTGACACCACCATCGTAGAAATGCTGGATGCTCCCGGTGGCCGTGGCTATGTGCGCAGAGCGGATGGTTTTACCTTTGATATGGGCCCCACCGTCATTACGGTGCCCCACTTTATCGAAGAACTGTTCTCCCTGGAGCGCGACCAGGCTGACCTCACCTCCCCCGACTTCCCCGACGGGATTGTTGACGAAAGCAAGCGAATCAAATCCGGCATTACCAGCGGCCCCAACACAAGTCGCTACGTCAAAATTGTGCCGGTCTTGCCCTTCTACCGCATCTATTTTGATGATGGCACCTTCTTCGACTACGACAGCGACCCCGAAAACACCCAACGCCAGATTTTAGAACTGGGTGAACCGGGCGACTGGGAAGGCTACCAACGTTTCCATACCGCGGCCAAAGCGGTCTTCGATCGCGGCTTTCTAGAGCTGGGCTATACCCACTTCGGCACCGTTGGCGACATGCTTCGGGTGGTGCCCGAACTGCTCAAGCTCGATGCGGTGCGCTCCCTATTTAGCTTTACCAGCAAATATTTTAAGAGCGACAAGCTGCGCCAGGTATTTAGCTTCGAACCCCTGCTGGTGGGCGGCAACCCCCTATCGGTGCCCGGCATCTATGCCATGATCCACTTTGTAGAAAGCACCTGGGGCATTCACTTTGCCATGGGCGGCACCGGGGCCCTGGTGAGTGGCTTTGTCAAAAAGTTTGAAGACCTCGGCGGCAAGGTCATTTATAACTCCAAGGTGGAGAAGATTAATGTCGTTAAGGAAAACGGCAAGAAAATCGTTAAGGGCATTACCCTAGCCAACGGCACAGAAATGGCCGCCGAAGCCGTTGTCTCCAACGCTGATTGGGCCGCCACCTACGGCAAAATGATTGAGCCCAAATATCGTTTCTGGAACAGCGATCTGCGGGTCAAGGTCACCCAGCAGTCCATGTCGGCATTTGTTCTGTACCTGGGCTTTAAGGCCGACGGCAACGAAGATGCCAAGCTGCGGCACCACAACATTATCCTCGGCCCCCGTTACGAGGAACTCCTAAAAGATATCTTTGGCCGCAAAATTATGCCCAAAGACTATTCCCAATATGTGCACCTGCCCACCTTGACCGATCCATCCCTGGCCCCCGAGGGTCACCACGCCGCCTACATTTTGGTGCCGGTTCCCCACAATGGCTCGGGACTGGACTGGGATGACATGGGCGACAAACTTAAGGACAAAGTTCTCACCTACATGGATGAGCGAGGGTTTCTGCCCAACATTAAGGAGCGTTTGGTCCACTGTAGCTACATTACGCCAGACTATTTCGAGAAAACACTGGATGCCCGTCTGGGCAATGCTTTTGGCCCTGAGCCTTTGCTGGTCCAGTCGGCATTCTTCCGCCCCCACAATCGCAGTGAAGACATTAATAACCTGTATATCGTGGGTGCGGGCACACAGCCCGGTGCGGGCACACCCAGCGTGATGATGTCTGCAAAAATGACCGCGCGGCTGGTGGCTGAAGACTTTGACATTGCCCCCGAAGTGGTGGGCGGCGCACCTGAGACAAAAGCGGCTTCTCTCGTCTAAGCTGCTGACCCATCATTTAGTGCAAGCGACAGGGCTGTTGGGCCCTGTCGCTTTTTTATTGGTATCGACAATGCGATCGCGCCGCCCAGGGGGTTGCACCTAAATAAATCCCCCTACTGGCGCCCTTTGCCTGGATGTTTATTGTTGCCCTGCCCCCTCACTCTCTCCATATTCAGTGAATCTATGTACGTAAGCTTGTCCAATAGCGTAAAGAAAAGCTAAGAGTGATTACCTATTTTTGGAAACCAGGGCATTATCAAAACAGATCATCATAATTAAAAAACAATAACAATATCGCTACCAATTGAGGAGATAACCCAATCGGCATTATCCCCCTCACCTTCTGATTTGGATAGACAACACCATGTCAAGGGTAGACAGCGATATGGCAATGTTTAGGCGCATCAACCACCCATAGGCGATCGAAATGAGGAGTTTATATTTTTAGGGTGATTTAGGGGGAACCTGGATCATCGTCTTGATCTTTCTGACTCTACAAGGAGTTCCCATGACACTTTTTCCAGCAATTATCGTTTTCGCGATTGTCTTTCTCTCGTTTTCCAAGAAAGTTCTCTCCCAGCCAGACGATTCACGGGATTTTGTGCGCCCTAAAGGTGCAAGGTCAGAGGCATTGCTAGATCCGAATGCGGCTCTACTTAAGTATGAACTGTTGCAGCGCGGCTTAGAGAAAAAAGCCCAGCGCGCTAAGCTGCCAGAATATTAGACAGCTATCCAGTCCGTAGCACCATGTATTACGGCAAATGTCAACAGCAATCAGGCTGGCCTAGGGCCTACCGTCCATTCAGTTTTCCAGTCGCCGCCGACTTCTAAGCCGGCCTGGTTGCTATGGGCACCTAAGATCAATAACTGTCTTCGCTTTTGCCAAAGATTAATGGATAAAATCCCCCGGGTAGTATCACGGCATTGATACTGCAACCCATGGGCGGTGGGCACCTGTATGCGCACTCCGTCTAGGTCTGTGTGGCCCACTATTTCCACTCGATAGTGGGGTTGTTCTGCCCACACTCGCCAATGGCCCCAGGGAGACACTTGCCAGGTAATTTGTCCGTTCCAAGGAACAAACTCATAAAACTGTCCTTGGTGGTGAATGCCTACCATGCCAACGGATTCTTGAAAACCCAACGTTTGGCGAATACCACCGCCGCACGTAATGGAAAGATCCGGTTCATGTTCAAAGGCGTTGCACTGAATCCAAAACCATTTTTTCGGAAATGCCCCACCCCAGTTTTTTTCGGCATAGGCAGGTACTTGGGTAAACTCAAACCGTCTGGGAAGACCAGCCCCACAGCCCCCGATGTTGGTTGGGTTTGGGGAGCCTAGATCTGCGGCAGCCTGGCGAGCGATGTCCCGAGGGGCCCATTCAAACCAGCCCGTGGCGAGACCGTGGGCCATCAGCACTTGCCAACCCGGTTCAAAAATCTGTAAATGAGACATCCAGCCGGCGGTGGATTTTGGGGTGGGCGTCCCCCAGGTATAAATCGGCTCTATGGCATAATGCCACCGGACAATGCGGTGGGTGGCGGGGTCCCAAAATTGGCCTTTGTGCACAGTGGCCGTGGCCTCGTAGCCTTCTTCCATGGCACCATGGCGACGCTGGCCATGGCCCAAGTTATGTTTCCAGGCCCAAAATGTAGCGACATCCGGCAAGGCGCGACAAAAATACTGTTCGTCTGGCCCCAGAATTTGGACCGCCCCTCCAGTGGCCAGGGTGGGCTGCTTTGGGTCTTGGAGAGAATACATAAAGGCAATGGACTGGCTGTCGGGCAGCGTCAGACGGTAGTACCAGCCTTCAAAAAAGGGGTGTTGGCGACTATCCCAGTGATATCCACTGTGGGGCACAGGGGGGGATGACCTCATCGCACACCCAAGACCTCTGCTTCGGCGGCTTCTATTGCTTGATACAGGGCTAAAAAGTTCCCCTCACCAAAGCCTTTTGCGGCACAACGACGCTCAATAAACTCAAAGAAAAAGTGATTTTTGGCAAAAATTGGGCGGGTAAACGTTTGCAATAACAAGGACTCTGGCTTTTGCAACTGCCAGTCGATCAGGATCTGTTGTTCAACAATCTGTTGCCATTCTTCAGCCCCCATGGGCACCCTGGGGCAGGTTTGTAACCGCTGCTGTAGCTGATCGTAATAAGCGCGGGACACGGCCAGCAGCGCCATGCCTCTCCGACGGAGCGCTGCCACCGTAGCGACAATGGGGTCGCCATGGAGGGCAATATGCTGAATGCCAGCCCCCTGATTCACATCTAAAAAAGTTTGAATTTGTGAGTTTTTTGATGTGGGCTCATTGATATTGAGATAAACCTGGTTCTCTGGACAAAAGAGAACCTGGCTTTGTAACCCAGAACGGTCCGTTTGAATTTTAAAACTTTGTTGTTTTTGTAACCCCAACAGATGTTGATAAAACGTCGTTGCCGCCTGCAGTTGCCCCTGGGGCACATTTAGCACCACATGATCGATATCCTGTGGTGCCTGCGGCAAATGCTTCAAGGGGTATGTTGCAGGGGGCTGATGTTCAATTAGGGTATGCTGAATCCCCGGCCATCCCTCAATTCTGGTCCATACTGGGGAATGGGTTTGATGGCGTAAATCGGTGAGATGGTCGAGGATAGTGGCAAACGACCCGGAGGTGTGCTGTTTTGCCTTGACTCGACTAAACATGGCCGCCAGATCGTCCACCGCAATGGCAACATCCGCCACCCCAGGGGGATGGTGTCTGAGGTAGTCAGCAACGGGGCTATCGGCCCGACGGGGAGAGGAAACAACAAAGAACGTATGGCGATAGCGAAGAATTTCCACCATGCGGTCCGGCAAAATCAGACTTTTCTCGGGCGTCCAACCTAGGTAGTTTGCAAACCAGCGCCGTTGGGCAATCGCATCTTCAACAAAAAAGTGGATGTGATCAATTTTCATAGATGCGAGCATGGGGCAATCAAACGCCTTTAAATCAAACGGCTTCTGATTGCTAGGGTAATGCGATTTGCTTGAACTGCTCGTTTCCTTAACAACAGGCTTGGAGGTCTTAATAAATTTAGAAATCCGTCGAGGCTTTCTTAAAAATAGACATACCCTGGCAGTAACACCTACCTTACCCGCCATGACGCCATCCTCCACTGTTGCCCCCGGTGTGTCCCCATCTGGGGCTCCACCCCTTACGGAACGTATCCAGCGGTTCTACGATCAGTCCTCGCAGCTATGGGAGCAGGTATGGGGTGAGCACATGCACCATGGCTACTATGGTGTGGATGGTTGCGCCACAGTGGAAAGCCCCCAAGCAGCGCAGCAGGAGCTGATAGAAGAAATTTTGCGCTGGGGCCAGGTGGACAGGCCCCAATCAATATTAGACGTGGGCTGCGGCATTGGCGGTAGCACCCTCTATTTGGCTAGTAAATATCGGGCCACGGCCACAGGCATTACCCTGAGCCCGGTCCAGGCAGAGCGGGCCAAAACTCGGGCCAGGGGCGCCGGGCTGGGGGACCATGTGCAGTTTCAGGTGGCCGATGCCCTGGCGATGCCCTTTGCGGACAATAGTTTTGATTTGGTTTGGTCTTTGGAAAGTGGCGAGCATATGCCCGACAAAGAACGGTTTCTGCGTGAATGTTGTCGGGTGCTAAAGCCGGGGGGCACCCTGTTGATGGCCACCTGGTGCCATCGGCCTGCCCAGCCGCCCCTGACGGTGGCGGAACAGCAGCACCTGGAGCAAATCTATAGGCTATATCATCTGCCCTATGTGATTTCCTTAGAAGACTATCAGGCCATGGCTGCGGCCTTACCGTTGCAATCGGTGCAAACGGCGGACTGGTCTCGGGCGGTGGCTCCGTTTTGGCAGGATGTGGTGAAATCGGCCCTTAACCCCCAGGTACTCTGGGGCATTTGCACCGCCGGATGGCAAACCGTAGAGGGGGCGATCGCAATTCCACTGATGATGACGGGCTATGGCACAGGTCTGATTCGCTATGGGTTGTTAACCGGCATTAAGGCAGGGGAGTAGCCATGGTCACCAAGCTAAAGCAACAAACCGACTCGTTTTCCCTAACCCGCTGGCTGCGATCGCTATGGGCCTTTGCCCGCCCCCACACCATTGTGGGCACCAGCCTTAGCGTGGGGGCCTTGGGGATTATGGCCTGGGCCCTGGCAGCGGAGAGCCTATCCCTAGGTCGGGCCGTGGGGTTAATTTTGGCGGCGTTGGTCCCCAGTCTCTGCGCCAATGTGTACATTGTTGGCCTCAACCAGCTAACGGACATTGCCATCGACCGCATCAACAAACCCAAACTGCCCCTGGCCTCCGGCGCATTTTCTGTGGCCATGGGGCGGCGCATTGTGGGGGTGCTGGGGGCCTTAGCCCTGGCCCTATCGGCGGTGCAGGGGCCGATCCTGTTCGCCACGGTCCTTTCCAGCATGGTGATTGGCACGGTCTATTCCTTGCCACCGCTCCGGCTGAAGCGCTTTCCCTTTTGGGCCGCCCTGTGCATTTTTGGGGTGCGGGGGCTGATTGTAAATTTGGGATTTTTCACCCACTTTCGCCGCGGGTTTAGCCCAGTATCGGGGCCGGCGATTCCGGCGGAGGTATGGGCCCTGACCGGGTTTGTGGTGCTGTTTTCAGTTGCGATCGCACTGTTCAAAGACATCCCCGATTTAGAAGGCGATCGCCAGTTCCACATCCGCACCTTGACCGTGCGTTTAGGGCCAACCTTCGTGTTTAACCTATCGCTTTGGGTGCTGGTGGGCGGCTATGCAATGCTGGTGGCCCTGGCCTTCACCAGTCTGTCTGCGGTGAATGTCGATTTCCTCAGCATCACCCACCTGGGGCTTTTAGGCATGCTGCTATGGCGGGCGCGACAGGTCAAGTTAGCCCAAAAGTCTCACATCAAACAGTTTTACCAATTTATCTGGCGACTGTTTTTCCTAGAATATCTCTTGTTTCCCATGGCCTGCATTCTGGGTCAATAGAGCGCCCGCCCAGAGCACCGCTGCACCAAAGAAGCTTCTGGTCTACAGTACAAAAGTAGTCTGGTGGGCAATTCATGAACGCAGCTGGGAAAAATGTCATCGTCGTTGGAGCGGGCTGGGCGGGCCTAGGGGCCACCTATCATTTAGCCAAGCAGGGCTATAACGTTACCCTGCTGGAGGCAGGAGCCCAACCTGGTGGTTTGGTGGCCGGTTGGAAAACCCCAGGGGGCCGCTCCGTAGAAGCCGGCATCCACGGGTTTTGGTATCCCTACAACAATATTTTTTCCCTGGTGGACGAGCTAGAGATTCAGCCCTTCACCCCCTACACCCGCTCCTCCCAATATTCACCGGCAGGGTTAGAGGTAGAATCGCCATTGTTCCAAATGATGCCCTACCTGCCCAGCCCCTGGGGCACCTTTGCCTACACCCAGTTTAAGCGGTTGCCCCTGGCGGATCGCATGTCGGCACTGCCGCTGCTCTATGCCGTCATCGATTTTGATAACTCCGATGATGCCTGGAAGCGGTACGACGGCATGTCGGCCCGACAGTTGTTTAGACAGTATGGCGTCACCGAACGTCTGTATAAAGAATCCTTTGAACCCATGTTGCTGGTGGGGCTGTTCGCCCCCGGGGAACAATGTTCTGCCGCTGCCGCCCTGGGCATGCTCTACTACTTTATTTTGGCCCACCAGCCAGACTTTGATGTGCGCTGGTGTCGTGGCACCGTGGGGGAGATGATTTTCCGCCCCTGGGTAGACCGCATCGAAGCGGCCGGGGGTAAGGTGTTGGCCCATAAGCGTGTGAGCGATATCCAAACCGAGAACAATCGGGTCACGGGCGTTGTTTGTTCTGGTGTGGACGGCGACGAACAGTTTGACGCCGATGCGGTGATTTTCTCGGTGGGCATTACCGGCATGAAAAAGATTGTGGCGGGCAGTGAGGCCCTGCGCGATCGCACCGAATTTAGAGACTTACAAAACCTGGGTGGGGTGGATGTGCTGGCCACCCGTCTGTGGTTTGATCGCAAAATTGATGTGCCCCTGCCGTCGAATGCGTGCTTTGGCTTTCACCCAACCACGGGCTGGACATTCTTTGACCTGAATGAACTCCACGATGAATATAAAAACGAGCCGGGCAGCGTGATTGAGGTGGACTATTACCACGCCAACCAGCTTTTGCCCCTCAGCGACACCCAAATTGTTGAGCTCACCCAAAAGGATTTAGCGGGCTGCATTCCGGCCTTTGGAGACGCCAACGTAGTGGATCAGGCCGTGGTCAGAATTTCCCAAGGGGTGAGCCACTTTGCCCCCGGCAGCTATCGCTATTTGCTGCCAGGGACAACAAGTTTCGACAATGTCTTTATGGGTGGCGATTGGATTGTTACCCGCCATGGGTCCTGGTCCCAGGAAAAGGCCTATGTGACCGGGCTGGAGGCCGCCAATCGGGTAGTGGATTTGCTAGACATGGGAACAACAGCAGAGATTACGCCAATTGTGCCGGATGAGCCCCACATTCAAGCCGCCAGAGCGGCGAATAATACGGTACGACAACTACTGAATCAAGTCGTCCCCCAGCTGTGGTCCTATTAGTTTGTTGGCCATCAAGCTCGTTCAGTAAGCTTTGATCCTGTAGGCGTGACATGGACTACAAAGTACAGCATCCGTAGCGCTGTTAGAACTTCACTCGATCTTCATCAGTCTCTATCTGTCAGGGCCTAAACCCAGGCGTATGGGTAGCTAAGGTCTTGGAGAATTAAGTTATGAATACCGTTATGCTGCTTGCGACTATTGAAATTTGCAACTTTATGGGTTGCACCTGGTTGGAAACTGCGATCGCATTTGTGCAAGAGTGGGTTTCTAAAATCACTGTCTAGGGATTCGTTATAATCAGCCACTGATTATAAAAACCAAATGCCGGACTTTGGGGCATGCTGCTGCCAAAGTCCGGCACATTGTTGTGCCAGGGCGATCCTTGGTGAAATTTTAGGCCGGGGCGATTATGCCCCGTTCCCCATGGGACCAGCCCCATAGATCAGCCCAAACGGTTGGCACCGTACTTCATATGGATCAGCGCCACCCGATCCTGGTTCAAATCAAGTTTTGACTCCACCCCATAGGGCCGAAAACCCAGCTCCGTGTATAGCAATAACGCCCGAGTATTGTTATTAAAAACTGACAGATGGGGCCAAGCTTGATATTTCGTTTGGCACACCTGGGCCATGTGTTGAATCAAACATTTACCCAGCCCCTTACCTCGATGGGCCTTGGCAACAACAACATTGCCAATGAAGGCCGACTGTTGAGGCACCACATCATACAGGTTAGAAAAAGCAACAATCGTCGAATCAATTTGCCCCACGGTGAGCTCCTGACGCTGGGTGGCAATGGCCTGAAGCTGCTCTTCATCCCAAGGATAGTGTCCCGTGGGACACACTAAATAGAGCTCTTCTGGGGAGTCCACTAAATTACCGATGGCCCCATAGTGATTTTCTGTTGCTGGAAGAAATTGCACGTTCACACCTTGCAATAAAAATGTTACAAGGCACCAAGCTATACGGTCCCTGATGCCTGCCTGTCTCTTTTCTACCTGATATATCAATTTTGGGCACTCTGCTCTTAGCCATCCTCTACAATTCTGGGTAAGGGTCTTTAGCGCCGCTGGGCCCATTCATCATCTCTACCGAGCAATGGCAAATGAACGTCGATGGTATGCCAGTTATTGGCTGCAAGCCGGTTGCCTGGCTATTTGTTTTTTCCTGGCTGCCCAGCTGTCGACCAAAGCCCTAAATATAGAAGCGACGGCATCGCCCCTGTGGCCCCCCGCCGGTATCGCCCTGGCAGCCCTGCTGCTGGGTGGCCCCAAGCTTTGGCTTGGGGTGGCCCTCGGCGCTTTTTGGGCATCCCTAGCAGACCAGGTGTCCATAGGGTTTTCGTTCGTGCTGTGTCTGGGCAGTGCCCTCCAGGCCCTGGTGGGCAGTTATTTACTCCGACGGCGCTGGGAGCGCAGCCTGCAGCTCTACGATTGGCAGCTAGACGATTTACTTACGTTTTTGGGGTTTGGGATCATCCTCACACCGATGATCAATGCGCTATATAGCACCTTGGCAGGCTATTGGTTTGGGGTAGTCGAGCCCAGCGCGCTGCTGTCCAATGCCATCGTGATTTGGCTGGGGGATGGCATGGGCATTTTGGTGCTAACGCCCTTTTTGTTGGCCCTGGCGGCGGGCTGGCGCCATGCCATTACCCTACGTATTGCCCCCCGGTGGGAGTTGGGCCTATGTCTAGGGTCGTTAGTGGTGGTCAGTGCCATTGTGTTTGGGGCAAAAACGGGCAGCGCGATCGCACAATATCCCCTCGAATATCTGCCCTTTCCCTTTGTGGTTTGGGCCGCCCTGCGCCTGGGGCTACGCGGCACAACGCTAGCCAGTTTTTTAATCTCGGTGATTGCCGTCATCGGCGCCGTACACCGGGGTGGCCCATTTATCACCAAAGCCGAAGGCAACCTCAGCGAAGCCATTTTGCTCTTGCAAATTTACGCAGCGGTAATTAGCATTACGGCCCTGGTATTATCTGTTGTCGTAACAGAACGACAACAAAGTAAAGCCAAACTAGCCCGCAGTGAAGCCAGCCTTGCCAATGCCCAGCGCATCGCCCAGTTGGGCAACTGGGACTGGAGCCTGACACTAAATGAAAAACTGTTGGATAAAACCCTCAACCAGTCGTCGGCGCCGCCCCATAACAACGAACTCTTGTTTGACCATGCCCTGGTCTGGTCCAATGAGCTATACACCCTCTTGGGCTACCCGGTGGGAGCCGTGCCCCCCAGTCAATCGCTATTTTTAGAGCGGGTCCATCCCAACGACAAACGGCGTGTGGGCCTCGCCTGGAAAGTAGCCCGCATGCACCACCGGCCCTACCGTCTAGACTATCGTTTACAGCTACCCGACGGCACCGAGCGCACCGTCAATGAACAGGTCCACATCGAAGCCGACCGCATTACCGGCACCGTGCAGGACATTACCGAACGCAAACAGGCAGAAGTTGCCCTGCGCGAAACCGAGGCCCTGCGGGCAACCATGTATCGCTACCTGAGCCAGGACCTGGCAGAACAACTATTAGAAAGTAACAACACCCAACTGGGGGGTGCAAGGCGGTTTGTCTCGATTTTATTTGCCGATATTCGCCACTATACTACGCTAACGGAACAACTCACCCCGGAAGAAGTGGTAGCCCTGCTAAACCGCTACTTTGAAACCATGGTGGACGTGATTTTTGACCACCGGGGCACCCTGGATAAGTTTATCGGGGATGCCATCATGGCCGTGTTTGGCTCCCCCATCCCCTACGAAGAGCATGCCCAACAGGCCATAGCCGCCGCCATCAGCATGCAACAACATTTGGCCATATTTAATCAACAACAGCAGCAACAGGGGCTATCCACCCTGCAAATTGGCATTGGCATTAACTCAGACGATGTGATTACGGGCAACATTGGCTCTAGCAAACGCATGGAGTTCACCGCCATTGGGGATGGTGTCAATCTCACCTCCCGCATAGAGAGTGCGACCAAGCTCTACGGCTGTGCCATCATCATTAGCGAGAATACCTACAATTTGTGTCAGGACACCATTTGGGTCAGGGAACTAGACTACGTCTGTGTCAAAGGGAAACGGCAGCCGGTGCGGCTGTATGAAGTGCTGGGTTTGCAAACGACGCCCCTAACGGACCAACAGCAGCAGCAGCTTAGGCTTTACGCCCAGGGGCGCAGCCTTTACCAACAGCAAAAGTTTGACCAGGCCGCTGAGGTCTTTGGCACCCTATTGCGCCACACCCCCAACGACCAAGCCACCCGGTTGTATATCGCCCGATGTCAGCAGCTCCAGCAGCATCCGCCCAACGACGATTGGGATGGCGCCTGGCAATTGCAGGAAAAATAACACCGACGACGCCCATAGATGGCGAAAATAGAAGAGTCATCGTCGTTTCCTGAAAAACACACCATGAATCCCCTGTGGATAGCTGCAGCCACCTTGACGCCCCTAGGGTTGGTCCTATTTATCGGCAACCGCTTATTTAAGCAAGCGCTCACCAAAGAGGGGCTATGCCCGGTTTGCCAAGGCGCAGGCGGCCTCTGCAAAACCTGTAATGGCCTGGGAATGATTGGGGAAACGACCCCAGACGACAAAGACGCACCAAACCAGTAGGCGCAGCGAGACACAGCCCCCCTATGCCTGAGGCTGTTTGCGTTGCAACAAGCCGGTCAATAGGGCCAGGGCAAAGACGCCGAGAATCGCAAACCCCAATAACAGTTTTCCCCCTTCCAATAGCCCCGCCCCTAGGGCAACAATGGGGGGATTGGAAATGGCAATGCTCAGAAGTAACGCTGGCACAAACTTAAGCCAAGAGGCCTGGGTGAGACCAACGCCATAGGCAACAAAGTCAAAAAAGCCCGTCATCAGAAAGGCCGTCATCAGAAAAAAGTTGCGTTCCAAATGCTTTTGGCTCAGGCCATCCACCCGGGTGATAAATTTTTCACCCACCAGCCGTTGCACAAAGTCGCGGCCAAACTGTCGGGAGAGGAAAAAGCTCAGGCTACAGGAGCATACATCCGCCAGACAAATGACCGCCAGCCCTTGGAAAAACCCGAGCAGACCACCGGCCAGCACGGAATAGGCGGTGCCGGGGAGGGCGGGAATAACAACACTGGTAAAGCGGAGGGCAAATAACCCCAGGGGGGCCCACACCCCTAGGCGATCCACATTGGCGCGCAGCTGACTAATGCCGTAGCGCTGGATGATCACAATGATGAGAATAGTTGCGATCGCAATTCCCACCAGCTTTAGCCACCGGGTCCATTTACGGGCAGTTGGAGACATCACTAATAGGGCCAGGGGCTTTCATAATTTGTTTGACGTATTTTCGGCGCGGGCCCCTGGGGGGGCTTGCCGTTACCCACCTTGGCCACCGCCCCCGTGGGGGCCACCTCCTGCAAAGCGTCTTTCATAATGGGAGATAGTCTGGGCTCTTGGGGCGTCGGCTGTCGGTTGCGCTCCTTATTAATTTCGCGAATACGGCGGGACAGCATCCGAATGATATTGACCGCAATGCCAGGGGTTTCATCAATGGCTTCGTAGAGCTGCTGCTGGGTGAGCATCAAACAATCGCAGGCGGTCATGGTGGTCACCGACGCAGAGCGAGGTTCCGCATCAAACAAAGACATTTCCCCAAAACAGGTGCCCTTTTCTAGGGTTGTCAGGTTTTGCGCCTTCAGGTGTACCCGCACCCGGCCAGATACCACAATGTACAGGGCGCGACCTTCCTCTCCTTCCTTAAAAATACGATGGTTCGCAGGAAACGATAGCTCATCCATAATGGACGCCAATCTCACCAGAAAATCATCCCGCAGTTCCTTAAAGATGGGAACTGCGCGTACGAACAATAACCGGTCAACGCTGGTGAGCATGATGAACTAAAGTGTGGCTATGGCCACAGAATAGATGAAATCAGACAGGGGGGTGCATTTGTATTCTGGCAGTGTATAGCGCCCCTGGGGTGGATGCAAGATAGCCCAAGCCGTTGAGGAAGAACAATCGACCTGCCTAGAACATGCCCAGATTCGGAGAATTGTGCTCAGCCGCTCCCAGGGGGCGGGAATTCGCGCCCTGGGCAGTTGGCTTGCCCTGGCCCTGGGCTAAACCAACGCGTGTTTCTTCTTCATCTTTTTGACCTGGTCCGCCACCAGGGGATTCGGGTCGTTTTCCATCATGGGCAATAGGGATTCTAGGGCACGGGGGGAGGCCATATCCAAATAGCTCAAAACCGCCTCGCGCACAAACCCCACCGGATGCCGGAGGGAGGCAACCACGTGGTCTACGCTAATACGCCACTGCTCACTGCGCGCCGCGTGGAAACAACAGGCCAAGGCCCAATCCGATAGAAAATGGCGGATTTCCATTAGCTGCCCCAACCGGGCCTGGGGGGACAGGGGTTCGTACACCACAAACCCGCCAATGGCAGCCACCGTCACCTCTTCACTAGATTGTTCGAACAGGGCCAGAATGGCTCGCTTAGCCGGAATATCCAATGTATTATCCAAAATTTCTAGACCCTGGGCCCGGCTGCTGGAGGAACCTTCCAAACTGAGTTCTGCGGCTTGAATGGTGGAGGATGGGTACAGAAAACGCATTAACAACAGCATTCTCTCTAGGGCATCGGTGCGCATATCGCGAATGGCCCGGCGCAGCAAGTCAAAGGCATCGCCGGGCACCTTATCTTCAGTAAAGTCCACCAGCGCGCCACAGAGCTGGCCAATAAACCTAAGTTCTTGATTGAGCAGGGTTTCCACCCCCTGGCGACCCAGCTGATCGAGGGCTAGCTCAATGTCGGTGGAGCGACGAATATTTTGCTCATCCGAAAGCTTTACCAAAATGCGTAAAATCCAACGGCGGGGAGGCCCCCAGGAGGTCATCAAATTAGACACAAGCAGGTTCATGGCCCGCAGGGTGCCAATGCGGCCAATCACATTCCAGGCCTGGTGGCGCAGGGTATCCGACCGGTATGCATTATTGGCCACTGACACCAGCATCGGCAGGGCGTCATTGCCCAGGTCCACCAGGGCCTGCATGGCGGCTTCGCGGGTTGATTTATAGCGCAGGGCCTGGAGCAGAGAGGGGTAGTGCTTTTCTAAGCGCGTCGAGGCAATGGCTTCTAACATGGAGCGCCGCACCCGCAGGGAATCGTCTTGGAGCAGGTTGGGCACGTGCAGCCGCAGCCCCTGCATATACTCGGCTTCCCCCAGGGCGCGACAGCCCATGACGCGCTCCCGCTCTTCTTTGTGGGTCAGCATTTGCTGCAAAATGTAGGTGGCCTTGGCCCGTTCTGACGAACTGCCCCGTTTGAGCATCATGGAGGCGGCGGTGCCCCGCACCACGGGGTCAACGCTAGTTTGGAGATAAGGCTTGAGCTTATTCACATCGGCATCTTCTTGGGTAAGCCACACATAGCGCACGGCCAGGGCTAAGATAGCGGGCTCTTGAGACGGAGAAATCAGGGCATCGACATAGCCCGTAAAGGTGTGGTCGGGGTAGGCCAGCATGGTCTCCAGGCTTTGCTGCTGTAGCCCTGGGGATAGCTCGCTCAACATGGGCGCCAACACTTCGCTAATGCTGCGGGGTTCAATTTGGGTGAGCAGCTCTATTAGGGAGCGTTTATCGGCTTCGGGGCCCGGTTTATCTAAGGCTTCGATAATGGCCTGTTTGAGCACCCGCAAACTGGCGTCGGAATAGCTCAGCAGCCCCCGCTCCGCAGTCAGCACCAACAGGTTTAGGTACTGCGATCGCAACAGAAAAATACTGCCCAACCACAGCAACGACAGCCCCAGGGTAATCACCAAAAAGATGCGATCGCCCCCAATACCCAACCACCTGGACAGGCCCATCACCGCCAAAATCCCCACGCCCACTAAACCAATGCCCACCGCTTCTGCCACCCCAATTAAGGACTGGATGCGGGCCCGCCGCTGGGCCGGTATGGGCTGAAACAAAACCGGACGACTGCTGGCGACCACCGTATAGCGCAGCCACTCATCCACAAACTTGAGCACCACCAGCCCCACAAACAGCCCGGTGGCCCCAGCCAACGCAGGCAAACTCACCAGCAAACACAGACCGCTCAGCACCACCAATAGGGCCGGTAAAATACCAGCGGTAATAAACAAACCCAACCGTTCGATCAGACGGCTGGAGGTAAACAACTGGGTAAACAGCTCCGCCAAGCCCAAGATGCCGGTAAAAATCCCCAAAAATGTTGCCGTAGTATCAACGCTAAAGCCCTGGTTAGTTAACTGGTAGAGAAATTGGTACTCCAGCAGATATAGCAACCCTTGGGCAATAACAAAAAAGCTCAACAACAGCAGCACATAGCGACGAATCAGCTTCCGCAGCCGTCTGGCCGAGAATTTAACATTTGTCGCATCCACCGTACGCAGTTTAGAGTCCGGGAAGGCATGGTCGTAGGCCGTGCTGATATAAAACAACACGCCGGTCGCCAGCAACATAATGGCAGGCACCAGAAAAATCATGTTGTTAATATCCACCACCCTCAAAACAGCCACCAAGGTGAAGCCGCTCAGCACGTCGGCCACCAGATTGCCGCTACTAATTAACGGATAGGTGCGTTTGATTTCACGAATATTAAACAGCTGCCCCGCCAACACCGACAGATTGAGATCGTTCAGGTTAGTAATGGCCTCCATCCACAGCCGCATGGCAAAAATCGTAGCAGGGGCCCAAATGGCCACATCTAGACCGATGCGAAAAAGAAAAATGGGCAACGTCATCAACAGCGCAATCAGCACAATCACCTGGCGCAGGGGCAAAAGCCGCTGCAACCAAGAATAGATGCTGCCTAAGCTGATCCCCACCGGAGCCGTGAAGAGATAGATAAACGGCAGACTACTGGCCCCATATTCCGCTAGGAAAAGCGCAGCCGAGCTAAACTCCAGCCACATAATCCCCATGGACATCAGGGTGTAAAAAGCAAACAGCAACAGGGTGCGGTCACCTTCCTCCGTGCGGAGGTTAAGGACAGCAAACAGTTTCTGAAGCCAGACAGGGGGTGAAGACGAAAATTCCGATTGCATGGGCAAACAATGGACAGAAGCGAACGATCTAGCAACCAACAGAAGCTATGATCTTGCCCAGACGCTACCGGATCATTCACAAATCATCAATAGCAACTTGGCCTAGCCAGTTTATTTTGCCCAGATTTCGCCTACCTAGATTGCTTGGCGGCCCCGCCTACAGAATTGATTGCCCCCATTCGGCATTAATGGCGGACGCCCGTAAGAAATAAGTTCACAACCATAAAACGTCCAGCGACAAACGCTCTACCAAATTCCGACTGCCAAATTCCGACTTCTCACTTCAGTCACCGCAAATAGCGGGTGGAATTCCCATGGCCATTATGGCTAGGAAGTTTGGGTTGCTCGCCCGACAGCATGGGCAAATGGGTAAGCTGCGGATAAGGCTCCTGGGTCAGCAGCTGCGTCTCAATGGCCGCCACGTCTTCATGGGTCAAGGCCAGCTCTCCTTGCAGGTGGCGCAACCACTTTTTCAACGGCTGCCCCAGGGGATTTTCCAACGAAAAGGCCGTCATCAATGCCTGACGGTAGCGATCGCAATTGTCTTGATGGTCCGTGTAGGGTGCCATCACATCGAGCTCAATTAGCTGGCCCTGGTGCACCGTTAACCCCAGCTGATGGCGCAAAAACTCCAACACATTGCGACAGTCGCCGGGAATATGGCCGCGATGTCGCTTGGCATAGCTCTCCAAGCTACGGCGATATTCCCGCTCCGGGGAATAGGTCTTAATGGACATCAGCGGGCGGTCAGCGCCATTCACCTGATTCTCGTCATGGGCCATCATCGGCCACAGATCGGCATTGGACTCGCCCAGGCTATGGCCCATATAGGACTGAATATCGTTCACAGAAATGCCGCCGTCGGCATCCATATCGGCCAGCCCACTGGTCAGGCCGTCAATTAACCGCTGGGTGTAGAGCGACAGCCCCAAATCGGTGACGGGCCAGGGGTTTGCCAAACTGCCTCGGGCCGTCAGCACAATCGCATTACAGTCTGCCAAACGGGAAAGCCCCAGGCGATCGACCTCCGGATGGTTAGCTGGGCTCATCTTCTTAACGGCGGCGGGGGGCAGGGTGCGCCACAGACAGTCCAGAATCATCACCCGATGGATATTTTCCTTAACGGAGGGCAAGGCCTGGCGGATATAGTCGCTGGAAATTGCCGTGGTGGATAGATTTTTGCCATCCGTATCGGAGGCGGGCAAATAAAGGGTGCCGTTGGGCGCAATCACACCGCAGCCGGTGTAGTAAATCATGCACAGATCGCCCCGGCGACAGCGATAGGTCATCAGTGCTAGGGCGTGGCGTAGCTCCCCCAGGTTGGGATTGAGTAACGTGGTGATTTGATCATCCCGTACCTCTTCAATTTCAGTTAATAGGGCTTGTTGCAAAGCGGTTACATTTGCGATCGCAGGAGATGGCCCCGGAGTCAGATGTTCAGCTTCCACGCCAACTAACAATATGTGCTTGCCCATGTTTTTTATGCTCCTGCCAAACGGTGATGAACGCTTGTCAATGGTGAAACGACCGGCTTGTGTAAACTTTTCGTAAACGGTGTTCATCATCAGGACGCTTAAAACGGAGCTTATCTTCTAGTTGTAAAAATTTGCATTCCAAAAACCCGGATTTTGGATACAAGCACCTACAAAGGCCAAAATTTTGAACAGAATCCGGATTTCCAGCAACCAAAACCACACTGGATTAGGCACTAAGATTGCACAACATATTGAACAGAAGCCGGGGTTCTGGAATAAAATAATGGGCCATCCATCATTTTCTCTCCATGAAACACACCCTTTCCGTTTTGGTCGAAGACGAAGCAGGCGTTTTGACCCGCATTGCCGGCTTGTTTGCCCGTCGTGGATTTAACATCGAAAGCCTTGCCGTCGGACCCGCCGAACAGTCAGGCATTTCCCGCATCACCATGGTGGTGCCCGGAGATGATGGGGTGATCGAGCAGTTGACCAAGCAGCTCTACAAGCTGATCAACGTGCTCAAGGTCAACGACATTACCGAAAAACCCTGTGTCGAACGGGAATTGATGCTGCTCAAGGTCAACGCCAACAGCACCACTCGTCCCGAAATTATTAACTTTGCCCAGATCTTCCGTGCCCGGGTGGTGGATGTGGCCGACGAATCGCTGACATTAGAAGTGGTGGGCGACCCCGGCAAAATGGTAGCCATTGTCCAGGTGCTGGATCGGTTTGGCATTCGTGAAATTGCCCGCACCGGCAAAATTGCCCTCACCCGCGAATCGGGCGTCAACACAGAATATTTGAAGGCCCAGGCCCCCGCCGCAGTTTTGGGGTAGCTTCGACTGCGCTCAGCTACCAAACGACTGCGCTCAGCTACCGGTGGCTGAGCGTAGCCGAAGCCACCGACTTCCGGCACTCTGACTTCCATCCCCACCTACGCCAACAGGGTTTTAACCAGAATTTCAGCAATGCGCTGCCCCGCCCCCGGTGGTCCCATGCGGTGCAGACCATTTTCATAGATTTCGGCCTGGCGACTGGGGTCGGCCAAAATAGCCTGGAGCGCTTGCCCCATTTGGCTAGGCTCCGCCACCAGGGTGACCGATGGCCCCAAATGGCGGGCCTGGGCCTGGGCAAAGCTTTGGGTAAATTGGGGACCTGGCCCCGGCAAGGTTAGCACCGGCTTGCCCAGACCAACAACCTGCTCCGTGGCGGTGCCCGCAGTTGCGATCGCCACATGGGCCCGCTGGGCATAGTCCACAAACGCCCCCTGAGCAATTATCAACGAATGCGGCCCCTGGCCATAGCCCGCCCCCCGAGGCTCCCAACCATAGCGGGCCAAGGTGGCCGCCAGCTGAGCCAAATCTAAACTGGGGGCCGCCGCCACCAAAAACGCAAACCCATGGGGGACCATTTCCATCATATTTTTAGCCCCCTGCAGCAATCGCTCCCAATTCCCATAGACCTCAGGCGCGCGCGACCCCGGCAGCAACAACACCTTCAAGGTATCCACAGTGGCCAGCTTCACAGGGGATGGAATCACAAACCCATCCATCATCGGATTGCCAGCATCGTAGGCCGTCACCGCCCACCGATGGAGCCGCTGGGTGGTAATGCCATCGCGGGCAAACACACAGGCACTGCGACGCATCAACCAGCGCTCCCAGGGCATATAGACACAGGTGCGCTGAAAATCCAGATGGTCCAGCCAGGAAGACTGCTCTAAACACAGCCCCTGCTCATTGCGCACATAGTATTCAGACTTGGCCGTCCCCACAAACCCATAGGAACAACGACTCAGCCAACCAAACAACAGGGGCACAATATCCCCCACCGCCAGCACCACGTCATCGGCCCGGAGCCACTGCCCCATGGCCCGCACCTGGGCCACCGTCAGCTGCAGCAACCCCCCTTGCAGGTCCCGGGCCAGCTGCTGACCATCCATATAAATAAACCCACCCGAAGGCATTTGCTTCGTTGGCCCAATAATCTCCACGCCCAATTTTTGGTACCGCCGCCCCTCGCCCACAATCGGCAAAGCGGCCATGGGCAAATCAGGCAACATCCCTTGCAGGGCCTGCAAAATCCTGATGGCGATTAGATCTTCCCCATGGCCATTACTAACGCAAAGCAGCCTCATTACGACGCCCCATCCTGAGGCCGACCCGAACGATTGTGAGAAAACTTGTCAAAAATAAACATCTACTTCAACAGGTGATGGGGATAATAGAGGCGAGAATGTTAAAAGATTATTAAAAAATACATGTCTCCTTTGCTGCTCCGTCAACTATGGTCTGTCATTGACGCCGCCCATAGCAGTCATATTCTCAGCCTAGACGATCAGAGTTTAGTCAACTGGGTCATAGAGCAACTATGCTACCAATCACCGTTGGACAACGCTGAGCTATCCCAGGTGAACCGCTACATTCAGTCAAAAGTATCCCTAATTCGGGACCTAGCCCAAAACCAGTAGCCGTGGAGCAGTGCCTCACCTCGGCCCCAGCCATTGACTATTGCCCCAAAAAGTGTTGATACGCCACAACGGGACAAGTCTTAAATTTTACCCAAATTCTCAAACGGTGCTCAAGGATACAAAACCCTGGTATTGCAATGAAATCAATCGCTGGCAGCTGCAGATTTAGGCCAGAACTGCCGCGTATTATACGCATTAATTCCTAGTAGGCGATACCATATCGTCTTAGGATGCATTAAACGTATTTTGTCATTGTTGATTTTCAGGAAGGATTCATTTACCAATTTTCTGGAATGCGTCTTTCCCTAAGGCACAATGGCAGAGTTTAAACGTTGCCGATTTTTCAGATCAGGCTAGCTGGCGGGTATTGGCCGATGGCAATCCGTTCAGCCTAGTTCGGGATCTAAATCAGCAACGGCGAATCCTGGCTTGGATAATAGCTGTGTTCCGGCGATAGGCCCTGTGTCAATCGTGGGCTTTTCTCGTTTTTCCCAAAACGTCCACAGCGTTACTCAAGTTTCTTGGTCTATTTCAATGGAGTGTGTGAGGTTAATTATGGCTAAATGGGGTTCTTCCTTAGCAGCGTTACTCGCTGTCGCCCTGCCACTGGCTGCCTGCGGTGGTGCTCAAGATGCAGTGGATACAGCCACTGATGCCGCTGGTGATGCGGTGGATGCAGTCGCTGGTGCCGTTGGCGGCAGCCGTCTGGATACAGTATTGAGCCGTGGCACCCTCAACTGCGGTGTTGACGGTGGTATTCCCGGCTTTAGTTTCGTTGACGAGAGTGGTACATACTCTGGTCTTGACGTAGATGTTTGTAAGGCAGTGGCTGCGGCTCTGTTTGATGATCCCGAAGCGGTTGAGTATCGTAACCTAGACTCCACTGAGCGCTTTGAAGCCCTCAAGGGTGGCGAGGTGGATATGCTCTCCCGTAACACAACTTGGACCACCAGTCGCGACACGTCTGTGGGTATGGAGTTTGCGCCCACTACATTTTTTGATGGTCAGGGCATGATGGTGCGCGGCGATAGCGGTGTGACCACCCTAGAGGACATGGAAGGTCTATCCATCTGTGTTGAAACCGGTACCACCACTGAGCTCAACCTGACTGACCAGTTCCGTCAGCGCGGCGTTAGTTTTGAGCCCGTTGTTTTCCAGGATGCAGACGCAGGCTATGCGGCCTACGACGAAGGCCGTTGCGAAGGCTTTACCTCTGATAAGTCGCAGCTAATCGCCCGCCGCAGCACCCTAAGCGAGCCCGAGGCCCACGTCCTCCTAGAAGTTACGATGTCTAAGGAGCCCCTAGGTCCTGTAACCATCAACAACGACTCCGCTTGGTTTGACACCGTTAAGTGGATTACCTACGGTCTGATTCAGGCTGAAGAGTTTGGTTTAACCGCTGACACCATTGAAGCCGCTGTTAGCAGCGAAGATCCCAACGTGCTCCGCTTTGTCGGTGCTGAAGGTACCCTAGGTACTGATATGGGTCTGCCCAACGACTTCATGTTGCGGGCCATTAAGCATGTGGGCAACTACGGTGAGATCTTTGAGCGCAACCTGGGCAAAGACTCTCAGTTTGAGCTAGAGCGTGGTCAGAATGCGCTTTGGACTGATGGTGGCCTTATGTATTCTCCTCCGTTCCGTTAATTGGAGACATTAATTAGAAAGTTTGTTGATTTAGTGACGGTTTTATTACGGTAATCGTTGTTAGATTACCGTAATCGTTGTTAAATTTAAGACACTTTTTTGGGGGCCTTTGGGGGCCCTTTTTTTATTCACCGTTAGATTTAAGACATTTTTTGTAAGGGGCCAAAGGCCTCCTTTTTTATGCCGTCTTGTCGCGGCAATTGCCCCGATGGTAGCCCATGGCACTGCAGCAGCAGCCGAATTACATTACGTTTACTAACAGTTTTAATTCCCCAGGTAAAAAAGACTAGAATCTCTTATCACCTCAACCCTATGATGGTGCCTATGGAGATCGTAAGTCCTTGGATTTTGTCGGTGCTTGCTCTCTTAACGGGCTTTAGAGCTATGTCTCTTTATTCCGTTGTTCTAGCTAGCGGGGCTATCCATAGCCCGTGATCTTCGCCGTTACTAAGCCCCTTGTTCTCTGTTCGTTATGGCTAGTCGCAGTAACAGTCCCATATCTGCTATCCAGTCTCTACTCCGGGACGAACGCTTCTGGAAAATTGCGTTCCAAGCGTTAATTGTGTTGTTTGTGGTGGATTTGCTATGGCATTTCTCCGCCACCCTCAATGACAACATGCTCGGTCGGGGTATTAAGTTTGGTTTCAGCTTCCTTAAAAATCCCGCCGGATTTGCCATTGGTGAAAGCCTTTTGGACTATAAGGCCCAAGATGCCTACAGCAAAGTTATTCAGGTCGGCATCATTAATTCCCTCCGGGTGATGATTGTCGGGGTGATTTTAGCGACCACCGTGGGGATTACGGCCGGTGTGGCCAGTTTCTCCGATAACTGGTTGCTCTATAAAATTAGCCGCGCCTATGTGGGGCTGGTGCGCAACGTGCCCCTGTTGCTGCAGCTGTTTTTTTGGTACCTGGCGGTTTTCTTTAGTTTTCCGTCGCCAAGAAGTCCATTTGTCTTTCCCAATGCAGACCTGAGCTGGTTTGTGGTGAGTAAAAAGGGAATTTATGTGCCGGGGCCATCCTTTACCCCAACGGTTTGGACTGGATTGATTCTATTGGCGGTGTCGCTACTGTTGATTGGTCTATTTTTCCGATCGCTCAAGGTGGTGCGCCGGGGCAGTTATCGCGGTGGTGTCGGGCCGCTCTTGGGCTACGGTTTTAGCTTGCTGATGATTCCGGTTGTTGTGGTCGTGGAGTTTTTCTTACTCTTCAACTGGAGTGCCAATAGAGGGCTTTACTTCAAAGGAGCATTTCCGTCATTGATGTCCAGCGCCCAAGGGCTGTGGGTGATGCTTTTATTGGCCCTGTTGATTCCGTTGGTATTGCTGGCCAACTGGCGCACCAAGGTGATTGTGGACCAGGGGCAGTCGGGAAAACCGCAGCTGATTGCGATCGCACTCCTTATCCTCTTCGGCATTCTCGTTGTCCTATTTGCCTTTGGCTGGCAGACCCCCATTGCCGGACTAAAAGACGACGGCACCTTTACCGGCGGCGTCACCGGCGGCCTCAAACTCTCCCTAGAATATTCCGCCATTGTCACCGGTCTCACCTTCTACACCGGAGCCTTTATCGCCGAGATTGTCCGGGCCGGCATCCAATCCGTCTCCCAAGGACAGTGGGAAGCCGCCCGCTCCCTGGGTCTCTCCTCCGGCTTAGCCATGCGCATGGTGGTGTTCCCCCAGGCCCTGCGGGTGATTATTCCGCCCCTCAACAGCGAATTTGCCAACCTCGCCAAAAACTCCAGTTTGGCCCTCGCCATCGGCTTCCCCGACCTATATTCCGTCGCCAACACCACCTTCAACCAAACCGGGCGGCCGGTGGAAGTCTTCTTACTGATGATGGCCACCTATCTAATCATCAACCTTTTGATTTCGGTGAACATGAACCAACTCAACAGTGCTGTGCAGTTTAAGGAGCGGTAGGGGCGATGACAACAACGACACCCAATTCACCTCTAGTCCCAGAATCCAGCCCGCCACCCATTGCCCAGTCGGGGCCAGTGGCCTGGTTGCGCAAGCATTTATTCAACACCTGGTACAACGCCCTGCTCACCGTCATCCTAGTGGGCGTCATGCTACTGGCGGTGTGGGGCATGTTCAACTGGATCTTCAATGTCGCTGAGTGGGCCGTGGTGCCCAATAACCTGGCCCTATTCATGTCAGGTCTATATCCCTCAGAGATCTACTCACGCATTTGGGCCATCCTCGGTGTCAACGTGGCCATGGCCGGTGTCACCTGGGGGCTGCTAGTCCGCAACCAAGGCAAGCTGTTTAGCCGCAATGTCCTCATCGGCGTTGCCATTATCTGTGCCGGGTTTATTATCCTGCCCCTCACCCGCCCCTCAGCCCTCACCCTCATCGCCCTGGTGGCCTTGGCCCTAGCCTGCGCCTGGGGCGGCAAAACCCTGGGGCAACGCAAGCTAAACCTCAGTCAGTTTTTAGCGGCGGGCTGGTTTTTAATCTATTCCATCTCGCTACTGATTTTAGCGGGGGGTGACATTCGCAATAGCCTCCTCTTTTTAATCGCCACCATTGCCATCAGCATTTGGCTAGCCTCGACGGTGTTTAAGCTGTTGACCAACGCCGCCATCATTGATGGCATCAGCGACAACATTGTCGGCATCTGGGCCATGCGGGTGCTGTGGTTTGTCGGTAGTTTAGTGCTATTTCTACCGCTCTACGGCTTCCTGAACGTCCCCCTGTTGCTGAAGCTGATCACCATCGTCACCTACATCGCCTTTGTGTCGTTGTTGGTGCCCATCCTGGCCGATCGTAGAACCCTGACCACATTCGTCATTGCCGCCCTTTTATTTGGTCTAGGCTGCTTTGCCATTAGTGCCGGTTTAGATGCCATCGGCGGTTTCCTTGGGTTTAAGCCCATCGGCACCAACAACTGGGGCGGCCTTACCCTCACGCTGTTCTTAGCCATTACCGGCATTGCCATCTGTTTTCCCATCGGCATCCTCATGGCCCTAGGGCGGCGCAGTAATTTGCCCATCATCAAGGGTCTCTCCATTGCCTACATCGAGCTAATTCGCGGGGTGCCCCTGATTTCCATTTTGTTTATGGGCCAGGTGATGATTCCCCTATTTTTGCCAGAAGGTGTGCGGCCCGACAACATTGTTCGAGCCATTGTGGGTCTTACCCTGTTTAGTTCTGCCTATCTCGCCGAGAACGTGCGGGCGGGTTTGCAGGCCATTCCCCGGGGGCAAGTAGAAGCCGCTGCGTCCCTAGGTCTCAATAGTCCCCTTACCCTGTCCCTGATCGTGTTGCCCCAGGCGCTGAAAGTGGCGATTCCAGCCATTGTGGGTCAGTTTATTAGTCTTTTCCAAGACACCACCCTATTGGGAATTGTGGGTCTAGTGGAGCTTTTGGGTATCAGTAATAGTATCCTGGCCAACCCGAAATATCTCGGGGATTATGCCGAGGTCTACCTATTTATTGCCATGCTCTATTGGTTCTTCTGCTATGCCATGTCCCTAGGCAGTCGCCGCATTGAGCGCGCGTTGCACACTGGACGCTAACCCCCTCTGCATGCGGCATCTCCCCCTACGAGGGGGAGAGCTTCCTGAGGAAAATCCGTTGCTCGATTAATTATTACTTTTGTCCGATGTTAAATCCCGTGTCGTCAATTACATTCCCACGGGTAGTCAATGCCAAAATAGTCCTGGGGTCTGCCCCACCATTAGGAACCTGAACCATGACTCAAGTGGATATGTCCGTAGCCAATCAGTCCAGCTCTGTCGGTAGTGAAGCCGTCATCGTCGCCACCGATGTGGAAAAGTGGTACGACAATGGCTTCAATGTGCTCAAGGGCGTCAGCCTGAATGTGTACAAAGGCGAAGTGGTGGTGGTGATGGGGCCTTCGGGTTCGGGTAAGTCCACCTTTATTCGCACGTTTAATGCGCTGGAGCCCTACCAAAAGGGCAGCATCGTCATTGATGGCATCGAGATTTCCCACGACCTCAAGAACATCGAAGAGATTCGTCGGGAAGTGGGCATGGTGTTCCAGCAGTTTAATTTGTTTCCCCACCTGACGGTGTTGCAGAATGTCACCCTGGCGCCCATTTGGGTGCGCAAGCAGAAGAAGCGTGATGCGGAAGAAACCGCCATGCAGCTACTAAAGCGAGTGGGTATTGCGGAGCAGGCCAATAAGTTTCCGGGGCAGCTGTCCGGTGGTCAGCAGCAGCGGGTGGCCATTGCGCGATCGCTAGCGATGCAGCCGAAGATAATGTTATTTGATGAGCCTACGTCGGCACTGGACCCTGAGATGGTGCGGGAGGTGCTAGACGTGATGCGGGGTCTGGCGGATACGGGCATGACGATGGTATGTGTGACCCACGAGGTGGGGTTTGCCCGTGAGGTGGCGGACCGGGTGGTGTTGATGGATGGTGGAGTGCTGGTAGAGGAGAATACGCCGGATGAGTTCTTTAATAATCCGAAGGAAGAGCGCTCTCAGAAATTCCTATCCCAGATTTTGTAGGGTGCCGTTATTAACGCACCAAATTTGGAGTAATGTGCCGATCTCTCCCCTCTTGGGAGGGGTGCCGCAGGCGGGGTGGGTCTCGAACGCTTGCGCTAACGGCCAACCCGCCCCCTCAGGAGGAGGGGCTCCCTCCCAGGAGGGACAGGGGGGTATCCTGCTTTGACTTAAGCAAGCTCAACGTGCCCAATGGATGGTTTGCTTTCAGCAGTGCTATGTTTGAGGCAGATATGGCGCAATTTTTCGCACGGCTATGGTTACTTCACAGGCCATTAATTTACCTGCCCAGCTTAGGGTAAACCCTGAGCAGTTTGGGCAGTTTACCCAGGCAAATCCAGAGCTGCGCATGGAACTGACGGCTCAGGGGAAAATCATTGTTATGTCACCCACTGGCAGCGAAGGCGGTAGCCGTAATGCGGAAGCGAGTGCGGATATTGTTATTTGGAATCGGCAGACTGGGTTGGGTAAGGTGTTTGATTCGTCTTCGGGGTTTCAGTTACCCAATGGGGCGATTCGGTCGCCGGATACGGCTTGGATTGCAAAGGGGCGTTGGGATGCGCTGACGCCGGAGCAGCGGCGGGGGTTTGCGCCGATTTGTCCTGATTTTGTTTTGGAACTAGCGTCTGAGTCGGATGCGGTCAGTGTTTTGCAAAGCAAGATGCGGGAATATGTTGAGAATGGGGCCCGGTTGGGTTGGTTGATTGTGCCTAAGGCTGGGTGGGCGGAGATTTATCGTGGGGATCAATCGGTGGAACGCTTGGATAAGCCAAAGACACTGTCAGGAGAGACTGTTTTACCTGGTTTTTTATTCCCTGTAGAAACCATATTTTGGAGCTGATATGACGCGGGTGGCGCGGTTGAGTAGGGCAAAGCGGCCCGCGTTGGACATTTGGCAGGTAATAAGCAGAAGGAAAATAAAACCTTTCAGCGGTTTTGGTTGAATTGCTGGGTAAATGACTGAAAATCTATCGGGAAAAGGAACGGTTAGACTTGATGCATTGAATAGGTGTGCGGGTATGGAGCTAAAACGTGAAAGCTGCTGAAGTACTGCGGCTTTATAAAGCCGGTGAGCGAGACTTTAAGGGGGTAAACCTGAGAGGACAGAACTTTAAAGGCAAAGACCTAGCAGGCGCAGACTTTAGCGGAGCTGATATTCGTAGTACAAACTTCACCAATGCAAACTTAACCGGGACTAACTTTACTCAAGCTAAAGCTGGATTGCAGAAGCGTTGGGCAACTGGGTTAGTGATTGCCTCATTGTTGCTGTCAGTTCTCTCAGGATTTTTCTCAGCATTAGCTGGATATTTTGTTTCACTGATATTTGATTCCAGTAACCTAGACAATCAAGTTGCAGGATGGGTTTCATTAGCGGTTCTTGTTGTATTCTTATTTTTGCTACTCCGTAAAGGTGTTGTAGCCGTAGCCGGAGCCGTAGCCTTAGCCGGAGCCGGAGCCGTAGCCGGAGCCGGAGCCGGAGCCGTAGCCTTAGCCGGAGCCGGAGCCGTAGCCGTAGCCGTAGCCGTAGCCGTAGCCGGAGCCGGAGCCGGAGCCTTAGCCGGAGCCGGAGCCGGAGCCGGAGCCGGAGCCGGAGCCGGAGCCGGAGCCGGAGCCGTAGCCGTAGCCTTAGCCGGAGCCGGAGCCGTAGCCGTAGCCTTAGCCGGAGCCGGAGCCGGAGCCGGAGCCGGAGCCGGAGCCGGAGCGGTGACGTTGGTGAGTGCTTATGTTGGCTGGCGAGCGTTGAAGGGGGATGAGCGAGATGCTTGGATTCGTTCTGTGGCCATCGCCTTTGCGGCGATTGGCGGTACTAGCTTTCGTGAGGCTACACTGACCAATGCTGATTTCTCTCAGGCAAGGCTCAAAAGTACTGACATCAGGCGGGCTGTGCTACTCCGTACCCGTTGGCGAGATGCTGACAAACTGGACCGTGTGCGTCCAGGCGAAACCTATCTAAACAACCCCAAAATCCGTGAGCTGGTGCTCACGGGCAACGGCCAGGGCCAGTCCTACGACTATCTTCTCAATCTCGCAGGCATTAACTTACAAGGTGCCAACTTAGTCAAAGCTGATTTCACCGGTTCAATCCTCAAAGAGGGTAACCTTCAAGGGGTTGACCTGACTAATGCCAGGTTTATAGGGGCCAACTGCAATGGCATCAATCTACAAGATGCCGATCTATCCGGCTCCAAGCTAGTTCAGACCCAGCTCGACGAGGCCGACCTGACCGGCTCCACCCTGACCGGTGCCTATATCGAAGATTGGAACATTACCACCAAAACCAGGCTCGACGGTATCCGCTGTGACTACGTCTTTATGCGCCTGCCGCCAGAGGATGACCTGAACAGCGATCCTCATCGTAAGCCCGATGACAAGCAAAAGACGTTTGCAGATGGGGAGTTTTCTGACTTTATCGCCCCCATGGTCGAAACCCTCGACCTCTACCACAACCAAGTATTAGACCCGCGCGCCCTGGCCATTGCCTTCCACGAACTACGGGAAAATAACCCAAACGCAGATCTTGAAATTATCTCCATGGAGAAGCGAGGCAAACAGCGAGACCAGTTGCTAGTCAGAGCTGAAACCAGTCAACAAAGTGACTTATCAGCGTTACACCGTCAATATTTTGAACGCTACGACTATTTACTAACCCTGCCACCCCAGGCAATGCAAGCTTTGCTCATTGAGAAGGACCGTGAAGTTCAGCGGCTAGCAGGCCTGGTCGGCACAGCCATAGGCCGACCTAGTACCCAAATCAACAAAACCTACCAAGGAGACACCACCGTGTCAGAGCAAGGTTCCAACGCCCCCAAGTACGACCTCAGCAACGCCCAGTTCGCCGGAGGCTTCGCCGAGATCGTTGAAGGGAATCAGATCGGCGGCACCATCAACAACGCCGCCGCCGAAACACCTTCCCTAGCCGAAGCCGCCGCTGAAATCCAAGCCTTACTCCAACAGCTAGAGCAAACCGCCCCAGCTGAGACCACTACCCAAAAAATGACCCTGGCCACCCAAGCCATCGGCCAAATCGAAGCCAATCCTACCTTCAAACAACGCACCGTCGCCGCCCTCACCGCAGGCGGCATCAAAGCCTTTGAAGCCGCCATTGATCATCCCGTCGCCGCTTTCGTCGTAGGTGCAATTGAAGAATGGAAAAAGGCGTAGGCGAAGCTGATTGAGGCTGGGCGATCTGCGTTGGAAATTTTTCGGATTGTTGTTGAAGGCAAGAGAAAAGTTTCGGGGGTGTCGGCTGAGTTGTTGAGGTGAGGTTTCTGGGGTGGCGAATACGGAGCATGTGGAGCTGCTGAAGCAGGGGGTAGAGGTCTGGAATCATTGGAGAAAGAGTCGTTCTGATGTTGTACCTGACCTAGCTAACGCTGATCTGAGTGGTATGAGTTTGGCCGGAATTAACCTTAGTGAAGCTGACTTACAGCATGCTGATCTGAGTTATGCCGAATTACCTGGTGCTAATTTACAGAGAGCGTCTTTAGGAGGTGTCAATCTACAAGAAGCTTTTTTGTTTGCAGCTAATCTGGGTGGAGCCTCCTTATGGGGGGCTAGGCTGGTTGGACTCAATCTGAGTGATATTAACTTGAGTGGGGCAGATCTACGGAAGGCTGACCTAGCTGAAACTGATTTACAAAGAGCTGACTTGAGTGAGGCTGATTTGCGCGGAGCGAACTTAAGTCGGGCTCAAGCCCTTGGCACTAACTTTTATAGGGCTGTGTTTACAACAGCATGTCTAGAGGATTGGAATATCAATAGTGCTACGGTTCTGGACGATGTTGTTTGCAGTTATGTATATCTTAAAACCAGTCAGGAAGAGCGCCGACCCAGAGAAGGTGTCTTTAAGCCTGGTGAGTTTTCGGCTCTATTTCAGCAGGCGTTAGACACAGTAGACCTGATTTTCAAAGACGGTATCGACTGGCAAGCCTTCTTCCAATCTTTCCAAGATCTCCGCACTCAATACACTGATCAAGACCTCTCTATTCAAGCCATCGAAAAGAAACGAGACGGAGCCTTTGTTGTTCGTTTAGAAGTGACTAAAGACGCTGATAAAACAGCGATTGAGGGCAGTGCTAAAGAGCTTTATGAAACGAAGTTGGCACTGATGGAGCAGCGATATCGTGATGTATTGCAGGCTAAAGAGGGAGAGATTATCGCTTACCGAGAACAAAGTACAAACTTGATGGAGATTATCAAGTTGCAATCAGTGAGGCCCCCAATGACTGAAATTCCCAAGTACGACCTTCGCGGTGCCCAATTCGCAGGTGGCTTCGCCGAAACCGTCCAAGGCGACCAAGGCGGCGGCACCATCAATAACTACGGTCCCAACACCGAAGACATCACCCGTCTACTCACCGACCTCCGCGACCAGGCCCAAACATTCCCCACCACCCAAAAAAACGACGCCAACGACGTTCTCCATAACCTGGAGCGCGACCTAAAAGAAGATCAGCCCAATCAGGGCCGTATCAGCCGCAATCTGAAAAAGCTAGTCATCCTGGGCACCGCCATCGGTACCATCACCAGCGGAGCCGCCACCACCTCAGGCGACCTATCCACCTTCACCACCAACGTCATCGAACTAACCCAAAAGCTAGGCATCCCCATCGAGCAAGTGCAGCTACGACCGTCAGCCACCCCATAGCCAAGGCCAGCAAATAAAGCAGAATGCTGACCATTAGAGACCACTTATCGCAACATTGTCATGGGTGACACCCGAACTTGTTGCCGCTTTGTCCCCATCGCTACGATCTATTTAGGGCTTGCTGAAAAAGTCTAATCGGTCTTTTTCGGAGCTGAACCAACGCAAATACGTTACTTTTTCAGGCTGTTTCGATAGGTAGGTGCAAGGGTGAATCGGCTGAAACCCTTGAAAACTCGTTAAATGACCTTGCACTTAACTTCGATCTTGTTAGCTAAAACAACCATATACCAGTCTTTTTGAGTTATTCAGCAAGCCCTATTTATGCCCCCACGCAAAAATAGATGCACATCACAGAACACACATCTACCCGACTAAAACTCGAAGCCACAGAATACGCATTCGGCCTATCCAAACGACAGTTCGCCGCCATTGCCGCTGCCCTCATCGGGATATTGATCCTTTGCTCCGGCCATCTAACCAAACTGCATTGCGATCGCACCGGCCCCAATGACATCGCCTGCCAACGCACAACCATCAGCCTACTCGACAAACAGACCACCACCCTTAAATCCTTAAAAGGGGCCAAAGTAGAAACTGTTAACGGGGATACCTACCGCATTGCCCTAACCACCGATCGAAAAACCATTCCCCTAACCGAGTTATCCACATCCGATGGCGTCAACGCTAAGCGGGCAAAGGTTGCACGCATCAACGAGTTTATCCACAATCCCCAAGCCTCCTCCCTCAATATCAAACAAGACGACCGTTGGACCACCTTTGGCATCGGCGGTCTCTTCAGCGCCATAGGCATCGCCGATCTATTAACTAAACAAATAAAAACCTGTACCTTCGACAAAGAATCAGGAAAACTATCTCTGACCCGTCAAAATATTCTCCGCCAAGCCACCATAAGGGAAGAGAAGCTCGATGAAATCAACACAATAACCGTCAAGGAACGTACCGACAACAAAGGCAAAACCAATTACTCGACCAAAATAATTCTGCACTCTGACAACGTTATCCAGTTGGGCTCGTTAAACAATGACCATGCGATCGCAACAACAATCAATCAGTTTTTAGGGATAGAGACATAGCCAGCCATGTCCGCCTTTCCGCTCAGGGATATTGCCCAATTCGCTGGGCTATCGTGCGGAGAGAACCTGCCACCCTAAGTTTTCCAGACAAAACACTGCCATCATTAATAGCATTCATTGATTGGCACCTTACCAATCAACAATGACCTGTCTAGTCAAGCATCTAACCCCGTGTTTTAAGCCCCTATTGGTAGCAATCCGATGTCTAAAATCTTTGGCAGCCTCGGCGATGACATCATCAAAGGAACTGAAGGCAACGACATTATCTTTGGCTTCGACGGAGATGATGTTCTATACGGCAACGGCGGCAACAACATCATCCACGGTGGCCAGGGAAATGATGTCATCGACGGCGGCGATGGCGCTAGCTTTCTGTTTGGTGAAGCGGGCAATGACTATCTCCAGGGTGGGGCGGGCAACGATCGGCTATTTGGTGGCGAAGGCCATGACACCCTCATCGGCGGCCCCGGTGACGACATCCTCAAGGGCGGACCGGGCAACGACCTGTATATCTATTCCCCTGGGGATGGCTTTGACATCATTGACGATGAATCCGGCATCAATACCCTGTGGCTAAAGCAGATCAACGCCGACGAAATTCGGATTGTCCGCCATCCGGAGAAGGGATTACTGGTGATTTACCAGGATAGACCCATTATTCGCATGGCAGGCATTCGCTACATCCGCACGGAAACAAAATGCATTGAGCTTGTCAACGCCGCTGAGCCAACGGAGTAAACAAGACCCTACACCGGCCATAGAAACAGGGATTGCCCCATCTATGCCAAGGCTCAGCAGCGATCGCTAAACCGTCACCTCAACGCGCATTGCCAATTTTTGCACCGCTTCAAATCGAGTTTTCACGGTGGCTTCGTCATCGGATTGGGGGGCGGCAATGGGTGTGACCTGCACCGCACAGGCCTTTAGCTCCGGCTCCAACGAAATCGGACAGACCTCTGGGTGGGTCAAGGCGTTCACCTCCATGTTGTCCCCCCAAAGAAATCCCCAGTGCATGGGCATAAACACCGTGCCACGGGTAATATTTTGGGTTACCAGTACCTTGATCTGGGCAAAACTGCGGGGCGATCGCACCTCCACCCAGTCCCCCGACTGCACCTCCAACAGCTGGGCATCCTTGGGATTCACTTCGAGCAACGGCTCGGGATATTTTTTCACAATTCGCTCGATCCGCCCCGTACGGCTCTGGGTATGCCAGTGCCCGTACAAACGCCCCGTGGTTAAAACGAATGGGAAATTCTCATCCGGGGGTTCAGCCAACCCCTTAATGTGAAACGCACAGAATTTAGCCCGGCCATTGGGTGTGGCAAAGCGATAGTCGGTATAAAGTCGCTTGTCGTGCTTGCCATGGGCAATGGCGTCGGATTCCCCTGCTGGGCAAGGCCACTGAATCGGCCCCTTTGCCAACCGTTCATGGCTCAGCCCCGTGGCATCGCACAGTTGCCCGGCGGTTAGGGAAATAAACTCATCGTAGACTTCTGCCGACGTGCGCTGGGCAAATTGTTTTTCAAAGCCCAGCCGCCGCCCAACTTCGGCAAAAATCTCCCAATCGGCCCGGGCTTCACCCACCGGGTTACGAAACGCAGGGCAGTAGGTCACCACCCGCTCAGAATTTGTCATTACCCCGGTTTTCTCCCCCCACTGGGTGGCAGGTAATACTACATGGGCAAAGGCCGCTGTTTCAGTTGGGTAGTATGCATCCTGACAAATGGTAAAGGGCGATTTTCGCAGGGCATCCTGGGTGCGCTTAATATCTGGCATACTCACCGCCGGGTTTGTTGCCGCCACCCAAAATACGCCGAGATCCCCTCGCTCAAGGGCCAGCATCATATCCCAGGCGGCTAAACCTGGCACCGGGGAAATACTCTTTTCGGGTACCTGCCATACCTTTTCGACGGTCTGACGGTGCTCTGGATTTTTCACCAGCCTATACCCTGGCAAAATGTGGGCCAACCCACCGGCCTCGCGGCCACCCATGGCGTTGGGCTGGCCGGTCAAGGAAAAGGGACCGGCACCGGGCTTGCCGATGTTGCCGGTCATTAAATGCAGGTTAATGATGGTGCGACACTTGGCCGTTCCTTCCGTGGACTGGTTCACGCCCATGGACCACATGGACAGCACCCGCTCGGATTTGCCCCACCAGGCCGCAGCTTTGGTGAGCTCGCTCAAGGTGATCCCACAGATTTCTGTCACCCGCTCGGGGGGATAGCTTTTGACCACCTGGGCATAGTCGCTAAAGCCATCGGTGCAAGAATCGATAAAGCCGGGATCAATCCACCCGTGGCGCAACAATAAGTGGGCGATCCCGTTGAGCAGGGCAATGTCGGTGCCGGGCTTAATGGCCAGATGCAAGTCGGCCGCTTTGGCGGTATCGGTGTAGCGGGGATCCACCACAATCATTTTTACCTTGCGATTCTTTTTGTGATACTTTTTCAGCCGATTGAACACGATGGGATGACAATCGGCGGTATTGGTACCAATGAGAAAGGCACAGTCGGTTTGTTCTAGGTCGTCGTAGCAACAGGGGGGACCGTCGGAACCAAAGCTTTGGATGTAGCCCGCCACCGCTGACGACATGCACAGCCGGGAGTTGGCATCAAAGTTATTGGTGCCCAAACAACCTTTTAATAGCTTCTGGGCGGTGTAATAGTCTTCGGTTTGAAACTGACCAGAGCCATACATGGCAATACCTTCTGGCCCTTTTTCTTCTAGGGTTTTACGCATCTCGTAGGTGATGCGACTGAGGGCATCTTCCCAGGACACTCGCCGCAGGGGCTGGTCGAGAGATTCTCGCATCATGGGATAGAGCAAACGACTGCGATCTAATGAGTCGCCAACGGTGCCGCCTTTAATGCAAACCTGACCCTTGCTCGATGGGTGGTTGCGATCGCCCCGAGCCTGCCACACCGGATTACCATGCTCATCTCGATTTACCGGACGCCCCGGACGAGCAGGGGGCAGGACCTCCAGACCACATCCAACACCACAGTAAGGACAAAGTGTTTTTGATGTATCGGTCATAGATTGCATCCTCCATCCACAAAAAAATAGGCCTTATAAAAGTTGAAGTAATTAAATTACTGATATATCTACTGCGCGACAGGCATTCATGAGTATTTGTACTCATTTCACCTTTTTACTGTAGCGAAGCTATTCCACTTTGTCACAGCCTTGGGAGACTCTTTTCTGATCCTATAAAGACAATGGACCAATAACTCAAGATCAATGGGTAAACTTTATAAACTCTTTCCTTCGGCTCAGTTAGAAATACTACTGCACGGCCAGTCCTGAAAGGCTTGTAAATCAATGGCTTCAAGGAGCAGGGCCATGTTTTTTATTTTTAACAAGCCCTTAGACAGAAAAGGGGAGCGCGTATGGCCCCCCAAATCTGTTGAGTTGATGACATTTAATCGGTCAATGACCAATCAATATCTAGCCAGCGTAGGAGGGATCGGCAACAGTAACATCCTCTCCTTCATGGGCTTCAGCGAAGGAACCCTTGGGCTCATCCAAGAAGAAGATGCAGATAAAGGCTACCACCAGACCCGCTATTCCTAATACTTGGAAGAAACTAGCGTTAACCCAAGCCATGTTTGGATCGCCGCCACCTGCTGATGAGGTAGCTACGTCCACTAGCAATAGGCGAGTTGTTAGGTAAGCCACCGCACCAACGTTACCGTAGGCACCGACGTTACCAGCAATCTGACCCGTTACGCGACGCTTAACTAAAGGCACAATCGCAAAGGTAGAACCTTCAGAAGACTGTACAAAGAAGGAACAAGCCATGGTCAAGATGACGGCTAACGGTAGAGGCCAACTGCTATTAACAGTACTCATTAATAGATAGCCAATACCCATACCGGCAGTCAGAACCACCATGGTCCACTTACGGCTACCCATCTTGTCAGAGATGATACCGCCACCAGGACGAGACATCAGGTTCATAAACGCGTAGCTGGACGCGATGATACCTGCCGTTGCCTTATCTAAGCCAAACGTACCTTCGAAGAAGGCGGGCAGAATGGTTACTACAGCCAGCTCGGAACCAAAGTTTACAATGTAGGTAAGCTCAAGAATCGCAACCTGCTTGAAACGATAACGGTCTTCTGCGGAATAAACCTTCCGACCTGATAACAGATCTTTGTTAACACTCCAACAGTTGTATGCCTGGAACAGATACAGACCAATCAACACCAGGAAGGCAAGATACATTGCCCCAGTGGACAGAAACTGTACCCGCTTCAAACGCCAAGCCAACACCATCAAAATGCCAGTTAGAGGCACATTCATCAGCATCAGGAACCAGAAGTCGCGCTTAGTGGTAACTTCTAGACCGCGAGTACTCTTGGGTCGACTGTAAACCTTACCAGGGGGTGTATCTGTTACGTTGAAGTAGTAGAAAGCACCGTAAAGGGCAGCAACAATACCACTACCGGCAATGGCCATTCTCCAGTTCAGCACTGCTGTATCAAAAGCAGGGAAGAAGAGAATTTTGAAAGTTTGGGGCTCACCGAAGTTGAATGCACCGGGCAAGAAGGTTAGGGCAACACCAAAGATAACCATGGTGAAGGCGGAGAAAGCGGAACCGAAGTTACCCCAACCACCGTAAATACCTTCCGCAGTTCCCACTTCCTTCGGGGGGAACCACTCCGCCGTCATGCGGATACCAATTACAAAACCTGCACCCACAATACCCATGAGCAAGCGACCAATCACAAGCTGATTGAAGCTCTGCGCAGAGGCAAAGATAATACAAGGTATTGCTGCGTAAATTAGCAATACTGAATAGGTTAAACGAGGACCAAACCGGTCTAACAACATACCAATTATGATACGTGCAGGCACCGTCAAGGCAACGTTACAAAGACCGATCGTACCGGCTTGAGCAGGGGTCAAGCCAAATTCTTGAACAATTGTCGTTTTGAATGGTGGATAGTTAAACCACACCACAAACGACAGGAAAAAGGCAAACCAGGTTAAGTGCAAGATCTTATACCTGCCCTGAGTGGCCTTAGTAAACAACTCTCCTAGCATTTACGCTATTCCCATAAACAGACAAACACTCTCTTGAAATTCAACCCTAATCACAGATCAAGTTGAAAATGTTCATGCATTGCCGTCCGCAAGGGACTCAACAATACGATGAAAATTCGCCAGTGAAATTCACTTTATCCATTGCCTAAAGAGCTGTTATTAAAGGTCTTTATTGGATATATAAGACCAGCAAAAGTTACTCTATAAACAATGCGAATATTGCATGAATTCACCATGGAGTAACTTTATCGGTGAGCAACAGACAGAAAAGTATTTACTGATACCGTTAGCCAGGAAAAATTCTTATTTTGCATACTTAAATTCGATTCTTGCATAAAAAATCGAAGTGCCTTGCAAGAATCAACGGCATGATCAGCCGTACCCAAGCATATGAATTAAAACAGCGATATTAAGTTCCCTTGAATTGAGCGCTGCAAGGGCTCGTGAAAAATTAAAGCCATGCCCTGCCCATTTAGATCATGCTTTAACAAGCCTTTCAGGCTTACCCCGTGAAGTAGTTTCTTGGGTTCTGCTAATGCCGCCGCAGCGCAATCAGCACAAAACCAGTAGGCACAAACCTAAAAGAGTTGCCCCTGGGTACCCAGGGGCAACTCTTTTATCAAATGCATTGCTTATTAGCCAAGGGTCGCCTACACAGTTAAACGCGACAACTTGACATTTAAAAAACTTAGCTAAATCAAGAACAACCTATTCAGCTAAATCAGCCCACAGTTCGGCTTCGTGGGGAATTACGATGTCAGCCGCATCTGCATTGCTAGCAACTGGCTGAGCTAGGGAGACTCGCACTACAGTATAACCAGCAACAAACATCGCTAGTGCGGCTAAAGAAGCCATTACGGCCTTGTCTAGGCTAGAGGTTTGGCTAGAAAGTGCACGGGTTTGGGATGTCATAAAAGTAACCCTGAACTATAACGACAGTTCAAGCATCCCACAGTTATTCTGTAGCGCACACTACTGTTTACGAAATTTAGTCTTCGAAATGATAGCTAACGGTTTCGGCAGGTAAGAATACGTCCACTAGCTGCTCGGTTAAAGACATGGGCAACTCAGCATGGTGGGAGATAAGACCGTGGGCAACGCCCGCAGCCAATCCGATGAAACCGGGAATAATTAAGGTTTTTAAGTTATCCATTATGAAATAGTGAGCTGAGTTATTTCTATGATGCCCGGCTGTCAGGGGGGCATTCTGTAGCATTGCTCACCGCAGTTCAAGGCTTACCGTTTTTTCGCATACTCTTTATGCGTTATTTGCATTGACAAGTCAGGGTTGAATTTGGCGTTGGGAAGCCCTGTGGCCACCCATAAAATCAGCCCCAGGAGTAAAGCGCAACGCCCCAATAAAAAACTCCTCAGCAGTCCATCCTACTGAGGAGGGTTGTATGCATGTTTTGGACCGTCTAGGGCAAGGCGCCTAGGACCTAAACGTCAATGACGACGCGACCTTCTGGATGACCAATACAGGTTAAAACGGAGCCGGTTTCGCCTGCGTCTAACGCCGCTGGATCACCTTCATATCGCACTTTGCCCTCTAGCAATGGCAGCTTACAGGCTCCGCAGGTACCCGATTGACAGCTACTTTCAATGTCCACCCCAGCCTGTTCTGCGATCGCAAGAATGGGCTGACTGTCATCACAGTTAATTTCCTTACCCGATTTCGCAAACACCACCACGGCAGATGTCTTCTCTTTGGGCGCTGCCGCTGGCGCATCCTCCTCACCATCGGTGGCCTCTGCTTCAATCACCACACCGGGTTTCAGGGTGGCGCCAAAGTTCTCGGTCAGCAGGTTACGCACCACACCGGGCAAGTCTTCACAGGGCACCTTCTGCATCACCCGCTCGCCCAAATGGGCATCCTTACCCACGGTACCGCCCATGTAAATATCCACCGCAGGCACCATTTTGCCATTCTTGCGGGCCTTGGTACCCATCATGCCGATCTGCGCCACCTGGGGTTGGCCACAGGAGTTGGGGCAACCGGTCCAATGCATCCGCACCGGCTCCGGCAAATCCACTTCCGCATCCAAACGCCTAGCCAAAGCCAGGGACTGCATCTTAGTTTCCACTAACGCAAACTTACAAAACTGCGCACCGGTACAGGACACGAGGGAACGCACAAGGGTGGAAGGCTGAATCGGAAATGTCTGAACGATGGCCTCCGATAAAAAGATCGCCAGACGATTATCAGGAACATTGGCCACAATCACGTTCTGTTCCACCGTCAACCGCAGATCGCCACTGCCGTATACCTCCGCCACGCGGGCTAGATCCATCATTTGGTCAGCCTTCAGGCGACCCACCGGCACATGCAAACCAACATAGTTCAGCCCTTCTTGTTTCTGCTGAAAAACCCCAACGTGATCTCGCTTGTCCGAATCTAATGCATCCTCAGCCGCCGCTTGTGCCAGGGGTTTACCCACACTCTGCTCAACTTCGGCGCGGAATTTCTCCATCCCCCACTCATCAATCAACCACATCAAACGGGTCTTTTGACGATTGCCACGGGAACCATTATCGCGATACACCGTTAAAATAGCGCGACATACTTCAACAACATCCTCTTCCTCGGGGGGTACCCAAACCCCTAAGGGAATTGCCGCCGCACAGCGAGTTGAGGAGAAAAATCCCCCCACCAACACGTTGAACCCTAAGCGGCCATCCTTATAGGCTGGGACAAAGGCAATGTCGTTGATTTCGGCATGCACTGAATTGTCGGTACTACCTTCCAAGGCAATGTTAAATTTGCGCGGCAGGTTCGTAAAATCATAATTACCTTCTCCACCGTTGGTAATCATGTCCTGCACCGCTTGCACCAATTCCCGGGTGTCAATCAGCTCTTTGCTATCCAAACCGGCCACCGGCGAGCCCGTAATGTTGCGCACATTGTCCATACCCGACTGCATAGACGTCAGGCCCACGGCATGCATCTTGTCAAAGATGTCCGGAATATCTTCTAAATGCACACCCCGCAGTTGTAAATTTTGACGCGTTGTAATATCTGCACTACCGTCGTCTCCGTAGCGTTGAACAACGTCGGCTAAAACACGCATCTGCTGAGAAGAGATTAGCCCGTGGGGCATGCGCAAGCGCAGCATAAACTTGCCTGGAGTGACCGGCCGAAAGAAAATGCCTAGCCACTTAAGGCGCTGGGTTAGGTCGGTCTCATCAACAGCCTCCCATCCCATCTCGGCAAACTTTTTGAGTTCGTCCTTGACCGCTAAACCGTCTTTTTCGGCCTTATATTTTTCAAACTTATTTATTTTTACTTTTTTCTTAGTAGTGGATGCGGTCACCACAGCAGCACTCCCAAACTGATTAACATAAAACACCTGTGATGTTGCTACCACGGGTGCAAACCTGAACAGCCTCTTTTAAGCCAAAAAAAACGGGAGCAAAGAATCAAGATTCCTTAGAATCTAAGATTTTGCCCCGCTAGACACACTTATAAGGAACCGCTTCAGGAGTTCATTTAGCTCGCTTGCTATCGAGTTAATGTAAGAATATTCATATCCACAGGCTTTTTTTGTATACAACATTACTGTTTGCCCAGAGAAATACGATTAGCGCATAAGCTAAATGCAAAATTAGCATACCACTTAAATCGTGTCCCCCTGGAGTAAACTCTCTTAGCGATCTGTTGCTAAAGACACCGTCCACTTGGTTCTGCCAGGGTTCATGGCCACGACAATATTTTAAAATGCTTACAGATATGGGAAAAGACAAAACGGGGCACCCTACCCCTTAGGGTGAACTCTCTTTAGAGCATGCAAGATTTACATTTTTGATATGAAATTACGCATTCACGTTCCCCGCACCAACCACTTTCGCGGAATAATGGGAAAGATTTGCATGGAGTGCACATATGCCACCAGCTAGGGGTTTTAAGGGCACAGAATATTCACAGCCCACCAGTCCTTCTGGGGACTATTGGCAGTCTTTCAAAACCGGTGACTTTAAGGAGAAATGGAATAGTTCGAAGCTGATTGTCAAGGAAGGCAAAGGTGCGATCGCGCCGCTCTTGCAGCTACTCCACGACCCCACCGCCGATGCAGAAACCCACTGGTTTACCATTCGTGCCCTAGGTAGCTTTCCCGACCCCCAAGTCATTCAGGCCATTGCAGCTCAAATCGGTCCGGCCTGTCAGGTCCAACAACGCACGGCAGAACAAGCCACCGAGCTCAGCAACTTTGCCATTGAAACCTTGGCCGCCATGGGCCCCATGGCCGTTGATGTGCTCACCCAGTTGCTCAAAACATCAGAACAGCGCCTCCTGGCGGCCAAAGCCCTCAACCAAATCCGCTCCAACAGCATCATTCCCGCCATGGTGTCCATCACCAAAGATGAAGATGCCACCGTGCGCTACTACGCCATTGACGCCCTGGGCAGTTTTCACAACCCCATCGTCACCCCAGTATTAATAGACGCCCTAAAAGACCCAGCCGCCTCCGTGCGCAAGGCCGCTGTCATGGCCCTCGGTCGTCGCCACGATCTATACACAGATTGCCAACTCAGCCAACGGCTAAAGCCCCTCCTATGGGACCTCGACGTCACCGTATGCCGCCAAGCCGCCCTAGCCTTGGGCCGTCTAGGTGCAGGGGACATGGTCGACACACTGCACCAGCTGCTGCTATCAGCCAACACCCCCCTAGTGCTACGCCTGGACATTCTTCGGGCCCTAGCCTGGTGTTGCGACAAGGCCAGTGCTGATGCGGCACAGTCCCATGCCCTTAACCAAGCGCCCCAACGGGCCTACGACGCGCTGACCCAGTCGCTGCAAGCATTTGCCAACCCCAAAGCCCCCCTAGACACCCTGACCACCGAAGAACTAAATCAGCTGCTGGTGGCCATTATCCACATCCTGGGGGACAGCCCCATCAACCAGGAAACCAGCAGCCACAGCCTGATTGCCTATTTAGCCAGTCCACCCCATACATTGGCCGTGGTTCAAGCCATCATTATGGCCTTGGCCAATTTAGCCCAGCCCGACGCCTTCGAAGCCCTGCTGCCCCTACTGACCCACACCGCCGACATCATTCCCATCCATACAATCGCCGCGCTCAAACGCCTAGACCCCAACCTCAGTGCTGAACGGGTGCACCAATACCTAGACAACTTCCCAGACCATAAGGCCAACGTGCTTCAATTTTGGTAACTAGTTTGGGTGATTTTATTTCCCCTAACCACCTTTTATTTTCCCCTAGTCACCACGGACTGGAACCTATAAGATTAAGTAATTATTAAAACAACGTTTATTTTAGTTAGCTGAACATCGCTGATTTCGACAAAAAGGTTGTTGCCCAAATGTCTGTTTAAGGAATGATTTGGCAGCCATTTTGTTTGCCTAGGTCAGCAAAGGCTAGATTTGATTTTTTGAGTACAGGCCATAAAAGTATTGGAAACTGGCGCTTTTAGAAAAAATGCTGCCATCGCTGATTTAGAAACTGAAACGATCCGCAGGGTTGGATCATTGTCTGGATATGACACATAAAATCATGCCCAGGATCAGTAACGCCAGAGTTTTTTCTTGCCTGAGAAGGTTGATAATTGTTTTTGAACGTTCGATACCCTTGGTTGTATCGAACCTGCATCTCCATACATTTTCGAAAAATTTAGGAATAGTTATATCAGTCGACCTTCTGCCGGTAGCCAGACACACCAAAAAGGAAATCCATAATACCTAGAGTGGTCTGTACGGATATTGTCCATTTTTGGCGTCTGTATACCCTCAACGTTCACTAATCTATGCGCATAGAGCAGCTACAAGCATTCCTCGCAATTGCCGAAACCGGTAGCTTTCAAGCCGCCGCCCGTCGCTGTGGCATTACCCAATCCACCGTCAGTCGACAAATTCGAGGATTAGAGGACGATTTGGGCATGCCCCTATTTCACCGCACGTCCCAGGCAAAACTCACCATCGGTGGTGAACGTTTATTACCCAGGGCCCGCCGCATTTGTCAGGAATGGAAGCAAGCCACCAGCGAGATTACCGACCTGCTAGAGGGGCGGCAACCTGAATTGTGCGTCGCCGGGATTCAGTCGGTGTGCTCCCACTTTCTACCGCCCATCATCACTCAGTTTTGCCAGCGTTATCCCCAGGTACAGCTACGGGTAACGGCCCTGGGTAGCGATCGCTCCTTAAAAGTGCTCCGCGATGGCCTAGTGGATATTGCCATTGTCATGCACAACCCGATGCTGACCAGCTCCCAAGAAATGGCGGTTACCCCCCTGTACGAAGACCATGTGGAAGTTTTAATGGCCGCCGACCATCCCCTGGCCAACTATAGCCCCGCCCCCTGGGCTGAAATCGCTCGCTATCCCCATGTGGTGTTCAAAGATGGCTACGGAATGCAGCGCCTAGTGCAGTCCCAACTGCCCGAAACAGAACTCAAAATGGCGTTAGAGTTAAATACGCTAGACGCCTTCCGGGGAGTTGTCCGTCAGGGAAAAATGATTGCCCTGCTGCCCCAGTCTGCCCTAGCTGAAAGTCGTCGCGACCCTGGTCTGGCTGTTCGCAGCACAGCCGCCCCTGTCCTCACTCGCCAGGTCGTCATGGTCACCACCCAAGATCGCCTACGCCTACCCCCGGTGCGCCAGTTTTGCGACATGGTGAAACAATTGGCCGATGATAGCGTTAGTCAGTTGAGTGATTTGCCCCGTCTAATGGCTTTGAACGAGCATGTATTGTCATGAGCAATGTTTTTCGAGATCTGCTGAAAAAGGTCGGTAGCGGCACCCACACATCTCAAGATTTAAGCCGAGAAGAATCGGCCCTAGCAACGCGGATGATGCTAGAACAAACGGCAACACCGGCCCAAATTGGTGCCTTTATGATTGCCCAGCGCATCAAGCGGCCCACCATTCCAGAATTGGCCGGCATGCTAGATTGTTACGACCAAATGGGAGGGCGCTTAACCGTTCCTGCCAATAGCGCCTACCCCGCCATGGTGCTCAATACGCCCTACGATGGCCGCCGCCGCCATACGCCGATCACCCCCCTAACGGCGCTTGTCCTAGCCACAGCCGGTGTGCCCGCGATTCTCCATGGGGGCGATCGCATGCCCACCAAAATGGGACTCCCCCTGATCGAAGTTTGGCAAGCCCTAGGCATTGCGTGGCAAACACTAACCCTAGAGCAAACACAGCAAGTGTTTGACCTCACCCGAGTGGGCTTCCTATATATGCCCCAACATTTTCCCGCAGCCCATAGCTTAGTCCCCTATCGAGACCAAATCGGGAAGCGACCAACACTCGCCACCATAGAGTTAATGTGGGCACCCGGCCAGGGTCCCATGCATGTCGTCAGCAGCTACGTTCACCCACCGACAGAAACCCGTACCCAAGCAACCTACGAACTACGCAACACGGCTCCATTTACCACCGTAAAGGGAGTAGAAGGCAGCTGCGATTTACCCCGCAGTCGCACAGCCATCATCGGCATGGGTAGCCTCACTAACGACCAACCCACCTTCGAGCGGCTACTGTTACACCCAAGAGACTATGGGTTCGACGGTCCCGACACCCCCTTAGTAGACAACCTAGCCGAAAGCCTAGAATCGACTCTCGCAGGGGACTCACACCAAGAATTAACCCGTTCTGTCATTTGGAACAGCGGCTTTTATCTATGGCGGGCAGGGGCCGTACCACACCTGGTAGAAGGATTTTACCAAACCCAACAGTTATTACAATCGGGACAAGTCGCCGCCAAACGACAACAGCTACAACAAGCCATTGCCAAGGTAGCCAATCAGCAGCTCTCCACCGTTTAGAACAACCGCTGCTGCTTAGCAGCTAAATACACACGGCACAAAAAAGATTATTGAGCCAGTTCTTCTTGTAACATATCGCTGTAAACACGGGGCAGGTGCTGCGACATACTGTTATCTTCAATCCCATAGCCAAGGCTCGTCCAAGTCCCCGACAGCAACTCCAACACTTGGGTAACGTCACCAGTCTTCAATTGTTGATCAATATCGACTCCCCACGCATCCTGATCCAACAGCCATCGATAAACAACAATATCTTGAGATTCTGGCGAAAAATCATAGGGCTGCCAAAACTCAAACCAGCCGGGGGGAGACGGATGATATTGCTCAGCCATCTGCTGCCAGGTTGTTGTTAAAAACTGATAGCGCCCGGCTGCCGTGGTGCAATCCCCCAGATTTGGACCAGTTTCAATCGGTACACAGGTATCTGGATGATGGCTCAAGGACGGAATAGTTTTACCCCCATACAGCAAGTGGTAGGGCTGATCCATATTGGATTCACTGGCTGAAATTGTCCGCATCAAGGCACGAATATGGGGGTCTCCCCCAGCCATCTCCAAAGGCAAGGGCGTTTCAACCCAATCGGCTGACCCCAAACCCAGGATTTTAGATGGGTTGAAGTCAAACCGAGGCAATGTGTAGGGCCAATATAATTGTGGTGACCGCCAGTAAAACAGCACACCAATAACCCCAAGAAACATCAAAATCGTAATGACGATGGGGCCATAGTCTGCCGACGGTGGTTTGGGAAGTTCTTCCTTGATCGATTTGCTAGGGGGAGGCAGAGACAATTGTCAGGATATTTAAAGGGACGATAGGGATGCACGAGCATATGGGCCGTATATTTTCGAGCTACACGACTTCATCGGCTGATTTCCAATGGTTTTATAGGCATCCAGTATATCGAACTATCCCAAAACTGATAATCACCGTTTATGACAAAGTCGCAATCTGGTTGCGCCCCTGACGCTTTGCTTGGTACAACGCCTTATCCGCCTGCTCAACTAACGACTTAGACGTCGCCTCCTTCAGATCACTCAGGGAAATAACACCAAAACTTAAGGTGACATGACTACTCACATCAGAAGCCACATGGGGAATATTCAGCTTAGAAATTTGCTGTTGAATATTCCCCAGCACTTCGTAGGCCATGGAAAGTTCAGCGTTAGGCAGCACAATCACAAATTCTTCCCCCCCATAGCGGGCAACAAAATCGTTGCGACGCACCCCCTGTTGCAGCGTCTTAGCCACTGATATTAGACATTTATCGCCTTCTTGATGACCATAGGTATCGTTATACCGCTTAAAGTAATCGACATCGCAGATCACCAGGGAAACCGGTGTTTGCTGATTGATACAGCGTTGCAAATAGGCATCAAAGGAACGACGATTAGCAATTCGCGTTAACCCATCTAGGGAAGCTAGTCCCTGTAACTGTTGATTTTGTCTCAGCAGTAAAACCGTAGACGACAAGGATGTGGAAAGCAATGGAGCCGCTATGGGCAACCATAGCCCCGTCAGAAAAACTCCATAGACAATACCCACCATCCCAGCACCGATGCAAGGAATAAATAGTATGAGTGAAAATAGACTCTTTTTTTGATAAATCCCATTGTGGTTGATGATTTCATGCACCAGCAGGGTCGCCAAACTGGTTGCCACCAATAACCAGCTGCTCTTCATCCAGGGCGGTGCTCCATGCAAGGGTTGACGACCGTCCAATGCACTGGCAATCAGTTGACTAGCAATGTGGGCATGGATAAACACCCCGGGGAGTCTCTCATCCCAACTCATTGGGGTATAGAGCAAGTCGTTCAGACTCACAGCTGTCGCACCTATTAGTATGATGCGATCGTAAATCTTGCTACGGGCAACATTTCCGCCCAGGATTTCAGATACTGAAACAGATTCAAAGAATGATTGCCCCGCTGGGTAATTAATCAGTATTTGGGTACTGTGGGCATCTGCATTGGTATACCCACCATCATTCGGAGAAAATTGTTGAAAAACAGCATCCCCCAGCTGTAGACGATCACCTTCTAGCACCTGGGGATGGATGTTTTCTTGTTCCAAATAAAGTAGAGCTAGCTTAGTCGCTAACCCATATTTCCGTTGCTGATGCTCTTCAGGCTTACACAGCTTTCGTTCTTTGTTACATTGAATCGCCAACAAGCCCCGCCGAATACGCCCATCATCATCTTCCACCAAATCGGCCATGGCGACCTGGTTTTCCATGTCAAGTTCAGGGGCAGGTGGAACAGCCTCCCCAATCACTTTTTCTACACCAATAACATTGGAGACAGCATTGAAAGAAGAGATGAGCTCTTCACGGCCTTCACCCACCGGCAAATCCCGATAAATGTCTAGGCCAATTAAGCGAGGTTGATATTGCTGAATCGTGGTTAGCAAATCGGCCATTTTCTGATCAGAAATAGGCCATTCTCCGATCTCGCGAAGATCTTCTTCACCTAGGGTAACAATGAGGAATCTTGATTCTGTCTGATCGGTGGCTTTCCACCGTAGAAAGCGATCAAAGGCAAACCACTCTAGAGACTGTAAAACTCCTGTAGAACTAATAGCAATTACCAGTACAGAAATGCCCCATGAAACGGCTAAAATTCCTCCTAATTTGCGAATTTGCCATCTCAACCGCAACATATTTATTTTCCGATGCCCGAGAGTCTTTTCTATAGTTCCCGCTCAATAGAGCATACATTTAATTCAGAATAGGCTCATTGGCAACATCTGTTAGATTTGTCACATCTAAAATACTATGCCAAGCATCATGTACATCTTGATTATTTGGCTCTTGGATGCGTAAATCTGCCAGTAGGGAAATCATGTCGTACCAGAGATGGGCGTTACGATACTCCGTAGCTTGATCCAGGCTAGCCCTGGCCAGGGTGTTCTCCAGGGGGTGAGTCTTGATCCATCCCTGCAGCGCTGGACTATCGGGCCGTAACCGCTCATTACACATGAGAATGAGCGACCACTGATACAGCTCATCCGCAGCTAATTCAGGAGCCTCTGGCGGTAACGACAGGCTCACAATACCCGAGGTATCAGGTAACTCGACATAGGTTTCATAGTAGTAGTCATCTGTGGACTGAATACTAAACAAAGCCTTTCTAGGGGACTCCACTGCCGTTGCCACTAAAACTTCAGGACGAGATTTACTGGTCATACCATATTGGGATGAGGGCATTAGGGCCACAAGGTCATCGGCGGAGCAATTGCCACGGGATGCGCCGCTAACTGTTCTTTGGGGAGGCTGATCGTTATCATCTGGCCAAAAAGACCAGTTATCAGCAGGGAGAGAGTCTCTAACTCTCGTACTCTCTGTTAATTGATCAGTTACTTGAGCAGTCGCATGTTCTTGTATGCAGAAACCACCACCAATCAGAGCCAATAAACAGAGGGTTTTGTAGCGCTGCACCATAAATCTAATCATATTTTTTATAGAAAACCGTCGGTATAACCGGGTGACATCCCCTACATAGTTGTTTCTACCAAGCTACCAAAAGCAACTACGAATTTCTTTGCGTATTATCCCGGAAAAGCTTATGAGGATTGTGTGTTAACGTCCAAGACCTCATTCACCATGCGGGTATTTCCACGGACAGGGGGGCTAGGCCAACCAATTACCAATGAGCACAAACGATGCCCAGTAGAACGGATGGGCGTAGTTTTTATTTTTAATTAATGCCACTTGCGCTTGACGCAGGGCCTCAGCCTTAGTAGCAGGTTCACTTGAGGTCCCCAAAGCATTGTAAAAAGCGTTGATTAATTCAACGGTCGATTCATCATTGACTGACCATAATGTGGCCAACGTACTGCGTGCTCCAGATTTGATTGCCATGCCCGCTAAGCCTAAGGTGGCACGATCATCCCCTTCAGCCGTTTGACATGCACTGAGAACCATCAGTTCAATGGGGTTTTGAGTCTGCAGGCGTCGGTTTTTGAGCAGCGTATCAAAGTCCCTGAGGGAGATGGTTTGGTCCCAAGCTAATAAAAATGTGTTGGCCAAATTAGAGCTAAATTGGCCATGGGTTGCAAGGTGCAAAATTGGATAGCGGTTGGTTTGAACCTGATCTTCAAATGCCTTTTTCGTAAAGTCTTGATCGAGATAAATCCGAGATTGATCTAATTTGGAGGAAATTTTCGAGACCTCTTCTTTAACGCCCGGTAACGGCGAAAATCCTTGCCTTGATTCACTGACTCCAAGAATAAGTGCCTCAAGGGGTTTCGATTTATCAAAGTGCGGCCCCATTAAGTCTAAGCCAGGGGTTAAGGCTACACCGTAGTTTTCGATCAGGTATTTTTCTCCGTCGTGGAGAGCGGCCATGGGGATATTCCGTAGCTTACCGTCCAAGACAAACACAAGGGTCTTGATTCCATTTTGGGCTAGTTCCGGTTCTTCAGGCCGAATTAACCAATCGTACAGCTGCTTAGAAAAATCTAGGCGACGACGATCGGGCAGGGCTGGATTAAAGGCGATAAAAAATTTGTCTAAGGTCTTTTCAAGTTCGGCCTGGGGCACTGGAGTTTCATAGTGGCTCAGGGTTTGGTTAGGTAAGGCCAGAATCACTTCTAGACGATCGGGCAGGATAATCGGGTAGACCACCGCAGCCTGTGGATCGATTTGATCAATTTGTTCTTCTTGCCCCTCAATACAGGCAGACCGGAAATAATTTTCCAACTCCACTAACTGTAAATCTTCAATCAGGTTACGGGCTTGTTTAATGCTGGCTTGATCGTCATTTCCAGGTTTCAGCAGTAAACTCACTAGTTCTCGGTACAGGGGTTCAACCTTTTCTCGAATACTGAACTGGAGTTCGGAGTTGGTTGCCAATAGATCCGCACGGACGGTAGACAGGGTATCAATGGCTTCACTGTAGGTCGAGATTGCGCGTTGTTCTTTGTGTTGCTGATGGTAGATTTTGCCTAATTGCCACTGCCAACGGTAGCCAATATCTTTTGCATGACTACTTTTAGCTAGTTTGATCGCCGTTTGGGTAACCTGGCGGGCGTTATCCCATTGTTGAGTGGTGATATATAACTGACCGAGCTCGCCTAGGGCTAATGATTCTGCTCGAGAATCGTTTAAGGTTTGGGCCTGATGGGCACCTTCAGCCAACAAATCGGCCAAATGGTGCATCGAAACAGCCGATATCGCAGATGATTTATCTCGATTGAACTTAAGCGCACTTTCCACAAAATTAACCCGCTTGTAAATAGCCGCGCGGCTGGGTTCTAGATTGGGTAACTGCTGACTTAAGTCAGCCATAATCGTCCGGGCAGACGGCCACTGGTCGAGTTCTACCAATAAACTCAGCAGATTCAATTGAGCCGTCATTCGATCGGCCTCCTGATCTGCTAAGGGCATAATCTGCTCGTAAATCTGCAGCGCCTCTTCAGACTTTTGCTGAGCTCTGAGGGTATTGGCAAGGGCTAGTAGTGTTTTAACGGTTTCGTTCGGTTGTTCTAGGCTTTGGGTAATGGCTAAGCTCCGTTCTAGTAGTTGCTGCGATTGCTCTAGGCTGCCGGTTACCTGCAATACGCTGCCTAAACTGCGCAAAGCCGTTGCCTTCAGTTGCCGATCAGATTGTTGCTCGACAGACTCAATCAGATCGTCCAATAAGGTTTTAGCCCGTCGATAAAACCCTAGCGTCTGCATAGCTTGGGCCTGATTTAAACGACTACCCAATGCACCGACTTGATCATCAATTTGCTGATAGACCGCCGTCGCTTCTTGCCAGGTATTTAATGCCGCTTCGGGCTGCCCTAGCGCCAATTGGATACTGCCATAGGTATTGAGAACCTGAGCAATCACCGGGGCCGGGGTTTCATTTTCTTCAATGAGCTGTAAGCTCCGCTGAATAGTTTTTTCAGCCTGTTGCCACTGTCCTAGTTCTTGATATGAAAGGGCTAAGTAGCTCAGACTTAAAGCCGTTTCTGTAGATTGCTGTTGTTGACTATACAGTTGAGCAGCTTGCTGCCATCGTTGACTCGCCTGCTGCAACTGCCCAGTTTTATAGGCATGATGCCCTTCCAGCCATAGTTGGTCAGGGGAATGTTGACTAGCAACAGTAGGCCGGACGGTAATCACGAAAAATGTAGCTAGAGCACATATTCCCAACCTTAGTAGCTGTTTTTTGCTCAATATTCGCAGTAATTGGATTAGCCACCGTTGCACCATCATCAGCCTGCTGAGTCCACCTTTTTTGGGTTCACTTAGTAGGATGCCCCACCGAGTGAACAGAGTCGCAAGAAAATGGATTTCCTTAAAGTTGCAGCGATCTGATGAATGCTAAATAACACGAACTCACAACTAAGATCACCCCAAAAAATCATACCGATGGAGCTATGTTGTGCATAGCTCCATCGGTATAGAAAGATATAGGTATACACAAGTCCACCACGCCACCATAGCTAAGATTCCGTGGACCACAACCTTGTACAATCACGGCAATGGGTGTAATAGGTGATGGATATCACAGCGAAAGGGGAACCTGGGTTACCAGGTTCCCCTTTCGCAATCACTTTCTAGAGATAAACAAGACAACGCTAAACAGCTATATGGCAAATAGCTATGGTCGATTAAGCGACAGCTGACACTAAAGCTGGAGATTTGGCGGCTGATACAGCTGTCGGAATCACAGGTTGATATTTGCTATGCCATTCATCACTACCTGGCACTGGCAACAATTGCAGCTGAGTCAACGCGTGATCGATCTGCCCCATGTAGTGCTGCTGTTCAAAAGCAACAGAATTGAGGCTAGATTCGCCCATGACTGAGGCTGCATTGGGCAACGAGAGTAACCAATTATGAACCCGACGAATATTAGTTTTGGCATCGCTAAGGCGATTTACAAAAGGTGTAAACGTAGGGGCATAATCGGCTTGGTCATCCGTGAGCCACTCAGCTGTTTCTAAACTAGGTAAATTGAGCAAAAGCTGATGTAAGGCTCTCAATTCAGCTAAATAATTGTTCCAGGCAGCTAGTTCCTGCTTAGAACGACGCTGGGCGTACTCTAAATCGTACATGTGAGAGCGAACTGATGCTAAAGCATCACTAACAGCGTAACGAACAGCTCGGTCAAGTGGTAGTCGAGATGGGGATGCTGCCATGATTTAAGCCTCTAAATAGCGTTGTTATGTTGTGCATTGAGGTACTACTAACTAGCTTCCATAGATGGAAAGCCAGGTTGCAGAGATAAAAGTTTTTTCAAACATGAACGCGCCCAATAGCCCAAGGTTTTGGCCTACGGGGAACCATTTTGAGGTAAAACACTCACCTTAGTTTCAGAGTGCCCACCTCAAAACACGTCTTCCTATTCTAAAAAATTAGAAACCTGTATTCAGAACCGCGTTTCAATTATTCTAGCTACTAGAGGCTCCTCTTTGGGGTGGTAATTCTGAGAAAATGTTGAAAAAGTAACATTGTTATTCATTGCTTTTTATCGAGGGTATGTATCGGATTATCTCTAGGATAGATAACCACGGGTAGCAAGGGGCAGCGAAACTGCTTGTGCTGTGGTGTTTTCAACAGTTAAGACGGTGCCCTCCCCCCCTGCTTTAGTACGTAGGTATCCCAAGGCCCATACCCCCGTGTCGTCACTAATAACGCTGGTAATTTTTCCTACCACAGCACCCTCTAGCTTTAGCTGTGTATCAGGGGGAACAGGTTGACCCAGTTTAAAGCCCCAAAGTTGTTTTTTAACTCCCTGGTAGGTGTTGAGGCGGGCAATGGTTTCTTGGCCAATGTAGCAACCCTTCTCGAAGGAGATGGTGTGCCATAGCCCAGCTTCTAAGGGGTTATCGTCTTTGGTTAGTTCGGCACCTGGCATCGGTCGCCCCTGGCGCACACGCATGCTTTCCCATTGTTGTGGTGTCAGCGCGGCAATGCCTTGCTGAGTTAGCCACTGTTGTAGAACTTTTTCCTGGGCTTTAGGGCCGATCAGCGTAAACCCTGGGGTCGCTAACCCCGTGCCCCGAATGACTTGAATGGGAATATCACCAAGGGGCGTGGCGGCGGTTCCCTGGAGGTGGCTGCAGACTGCACCATCTGGCAGCGGTAATTGGAGTTGGGTAAGGGGCCGATCGGCCTCAGTGCCTAAAAGCGTGATGGCAAATGTAGTGTCGGTTTCATCACTTAGGGTGACTTTATCGGCAAAGAAGATATAGCGATCCATCCAGGCGATTAACTCTGCTGCCATCCCCGGTGAGACCATGAGTAGAACGCTTTCGTGATCTATGTAGGCGCTGCCTAGATCTACAGTCCGGGCAGTGGAGGTAACAAACACGGTCTCACAGCCTTGACCAGGAGCAAGCTGCTGAAAAGCATTGGTGGTTTGGTTATGGAGAAAGCGCAGGCGATCAGCGCCGGCAACACGGATGCGTCCCCAGTGGGAACGGTTAATAAATATGGGACCAGCAACCTCGACCATGAGAGCAAACACGTAATGGTGAAGCTTATACTTTAGTGCTATTTGGCGAAGATTAAACCAGCTGGTAGAAAATCAAAAAGCGTTGCCTATCCTCGGGATGGTTTTACTGGGGAAAGTCAGACCGTTAGCCCATTAGCGAGATCGGACCACGCCTTACATCAGCAGTGGATGAACGTCAGCAATGCCTTAGTTTTTAGGTGCTGCGGTGCGGCGCTGGTTGATTTGCTGAATAAAAAACTCTTCTAAGGAAAGGCGACTCCTGTCTAAGGTGGTGAGTGTACCTTCCATTAACCGTACACTAGCTACGAAATCGTAGGGGCTGCCGGTTAAATAGCCTTGCCAATAGCCACCTTCAAAGGTGAGATTGTGGAGCCATTTTTTAAGGACATCCAGGTTTCCTCCCTGACCTTTAACAAAATAGGCATCGGGGGAACCCAGTAGACCATGCAGACTACCCTGGCAAACTAAGGTGCCTTGGTCGAGGATAGCGATGCGATCGCAAATCACCTCCACATCGGACAAAATATGGCTATTAAAGAAGATCGTTTTGCCCTGATCCTTCAGGGATAAAATCACCTCCCGCACCTGGTAACGCCCGGTGGGGTCTAGCCCCGACATCGGCTCATCCAAAAAGATGATGGCCGGATCATTGATGAGCGCCTGGGCCATGCCAATGCGCTGTAACATCCCCTTCGAATATTGCCGCAGCTGCTTTTTAATCGCCGCATTGCGGGATAGGCCAACCATATCCAACAAGTCTGGAATCCGCTGCCTATATATAGAGGCTGGAATATTAAACAGCCCCGCAGAATAGGTCAGAAATTCCCACCCCGTCAGATAGTCATAGTAATAAGCATTTTCCGGCAGATACCCCACCTGCTGTTTCACAGATTGGTCGCCCGCAGGCTGGTTCAGCAACTGAACACTGCCAGATGACGGACGAATAATCCCCAAAAGAATTTTCAACAGCGTAGTTTTTCCGGCCCCATTCGGCCCCAACAAACCAAACGTTTCCCCCTGATAAATTTCCAGGGAACAGTTCTGCAGGGACGCCACCTGTTGATTGAGCCAGAACCCCGTACGATACACCTTAGTCAGGTTGTCAGTTTTGACAATCACCGGGCGATGCACAATAGCTGATGGGTTAGCACCCTGGGAGGAAGCAGTATCCATAGACTCACAAAATATGACTCGGTTAGGCCGTTTGCCTACTTTAGAAAGGCTCCAATCGTTATAGTTGAGAAAGGATAGGCATTTCTCACCATGCTGGAGCCCGTGGCAAAACGATCATAGAGATCACGTTTGCCAACATAGGCATGAACGCTCATTGGATAGGAGTTTATCCTACCCAGACCGATGTATAGCGTATCAAAGCTTAGAAATTGCCCTATCAGCCAATGTAAAAACGTTAAGTTAGCTCATTTATATGGACCGTTCAAAAATTGTTGCGATTATTACGGGGGCAATTTCGCTGCTGCTGGCCGTTGCCTATCTCTTATTAGTACAGCTATTGGACTTTCGCGGAGAAATGGTCCCAGCGCCCATTAGCACCCTCACCCATATGGTCAGCGTTTTACAGACATGACCGCTGCTCATTTAGCACTAGAGCCCCAGGGCCCAGATCATTTAGCTAGCCAGAGAATTCCCAGGCAAATCACCACGCATCACGGTCCCCGAGCCAAGCCGACAAATCGTGCTGTATGAGGTCTTGCAATTGCAAAATATCCTCACGGTAGTACTGGTGCAGCAAGATCATGTCCTCTTCTGTAAACTTGGCCTTAGTTTTATCGTCAGAATTCAAAGCAATGAGCCGGTTGCGAATTTGCTGCCTCAAATCCGTAGGGACAACCTGCATCAGATTGGTGGCCATACGGCGAATCGGATTTTGGGTTTTGAGTAACCGGTTGAATGTTTGGTTTTTGGGCACCTGCGCCGTTTGAGATTTTTTAGCCGTATTGGCAATAAAATCTCGATTCACCCCAATCGACGCATACATAGAACGCATGAACTCCTGGGCATCGTCCCGCAGGTCATCATACAGAAACACATCGACCTGGTCCCGCCCAAACACATCCATAAAGTATTTGAGTTGTTCGTAATATTTGCCCTTCAAAAGCACATAGGAAGAATTTCCGCGACTACGCACTTGCTCGGCTAATGCGGTTTGGCTGCCAATGGCATCACGCATGTGCATCAAATAGTCAGAACAGGCCCGCTCCACTGGATTGCGCAAAATGGCAATCAGCTTCACCCCAGGCAACCGCCGCCGGATTTGTTGAGCCGAAGACCGATGGTGAAACATATAGTTAGGCGAAGCCTCGCCCACCGCAATATGCTGTTCGTTCGCCTGGGAAAATAGCTGCTGATATTGCGGCCAGGTAACAATGCCATTTTTTTTGAGGCGCTGAATGTCTGCTGGTGCCTGCTCCCAATCTCGCTCCAAAAAGCCGGTTTCTTTCACCGGGCTCATATAAATTTGGGGATGCTGCTTTAGGTAGTTATAGATAGACGTCGTTCCTGCTTTTTGTACACCAATAATTAGAAATGTGGGTATGCGGGTGGTGGACTGAACAGTAACGGTGGCACGTTGATCGTTATAGGCAGTCATTGGCGATTGCAGCTAGCTAAAGGGAGGCTGACATAGCGTTTGGTATCGTTGCGCTACACCATCGGGTTGGAACGGCAGAGAAAATACTGAAGCGCCCATGATGCAATGGTATTTGTCCAGGCTGCCAGCTTAGGCGTTTGGAACATTTTCTACATAATAATTTGATGTAGGCCATGGCCAGGCACACGTTCATTTGCGATAAGTTCATACTTGTCTCAGGGATTTTACCCCGCCTCGGTAATCACACTAGACAGGATTGATACCGTTCAAGGCTAGGCACATTAACTGCGCAGGGTTTGGATGGCCTGCTGAATAAACTGCTGCAGAATTTGGTCTCGACGATTGAGCTGATAGTGTTTTTCCACGACGGCTTGCATGCCACCGTCCCCCCAATCTTGCTGATTGGAAAAATAGTCCATAAAGCTTTTACCCGCAATGCGGGTAAGATACGCAGCGCTCGCCCCCTGCAACAATTTCCCCGCAGCGACGGTAGCCAAGTTGGTTTGCAGGCCCACGGTCAATAGCTTTAGCGCACCTTTCACTAGGCCTAAACTGCCCATGGTTTTGGCCAGGGAAAGGGCTAGGGTGCGGGCATCTTCAATACTGACATCGACCCCATAAACCTGCCCCAACTCCACCACCATTTGGGTGTTAATGGCCGCCGTAGCCAGCATATCGACCACGGGCAGTGGCGTAGCGGCTAAAACCCCCGCCCCAATCCACTGGTAGCGATCGATCACCGATTCGGCCTTTTGCCGACGCTGCTGACCAATCAGCTGGCGGGCGGCCAAACTCAGCCGTTGGGACTGGAGCAAAATATTGTTGGCAATCAGCTCGCGACCTTCGTGGCGCAAAATAGCGATAATGCGATCGGTGAGGGGATGGATTTCTGGACTCGTTGAACCGGGGCAAGCTGCGATCTCAACCACATCGTCACGCTCCAGATGCCTATCCACACGCTGCCACAGCCTTGCCAAAATCAGCTCCACCTCATCATCGGCATACAAATCGGCTTTATTAAAAACCAGCAGAGTGCGTTTCCCCACCTCCAGCAGCTGCATCAAAATCTCATATTGAGTCCGATGCAAATCATTGTCCACCACATACAGCAATAAATCAGCCTGGGCCGCCAGCTCCCGACTGGCCTGGTCCATGCCCCCCACATCCAGCAACCCAGGGCTATCCGTCAAAATAATCTCCCCATCAATCGCCGGAATGGCCACCTGATAATCCTGCCGTTGGGCGGTGGTGCCCTTAACCACCGACGTATCTCCAGCGATTTCCCCCATCAAAGCGTTCGCCAAAGACGTCTTCCCCACCGAACCACTGCCCACAATCACGATGTGCAACCGCTGCTGTTCAAAGGCATGGGTCACTGTTTTGGCCCGGGCCACCAATGCCTGGCGAGCAACCTCATCGTCAATTTGGCTCAGTTGCTGATCCAAACTTTGTAAATTAGCCACAGCCGCTTCATTGGTCGTTTTAGGCACAGGGGGCGGCAGGCGACGGGGCCGCAAAAACAACCAGCCATAATAGAGCAGCACTCCGAGGGCGGCCAGCATTAATAACACGACACATGCAGTAATCGCCTGGGCTAGCCAGGGATGGAAATTCGACAGACCAGCATAGAGCGTGCCAAGGGTACTAATGAGCCACAACAGCACACCCAAAAACAGCAAGACAGCAATGGCGATGATGAGAGGACGCTTCATAAAAAATGGGGCGATGAACATGCACTTAGCAATTTGCCAAGGCGATTTTAAATCCTGGTTCTACCCAAAAGACATATCATTTTGGCCAAAACTAAACGCGGGCAGCAGGGAAACCCTGATTGGATAGGCCGCCAAAAGCAAGCAGTCAAACTATATGCAGGTGCCCGCAAGCCGGTGCCTGCATTCTATCTTCTATAATCTGATTTCCATCCTGGGGCATGGTCCCTAGGTGCAGCAGCGGCTAACCAAAACATCCCCACGCCGCCCCAGGCCAAGACATAAAATGAAATCGCTGATTTTTTCGTTGTCATAGCCTGACGGATTACTATACACACAGTGAATGATGTACTGCAGCAGGCAGATATCACCGCATTCATTTTCAGTTGTTGCTAGTCAAGGACACCTTGAATTTCCATGGGCATATTTGATCAAGTCATGGGAGCCATCCAGGATCCCAATCGTGAAGCCAGCTTCGGTCAGCTGGGCCAACTTGTATCGATGGCGCAGCAAGTTGCTCAGGCCAACAATGCAAATAGTTCAACGACACAGCAAGCGGCTTCGGTCGTCGGCGGTTTTGTACAGTCGGCTTTGCGAGAAAAACAACAATCCCAGGGATTAGATGCCGTACTCGACTTAGTGCAACAGGGCACCACCGATGGTGCTGGCGTACTACCCAAATTATTTAGCCCGGACCAGCAAGGGAACGTAGCCGCAGCCGTAGCCCAAAAAACTGGCCTTGATGCCGCCCAGGTGCAGGCCATGCTGCCCATGGTGATTCCCATTGTGATGAAGTTTTTGAACCAGGGTTCTGCTAAACCTGGCAGCCAAGCCCAAGGCAATCCTCTGGTGACGGCCTTTCTCGACGGAGATGGCGACGGGGACGTCGATATGGGCGACATGTTGAAAATGGCTGGCAAGTTTTTGTAAAACCACCGGTTTAGCCCCCCATAGCCGATAGTTCGGCGGCAGCCCAGCCGGGCCATCCTGCTTGGAAGTATGGTTACAGCCCGGCTCTTACTTGATGACTAAACTCCCTCACAATGCTTGCCCCATCCTGACTGTATAGTGCTGAAGGGAGCCGTATTTTGGAGCACGCATTATGGTGGGTAACAACAAAAAAAATAACCGATGGCGCTGGCTAAGCGATCAGAGTTTTTTACACGCCATTGATGGCATTGAAACGATTGTTTCAAAGTTATTATCCATTGCCATGTTGATCGTGATCTTTGTCATCATGATTGACCTGGCTCGTTTTTTAGCCGTTGCCTTATTAGAATCTAGTCCAGCGGGTTTTTTCAAAAACACCCTAAGCGAGATTTTCGGATTGTTTTTGAGTGTTTTGATTGCCCTGGAGATTTTAGAGAATATTACCGCCTATCTTAAAAAGCATGTCGTTCAGGTTGAGTTGGTAATTGTTACCTCACTCACGGCAGTGGCGCGAAAGATTATTATTTTAGATCTCGAAAAGATAACGGGCGTCAGCCTAATTGGCCTAGCCATATCGATTGTGGCCCTATCCATTAGCTATTGGATTGTGCGCGAAATCCACAGTTAAGGGCTTGTTAAAAATTAAAACCATGGCCTTGTTCTTTGAACACATGGCTTAACAAGCCTTTTCAGATTAAACAGTGAAGTAGTTTCTCAACGACTCCTAAGGGAAAAAATAAAGGAAAAAAATAGGTAGCCCAAGAGATTGAAAGAGACTCTTGCCAACAACTCCAACCATTCAAATAACAACAACCAGCACCCACAAACTTAAAATGGGGTGTATTGAATAGAGAAATGGATACCGCTATCCTGCAGGCCATCATCTTCGCCGGTGTCTAGATCCACCAGGGGAATGCCCCAATCTAGCCTGGCGGATAGGCGATCGCCCTGCTGCCAGAGCAGGCCAAATCCGGCTCCCACTAACGCATCTTGGCCGGGGTTATCGCCGTTATAATTCCAAACTGTTCCCATATCTATAAATGGCGTGACCTGCAATAAGCCCCCCAATTCGGGCACTGTGGCCACCGGCCAGCGGACTTCTGCCGATAGCAAGGCTCCGTTGTCACGGCGTAGGGCGTCTTGACGATAACCGCGTACACTCTGGCCACCGCCTAAACTAAATTCTTCTTGGGATAGCAGATCGTCTGCCGCCAGCTGCAAGTCTCCCCGCAGAAAGAACAATCGGTTGGGCTTGCCCAGTTGCTTCACCCACTGTCCCTGGCCACGCCAGGAAAAAAAGCGACTATCGGGGGCGTTATCACTGATATTGGAATCGAGTAAATCTAAACCGAGGTTAAACTGAGATCGCAATGCCAGCACATGACTTTGACTACGCTGGGTCCACTCTTGGGAAAACCGTAGGGCACTAATGCGGGTGCGTCCATTTTCATCAGCACCGGGGGACAGGGGGAACGGACCAATATCATCCAACCCCAAACGGGTCTGGCTCGACTGATGGGACAGGGTCAAGCCCAAGGCCGCATCCTGGGTCGGTGTTTCCACCAACGGATGCCGATAGCCCAGCTCGTAGTAAGTACTATCCGACGAAATATCGAGCACCGAAAATGCCGAATTAATCACACGACTGTCGGAATAGCCAGCGGCCAAGCGAATCGTGTCATTATTGGGGCTCACTGGCACCGTGTAGCTAAAATCGATGCCATCACTGCCTTCAGTGTGCTTGTAGGAAAGATTAATGCGATCGCCAATGCCAAACAGATTGCCCTCATCCACCCCCAGGGTCACCTGAGTGCCGCCAATATTAGGCGAACGAGTATTGGCCAACCCAGTATTCACCGCAAAGGAATCCGCCTCGACCACGTCAATAACTAACACGCTGGTGCCCGGATTGACCCCAGCCTGTAAATCAGCAGATACCGTTTCAATCAATGGGTCTAGCTGCAAACGCTGCAACCCACCTAACAGCTTTTCCACATTTAACGGTGGCTGGGCGACTAACCCCACACGACTCCGCACATAGGCCTGATCAATCCGGTGGGTACCGTTGACAACAACCTCCTCAAGCTGGCCCTCAATCACTTGAATAGTGACAATATCGTCCACAATCGTTTGGGGAGGAATCAAAGCCCCAGATGTGAGGTAACCTGCATCCACATAGCGCTGAGTCACCTCGGACCTTAACTGCAACAGATCATTAAACCGCACCTGCTGATCGCGATAGGGTTCAATCAAATCGGCCCAATCGGCATCATCAAAAACGGTGCTACCAACAATTTGGATATCAGCGACATAAAAAGTAGCGGCCTCATCCCCCACATCTTCCTGGGGGGGTAAGGCTCCATCACCGGGGGCTAGAAGTTCCTCTGGGGAAGGCAAAGGCGTTAGCAGATCCTCCGGCAATACAGAATCTGGCAGATTATCCGGAGGCAGTACAGAATCTGGAGAATTATCTGAAGGGATGGGTACTGTCTGGGCAACTAAAGCACTGGTCACATCCTGACGCAAAGCTGGATAGAGCAGAATACAGCCACACTGACCGAAACAGAGCAAAACCTTAGCTAATACGTATTTATCTATCAATGCCATAGCTCTTAAAAAATGCCCTACGGCCAAGTAGGAACCCGTCAGCATTTTCAGAGTGCCCCAGCTACACCGTAGATTCACGCCCTTCAACATATGATCTTTTGACAACACGGTCTACTAAAAAAAAAGAAATAATACAACTGCCATTCAAAACCCATGGTTAATGGCAAAAAAACCTAGTCTCCATCCAATCTTGAGACTCAGCAGCTAAATTCGAAGATCAGCATGGGAAATTTAGCAAGGAAGCACATTCCGTAGGGCTTGGCTCTTTGCCCAGGGCGGGCCAAAGTCAGAACTCCAGATTTGTGGGAACTGATCTCGCTTTGTGGTGAGACCCAGGGCAACCAGCATAGACCAAGGGTTCCCCACCAGCAGGGCCGGCCATTAATGCAATATTGCCGGCAGCATTAATTTGCCAAGTCACAGCTTCAGTGACCGATTTTACGACGGGTTCTACGGTCGGCAACGCGCTTAACCCAGACGAACGAACATCCCTTGGCAAGGGAGTTACATTTCGAGAATCCAACCAAACCGTGTCTGGCTGCAGCATATTTTCAGGGGCAACCGACACACTGCCTTGGCCGGTGACAACAAATTCATTGTCCCCTTCAACACCACAGCCCCGACCAATCTGATTGCTATAGTCCGCTATGCCCGTCGGTAGTTCTAGCAAACCAGCATCAGGGTTCACACCAAAGTTGTTGAGCACCACTGTACCATTCACCCCAAATTGAGAACTGGCCGTAATATCGTTATCAGGCGTCAGCTGATCGCGAAAAGTTAACCCTAAAATGCCCTGGGCCGTAATGCTGACATTACCGCCATTGCCGGTGACAGCATCAGCAATAATATCGCTATTTCCAAGGGCGACAATCACTGGAGCCTGAATAAAGATATTTCCACCGTTACCAGGGCCTAGGGCCTCACTGCTAACGATTCCCTGATTGCGCAAAAAGGCAAGCTCCCCCAACATCAACTGTAGATTTCCCCCCTGCCCCGAACGAGTACTAGAAAAAATACCTCCCCCCTCAGTAATCGCCAAACGATCGGCAGCAACAACTAAATCACCAGCATTGCCAATGCCCTCATTGCGAACGCTTAAGGCCCCACCCTTGGTCACCCGTAAAGAGGGGGTGTTGATGGTGAGATTGCCAGCATTCCCCGATGGTACTGAAGAAAGGCCCAGTATTTGTTGAAAGAAAGGGCTAGGAACATTAATGGAAGAACGTAGTTGGCTATTGAAGCCGCCGGTCCCGCCATCAACAACAACAGCATCGGTGGCATTGATTGTGATATTGCCACCGTCCCCCTGGGCAACACCAGAGCTAGTAACGCTCCCCCCATTTTGAGCCGTTAAGGTTGCGGTATTAATGGTCACATCCCCGGTACCACCAGTGGCGAAAGCCGTGGACGTAATAGCACTAATCCCCGAGGAGGAAACACCATCCACCAAAATTGATTGGGCATTAACCAACACATCCCCCGTATTGCCCTGGCCGATGGAGGAGTTGCCAATGATACCCCCATCAAACACCCGAATAGTAGGGGCATTGACAACAATATTCCCCGTCAGCCCGCTGCCAGCCGTTGCACTTCCCAGAATACTATTTGTAAACAGCTGAGACCCACCCACCACAAGAGATTCACTAGCCGTCACCACCACATCCCCGGCATCCACACCACCGTAGCTCGCGGTCACGACTTCGGTGTCGTCCACAATGAGTACCTGGGGAGCATTTATGCGAATGTCAGCACTGGGTTGAGTCGCTGTGGGCAAAGCCTCGGATAAAATTCTCGCCTGAAACCCATGGTTGCCATTTTGATTCAGACTTAGACGCTCAGTGGCCTCTATCTGGATGGCACCACTGATGCCACTGCCAAAATTCTGGCTCAAGATTTCAGCATCATTTTGGACGAAAATGTTGCCACCGTGCAATTGCACGGAACCAGATTGGCCACCGCTAACATCGATTAAGGCCGAGTTGTCCAGAGTAATATCCCGAAATTCCGAAACAGTTGCATAACTAACGGAACTGCCCCCATTGGCGAGTTCCACCCGCCCATTAGGGCCAATACTGCCCAGCGCCACCGTGCCGGACTCGGCGGCAAGCACACCACCGTTTAAATAAATATCTCCCCCTAATAACGTTAGGTTCTGTCCTGGAGATACCGTTAACCCATCCGTAATTGGACTACGTATGGTTGGCGTAAATATAAATCTTGCATGGGGATTACCAGTGCCTTGAACCGTAATACTACCCGGAACTCCACCAAAGTTAAGCCCAATGGGCGCACTCATGGACAGCAAAGGGGAGGCTGCCGGTGTAGCGGAAAACGTGACGTTGTTCTCAAAGAGAAGATCTGTTGCTGTCGTCCCTAAAAAGTCACCGTCGATCTGTAGCTGGGCATTAGCTCCAAATTGAATGCCGTTAGGATTTATCAAAAACAAATCCGGTGAATTGCCCCCCAATGTCTGTAAATTACCGTTGATATGGGAAGCGGCATTACCCGTAACCCGACTAAAAATTCGTTCTGCGGCTGCCTGTGCAGGATCAACCGTAAGGTCAAAAACCACCGATTGATTGCCTGGAGAAAAATGCTCAAAACTGTGAAATAAGTTAGTGCCAGATGTACGGCCTCCAGTAATCGTAACCTCACTGGCATTGACATTCATGACTGTGCCTAGGGTGCTATCGGGGATTACGGATTGGCTTAGGACAGGCTTTGGCATGGCACACAAACAGATGCTAGCCCCAAGGAGTGGGAACACAGCGTTCCTAGAAAATGGATAAACCATTAATTAAAAATGCAGATAGGTGAATGCCTACGCAAATTCCGTGTTTTCAGTCAGAATGCCCAGATGAAAGATCGAGTCATTAATAGTTATTGAAATAATAGCCAGCAGGATAGGTATGACTGCTTTACGGTGTAGATATCCCCTCCCATTCTGCTCAGGGCATGGTGGCTAGGAGTGTTGCGTTCGCCTCCCCTCGGTCAACGGCATTGCTGGGACAACTACATTAAAGTAGCCCTCCAGTTTCCCGCTCTCACTTAGGAGCTGTTAAGAAACTACTTCGCGGTTTAGGATTGAAAGGCTTGTTAAGCTATGGTTTCAAGCAAAAAGGCCAGGATTTTAATTTTTAACAAGCCTTAAACCTAAGAAAATACGTCTTACACAGCTCCCATGCCGTTGCCACTTCTAACCCTTCAGGACATCGATAAGGTTTACCAGAATGGGACAGTGGCCCTCCAAGGTGTGAATTTGACGGTGCACCCAGGGGAATTTATCAGTTTGGTCGGCCCCTCAGGCTGCGGGAAAAGCACGGTTCTACGGTTAGTGGCGGGTTTAGGCACTCCCACTAAAGGCACGATGACATGGCCAGGCTCTACGCAGCAACGCAACGACCTAGCATTTGTCTTTCAAGATCCAGCGCTAATGCCCTGGGCCAATGTAGTGGACAATATTTATTTACCGTTGAAACTTAAACGGCAGCGACTGCGGTCGGTGAGGGGCAGCATCCAAGCCGCGATTAATACGGTCGATTTAAACGGCTATGGGCAAAGTTATCCTCGTCAGCTATCGGGCGGTATGAAAATGCGGGTTTCCATTGCCCGTGCCCTAGTCACTAAACCGCAGGTTTTGCTGATGGATGAACCGTTTGGGGCTCTAGATGAAATGACCCGCAGCCGTCTGAACAGCGATTTGCTGCGATTATGGAGAGAGAAAAACTGGACAGTTTTATTTGTTACCCACAATATCTATGAGGCCGTTTATTTATCGACTCGGGTAGTGGTGATGGCGGCTCAACCAGGCAGGGTGGTGGCGAACATATCCATAGACGCTCCGCAGGTGAGAACAGATGACTTTCGCACATCTCCTCAGTTTAATCACTACTGTCGTGAGATCATGACAGCGTTGTCAGAGGCGGAAGCTGCTGGAACAGGGCAAAAAAGATAGGAGCACCCTAAGGTGGTGCGGAACAACACTGGGGATAATGTAAAGCAACAGGGAGCACCAGACCAACGCAATGGGCAAACAGCGCAAATCAGGCACCGTGTGGAATTGGTTAGCCCCAGCCTTAGTGGGGCTAACGGCCATTGTGGGTTGGGATATGTTCGTACGAATAACAGATATGCCCCCCTACCTACTGCCAGGTCCAGGGCTAGTGCTGAAGACATTGGTAGAGGAATGGGGAGACTTATTTCCGTCGTTATTGGTCACTATTCAGATTACTGTGCTCGCCTTCTTGGCAGCGATTATGTCAGGGTTATTAATTGCGATTTTGTTTGCCCAGAGTAAGTGGATTGAACGTAGCTTTTTTCCCTATGCGGTGATTTTACAAACTACGCCAATTGTTGCGATCGCCCCCCTAATCATCATCTGGTTGCAAAACAACACGTTTATGGCCTTAGTCGTATGCGCTTGGATTGTGGCCTTTTTCCCCATCGTGTCCAACACCACCTTGGGTCTCAACAGTGCTGACCACTCGCTGCAAAATCTGTTTGAAAGCTATGGCGCATCCCGGTGGCAAACCCTAATCTACCTAAGATTGCCCAGTGCGCTCCCCTATTTTTTAGGCGGGTTACGCATCAGCGGTGGGTTGGCCTTAATTGGCGCCGTTGTGGCCGAATTTGTGGCGGGCACCGGCGGCACTCGCTCTGGCATTGCCTATCAAATCCTGATTTCCAGCTTCAATCTCCAAATTCCGCGCATGTTTGCAGCTTTATTAATGACAACGGCCCTGGGGGTCGCTATTTTCGTAGCCCTCACCCTACTTTCCGATCGATTACTACAGCATTGGCATGAGAGTGCTGTACAACGAGAAAATTAGGACACAGAAAAAATGATCAATAGCTTTGTCAGGGTCCCCGATGAGCGCCACTACTGGCTCACCAATGGCCGCATCCCCAGCTGCTTTCTCACCCAGGAAACCACCCTCCCACCGATCTCATCGCTGCAGAGATTTCCGCACCAAGAAGACTTAGTGGAGGTCAATGTAGAAATTAAAGCAGGGGTAATTTCTAGCATTACGGATCTCAGCACAACACCTCCCCCAGACAGGCCCAAAATTAATCTAGGCCAAGGCCTGATTTGGCCCTGTTTTGTGGATATGCATACCCATTTAGATAAAGGCCATACTTGGCCCCGCTCGCCCAACCCAGACGGCACCTTTATGGGGGCCCTCAACAGTGTGTACCAAGACCATCACCATTGGAACCACGAGGAACTATTGCACCGCATGGAGTTTGGGCTCAAATGCAGCTATGCCCATGGCACCCAAGCCATTCGCACCCACCTCGACAGTTTTGGAGAACTGGGGCGCATCAACTTTGAAGTATTTGATGAATTACGACGTCGGTGGCGCGATCTCATTCATTTACAGGCCGTGTGTCTCGTTTCCCTGGAGTATTTTCTAACCCCAGCCGCAGAAGCCCTAGCGCAGCTGGTTGCACAATTTCAGGGGGTATTGGGGGGGGTTGCCTATATGAATGAGCACCTGGTAGACCAGCTAGATCAGGCATTTACCCTGGCTAAACGCTATGGGCTCAACCTAGATTTCCATACGGATGAAAGCCTCAACCCCGAGGATATGACCCTGCGGTATGTGGCGGAAGCGGCCCTACGCCACGACTTTCAGGGAGATATCACCTGTGGCCACTGCTGTAGCCTATCGGTACAATCACCTGACACGGTAGAGACCACCCTGGCCCTGGTGAAAGCCGCCAACATTGGCATTGTCAGCTTACCCAGCTGCAACCTCTATTTACAGGATCGTCAACCTACTCAAACCCCCAGATATCGAGGGGTGACGCTGCTCCATGAGATCCATCAGCGGGAAATCTCGGTGGCGGTGGCCAGCGACAACTGTCGCGACCCGTTCTATGCCTATGGGGACCACGATGGCCTGGATGTGTTTAAACAAGCCGTTCGCATTGGCCACCTGGATCGACCGTTTGGCCATTGGCCGCGCAGTTTAACCAGTCGCCCTGCCAACTTAATGGGTCTCCCCCACCTGGGCACAGTGACTCCAGGCACATCTGCGGACCTAATTTGCTTTAAGGCCCGCACCCTAAATGAGCTGGTGGCCAGAACCCAAAGCGATCGCGTTATTATTCGCCAGGGCAAACAAATTGACACCACCCTGCCGGACTATCAAGAATTAGATATGCTGTTTTAGCCTGAATTGGCGACACCGATAGAAGTTTGGCGCTAAAACGAAAAACCTTATCAATCAGCTAAGTCAGCTCCGTTCAAACGGTCCAAGGAAATCTGGGCCGCCTCCGACACCTGAGAATGGTGGTCTTTCGCCATATAACGCAGGGCCGACACACTTTTTTTCGTCGGCAAGTTGCCCAGGGCCTCTGCCAAACGCTGCCTGACGAGCCAATCGTCGGATTGGGCAAACGCTAAAATTTCATCCAGGGCCGTAATATCACCAATTTCACCAAAGGCTGCGATCGCAGCCTGCTGCAAAATCACCTCCGGACTATGCAAGGCCTGAATTAGCGCATCGTGGGCCCGAGCATCCTTAAGATTGCCGAGGGAAACAGCGGCACTAAAGCGCACCAACCAGTCCGTATCCTCATAAAATGACCGCATCAGGGGTTCAAAGGCCCGCGGATCTTCTAAATATCCCAGGGCACCGGCCGCATCGGCCCGGATACCATAGTCTGGATCTGTTTCCAAAATTTTCACCAGCAGCGGAAAGCTTTCAGCCGTTTGCTTGATCCCCAAAGCGAAAATCGCCATGGAACGCACCTGCTGATTATCATCATCCAGGACTAGCTTTATCAGCTTAACGGCATCGGGCCCAGGCACATCTCGCAATGCGGCCAAAGATAGCTTTTTATCTTTGAGATCGCCGGTTTGAAGTTTATCGGCCAGGACGGCGAGATCAAGCATGATATTTCTAATAAAGTCTTTACTATCAGTGGGTTTGGTATGGGATCGACTCAGCCCATGGTCTGCAGAAACGCTAGTTTGATTGCGCAAAAACCCTTTACTCCTTAATGGGCCAACTATAGCGATCCACAACCAGCAGCAACCTAGACTAATCGATGCATTCCATTCCTAGCCCCTCAACGTTTGCTAAATACATTTTACAAAAGGCTTAGCAAAACGAAGTAAATAAAATCAGCGGGCCATGCCTAGGACCAGGCCCTCGCCCCCGGCCAACACCGCCAGCCTTACGGGATCAACAGGTCCAACGTAGAATCCCAAAAGAAATGTGCGGAATACCCAACAATCACCTGAAAAGTATGGCAAGCTTGCCCCTCTAATCCAGGCTGGGCATGAACAGTGCCAGGAATTACGTAAAATTTCTGTTTTTGTTAACGTTAGCTTGAGGCGAGAGTTGTTATAGCTAGGGGTATGAATAAACCCATAGGGTCTTAATGGCCTGGGGCATTTCATTAAAACCATTGAATAACCTACCCTAAGACTTCACCATGACTAAAAACGCTGTACTGCAATTTATGCAGAAAACCGCTGACAATACAGACTTACAACTCAAACTAGAGTCACTGCTAGGCTGTGGCGACGGCGATATTAGCTCCAGTGTCAACCTTGATCCCGAAGAGTCTCTTGCCCTTAGCCAGCGCGCTCCCAAGGTGATAGAACTCGCTGCATCCATGGGCTATCGGTTCTCGAACAATGATCTACTCACGGTCATTGATGCATTTAACCGACAGCAAAGCGGCACCCTGTCCGATCAAGAGTTTTCCGCTCTCCTAGGTATTAATACAGAGGAAAGGGTACGTCCGGCTGTGCGCAATAACTTTAAGCGCCTAGCAAACTATCTCTCTAAAACGTATCTAGGCGTAAATCTAGTGTGAGTTGGCGGCTGTTACCAGCCCCCATCGCCATTAGCGCCCACAGCACTGCCCCAGGGAGACTGATGGATTCTTAGCAGCTTCCTAGGCTCTCGCATTTCAAGGGGATCAGCGCTGTGGGCGAGGCAAAGATTAACAACAAATTAACGTTTGCCAGCGCTGCAGGTTGAAAGTCCAATTTCTTGATTCAAAATGCCAGCGTTGTTACCTGCTAGCATTGCCTCAGCCATGGCATCCAGGACCGCAGAGATCCATGGCAATCAAACTATCTCCCCAGGCATCTACAAGCATGTTTTGATTTGGGCCAACGCAGGTTATGTCAACGTTTGCCCAAAATACTAGAGACTGTTGCGAGGATTAGAATAGGTGCCGAGCAACAGTCTTCTAAAAATCTTTTATACCCAAAAAACATTTTGCAACGTAACACTCTCTTGCGAAACGTAACATCTCCAGAAAAGAAACTCTAAGTCAGTTAGAGTACGGTTGAGTCAATGAAATGAATTGATCCAATGGTTGGAAACTGACTCCGTCACGGCTTCACGTCGATTGGTTTAATGGCAGTGCCCTTCACCCCACTGGAATGGTGAAGAGTCATACCTAATCGCCGCGCTTACCGCATTCTTTACCCACAGCAAAGTGTCACAAAACATGGTTAATTTCCATTCTGTGGCGACATCAGGCTCCCAGGAGTCGATGTCGTTGTCTGAGATAAATGTTTCAGATGCGAAATCGTCTGAGGTATATGTCTGTGTCCATGGACACTTTTATCAGCCGCCTCGGGAGAACCCTTCCCTAGAAGCTGTGGAACGGCAACCCAGTGCCGCCCCTTACCATGACTGGAATGAGCGCATTCTTAAGGAGTCTTATCGCCCCAATGCGTTCGCGCGCATTATGGATCACCAGGGCCAGGTGGTCAAAATCATCAACAACTATGAGTCTATTAGTTTTAATATTGGCCCAACGTTGATGAGTTGGCTGGCACGCCACGATATTGAAACCTATCGACGTATTTTAGAAGCCGATAAGCGCAGCTGCGATCGCAACAATGGCCACGGCAACGCCATCGCCCAGGTCTACAACCACATGATTTTGCCCCTGGCGAATGAACGGGACAAAATCACCCAGGTCCGCTGGGGTATTGCCGATTTTCGTAAACGATTTAACCGCGATCCCGAAGGCATTTGGCTGGCGGAAACCGCCATTGACCAGGCCACCCTCCGGGTATTGATCCAAGAAGGCATTAAATTCACCATCGTGGCCCCTTCCCAGGTAAAACGCTGCCGACCGATGGTGCGCCAGGGAGATAGCCCAGAAGAATGGCATGAAGTGGGCGGTGGACAGATTGATCCCACCCGACCCTACCGGTGTTTTGTGCCAGGTCTTCCCAACGGAAACGACTATATCGACATTTTTGTCTACGACGGGCCGATCTCTGGAGATATGGGCTTTAGCAATTTATTGGAATCCTCCCAATCCTTTGCAGATCGACTTAGTCAGGCTATTCGGGGGGATCGACAAGAGGCGCAGCTGATCTCCGTCGCCACCGATGGCGAAACCTTTGGCCACCATCGCGGTGGAGCAGAACGCGCCCTCGCCTATGCACTAAATCATGAGTTTAGCGATCGCGGCTGGCACATCGTTAGCTACGCTAACTATTTGAATCTATTTCCGCCAACCTGGGAGCTGGAACTAAAGCCCGTAACGGCTTGGAGCTGTGCCCACGGTGTGGAGCGCTGGAAAAATGACTGCGGCTGCGGCGGCGGTGGCGAGTGGCACCAAAAATGGCGGGCGCCGTTACGCGATGCCCTAGACTGGCTGCGGGATGAGTTAACTGAAATCTATGAGGTAACTGGGGAAGAGCTATTTAAAGATCCCTGGGCCGCGAGGAATAGCTATATCGATGTGATTTGCGATCGCAACCCACGCACCATCGAACAGTTTTTCAACCAACATCAGCACCACGAACTCACCTCCATAGAAAGGACCGATGCCCTTTGTCTACTGGAAATGCAGCGCCATGCCATGCTGATGTACACCAGCTGTGGTTGGTTTTTCGAGGAAATTTCCCGCCCCGAAGGCACCCAGATTTTACGCTACGCCGCCCGGGCCATCGAACTCGCCGAAGAAATCTGTGGAGAATCCCTAGAAGCGGACTTTATCGCCAAACTATCCCTGGCCCCCAGCAATATTCCCCAGTTCAAAAATGGAGCTGGCGTCTACCATCACCAGGTAAAAAGCGCCCAGATTAGCATAGAACAAGTCGTGGCCCACTATGCCATGTCTTCGCTGTTCCACCATCACCATCGAGAACAGCACCTATACTGCAATACCATCACCCACAAAGATTATCAAAAGCAAACCATGGGGGCACTCACCCTAGCCCTAGGGCAGGTCACCGTGGTTTCAGAGATCACCCAGGTCAAAGCCAACTACACCTTTGCCGTATGTCACCTGGGGGGGCAAGAATTTATTTGCGGCATTCAGCCATTCAAAAACCGCTTGGCCTACTCCCGGGCCAAAGAAGCCGTACTTCAAGCCTTTGGCCAAGGCAGCATGGTCCACACCATTGACACCATTCAGGCCCAATTTGGCGAGCACACCTTTAACCTGCAGCAGTTATTCAGCGAAGAGCGACAGCAGATTATGCAACTGCTGAGCCAAAACACCCTGCATCAACTAAAGCAGCTATATCACCAAGTTTATCGAGAGAACTACGGCGTTCTAATGACGTTCCATCGCGAGCAGATGGATGTGCCCCGGGAACTCCAAGTAGCCGCCGAAATCACCCTCAGTCAGAGGATTATGGATGTATTACGGCAGCTAGAACAAGACCTAAGTGAGATCGACGACAATATTCTCTCCATCAGCACCGGCTATCTGGGTGAGCTAGAAGGGATCGCCATTGAAGCCAACCACCTACGCTGCCACCTCAATTTACCGACAGCGGCGACTTTGCTAGAAAACCTGATTTTGCAAGCCTTGCGCCAGGTATTACGCAGCACCCCAGAAAGTTCCCCCCTAGATTGTGTCATGGCCATTAACTCCACCACAATCCAGGGCATTACGCGGTTAATTCACCTGGGAACTAACCTCGGGCTGAACCTAGACCTCAGCAAAGCCCAGGAAGTGTACTACAGCTATATTCAAAACTGCCAATCTATTCCCAACATAGGGAATGCACTGGGCATTATTGATTAAGCTTTCAGCAGCCCGGTCGAGCTCATCGACGCTGGTCGAGCTCATCGACGCTGATAGAGAATGCGAGCGTCAAACCCAAAACGACGGGCTTCACGCACTCGATCTGAGGCTGCTGAATAGCTGCTGTAGCGACCAATGTTAATAAATCGCCCTGGACGTGCAGAATCGATGGACGCATTGCCAAACACCTGCTGCACCTGCGGCAGCTTTCGGCTAGATTCCGTAATTGCAGCGACATAGGGCGAAGAGGAACGCCGCCCCGAAGAACCACCAGGCGGGTTAGCAACCACCGTGTCTCCGGTGTTATACAGTCCCAAAACATCTAATGTGTCGGGTCCAGCCACACCGGTTTCATCTAGATCATAAACACGCTGAAAATCTGCCACAGCATCCCGAGTCAGGGGGCCATAGGAACCATCGATGGGGCCTGGGTCAAACCCATTAATGGACAGCGCCTCTTGTAATGCTGCCACAGCATCTCCAGAATCTCCCTGTCTTAGAGAAGGGCCAGGAGCTGATGGAGGAATACTGCTAGGGCTAGGTAAAGGAGGATTTGGTGGAGTTAGCCAATTTTGAGCATAGCTGGGTAAACTCCCGAGAAGAACTACACTTCCAGCAAAAGTGACTGCCAGCAACTTAAACATGTCAAAACACTGATGTAACGCTGTTGAACTTAGCTAAGGATATATGAACTTAGCTAAATGGCGTGTATCTTAACGAATGTTTGATAAGCCGCATTAACTGAAACTGAATTACTTACTTGAACTTTCAAGCAGTCTTGAGTATTCAGTTAGCACTAGTCCCACAAAACCTGAGCTTCATATCTAAATTCGTTTCTTGCTTTGTCTACCCAGTCCTTAGCTGTAGAGTGCTCTTCAAATTGGCCCAGACTAATATATTCACCACGACGATCATCCCTCACAACCGTTGCCTCTGGAAACTCTCGTCGAACTTGGATAATTTGAGAAGGCCCTGCCATGATCGCCGCAACATAACGACTTTCAGGCACTTCAGAATTAGAATCTCCCTGTGAAATTTCAAGTACTTCTAGCGCCTCATCACTGGGTCGAAATCCCATATGAAGCAAAGTATCACGATCAGCTGTGCCAGTCTGAGGTAACTCAGCTGTAGCCTGATACACCTGAACAGCTTCAAAAGTTTGTCGACCGTATGTTTGATTTTCAACTAATGTAAAGCCAAAGCTATTGAGCACATACTTCAGCGTAAGAACGTCTTCAGATCTACTCCCATATACCAAACGGTCGGTACTGATCCCTCCATGGATGGGGTGCACTAATACAGGTAATGCAATTGATGGGTCAATTCCCAATTCTTGTAGTGTTTCAGCATCGGCAACACCTGTTACGTCAAGACGACGAATACGCTGAAACTGACGCACAGCATGCTTGGTTTGCTCTCCATAAATACCATCAATCTCATTGGTGGATAGCAACCTCAATCCACCTAAAGCTCGCTGCAACTCAAGTACCCGTGTACCACTAGAACCCAATCTCAAACTGACATCTAACAGGTTTCCCTGAGCAATGAGAATAGGTTGACTAAAACGAAGTGGGGCATTAGCTAAGACAGGCAAACCGGCAAACAACCAGATACCTGCTATCAGGCTGACTCTCCTTAAAAAATATGGCAGTTGGAGGTAAGTACCAATTCCGAGCTTCGTGATATTCATATAAATTGTTTAACGATGATGAAATTTATCAGATACAACACCGTGCTTGAGTGAAATTACGGATATGACCCTCTTTTTAAATTAAATCATCTCCGGGAAAAATATATCTGTTCTTACAGCACATCAATAACATTACGCAAATCGTATGGCCTTCATAAAGGCAGCATCAAGGGAATAGTCCTTTTGATACTGCCTTTATGAAACGGGAAACATGAATCGCCAATCTACTACAGGCGAATAGATAACCAACACACAGAAGGCTTACCCATAAGGTTTGGCCGAAATCTTGGTAAAAATTGTAACCATAGTCGATGACCTCACTAGCGAAGCCTTCAATTGTGGCAGTAAATAATAAACTGCCTGCTCAACCGAAGAAGTTCATCGCTTTTAGCTACAATAAGCGGAAACAAAGCTTTAGATTTTGTAACTTATCAGATTTGCTCTTAATAAAAGCTCTGTTGTTCCTAACGTTTGAAGTGTTCCAAAAGCTAGTGCCAAGGCCTTGTTCAACCGTTGATAGCCATGGCATTAGGTCGTCTTTTATGTGTACCTAGGGTCAATGTTGTTTCATCCTGCTGGTTTACCCTATACAGCCTTTTTATTGAGCCCGTTTATATCCCGGCGTTAATTCCAATTTCCTAACCCCTGCCTAGAACGATTATATATATGCTGAAACCTCGTCTCCGTCGTGCCTCGAGGCGCTTACTGCTATATCGCGAACAGCGTTATCCCAATATTGAACGGCTCGGTGTCACCCATTCCTACTGGGGCGATCTTTATCATATTTTGCTGACCATTTCCTGGCCTGCCTTTGTGGGCCTGGTCAGCGGCTGCTATCTACTGGTTAATGGCCTGTTTGCCCTGGCCTATGGTTTTGATGCAAGTGCGATCGCAAATATGCGCACCGGACATTTTCAAGACCTATTTTTCTTTAGCGTCCAAACCATGGCATCCATCGGCTACGGTGCCATGTATCCCACCAGCACTTACACGCACTCATTGGTGGTAATCGAATCCATTTTTGGGATATTTTTTACCGCCGTAACCACGGGACTGGTATTTGCCCGCTTCTCCCTGCCCACCGCTCGCATTCTTTACAGCCGGGTTGCCGTCATCGCCCCCTTTAACGGTGTCCCAACACTCATGTTTCGCACCGCTAACGAACGCCGCAACTATATGTTAGAAGCCCAACTATGGGTCACCCTAGTGCGGGATGAAATCACCGAAGAAGGCGAACACATTCGGCGGTTTCACGATTTACCCCTGGTGCGGTCCCACACTCCCGTCTTTAGTCTGTCCTGGACCGCCATGCACCGCCTCACCAGCGATAGCCCATTTTATGGCGAAACCCCAGAAACCCTACGCGAATGCCGAGCAGAAATTATTGTCACGCTGACGGGCCTAGACGAAACCCTATCCCAAACCATCCATGCCCGGCATTCTTTCAGTGCCTACGACATTTACTGGAACCATAAATTTGTCGATATCATTTCCACCAACGAGGCCGGAGGATCCGTAATCGACTATAACCACTTCCACTCAATTGAGCCGATTATGCCTCAAAATCGGCTAAGCCCAGACACCATGGCCAGCTGGAGCACCTATGAAAAGCATAGCCGCATTGGTCCAAAATACTAGGCTGACCGTTGGGTTGTAGCTACAACCCAATGATGCAATCTGTTTAAACCAGTAGCGTGAACAGCTTAACCATGAGCTTAGTGCGGTTAACTGGCTTAGAAATAAAGAAGGAAGCCCCCGCCAACTTAGCTCGAATCCGACCAATGATGCCGGAACGCTGGGATAGCAGGATGATGGGCACATCCTTATATTGGGGATGGCGATGCAGATGGGAGCATAGGTCAAATCCATCTAGACCTTCCATTGCCGTCGTCAGCAAAATTAGGTCAGGGTGGCATTTGGCCAAGTCAGCCACCGCCGTTGCCACATCATCCACAGAGGTAATGGAAAAAACCGTATCCTCTAAGTATCCGCGTAACTCCTGGATAAACTGATTATCGGAGTCAATGCACACTAGCTGATAAGACGGAGCCGCACCGGGTTTGGCAACCGCAGTAGAGGCCGTAGACTCGTTACCAATTGAATCTAGAGGCGACTCAAACGGATTCGTCGAAGCTTTTTGCAGCAGCGACTTGATATCGTTACCAGGATTGACGATGTCGTCAAGGCTAGGAGTACTGACCACATCGCTAGGCATCGCAGACTCCTGAGGCGCTGTCTCATTGCGGCGAGGGGCAATCGATTCCGACTGCTGATGGCATTCCTCGACCAGAGCCCGAATGTCCAGGGTACAAAAGATCGGATGATCAAAAATATTGCTAAAGTTATTGACCTCGTAGCTGCCTTTGGTCACCCGCAGCAGCGAGGTTACTGTCGTAACCGCCAACGCACGCACCAGTTGTCCAGCCTGGTCAAAGGTAATATGCTCTTGTTCCACTAACCAGCGAATGGAACGGTGATCGGCCGTTAGGGCATCACCTTGATGAACGTATTGACGATGATAAAGCTGTAGCTGCGCCAGAACTAGATCAGTAATTACCTCAGGGAATAACTGGCGGGCTTCGAATCTGAGGGCATCAAAGCCGTTTTGGGAACTCGTTGCGAATAAAAGTTTGCCCCGTTGCAGCCATAAAGACCAGCGAACATCGTTGGAAACGACCACTAGTTCGCCGCTAATTTGACGTCCTACTAGCTGCGCTAGCAAGGTAAGGGGATGTAGAGATTTTTGAGTAATGGTGCCTGCTAAAACCATGAGAGAAGTCCCGGCCAAAGAACAGTATTTGAAATTATAAGAATCAGATAGAGCAACGATATATCAGGGAATAAAGAGACCTACTCGATACAACATTGATATCGAGACTGATTCTTCTCCCAAACCATCAAACCAAGCAATTATGCACAGGCTAATTGCTCCGTACTCTCTTGATATAAATAAAAGATGGGAAGTATTAACAACTGACTAGACACACCCAAATTGACCCTAAATCCTAAACTGCCCGAGCAAAGTAAATTACATTTCAGCCCACATTTCTTTTTGACTAAATTTAATAGAAAAAAAGAGTTTGAGCCGATGCCATTTGTTTGCTTAGCTATATTGACCAATTTCAATCAATTACTTTAAAGGTGCAAGTTTTTCGATTAAAACTGGTCGAAAATTTATATCTGGAGTGCTGCTAGTTTACACAAACGAAATTTTAAAGTTTCATGTATCAACTGATGCACTTTCCGGATATGTACGTAACTCGTGATTTCAATTATGCCATGGTTCCCTCCGACTTAAATAGGAAGCCAACGGCAGTTACGCTCAAGTATTTGCACATTTGCCACATCAGCCGCTTACTCCAGGAGGCCTGTTTCGGGCCTACGTAAGGGCTTGAATCATTTATAACAGGGGGTTTGACCATCAACCTAGTATTCTTATTGGATATTTCTCAGCAATTCAGCTTATAAATTGATTACTTTCTAGTACTTTTCTAGCAGATGAAACTATACGAATAAGATCCGGATTTTCCCTAGAAAGTATGAATTAGTTCGCCGCAACAAAATAGTTCGTTACGTCATAATCAATGTGGTTATCGATTGGGGCCGCGTTAATCTAAACGCTAAGACTTACAGGAAACCTTACGGTACCCCTAACCTGACAGGTGTGATACAAATCAATCCGGACCAATCTAATACGCGTTCGCACCCTTAGTCCGCTGCATGAGACGCTGATGCGTACTGTTGATGGGTTCATCCGCAACAGGCTGGCACTGGATATACGTGCCGTCGGACTGCATCAGCCAGGCTTGACGATTATCCGTCAGACAAATCTCTAAAAGTTCGGTTAATTCTCGTTGCAAGTGGGGGGCGACAATGGGCACGACTGCCTCCACCCGCCGATCTAAGTTGCGGGGCATCCAATCGGCACTGCCAATGTAAAACTGCTCGTTGCCGCCGTTGTGGAAGTAGAAAATACGGGAATGTTCTAAGAAACGGCCAATAATACTAATGACGCGGATATTCTCACTCACCCCTTCTACCCCAGGGGTGAGGCAGCAAATGCCGCGAATGATCAGATCAATGCTCACGCCTGCCTGGGATGCTTGGTACAGAGCTTGGATAATGCCGGGATCCACTAAGGAATTCATCTTGGCGATAATGCGCCCCTCGGCACCATAGGTGATCTCTTGGTGAATTAAGGCCAGCATGCGCTCCCGGAGGGTGATGGGAGCAATCAGGAGCTGACGATACGCCTTTTGCCGAGAATAGCCGGTTAAATAGTTGAACAGGTCGGTGAGGTCAGCCCCCAGTTCTTCCCGGCAGCTAAGTAACCCCAAATCGGTGTAAAGACGCGCCGTTTTTGGATTGTAGTTGCCGGTGCCAATGTGAACGTAGCGGCGAATGCCGTCGTGCTCCTTACGCACCACTAGGGAAACTTTTGTGTGGGTCTTTAAACCAATGAGGCCATAGACCACGTGTACCCCTGCTTTTTCAAGGGTACGAGCCCAATTAATATTGTTTTCTTCGTCAAAGCGCGCCTTGAGCTCCACTAAGGCAACGACCTGTTTGCCATTTTCTGCTGCGGAAATAAGCGCGTTGATAATGGGAGAATCGCCCGATGTGCGGTAGAGGGTCATTTTGATGGTGAGCACATCGGGATCGGCCGCCGCCTGGGTAATGAATTGTTGCACCGTGGCGGCAAACGAAATGTAGGGATGGTGTACTAAGCGATCTCGACGACGAATAATAGAAAATACATCATCCCCTTCGCCTTCGGCATCATCCCGGTTGATGCCATGCCACGGGGAGGGGATGATGGCGGCCCAGTCGGGATCTTTGAGCTCCGGTAGGGGCAGCCCCATCAACGTTATCAGGTCCGCTAAGCCAATGAGACCGGTAACCTCATAGATATCATCCTCCGTCAGGTCCATCTCCGAGAGCAAGGTTTCACGCACGTCAGCGGACGTGTTTGCTTGCAGCTCTATGCGCACCAAAGAGCCCCCCAGCCGACGTTTGCGTAGTTCTTGCTCTAGGGCCAACATCAGGTCATCGGCATCGTCCTCCTCCACGGAGAGATCGGCATTGCGGGTAATGCGAAAGGTGTAGTAGTCTTCCACCACCATGCCTGGAAAGAGAAATGGGAGATTTGTGCCAATCACCTGTTCTAACGGAACCGCAGCCCACACGGTATTCTCAGGCTGCAAGGATTTGGGCAGCTGGATGAATCGAGGCAACACTTTGGGCACCTTGATCCGGGCAAAGTGGGTTTCTTCGGAATCGGTCTCTCGCACCACCACCGCCAGGTTCAAGCTGAGGTTGGAAATGTATGGAAAGGGATGGCCAGGATCCACCGCCAGGGGCGTCAGCACCGGAAAGATTTGTTCTTCAAAATAGGTTTGCAGGTAGGTGACCTGTTTGCTATTGAGCTCGTCATAGTCCAGCAGATGAATGCCATGGGAGCGCAGCTGGTTAATGACTTGCAGAAAACAGTCCTGCTGTTTGGCAAAGGTGGGCCTCAATTTTTGACCGATGGCCTGTAGATGATCGGGGGGAGTGCGACCATCGGCGGTGCGACGATTGACCTTGGCCTCGATTTGCTTTTTGATGCCCGCCACCCGCACCATAAAAAATTCATCGAGGTTGCTGCTAAAAATGGCTAAAAACTTTAGCCGCTCAAGCATTGGAGTCCGCGGATCGAGGGCTTCATGGAGAACACGCTCATTGAACGACAGCCAGCTTAACTCGCGACTGATGTAGTACTTCGGTGACGCTAGATCAATGTCCATAGCGTTTGACTGCCCTGGGGCGGCCTTATCTAAAGCAGTGTTGCTAGCCGTTTGGTCAGCGTCTTTATCCAGCATGCTGCTGTTTCCCACCCTCAATGTCACTACTTATGTACTGATTAAACTGTGCCTATGGCCAATAGGTATCAATGGGCACATCTGTTCTAAAAAACATTTTTTTCTTGGCCAACCCACCATTCCCCCAATTTCATTAAATCGGAGTGAATATCGGCTACCTGTTGGGCGTAATCATCCGGCGATAGCTCATGGCGACGTTCCTGTAGTTTCTTGAGCCGCAGCTGTATTAGTAGCCATGGTTTACTAATGCCGTCAGTGGCTTCAATATACTGTGCAAGTTCGTTGCTATCCATGGGAATGCCTCCGTGAGACTTTAAGGTATAAACGCCTAGGTGTGATGTATTTTTCCAGACTATCTTTACCTTACTTAAAAAAATAAAATCGTGACGTCAGATCCCCCCTATGAATTGGACAACCCGCAAACGGAGCCCAGGGATGAGCTCTGTTTGCGGGTTGTAATGTAAGACTCCGGGGTAACTATTATCTGGCGATAACTAAAGCCATTGCCTATCTAAAACCTTGATTTTGTCACGGTAGACGCATATCGGGTTCCCATAGCACTTGGCTTAGCTAATGACGATGCCAGCTAACCAGGTTAGTTCTTTAGGTGATCCACCCACTCACGCAGGTTATCGGCAGCCACGTCACGACCACCCAGACCAAATGCGATCGCAATTGCCACGGCAATAGCCCCCAACAAGAGACCAAAGGCCAAATTGACAATGCTAGTCGCTACACCCATCTGCTGCAGAGCCATGGCACCCACAAAAGCAATGATGGTAATACGTGCAGTTTGAGCCAAGGTATTGGAAGACGACATGCCCATGCCGTTGATCAAACGGAAGGCCAAGTTAGCCGCATAGAGACCAATGGCGAAGACGACCACGCCGCTCAGTACCCGTACTGAAACAGCCATGATGTTCTTAACAATCTGAGTTAGAACAGGGAAGTCAAGAATTTCAGTAGCGGTGACAGCACCAAACAGAATGATGCCTACCAGCACCATCAAACCGACAATTTCAGACGGTGTTTTGCTGGGAGAGTCCACAGCGGGCATGGGCTCACCTTCAGCCAAGAAGGTCTCGGTTTCAGGCCCAGTCAGCTCGGGCAAACCCAAGATGCTAGTGATGTTGTCAAAGCCAACACCGGACAGCAGACCCACCACTAGTTCAGAAACGAACTGACCAATGAAGTAGAAGACAGTTAGCACCACACCAGCTGAGAGCACCTGGGGGATCTTAGCCATCACATCTTCCAGCATGGCTACGGCAGGAACCGAAATGGCTTCAATATTTAGCTCATTTAGGGCTGCAATAGCGACCGGAATGATGATCAGGGTAAAGACCAACGTGCCCACTAGGGTGGAAACGGACAGACCGTCACCAGCGCGAGTGGACATACCAAAGCGGCTGCCAAAGTTATCTACACCAGTGGCTGCCAGCAGGTTAGTAACAATGCCTTTGACAATGTTAGCCACTAGCCAGCCAATACCAAACACAACAGCCGCTGTGATGATCTGAGGAATTGCAGAGAGGAACTCATTGAGTAGCTCTTCCACAGGGCCCAATAGACCAGGTAGCTGTAGTGCACTGAGAACTAGCGGCAGTGCCAGCAAGAAAATAAACCAGTAAATGACATTACCAAGGGTGTCATTTACCTGGAACGAATTTCCTTCACCGTCAACGCCCGTTTGCTCAGACAAACGCTGATCTAGGTTGAAACGGCCCAAACCGTTTATAACGGCGGACTTAGCGATCTTAGCAATCACCCAAGTAACAAACAGGATGACGCCAGCACCGGCTAAGCGAGGAACGTACTCAAAAACGGTTTGCAGTAAACCACTGATGGGCTGCGAAACCGCGTCCAACTTGAGGGCATTCAAGATGGCGATCAAGAAGAAGAGCATGACCACCCAGAACACAATACTGCCGATAGTATTCTCGATGGGTACTTCTTCACCAATACCGGCCTTAGCAGCCAGCTGATTGTCCAGGTTTGTTTTATTGAGCACAAACTTGGCAAAGGCCTTAGCGATTGTGGCGACGATGAGACCCACAATCAGCAGCAAAAAGGCAGCCAGCAGTCCAGGTAAGAAATTACCCAACTGACTGCCGATGCTATCTGTGAACTGTGTAATCGAGGATGTGTTTGCAACGGCAAGGTTAGCACCTGGGTCCAACCCTAGCCATCCAAACCCAATTACCCCGTGGAATTGAGTCATTTTTCTATCTATGCCTACTGAACATCTGCACGTACCTAGAACGGTACAACCCTAATTACAGGCATGCTGCCAATAGAGTACCGCTTAATACCAATTTTTTTCTGTGAGAGTCTTACTAATAGCAGACTTTGTAACAAATACCCTGTATTCATAGGTACAAGTGCGGAAAATTCACGATTTTCCGCACTTGTCAAGCATTAATCAGCTGATTTTTAGGAAATATTGCTACCAGATTAGTAACAATGTCTTAGCAGTTTGATACAGGCCGTTAATCGTCGGTATCTGGGGCCTCTGCCTCAGTCTCGGTATCTGGTGCCTCTGCCTCTGTCTCGGCGTCTGCCGCAGTCTCTGTCGCAACATCTGCCTCAGCCTCTGGTGCAGCCGCAACATCTTCACCACCATCGGCGACCGCCTCGGCTGCGGGTTCTGCCCCTGGAGCGTCTGTCTCTTCGGACAGAGAGTCTTCAGCTGAGGACTCTTCATCCAAAGAGTCTTCCTCGTCGATGTCTAATTCGGGGACAACGGCCACCGCAGCGATCGAATCGTCATCATCCAACCGCTGTAGCTGAACGCCTGTGGCCATCCGCGACTGAATCGAAATGGCCTCAACAGACTGGCGAATAATGATCCCCCGCTGGGTCACCAGCATCAGTTCATCGTTAGGATTCACCACCCGTAGAGCCACCAGCTCATCATTTTCCTTACGGAATTTCATCCCCACTAGGCCCATGCCAGCCCGGTTTTGGAGGCGGAAATTATCCACCGGCACCCGCTTACCCAGGCCCCCCGCAGCAATGACCAGTACCCAGGGCCCGATGACTTCTTCGGCGTCCAGCTCACTCTCATCCTCATCCTCTGCATCATTACTGGATGCCGCCACCTGGTCGGTCACCGTCGCCGCGAGAATATCCATACTAATCAGGCGATCCCCATCCCGCAGGGACATCGACTTGACGCCACGGGTGGGACGACCCAGGGGACGCAGCTGATTATTGTCGGCCCTAAAGTGAATGGTCATGCCGTGGAGAGAGCCAATAATGATGCTGTCTTCTGCCCGAGCCAATCGCACCCAGCGAAGCTGATCGCCCTCTCCTAGGGAAATCGCAATTAGACCGTTGGCCCGAATGTTACTAAACGCTGACAGCGCCGTCTTCTTAATAAAGCCCCCCTGGGTGAGCATCACCAGGTAGACATCTTCCGAAAATTCTTGCACCCCTAGCACAGAGGTCACCTTCTCTTCCCGAGGGATGGGCAGCATCTGCACAATGGGATTTCCCCGCGACACCCGCGACCCTTCTGGAATTTGGTAGGCCCGCAGGGTATAGGCCACCCCTCGATCGGTAAAGAACAAGACATGATCGTGGGTACAGCAGGTGATGAAATGCTCAATGGCATCGTCATCTTTCATGCGGGTGCCCGATTTACCTCGGGTGGCCCGGTTTTGGGCCTCAAAGGTGGACACGGGCATGCGTTTGATGTAACCCTGCTCGGTCACCAAGATAACTACCTGCTCATTGGCGATGAGAGAGATATCGGTGAGCTCATCTTCCGCCGCTTCAATGATTGTGCGGCGCTCGTTGGCATGGAGGTCGCGGAGCTGGATTAGCTCCTCTTGGATAATGGCTAAAATTCGTTCACGACGCGCCAAAATATCGCGCAGGTCAGTAATTTTTGCCTGGAGAGCTTCGTGCTCGTGTTGTATTTTGTCTGCCTCTAATGCCGTTAGCCGTCGCAGCTGCATCTGCAAAATGGCATCGGCCTGGGCGGAGGATAGCTCATAGGACTCCATCAGCTCCTGCTTGGCAGCGCCCACATCGGGGGCATTGCGAATCAGGGCAATGACCGCGTCCAAATTGTCTAGGGCAATGAGATATCCCTGGAGAATATGGTCTCGCTCTTCTGCCTTACGCAATTCGTAACGGGTGCGGCGGGTGATGGTCTCTACCCGAAACTCTAAAAAGACGTCTAAGAACTGTCGCAGGGTTAAGAGCTGGGGCTCGCCATTTACCAGCGCCAGCATGTTGACGCCAAAGTTGTTCTGTAGGGGTGTCTGCTTGTAGAGATTGTTGAGCACCACCTTGGGATAGGCGTCTCGCTTGAGTTCTATGACGACGCGCATGCCATCGCGATCGCTCTCATCCCGGATGTCGGAAATACCATCCAAACGGCGATCGTTGACCATGTCGGCAATTTTCTCAATCAGCCCCGCCTTGTTGGTTTGATAGGGCAGTTCGGTGATAATAATTGCTTCGCGATCGGGACGCCCCGTATATTCTAGGGTTTCAATGGAGGCCACCCCGCGCATGGTCACCGACCCCCGACCGGTGAGATAGGCATCCCGAATACCATTGCTGCCAACAATTAGGGCTCCGGTGGGAAAGTCAGGACCGTGGATGTGCTGCATCATCAGCTCCTGACTGGTAATTTCAGGATTTTGAATCAGCGCAATCACACCATCCACCAGTTCACCCAGGTTGTGGGGAGGGATATTGGTGGCCATGCCCACGGCAATGCCCGAAGAGCCATTGAGCAACAGCTGGGGAATGCGGGCAGGCAGTACGGTGGGTTCCTGCTGAGAACCGTCAAAGTTGTCGGCAAAGTCTACGGTTTCCGACTCGATATCTTGCAACAGCGCGCCTGAGGTCAGGGCATGTAGCCGCGACTCTGTATATCGCATGGCGGCGGGCGGATCGTTGTCGATGGAGCCAAAGTTGCCATGGCCATTGATCAGGGGCGAACGCATGGAAAAGTCCTGGGCCATGCGCACCAGGGCATCGTACACGGCGGTGTCTCCGTGGGGATGATATTTACCGAGCACTTCACCCACAACACGGGCGCACTTTCGGAAGGGTCTGTCTGCAGTCAACCCCAGTTCGTGCATGGCGTAGAGAATGCGTCGATGCACTGGCTTGAGACCGTCTCGCGCGTCTGGCAAGGCTCGCCCTACGATTACGCTCATGGCGTACTCTAGGTAGGAGCGTGACATCTCGTTGCGCAAATCGGTGGATACAATCCGGTCTTGGGGGTTACTCATACAAAAAGGAGACTCCAAACAACCGGGAATTGGGTCAAATTGACGAGCTATCAGGGGGCTTTTTTATTAACCTCTGAGAGCCTAATAAACGAAACCGCTAAGACAGCTTTTCCCGGCAAATTTTTACACTGAGAACGGGTAAAATTCTAGCACAGAATTGCTATTCCTGGGGGGAGCTGTAACCCTATTAAATAAAGGGGTTTAGCCGTGATCGTTTAGGATGATGAAAATGGGTTTGGGGTTTGGAACAATTGGGGGCTGACAAGGCCTTTGAAAAGATCTGTTGACTCGACTCTTTAAAGACTCTGGAGAGAAAAATCATGGTGTCTTCCACGGCATCGAAACAGCCGCCGTTTCGGATGATTTATTCTGAGCGGTTTTTGGACCATGACACGGGCCTGGGCCATCCGGAAAATGCAGGTCGGTTACAAGCCGTGGTGGATACTTTGAAAAACCATGCCCTGGCAGCCAGTCTGGAGTGGGTGGAACCCTGCGATCGCAATCCCCTAGAGCACATCAACGCCGTCCACGATCCGGCCTATGTGCTAACGCTAAAACGCATCGCCCAGCGGGGGGGCGGACATCTGGATGGTGATACCCCCGTCTCCGCCGCCAGCTACGACATTGCCCTCCTGGCTACCGCCGCCTGGCTAGACGGCATTGACCACGTGGTGGGCCATCATCACACATCGGCCTTTATCTTGGCCCGCCCCCCGGGACACCATGCTGAATACGGCCAGGGCATGGGGTTTTGCCTACTTAGCAATGCCGCCATTGCCGCCCACTATGCCCTAGCCCAGCCCGAAATTAATCGAGTGGCCATTCTCGACTGGGACGTGCACCACGGTAACGGCACCCAACAACTGGTGGGTGCCCATCGCCACATTGCCTACTGTTCTTTGCACCAAATGCCCGCCTATCCAGGCACGGGCAGTGCCGCAGAAACCGGCAGCCACAACAACGTCTGCAACATTCCCATGGTGCCCGGCAGTGGGTTTAAGGAGTATCAGGCCCGATTCGAACAGCAAGCGCTGCCGTTTTTGACTGGGTTTGAACCAGACCTGCTAATCGTCAGTGCCGGATACGATGCCACGGCCGCCGACCCGCTGGCTAGCGTAAACCTGATGCCAGCAGACTATGGCGCCTTTACCCAACTGTGTAAAACCATCGCCCCCAAAATGTTGTTTGGCCTGGAAGGAGGGTACGACTATGGCGCCCTTAGCCAGGCTATCTTGCACACCATTGAGGGATGGCTCACGGGGCCAACCCCACCGGCAAAAGATTAACCGTGGAAAAAACCGCGCTACAGCGACAACAACAGCCCCCTATGACTAACCCACCGACAAAAACCTGAGGCCAGGTTCCCATCGGTGGGTTAGTTACAAGCAGGCTATGGGGCTACCCCTAAAGGGTTAAGCCCATGGATTTAGTCTTTAAGCGCCAACTTGGGCCAAGGAGGGAGACTCCACATGGCCAATGACAATGCGGACATTATCGGGATCCGCCCACAGCACTAGACGAGTAGCATAGGGGCTACTCAAATGCTCGTGTTGGGGCAATACCCGCAATGAGAACCCTTGGAGACCGCTGTGGCTATAGGCCACATTTAGGTTGTAGAGGCTACTACCATCAGGGTCTTGGCCACGGTAAACCATGGATGTTGCCTGACCACCTTGGAGCTCGCCATCAATGTCAATGCCACCTTGATAGAACTCGACCAAGACATCGGACGCCTGCAAATGGCCCAAATGAATCCGAGCCGTGACCTGGAGGGGCTCATTCACCTGCAGCTCCATATCGTGGGAGAGGTAAATTTCGCCGATGGAGATGTGCTGCCAGTGGTGGTGTAGTTCCGACTGCCAATTGGACAACGCCTTAGCTGGCGCATAGCCTTCAGCCATTAGTCGCTGACCGCGATCGGACGCAGCAAAGTAGCCCAGGGTGGCATATTCTTGCAGCATGCGCGCCGTGTTGAAGGCGGGGGTATTCAACCGGATAGCGGCCTTCATTTTGGCCACCCAACCCCGGGGAATACCGTGGTCATTGCGATCGTAGAACAGGGGCACCACTTCGTTCTCTAGCAGCTCATAGAGATCGTTGGCTTCCACTTCGTCCTGGTACTCCTGGTCCTCGTAGTCTTCTCCAGAACCAATGGGCCAACCGGTTTTGGAGTAGTCGGCTTCATCCCACCAACCATCTAGAACACTGAGGTTAGGCAAACCGTTCATGGCGGCCTTCATGCCGCTGGTGCCAGAGGCTTCGCGGGGGCGGCGAGGATTGTTCAACCACACATCACAGCCCGAAACCATCCAACGAGCCACGTGGATATCGTAGTTGGGCACAAATACAATGGAGCGATCCAATCCTTCATCGCGGGTGAAGTGAATAATATTGCGGATCAGCTCTTTACCAGGAATATCCTTGGGGTGGGCCTTACCGGCGATCACAAACTGTACGCGACGGCCAAGGGAATTTTCAACAATCTTGCGTAGGCGCTCTACATCGCGCAGGAACAAGGTGGCGCGCTTATAGGTGGCAAACCGACGGGCAAAGCCGATGGTCAAAATGCTGGGGTCTAGGACTTCTTGGGCACGCTCCATTTCTAGGTGGGAGCCGCCGCGCTCTTTAACCGCTTTGTACAAGCGATCGCGAACGGACATGACCAAATGGGAGCGGCAGCTCTCATGGTTGCGCCAAATTTCTTCATCGGGAATGGCATTCACCTTATCCCATAGGGGATCGTTGGCATCGGCACTATCCCAAGTGGGGCCTAGGTAGCGGTCGTAGAGTTCTTGGGTGGAGCGAGACACACAGCTACGGGCATGGACGCCATTGGTGATGGAGGTAATGGGCACCTCATTCACTGGCAAATGGGGCCACAGACCGCCAAACATTTTACGAGATACGGCCCCGTGCAGCTTACTCACACCGTTGACAAAGGAGGCCATCTTAATGGCCAGGACTGCCATGCTAAAGGAGGACTCATTGTCGTTGTCGACTTCGCGACCCAACGCAAGAAAATGCTCATGGGATAGGCCGAAGTGGGCGGCATAGTGCCCTAGGTAATGGAAGACCTTATGGGGTGGGAAGAGGTCGATACCGGCGGGAACAGGGGTGTGGGTGGTAAACAGCTGGCTGGCCTTAGCCACCTGCTGAGCTTCGCTAAAGCTTAGGTTCTGATCGCTCATCAGAATGCGGATGCGCTCTAGGGCCAAAAAGGCGGAGTGGCCTTCATTTAGGTGATAGGCCGAAGGCTTTAGGGCTAGGGCTTGGAGCATGCGAACACCGCCGATCCCCAGCATCATTTCCTGCTGGATCCGCATGTCGATGTCACCGCCGTAGAGGCGATCGCAAATGTCTTGATCCTCAGGGGCGTTGGGTTCGATGTTGGTATCTAACAAATACAGCGGCACCCGACCCACCTGCACCCGCCAAACGCGCGCATAGACCTTACGGCCAGGATAGTCCACAGAGATGCGCAACTCATTCCCTTGGGCATCCCGTTCCAGGGTCAGGGGCATATTGTAAAAATCATTGATGGGATAGCGCTCCTGCTGCCAACCATCTGCATTCAGGTACTGGGCAAAGTAACCTTCCTGGTAAAGCAGGCCCACACCCACCAAGGGCAAACCTAAATCACTGGCGGTTTTGAGATGATCCCCAGCCAGTACGCCCAAGCCACCTGAATACACAGGCAGACAAGTGGTCAAACCAAACTCCATGGAGAAATAGGCGTAGCACTCATTTTCCGTCGGCTGTTGACGGTTGGCGTCGTACCAAGAGGTCTCCTGCAAATACTGCTCTAGGCGCTCAACAGCGTGGCTCATTTGGGCAATAAACCCACCATCTTCTGCCACCGCCTGCAATCGATCTTGGCTGATGGTGCTGAGCATCAGAATAGGGTTGTAGCGACTGGATACCCACAGCTCAGGATCAAGGCGTTTAAACAAGTCGATAGTGCCGCCATCCCAGTCCCAGTGGATGTTCTCCGCTAGCTGCTTCAACGGCGCTAACGACGGAGGCAGGGTGGGCGTAACGTTAAATGTACGAATCGGACGCATAGTAGGTGTTGAGTAAGTTCTAGACGCAAGGGCTACAGTTCCCCCATATTCTGACCCCGGTCTCCGGGTTTGCCCCCAGTTCCTTAACACTGTTTTTGCTCCCGCGCACCATCCATCCCCAGACAAACCAGCAGGAGCAAGGACTCTCACAGAAGCTAAATTTTTTCTTCAATTAACAACGACAGCTCCATTTCCATTGAGTTCGATTACCTTTTATTGCATTTTGTTTTACAAAGCAACACAGATTGATAGAAACAGCCATGGCCACTTCCCCATCCCATGTCGTCGCCATTGATATTGGTACTAATTCAATTTTGTTGCTGATCGCAACACCGGCGCCGGCCATGGAGCAGGGCATGCCGTCCGCCCTGATACCGGTGATTGACCGAGCCCAAACAGTCCGTCTGGGGGAAAATCTGATCGCCACGGGATGTCTGGCTGACGCCGCCATGGCCCGCACCCTGGCTGGGCTAACCGACTACGTGGCCCTGGCCCGTACATTTTCCCCAACCAAGATGATTTGCTTTGGCACCGCAGCCCTGCGCCGGGCCCAAAATAGTGATTATTTTTGTGGACAAATCAAACACCGCTTGAACTTAGATGTGCGGATCCTGAGCCCAGCGGAAGAAGCCCACTACACATTTAAAGGGGCGTTGAGTTCCCTATCGTCCATCCACCACCAAACACCGTATTTGGTGATTGACATTGGCGGTGGCAGTACTGAAATAGTCTATGGCCGAGGTGACAAGATTGAATATCAAACCAGCGTGCCCCTGGGGGCGGTGGTGGTCCAGGAGCGCTATCAACTAAGTCAACAAATTTCCACAGACCAGTTTGAGTATCTGCGATCGCAAATCGGCGGGCTATTTCAACAACTGCCCACCATCAAGCCTGAAACAACGGTCCTATTAACTGGAGGCACAGCCACCACCCTGGCGGCCCTGTCTCAAAAACTACAACGCTATGATATTGATGCAATTGATGGGTATCCCCTCACTCGCCCCGCCATCACAACCCTCTATCAGCAGCTCAATCAACGTTCGCTGCAGCAGCGAGAAAATTTACCCGGCATGGAACCTGGACGAGCCGACATTATTTTACCGGCGTTACTTATTTTGCTCACCTTACTGGAACACTTCGATAGTGATCGAATCCAAGTCAGCGTTCGAGGTGCCCGCTATGGCCTTTTGCTCTAGGGCTCTTACCCATAAGTCCCCTATCCCCACCCGCGGCGAAACCAACACTACAGGCTTGAGCCTTTGAGACGACAACCCACCCCACCACGCTCTTGGAGACTTTTTTGAGCCACGGGCTGCGGACTAAAAAAGACTTTTTCAACAACCTGGAGTTCCTTGACCATCAAGGCTTCGAAGGTCTCTTGGGTATCTTTAAAGCTGCCGTTGGTAATGTAATAGTTTAAGCCGTCTCCCCCCTGAACAAACTCACCATTGAAGAAGTTATAAAACACATCGTTTTCCAGTTTCTCTCGCCGCACCTCTAGACCTGCCAACCGTAAGTCCTGGGCAGCGTCGTCTTCTAAACTGCATTGCAGCGTTAGCTTAGTGGCCGTTTTGGCCATGGTTTCACTCGGGACCATCTCGGCCATTTCCACGGCATCGTTGAGGGCCGCTTTGCTGTCATTGACAATCACTTTGCCATGGCCGAGGAAAAGCATGCCCATGTCCAGGTGAAATTTGCCTGGCTGCTCAACCGCAATCACCCGATCAATGCTATCTAACCCAAAATCTTCAGCGATAACGGTTTTCGCTTCGTCAGGGGTGAGTTGATACATGTGGGCGGTGGTTGCGATCGCATCCTTTCCCACCAAAATAATTGGCTGACCGGTGGCATCCTCCCCCGTAATCATATTGCCCCCCTCAATATAGGCCCTCAGATGGCCAACATGCTGCCCTTGCAACCGGGCGGCACGTTCTAACTCTAACCCCGTTCTTAATTCATTCACCCTGACGCCCAAGAGAATCCACAAATGATCGTCCCGCAAAATCTCCTCCAACAGGGACGGACTCATTTTCCCTTGCCATCGTTCTTTTCGCCCCACGGTCATGGCCCACTCAAGCAGTTCATTGTCAAACGGTTGCAGCACCGCCATTTGACCATTTTGCAAATATTCCACACTGTCTTCAGCCCACTTAGAGACAGGATTCTGACTGATGACCACACCATAGTCCAGGGCTTGATAAACAGATTGTGAGAGTTCTCGCTCAATCTCCTCTCGACAGCCCTCGTCCGTAACAATTTCTAGACGCAACTCCAGTTGAGCCAGGGTTTTAGCAAAAAATCGTAGACACTCTATTTCAGTTGTTTTCGAGGTATCGCTATGCATATAGTTCATATGCAATACCTTAGTTTTCCCTGCGGGTGTTTTCCTATGGGGCAAGACTCGCGCCGTATCAACCGCCGGTAGTCGATCGCGAATCAGACGTTTAATGCTTTCAATTTCTACACGATCACCACGACTCTTCTCAAGATTTTCTAGATTTTCATGCAGCTGAGTTAGTAGCGAGTCCATAGATGTAGTGCCGTTAGGAATCCAGAATGGAGAAGGAAACCGTATTCTATCTCCCCTATGCCGCCTTCCATTATCGGTCAAACCTCCTGCTTTGGATGGGGCGTTCTAGGGTTGAGCCACAAAACAGCTGAGTCGTAACAATTCATCAAGGTTTCCAGACCCTAATCTTAATAAAATGGTAACAATACACACTATTTAGCACGACTAGGTACCTGTGTTTTCTCGTTAGAACATAGCCCTGGTTCAGTCGACACAACTATAAAATTGGAGACGGTGAATGGTCAGCACATTTGCAAATCCTGTTATCAATTCTGCCATTAGGTTAGGCACCCAAGCCTTTGATGAAACAGATCCTGTGCAGTTATGGCCGAGTGATTCTTTAGAAACCGTTAATGTCGTTATTCGCGCTGTTTACAGGCAGGTGCTGGGCAATGCCCATGTGATGGAAAGCGAACGGTCAACCTTAGCAGAGGCCGAATCACAGCTCCATAACCGCGCCATCACCGTCCGCGACTTTGTGCGCCACGTGGCAAAATCTGACCTATATCGCTCCCGGTTCTTCGAGCCATGCTCGCGCAATCGTTCCATCGAACTTAACTTTAAACACCTATTGGGTCGTGCCCCCAACAGCTACGACGACATTGCCAGCCATAGCGACATTCTAGAGTCTGCGGGATTCGAAACAGAAATTGACTCTTACCTCGACAGCGATGAGTATTACCGCACCTTTGGGGAAAACACGGTGCCCTTCTATCGCGGGCATCGCTCTCCCACCGGGCAAAAAGTGGCGGGTTTTCCCAATTTTCTAAAACTATTGCGGGGGGCCGCCAGCCATGACAACAATGTGGCCAACAGTCAACAAGCCCGATTAAATCAGGCCACCATGGGCAATGCCGTAGGCAAAATCGCCCCCGTCACCCGGCCCAAAACCGAATGGCGCACCCCCATCACCGCTGAAGCCTATGCCCTCATGCACCCTGAGCTAGCTGTGGCAAAGGCCGACCCGCAGGCCATTCAACTGGGCACCCAGGCCTTTAATGAAGCAGACCCCGTTGAACTGTGGGCCCATGACTCGTCGGAAGCGGTTGATGTGGTGATCCGAGCCGTCTATCGCCAAGTGTTGGGCAATGCCCATGTGATGGAAAGCGAGCGAGCGGCGTTGGCAGAGGCCGAATCTCTTTTACTCAATCGCCAAATTAGTGTGCGTGGGTTTATCCGAGCGGTGGCCCAATCTGAACTATATCGCAGCCGCTTTTTCGAGCCTTGCTCTCGCAGCCGGTTTATTGAATTAAATTTCAAACATCTCCTGGGCCGTGCCCCCAACAGCTATAGCGACATTGCCGACCATAGCAACATTTTAGAAACCCATGGTTTTGAGGCAGACATTGACACCTATCTGGATAGTGAAGAATATCTGCTAGCCTTTGGCGAAAACACCGTGCCCTATTATCGTGGGCATCAGTCTCCCACCGGGCAAAAGGTGGCGGGGTTTGCCAATCTCTTGCGGCTGCTGCGCGGTAACGCGAGCAATGACAACAATCCTGCCTACTATCAATCCCAAGCACGGCTAACCAAGGCACTGATGGCTGAGCAGATTGATGAGATCGCACCCCTAAGCAGCCCCGCCGACATTACCTACACCCCCACCTTCCTCCAGGCAGAGCCCGAACCCACCCCCGAACAAGTTGCTAACCAGCACACCTTCAAGGGCTATGCCCCCTTCCGACAAACCCTACCCGTCGAACTCATCCCCGGTGCTTCCACAGATGAGATTGAAGTGGTCATTCGAGCAGTTTATCGCCAGGTGATGGGCAATGCCCACATTATGGAAAGTGAGCGTTTGGTAGTGCCCGAGTCTCAACTCAGAAATGGAGAACTTAGCGTGCGCGAGTTTGTGCGCCAGGTGGCGAAATCGGAGCTCTACCAGTCTCGGTTTACCAACTGCTATCGGTATCGCGCCATGGAGCTGCACTTTAAGCACCTGCTCGGGCGGGCACCACAAAACTTCGCTGAAATGAAGGCCCACAGCGCAATTTTGGATACCGAAGGCTATGCCGCCGACATCGATAGCTATATCGATAGCGATGAGTACAACAACGCCTTTGGTGAGAATATCGTGCCCTACTATCGAGGTTACGAAAGCGCTCCAGGGCAAACCATGGTGGAATTTACCAACATGTTGTCGTTACTCAAGGGAGCCTCCAGCAGCGACAAGGATCTAACGGATAATCGCCCACGGGTGACCAATGGCATCCTGCCCTATCAGGAGCCCAAGGTCAGCAAGCCCCGCGATGCCCAAGATATTTTGGCAGAGGTGTTTAAATTTACTCCACCGACAACAACACCCACGCCTGCCACCCCCCAACCCCAAACTAGCGAACAGGATTTACTCATTGCCAAACTGCAACAACAGTTGGCAAGCCTGCGTCCTTCCGCCAGCATTGGCGCATCTGTGCTGAGAAAAGGCACCCAGACAAAAGCAGTTTTGGGTAGCAGTCCCTCCCGGCAGTCTGACGAAAAAGCCGCTTTAATTGAACGACTACGGGGCGAACTTATGGAAGCCCAGGCGTTAGCCACCATTGGCGCTAACCGTCTGAACAAGTGGCAACAGCGGAATTTCCGTTAAACCTTAACCGGGCAGTTTGAGCATGGGGATATTGACGTATCAAACCCATTCTCAACCGCTTTGCCATCGGCCCATGGCCCACCCTTGCCATAGGACACAAAAACAAAATAGGGATGGTTCTCTTCAAGGGAACCATCCCTATTTTGCATATAACCAAGCAATGCCCAACTAGGGCATTGCCCATGGGTTCAAGCCTAGTAATTGCAATAGGGGCCTTTACCCTGTCTTTCCTGAATTTCCGACAACAGCTCCCTCGCCATGAGCTTCAACTCCTGAGGGTAGCGAGGCATCGGCACCTTAACCGGAACCTGGGCGGCTGAATCAGGAATTGGGTTAAGGGGAGGAATAGTGCCGGGGGAGCTTTGCAACAAGCCGGGCTTCAGATCAGCAGTAGCTGCATCTGCAAATTTAGACTTATCGCTGCTGCAGGCGGCACCAAACAACGCAAAGGAACGGGTGAAGCCCACGGAGGACTTACCCACTTGGCTGGTATAGCCTCGAACGTAAGGGACCTGCATATCCCCAAACGTACAAAAGTATTCGTCACTGTCAAGATAGGAATCAATCTCTGCGTCAAATCCTTCTTCTGACAAAATTCTAAGATGCTGAGCAATTTCTTCGTAACTGTCAGGGGCACGACCCAACAGATGCTTAAAATTGAGCTCAACCGCAGTGACATTAGGACACTTTTCAAAGAAAAGCATTCTGTATCGATCGGACTTTGCCAAGCTGCGAACAAATTCTAGAACACTAATCTCACCGCTGCGCACCTTAGACTCGGCTACCTTGGAACGCTCGCTGTCCATTAAATAAGCATTGCCAAAAACTTGCTTATAGGCAGCTTCGATGACTAGGTCCGCATTCTCGACGGATGCAGTTTCGTTAATAAACTCAGCAATAGGGCTACCCGCCACGGCGGACATATACTTCGCTGGCAACGTTGTAGCGGCACTCGCTGGTGCAGCCTGACTGCTAACGGCAGGAGCGGCAGCCGCAGTCTTAGTATCCTGAGGGGGCTTGGGGGCAGCAACAGGCTTTGACTCAGCAGCTTTTGGCCGACTTGATTCACCCTTATCAAGTAATGGCAGCTTTAGCTCCAAGACACCAGACAACTTTTTAAGCATTTCCTAAGCCCTTAGAAAAACAGTTTTTACAGCTCTACCACTTCAAATAATCGCAAAAGTCTCGACTATTATTAGAATGTGGCTTTACAATTTCTGTCCCTTTAACAGTATGGGTTTGAAACCCAAACGGGACAGAGGATACAGACGTGATCGTATCAGTGGAAAGGTTTTCCGTCAATTGAGCCGGAAGGCGATCAACGGCTTGGTTCCACTGGCCCGAGGATTATTTTTTTTTGGACGAAAACCCTAGTCCCATGCAGCTTTAACTAGATTGGCAACATGGTCCATTGAATAGCCCATGCAATTTCTAACCCTGAAAACAAAGCGCCAGCGACTGAGCGCTGCTCGGTAACAAGCTTAAAAATGTTACAAAACTACAAATTTAGCCGTTCCCCATTGAATGCCGAGCAGGTAAGGGGTCCAAACCTCTATTTCAGCGATCACACTCCCAATTTGAATTCAGCCAGGCCGGTTCAAACGTGGCAATCCGACCAAGGCAATCCCTAACGGATGTGGCTTGGGCTTATTGCTGAAACCGCCCTTCGATATCGGCCGCTATCAGTCAGGATTTCGCATTAGCAGTCAGAAAATAGCGTGTAAAAAAAATGGCTTCTCCAAAATCAGAAGAAGCCATTTTTAGTATGTTTATACAACAACAACAAACCTGGAGATCCTTACGAATCTCCAGGTTTCGACTACCTAAATGCAGTCAAGCTCTTAATCTAGTAACCGACCCTTAGGATAGGGGCCCAATCACTTAGGATAGGGAGTTGATTACATAGTCAACAAGAGCGTTGTACTCAGTTAGAGCCTGAGCAGACATGTCGCGGGGAGCGCAACCACGGTTACGAGCGAAGCTTAGAGCAGCTACGTAGGGGCCAGTGGGTAGGTTTAGGGCGCGGTATACTTCACGCTGACCAGCAATACCCCACTCGTCCAAAGGACCAGTACCACCAACGATTAGGCTGTAGCTGATAAGACGCATGTAGTGCTTAACGTCACGTAGGCACTTTGCTTTGAAAGTGTCAGTGGAGTTAGCTTCACCAGCGTTGTTCAAGTAGGGATACTTGGCGATGCAAGCATCGTAAGCTTCTTTAGCAACGTTATCTAGGTTGCCAGAAAGCTTCTCAGCAGCTTCCATACGTGCAGCGGCACGCTGAAGACTACCTTGTACGGACTCTAGGTCGGAAGTGGAAGGAAAACGACCAGCTGCATCAGCTGCAGCGATCACAGTGGTAACAACAGATTTCATTTTGGTATTTCTCCAGTAGTTAAATTGATCGTGATTTAGTCAGAGCAATCTCGCTTAGGGCTTAGCCTAGAGCAGAGATAACGCGATCAAAGTAGCTGCCTGCTTCAGCAACTAAGGAAGCACAACGATCTTCTACAACGGGAGAACCCATCTTACGTAGACGTGCGCCGGCGCGAGCTTCGCTAGGAGTGTCAGCGATGTGAGCGGCTGCCTGTGCTTTCATGATCTGTACGGCACGTACAGTGGAAGTTGCAGGTACGCCTAGAGCTGCGTAAGTCTCTTTTAGACCATTCAAGCAACGATCATCTAGAACGGATGCATCGCCTGCTAGTAGAGCGTAGGTTACATAGCGGAGAACGATCTCACCGTCACGTAGGCAAGCAGCCATACGACGGTTGGGGTAGCAGTTACCACCGGCTTGGATAAGACCTTGGTTCTCACAGATCATTCCAGCAATTGCATCGGATACCATGCAGCTTGCGTTGGAAGCGATTGCGTTTACTGCGTCTAGACGACGGTTGCCGCTAGCAACAAATGCCTTAAGGGCAGATAGGTCACCTACAGGTGCAGTGCTGGCATCAGCGGATACAACCGCTCTAGAAAAAGCGTCAAGCATTGAGCTCTCCTTGTTTTGTTAAAAACTTTTCGTTGGTGATAACAAACTCGTCTCGTTTGCGTTTATCACCATAAAAACAATATGCAATCGTGGGCCCTTATGTCTCAGTTAGTGAAAACAAAGCAACATTCCGTTACAAGATACACAGTTTTCTAATTTTTAAGATTTTTGATAGCAGTTCGGATGGCCTGTCAAGGCAGCTCAATCATCCGATACAAAAGGCTGGAGCCACCGAACGGCAAGCATTTTGCCCCAACAAACACCGGATCGTAGGCCATGTCCAACCTACGCCCGTTCATCAAACCGAGTGTGGAAGCTGCCGTATTTAATCCAATATTGCTGCAGATCGTGGTGGGGCGTGTGCAAACTCGCCTTGGCTTGATATAAAACCACTCGCCGATGATCGCCAATCCATATTTTTTTCATCGGTTTGACGGAGATTAACGTCCCCCCTAGGGCTTTTAAACAGTCTTGAAACTTTTCCACCGTGGAATACTCAACGGTTTCAAAAATAAAAAAATTGCCCGACCGAATCAAATGACGACTGCGGATCCACGATTTCATCTTTTTTTGTGCCTGGGGAGGAAGCATGGAAACCCGAAGTTCTTTAAGGTCGTTAAGGTCTAAATGTCGATGATCCGTAGTCTTTTCAATCTCTCTAGTCGTTTTACGTTCTTTAGAAAGGGAGTTCATCATCAAAACTGACGCACCTTACGGAATTGCAAATGAAAGGGAGTTCATGATCGAAACGGGTGCACCTGACGGCATTGCCAATGAACGGCAGCTCATTAGCAAAACGGGTGCGCCTACGGAACGTCAAATGAACGGCAATTCATTGTCAAAACTGGCGCGCTTACGGAACGTCAAAATGCCCTCTGTGGAGCCCCACACGTACTCATCCGTCTCCACGTCCATCCCCTGATCGACACTCATCCAGGTGCTTTCAGTAATTTCCACGTGGCTGGTGAGGTAGGTCATCTTTCCTTGTTTAGGAATAATGCAGGCTTTGCCGGGCTCTACGCTGCCAATGAACGTATCCCCTTCACGCCTAAATACCATCGAGCAGCCTTCTCGCCGTTCAATACAGTCGGGGGTAATGGTTTTGAGAATGTCTAGGTTATGGCCAGAGCCGGCATATAGCAACCGGTCCTTAAGTCCATAGTTTTCAATATAAATATGATCGCCTTTATCCACAAGGCGATGAACACCTTGACGATAGGGACTCCAGAGATCGTAATCCTGTGTTTGCTCAGAATATAGCCCAACTCCAGAGAAAAACTCATAGGGAAGGGGACGAAAAAAAATACGGATATGGGCAAATTTCCTAGGGTTTTCAAACGCCTGGTGTTGATTACTAAAATCCCCAGACATCCAACGGGCCAGGGTTACAAAATCCTGAGAGTAAGAGACGTCAGCACTGCTAGAAAGCACCATTTCTTAAAGTTTCTTAAAATTATTGACGAGCGTTTTATTCAATTTAGAACAACATTGTGATGAGCTGTTGTGATTGTCTCTTAAAGAGTCTTGGTCACATCGTAAAGCTCACTTTGCTATTGCCCTGGGCTGAAGTCCTTTAGTTTCTAGTGTAAGCAAGCATAGGGGTTAGACGCTAGTCAGTTCTATGCGATCGCACTACAAAATATCAACATTGGATGACACGCCTGCGTCTTCATCACACCATACTTCCCTATTACTAAGGTGTCCAAATCTTCCCAACCTAGGTGAGGGCGCATCTATACAAAGCAAAAAAAAGGCCAGGGTGATAGCCTGACCTTTTTTTATATTGATAGCGCCGCAACAGACCTAGGAGGTTTTCTTAGAACGACGTCCCTTCCGATTCGTCAAGCGGGAAACTATATTTTTCTTTTTGTTATTAGCCGCTTTTTTGGTGCCAGTTTTCTTGGTTGTAGCTTTTGCCGGTTTTGAATCTGGGGTTTCTTGTGGGGTTTGGGGAGCTTGGGGCGGCCCACCCTGAACTGAAACATGCACCACTTTCCCTCCCTGGGCGGAAATCGTGCGCATAGCCGCCGACATTTGGCTAAAGGGAACCTTGACCTGGTAATTACTAACTCTGGAAATCGTCTGATTTGCCATGCCAGCTACATCAATCACCACAGCGCGTGAGCGATCATCACTCAAGGCAGAGCCACTGGTAATACCTACCATAGGAGTTTCCTCTTAATGAAAGTGCCTCCAAGGATAGCTCCCCTTGAGTAAAGTGCAAGTCTGCTTGACGAAACTGCAAGTCCGTTGAGCTATCTACATAAATTTTAGTAGCCCAAAAATCTTCGACCTAGCTTTTTACGCCCCGTCTTACCTCTGAGGAGAAGCTCGCTGTTGTTACGCCTTTACCGCTGCTCGTCTTAATCAACGACACGCGAAAACGCAAGTTGGGCGTCGCAAACCAAATTTTTTCTTCCGCGGCTGCCCGGTCATAGGCGGTGGTCAAAATAAAGGTGCCGTCATCGGTGAGACAATAAGACCCCATCGCTTCCATGGTCTCTGCATACCCCTGCTCACGCAGCAGTTTCCCAGTGGTTGCACTGTCAGGAACGGGGATTAAAATCGTGGAACCGGCCATGACTTCATCTTCATCCCAGTCAGATTCCCCTTCCCAAGTCATTTTGAACGGGCTAACGATGTGCTCAGGAGACACCTCATAACGCTGACACAGGTCTAAAACTCCTGGGGTATCCACTGTGAGCGATTCGATATTGATGGTGGAGCGCACTTCTTCGAAATGACCAAACGCTAAATGATGGGCGCTGCGTTGCGATCGCCATTCACCGATTGAGCGTTCGACAAAGGTTTCAATATCCATTGAGGTAAAACTTTTTTTGCGTAGGCCTTTAATTTTATAGCCTTGCGCCCACAGGTCAAAGCCAGAAAGACATTCCCCCATAGCACCAAAAAGCCCACAGGATAGACAATGGGAGACTGTCAATACCTGCAGGCTTTAAGCATGAGGAGAATAGTAACGACTATCTAGTCATCTGAACTTCCAGTCGAAGCCGGAGCCGCACCAGACACAGAGACGCCGACCACATTGCCGCCTAACTCAGCGATATTTCGCATGGTTTGGGACATTTGGCTAAAAGGAACCTTCACCTGATAGTTGCTAGTTTTTGCCACATCTTGACGGGCCACATTAGCCACATCGATTGTCACCGAACGGGAGCCGTAGTCACTGACGCCGGCACAACCCGTTGTTATCATTCCTGCCATGGTTATTACCTCGCAATACACCAAACTTTTCAAACACAACCGACTCATTAGGCAAGATAGTTTTTACAAACAATCGCTCCAAAAGTTGAGCCACTACCGTAAAAACTTCATGCCTAATAAGCCAGAAACCTAGGCCTATGCTTCTGAAATGCTAACGATGGTGGCACCGGAGCGCTGCATGTTCTGAATGCGGTTAGATAGCTGACTGAAGCCAACTTCCACACTGTAGTTACTCTTAGTGACCCGACTACCAAAGTTAGCCTTGGTGGCCACAATGCGGAAACGCTTGCCTGTGTTGCTATAGGCACCAGAAGCGGTAGCAGGGGACTTGATCTTAGTACCCAGATTACCGGCAACATCGCTAATTAGCTTGGCACCCTTAGTAGTATCGTTAGCGGCATAGCCACGATCTAGGGCAAAGATGCGGTTAAAGGCCACGTTCTTCACACCCGTTTGGCTAGCGCCACAGGCATAGGGCACAACATTTTCACCAAAGGCAGACAGATACTCATCACTGTCGAGATAAGAATCAATTTCAGCATCGTAGCCAGATGCATTGTAGGTCTGCACATGCTCAGCAATCTCAGATTGGTCCTGGGGAGCACGACCCAACAGATGCTTGAAGTTCAGCTCAATAAATCCGTAAGGAGAGGCATTATCGAAGTAGCGAGCCTTATAGATGTCCGAAGTAGCAACGGCACGGACAAAACCACGCACAGTGATTTCCCCATTTCTGAGCATAGATTCAGCACTGGTTAGACGCTGACTTTCTAGGACATGGGCATTACCCAAAACTTGTTTGTACGCAGCACGAATAACAACCTGTAGGTCTTCTTCGCTAGCATTGGGGCGCAGCTCAACTGCTTCATTATTAATCCAAAGGGACATAACCTTTTCTCCTAAAGAATAGTGATGATTAATCCGCGACTGGCACGGAACTTTTTTACAACACAACACCAGCAGAGAATGAATTCTCTGCTGGTGTATCTGAGAGCTAAACCTAGTTGGTTTCAGTGACGCTCAGAATTTTGCCGCCCGACTTCAAAATAGTCTGAATACGCTGGGACATCTGGCTATAGGAAACAACGTACTGCTGCTTGCTAACACGGCCCAGAGCGGCTGCAGCGGTAGAGGTACTAGCCGTAATCCGGAATCGCTTATTAGTGCTGGTCCGACCGGTCCCCGCTTGGGGCGCTGCAATTTTAGTCGCTAAATTGCCACCCAAATCGCTAATTAATTTAGCTTGGTTGCTGCGATCGCTAGTAGCATCACCGCGCTCAAGGGCAAACGTACGGTTGAAGCCAACGTTTTTAACACCCGTCTGGGTTTGGTTACCCCGCACCGATGGCACACTATTTTCACCAAAGCTGGCAGTGTACTCATCGCTGTCGATGTAGGAGTTAATCTCCGCTACATAGCCATGCTCATTGTAAAGCGCTACATGGTTGGCGATTTCTGATTGCTCTTGAGGAGCACGACCAAGCAAGTGCTTGAAGTTTAGCTCAATAAAACGGTAAGCCGAAGAACTCTCAAAAAAGAGGGAGCGATAAAGCTCTGATTGGGCTACTGCCCGGACGAATCCTCTAACTGTGATATCGCCATCACGCAGTAAAGACTCAGCGCTAATTAAACGCTGGCTCTCCATCACATGCTGGTTGCCTAAAACTTGCTTATATACAGCACGAATGACCGTTTGCAGGTCATCCTCGGTTGCATTGGGGCGAAGTTCAACGGGCACAGCATTGGTTACCCAAAGTGCCATGGAACAATCCTCCGAAATAAATTTGAGTTTGCTAAAGGGCGTACCGTTAGAGCTAAGTCAGCAAACAGCGCTGATCAGCTCACAGATAGCAGGCCAACTATAATCTCTGTGTATTATTAGCATTAGGTCCCAGGCCAACAGCCATCCAGGGGAAATACCTAGGTTGAACCCACTGTTTTGAACAACCTAGACGTCGCTAAAGCTAATGGTCAAAAACGTGGCCCTATTTAAGACTGATATCGGATTTTGAGGGCTAAATGAGAACAACTTGTTTTTTCTTAATGTTCTCAAGGACATATTTCGTAACGAATAGTAATAGAGGCGACAAATAAACAAGCGATATCGCGCTATGCGATCGCAACGTTTTGCCCAATGATCGATTCATCTAACCAAAACTAAGCCCCATGACTTCCTACTTTTGGGAAGTCATGGGGCTTAAACACTGCAAATCTCTAACTGAGAGGATGCAATTAGATCAGACCAAACAGCTTCTGAATCAGAACGTTACCGTCGGTGACCGGTTGAACCTTAATGGGATTCTCATAGGAGAGACGCTTCTCCACCCGGGCCTTAGTGGACCCCGCCTTATCACTGGTAGACGCACTGGTGAGCAGGTCAAACATATTGACATAGCCCAACAGGCTCTTGCCAGTCTGGGTTTTATAGCCCCGATAGAAAGGAACCACATGCTCACCAAACGCGGTTTCATATTCATCACTATCAATGTAGGCATCAATATCCGCGTCATAGCCATGGTTGTCGACCATGGCACTGTGGTACACAGTCTCGTCGTAGCTCTCGGGGGCACGGCCTAGAAGATGCTTGAAGTTCAGCTCGTGGCAGCGATAGCGGGGGGCATTATCGATAAAGCGAGACTTATACAAGTCTGACTTGGCCAACACCCGCACAAATCCACGAACGGTCAAATCACCATTGCGTAGTTGGGATTCAGCACTGGCTAGCCGCTCACTTTCCATAATGTGAGCATTGCCCAACACCTGCTTGTAGATGGCGTTAATCACCAGGGTGACATCTCCATCGGATGCACCAGGGCTAAGCTTAACGGGGTCGGCATTGGCCATGGCATTGTATTGCCCTTGCCAAATAGCCGTACGCTCAACCGCCGATAGGGGGCTGGTGGCATCTAGGCCAAAGGCGTAGTCGGGGCTAGCAACGGCAGGCGTCTGCTTGGGCTGAGGCCGAATGTCTGCCACAGGTACGGTCTGTTCAGAGATATCGGGAATGCGACTGGAGTGATTGGAGAGAATAGCCCGATCAACATCAGCCGCGCCATACTGACTTAGCTGCTTGTCGCTGCTGGAAGCACCCCGCAATAGCTGGAAAGAGTGGGTATAGCTGGCCATTCCCTTACCGGTCTGGGTTTGATAGCCCCGGAAGTAAGGAACAACATTGGCACCAAAGGTTTGGAAATACTCATCGCTATCGATATAGGCATCGATTTCGGCATAGAAACCTTGCTCAGCCAAGATTTGAATGTGATGGGAAATCTCTTCGCCACTCTCAGGGGCACGACCGAGAAGGTGCTTAAAGTTCAGCTCAACTGTCTTGAGGTTGGTGCAACGTTCGTAGAACAAGGTGCGGTATCGATCTGACTTCGCCAGGGCCCGCACAAACTCTAGAACAGTAATGTCACCATTCCGCAACTGAGATTCGGCTGTGGGGAAACGCTCGCTTTCCATCAGGTGGGCATTGCCAAACACCTGTCTGTAAGCCGCCTCGATAACAATGTCGATTTGCCCGGTGCTATCTCCAGGCACCAGCTCAACCGGCTGTTGTTCGGCAAAAGCGTCGGTGTAGGCAGCCGTGATCGAGGCCGAACCCGAATCCATCTTGGCAACAACGACGGGAGCGCCAACGGCCTTGGCTAACTGGAATCCCTTGGGATTGAAGACGTTCTCCTTATTAGGCTGGAAGCCCTTGAGCAGATCGGTTTGAAGCTGCGATCGCTGACTGGTTTGAATCGACTCAGAAATGGTGAGATCGCTACTCGATAAGCCCTTAACCAGCTCAAAGATACGATTGTAGCCAGCAACATTCTTACCAGTTTGCGTAGAGTAGCTCACATAGTAAGGCACAGTATCGGTGCCAAAGCTCTGGTCATACTCCGCACTTTCAAAGTAGGAATCAATCTCAGCATTCCAACCGCCCGCGGCCAAAATACCAAGATGTTCAGAAACTTCCTTAAAGTTGTCAGGGGCGCGACCCAACAAATGCTTAAAGTTCAATTCGACGGCGCGAATATTAGAGCAACTCTCAAAGAACAGCGCCCGATAAGCGTCCGACTTCGCCAGGGCACAAACAAACTGCTTAACGTTAAAAGTGCCGTCCCTAAACTGCGACTCAGCCGTCAGCAACCGCTGACTCTCCATCAGGTGCACATTGCCAAACACCTGCCTATAGGCCAACCGAATCAGAATATCCTTATCTTCAATAGAAGCACCGGAAAACTGCTGCACCGGCTGACTCAAACGCGCTGCCGGGAATGTGGCGGCCGCCTGCTTAGCGTTATAATCGCGCACCCACTCGCTGGGGCTAACGGGCTCCGACAAAAACGTCGCTGACTTATACACCGGAATATAATCTGCCTTAGTCAGCTGTGGCTCCGGAGCCGCATACTCCTGGGGAGGAATCACTGGCGTAGAAAGCGGCAACGTGGCCAAAGGCTGAATCTCGGTTGGGGCACCCCCCAGCAACCCAGCTTGCACCTGAGGAGCGGTATTGTTGGCAATGGACTTGTCGCTACTAGAGGCCCCTTTCACCAACTGAGAGGAATGGGTAAAGCCAGACACAGAGCGACCGGACTGAGTTTTATGCCCCCGATAATAGGGAACAAAATCGGTACCAAAAGCCTGGAAATATTCGTCACTATCCAGGTACGAATCAATCTCAGCCTCAAAGCCGCCTTCCGCCAAAATCTGAATATGCTCAGAAATTTCCCCATTGCCGTCTGGAGACCGTCCCAGCAAATGCTTGAAATTTAATTCGACCGCGCGAATATTAGAACAATTTTCAAAGAAAATCGCACGATAGCGATCAGACTTAGCCAGCTGACGCACAAATTCTAATACTGTAATCTCGCCACTGCGCAGCTTTGATTCTGCATTTGCCGAACGCTCACTTTCCATCAAGTGGGCATTGCCAAACACCTGCTTGTAGGCAGCCCGAATAACAACATCCAAATCCGTCACAGATGTGGTGCCAACCAACTCCACAGGTTGACCATCCGAGAACGGACTTAGGTAGTTTTTATTAACGTCAAAATCAGCCGTTGGAGGAGTAGCCGCTTCAGCCGCTTCAGCCGCTTTCCTTTTTTTGAGCGCTGCCGCCAAATCAAAACCATCAGGATTAAACTTCTTCCTGTTAGTTTTCAATACTTCAGGGCGGAACAAAGTGTTGTTGATCATGAATTTGTCAGTAATTGCCTTCGTCTACACCAGCTATGTCTGAATTAAGCAATGCCCTAGAGCCGCGACCTCACAAAACTATGAAGCAGAAGCTACCTAAGCAAGACTCCTGAGCCTCCGGATTGAAAACAATGACGTATCTTGCAGATAATTCTTCAGCCTACCCAGACAAAAAAGCTGTTGCTGATTTAGAGGATGAACCGATCCGGCAATCGCTCAATAGAACCGCATCTCCCAGATGTAATCATCCCGAGCATCAGCAACGCCACAAAACATTAATGAGTGAAAAAAAGCCACCTTGAAATCCAAGGCGGCTTTAAAAGACGCACATCACTAAAAATTAAACAATTTCAGTAATGCTCACGATTTTCGCACCAGTGCGGTGAATACGCTGAATTTGAGGAGTCATCTTATCAGCAGAAACAATGTACTCGTTCATGCTGACGCGACGAGGCGCATCAAACTTAGCAGCGGTGGTCTTAATCTTGAAGCGCTTAGTAGTACCCGCATTCAAGTTAGTCGCTGCAGCCTTAATCTTATTGCCCTTTTCAGCACCGGCAACCTGGGAAACCAGCTGAGCAGACTTAACAGCGCTGCTAACCTGGGCAGGTCCACGATCAATGGCGAAGATGCGGTTATAGCTAACCTGGGACTGACCCACCTGAGTCAAGTTGGCGTTGTAGAAGGGAACTACATTCTCACCAAAGCGCGCCTGGTACTCATCGCTATCGATGTAAGAATCGATTTCTGCGTCGTAACCTTCTTCTACGCAACGGCGAATGTGCTCAGAAAGCTCAGCCTGACTCTCGGGAGCGCGTCCCAAAAAGTGCATGAAGTTTAGCTCTACAAAGCGGTAGGGAGCGCAGGACTCGAAATAACGGCTACGGTAAAAATCAGACTTACCAACCGCGCGGACAAAATCTCTAACAGATAGGGAGCCATCGCAGAACTGAGACTCAGCACTGACGAGACGCTCACTTTCCATCACATGGGGGTTACCCAAAACATGACGATATACAGCACGGATAATCGCTTGCTTATCTTCACTGCTGCTTGCGGGCCACAATTCAAACGCTGTCATTGAAAATCTCCTACTGTTTTTTCAAACGTTCTCAACACAAAAACGAATTTAAAGAACAGCCAGGCTAAAGCCAAAAGGCAGCCTGACCATCTTAAATCGCAGATTCTAAGAAACGAGGGTGATGCTAGCAATTACACCGCCCTGCTTATGAATACGCTTGTATTCATCGGATAGCTTATCGAAGGGAACCATGTACACCTTATTGGCACGACGGAACTTCGACACACGATTAAAGGCCTTAGAACGGTAGCTAGTGACTTCAACCCGGTAGATCTTACCGTTAGCACTAGCGCCCACACCGTGGCGAGACCGGGAAGAATCAGCAGGAGTCTGGAAGGTACCACCAGCGGACAGCGGAGATAGAACAGGCCCAGGAATCGCGTTGATTACCATGGAGTTCAGGCGGGGCTTCTTGCCGCTGACACTGCCCTTAAGGGAACTACTGGAAGCACCGCGTACTAGTTCGAACGTGTGGGTGAAGCCAACCATGTTGCATGCTTCAGTCTTATACCCACGAATATAGGGGACGAAGTCCTGGCCAAAAACGTTCTGATACTCATCACTATCGACGAAAGAATCGATGTCGGCCTCGAACCCTTCAGTATCGAGAACGGCACTGTGGGCCTTCATTTCATCGAAACCATTGGGAGCGCGTCCCAAAAGATGGCGAAACGCGAGCTCGATGTAACGATAACGGGGGCAGCTTTCAAAAAAGCGCGCACGATACATGTCAGACTTCGCTACGGCGCGAACAAAATCGCGTACGGTCAATTCACCGCGCTTAAACTGGGACTCGGGCACCACTAGGCGCTCGCTCTCCATCACATAAGCGTTACCCAAAACCTGTCTATAGACGGCTTTGATAATAGACTCGAGGCCCTCACTATCAAGGCCAGGAACCCACTCGACTGGAGGGGTCTCGTCGAAAAGGCTCACGCCCAATCGTGAAGCTGGTCCAAAAGCCATTAATGCTATCTCCTAGACGACAACAATGGTCTAAATAATTTATCTCGGAATGTTAAGAAGCTTAGGGTTGACTATGCCCTTAAAGCACTGTTGAAACTGCAAACAAGCCCAAAACCCTGTAGTAACAAGCTTTTGACCTACATCATGCAATCTGAACAAGTCTGACCACAACTGAGCATAAACACTCGCTACAGTTCATCTTCTTATATAAAAGCGGTCTCTAATCATCAAGAATTATGAACCCAGTCGAAACAAAAGTGATAGAGGTACCAAATCGACTTTTGCGCGCCTCCTAAAAAACACTAAAACCTAATGGATTATAGGCTTTCAAGCTTTATAAAAGCAACTAAACCCGTTGCCCCCTACAGCCTAAAGCCCCATGGGCAAAGATACAAAACGATACAATAGACGATGAATTCTGGAGAAAACTGAAAATGTGTAGTCAAGGCTTTTGAGCCATCTAAGGATCAACATTTCCCCTTGTAAAGCACCGTTTCAGAAATAAGCTATTCGGCGCCCGCTTGCCGTAATAAAGCTACGGCTTGACTGGAACGAAATGACTGCTTAGCCTCACTCAGGGCCGTACCGCCCCAATTATTTTGAGGGCTGACATCGGCCCCCTGGGCTAGGAGCAATTCAATAATGTCAATATCCCCACGGGCAGAGGCCATCATCAACGGGGTCCATCCACCAATATTGGCCGTATTCACCCTAGCCCCTAAACGAATCAAACTGGCCACGGTGGGGCCATGGCCATTACCCACAGCCAAATAGAGGGCCGTATCACCAATTTTATTGGTGTGGTGCAGGTCATCCCCTTGGTGAACCAGGCGTTCCACGATATCCCCATGGCCCTGGCGTGCCATCAGCAATAAAATCGTTTCTTGATATCGATTACAAATACTGACATCGGTATGGGCCTCTTTGTCTAGCAGAGCTAGGACAATATCTCGTTGGTCTGCCTCGGCCGCATAAAGTATGGCCGTATAACCCACTTCGTTTCTAGCGTTGACCCTAGCCCCCACAGCCAAAAGCAACTGCACAATCGATAAGTGACCTTCTGCCGCAGCCCACATTAAGCCGGTACAGCTACGCCAAATCCCTTCGATATTTGCACCATCAACTAAACGCTGCTTAACCGTTGCTAAATCGCCACGAATACAGGCATTAACAAAGGGCTCATGGATGGAGGACAAGTCAGGCATCGGCGGTCTGAAAACGACTGAGGGAATCAATTAAATGGTCAAAATAAGGGGCTAGCTGCTCATCGGCAACGGTCACCCCCTGCTGACGTAACTGGTCTTGGCTGGCGACCTTTAAGGCCTTGAGGCCGTACACCATGGCATCTAGGGGAACCTGCAGTTCTTGATAGAGCTGCTCCATATATTCCAACCCGGCTTTGCTGGTGTAATCGGTACGTTGGGCCGCCACACCGTAGGTAATGCAACGCAAAAAGTGCCAAAAATCTCGCCAACAGGCTTCGGCGCGAACGGCTGGATAAAGCCCGCCCCCCGGTTCAGTAATGCCGGGAAAATGGGCCAAGACTTGGGCCCGAGCAGCATCCACAATGGCGCTGGCGTGGTGACGCAAATGCTGAGAAATTTTACCGGCGGGCAGGGCGGCTAGGGCCGCATCGTCTAAATAGACGCGCTGGTCATCGGCGGACTGCAGATGAGCGATCGCATCGGCGCCAAACTGTTCTTGCCAGCCATCAAAACTAACAATCCGAGCTTTCGCAATTAATTCCTTAACGTGGGGACTGAGGGATGGTGCCATATTCCTTATCCATGGGCCGCTTTACACTGGCCTCTCATTATTGTTACACAATGTTACAATCAGGGCATCGCTATTATCAGAAACAGTGCCTGCACCGGCACAGATTATCCATGGAACTCTCCGACATCAAAACGCTGCTTGGCCATGCCGACTCTCAAGAGCGTCTTAAGGGCATTGTGGCCCTCAAAGATTATGACGCTGACATTGCCAGTCCGCTACTGCTTAGCAAAAAAGACGATGCGGCCTTTTTAGTGCGCTCTTTTGTGGCCATGGGCCTAGGCCGGAAGCGTAGCCCAGAAGGATATACCGTCTTGCAGTCCATGATTGACCATGACTCAGATCCCAACGTGCAGGCAGAAGCCACCAACTCCCTGGCCATGTATGGTGCCGATGCGATTCCCCATTTGGTCAACACCTTTCACCACAACAGCAACTGGCTCGTGCGGCGCAGCATCCTAGCCGCCATGATCGACCTCAAAAGTCCTGCCCACATGCTAGAAATTTGCCTGGTAGCCATCCAAGGCTCAGACCTGACGGTCATGAACGCGGGCATAGACCACCTCAGCACCCTGGCCAATAGCGACCAAGCCAGCGCCGCCCTAGACGCAATTTTACCCCTGAGAACAGACCAGAGTTGGCATACCCGCATGCATGTGGCCTATGCCCTCAAACGGTTCAAGGCTGACGCGGCCCAAGCCGCCCTCATAGAGCTCCGCCAGGATGACCACCATAAGGTGGTCGCCGCCGCCCTGGAAGGCCTGGTGCCGTAGCGGCCGCCCAAAAATCCAACAACATACCAAGGCCCGGTGCCATAGCGGCCGCCAAAAACCCAACAACATGCTTAAGAAAAATGCCCGCTTACGGAAATAGTTAGCGTCCTACCGTAGTCCCCAAAAGCCCCGGGCATTTTTGTAGAGTTAGCGTCCTACCGTAGCCCCCCAAAGCCCCGAGCATTTTTGTAGAGATAGCTACAGCTCGCAATTTGGGCTTTTGCTACCTTTGCTTTGACTGGCACCCAACCAGGGCCAGCCCTATCCTTAACCGTCCTTTAAACAGACTTCATTGCTGTTTTTTGGGGTTTTCGCTAACTTAAATGTAAATAAATACAAACTTCTTTCGATATAGCTTGCATTCAGGCGCATCACTTAAACTAAGGTCCTTCTCCTATGTCATCGTCCGTGATTACCACCCCCGTCCAAAGTCTGGAAACCCTCGCTACTAGTTTTTTTGAGCGCTCCGTTGGTCAATGGAACTCTAAACGCCGCTACTACACCCTGAAAAATGGTGAAACCCAGGAGGTGGTCAGCGATTTAACCATTGAGTTTTTGGCCAACGGTCATCCTACGTTAGTGGAGTTAGAAAGCGTCCACGGTATGGAAGATGCCCTGATCTGTGGCATTCAGTTTGCTTGGGAAAGCCATTACATTAGCCCCAGCGGCAAACAATCCACCGGGGCCACCGCATTTGGCATTCGTGGCAACAAGCTATATCGCGATCGCGGATTTGCCACCCCCAAACCGGTGGTGGCCACCTATCAGCTGCGCGATCGCAACACCATGCAGCTGCACACCGAGTATGGCGGCTCCACCTTTGATGAAGAGCTCAAACTGGTGGGGGCCAACTACCGTACGCGGCAGACCATCATCTCCCGGGCCGGTCAGGAAATTATGATCGGTCAATATTTAGAAACCAGGTCATAGGGGCCGGCCCCTATGCGACCCTTAAACTCCTTCAACGTCTAAACTGCGGCGGGTCGTATTGCGGGTGAGACCATTCCACACATCTAACTCCCCCGCACCACGGCCCAGCAGTTGCCCCCTAGAATTGGGGGTTAATCCTTGGGCCATGGTGAAATCAGCTCCGGCAATATTGCCCACCATGTCAAACTCTACGCCGGTTAAATCAGTGGCCCGCATGTCCGCCTTTTGAAACTCGGTGCCACTTACCCGAGCATTCCGCAGGCTAGCGCCGGTCAGAAACGCCTTTTGCAAATTGGCCCCACTGAGGCTCGCATCATCCAAAATCGCACCGGTTAAATCGGCACCGCTAAGGTAAGCCCCCAAAAGCTTGGCTCCCCGCAGATCCACCCCCCGCAAATAGGCCGTATTCAAAAATGCACCATTGAGCACGGCACCGGGACCCACAGCCCCAGAGCTCTGATGGCGAAATCCTTCTGGCCACTGAGTTTGCTCATCATAGAGGGCAATATTTAGCTTGGCATCCTCTAAAATAGCGCCCCTAAAATTCGCCCCCCGCACATCCGCGCGATGGATAAATGCCCCGGTTAAATTTGCGCCAGACAAGTTGGCACCCGTTAGCTGCACCCCCCGGAGGTCCGTCTGCTGTAGCTGGGCGTCCACCAAAGAAACACCGGTTAAGTCCGCCCCAATCAGGGTTACCCCCTGCAGACAGCTCCCCGCCAAATTAGCCCCGGCTAGATTTACTCGATACAAATCAAACCCACGTAAATCCTTCCCAGAGAGATCGGCACCGGATAGATCGCGTTGAGTTGACAAACGCTCCCACAAAGGTGCGTCTAAACTCATGGTTTCGGGATGACTCATAGATAGTTAAACTCGTTAATTAAGACGTTGTTGTTGAAAATGTTTTGTGGTCTACTTTGGGGCGACTGTTTTGCCATTCACTGAGCCAGCGACACCCGCCGTAGCAATAAATTGAGTTGAAATATCCGCCAGGTTAGGGCTTGTGAACAATTCAAATCATGGTCTTGTTCATTGAAATCATGGCTTAACCAGCTTTTCAGGCATACACCATGAAGCAGCACCATGAAGCCGTTTCTTGACAGCTCCTGAGGAGGCCAGCCAAAAGATTTCTCTAACAGCGCCCCATGGCCATCCCTAACCCGACGCGCAAACGCCCTGAAACATAGGCCATTGCTTTATGTAGATTCAGTTTAACAGCGCATCCGAACACATTTTTTAGTAAATTCCCTTTGAACGGACCTGATCCCATGCCATTTAAATCTCCGATGACCATGATGGAATTCTTTCGTAAGAGCGAAGGCATCTGGTTTATTCAACGAGCCGTTCACCATTTTGACTCCGTCGCCGATGAATCAGGAGAATCAAACCTGATTGTGGACGTTATTGAGCCCGACGATGCCCGCATCGTTGAAATTTGCCAGAACCAAGGCGTAGACCCTAGCAAAGCGGGCGGGGGGGCTCAATTTTCATGGCAGTCCAATACCAAGGAATTTACCTACGACTCTAAGTACGCGGCCATTCTTGTGGATATCCCCAATGATGATCAAGGGCGCACGGGACAGCTGCTACGGGACCGTGGCTACGTGGAAAATATGCCCGTGGTCGGTCGCTATGGCTTTGCCGAGGATGGCGTCCTCACCATTGACAATGAGTATGACAAAAACCAAGGGCAGGAACGCTGCTGGTTTCTCTCAGATGATTTTCGCGTGCGGGTTAGCACAGCCCGTTTAGCCAATGGCATTAACCTCATGACCTACTGCTCAGAACGGCGGTTTGTAACGACAGACGACCTGAGCACCATGGTTCAAGCCCATACCCAACGGCTGGGTTCAGCATGATGTAAAGGAATGTGTCTTTGTCTCTAAGATTCAAGACACTGCCCTCATATATCTCTTATGCTGCAAATGGCAGAGGGTATCTGTCGTAACCGTTATAAAGTTAAGGCGAAGACAAATGTACCGCCCGTTTCTAGAGCATTTAGAAGCCTCTTTAAAAGAGAAATTTGAACTCCAACCACGAGCTATTCCAGAAGGTCTGGAATGCAGAATGAGTGAACGAGGGCGGAACCCAGCATCTATCCAGAGCTGGTGCTATCAGTCACCTGAACTACGAAAAATTCGCTACACCTACATTGACGCTGGCAAAGGTGCCCAGATCTTTAATGGTGTCCTTTATCCCAATCACTGTTACGACGTACCGTTGCTAGGGATTGACTTTTTGTCCTTTGGCAAGGTCAAGAATTTAATTGTTCTCGACTTTCAGCCTCTGTTTCAGGACGAAGCTTATGAGGCCAAGTATTTAATGCCGCTTAAGGAACTTCGCGACAACTACGCTGAGCTAGCCCAGGGGTTGGAAATGAAGTTCTACGATGCCAACCAGTACTTCTCAAAGTATCTACTATTTGCCAAAACGGACACTGAAACCGTTTCTACGCGGGTCTTATCGGCATTTAAGGACTACCTAGACCTTTACTGGCAGCTCTTAGCGGATGCTGAACCTTTGACCACCGATGCGGAAATCGCCCGGGTCAAGAAGGCTCAGATTGACTACGACCAATACAGTGCTGAGCGCGATCCAGCCCACGGTTTATTCACCAGCTACTTTGGTTCAGAATGGGCCGACCGTTTTCTCTACGAATTTTTGTTTGAAGATGCCGTGCCCCTGGCCGTTCAAGCCCACTAGGGTGGCATAGGGTTAGTTTTTTCCATTGTTAATGTAATTTTACTAGGGCATCCTTTCGTGGTGCCCTTTTGTAGTTGTTGCCATGACTTTATATCAACCATTTTTAGACTATGCGATCGCGACACTCCAAGAGCGCTTAGACCTATCTCCATATCCCATACCCGACGGGTTTGAAAGCAAAACCGCCACCACCGGCAAAGGTAAGCGGGAAGTCACCGTACAGACCACAAGCCATGGCTACTGCTCTCCGAAGCTCAGACAGATTCGGGCCGCCCATGTGCAAGCGGGTGACAGCCTACAGGTGCTTAACTTTGTTATTTTCCCCCACCTAAATTACGACCTACCCTTTTTTGGTGGAGACCTAGTCACCCTCCCCGGTGGCCATCTGATCGCCATTGACATGCAGCCCCTGTTTCGCGATAGCCGAGACTACCAGGCGCGCTATAGCGACCCGATCATGCCCATGTTTGAGCAATATCAGAAAGTTCTACCCTGGGGGGGCGATTTTCCAGCAGAGGCCCAGCCGTTCTTTTCTCCCGCCTTTCTCTGGACTCGACCCACGGAACTAGAGGACGTTAACACCCATGTGTTTAACGCCTTCAAAGGCTATCTAGACGCCTATATCGGCTTTGCACAGCAGGCGCAACCCGTAACAGATCCAGAGCGTCTCAAAGCGATTGAAACAGCCCAGCTAAGCTATATTCGCTATCGAGCCGAGAAGGACCCAGCCCGAGGCATGCTCACCCGCTATTACGGCGCCGAATGGACAGAGGAATACATCCACGGCTTTCTATTCGATTTGGAGCGTCACCTGCAGGCCGCTTAACGTTGTCAAGCAAACGCTAAAATCCATCCACAAAAATATTGTTTTTACTGCGATCTTTAGATTGACAGGAGAACTTTTTCGTGTAGTCAGACATTTTTCAATGTCTGACTACACTTGCATTTCAGCGCTTACCCATAGGAGCATTTAAAAAATGTTTTCTGTGTCACCAATTCCTTAAAACCCTTATAATTTGTAATATATTGCGACCCCGTCGCAGTATATAAAATAAACTGTTGGCTTTTAACAGACAGGTTTGTGGCTGTTTTTCTGGATGCCAATGTCATCAATATTGCAACTGGTAAAGTTTCTTTAACTTTCTTAGATTCGTAACCTATTCGCTTTAATCTTCAAATTGGGGAGAGCGAAGTTTGCTGAGATGATTATGGCTTCTGTGAAAGATGTTTCAGATTGTCTGCATTCGCCTATCTATGGTTTGAAACTGTTTTTAAATGCAGTTGCTTTACGGGTTCTCGTCCCCACTTTTTTGGAAACTTACTTCGACGAATCAAATTTAGGAGAGTCAATCTATGTTTGATGCGTTTGCTAAGGTCGTCTCCCAGGCTGATGCAAGAGGCGAATATCTCAGCAGTGCTCAATTGGATGCTTTGTCCGCTATGGTTGCTGACAGCAACAAGCGTATGGACGCTGTTAACCGCATTACCAGTAATGCATCCGCTATCGTAACTAACGCTGCCCGTGCTTTGTTTGCAGAGCAGCCTTCCCTTATCGCTCCCGGTGGTAACGCTTACACTAGCCGTCGTAACGCTGCCTGCCTACGCGATATGGAAATTATCCTGCGCTACGTAACCTACGCTGTATTCACTGGCGATGCCAGCGTACTTGACGACCGTTGTTTGAACGGTCTTCGCGAGACTTACGTTGCCCTTGGTACTCCCGGTGCTTCTGTTGCCATTGGCGTTCAGAAAATGAAGGAAGCTGCCCTTGCGATCGCTAACGATTCCAACGGCATTACTTCTGGCGACTGTTCCAATCTCATGGCTGAGATTTCCGGCTACTTTGATCGCGCTGCTGCTGCAGTTGCCTAAGTAACGTCCTAAGTATTCTTAGCGAGTTTGGTTTTGAACAGAGAAAGAGAGTTCTCTAATCGCCTCTTTGCTTTTTCTGTAAGTCTATTTAGCAACTTTGGGAGATATCTCAAGCAATGAAAACCCCATTGACTGAAGCAGTATCAGCTGCTGATTCACAAGGTCGTTTCCTGAGTTCCACCGAGATTCAGTCTGCATTTGGTCGTTTCCAACGAGCTGCTGCTTGTATGGAAGCCGCTAAAGGTTTGACTGCTAAGGCTGATGCCTTATGCTCTGGTGCAGCAAACGCCGTTTACAGCAAGTTTCCTTACACCACAACTACTCCTGGTCCTACCTATGCTTCTACTGCAGAAGGTAAAGCCAAGTGTGTTCGTGACGTCGGTTACTATCTACGCATGGTTACCTACTGCTTGGTAACTGGTGGTACTGGTCCCATGGATGAGTACTTGGTAGCTGGTCTAGATGAGATCAATCGTGCCTACGAATTGTCTCCTAGCTGGTATATCGAAGCGCTGAAGTTCATCAAGTCTAGCCACGGTCTAGGTGGTCAAGCGGCTACTGAAGCTAACGCTTACATTGATTACGCAATCAACGCTCTTAGCTAGTTGAGTCTTAGCTCTGCGGTTCAATACTGTAGTAGTTAAGTTTCAATATTTTCCCAGAGGTGTTTACAAGCGCTGGTTTATCTAGTGTTTTCTATCACCTCTGGGATTGTTGTATGTATACGTTAGATAAGTAGTGAGCGGTATTCCCCATAACCCAGATGGTCAACCTTTAACCGTTGACCAAGCATTAATCAATATCAACCAAACAGCTGATCCAGGGTTGCGATATTATGCGGCTTGGTGGTTAGGAAAAATGCGCATTCGCCAACCTAACGCCATTGCAGCTTTATTAACGGCCCTAGAAGACGAATCAGATCGTTCACCAGATGGTGGCTACCCTCTGCGCAGAAATGCAACACGGGCCCTGGGGAAAATTGGGGAAGGCTACGACCAGGTAGTGCCTGCATTAATCAAGTGTCTCCACTGCGACGACTACTATGTGAGGGAAACCGCAGCCCAATCCCTGGAAAGTTTAGGAGACTCTTCTGCAGTTCCCGCTTTAGCCGCCTTATTGGACGGGGGATTAGCCGCCGCGATTCAAGTACCGGGAAAGCCACACCTGGTACAACCCTACAACGCTATTTTGGAAGCCCTGGGAACCCTCGGTAATCCAGAATTAGTATCCATCATTGAACCTTTTTTAGAGCACGATGTCCCCCAGGTGCGCAATGCCGCAGCGCGGGCCATGTACCAAATTACAGCCGAGGCCCAGTATGCGGAGCGGTTAGTCTCTGTTTTAGCAGACGATCAGCTACAGCTAAGACGGGCAGCCCTAATGGACTTGGGCGCCATCGGATATTTGGCAGGGGCCGATGCGATTGCCAATACCCTGGCAGAAAATAGCATGAAACTCATTGCCCTCAAAGGGGTGCTAGAACATCAGCTCAACAAACAGGCAACGTCTCTCGACCTCACCAACGAGGGTCGACGGGTGATGGAATTAATGGATGGGTTATTGTGATGGTGCTGCCAGTTAAAACATTTGAAATCTGTTTGCAAGCCGTTAATGAGGCGGATTCGGCCCAAGGATTATTGGATGCAGTCGAAGACTTGGCTGACCTTAACGATGAGCGTTCTATCCCCACATTAATTCAGGTGTTAGGGTTTAACAATCCTGGGGCTGCGGTAGCTGCGGTGGAAGGGCTGATCCAAATTGGTGTGCCCGCCGTCTCCTCCCTATTGGAAAATCTAGATGGCTATAACTATGGGGCTCGGGCGTGGGCCATTCGAGCCTTGGCGGGCATCGGCGATCCAAGGGGGCTAGCACTACTCTTAAATGCCGCCGCCAATGATTTTTCCCTCAGCGTACGGCGGGCTGCCGCCCGGGGCCTAGGCAATATCAACTGGAATGATATGCCCACGACAGAACGCACCCAGGCGCAGCAACAATGCCAAGATGTGCTGCTACAGGTTACCCAGGATGACGAGTGGGTGGTTCGCTACGCTGCGGTTGTCGGGCTAGAATCCCTGGCGCTGGTTAACGCCACAACAAACATCATCCAATGCTTAGAGCGGGTAACAACAACAGATGCCACCCTAGCCGTACAAGCTAGGGCACAATGGGCCTTGGAAAACCTGGACAAGTGAAATGCTTTGGATGTTATCCCCTTGCATCAACAACAAGGCCAACCCCTTTAACAGGGGCTGGCCTTGTTGCTTATTGGCTGCCCCAGCTAAAAACTGCAGGCAAGAGACTGTGATTAAGCGGCAACAGGAGACAAATATCCTAGCTCTTCTAGCTTCGCCATCACCTTATTTACAGACTCATCCAGGCTCTCGTTGTGAGTCTCGCAAACAACTTCAGCATTCAGGGGCTCTTCGTAGGGGTCGCTGATACCGGTGAAGTTCTTAATTTCACCGGAGCGGGCTTTCTTGTAAAGGCCCTTCACATCACGCTGTTCACAAACTTCCACAGGGGCATTGGCATAGACTTCCACAAAATCGCCAACGCGCTGGCGCACCTGGTCACGCACTGCCCGGTAAGGAGAAATAGCAGAGACTAGAACAATGACACCATTGCGAGTTAGCAAATGGGAAACAAAACCAATACGACGAACATTCTCGTCGCGATCTTCTTTGCTAAAGCCCAAACCTTTAGTGAGGTTAGTGCGAACGATGTCGCCATCTAGCACCTCAAGCTTGGCACCAGCGGCCCGCAGTTTCTTTTCAATTTCTTGGCTAATGGTGGTTTTACCAGAACCACTCAAACCGGTAAACCAAATTGTGACGCCACGATGCTGCATTTAAAAATACTCCTAAAATCTATATTTGGTAACTACCCATATCTGTTCAACTAGTAGTATACGTTACTAATCTTTACACAAGGGTAACAGAAAGCACGTTGCAAACTTAGTCATTTATTGTTCCTTCAGAGAAAAGTTTTAGCCTCCAAATCTATGACGTCAGTAAGCTTGGTATAGTTGCCGTTACTGCGCACACAGCAACGCCACATAATTTAATAGCAGATTGCTTACCCCAACTAAACATCTAATTTTTGCCTACAGACCGTAAAACCATATGGCCAGCGGGGGTGTAACCATGGCTAACAGGAGACTGAGTGGCCCCCCAACCCTAACAAAATCAAGGAATCGATAGCCACCGGCGGTATACACCATCGTATTGGTCTGGTAGCCAATGGGGGTCATAAAACTGTTGGACGCCGCAAAGGTAATGATAAACATTACGGTAAACGGATTCAGTCCTAGTTCGGTGGCAACCTTTACCCCCACGGGCAGCAGCAGAATTACAGCGGCACTATTAGACAAAATACTAGATAGCACCGTTGTCAGGATATAGAGCGCGCTCAGTAATCCATATCCGGATAGACTGCCTCCCACGGCAATTAGTTGCTGGGCAAGCCAAGCCGTTGCCCCGGAGCGCTCCATGGCGGTGCCCAGGGGAATTAAACAGGCCAACAGAAAAATGACATCCCAGCGCACAGCTTGGTAAAGTTCACCGGGCTTGAGGCAACCGGTCATAATCATCACCATCACCCCTGCCAGGGAGGTGACCAGGATATTGATGGGGGTGAAGGCGGCCACCCCCACAACGGCTACCCCGATGAACATAGCCAGATTGGCCCGGTCGGAGCGTAGGGTTTCCAGGTCGCGCTGTTCTAGCACCAGCAGATCTCGGCTGGTTTGCAAACCTAGCAAACTTTGCTTGGGCCCCTGCACTAACAGCAAGTCGCCGAACTTCAGCCGGACTTTACCCATGCGATCGCGCACCAAATCCTGACCTCGACGAATCGCCAGCACCGTCACGTTATAGCGCTGACGAAACCGCAGGTCTTTCAGGGTAGACCCCACCACATTGGAGTTAGCAATCACCAGCACCTCGGCCACCCCTTCTTGACCAGAGCTCAGGTCCGCCTGCCAAGACTTTTGCCCGAACTGCACATCGGGCAAAATCTCAATCCCTTCGCCATCGCGAATTTTCAACAGGTGGTTGCGCCCCCCCCGCACTAGCAGAATATCGCCCGCACATAGGGATTTATCCCCCAACGGCTGGGGAAAGTGGTTGCCATTGCGAATAATTTCCAACACGTCCAGGTCAAACCGACGCTGCAATTGACTGGTTTGCAACGTTTGGCCCACCAAACTAGACCGGGGCGTAATCACCACTTCGCTGACATATTCCTTCAGGCCATATTCCTGGCTCAGGTTATTGCCAGCGGCGTCTCTAGTCGGCAGCAATAGGGGCGCGACAAAGGTGAGATAGAGCAGACCCACCACAAAGACCACCGCCCCCAACTCAATAAATTGAAAGAGGGAAAAACTACCATATTGCAGTTGATCTGATAGGCCACTGGCCAACACACTGGTGGATGTGCCCACCACCGTTAGCATGCCGCCCAAAATGGTGGCAAAGGACAGCGGCATCAGCAGTTTAGACGGAGAAATGCGATGCTGCTGGCAAAAGTCTTCAATAATCGGCAAGAACACCGAAACAACCGCCGTGTTGTTAATCAAACCAGACATGGGCCCCACAATCAGCCCCAGGGCAAAAATTTGGCGACGGCAGGTTTTGCCCCCCCATTTCATCAGCCAGGTACTGGCCTTTTGCAAGGCTCCCGTGCGGGCAATCCCCGCACTCAGGATAAACATCGCCATCACAGTGATGGTGGCAGAATTACTAAACCCCGCAATTCCTTCCTGAGGCGTCACCAGGCCCAGCACCATCAGGGCCACCATTACCCCAAAGGCCGTCACATCAGCGGGAACCAGCTCCACCACAAACATAACTAGGGCAACGGCCGTCACCCCAAGGGTCATAAGAATATCAATATCAATAGTCATAAATTGCTTAGTCAGACCGATAGACAACCGTATCCACGCCAACCTTCAGGTCAAAAACCAGCGGACTCGTAGCTAAGGCAGCCATATAGAGGACAACAAACTAGCTATAAAAATTGCCGTTACTGATTTAGGGAATAAAGCGATCTACACAGCTGGCTTTAGGGCCAGACTATGGCAAATAAAATCATCCCGAGGATCAGCAACGCCTAAACGTTAAATATAGGAACTTGCTCAGTGCATTAGGACAGGTTTACCAGCGCCTTAACAGGCAAAACTGTAAAAATTTACCTTTCCTAGACAATGACAACCGTCCTCCAATACATCAATGAACCCTGCTTAAGGGTAGGGTCTTTGGTGAATTTAGGGCAAGGCTACTGCTGAGTTATCGCTCAAATGTACGTACGGTCGAAAATCAACCGCCGGACGTACCCAAGGACGATGCAGACGTATTTTTGGGTCCCAACCCTTTATACAAACCTCATAAATCAATGGCCCCATATCCGACATATACAGCCAATAGGGTCAATGACGTAATGGCCCCATATGCGAATATCCACAGCCAATAGGGTCAATGACGTAATGGCCCCATATGCGAATATCCACAGCCAATGGGGTCAATGGTGTAATGGCCCCATATGCGACATATCTACGGCCAATGGGGTCAACGATCCGTCTTAAACGTGGTTAATTCGGTCAAGATGCTACTGCGACGCAGCTGGCGCTCAGTGGCTAACTTGGGTCGCAGGTATAGGTTCTCAAGCAACACAGCGCCCCCCGCAATCCACGGGGGGACGATCAACGCCCCAATAATGCCAAGGACTTGGGCCCCGCCCAGCACCGCTAATAGCTGATAGAGCGGGTGCACCCCGACGGAAGACCCCACTAATAATGGATCAAGGATATAGGTTTCTAAGTTTTGGGCTACGACATACAGCAGCAAAACCCACAAAAAAGTCCACCCGCCCTGGGGTATGGCCACCAACAGAGCCGGAATCGCGCCGAGGATGGGACCGAGAAAGGGAATCAGGTTAGTGACACCTGCGATCGCGCCTAGACCCACCGCCAAATCCTTGAGCCCCAGCAAACTAAGCCCCACGCTGGTGGCCAAGGACAGCACAAATGACACCACAAATCGACCCCGCAAATACCCCCCAATGCGCTGGCCCATGGGGGGCATTTGGTCCAGCAGTTTTTCATCCCAGGGAGTGGGCAATAGGCGCGTCAGATTTTTCGTCAGGGTGCGGCTGTCCGCCACCATATACCCCGACACAAACAGGGCCAGCACCAGACTTAGCACGCCCCCCAAAATGCCAGCGGTGACACCATAGGAACGGACGAGCAGCTGTTGACTAGACTTAATACTCCAGCTAACCAGGCTTTGCACATCAATTAGCTGGGTAAATAGCTCGTTGGTGGTGAAGGAGCTAGTATCCGTAAACGCCGTCACCCAAGCATCCGCCTCATTGAGTAGGCCCCGGAGAGCAACCGGCACACGGCGAATAATGCGCTCCAACTGCTCAAACACCGTCGGGCCAATCAACACCCCCAGCAGCACCAGGCCACCAATCAGGGTGAGATAGACCAAAATCACACTGAGCCAGCGGGGCACTCGATATTGCTCGGCCCAATCCACCACTGGCGCAATCGAGCAGGCCAGCACCACCGAAATCATCACCAATAGCAGCAAACTTTTTAACTGCCACAGCAGCACTAGCATCGGTACCGCCGCAATCAACAGCACGACACTACTAATAGATATGGTCAGTCGTTGCGATGAGTCAGGCTGGGACTTAGCCCAGGATTGTTCTGCCATGACAGAGCCATAAAATATTGCTTACTTAGTCTAATGGCCTTTATCACCAGGAACCAGTGGGAAGCTAGAGTCACCCACAGATAAACAACATCATCCCTTTAAAGTCAAGCGGTTTAGGTTGCTCGCAACCCCGCTATAGGGTGTAAGTAAACTCATCCACCAACATCCCAGGCACCCGGCTATCGCCCAAACTGCGCTGATCGTAGGTATCCGTATTGGGAATCGTCTCCTGACAGTCGGTGAGGTCCACCAGCCCCTCACCAAAGCAGTGATATAGGCTCTCATCAAAACGCAGGTTGTCGATGGGGGCCACAATTTCCCCACGTTCCACCCAGAAACAAGCGTAGCGGGTCATGCCCGTCACACGACCGTTGGGGTGATCGCTCCAATTTAAATAGTGCAAATTAGACAGATACAGCCCGCGATCTAGGGCGGTCAAAATCTTATTTTCTCCGAGGCTCCCCGCCAGGATTTCAGGGGCCCGCAAATGCTCGCCCCGGCTGGCATAGTTCGATGTGACCTGGTATTCCTTGGCGCTGCGGGAACTGACTAAACTATTCACCAGCTGCCCCTGCTGGATCACCGGCAGCTGCATCGGCGCCACTTCACCATAGGCATTGAAGCGGGGCACATTAGCCTGCTGAAAATTTTCTTGCAGGGTAAATTTAGGCGATAGCTGGCGCTGGCCCTGGCGCAACAACCCAAAGGCACTGTTGCCCTGTTGCAAATCCGCTTCCCCCACACCGCCCCAGGAGAACATGTGCAACAGCTCTGCCACTGCCGCTGGCGCTAAGTAGGTGCGATACTGCCCCCGCTCAATGGTTTTAGCCGGTCGCCCCAGCATCGCCAGCTGCTGTTTTGCCTGGTCAATTTTGTCGAGGAAGGTTGCTTGCTGCCACTGGCTACCGGCAACGGTGCCCTTCACCGCTCGATTTTGGTCATCAAATAGGGAAAAGTCCAGGCTGTAGTTGGTGCCCTCGAACCAGTGGCGCTGACCGGCCGAATCGGCATAGCCGCGAAAGATCAGGCCCCCGGCATAGATGCCGGTGAAATCGAGGGACTGCACCGGAGATAGCAGGGTGGCTGCGATCGCATCCGTCGCCAGCACCTGCCCATGGTTCACCGTGCGGCTGGTGGCGGTCCCCGTCGGCAACACCACAAACGGGTCCACCGGCAGTTGGGGCACCATCGTCTGCAAATCGGCCAAAGCCGTTTTTAGCAGCGACCAATCCGCCTCAAAGTCCCCCACAAAAGGCAGGGTGGCAGCGGCGGTGCGCTCGGACTGCATCACCGTCAACGTCAGATTGCCATCGCTCACCTGCCCCGTTTGGCGCACGCGGGCCCGGTTAAAACGACTAAATTGGCTGTCCTCACCGCTGAGGGTCAAGGTGAAATGGGTGGCTGTGGGGACATTCGCTGCCACCCGATCGGCCAGCTGCCCAAAGATAATTTCCTTAAGGGAAACTTTTTCCGCAATTGTTGCTGCTACTGCGTCCGTCATACCGCACCCCCAAACACTTCAATATTGTCAAATGCACACACCGGCGCACCGTGGCCTACCCGAATCAGCTGGTTGGGCTCCCCTTTGCCACAGAAGGGGGTGCCATAGATTTCCCAAGTATTGCGATCTCCCACCTGGGACAAACTGTGCCAAAACTGCGGCGTAATCGAGCGATAGTTAGGATTTTTAAGGGTGCGGGTGAGCTGACCGTTTTCGATCAGCCGGCCATATTCGCAGCCAAACTGAAATTTATGGCGCTGGTCGTCAATGGACCAAGAGCGATTGGTCTCCATATAAATGCCATGGTCAATGTTGGCGATAATCTCCCCAAAGGAGCGATCCCCAGGCTCTAAATTGATATTGGCCATGCGATCAATGGCGGGGCGGTTCCAGGACGAAGAGCGGGCGTTGGCCACCCCCGGCACCTGGGCACGCTGCTGGCTTTCCAGACCCCCCAACCCCCGCTCCAATTTGCCAGACCGAATCAAATATTCCCGGGTGGCCGGGGTACCCACATCGTCAAAGCCATAGCTGGCCAGCTCTCCGGCCACCGTGGGGTCAAAGGTGACATTCATCAGCTCAGAGCCATAGGTGAGGGCACCAAAGTCTTCTAGCTTAATAAAGCTGCCCCCCGCATAGTTACGCTCGTCGCCCAAAATGCGATCTAGCTCCAGGGGGTGGCCAATGCTCTCATGGATTTGCAGCATCATCTGGTCCGGGGCCAGCACCAGGGTGGTGGCCACATCGGGGCAATTGTCTGCATAGAGCAGCTCCACCGCTTGCTCCCCCACCTGCTGCACCCGCTGCCAAAGATCCACACCGGGGAATAGCTCCCACCCACCTTGGTAGCTATGGGCCAGATAACCATGGTCGGTGCGCAGCTGTGTGGTGGGGCCATCTTGGGCAATGGTGCCAAAATGGGTTTCGACCAAACATTGCCGCTGGTAAATGTCCGAGCCATTGCTGCTCACAAACCAGGTTTCAATGTCGTGGCTCCTGGCGGTTGCACTGGTCTGGGCAATCTTGTCAGACACCTTGAGCCGGTCGCACACCTGCAATAAAATCTCGTTTAATTCCCCCGGGGCAATGGACTCTAGCTGATGGGGGGAAACGTAGGACCCGGTTGCCTTGGGCCTAGCCGCCGGGGTAAACCGATGCACCGACCAGGCGCTGGCGGCCACAGCCTGGTTATAAGCAATGACAATCGCCGCCGACAGAGACTCGGCACTGAGGTTATTGGTGGCGCTATAGCCAAACTGGCCCTGGGCCAGCACCTCCACCATGGCCCCATGGCCAAAGTGCTGACTATTGCGCTCCGGGTGCGCGTCCCGGATGGCACAGGCCCTACTAATATCTTTAACAGTTCGAATACCGATCCAATCGGCGGACACCGTCGCAGCAGCCACGACGTCAGACAAAAGTTTATGCATATAAGTTCTCAGCGTTGCTAAGCCTCAAACAGGCCGCGTGGGTTCTGCAATGTATAACCTTGTGGCCAAAGCTGCCAACGAAACCCAGAAATAACCTTTGAATCAGCAACGACATTTTTTGGTAGTGCAGGGCGACTAGCACGCCTACGTACTACACCCTGTTTTGATAGTAATAATTCTTACCCATCAAATGACCGAATGGGGGGCTAGACCCTGCGTAAATAAAAATACAATTTTAAATATCAAACAAAAACCTATCTATTTCTTATTTTTAAAGCCTAAATAGATTTAGGGTCTTATTTTAAGAGTAAAAAACTCAAAAAAGTCTTTAAAAATAAATTAGATGGATGAGCTAGATCGCAAAATTTTAGGGGCCTTAATGGTGGATGGGCGGGTGACCTGGTCCGATTTGGCCAGTCGGTTTGGGGTGTCGTCCCCCGCCATTCGCGATCGCATCCGCCGGTTAGAAACGCGGGGCATCATCCAGGGCTATGGGGTGGTGGTCAACCCGGTGGAGCTGGGCTACGACATTACGGCATTTGTGACGGTGGTATTAGAGCAGCCAAAGTATCGCCAGACATTTTTGGACTATGTGCGCTCAACCCCGGCAATTCAGGAATGTCATCACGTGGCCGGAGACGGTGACTATTTGCTGAAGGTGCGGTGCGGCAAAATGGCGGATTTGGAACGCATTCTCAGCGAAGAGATCAAGGGGCTATCGGGGATCTTGCAAACCAAGACATCGATTGCCCTATCGACGGTAAAGGAAACGACGGCATTGGCGGTTTGATGGAGGGTTGCCATGATTTTTTTATTTTTCCGTGGTTTGATTCTGGGATTTGCCATTGCGGCCCCCGTCGGGCCCATTGGGTTGTTATGCATTCGTCGGAGTTTGACCTATGGGGCCATGGCGGGGTTGCTGTCGGGGTTGGGGGCGGCAACGGCGGATGGGGTGTATGGGGCAGTGGCCGCCTTTGGTCTGGCCTTTGTGTCTAATTTCCTTACCGACCAGGCCCGATGGCTGGGCATTCTTGGCGGTCTGTTTCTCTGCTATCTGGGCGTCACCACGTTTCTCAGTAAGCCCGCCGATAAGCCCGCCGAAATTAGCAAAACCGGGTTAGCCGGGGCGTTTTTATCCACCTTTGGTCTCACGCTGACCAACCCAGCCACGATTTTTTCCTTTATTTTGCTATTTGCCGGATTTGCCCCGTCCGACCTGGGCTATGGCCAGGCGGTGGTGATGGTGGGTGGTGTATTTTTGGGCTCCGCCCTGTGGTGGTGTTTGCTTAGCAGTGGGGTGTCGCGGCTGCGGCACTGGCTGACACCGGGACGGCTGGTTTGGGTGAATCGTGTATTTGGGGTGTTGATTACGGGGTTTGGCATCGTTGCCCTGAGCTGGAAAGGTTGAATTAGACTGGAGACCAGTGGAGAGCGCTTAGCCATGAAAAATCCCTTCCCTGGCATGAATCCTTATTTGGAGCATTCTGCCCTGTGGCATCAGGTGCATAATCGTTTGATTGTTGCGATCGCAGATGCCATTACGCCCCAGGTAGCCCCAAAATATCGAGTCTCCATCGAAGAGCGTATCTATACCAGCGTGGAAGAGGGGCTATTGGTGGGCATTGCAGATGTGGCCGTGGGTAGCAGTCAGGCAAAAACTCCTACACAGACAATGGCTACGGCGACTAAACCTATCCCCGTACAAGTACCTGTACCCGCCGAGGTCACCGAACGATTCTTGGAAGTACGTCTGACGCAATCGGGCGATATTGTCTGCGTGATTGAAGTGCTATCGCCCAAAAACAAACGTTCTGGCACTGGTCGAGAGACCTATCAAACCAAACGCCAAAAGATTTTGCAATCTCAAACAAATCTAATTGAAATTGACCTATTGCGAGTTGGGGAGCCGATGCCGGTTCTAGCAACTATCGAGGCCCCATATCGCATTTTGGTAAGTCGTGGCCATAGCCGCCCTGCCGCTGACCTTTATGCCTTTGGCCTGACTGAGCCATTACCAAACATTCCGATTCCGTTATTAACGGATGATGCTGAACCGGTGGTAGAGCTACAAGACGTTTTGAATGACATCTACACCCGCGCTCGGTTTGATTTGTCTATTGACTACACTCAACCATTAAAACCATCGCTGCCTGAGGCAGAAAATATCTGGATACAAGGCATCCTTTCAGGCATTGATCCTTAGCTGAGCGGGAACTTAGGCAAGCGGATCAGCAGCGGATTCAGGCATTGGAAGCAAAGCTCAGGGAATTAGGGGTGAATCCAGAGTCATTGTAGGTGGGCTGGGCGAAGTTACCGTGGGCTGAGCGAAGCCGAAGCCCAAAAGCACCCTTGGGGGTAATAGACATATCGGCAAAAGCCGTATCAAGATCTTTAATTAAGTGACTGGAAATATTCTTTCCACAAAGATTAGAGTAAGTACAGGCATTTGCCCCACGCCCCCAATTTGCCAAACGCTATGGCAGCCAAGACAATCCTGATCCTGACGGCGAATCCTTCGGATACGAGCCGTTTGCGATTAGATGAAGAAGTCAGAGAAATCCAAGAAGGCCTGAACCTGTCAGCCGAGCGGGACAGCTTTAACGTGGTGTCCCAATGGGCCACCCGCCCTGATGATCTACGCAGGGCCATGCTGAAATATCAGCCAGAGATCGTTCATTTTTCGGGGCATGGGGCAGGTGCCAAAGGTCTGCTGCTAGAAAGCGATATCGGTGAGGCCAAACCCGTCAGTGGTCTGGCACTTTCTCGACTGTTTGGCCTATTCCCCAATGTTAAATGCGTCCTCTTCAATGCCTGCTATTCCCAGGTGCAGGCAGAGGCTGTCGTAAAGCATGTAGATTACGTAGTCGGAATGACCGATGCCATCGGCGATCGAGCCGCCATCGAATTTGCCGTTGGCTTTTACGATGCCTTGGGCTACGGCCATCCCGTCCCCTTTGCTTACAAAGTGGGTTTATCGGCCATTGCCCTAGAAGGCATCGACGAAGTTTCCACCCCGGTGCTCAAAGTACGCAAAGAACTTGCAGAAACATCCAATGAACGTCCCGCCGCTCCTGAGCCAACGGTAAGCGCTCCCATAAAAGAACCCGCCCCCTCGGCTCCACCAGCCCCTAAGTCCCCGCCAGCTGGCTCTAGAGCTGTCGCTCAACCGTCTGTAATGCTGGAAGAGCCAGAAGGGTTAGTGCCATTGGATTCGCCCTTTTACGTAGAGCGGCACCCCATCGAAGCTGACTGCTACGAGACCGTAGTGCGCCCAGGGTCACTCATTCGCATCAAGGCCCCACGACAGTTGGGCAAAACCTCATTGCTGGTGCGGACTTTGGCCCATGCCCAATCCCAAGGATTCGAAACCGTGCGCCTTAGCTTTCAAACCTCGGACAATGCCACCCTGGATAACTTGGACGAATTTCTCCAGTGGTTTTGCTGCAGCGTTACCGAGGAGCTGGACCTAGAAGATCGGCTGGCGGACTATTGGAAAGGGGCGCGGGGGATTGTGCGTCGCTGTCAGCGTTACTTTGAAAAATATTTGCTCAAAGAACTGGATCAGCCCATTGTTCTAGGCCTTGACGAAGTGGATCAGGTGTTTGAACATCCTGAAATCGCCACGGACTTTTTTGGCATGTTGCGGGTATGGCACGAAGAGGGTAAAACCAATCCCCTCTGGCGCAAGCTCAATCTGGTGATCGTTCATTCCAAAGAGGTGTATGTGCCCCTCAGCATCAACCGTTCGCCGTTTAATGTGGGTCTGCCCATTGAGCTACGGGAGTTAAACACAGAGGAAATCGAAACCCTGATCACCCGCCATCAGCTAGACTTCGGAGCCCACCAAAAGCAACAGCTAATCGACCTTGTGGGGGGACATCCCTATCTAATGCGGGCAGCGCTGTATCAGCTGGCGCGGGGGCGTATCAGTCTGACCCAGCTGATGGAGCAAGCGCCTACGGAGGGTGGTTTGTATAGCGATCATCTGCGGCGGCATTTGCTGAATTTGGAGGCGGATCCAGATTTGCTGGGTGCGTTTAAGCAGGTGATTCCCAGCTATCAGCCGGTACAGATTGGCTCCACGGAAGCGTTTAAGCTGCACAGTATGGGGCTGGTGAAGTATGACGGCAATGCGGTGGTGCCGTTATGTGGGCTATATAGGCAGTATTTTCAGTCGCGATTGTGAGGTGAGGGAATTGAATATGGATAAAATCCTCAACAAGAAACAGTTGAGCAACTTCCTCCCCTTTAGAAGAGGAGGTGCCGAAGGCGGAGGGGTCTTCGACTGTTTGCGCACGTTATCCAGACCCCTCCCTGACGGTTCCCCTTCTGAAGGGGAACCAGGTATCGCTAGGGCTCACAAAGCGTTCGCGCACATCCTTAAACGATCCCTCAGCCTTGGCTTAAGGGACAACGTTCGTTAAACGATTACTTTCCTGATGCAAACCCCCTGTAAAAATCATGGCTGAGTATCGATATCAAGTGGGCGGTAGCTTGCCGCCAGAGGCCCAAACCTATGTTGAGCGTGCGGCGGACGAAGAGTTTTACCAGGCGCTGAAGGCGGGAGAGTTTTGCTATGTGCTGAACTCTCGGCAGATGGGTAAATCTAGTCTGCGGGTGCGCACGTCTAACCGACTGCAGGCGGAGGGGGTGGCCTGTGCGTCCTTGGATGTGAGTGGATTGGGGACCACTACCATCGAACCGGCGGAGTGGTATTTCGGCATTATGGATAGCCTGGTGGATCGGTTTGGTGTTGACCGGCTGAGTCCAAACTTCGACCTGGATGATTGGTGGGAGGAGAACCATAACCTGCCCCCGGTGCGTCGGTTTGGTAAGTTTTTGAGCCATGTGTTGCTGCGGACGGTGGCCCAGCCCATGGTGATCTTTTTGGATGAAATCGACAGCGTCCTCAGTTTGGAGTTTGAGGCGGATGATTTCTTTGCGGTGATTCGAGAGTGTTTTAACAATCGGGCGGAGAATGCTGACTATAGGCGACTAACCTTTGCGCTGATTGGGGTGGCGACACCGACAAATTTGATCCAAGCGAAAGAACGGACGCCGTTTAATATTGGTCGGGCGGTGCAGCTGACGGGGTTTACGTTTAAGGAAGCGGCTCCGTTGTTGCCGGGGTTAAGGGAGCGTGTGGGCGATCCGGAGGCGGTGTTGCGGGCGGTGCTGCACTGGACGGGGGGACAACCTTTTTTGACTCAAAAGGTTTGTCAGTTGGTGATTCAGGAGGTGAAGCGTACGGGGGAGCAGCCTGCGGCGGACGAGCTGGTGGCCCAGGTGGTGCATGACCACATTATTGATAACTGGGAGATGCAGGATGAGCCGCCCCATTTGAAAACAATTCGGGATCGGCTGCGGGAGAATGCGCGGGCGGGACAGTTGTTGAGCCTGTATCAGGAGATTGTTGAAAAGGGATATATTCCTGTAGACGGCAGTGCTAAGCAGATGGCGCTGCGGTTGTCGGGGTTGGTGGTGGAGCAGGATAGCAAGCTGCTGGTGTATAACCCGATTTATCAGGCAGTGTTTGCCCAGGATTGGGTGCGGGAGTCTTTGGCGAGCATTCGACCCTATGGAGAGAAGCTGGAGGCGTGGGTGGCGGACCCGCAGGATAGTTTGTTGTTGCAGGGGGAGGAGCTGATTGAGGCGCTGGATTGGTCGGAGACCCGCAGTTTGGGGAAGCTGGACTATGGGTATTTGGTGGAGAGTCAGAAGCTGGGATTGCGGGCGGAGCTAGCGGCGGTGCAGGCAACGGTGGCGCAGCAGAATCAGTTGTTGACTACGAAGAATAAGGCGATTCGGCGGGCGGATGATGAGTTGGCGGATGCGAAGGAAGATCTTAGAAAGGTACGGAAGCGGACTCGGTTTTCTTCTTTGTTGGGTGTTGGCTTGGTGAGCACAGCTATCTTTGGCACCGTTTTAGCTAGTAGACATGCCGTTGCGGAAAGTGCAAGAGCTAGTCAAGCCACTCAACAAGTTGAAAACGCAGAACAAAAACTAGAATCTATCGAAACTAGGTTTGAAAAACTAGAATCTCAAAACGATAAACTAGCGCAGAATAATGAATCCCTGGGAGATGCCAATAAACAACTTAAAGAAGCTAATCAGAAATCCATGGAAGAGGTAAAAACTGCGCAGACAGAAACCCAAACTGCTAAGCAACAGGCTGAGGCTATTCGTGGACAGGTGGCAGGTCTGAATCAGGATTTAGCGTCTAAAAATAGCCAGTTGGGCAATGTGCAAACTCAGTTAACCGGGGCTGAGTCCGAATTGGGTTTACTACAGCAGAATGTTGGGACATTACAACAGAATGTCAGTCAATTAGAGCAGGAACAACTCGTTAGGGAAGACGAATTACAAGAAGCAACTAAACTACGCGATGATGCTGTAGAACGTCGCAATCAAGTGCAAGAGGCCTTACGGTTCTCGATTGGTACGTTGGGACTGCAGCGGTTTAGAAACACTTTTTATGAGCTGGGTGGCCTGAGAAATGCCATTGGGTATTTAGAAGAAGGACGTACAAAAACTGAAAAGACCCAAGATAAGCGAGGAGAAAGCTATAGCCACGGCAATATCGGAGAAGTTTATAACATTCTTGGGCAGTACCCTACTGCGCTAGCAGCCCATGAAAAGCATCTAACCATTGCTAAACAAATCCAAGATCGCCGGGGAGAGGGACAGGCCCTAGGGAATAAGGGAGAGGTACTCTACAACCAGGGTAAATATCCAGATGCTTTAGAGTTTCATCAACAGCATTTAGCCATTACCCGCGAGACGAAAGATCGGCTAGGGGAAAGTCAGGCACTGATGCACCTGGCGCGGGTTTACCTAGCTACTGGCGATCCGAAAAAAGCACTAAACACCCACCAGGAGAGTTTAGACATTGCCATAGCAATTAAGGATCGACTGGGAGAGGGACAAATACTCAGCTATATGGGGGATGTATATGATTTTCAGGGTGAGACAGATAAGGCTCTGGAAAAATATGGTGAGGCGGTAGAACTGGCTGAAACTATTGGCGATAGCTTTGGTATGGCAGATGGCCTGAAGAAAATGGCTGATATTCAGCGGCGTCGAGGGGAGTATGAAACCGCCTTGACTACTTATGGTAGGACCAAAACTATTGCTGAAGGGATTCAGGATGATAAAGGAATAGGGGAGAGTCTAAAGGGCATAGGTCAAATCTACGCTGATCAATATAAGTATGAGGATGCACGGCAAAACTATCGTCTAGCCATAGATGAGTTTGCGGAAGTGGGAGACAAGGCCGGTGTGGGGGATATGCGCCTGACCATTGGAGGATTATATGAGACTCAGGGGCAGTATGCTGAGGCATTGGGGGAATATCAACAGGCGCTGGATATTCATCAGTCCATTGATAATCGACGGGGTGAGGCAGAAAGCCTAAATGAAATTGGGAATACCTACTGGCGACAATCTCAATATCCGGAAGCTCTTAACTACTACGAACGAGCATTGGCTATTGTTCAAGAAATAGGTAATCGCTCAGTTGAAGGAGCTACACTTAATGAAATTGGCTTAGTCTATTCCGATCAAGGGAAGTATGGTGAGGCCTTGGGGTATTACGAGGAGTCCTTAGCGATTAATCGTGAGGTGGGCGCTCGCGCGGGCGAAGGGGTCACTCTCAACAACATTGGCGGGGTCTATTCCAATCAAGGGAAGTATGGTGAGGCATTGGGGTATTACGAGGAGTCCTTAGCGATTCGTCGTGAGGTGGGCGATCGCGCGGGCGAAGGGGTCACTCTCAACAACATTGGCTTAGTCTATGACAATCAAGGGAAGTATGATGAGGCATTGGGGTATTACGAAGAGTCCTTAGCGATTCGTCGTGAGGTGGGCGATCTCGCGGGCGAAGGGGGCACTCTTGGCAATATTGGTACTCTCAAATGGAACCAAGGACAATATGGCGAAGCACTAAACTTTTTTCAGGATTCTTTAGCGATTAGTCGTGAAGTGGGTAATCGCGCAGAAGAAGGGGGGAGGCTCGGAGCAATTGGCTCAGTTTATAGTGCTCAAGGCAATTATGCTGAGGCCCTCAGCTATTACGAACAGTCCTTAGCGATTAATCGTGAGGTGGGCGCTCGCGCGGGCGAAGGGGTCACTCTCAACAACATTGGCTTAGTCTATGACAATCAAGGGAAGTATGGTGAGGCCTTGGGGTATTACGAAGAGTCCTTAGCGATTCGTCGTGAGGTGGGCGATCGCGCGGGCGAAGAGGTTACCCTCCACAATATTGGTGAAATTTATAGTGCTCAAGACCAAGAAGATTTGGCATTGGAATACTATGAAGCTTCTTTAGCAATTATCCGTGAGTTGGGCAGAAAAGCTAGTGCAATTCCAACCCTTAGAAGTATTGCAAGTCTCTACAGAAACAGAGAAGAGTATGATACGGCTCTGACCTATTACCAGGAAGCATTAGCCCTTAGTCGAGAGGTTCAGCTTCCCGATAGAGAGGGTGCCATCTTGAGCAATATTGGTTCTATTTATGACGATCAAAATCAAGATGAGCAAGCATTAGAGTATTACAAACAAGCCTTGGCTGTTGCTCAAGCCCTGGAAGATAGATTTAGTGAAGGGTTTAGAACCTATTTAATTGGCACAGTCTACGTTGAACTGGCTCAATATCCAGAAGCCCTAGACACCCTTCAACAAGCATTTTTTATTATGCAAGAGTTGGGCCAAGAAGATCGGATGCAATGGGCACAAAGTTGGATGACCGATGCACTCAATGGCATTCGTAACATTTCTGTGGGTGAGTATCAACAACAATGTCAAGCGGTTAGTCAGGCAACAGGAATTTCCCTGGCAGAGCTTTGTCCAGCGGAATAGCGTCTTCCTTGGAAAAATTCCCGGTTTCCAGCAAGCCTCCTGGATGAGATCCCCGGTTTCTAGGGCTCCCGGATGAGATCCCCGGTTTCTAAACAAGTCCAGGATCTTGGCAATTCGGGATCCCTAGAAACCGGGGATCTAGGCGATAGCTTTCGCCTGAAACCGGGGATCTAGGCAAAACATCCGCATCGCAACCGACGCATTCATCCAGGGCATCCTAAACCAAGCAAATCATCAGGTTCGACGATGCCACGGCGCAAGACGCAGTTTCTCCCAGGTCAGTACTACCACCTCTACAATCGCGGCAACAACCGCCAAAGGATTTTTCTAGAACGCGAAAACTATTGCTTCTTCCTACGCCGCTTTCGCCACTACCTTGCCAATAGCAAACGTCAAAGCCCATTTGCAAGACAACCACAATTTGCCATCACGTCGTAGGTTGCGGTTGAGCTAGCGAAACCCAACAAATCTGTTCCCAAGCACTAACCAATGCAAAATCCATCATTTTTAATACCAATGATCATTTGGAATTATCGCCCTCGTTGGGTTTCGCGGTTTTGAGCTTTAGATATGGAGCATTAAATCCTGACCGCTCAACCACAACCTACACACCGTATTTGCCAAAATCCTGACTTCGTAAGAAATCGGGTTTCTTGCGGAAAACCTTATTCGCTATCGACTTCCCACACATACCAATTGGGCGCAGAATACACCCAAAAACCAGCCTTGCCATAGTCGCCACACCAGGGACCACCGCCCCAATACCCGTAGTCGTCAAAGCTACCATAGGTGGACTCATCCCCAGGGCAATAAATCACCTGCAGTAAACTCGAATACTTCCCCGCATTGGCATACTCCGGCACCTTATCCTGCCACACATACCAGTTGGGGGCAGACCACACCCAGTAGCCAGCCGCCCCCTGTTCACCACACCAGGCCCCACCATCCCAGTAGCCATAATCATGGAAATTACCATAAACCGCCCCATCCTCTGGACAGTTCAACACCTGCAACAAATTGCGATACTTGCTGTAGGCCGACGTCTCAGGAGAAAAGCCCTGGGCCAGTGTGCTCTCATCAAAAGAGATGGTCTCTTCTGTTAAGGGAAGTGTTGTCGATAGGGGGATCGCATGAGACACCTGGAATGAACCGTGTAGCGTAATCCCAGTGAAGCACCCTCCTAAACAGAGTAAAGAGAGAACTTTTTTCGATACCAAACGTTGAGCCAGCAAAGTTATCACGAGTTTAGGAGTCCCTGAAAGCGCACTTGGATATACAGTGAACGTTCCCAAAACCATGGGTCGGTTCACCTTATCCATGGGCTAACTTTTTCAACACTCGCCCATCACCGCAACTCCGCTGGCAGAACAAACACACCGGCCTGATCATAGGTATCTGCATAAACCTGCTGCACCGCCGCCCAGGGCACCCGACCATAGATATGGGGATATAGCTCTGTCCCACCGGACGTATTCTCCACCCGAATTTCACAATCCACCGCCGCCGGGTCAATGCTAAACAACACTAGCCCCTGCTGGCCCCCATAGTGCCGCTGACTCACCCCTAGCACCTGATGCAAAAACGAACAATGGATAAAGCCCTCAGCCGCTAGGTCCGCCGACTCAAAATAGCCCTGGGCCTCTGCCGCCTGCACAGCCGCCGCCGGAGCAATACGATATAGCAAGTCCATCCCATGCACCTCCCACAAAAAGTTCAGTACAATTGTCGCAGTTCAGATGGCTACTTATGTGCGGTCGCTATACCCAAACCCATTCTGGCCAAGAGCTGGCCGCAGCGTTTCAACTTACGTCAGAGCCTGCACCGCCCCCACGCTACAACATTTCCCCAGCCCAGCCGGTTTCTGCCATTATTGCCAATCGCGAATATCGTATCTTTCAGTGGGGTCTGGTGCCTTCCTGGGCCAAGGATTACAAAATTGGCTATCGGCTGATCAATGCCCGCTCGGAAACGGCGGCGGAAAAGCCTTCTTTTCGTGCTGCGTTCAAACGACGGCGCTGTTTGATCCCTACCGATGGTTTTTACGAATGGCAGCGCACTGCCAGCAACAAAAAGAAACAGCCTTTTTATATTCATCTGCACAATAGACCGCTGTTTGCCTTTGCGGGACTGTGGGAGCAGTGGGAAGGGGCCGATGGTAGCTATTTGGAAACTTGCACCATTCTGACGACGGACCCCAATGAACTGATGGCCCCCATCCACAATCGCATGCCGGTGATTATTCCTGAGGATGGCTATGACCGCTGGCTGACGGCACCGCCAAAGCAGGTGCAGGACTTATTACGGCCCTACAGCGCGGATGCCATGGAGGCCTATCCGGTGAGTGCCTTGGTGAATAGCCCCCGCAATGAGGTGGCTGACTGTATTGCCCCGCTTGAAAGTTAGGGCCGATTTTAGAAAATAAACAGATCCGCCGAACTTGGCTATTTGCCTAGATTTGACAGGTCCAGTTGGGCCGGAGCGCGGCAACGGCCTTTTTTGAACCGCAAAGTCAGACTATGATGTCCTTCGTGTGTTTCATCGGTGATTTCAGACAGTTCCTGCCAAACCAATGACGGCAAAACAAATCAGGCGATTTCTATCTCTCTTTGCCAGTGTAGTAATTTGTATTTTGTTTCTGGTGCCCCTGGCATTGGGCCAGTCTCAAAATAATGCGCCGTTGGAAAAGCTACAGCAGCAACAGGAAAATATAGAACAACAGCAGGAAGATTTAGAAGCTGAGCAAAACCGACTGCAGGGTCTAGAACGGCAAGCGGCTGAGCAGCTAGATGGATTGCAGGACAGTATTACGATCACCAATTTAAAGATTGAGGATACGGAGTTTCAAATTGGTGAGGCGCAAAAACGGCTGAAGCGGCTAGAAAATACGCTAACCCAAGCCCAGGAAGAGTATGAGGGAGCCCGCATTGCGGCGGTGCGCCGGTTGCAGTTTATGCAACGGCAGAAGGATGCGGAGGGCTGGGCGGTGCTGCTAAAAAGTGAGAATTTGAATGAGTTTTTGGAGCGGCGCTATTTGCTGGGCAAGGTTTACCAGGCGGATCGGGACTTTATGGCGGAGTTGCAGGGCCAGGCGGACCTGATTGTGCAGCAGCAGCAGGGGGTGGAAGCCCAGAAGAATTCCATTGCCCTACTGCGTCAGCAGCTATTGGCCCGGCGAGATCAGTATGAGGCCCAGGCGGGGCAACAAACCCAGCTAATTGCCCGATTGAAGGACAATCGCAGTGCCCTGGAAGCGGCCCAGGCTCAGCTGGTGAAGGATTCTGAAAGTTTGGCTAGTTTAATTCGCCAGCGGATTGCGGCGGCCAGCGGCATCCTGGGCACGGGCCAAATGGGCATTCCCACGGCGGGGGCTATCACTAGCCGATTTGGTTCGCGATTTCATCCGGTGCTGGGCTATCGGCGGTTTCATGGGGGGGTAGATTTTGGGGCCGCCTATGGCACGGGCATTGTGGCGGCGGATTCTGGCAAGGTGATTTTTTCGGGCTGGTATGGGGGCTATGGCAATGCGGTGATTATTGACCATGGGGGCGGCCTGACGACGCTCTATGCCCATGCGAGTCGATTGAATGTGCAGGAAGGGCAAAAGGTGAAGAAGGGACAGTCGATTGCGGCGGTGGGTTCTACGGGATTATCGACGGGGCCACATTTACACTTCGAGGTGCGTCGTAATGGTAGTCCGGTGGATCCCATGGGCTTTTTATAAGGGGCGATCGCACAATCAATGAGGGAAGGGTATTAATGGGCTGGGTCACCATGACTAAGGCTTTCAAGGGAATTGGCAACGGTCTGGCAGTGGTGGGTTGCCTCCATGGGGGGATGGCGATGGCACAGCCCGAATTAGAGCTACCGCCGGGCACCGTCGAAAGCAGCCCGGTGTTGCAGGAATGGCTCCAGGAAACGCCGGATGTGCTAGAGGATATTCGCCACAGGCCCAGTTTTCCATCCCGGCTGCAGCTGCAATACGGGCTATTTCCATCTAGCCAGGATGAGCGGGGGCTGGCCATTGGCGTGGAAGATGTGTTTATGGGCGATTTGCCGGTGACGGTGAATGGGGACTATGTGGCCAATTTTGATGGCAACGATCGCGATCGCAAGGCCTACGGCGCCCATGTGCGTTACTACGTGCTGCCCCTGGGGGGCTATGTGAATGTGGCCCCCATTGTGGGCTATCGCCATGTGGAGGCGGTGGACTATAGCGAAAGTGGCATCCAGGTGGGGTTTCAAGTAAAGGTGATTCCGTCGCGGGGCGGTGGGGCCGATTTTGCCTATACCCAGAGCTGGGTGAGCCCGACGGAGGAGGATGCGGTGATGATTACGCAGTTGGAATTTGGCTATGGGTTGACGGATCGGCTGCGGCTAGCGACGGATATGGAGTGGCAGTTTGCACCGGGGGCGACGGATAGTCGGCTGGGGGTGGGGCTGGAGTGGGTTTTGTAGATGGATCACCCTGATGGAATCCCCTGCTGACACCGGTCGTATGCCCGGATCTCATTTTCAGCAAAACAGGCAACACCAAAGGCCATGCCCAATTCCGAACTCCGACTTCGGTTTATTCGTCCGCGGTGAGTTTGGAAGAGAGTTTCACGGCAAGCAGGGCGGCTTGGGTGCGATCGCGCAGGCCTAATCGGCCCAGTAGTCTGGTGACGTGGTTTTTGACAGTGCCTTCTGAAAGGAACAGGGTTTCAGCGATTTCGCGGTTGTTGGCGCCGGTGCCGATTAACCGCAGGACTTCTTTTTCGCGGGGGGTGAGCTCGTCAAAACCTGCGGGAATGTCCACATCGGGGGATTGTTTCCCAGAGAGCATTTTTTCCAGGATGCCGGGGCCAAACTGGCTGTAGCCTTTGGCAACGGTGCGGATGGCCTGGGCCAGCTCTTCTGAGGGGGTATCTTTAAGCAAATAGCCCTTGGCACCAACGGCCATGGCTTTGGCCACCAGGTCATCATCGTCGAAGGTGGTGAGCACCAGCACTTGGATGGTGGGATAGCGGGCGACGATCTCCGTAGTGGCGGCCACTCCGTCCATAATGGGCATGCGCATGTCCATCAGCACAACGGTGGGCAGCTGGTTGTTGTTGGCTAGTTGTTCTAGCAGCTTGAGGGCGGTCTGGCCGTTGTCGGCATCGCTGACAATGGTAATGTCGTCCTCTAGATCTAGCAATGTTTTGAGGCCCTGGCGAATCAGTTGCTGATCGTCCACCAGCATGACGGCAATATTGTCTGAATTGGGTTGTTGGGCAGCTTGATTCATGGTTGTGTTCTGTGACTCTGATTACCGATTTCTGTTGTGGGAAACGTTGCACGCTGGGCACGTCCCTAGGTGCCAGGCACCGTCAACCGAATTTCGCAGCCTTCGCCGGGGCGACTGTTGACGGTGAGCTGGCCGCCAATGGCCTGGGCCCGTTCCCGCATACCTTGGAGACCAAAGCCTGTGGAGGTTTGGCTAATGTCAAACCCATCGCCGTTATCTCGCAACAGCAGTCTTGTGCCCTGGTCATCCACCATCAAACTGAGCTCCACCGCCGTGGCGTTGGCATGTTTAACAATATTGGTAATGCCTTCTTGCACGAGGCGATAGAGGGCGGCCCCCATGGCCTCGGGCAAGGGTTTTAATATTTGCAGGTTGATGCTCGGGGTAATGCCGGTACTCGCCGTCAGGGTATCAATCAGGGTATTTAACTGGCTCTGCAGAGATTTTTGGTTAGGAGATTTATTCCGCAGGGTGGCCACGGACTGTCGCACATCCTGCAGGGCCACGGAGCCAAGGCGTTTTGCTTCGGTGAGTAGTTGTTGAGACTTTTGCGGATCCCGCTGGGACAGTTTGATCGCACCTTCCAATTGAATATTTAAGGCGGTGAGGGAATGGCCGAGGGAGTCGTGGATCTCGCGGGCGATGCGGCTGCGTTCTTCGGCGGTTGCCAGTTGTTTGGTCTGGACCGCAGCCCGCTTCAGGTCTTCGTTTGCTTTTTGTAGTCGGGTCTGAATCGTTCTCTCGTTGAGGAGGGCGTTGACCAACAACAGGGTAAACACCAAAGACAAGCCGAAGAAAACGACTAGATTCATTTGCAGACTGCCGACCAGGTGGCGCACCGGGCGGGGCACCCGCCCCCCTACAGAGCGAAACTTTAACCCCAGGGTGGTCATAAACAAGAGAAACGCAAGGGATGTCACGGTGATGCGGCCCACCAACCCCACCATGAGACAGCTACGGATGACTAATACCAGGTAAATAAACGGAAACAGACGCGCCCCCCGGAGCATCAGCCCGGAGGTGACCAAAATTAGGGCCACTTGGGCGGCAATGTGGCCCAGCCTCAGCCAAAACCCTTTGGTGGGTAAATATAGCCCCAACAGCCCAAACAACAGCAGGCAGCCCACGGTGAATAAGGGCCAGTGGGTAAAGGCGGGGGCTACCCCATTGGACAAGCCACGGCGCCCAATTTCACGCATTGGGGGCATGGTCAAAATGCCGGTAATGGACACCGCCAACAGGCCCCACTCCAGGTAGAGCAAAAACCGAAACGGGTGGTTCTGAAACTGAATGGCGCGGGTCGTCATGGAAAGACTGCTGAAGATTAGCGTTGGATATTGCCGTTAGGCTTTTGCCATGGGGGCAGGGCTGTTCTTTACCCTAACCGAAGTCTACAGACCAAACCGGCCCAAAAAACCGACTAGTGACGAAAGTCATGGCGACACCGTGACTTTAACCGCCCCCAGAGATGACTCTCGCTAGATGCTACCGAGAACTCACCCTGGCTAGGATAAGGCCATCGTTCAACACACCAAACAATCAAACCTATGAACCTGCCAACCATCAAACAATGTCTCAGCGGCGCTCTTATGATTACCACTCTGGTGGGTGCCACCGCCATGGTCAAGGTTGATAGTGCCCAGGCATTCCCTGAGCGGATGGCCGAGGCGCTAAATCTGACGGCCCAACAGCAAACTGAATTGGACGCCATTAAGGCAAATGCCCAGGCCCAGGTGAATGCGGTATTGACGGCGGACCAACAGGCCGAACTGGGGGATGCGGAAGGGCGCGATCTCAAACGCGCCATGCGCCAATTGGATCTCAGCGAAGAGCAGCGCACCCAGCTCCAGTCCATCCGTGAGGACTCCCGCGCCGCTGTAAATGAGGTACTCACCGACGAACAGGAAGCCCAGCTACAGGAAATGAAGTCCCAGCGGCGCAATCGTCGTCGTTAACCCACGGCCACACGGTCACAGCGGCGCAGCCGTCGTCGCCGTTAACCCACAGCTAAGAATACTGTCACAGCAACTCTAGAGGGCACCTCGGCCCAGGGACAATATCCCCCTGGGCCTTTCTTTTATAGGGGGCACCCATTTCCCAGGCACCGCCGGGCTGACAAGTGACTAAAGTCATGATTAGGCCATGCCCGTAGCCCTGGTTAGAGATGACTCCCGCTAGACGCCAAAAAGAATTGCCCCTAGCTAGGATAAGGCCATCACTAAACACACCAACCCCATGAACTTTCCCACCATCAAACAATGTGTCAGCGGCGTACTCATGTTGACCGCCGTGCTAGGTACCACCGCCATATTCAAGGCCCATAGAGCCCACGCCCTCCCTGGGCAAATGGTGGAGGCGCTAAATCTCACGGCCCAACAGCAAACCGAATTGGATGCCATCAAAGAGAATGCTCGCACCCAGATAAATACCGTATTGACGGCGGACCAACAGGCCGAAGTAGGCGATGTGGAAGGACGCGAACTCAAACGCGCCATGCGCCAATTGGACCTAAGCCAAGAGCAGCGCACCCAGCTCCGATCCATCCGGGAAGACTCCCGCGCCGCCATGAATGAAGTATTGACCGATGAGCAGCAAACCCAGCTGCAGGCCATGAAAGCAGAACGCCACGGACAGCGACACAGCCGCCGCGCCGAGGCCCTGAACCTCACCACCGAACAACAGGCCGAACTGGATGCCATCAAAGAGAATGCCCGCACCCAGGCGGAAGCCGTATTGACCGCAGAGCAGCGCACAGCCGTCGCCGATAAAACCGGTCGGGAATGGATGCGCGCCATGCGGGGTTTGGACCTGAGCGAAGACCAGCGCACCCAGCTCCAGGAAATTCGGCAGACAGCCCACACCGCCGCCGAAGGTGTGCTCACCGCCGAGCAACAGGCCCAGATGCAGGAAATGCGGAGCCAACGCAGGGGCCAACGCCGTTAGGGGCCAACGCCGCTAGGGGCCAACGCCGTTAGGGGCCAACGCCGTTAATTAACACGACCAAACAGCACACACCAGGCCCAGGGGGACTTTCTCCCTAGGCCTTTTTTTGATGCATTGACGGTGCCACGCCATTCCCACAAAACGGCGTTGGCAACGTTATCCTGGGGCAGCCTAGTTTGAATCCCATAGTTTTCTCCACCGGCACCCGAAATCTAGCTGTAGTCGTTTGAAGCACTCACCATGAGTAGTCCCACCACCCAAATTTCAATTCAAATTGGCAGTCTTGTGCTGCTGTCAGGCGCGCCGGGGTCCGGTAAATCCACCGCATGTCAGCATCTCCCGACCGCATTGGTGCTGTCCAGCGATGCCCTGCGTCAAACGTTTTTTGGCACCGGCCAAACCGTAGTCGATGGCCAGGTGGCCCATCGCCCCCTGGCCACGGACGATCGGCTAATTTTTGCCACCTTAGAAAACGTGGTGCGGGCCCGCCTCAAGGCCGGACTAACCACCGTTGTGGATGCCACCCTGATTAGCGATAAGGAACGCAAACCCTTTGCCACCCTTGCCGATGAGCTAGGGGTGCCGGTGCAGGTGGTGATTTTTAACCCGCCCCGAGAACGGGTGCAGCGGCAAAATAAACAGCGGCGCTGTGTGGTGCCCGCGGCGGTGGTGGAAAAGTTCTGCGATCGCATCCAAACCGATTCCCAATGGCCCTTCACCGTCGCCCCAGGGGATGTCACCCTGGCTGTGGACATCCCCACCATTCCAGACAGCGCCCAACTGGATGTCATCGGCGATATCCATGGCCTGGCCCAAACGCTCCACACCATGCTCCACACCCTGGGCTACGACCAAGACTTTCACCACCCAGACGGACGCCAGCTATGTTTTCTCGGCGACCTGGTGGATCGCGGCCCCCAATCCTTAGAAGTGCTAGACCTGGTGAGGCAGGCTGTGGCGGCGGGCCACTACTGCGTACGCGGCAACCACGACAACAATCTGGCCCGCGGCCTCCACGGCGACAATATCAAAAGCAAATCTACCCGGGCCACCCTGCACAAAATCCTACAGCGCGACAAAACCTACCAAACCCAGGTAAAAGACTTTATTTGGTCGCTGCCCTCCTTCTACCGCTATGGCAACTATGTGCTGTGCCACGGTGATATCGAGTGGTTCGACCCCGTGCTACAGCCCGACAAAGAGCGGGTGTATGGGCGCTGTCGCATTAACGAAAACTACGACACCGATGGCCATTTCCGCCAGACCAGCAGCTTAAGCGTCGTGCGGGGACACATTCCCCTCACCTCCCCAGGAGAACGCACCTATTCCTTAGAAACCGGCGCCGGATTTGGCGGCCCCCTCACCGCCATGCGCCTCCCCGCCCAGGAGCAGGTGCAAATCCCCTGCGAGTTTAACCACAGACATAGCCCCCCCAGCTTTGCAAAACAAATGGAACCGTTGGTGTCTAAAAAGCTGGTCAAGCACGTCAGCCAGTCTCGGCTCACCCTATATAAGTACACCTCCAAAGCCTTTTTCACCCCCACAGCCTGGGATGACCATCCTGAACTGAAACAAGCTCGGGGTATCGTTGTGGGCTTAGATGGCAACCCGGTCAACCAGCCCTTTCCTCGCACCTTTAACTATCTCGAACGGGGCACCACCCTGCCCCCCGCAACAGAGATTATTGCGGTCGAAAAACTCAACGGCTTTTTAGTCAGCACGTTTCTCCATCCCTACGACAACACCCAGGTCGTCGTTACCTGTTCTGGGTCTTTTCAAGGAGAATATGTGGACTATGCCCAATCGCTGCTCTATAAGAACGGCCTATATGGCCGAGTCTTGGGCTGGTTAAGGGAAAATCGCAACGTTACCTTACTGTGGGAGGCGATCCACCCCGAAGATCCCCACATTATTCAATACGCCCCGGAAGACCATGGGCTGCACCTGATTGGGGGCGGTATTTTAGGGGGTGGGTTTAAACAAGAGGCGGAATTGGATGAGATCGCAGCTATTCTCGAAACACCGCGTCCCACCTGGTTTCCCTGCACCTTTGCCGATGCCATCAGCAAGTCTCACCACGTCGAGCACGAAGGCTTTATGGTCCGCCTTGCCACCGACGGCAGCTTTGCCCTCAAACTCAAAAGCCCTTACTACCTACGCACCAAATTCCTAGCCAGGATGACCCCAAAAAAGTCCAAATTTATGTACGCCCAGCCCCAACGGTTCAAACAAGAACTGGACGAAGCCTTTTGGCCCCTGGTTGACGCAGTCACCGATCATGTGGACCAAGACACCTGGCTCACCTGGACCGATGTACACCGGCGCGATTTTGTCCAAACCTGGATGAACCAGGTATACCAATAGATTGTCCTCACCATGCCGTATAACAACGTTCCCTTCAAAACCAATAAACCCGTCCTCTCCTGGGCCAACCACGATCTCAGCTCGAAAGAGATCCAAATGGCTAAAAACGTTGCCTCGTTGCCCTTCGTCTACAAACACGTCGCCCTAATGCCCGACGTTCACCTGGGCAAAGGGGCCCTGGTGGGTTCCGTCATTGCCACCGACGAGGCCCTGGTGCCCGCAGCCGTAGGTGTCGACATTGGCTGCGGCATGTGCGCCATCCAAACCCCCTACAGCAGCAAAAAATTAGACGGCAAACTCAAAAAAATCCGCAAAGAAATCGAAGCGACCATTCCCACCGGCTTTGACAGCAATAAAAAGATCAACAAATCTGTCCACAACTGGCAGGGTTGGCGCAGCTTTAAAGACCTGCACAAAGGGGTGCAACATCTAGAGAAAAAAGCCCTTAGCCAAATGGGTTCCCTGGGCGGCGGCAACCACTTTATTGAAGTGTGCATCGACACCGAAGACAACGTGTGGCTGATGCTCCATTCCGGCTCTCGCAACATTGGCAACATGCTGGCCAGAAACCACATTAGCACCGCCAAAAACCTACGGAAGCTAGCCAACGAAAAACTACCCGACCCCGATCTTTCCTACTTTGTTGCGGGCACCGACGAATTCCGCAGCTATTGGAACGATCTGCAATGGGCCCAGGCCTATGCGTTGCAAAACCGAGAAGAAATGATGGCCCGCTTTAAGCACATCATCGAAAAACATCTCGGTGGAGGCAAACCATTCAAGCCATTGCTAGCCGTCAACTGCCACCACAATTATGCCGAGCAAGAAGAACATTTTGGCCGCGATGTTTACGTCACCCGCAAAGGGGCCGTAAGAGCACGTCCCACCGACTATGGCATCATCCCCGGCTCCATGGGCACAAAATCCTACATCGTGAAGGGCAAGGGCAACCACGATAGTTTTTGCTCCTGCAGCCATGGGGCCGGTCGCGTTATGTCCCGCAGCAAAGCTAAAGATACCTATACATTAGACGACCTAATCGCCCAAACTGAAGGGGTTGAATGTCGCAAGGACAAAGGAATTATTGACGAAATTCCGGCAGCCTATAAACCCATCGATGACGTTATGGCCAATCAGCAAGATTTGGTAGAAGTCGTCGCCACCCTAAAACAGGTTATTTGCGTCAAAGGATAGGGACTGCCCCAGGCAACGACTAACATCCATAGCGGGTTGACCGACAAAATGCTCGAAACCTTTGGTCTGTTGTAGCTTGGGCAAAGCCGCATGGCTGCACTAAAGCCCTGGCGTAGCCGTTTCGGGTGTTGGGCTTCACTGCATTTTCGCAACCTACACCAGGAATGTCTGTCTGTCCATCAGGTCTGTAGTAAAGCGTGTAGCAAACCAAGAACGGTTAAATCATTTTTCTCTAGGAAAATCAGTATTTCCCCCCTAGCGCACAACCATGTAAATCTGGTTTTCACCGCAGAGAAGTCAGGCACAATTATTGTTGCCAAATTCCCAGATTACTGCTGCCAAGCATTTAAGTTCATAACCCTGAACAGCCGTCTTTTACTAACGATGAATTAAACTTTTGCATCAAAACAGACAGCGTCAAACTAGCTAGCTTCAAAATCGGGAATACTTATAAAATGAGCCCAGCACAAGTATGCCGCAGCAATGTTGAGAGACTTTACAAAATTTAGGCTTTTTCTAATTATACGAGAAGCATTTACCTCTCTCTTGCCAATTGTTTTGGCAATGAATATTTTAGTTTTACTCTCTAATTTCACGCCAATTTTCGATTTTTTAGGCATTAAGAATGCCCTGATCAATGCAGCTGAAATAAATCGATTATATTTTTTTCTAATCCCGTTATTTTTAAATCTATCGCTCAGTAGCTTATTAGCAAAAGAGCAAGAATTAGATCAAATTGGGACCATGTTAATCGGCATGGTCTGTTTTTTTAGGGCATCGGGCTTCCTCGGCATTAATGCAACGTCGGAGCTCACATCTAGCAATGCCTCGATAGTGGTTAGTCTTTTACTATCGTTTATTACCGTTAGGGGGCTATCTTTTTTCTCAAGTTTTCGTGCACTTAGGTTATTTAAATCCTCAAAAAATATCAGTCCAAAATTACGGAAAACGGTTAATTTAGCTGTCCCTAGCCTGCTAACAATTCTCAGCATAGAGGTGCTTAGTCAAGTCATCTATCTGTGTCTACACAGCAGTGCGATCGCAGCCATTGCAGACTGGCTACCTCGCCTACATAACCTCAGCGATATTCAGCAGCTGATTCTATATAAAACAGTTTCCCTTTCTACTTGGATCCTAGGGTTCCATGGGGAACATACCTCTGAAGGCATCTTTCAGCTACTGCAGGATATCCCCGTTGGGCAATCCACGGGGGTTAAATTTAAGACCTTCCATGATGTATTTATGAACATCGGTGGGTCTGGATCCACATTTGTGATTCCCTTCTTGATCCTATTCACCCATCAAAATCAGCACTTTAAATCCATTGCGCGGCTAGGCTTATTCTTTTCCCTAGTTAACGTGAATGAAATCTTACTATTTGGCCTACCAATAATTTTAAATCCCGTTTTCTTCTTGCCTTTTTTCCTAGCTCCATTTGTCAATATGGCCATTGCCTTAGGCGCTATTAATCTAGGTTTATTCGATATCGCTTTGACACCAACGCACTGGATGTCTCCCCCCATATACAGTGCCTATGTGGCATCGGACGGTTCTATTTTCGCTGTTATTATTCAGTTACTTTGTATCGCAGCGGATGCCTTAATCTATTGGCCATTTCTTGTTTTAGTTAACCGCCAATATAAAGTGCCATCGTCGTTGGTTAGCTACCTAAAGAAAGATGCCTATGGCTTCTTTTCTGAGGAACTAAACCATTATGAAGAGCGTGTATTTATTGAGGACCAAAATAGTCGGCTCACTCAAATTAACACCGCAGAAAAAATTCTAAAGCAGTTTAGGGGGGGCACTTTACTGCTGCATTTTCAGCCTAAGTTTGATGCCCAAACCCTAAATTTTATTGGCATGGAGGCGTTATTAAGATTAAAAGATAAAAACGGTAACACGTTACAGCCTAGTTTTTTGCCCGCACTCTATCAACAGGGCTTGTCCAAGGCCATAGATAGCAAGGTGATTGATTTAGTCTTTGAACAGACCGCTAAATGGAAACAGTTAGGGGTTTGTGTCCCCATTATTAGCATCAACTTTGACAAGGACTTTCTCCTGGATAAACAGGCCGTCCAACGCTTTATTACCCGTGCCAAGGCGCACAAGCTACATTTCTATATTGAAATTACGGAGCATACCTATACGATTCAGCTAGATGCCCTCGCATCAGTCATTGCTGAACTACGGTATGCAGGCCACAAAATTGCCATTGATGATTTTGGCGCCGGCTATTCGTGTTTGACCAGTTTATTAACCCTGGATGCCGATGAAATTAAACTGGATCGCAATCTGGTGATGCCCCCCCAAGGAGAACTGGAACGGGGGCAAATTTTACTCAAGTCCAGCATCGACCTCTGCCATGACCTAGGGTTTTGCGTCGTCGCTGAAGGGGTGGAAACGGAAGCTCAGCTGCATTTTGTCCAGGCCTGCGGTGTAGACATTATTCAGGGGTTTTATTTGGGAAAACCGATGCATCCGGATGACATTGTGCACCTATTTCCCCAACCCGTTGAAGCCTAATTTGCTTAGTCATAAGCACCGGCCCACTAGATTTCTTCCACCCCCCTGGGGCGCTGGCGCTGACCCAGGCCAAAGTTTAGTTCATTGCTGGAATAGGAGGTGCCGAAGGTTTCGGCTAGGCTCACCACCTGTCGCAGCGCCGAACGGAAGTTGTCTCCCTGTAGGGTGCTTAATGGATGGACATAAACTGCGACGACGGTGCCATCGGTGACGGCATAGCGGGCATCTAAGGCGGTGTGGAAATTGGCCGCTAGCATCGCCTGTACCTGCGGTCCGGTGAGGGCGTCTACGGATATGACCGGGCTAAAGACTCGCATGCGATCGCTATCCGCATCGGCTAAGACAATCACGGTGCGCTCACCGATCTGAAATTGCCACCGGCCATCTTCGCCCTCTAGCGTCCTCAACTCCGACTGTAAAATTTGCCCTAGCCGATCGACTGTCATCGTTTGCAAACCTGGCGCAGGCTGGGCTAGCACCGGGGTGGAGATGGCGAGGAGAGTTGCGATCGCAAAAGGGACCGCACGGGATACTATCGTCATGGTTCAAGCTTTGAGGACTCTAACCAGAGTAAACACTACAGCTGAAGAAAGACTGAGAACCCCCTTAATAGTTTGACCAAGTACACCGCCACCGTAGCTAGTATTCAAATTTTCGAATTATCCGCAGCAACCCGGATGCTCAACAGGGAACTCTAGTGCCAGCATTCATAATTTGGGTACGGATAGCCAGTTACCCAGACTGTAAAAGCTAATCAATAATCCTCGTTCCGATTACCCAGTTCGGTTTAAGATTTCCTCCGCAGCTGCCCTATGAAACTCAAGATGCTTGGTCCCCTACTCCTCTTACTCGTGCTGGGTGGTTTTGCCGCCTATACCGCCGCCAGTAGCAGGGGGCAAAGCAATGCCCCTGGCACCATCAGCCCCAAAAACTGGCCCACCACCACCGGCGGGGCAGAAATCGACCCAGCCATCGAACAGCGCATTACCGAACTCATGGCCACCATGACCATCGAGGAAATGGTAGGACAAACCATCCAAGCCGACATCAGCAGTGTTACCCCAGAGGATGTGCGTCGCTATCGGCTGGGATCAGTTCTCAATGGCGGGAATTCCGCCCCCCAGAACGATGTCCGCGCCGCAGCAGACAAATGGCTCGCCCTAGCCGATGAGTTCTACACCGCGTCCATGGATACAACCAATGGGCACACCGCCATTCCAATTCTCTGGGGCACCGATGCCGTCCATGGCCACAACAACATTATCGGCGCAACAATCTTTCCCCACAATATTGGCTTAGGCGCCACCCACAACCCCGCCCTCATGCAACAAATCGGCGAAGTGACCGCCCGTGAAGTGATCGTCACCGGCATGGACTGGACCTTTGCCCCCACCCTAGCCGTAGTGCGAGACAATCGCTGGGGCCGCACCTACGAAAGCTATTCAGAAGATCCCGACATCGTTGCCAAATATTCCTCTGCCGTAGTTCAAGGCTTACAAGGAGAGCTAGGCACTAACAGCTTTCTCAACAGCCAGCACGTCATTGCCACCGCCAAACATTTTCTCGGCGACGGCGGCACCCAAGATGGCAAAGACCAGGGCAACAATATCGATAGCGAAGCAGACCTGCGGGACTACCACGGCGCAGGCTACCCCCCCGCCCTAGATGCCGGCGTCCAAACGGTGATGGCCTCCTTCTCTTCATGGCAGGGCATCCGCATGCACGGCCACAAAGGCCTACTCACCGACGTCCTAAAAAAACACATGGGCTTTAACGGGTTTGTCGTCGGCGACTGGAATGGCCATGGCCAAATCCTAGGCTGCACCACCGAGAGCTGCCCCATTGCCTTCAATGCGGGCATCGATATGTTCATGGCCCCCGACACCTGGGAAGAGCTTTATACCAATACCCTAGCCCAGGTAAAATCAGGAGAAATTCCCAAGAAACGACTAGAAGATGCCGTTCGTCGGATTTTACGCGTCAAATTTCGCCTCGGTCTATTTGAAAAGCCAAAACCCTCAGACCGGCCCCTGGCTGGCAAATACAACGTACTCGGCAACCCCAACCACCAAGCCATTGCCCAACAAGCCGTGCGAGAATCATTAGTACTGCTAAAAAATCAAGAGAATCTTCTGCCCCTACGCACCGATCAAACCATTCTAGTGACTGGCGATGGAGCCCATAACATCGGCAAACAAACCGGCGGCTGGACCCTATCCTGGCAGGGCACGGGCAACAGTCGAGAACATTTTCCCAATGGCACCTCCATCTGGGAAGGGTTACAAACCGCTATCGAAGCGGGGGGCGGCACTGCCCTACTAAGCGAAGACGGCAGCTACAGCCAGAAACCAGATGTGGCCATTGTAGTATTTGGAGAAGATCCCTACGCTGAGTTTAAGGGAGATATCGACCATTTAGACTACACATCCGATCAAGAATTACAGCAGCTGCAATCGTTCCAAGCCCAGGGCATCTCCACCGTAGCCGTTTTTCTCTCCGGTCGGCCCCTATGGGTGGCCCCTGAAATGAATGCTTCAGATGCTTTTGTGGCGGCCTGGCTACCGGGAAGCGCAGGCAATGGCATTGCCGATGTATTAGTGCGCCAGCCCAATGGAGACATCAACCACGACTTCAAAGGAAAACTCTCCTTCTCCTGGCCCCGCACCGCCATCCAAACCAAGGTCAATCGCGGCGATGAAAACTACGATCCCTTGTTTCCCTATGGCTATGGCCTTACCTACCAAGACAATGGCAACGTCGCCAAGCTACCAGAAATTTCTGGCCTAGACGGCAGTGAAACAACCACAAGCAATGCCTTATTTGCCTACGGTAAACCCATTGCCCCCTGGAGCATCCAGGCCACAGCCGGAGACACTGCTAGCACGGTGGTCGATGCCCGCACCCAGCTAGGCGAAGCCATCACCATCCGCGCCATTGACCGCGACGCCCAGGAAGATGCCCAACAGTTTGTGTGGAGTGGTGAAGAATCGGCCACCGTTGCCATTGCGGGGCCTGCCACAGACTATACGGCCGCCGCTCACTACGATGATCTATCTCTGGTTATTCAATACCGTGTGGATACAGCTCCCGCAGGTGCGGTCACACTATTTGCCGAATGCGGTGATGACTGTCGGGCTGAATTGGATATGACTCAGGCGTTTACCGACGCCCCCGTCGGGGAATGGACCGAGATAGAGATTGCCTTAAGTAGCTTAGTGGCCGCTGGGGCAGATATGGGGCAGCTCACAGCCCTAGGCTTCGAAACCGGGGAAGCCTTCTCCCTAAGCATCTCTGATATGCGTTTGACCTCGAAATAAGAGAACCTTTAAGCCGTCGCAGGGGTTCAGACTCACAGCCCTGCGGCGGCTATGGCCCGACTAAAATCGTCGGCGAGGTTCACAAAGAATATACAGTGACCGTGTAGATCGCTTATCAAGAGTGAGTCGTTTCGTTTTTTGTAACTCAGAGGCCATCAAGGATTTGCATCAGCCATACTAGCAACCGTGCCTGTATGGAAAGCAGCCTATGGATATGTTCAAAGCGCGATTATCGCACCTTCCTTCTTTCAAGGACGCCCGCGACTACCAAATTCTTTGCCTGAGCCTATTTCTCGGACTAGGGGTGGCCATGCGCGACTGGTCCCTACAGCCAGCCATCGTCGCCACCGCCATCCTCACGGCTCTACTTACCCAAGGGCTGCTTTCCTGGTCCCTAACTCCAAAGGAGACGCTTCGCGTTAGGCTTGCCCATGCCCTTAGGGCTATACGACTCCGCTCAGGGCACGAAGAGACTGGCCGGTGGCTGAGCGGAGTCGAAGTCAACTGGCGCAGTCCCCTCATCACGGCCCTGGGCCTCAGCCTGCTGCTGCGCACTGACCACATCGCCACCATGGCCTTCGCCGCCGCCATCGCCATTGCCAGCAAATTCCTCCTCAAAACCCATAACAAACACTTCTTTAATCCCGCCAACCTGGGCATCATCGCCGCCCTCACCCTTACTAACGATGCCTGGGTCTCCCCCGGCCAGTGGGGCGACGAAATCTGGTATGCCCTGATCTTTATCGGCGCAGGGGGCATGGTGCTCAAACGAGTGGGTCGCTGGGACACCACCGGCATGTTCCTAGCCAGCTATGCCCTGCTAGAGGCATGCCGCAATCTTTACCTGGGCTGGACCTGGGACGTATGGGCCCACCGCATGACCAGCGGTTCGCTGCTGTTGTTTGCCCTATTTATGGTGACCGACCCCAGATCAATTCCCAATGCCCGCCCCGCTAGGTTAATTTGGGCATTGGCCATAGCAATACTAACTTTTATTTTACGCAATCAGTTTTATCTCTCCACAGCCGTCTTTTGGGCCTTGTTCTTACTAGCGCCCCTAACAATCGTGCTAGACAAACTATGGGAGTCTCCCAGATTTGAATGGAAACAATTTAAACCGCCCCTTTCATCTGCAAACTAGACAAGAATATCTCCCAAAAATATTTCTCGAAAATCTTTCCCACTAGCTGCAACAAAATCCCCTCTCGGGAGGGGTGCCAAAGGCGGGGTGGGTCTCGACCACTAGCGCCACTGGCCTACGCCCCCTCTCCCAGATGGGCTCCCTCCTCGGAAGGGATAAGATACCGGCTTCGTAGACAAATATTGCATTTCTCTCTTTAATTTTCTGTCGCACGTAAAGGACCCCTGTATGATCAGTTTGTTACGCATAGGTCTGATGGCCCTGATCGCCACGGTCACCCTATGCATCCATCCCCAACCGGCCCATGCCTTCTGCGGCTTCTACGTGGCCAAGGCCGACACTGAACTTTACAACCAGGCCTCCCAGGTGGCCATTGCCCGCGACGGCAACCACACTGTCCTCACCATGGGCAACGACTACCAAGGAGAGGTGAGCGACTTTGCCATGGTGGTGCCCGTTCCCACCGTCATTACCGAAGACCAGGTGGACGTGGCCGAATCTATTGTGCTGGATCGTCTCGATGCGTTTAGCGCGCCCCGTCTAGTGGAATATTTCGACAGCGACCCGTGCCAAATTATGCGCCCCCTAGCCAATAGACGGCTATCGCTGAGCGTGGCGGATGGTGTGGCGGAGGCTACGGCTGCCCCCGCCCCGCCATCGTCCCTGGGGGTAACCATCGAAGAACAGTTTTCGGTGGGGGAGTACGATATTCTCATCCTCAGTGCCAAGGAATCTGATGGGTTAGAAACCTGGCTGCGACAAAACCAATATCAGCTGCCGGAGGGGGCTAGTGAGGTGCTGGCACCCTACATCCGCCAGAAGATGAAATTCTTTGTTGCTAAGGTGAATCTCGACGAGTTCGATAGCACTGGCTATCAGTCTCTGCGACCGCTACAGATTAGCTATGATTCGCCTAAGTTTATGCTGCCCATCCGCCTAGGCATGCTCAATGCGGATGGCGACCAGGATTTGATTGTTTATTTGCTTTCCCCTGAAGGCCGCATTGAGCTGACGAACTACCGCACGGTGAATGTGCCCACCGATATTGACCTGCCGTTGTTTGTTCAAGACGACTTTGGCCAGGTTTATCCAGAAATGTTCCAGCGGCGCTACGAACAGGAAAATAAAAATGTAGCCTTTCTAGAATATGCCTGGGACATGCGCAGTTGCGACCCGTGTTCAGCCCCTGTTTTGACCCCAGAGGAACTGGAAGCGGCTGGGGTGGGCTGGCTGGACCAACCAACGCCCCAACCACGACGCTCGGGCTCGGTCATTGCTCCGCCCCGCCGTCCGAGACCGTCGTCAATTTTTATCTCCCGCCTCCATGTGCGCTATAGCCGCGACAAGTTTCCAGAGGATTTGATGTTTCAAACCACGTCTAATCGTCAGTTTTTCCAGGGCCGCTACGTGACGCGCCATGCGTTTACGGGCAGCCTAGACTGTCCCGCACGACTACGGGAAGAGTATCCCGATGCGGCGGCACGGCAACGGTTAGAAAATCAAACCGGCCAAAACTATCGTGTCATTATTGATGAGGCGGAAGATCGGGGCCAACGATATTTGCGGAGTTTAATGACCCGGTTTGAGCAGGAGTCGCAAAATCTGGCCCGGCTAACGGGACGCGACATTCAGGAGATTCGCCAGCGCATTAGCGACGAGGTGCCCCAACCGACACCGTCCCCCTGGCTAATTCGTTATCCCAAAAGCTCGTAGGTGGGGCAGCGCCCATTAGCCAATAGGAGGCCCATAATTCTGTGTAGGGGCATTGCACGTAATGCCTCTACACAGAACCGCTAGAATAGCTAGAAATTGTGTCTGGCTGTTCTATGGGCGTTCGTATGTTGCGCAGGTGGTCCTACTGGTTAATGGGCTTGGTGATGGTGGTTGCGATCGCAAGCTGCTCCTTAGACAATTTCCAAACGCGGGATGCGGAGTCGTCCCGGTTGGTGTATAGCATCCTCAGCGATCCCAAAACCTTTAACTATCCCCTCAGTAGCGAACGGCCCAATATTTTTGGCCTGACCTACAAAGGGCTAATTACAGAAAACTACGAAACGGGCGAAGTGGAGCCAGAACTGGCCGAGTCCTGGGAATTTTCCGACGATGGCCTCAGCGTCACCTTTACCCTGCGGGAAAACCTCAAGTGGTCCGATGGGGAACCCCTCACCGCCGATGATGTGGTGTTCACCTACAACGACATCTTTTTTAATGAGTCGATTCCCACGCAGATTATTGACATTCTGCGGGTGGGGGATGAAGGTCGCCTGCCCAAGGTGACTAAGGTGAGCGATCGCAAAGTCAAATTTGAAGTGCACGAGCCCTACGCCCCGCTCCTGCGCAATACCGGCGTCAACATCATGCCCAAGCATGCCCTGATCGACACCATCACCAAAAACGACTCCGAAGGTAAGCCCCTATTTCTCTCCACCTGGGCCACCAACACCCCACCCAGCGACATCATCGTCAACGGCCCCTTTAAACTCAAAGGATTCACCCCCGGCGAACGGGTCCTGTTCGAGCGCAACCCCTACTATTGGCGCACCGACGGCGAAGGCCAATCCCAGCCCTACCTAGAAGAAATCGTGTGGCAGGTGGTCGAATCCCAAGATAGTGAATTCGTCCAGTTTCGCTCCGGCGGTCTAGATTTAACCGGCGTCAAACCCGATAACTTTTCCCTACTAAAGCGCGAAGAAGACCGGGGCAACTTTACCGTCTACAACGGTGGCCCCTCCCCAGGCAGTTTGTTTATCTCGTTTAACCTCAACAAAGGCTCCCGCGACGGCAAACCCTTAGTAGATCCAGCCAAGTCAAAATGGTTTAACACCCTAGCGTTTCGGCAAGCCATTGCCCACGCCATCGACCGCCCCACCATGCTCAACAATATCTACCAAGGGTTGGGCGTGCTCCAAGATTCAGCCATTTTTCCCCTCAGCCCCTATTCCGCCAGCCCCGACAACGACGGCATTCGCGCCTATAACTACAATTTAGAAACCGCGAAAGAACTGCTGCTCTCAGCCGGATTCAAATACGACGATAAAAACCAATTGTTAGATGCCGACGGCAACCAGGTGCGCTTTACCCTAATTACCAATGCCGGCAATAAAGTCCGCGAAGCCATCGGCGCCCAGATCAAGCAAGACCTAAGCAAAATTGGCATCACCGTAGACTTCACCCCCATTAGCTGGGGATCCCTGGTGGAAAAACTAGGGGATAGCCTCGATTGGGAATGCCACCTGATTAGCTTTGGCGGTGGCCTAGAACCCAACGGGGGGTCCAATGTGTGGAACCCAGATGGCGGCCTCCATGCCTTTAACCAAAAACCACTACCGGGCCAAGACCCCATCGAAGGACGGGTGGTAGCCGACTGGGAGAAACAAATTGGTCAGCTATACATCAAAGGCGCCCAAGAACTGGACGAAGCAAAACGCCGTGAAATTTATGTAGAGGCACAGCGCATCGGCCAGGAACAGCTGCCGTTCATTTATTTAATCAACCAGTACTCCATGGCCGCCATTCGCAATAAAGTGCAAAACGTAAAGTACTCCCCCTTAGGGGCCCTATGGAACGTCTACGAACTTAGCCTGGCGGAAGAATGATTTGTTGCGAAATCATCCTTTTCCGTAAGGAAACGCAATAGAGCCTTAAGTTTTCTACGAAATTAGAATAGACCCTTAAGGTAATTGGAGGTTCTTTGCCAAGAAGCAACACCAGTCGCCATAATCGGCATACATTGCCCACTGGTCTCGTACCAAGGCCCTTGATTCACGTGACGATAAAACAGCCTTATTTTTCCACCCGTCGCGCCCATCGTCTCCCTCCCATTGCCGCCCCGTCATCATTCGTATAACTCTACCTATGGACGATATCGCGAAAGCCTATACCGTACTGGAGTTAGAGCCCGGAGCGTCCCTTGAAGATGTTAACCAGGCCTACAAGGACCTTGTGTTCATCTGGCATCCCGATCGGATTCCGGCCGATAACTCACGGCTACGCGATAAAGCCCAAGACAAACTCAAACTCCTCAATGAGGCCCGCAGTCGTCTGAAGCAGTATCTGCGGCACGGCAGCCCAAAAGCTGCCGTAGGACAGCCTAAAGCCAGTAAGTACAACCCCGAACGCTACGGAAAACGGCGGTATCGCTCCTACAGCGCCTACAGCCAAGGTGAACATACCCAACCCCAAAGCAGTACCTACACCGGCGCCGCCAACGGCAGCTCCCCTAACGCCAAAACAGCAGCTCCCCCCAACGGCCACTCTCCCTTTCACCGTCAAAGCCAACCCAACACCCAAAGCTACAGCTCGCGCCCACCCTACAAATCCCCAGAAAAAAAATCGGCTGCCAATGGGTCAGCCCCCCCTCAGCCATCATCGCCTCGGGCATCCTCTGCAAAACCCACCTCATCTCCATCCCCTAGCTCAAACTCCCCTAGCTCAAACTCCTCTAGCTCAAACTCCTCTAGCTCAAACTCCTCTAGCTCAAACTCCTCCACCGCCAAATCTTCCACCGCCAATAGCCATCAGAACCACAGGCCAACATCGCCCAACAGCAGCCCCTCCAGTGCGGGCCAAGGTGTTTCCCACAGCCCCTCGACTAGCCGCAGCCAGCGCAATAACGGCCACAGCAGTGCCTATCGGCCATATAGCACTGTGCCCCAGCCTAAAAGTGACGGCTATGCCGACTATATCTACCAAGTCCCCCAAAATACGGCCTACCGGCCACCCCAGTCCCCCGCCCCCTATAGACAACCGGATTTAGAAGGGGCCGACTTTAAAGGGGCCAATCTCAAAGAAAAGGATTTTTCGGGGCGCAACCTTAGCAAAGCCAACTTGGAAGGGGCCGACCTCAGCGATGCTTTTTTGCACAAGGTGAACCTGAATCAGGCGAACCTGCACAAAGCCAAGCTCTTCCGCGCAAACCTGCTGCAGGCAAACCTAAGCCACGCAAACCTACGGGAAGCAAACCTGGTGGGGGCCGATCTCAGCGGCGCAGACCTCAGCGGCGCAGACCTCAGCGGCGCAGTTGTGGGCTACGGCAATAAGGTCATGGTTAAACTCACCGCCGCCAGACTCACGGGGGCAATTATGCCCGATGGCAATATTCACGATTGACCGGACGGCTCCAGCCCTTGCCATGGAAACTCCCTGCATCTCCTAAGACACGGGATGCCAGGGGTTCACGAAATCGAAGATTTAGGCCCAACTTCTAGCGTTGACGCCGCACTAGGGATAGTTTTTATCCAATACGCCAAAAACAATGCCCATAGCTGCAGCGACCCATATGGGTGTTTTCAGCTATGGGCATTGTTTAAATATGAACTAATTTAGCGCGTCAGACGCTGATCTGGGCATCAGGACACCTACCAGTCATTGGTTCTGGTCCACCGAGATTCCACAAAGTCACGCATCGCTTCACGATTATCTTCATTGGGTCTGGCCTGCATTTGCCGCAGCAATTGCTTTTTACGGATATGGGTGCGGTTGTTGGGTTCTATCGAAAGCAATGAGTCCACCACATCCATGGCCTCGTCAGCAACCCCCAACTCCATAAGGAGATCGCTTAAAAGCACCAGGGTTCTAACGTGACTAGGGTTTTGCTCCCTGGCCTGCTCCAGCAGACCCATCACCCGACAAATCATGTCTTCATTGTCGTAAATACAGCACTTAATTGCCTTTGCCCAACGAATCCGAGCATCTTTATAGAGCTCATCCGCAGAGCTAGTTACTTGCCTAGTTAACATCATGTTGATAAATTCCACGAGCCTTCACACAGTCGACAGCTTGCAATCTATAGCGTGCCCATGGCTGACAGCCACACTCATAAATCACAAGCGTCTGCCGTTCATGTTTATTGTGACTGTCTTAAAGCTAGAACAGTTCCCGTTTTGTGTGATTTTGTGTGATTTTGTGATCCAAGGTGTGATCAAATAGAAGCCCTTAGGTTTCGTTGTCGGCTGCCAAATCCTCTAAGTTCCGTGGATCCCACTTCAATACAGAAGCATTAACCCCTTGTTGTTGCTTGCGTTTAGAGTCGGCCTCAAACCATTGAATAATTTGCTCATTGGTGAGGGCATCGACGGAAGTGCCCAAATCTTTAGCAATAAAGGCAAGCAGCTTGGCGGTGGATAGGGTCAACCGGGTCAAAAATTTTTCCGGTGTGGTCAATAGGGCTTTATCCACATCGGCAGACTCTTCCGGCGTCAAAAACTGAAGGGTTTGGTCAAACATAGAATTCTGCCAGTGGGACAATAGGAATATAAAGTATGCAGGGGCGATTGCAGCACTCCGACACCCGCTATTTTTTGCGAATTTTATAACCACATAGATTTTCCCCCCTGACTAACCAGTGGGTACGTTCCACCTGGCAGTCGGGCAAGGCAACGGCAAACATGGCTAACTCATGGCCACATACGGCCGGATAGGATTCGGCAACCTGGGAAATTGCACAGTTATATTCGGTGATGATATATGTATCGTCGTCATCGCCCGTGTGTAATTCAGACATGTACCCTTCGGCCTGGCGCAGGGCTACCAGCTGTTGCACCCGTTCGGGCAATGGGCCATTTCCCAGGGTTGCGTAATAGTGTTGGGCTTTGCGCTGCCACTGGTGTCGCAGGAGGGCACCCACTTGCTCTGCCCCCAAGTCTTCGGCAATCGTATCCAGCAGGGAAACGGCAAACTGGTCGTACTGGGAGGGAAACCGGTCGCGGCCCTTAGCGCTGAGCTGATAGATATAGTTGGGGCGCCCCATGCCGGACTGCACTACCTGGTGCTCGACTAGCCCTTCGGCTTGCAAATCTTTTAAATGACGTCGAATCGCTTGGGGGCTAACCCCTAAACTAGCCGCCAGTTTTTGCGCCGTTGCTTGGCTAGATTTCAACAAAAACTGAAGGATATCGTCCTTGGTGGATGGCTGCTGCACTGACGTCATCGGCCCTGAAATTGCGATCGCAATATTACAAACTGTTAACAGTAAAACTAACTGCTCCTACTTTAACAACATATGTGTTGCTAAAGTCTGCCAGCTCGATTACTCTTTAAAGAGTTAAGCAACCTGTGTGTTGTTTAATTATAGAATCATCTGGTTGTCTCAGCACCCCCATTCACCCATGACCTTAAGTAAACCCACACAGGCCAGCGATAAGAATCTTGAGCTGATGCGGAATTTTGCCCAAAGCTATGCCAAGCGCACCGGCACCTATTTTTGTGCTGACCTCGGTGTAACGTCCGTGGTGCTTGAGGGTTTAGCCAAGCATAAGGATGATTTTGGTTCTCCCCTATGTCCCTGCCGCCACTACGAAGACAAAGAAGCTGAAGTCAAGAGCACCTATTGGAACTGCCCCTGCGTACCCATGCAGGAACGCCGGGAATGCCATTGCATGCTGTTCTTAACCGAAGAAAACGACTTTGCCGGTAAGGATCAAGAAATTTCCTTCGACCGCATTCGTACAGAAACTAACAAGTACTAGTCCCATCCAATGCCAGGGCTCTAGTCATTCACTAGGGCCGACCGAGGCTTCCCATTCAGTTTGTTCACCCATCTCTTCCAACCTCTCCGGTTAAACCATGAGCACTAGCGTTCAATCCGTTGTTAGCCAGCCCTATAAGTACGGATTTGTTACCGACGTAGAGTCCGACGTTATCCCTCGGGGATTAAGCGAGGACATTATTCGGTTAATCTCTCAAAAAAAGAACGAGCCGGAGTTTATGTTGGAGTTCCGACTGAAGGCCTACCGGCAGTGGCTCAAAATGGCCGAGCCCACATGGCCAAATGTGAACTACGAACCGATCAACTATCAGGACATCATCTACTACTCTGCGCCTAAGCAAAGTGAGAAGCTGAAGAGCCTAGATGAAGTAGATCCCGAAATTCTGGCCACCTTTGAAAAATTGGGTCTGCCCCTTTCAGAGCAAAAGCGTCTGAGCAATGTGGCGGTGGATGCCGTATTTGACAGCGTTTCCATTGGTACCACTTTCAAAGAAGAGCTGGCTGAGCACGGCATTATCTTCTGCTCCATTTCAGAAGCCGTCCAAGAGCATCCTGAACTAATTCAGAAGTATTTAGGCAGCGTTGTGCCCTCGGCAGACAACTACTTTACGGCCCTCAATGCCGCCGTCTTTAGCGATGGCTCTTTTGTATATATTCCTGAAAACACCCAGTGTCCCATGGACCTGTCCACCTACTTCAGGATTAATAATGGCGACTCGGGCCAGTTTGAGCGCACCCTGGTGGTGGCCGACAAGGGCAGCTCGGTTACGTACCTCGAAGGCTGCACAGCCCCCATGTACGACAGCAATCAGCTGCACGCAGCGGTGGTAGAGCTAGTGGCCCTAGACGATGCCAAGATCAATTACTCCACGGTGCAAAACTGGTTTGCGGGAGACAAGGACGGCAAGGGTGGTATTTACAACTTTGTCACCAAGCGCGGCCTATGTTCTGGCAAGAACTCTAAAATCTCTTGGACCCAGGTGGAAACAGGGTCCGCCATTACCTGGAAGTATCCCAGCTGTGTGTTGGTGGGCGATAACTCCGTCGGTGAGTTTTATTCTGTGGCCCTAACCAACAACATGCAGCAGGCGGACACGGGCACCAAAATGATTCATGTGGGCAAAAACACCCGCAGCACCATCATTTCCAAAGGGATTTCCGCCGGTAATTCGAAAAACAGCTACCGTGGCCTCGTAAAGGTTAACCCCAAGGCCGAGAATGCCCGCAACTATTCCCAATGCGACTCCATGTTGATTGGGGATACGTCCAACGCCAATACCTATCCCTACATTCAAGTTCAGAACAACACTGGCCAGGTAGAGCACGAAGCATCCACCTCCAAAATCGGTGAGGACCAGCTATTCTACTTTGCCCAGCGAGGAATTTCCCCTGAGGATGCAATTTCCATGCTGATCAGCGGTTTTTGTCGCGATGTCTTCAACAAGCTACCCATGGAGTTTGCCGCTGAAGCGGACAAGCTGCTAGCGCTGAAGCTCGAAAATTCTGTTGGCTAATCCATTAACCCCAAGACTACGTTCTAATCCACCCCTAGATGATTAATCCAGACGCAAAAACTATTCTCTCCGTTAAGGACCTACACGCCAGCGTGGACGGCATCGAGATTCTCAAAGGTCTTAACCTGGAGGTTAAGGCTGGTGAAATCCATGCCATTATGGGCCTGAACGGATCTGGCAAGAGTACTTTTTCTAAGGTGCTGGCGGGCCATCCAGACTATGAAGTCACCAGCGGCACCATTGAGTTTAATGGCCAGGATATCTCTGAGCTAGAACCCCACGAGCGGGCAACCGCCGGTGTCTTTCTAGCATTTCAGTATCCTTTGGAGATTCCCGGCGTGAGTAACCGAGAGTTTTTGCGGGTAGCCTACAACGCTCACCGGAAGGCACGGGGCGAAGAGGAGATTGACGTATTCGACTTCGACGATCTGATCGAAGAGAAAACGGAAATCGTTAAAATGAATGTGAGTTTTCTGGACCGCAGCGTCAACGAAGGCTTTTCCGGCGGTGAGAAAAAGCGCAACGAGATTTTGCAGATGGCGCTGCTGGAGCCCAGCCTAGCGATTTTGGACGAAACCGACTCTGGTTTAGACATTGACGCCCTTAAGACCGTGGCTGAAGGGGTGAACAAACTGGCTACCCCCAACAGCGCCAATTTGGTGATCACCCACTACCAGCGGTTACTGAACTACATCGTGCCCGACTATGTCCATGTCATGTGCGACGGGCACATTATTAAGACCGGTAGCCGTGAGTTGGCCCTAGCGTTAGAAGCGAAGGGGTATGAGTGGCTGTTAGAAGAGCAGGCGGTGGCATCATGAGCGCAACCTCCACAGCCGTTGTTCAACGCGATCGCTACCTGGCAGACTTGTTAAACCAGGCCACCTTAGCCGCCGAGGGTTCTTCCCTATCCCTAGCGTCTCTAAGGGCTACGGCCCGTGCCCTGGTGCAAGAACGCACATTTCCCTCCAACCGAGATGAAGAGTGGCGGTTCACCGATCTATCTTCGATGTTAGCGGTGCCGTTTCAAGCCGCCCCCACCATGGACGGGGCCACCTTGGCCCAGGCTACAGACCTGCTACAAACTCTCACCTTGGGTGAAGCTAGCGGCCGTGTCGTATTTGTTAACGGCACCTATGCCCAGGACCTATCTACATTGCCCCCAGCGGTGCAGGTACTGAGCCAAACGGGCACCCTGCCTGACGAACTCGGTCAAATTCAGGGTGGCAACGAAGTATTCACCGCCCTCAACACCGCAGGGTTTACCGATGCCGCCATTGTGCGCATCGGTAAAAATTCGGTCCTAGAGCAGCCGTTGCAGCTCATCTACCTGACCATGGGCCATCAGCTGCTGGTGCAGCCCCGCTGTTTGGTGATTGCAGAATCCGGCAGTGCGGCCACCTTAGTGGAAGAGTTCCACGGGGTGGGGGCTAGCTTCACCAACAGCGTCAGCGAAATTTGGGTGCACGATAACGCCGAGATTACCCATCTGCGTCTCCAGCAGGAATCCACAGAAGCGGTTCACATTGGCAAAACCGCTATCTCTCAGGCTCGGGACAGTCGTTATCGCAACACCACCCTAAATTTTGGGGCATCAATTTCTCGACACAATATTGAGGTTTACCAAACCGGGACCCAGACCGAAACCACCCTGAATGGCCTGACCGCCATTGGGGACAAACAGCTAGCGGATACCCACAGTTTAGTGGCCCTGAACCATCCCCACGGAGTTGCCAATCAGCTGCAGAAAAATATCATGGACGACCGGTCCCATGGGGTATTTAATGGCAAAGTCTATGTACCGCAACAGGCTCAGCTCACCAATGCATCTCAGCTGAATCGCAACCTGCTGCTGTCGCCCAAATCACGGGTAGATACGAAGCCCGAGCTAGATATTGTGGCGGACGATGTGAAATGTGCCCACGGTGCCACCGTTAGCCAGCTAGCACCGGACGAATTGTTTTACTTACAAAGTCGAGGCATTAACCGCGATCAGGCCCAACGGCTGCTTATTTACGCCTTTGCCATGGAAATGATTGAGCCCCTGAGCGTGGCTTCCCTGCGAGAGCGTATGACCCAGTACATTCAACAATGGACAGTGTAGGCATGACTCTAACAATGGCAAAACCCCTCGCTGATGAGGTCCGTTCGGATTTTCCGATTTTGGATCAAACGGTGAATGGGAAGCCGCTGGTGTATTTTGACAATGCGGCCACATCACAAAAACCCCATGTGGTGTTGAATGCCTTGAACAACTATTACCAGCAGGACAATGCCAATGTTCACCGGGGGGTGCATGCCCTGAGCGCGCGGGCAACCGCCGCCTATGAGGCCACTCGCGACAAGGTGGCGGCGTTTATCAACGCCACTAGCCGCGACGAAATTGTCTTTACCCGCAACGCGAGTGAAGCCATTAACTTAGTGGCCTATGCCTGGGGCATGAACAACCTGCAGGCTGGGGATGAGGTAATTTTGACGGTGATGGAGCACCACAGCAATTTGGTGCCCTGGCAGCTCGTAGCCCAGCGCACCGGGGCGGTGCTGAAGCATGTGCAGCTGACGGAGACCCAAACCTTTGATTTGGAGCATTTTCAGTCACTGCTTAGCGATCGCACCAAGCTAGTGGCCATGAACCATGTGTCCAATACCTTGGGCTGCATCAACCCCGTTGAAGCCGTCACTAAACTAGCCCACGCCCACGGTGCAAAGGTTCTGATCGACGCCTGCCAAAGCATCCCCCACATGGTGGTGGACGTACAGGCCATCGATTGCGACTGGCTGGTGGCCTCGGGCCATAAAATGTGTGGTCCCACCGGGGCTGGGTTTCTCTATGGCAAGTTAGATATCCTCAATGCCATGCCTCCCTTTTTAGGCGGGGGCGAAATGATCCAGGATGTTTACTTAGATCACTCCACCTACGCCGAACTGCCCCATAAATTTGAAGCGGGCACCCCAGCCATTGCCGAAGTGATTATGCTGGGTGCCGCAGTCGATTACTTGCTGGGCATTGGCATGGACCGCATTGCCCAGTATGAGCACCAGCTGACCCGTTATTTATATGATGCCCTGGCCCAGCTACCGCAGCTCACCCTGTATGGCCCTCCGCCCAATGCCGATGGCAGCGGTCGGGCTGCGATCGCAACATTCACCGTTCAAAATCTCCACCCCCAGGACCTATCCACCCTTTTAGACCAAGCTGGGGTGGCCATTCGCTCGGGACACCATTGCACCCAGCCCCTGCACCGCCTACTCAATATCGACTCCACCGCCCGGGCCAGTTTGTACTTTTACAATACCTACGCTGAAATCGACAGCTTTGTAGCCGCCCTCAAGGACACCATTGAATTTTTTGGCAATATTTTTGACTGATGGGCGGTGCGCCTAATCCTAGGGTCAGCAAAATTCACTAGAATGATCGAACTTACCCCAAGGTGCTTGCCATAGCCCCGCCAAATTACGGGTTTCAGGCCCAAATAAGTTAGGGAACATCTCTTCTGAGGAACCCTTATTAAATAAGCCTGGTGCTTTTTGGTACAACTTCGGTGAAGCCATCAAAGTGTCAAAGCACGTTACCTCCTGAAACCTCGGTATGTCAATTGCATCTGAGCAATTTAGTCAATCCACAGTGGCCCCTGTTTTTTTAGACAGTCCTTTATCCCACGGTGTATTGGCCCAAACCCTTTTAGACCTAAATCAATGTGAGGCAATCGGCAACGGGGATTTAGATATTGCCACAAACCACATCAGTCAATGTGTTGTTGAAAGCTTAGAGGCTACTAGCTGTCACATTTGGCTATATAGTCGCGATCGCACCACCCTTAAACAGGTTGCCACCTGGGGCAATAGCTCAGACCAGTCCCCCAACGAGCTAACCGTCGACCACCATCCCGACTACTTCCAAACGCTATCTCAACAGCAATGTCTGGTCCTCAATAGCTGTCCTCCGGGACAACAAGGCGTTATCTCCAAAACAAAATCCAGCTTCCATCCAAGCCAACTCCCCCCCTATTTATCCACCGACGCACCACACATCACCGCCCTCCTAGAAGTTCCCATTTACAGACAAAATCAGGTGACTGGCATTCTCTGCTGTACCCAGCACCATTCCCCTAGAGTGTGGCAACCCCCAGAAAAATCATTCCTGATTAGCGCCGCCTGCATGGTAGGCCTCACCCTCAGCCAGTTTAAATATCAACAACAAACCCAAGTACTCAATCGACAGAAACGACAGCTCTCCCTGGCCAATATTGAACAACAACAAGCGGAAAAAGCCTGGCAAGAAAGCCAACGCTTTATTCAAGGCATCTTAGATGCCAGCAGCAATATCCTTTACGTTAATGATTTTGCCAGTGGCACAAATTACTATGTCAATGGATTTATGCAACATATTTTGGGATACTCTCCCCAAGAAATCCAAAAATTAGGCCCTAAATTTTTAGAACAAATTGCCAATCCCAAAGACATCCAAGCCATCCACCAAGCCCGGACAACATTAGCCCAAGCCAGCCGTGACAAGACCGTAGAAACAGAATACCGATTGCGCCATAAGCAAGGTAGCTGGCACTGGATGCTATGTCGAGAAACCATCTTTCAGTGGCACGAAGATGGCACACCGCTACAGCTACTGGGCACGGCAACAGATATTACCGTACACAAGGAAAACACAAAAGCCCTAGAGCAGAAAAATCAAGTGCTCACGGAATTAGCCATGGTGGATGGGTTAACCCAAATTGCAAATCGCCGTGCCTTTGATGACTTTCTTGACAGAGCTTGGGCAGACCGCACCCAAAGTCCCCTCAGCCTTATCCTTTGCGACATTGATTTCTTTAAACCCTATAACGATAACTACGGCCATCAACAAGGAGATAAATGTATCCAAAAGGTGGCGCGTGCCATCACCGATGCGGTCAAACGCCGTCCTGATTTGGTGGCCCGCTACGGTGGGGAAGAATTTGCCATTGTGCTCCCTAATACCACCCAGGAAGGGGCGAAAAACGTAGCTCAAAATATCCAAATCGCCATTAGCAATCTACGCATCGAACATCACCATTCCGGCATTAGCGAGTATGTCAGTTTAAGCCTGGGCATCGCCACTGCCGCCGCCAGGGAGGAGCGATCTCCCAACAAACTGATCGCCGCAGCGGATCAAGGCCTATATCACGCAAAATCCAACGGACGAAATCAATTTTCAGTGGGCTATTTAGCAGATGAGGATGAGGAAAGCGTCTCCATCCAAACCCCATGTCAACTAACATTAGGTCTAGAAGAAGAAGAACCCAGCCCATAACCTGGGCTAGGTCCATGGACCCCGGACATCGCCATCCCTGCAATGAAGACCAATGCAGCCCGTCTGCTGGATACCCTAGCCATTGACTATGAGATCCTCACCTACTCAGTCGATCCAGATAATTTAGTGGCTAGCGCCACCGCCGATAAGCTCGGGTTGCCCCACGATCAGGTGTTCAAAACCTTGGTCATTCGTGGCGATCGCAACGGCATCTGCCTAGCGGTGCTAGCGGCCAATGCCCAGCTCAACCTCAAAGCCCTAGCCAAACTTACCCACGACCGTAAACTACTGCCCGTCCCCCTAAAAGAAGTACAGCCCCTGACGGGATATATCCGTGGCGGCGTTACCGCCCTAGCCTGCAAAAAGCCCTATCCCACCTATGTGGATGAATGGATCGAGGCCCACGACCGCATCGCCGTTTCTGCGGGCATGCGCGGCGCCATGCTGTGGATCAAGCCCGAGGACTATATCAACGCCACACAAGCCACCATAGGGGCAATCATTGACTAGGCAATATCGCGATAGCCGCATGGGACGCCCCATCGAGGTCCAGACCTACCGAGCCAGCAACATATAGCCCCGCCCTTGAATTGTCATAATCCGGGCTGAACTCTTGTCTAACTTTGTTCTTAGGCGAGAAATATGCACATCCAAGGCCTTAGTTTCCAGTTCCGCCCCTTCCTCATACCCCCACACATTCTGCAAAATAGCCTCCCGTGTAAAAATTTCTCCTGGAGCTTGGGCCAACAGATATAAAATGTGAAACTCAATTTCGGTGACGCGAATACTCGCATTGCGATCGTACACTTTGCGGGTTTGCGGATGCAGCGCCAGATTACCAATGGACAAAGTTGCCATATCCACAGGGCCACGCAGCAGCGACTGACTCTTATCGTCTGGAGAGACCCGCCGCAAAATCGTACGAATACGCGCCACCAACTCACGACTGGAAAACGGTTTAACAATATAGTCAGTTGCGCCTAGATCTAAGCCGGTGACCCGATCAGACGTTGTCCCTAAGACCGTAGCCATAATGATCGGCACATCCGACTCTTGTCGAATACGCTGACACACCTGCAACCCATCTAATTTGGGCATCAGTATGTCCAACACGACTAGATCAATAGCATACGTACTGAATTGGATAATAGCTTCTTCACCATCAGCAGCAAGCAGCACATCATAACCAGCCTTACTAAGATGTCGCTGTAGCGCATTACGAATATGCACCTCATCCTCAACAATTAGGATGACAGATTTGCGTTTCATCGCCTGATATAACCTCAATGCACAGCCCTGCAAAATGAGCACCATTGGGCGTTGATTTTGCTAATTTAGAGCACCGTCGAGGTTCAATCGGCAAGAAAAATAATGCAGACCATAGAGCCTGATTTAAACTGCACACAAAGCATAAGCCAAACAGAAACTAATGGCTAAAACGAAATGTACAATTACAGCTCTAGGACCTAAAAAATCTTTCTTGAGAAGAAATAAATTTTGCTTTTTAGTCAGCCGAAGAATTAAACTATCTCCCTAAGTTTGCCGTCCTAGATATGTTGATGAAGTCTAACTAATTATCAACTTTAGCATCGAAAAGACCGAATTAAGTCAACAGGTTTTAACGAAGAGACACATGCTTAATATTTCGATACATTTTTAAATTAATGTGTCGCGAAATCGACGTTTCAAGGGTTGCTACAGTCTAATACCCATATGAGTCCACATGAGGTTACAAATCGGTTGTCTTACTCGCTATGGCTTCTCTAGAAAGCGTTGAGGAGTTTTACTTTAAGTCTATATACTCAGCGATCTCTCCAAGAGTCAGACATGGTTAATCAAAGAAACGATTAGCAGAAAACTTTAAAGGGTCAAAAATTTCAATCCAAGAACCCCTACATAAAAGACCCACTGATACCTACTTAATTTTGCTCAAAAATATGTTGATGAAAGTCTTTGGGCAATACTTTCTTGGTTTTTTAAAATATTTCAAAAGCTTTTTCAATAATCAATAGAATCAAAAAGCGAGCATATTCTTAGTTGCTAGACTTTGATTTTTTTGATTATGAAAAATCATTTTTAACGGCTCCAAAATCCTTTCTAAACCCTATAAAATTCTCTCTAAAATATAATTTTGCTGAGCATATTAGCCTAACAAACTATAGATATCAGCAGATAACTTATGTTTTAATAGCATTCAGTTAATGATCCCCATCAAACTGCTGAATGCAAATTCACTTTCTTTAGTGGAGGAGGCTAGATCGGCTTTGGAAAATAGAGAGTTAGAGTGCACGTCCCTTAAGTCTGAAACTCTTGCTTCAGATCTGATCATGTCCCCTGCACCCATTCTCTCCGCAGACAATTCATCTTCTCAAAAAGCTGTGATAGAAGAGGTTCTGATCCTCTTACGCCAGGGGGATTCTACTGTTCAAGACTTAGCCACATGGTTGCCCACCACCTTGGTGGAAAGATTTGGTCTCAAAGGCTGTCAGATAGAGCTATATACGGCTGACCCACCCATGGCCACCTTAATTGGTAGCACGGGTCAAGGTTGGCTGACACCTTTAAATAAACGCCGGAATTTGGCTCCGGTTTGGCACCTTTACTCACCGCTGGTGGAGGGTGAATTGGCATGCTTTAACTCTCAACATAATTTGGTGCAGGCCCTAGTACCTCCTTCCCTGACCTGGTTAGGCTGTCCCCTAACGATTAACACGACTTTATTAGGGACCGTGTGGCTAACTCGTGGTGAAAAGCAGGAATTTAAGAAACGTGAGCAGCAACAGTTTAAATCTATTGTCGATTGCGCTGCGATCGCACTGCACCAGGCCCAGCTAAAAGAAACCATTGACCGCCAGCAAAGCGACATTCAGCAGCTACGTAACGCCAAGGATGAGTTTTTAGAGCTGATCTCCCATGAGCTATTTGTCCCCTTGGGCAACATTCAACTCTCCACCCAAACCTTAGAAAGGATTTTCAAAGATGCCTCTTGGCGTCAGGTGCCCCAGCGAAAAACAGTGCTTAAAGTCTTAAGTTTGCTGAGCCAAGAATGCAGGCGACAAAAACAATTCACCGATAATCTCATCACCCTGATGTTTTCCAACACCCAAAAAACATCAGAGCCCGTATCCATGAACCTGCACAGCTGGCTGCCGTCTCTGCTGCGCACCTTTGCCCCACGATTTGAACAGGAATCTATCACCCTCAAAAGTAGTATCCCGAAAAAACCGCTGCTGATCGATTGCGACATTCACCAACTAGAACGCACCATTAATGAACTACTGAACAATGCCCTGCAATACACCCCCACGAAAAAAACAGTAACCGTTACCGTTAAGGCGGCGGATACAACAGTGGCCATTGATATTGCAAACACAGGCGCCCACATTCCGGTGGAACATCAACCCCATATTTTCGATAAGTTTTACCGCATTGCCGAATTAGACCAAAGACAGTATGGCGGCAGCGGCCTCGGCCTAGCCATCGCCAAACAATTAACCATGAATCTAGGCGGCACGCTGACCCTAAGAAGCACCAAGCAGAAAACAACATTCACCGTGACGCTGCCCCGATAGGATGCAATCGGGGTGGCGGCAATGAAGCCGCACAGCTAAAATTTTGCGACTGAATGCAACGGCCTTTGTGCTAATACATTAGACTGTGTTGATGTTGTGAGTCTGCTGAACTATGCGCCTGTCCAAGATGCTGTTTGTCACGCTGCGTGAAGATCCGGCGGAGGCGGAAATTCCCAGCCACAAGCTCATGCTGCGGGCCGGGTATATCCGACGAATTTCCAGCGGCGTATTTGCCTATTTACCCCTAATGCTGCGGGTACTGAACAAGGTATCCAATATTGTCCGTGAAGAAATGAACGCCACGGGGGCCCAGGAATGCCTGCTGCCCCAGCTACAGCCTGCAGACCTCTGGCAGCAGTCGGGCCGATGGGACACATACACCAAAGCAGAAGGCATCATGTTTGCCCTGACGGACCGGCGGCAGCAGGAAGTGGCCCTTGGCCCCACCCACGAAGAAGTGATTACCGCCGTGGCCCGGGACATGGTGCGCTCCTATCGACAGCTCCCCACCCATCTCTACCAAATTCAAACCAAGTTTCGCGACGAGATTCGTCCCCGCTTTGGCCTCATGCGCGGGCGCGAATTTATTATGAAGGACGGCTACTCCTTCCATGGGGATATGGATAGCCTCAGGGCCACCTATGACGACATGTATACGGCCTACAGCAATGTGCTCAGCCGCTGCGGTCTTAAGTTTCGAGCTGTGGAGGCCGACTCGGGAGCCATTGGCGGTTCGGGTTCCCATGAATTTATGGTGCTGGCGGAAGCTGGGGAAGATGAGGTGCTCTACACCGAGGATGGCCAGTATGCGGCCAACGTGGAAAAGGCGGTTTCCCTGCCGGTCGATGCGGTGCCCTCTGAATTTAGCGAATGCAAAAAGCTAGAAACGCCCAACACTTCGACCATTGAAACCATGGCGAAGTTTCTAGACTGCTCCCCAACCCAAATTGTCAAAAACGTTCTGTATCAGGCGGTTTACGACAACGGCAAAACCGTATTGGTCTTGATCAACATTCGGGGCGACCAGGACGTCAACGACACCAAGTTGCAAAATACCCTCACCAACCTAGCCGCAAACTACGACGCGTCTACGCTGCTATCCCTAGAGGTGCCCGCCCCCGAGGCCCAGTCCAAGTGGGCGGCCAAACCCCTGCCCCTGGGCTACATTGCCCCCGACATCGCCGATGACTATATCCAAAAACAGAAAAACGTAGCGTCCAAGTTTTTGAGACTGGTGGATAACACCGCCGTAGACCTGAAGAACTTTGCCACCGGGGCCAATGAAAAGGGGTACCACGTGGTGGGAGCCAACTGGGGTCAGGAGTTTGAGCTACCTGAGCTAGTGGTCGACGTGCGCAATGCCACCGCTGGAGACCGGGCCGTCCACGACCCTAGCCAGCAAATTCAAACCGCCCGAGGCATTGAAATTGGTCACATTTTTCAGCTGGGTACCAAATATTCCCAGGCCATGGGAGCCACCTACACCGACGAAAATGGCAAGTCCCAGCCGTTGGTCATGGGCTGCTACGGCATTGGTGTGTCCCGTCTGGCCCAGGCAGCGGTGGAACAGTCCTACGACAAAAATGGCATTATCTGGCCGGTTGCGATCGCGCCTTACCATGCCGTCGTCGTCGTGCCCAACATCAACGACGAGGCCCAAATGGCCGCCGCCGAGCAACTCTACACCGAGCTCAATGCCGCCGGAGTCGAAACCCTGCTGGACGATCGCAAAGAACGGGCCGGGGTGAAATTCAAAGATTCTGAACTAATCGGCATTCCCTTCCGGGTGGTGACCGGTCGCTCATTGAAAGAGGGTAAGGTAGAAGCGGTCAAACGCGCCAATGGCGAATCGGTGGATCTGGCCCTTGATCAGGTGGTCAGCACCGTGAAGCAATGGGTGGATGAGGCTGTTAAAAGCGAATAGGCTATCCACAAAAACGTAGGATTTCGAACCCATTCCCAAAATCTTCCCCCCCCTGGGAGTGGGTCCCTCGTAAGAGGGATTGGGGTGGGTTGACCACCGGCACATTTGATCGAAAACCACCCCGCCCTTTGGGCACCCCTCCGAGGAGGGGACTTTCACCCCGTCTTCGGCACCTCGCCCATGGAATTTATTTCAATCCTGCTGTCTAGCCTTTTGTTTATCGGTTCGCCCATTGGCTTTGGTCTCGATACCATTGCCGAACAGGCGATCCGTTCACGCCTAAGCAGGGTGGAAGATATCCAGGTGCGGGTGGACAATGGCTCTAATTTGAACCTACTAAAGGGCAAAATCGACGGATTGCACATTGGCAGCCGGGGGATTTATCCAACGCCCGGATTTCGGGTGGCGATCGCAGACCTAGAAACTGACCCCATTGACCTAAATTTTGGCAAACTACAGCGGGGCAAGGTGGTGCTAGACCAGCCGCTGAACGGTGCCCTGCATGTGGTGATTACGCCAGAGGACCTGAACAATTATTTGCAGTCTCCAGAATTTACCGAGCGGCTCAACCAGATCAAAATCAACCTGGGCAATGCGGCCCAAGCCCGCGAAGTCAGCCGTTACGAACTCACCAACCCAAAGGCGACGTTTTTACCCAATAACCGGCTGCAGCTAGAGCTAGACCTAAGTGAACCGAGCCTGGGGGACAGCCTAAACATTAAGGCCCAGGCCGGCTTTACCATCGAAAATGGTCATCGTCTGGTGCTGGTAGATCCAGAGGTTTCCGTAAACGACAGCCCCGCCCCGCCCCAACTGGTGGATACCTTTACCGCAAACCTGGGGGATAGGCTGAGCCTGCGCAACCTAGAAGCCTCTGGCATTACCACACGGGTGTTAGACAGTAGCATTAGCCCCGAGCAACTTAACCTGGTGATGTGGGTCAGCATTGACCCCAGCTTTACTAGATAGGGGACATCGGTACGGTTAACCCCCATCAAAAAACATGGCCAAGTTAAAAAATAACACGCTATAGTTCGACTATTCGGAACTATTGAACTACAGCATTAGGTCAGTTTCCCCATGGCTAATATCCCCCATACCGCCCCCACCGATTCGGTAGCCGCCCTGTTTCAACCCCTAAAAATTGGAGCGATCTCACTGCCCAATCGCATGATCATGGCCCCACTAACCCGAGCGCGCTCAGGGCCCTCCCGCGTTCCCAACGACCTGATGGTCGAATATTACCAACAGCGGGCCAGTGCCGGATTGATTATTACCGAAGCCACCCAAATTTCAGAACAGGCCGCGGGTTGGGTCCAAACCCCCGGCATTTACACCGCCGAGCAAGTGGCTGGCTGGCAAAAAATCACCCAGGCCGTCCATCAGCGCGGTGGCAAAATTGTTCTCCAGCTGTGGCACACCGGTCGGGCCTCCCACCCAGATTTTCAACCCCAGGGCGCGCTGCCCGTCTCCGCATCGGCCATCGCCCCCCAAGGAGAGATTCACACACCCCTTGGCAAAAAGTCTTTTGTTGCCCCCCGCCCCCTCACCCTAGAAGAGATTCCGGCGGTCATTGAAGACTATGCCACCGCCACCCAAAATGCGAAAGCGGCGGGCTTTGATGGGGTGGAAATCCATGGTGCCAATGGGTATTTGATCGATCAATTTTTGCGGGATGGCTCCAACCAGCGCACAGATAGGTACGGCGGCAGTGTAGAAAATCGGACCCGTTTCTTGCTAGAGGTGACCGAGGCCGTGGTCAATGCCTGGAGTTGCGATCGCGTCGGCGTGCGGTTATCGCCCTATGTTGGCTTTAACGACATGCACGATAGCAATCCCCTCGCCACATTCACCCACGTTGCCAAGGCCCTAAGCCCATATAATCTCGCCTACCTACACGTCATAGAAGCCCTGCCGGGTCATTTCATGGCAGCAGCAGGCGACGTCGAGACCGCCCTACCCCACCTCAAACAGGCATTCCAAGGCCCCACTATTCTCAATGGCGGCTATGACGCCACCACCGGAGCGGCCGCTATTGCAAATAACAAAACCGATGCCATCGCCTACGGCGTGCCCTTTATCGCCAACCCCGATTTAGTCGAACGGGTTCAACAAGGCGCAGCACTCAATGAAGCCGATGGCACCACCTTCTACACCCACGGACGCCAAGGCTACACCGACTATCCCAGCCTCCCAGGGGTTTAACGATAGGTGCGTATCTTTTTATAGGGGTCCTGTTTCCGAATCCAACCCAGGAACTTTTGCATATTGGGATGGGACCTCAGCCGTTCCACCGTATTCAAGTCCTGGGCCAGTTCCTTATTGGAAAACAGCACATGCACTTGCCTATGGCACGGCGCACAAATAGTCGTTGTCGGCCCAGGATCCCGTTTCTTACGCTTCGTTTGCTGTCGGGGCACAAGATGATGCTCCGTTAGCTTTGGACAGTCACGTTGGCAAAGTTCACACTGGGGCATTAGTTCAAGACACAGCAACACCGCTAAATTTTAAGGGCACTAAAAAAATATCGCCCCCGGCACCCAACCCAAAGCAGAACGATCTTCCCAGAAAGTTAGAGGACTCTGCAAGAAAAACAAAGCTCTACGGCACACTCTCCCTTTCTGACTTAAAAATTCTGACTTTCGCACTGGGGCCTAGTAGTCTGTCAAGCCTAAGATTTAGGATAAGGTCAGTAAAGAGTACTAGCGTCAGCATGCCCCCAGGGCTATAGGGTAAACGAGATGAACGTGACTCTTTACCCTTTACTCTTCATCAAGGCAGAATCCCAATTTTTAGCGTTGACGCTGCAATAGCCGAATTTTTTCAAATTAAGCTGATGCCCTTGGCCCTACCGTCGCCAGGGCCAACGAGTCCCCATCTCCGTAGCCGCAGACCAAAACAAATAGGCAACCAGCAAACCCACGCCCATCAGAAACGGCACAATATCATCGGGCATAAATCCCTCAATCCCCAGCTACAGAACAGGTGCGCACAACACAGCCCCATTCTATAGCGTCCCTAGACCACCGCTTGAAAAGCGTTGATCATGCCATTCATAAACCTATTAGCAACTGACTGTTCCTCAGGGGTTAGCCGCCCTGAAATCTCTTCCACCAGGGTGCGGATCCCGGCAAGCGTCATCGGCCATGGAATGCCAATGCCCTTAAAAATATAAGCACAAAACACCACCAGCTCCTTTGAAATAATGCCTGAATCCCCCTGCAACACACTTAACCAGAGATAAACCTGGAACATATCAAAGTCCCGCAGGGAAGAACGGCGGATCTTCAAGTTGTTTAAGTTACCCCTAGCCCCGGCATAGGAAACAAACTGTTGGGTCCAGCGACGGTAGGCGGCCCAGGAAATCTCAGAGGTGCGCACCAGCATATGCTCCACCAGCTTATGTTCAGGAGAAAACTTATCGTATTGATTCGCAGAATCGCACAATCGCCACCAGGGAATCGCAACATAGTCTTCTAACAAGTTAAAATAGGGCGTCAGCATCGCCTGCTCCACAGGGTCTAGCACCGACAAAATAGACGCGCTCGCAAGGCCAATTTGAGACGTCAAAAAACATTGCACCAGCCAATCTTTTGAAGCAGCATGCTGGGACTTGAATTGAGAAAAACAGCTGCCCAAATAGTTGGCCAGGGTACTAATATCGGCAATGCCAAACTGTACTGCAGTAGAAACTTCAGGCGCTGCCCCTGGGGGATAAATAACGACCGGCGGCTGCTCTTGATAGGAACGTAAAAGGACAGGAATTGTTTGTAGGGTGAATTTCGATAGATCTACCGTATCGTTAAACTGCAAATATTCATGTTGCAAGTACAGACTACGAGTCTTAGCCGCCGCACCATGGGATGACTCCCTGATCAATTTATCAGAAAGTTTTGCCAGGGTTCTTTTGCGCCCTATATTCGAAGCCACAAACTCCAACGGATATTTCCTAAAATTAGTCGGATCTGTTGCTATATTTTGGGCCCTGGCAACATATCGAGTTTTCCAAATCTTGAGCAGGCTCGAAGAGACAGCTGGCTGTTCAGTTCTAGGCACGTAATTCACTGTCATCCTGAGCCCTACAGAAACGTGTTCTTTTGAAGAGTTGCCTATTGGGGAAATGCCCCATGGAAGGAACATGCCATAAACGGTATTTGATGAATAGAACCACTATCCCTAAGATCAGCAACGTCTTTTTTATTTATCCACTCAATTTCCAGAACGCTCCGGACTTTGGCAGTCCCGGAAATTACTGATTCTTATGAACCACTGACCTTTTACAATCGTTGTTATCAAGCGAAACAACAAAAAAACGACTCAGATAAGCACTTTTTGTTAAATACCTGCATATTATCCACCGGTGATAGTTCAACGATGGGACATGCCTAGGTAGGCTAACTGAGCTGGGCATAGACGTAAAAAAGCTAGCCTATCTAGCAATATTCCGAGCGACCTTGATTACGGCAAATTATTATGTAAGCGAAGAATTAATGATGAAGTTACCGTGGGTTTATGCCCCTGGCAACTAATTGATTGCCCTGAAAGTCAGTCGATTTATTAGAAATTGGGATCATCCAAACTTTGGATAAAGCGAACAATTGCGGTTTGTTCTTAAATTTATCCACACCATTATGACCGTCACATAATGCAAGGGAATAGTAGTAGCAATCAAGGCTCTACCCCCATCAATGGCAGGGAATAATATCCCCCCTTATATTACTTCCTTAATTTTCAATTTTTAACTCGATGCCTGCAAAGTCCTTTTTTAAAAGCTCATATTCTAATGTGAGTCAATGGTTCAACGATCTGCAATTGCAATATAAAATTGGCTGGAGTTTTGGACTTGCCATTAGTGTTGCCATTCTGGGTGTTACCACTGGCTGGGTTATTGCAGAAGCCTATCTCGATCAGGCACAGGCTGAGATTGAAGACAGTGAAGCTGAGCACAGAATGCTCAACGAACTGAAAATCAAACTCTTAAGAATGCATTTGCATCAAAAGGGTGCCATTCTGACCTTAAATGACATACCTCAGTGGACAGAAGTCTATACAACCTTTATAGAAGACAGAGAACAGTTTAGTGGGGCCTGGCATGATTACAAAAAAAATCATGGGATTGTGTATGGCAATACGATTTATGACCAAAGAGAACGAGAGCTAATTAAAGATTTAACCGTAAAATACTCAGTCTTTACCCAAGATTTAGACAGCCTTATCACTCAATTAAATCAAGTAAAACTAGAGCAGCTATCTGACGCTGAACGTCGTGATCTACAGATAAAGCTTACTCGCTTTAATAATCAGGCACTACGGCAAGATGCCTATCAGTTTCTCAGCCTGGTGCAAGAGCTCAGTGATAATGCCAATATCCAAATTCATAATGCGAAGACCACCTTTGATCGGGTCGCCATCTTCCGGTTGCAGGTAATCCTTGGCAGTGCACTTATTTCGTTAATAATTGCGGGCATACTACTTTTCCTACTGAGTCGAGCAATTTCTTTTTCTGTTAAAAACGCCGCAGAAACAGCAGAAAAAGTAATTGAAACATCCAATTTTGACCTGCAGGTACCGGTAAATAGCTCAGATGAAGTGGGTACACTGTCTGCGGCATTAAACCGTTTAATCAGCCAAGTCAAACAACTCTTACAACAAGAGCAAGAAAAAACAGAGTCTCTTCAAAACGCCCTGGCTGAAATTCAATCCACCCAGTCGGCTTTAATTCAAAGTGAGAAAATGTCCGCCCTAGGTCAGATGGTGGCTGGAGTTGCCCATGAAATTAATAACCCCGTTAGCTTTATCCATGGCAATCTTGACCATATTGAAAACTACCTACAAGATTTAGTCCATGCGCTACAGATCTATGAAAAACATAGCCAAACTCTTCCCACAACCGTCCTAGAAAAGTTGGAAGAGTTAGAGGTAGAATTTTTGATTCAAGATGCTGGAGATGTTCTAAAATCCATGCGATTAGGAACCCGACGCATATGTGAAATCATTCTATCCCTACGCAATTTCTCTCGCCTGGACGAATCAGAAATCAAGGGCGTGGACCTTCATGAAGGAATTGATAGCACTCTGGTGATTCTGGCAAATCGGCTCAAGGCAAATAGCAAACAGCCAGAGATTAAAGTCATTAAAAATTATGCCGCATTACCTGTCGTTGAATGCTACGCAGGTCAAATAAATCAAGTCTTTATGAATATTTTAAGCAACGCCATTGACGCCTTTGAAGAAATCAATAAAACCCGAACATACAGTGAGATTGAGGCACATCCCAATCAGATTTTTATCTCCACAAAGTTGATTGCCAACGAACAGGTTGAAATCCACATTGAGGATAATGGTCCTGGCATTCCAAATCACATCATTGATCAATTGTTTAATCCATTTTTTACGACCAAAGATGTGGGCAAAGGAACTGGATTGGGTCTCTACATCAGCTACAAAGTAATCACTGAGAAACATAATGGCACCCTCCAATGCCACTCTAAACTCGGTCATGGCACTAACTTTATAGTGCGAATTTCTCTTCGCCAGGCTAAGGCTGAATTGTCTCCAGCCACCACCTGTGTCATGCAATAGCGCCTTTCAGATCGCGACCAAAGCATCTCGAAACCCCATCCGCCGAGACAGGTCTATTGCTTGATAAAACAGGCGATCGTCGGCTGCCGCAGTAGCCCTCTCAGGATAAGTCAAAGGCCGAAGCTTCCTGTGGGAGTTTCGGCCTTTGATCGGATTTGTTGTTATTTTGAGCCACTGCCACAGCGACAACAATAGGATTCGGCCTTAGCCGCCACAGGTCTTGTTGGCGAAGTCACAACCAAACACAAAGGGTTCCTGCCAACTCAGGGGAATCTCCAACAGATCTCTTGTCCCCGTAATGCCTTGGACCAAAAACAACAACAGGGCGATGCAGTTCAGGGCAATGTGCACCTTGCGCCAGGTCTTCGACTTATAAATCTCGGGCAAAATCGCCAATGAAATGACCATCAGCGTCGCTGCCACCATGCCGTAATAGTAGTGAGACACCTGCCACTCATAGGTGCGACGAAACACCCCATCCTGGCTACCCAAAATCCATAGACCGGCCGTCGTCAACGCCGCGAACAATCCGCGCCATAGTTTTTGCGGTGCCGTTGCTCGATACAGGCACACCAGGGCACCAATGGTGAACAAGAACATAAAGACAATAAAGATGATAGTGCCCCCAGGGACCGGGCTATCGGTGGCGGCCTTTTTGACGATGTTCTTAAAAATTGGATGGCCCACCCCCACCAAGGTGAGTCCGACCACAGCCCCAGTTAACCACTTGCCCAAGTTCACATGTTCCTTGCCCACCACCGGCGGAATCTTGGACTTTTCCTTAGCCTGCACCGCTAAACGACGCTGCCGAGTCTGAAGCGCAAAGTAAGACACCATGCCAATAAGTGGAAATACTACACTTACTGCCAAAATCGGATGCATGAGTCTAAGCCAATCGTTGATGCCCATTTTCCTCTCTCTATGTGCGTAATGTCTGCTGAATCACAGTGAAATTTTTGACTTGCCAACAATGACAAACCCACTGTAAACGGACAGCATGCTCGCTGCATGATGAAAATAAGAATAATGGCTGATTGTCGACTGAAAAGTTTCGTGGGGACAATTCATCGGGGTCTCAGCAAAATTTCAGTCCAGTATGCAACTTATTGAACAGTTGAGGTACGGCCTAACTGTGTAAGTTAAACGTGGGACCAATCCATAGTCTGCCCTTATTCGTAAAGCTTATATAGCCCTGGCGATATCAATGCGTGTTAATCCATGGAAGAATCAATGGTTCCGACCGGTAAGCCTCCGCTGCAGAAACCGCTGCTGTCTATTCCCAACGCAACTATCATCATGTTAGGTATCGTTGCAATCGCCCTTGGCCTAGCCTTTGCCTGGTTTTCTGGCGAGGGGCAAATCAGCCGCATCTTTGCCCAGCTAAACCTGCTACAGCAGTCCCCCCCCGTATGGCTCGAAGCTCCCATGGTGGCAGGCCACTACCTGTTTTTTCCAACCGTGGCCCTGTTTTTGTTTGCCCTGATCATCACCCGCATTTCGCCCAAGCCCAAGCCCTGGTCTAGGACGTTAGTCATTGCCGTATTGCTGATCCTGGTGGGCCGCTACGTTACCTGGCGCAGCCTATCTACCCTAAATTTTGACGATCCATTAAACGGTACGGCCAGCACGGTGCTGTTTGCCATGGAAATGCTGGGGCTGCTGGTGAGCATTATTCAGCTAATTTTGCTGCTGCGGGTGCGGGATCGGCGGGCCCAGGCAGACCAAATGCAGCTAGCGGTGATGGACAAGGCATTTCTGCCGTCGGTGGATGTGTTTATTCCCACCTACGATGAGCCTGAGTTTATTTTGCGGCGCACCATCATTGGCTGCCAGGCCATGGACTACCCCAATAAGACGGTGTACCTGCTAGACGATACCCGCCGACCGGATATTCAGCGCCTGGCGGAAAAGCTGGGCTGCAAATATCGCATCCGACCCAATAATGACCATGCCAAGGCGGGGAATTTGAACCATGCGATCGCAAACACCCAGGGCGATCTCATTGCCTCCTTCGATGCCGACTTTGTCCCCACCCGCAATTTTCTATTACGCACCGTCGGCTTTTTCCAGGATCCCACCGTCGCCCTGGTGCAAACCCCCCAAAGTTTTTACAACCCCGATCCCATTGCCCGTAACCTCGGCCTAGAAGACGTTCTCACCCCAGAAGAAGAAGTCTTCTATCGACAAATCCAGCCCATGCGGGATGGCGTGGGCAGCGTTGTTTGCTCCGGCACCTCGTTTGTCACCCGCCGCAGTGCCCTAGAAGGCGCCGGCGGTTTTGTTACCGACTCCCTCAGCGAAGACTACTTCACCGCGGTGCGTCTGGCGTCCAAAGGGCATAAAATCATCTATCTCGACGAAAAACTCAGTGCCGGTCTGGCCGCCGAAAATATCACCGCCCATGCGATCCAACGGCTGCGTTGGGCCAGGGGCACCCTGCAAGCCTTTTTTATCGACACCAATCCCCTCACCATTCCCGGACTTAAACTAATCCAGCGATTAGGTCACTTAGAAGGCATTTTGCACTGGTTCACCAGCATCTCCCGCATCATATTTTTAATTGCCCCCCTGTTCTATTCCTTCGGCGTTATCCCCATTCGCTCCACCCCCGAAGAAATCATCTACTTCTTCCTGCCCTACTATTTTGTTCAAATCACAGTCTTCTCCTGGCTCAATCACCACTCCCGCTCCGCCATCCTTTCCGATGTTTACTCCCTAGTCCTCGCCTTTCCCCTAGCGGTCACCGTAGTTCAGGCCCTGCTGTCTCCCTTTGGCACCGGCTTTAAGGTCACCCCCAAGGGCACCTCCAGCAAAGGCTTTCGATTTAACTGGAACTTAGCCTGGCCCCTAATGGCCATGTTTGTACTCACCGCCTGCAGCATCTGGCTCAATTTAGGCGAATGCCTGGCCCGAGGCAACTGGGCCTTAGAAGTCACCCCCAACGCCTCAGCCCATTTGCGCGGCCTCGGCGTTGGCTGGATCTGGAGCCTATATAACCTAATGATGCTAGGCGCGGCGCTGCTGGTTTTGCTGGATGTGCCTCGCCCCACCCCCTACGACTGGTTTGACCTGCGCCGTGTGGTGCGACTAAAAATTGGCGACAGCCCCCGCACCTGGTGGGGCACCACCACCGCCATCTCAGAAATTGGTGCCACCATCACCCTGACCCAGCGGGGGTTGCCCAAGCTGGCACCAGGAGAAACCTGCCCCATACACCTGTCCATCAGCGAAGACCTAATTAGTTTGCAAGGCATCCTCACCAAAACCTGCAATGAAGGAGAGTTTCCCTGCGTCACCGTACAATTCCAAAAGGTTTCCCTGCCAGAGACTCGCAAACTCGTAGAGTTGCTATACTGCCGCCCCGGCCAATGGAAGCGTTGGAATACCCCAGGAGAGCTGCAATCCCTATGGATCTTAACTAAAACTCTCTTCCGCCCCCGCATCCTGACAGGGGACATTCGGGTCAAAGCCATGACCGTCGCCAAAGGCTAGAGATAGTGATCGTTGACTATCCAGGGAGCATCTCCCCCTAGCACTGCGTATTCTGTGACTAATGGCCACCAGTATCCGAGGGCATTCCCTTGTAAATGCCCTCTCCAAGCTTGTCTTTTGTCATCGGATTTAATCCACCGAATTTAGACTTACTCACAGCCTTCTATGGCTGCCGCTCAAATGCCCTTAACATGCCAGCCGTATAGGGTGAAATCAACGCTTTCTCTTCCGTATCCAGACCACTTAAAATCTCATCCACCAAAAGCTTAGTGCCCTTCACTGTCATTTCCCAAGGGATGCCAATGCCGCGATAAACCCGAGAACACAACACCACCAACTCTTGCTCAATGGCCCCTAAGTCCCCTTGCAAAATGCAAAGCCATAGATACACCTGAAACATACTAAAATCGCGCAAGGAAGAATGTCGCACCCCCGAATTATCCAACTGCCCCCTGCGGTTGTAATATCCACCAAAGAGTTTGCTCCACTGGGTATAAACCTGCATAGAAACAGGGGCAATTTGAGGCAACATCCGCTCTGCCAAATAGAGTATTGGCGAGCTGGGGTCATGGGTGGTGGCCGCCTTATACAATCTGTGCCAGGGCATCGACACATACTCTTCTAAAAAGTAAAAGTAAGCCCCCAACAACACCTGCTCCTCTTTCGGCAGCACCTTCAATAGAAACCAGCTACTAAAGCTCAGTTGAGTGCTAAGAAAACTGCGGGTTTGCCAATGTTCCTCAATGGTTTGTTGCGCATGAAATTCCAATAGCAACGGCTCGATATCAGTAATCAGGGAAACAATTTCTGGTATTTGAAACACGCGTTGGGTAGAGCCGCGCACTATCCCATTCTGTTGCTCTGCAATATTAACTAACGCTGGCGTATGAACCTGATAAAACTGCAGCAGCACATCGTAGACCTGAATCGCAAATTTAGCGAGTTCTGCAATCTCCCCCAAATTCGAATCCTTATAGCAGGTGTAGAGATCGCTGGTGCGAATGGCCGCACGTCTGCACGATTGCTTAATAAAGCGACCATGCAAACGCTCCACTGTCCGCCGACGCCCCTTAGCAGAAATGGCATCTTCAAACTGGGTCGGTGTGGCGCCCCCCGAGAGGGGAGCACAACTGTAGCGGGCAGTCCAAATATCAACTAAAGGTTTAGCACTGTATCGTTGAGAACGCAGAGAGCTACTTATCATTACTTAGGGGTATCAACCGTATTAGGGGCCTCAAATCATTGCCCCATGCCTAAAACCAGGGAAATGATGCAGCGACAGTCACAGGTCCCCAATGTAATTTATTTTCTACAAATAAAAGCTGTCTCTCACTAAAAACTAACGTTTTTTCACCTTGGATAAAGATTGTCTAAACCGACTATATTTGGGAACAATCATTAGACTAATCAAGTCTCCACAGGGGATAATCTCCGGCAGCGAGAACAACCGAGCGACCTGTTTTAGCCGTAATGGCGTTCATCAGCTCTCCATTCGCATAGATAACAAAATAGTCGCTATACCCAGAGGGAACTTGGGGCAATTGACCAGGCTTAAATAGCAAAAAACCAGTTTCTGGATTTACGGCGTAGCTTAGGGAAAGGGCATTGCCCAACCCGGTATCGCCCAACTCGGCCATGACCAACGGTCTATCTGCTTGGCGAATAATTTCTCCCATCGTATTTACGTGGTAGCTAGTGTTTTTATTCCACCAGGTAAATGACGCCGCACTCAGCACCCCAGACACTAAACCCACAACTAGCAAAAGGGCTAATATGCCTTGGCCCCAGGTTCGATACATTCTGCGATCCGACAGCATGAGCTGACGGACCCAACCAGCCAAAATTAAGGGCACTAGCAGTAGGGATGGCATAAAGTAACGGGTGCTAACCGATAGCTGACCACCGTTAATTAAATCTGGCAAAATGAGCCCCAGCGCTGGCACCATTAACGACATAATCGAAAACGCCATGGCGGTGGGGGAGGTGACCAATAACAGCTGCCATAGGGCCACCAGCAGCATAATCAACACTAGCAAGGGCGCTACATAGGTATAGGCACTGTCCAAAGGAAAGCCTAAATCGACTACCGCAGAACTTAGGTGGAGGCCCCAAAATTTAACTAGCTGCCCTAAGGGCTGCCGAAAAGAGGTCCACTCGGTGGCTGACTCTAGGGTGGAACTGCCCCTAAACATGACCAATAACCAAGGCACAAACAGCAGTAGCGCCACACCTAAGGAGAGCAACCAACGTTGCCACTGCCGCTTTGAACCACTAATTACAACGTAGATTCCATGGGCTAAAATCACCAGGCCACTGAGCAAGGTGGTGTAGAGCAAAAGCGCCATACTCAGGCTGTACAAGGCCCACTGACGAAAAACGACCCACCTGGGGGAACGCACCACAATGGCGTCACTGGAATAGCGCCACACACCGCGCACCGCCCGCAACAAGCACCCACTACTCAATAAGATTAAGCAAGCCCAAAGACTATATTCACGCGCTTCTTGGGAGTAAAGTAACTGCACGGGGGACACAGCCATTAAACAGGTGGCAATCAGCCCCGTCCAGCGATCTTGCCACAGCTGCTGGGAAAACCAGTAGGTCACCGGCAAAAGTAAAATGCCAAAAATTACCGCCAACAGCCTAAATGTGGTGACAGAAGGCGAGGTCAATCCGACCCACAAGCGTTCTAGTACATAAAACAATGGCGGATGTTCGGGATGGCTGGCTAAGGCGGACCAGGTATCGCGCCAGCGTTTTGGCTGAGGAAATTGCTGAAAGGATTGCAAGTCAGTCGCGGTGACCACAGGTGACTGGATCAGCTCGTTCTCAATGGCTTTGCCTTGATGCCCCAATACCCGCACTGTGGTGTACACCTCATCGTGCCAGTACACCTTGTGGGATACATTGGTGCAGCGCAAACCTATGCCTATCAACAGAAATAGGACAAAACAGATCTGTAACCGTTTTTTAATGGCTGCAATTGATCGAGAGCTAACCACAATTCAAATGTACAAATACTTTGCCGTCGCAGAATAAGTTAAGGTCTAAGCATACGCTACTTTCCCATCCAATGCAGCTTGCCAGGTATCTGCAAAAAACGTCGTTATATGGCTATCCTTAGCGTGGATTAGATGGACGTCGTCACCTTAGCACTGCCTAAAATTCCGACAAAATTAGAGTAAAACACTTGCTATAGAAGACTTAGCTGCTCGGTATCTGATGGAGTAGTCTGGGTTCGCTGACGATTTTTCGGCGGCATAATATCGACGTGGGCCACAAACCACGTGCGTAAATCCAAACATTGCTGGGGCTCTAAGCTGTCTAGATCTAGAGCTATGGGAAATAGCTGTGAAACTTCCTCGGCACACCAGGCTGTTTCACTCCCATACCGCTCTGTCCCAAAGGGGGTCACCATTTTTGGCATGCGGCCCAAATGTGGCACCACGTTGTCTGTGTTTAAGAACTGATGTCGTTGTTGTTCTAGTTGTTGTACACGCAGCGATCGCATCTCTCGATAGTCTAAGATTGGCGCCGGATAGCCCTGAGTCGGCGGCGGCTGACCCAATTGCGCCGGGGGCACATGGGCCAACTCTGGCACCCAGCGTTTGATAAACGAGCCCTCTGGATCGCACCGATCGACGGCCACTTGCTGGGGGTTGTAAATCCGGGTCCAGGTCTTGTCTACACAGTGGGTCACCCCCGACTGCATCGCCCATTGGTAATGGTCAATGGGGCAGTCCCCATCGATGAGGTGGCGCATAAAGTGCAGCGCCCCATAGCGCCAATCCATGCCCAAAAGGTTACTCAAAAAGCTGGAATAGATGGCCCGAGTGCGAAAGTTCAAGGCTAAATAGCCGCCGGTGGCCTGCAAACAACGAGCCGCAGCATCGACAATGGGAAATCCGGTGTGCCCAGTTTGCCAGGCTTGGTAGAGGGCTTCATCAAAGACCCAACCGTCGTCATCAAAAATACGATAGAGCGATCGCAGTTCCAGCTGGGGTAAATATCGAAACCGTTGGGTAAAGCCATTGCCCCAACGCAGCCTAGAAATCAGCTGATGGTAGCTACGCTGGATGCGTCGATCGCCCCGATCGTCCGCCCGCCGAATCGTTTGCACACATTCCCGCACAGAAATCACCCCAAATTTGATGTGGGGGCTGAGGCCAGTGGTAACTTCAGCACTGGGGTAAGACAGTTGCCAATAATAACGATCCGCTTTTTCTGCACAAAATTGCCGGAGCAACCGTCGCGCCGCGGCGGTGCTGCCGACGGGCTGGGGCTTACCATCAGCTTGGTGTCCCAATTTCGCCAACGTTGGCCAGGGCTCACCGTGGACATCAGGGGGCACCTCCACCCGCGCCGGGGCAGGCACCAGCGGCCTCGCCATTTCCTGATACCACCACTGACGATAGCGGGGATAGGCCATCAATTCTCCGGTGCTGGCCGTTGGCTCAAACCAGCGAATTTTTAGTTGCCGCGCAGCTAGGGCCTGGTTGAGTCGTGCATCCCGCACACGACCATAGATCCGCTCACAGTCCGTATAGCTATAGATGCCATCGGCCTGAGTTTCGACCACTAAACGCGGCAGCACCTCCACCGGATCGCCGCTTAACAAGACCAAGCGCCCCCCTAAGCGTTGCAAATCGGCATCCAAATTTTGCAGGCAATTCACCATAAACTCCACCCGGGCAGCCCCGGTTTCTGGATGGTGCAACAGCGCCCGGTCAAATACAAAAACAGGAATCACTTCCCCCCGACGGGCCGCCCGCCATAGGGGTTCATGGTCGTATATTCGCAGATCGCGGCGAAACCACACCACCGTTCGATTCATCGCCCAGCCCTCAAGCCCGTTGGCCCTCACTGTCTAAATCATAAAAACTTTTTGGGTTTCTAGCTGGGATCTAGATCAAAATTAGATCATTTGTACTACTATAGATCCATCAAAAGTAGGCCATTTACACCATGACCCAGTTCCACCTATATGCTCCTAAGCGATACCCCGCCCCCAAAGTCGCCACCAAGCCCAAGCACGCCATTCGCCCTAGGCGGTCGGCCCCATCCCTAGGCTGGTGGCTCAGCGGCATTGCCCTAGCCACCTTAGCCCTAGTCCCCCAGCAGCAGTTGGTCCGTTGGTTAGCGCCCCTGGCACCCCAAACCCAACAGACGGCGGTCAACGGCTGGCCGCTTACCCCCCAGGCTACCGCCAGCACCCCATGCCAAACCATGGTGAATAAGGAGCAGCGACTATCTAGAGATCAGTTAAATCAGTTTTTATCCCTAGCCCAGGGCACAGAGCAAGCAACGGTCCATGGCAACATTGCCGCGCCATACTGTGTGCTGTCCCCAGCCGAGCAGCCCAAGCAACAACAGGCCTATCCCTTAGCCTTTGACCCCAATACTTGGTTTGTGGTGAACTACGACCAGGGCAAATACACAGACTTTGATTTTGTGTTTAAGCAGTAGGGCCATCGCCCAAGGCAAATACGTAGACTTTGATTTTGTGTTTAAACAGTAGGGCCATCGCCCAGGGCAGATACGTAGACTTTGATTGTGTGTTTAAGCAGTAGGGCCATCGCCTCTGTGCTAGTCAACGATGTCCTTCAGCAGTCCGTCACAGGCATCCAGCAGCAGATCGATCACATAGTCAAAGCCATCGGCTCCCCCATAGTAGGGATCGGGCACTTCGCGATCGCTATATTCCTGGCAGAATTCACACATGCGTTTAACCTTGTGGCCATATTGCCCGGAAGGATCAAGGGCCAGAATATTGCGATAGTTACTGTCATCCATCGCCAGGATTAGATCAAACTGATCAAAATCCTCCGTCACAAACTGTCGGGCCTGGCCCACCAGACGAATACCGCGTTTTTTGGCGGCGGCCGTCATCCGGCTATCGGGTGAACTACCAATGTGATAACTAGACGTACCTGCAGAGTCGCAGCTAATCTGCGGCAATCCCCGCTGCTCTAGCAAATAGTTCATAATGTTCTCTGCCGATGGGGAGCGGCAAATATTCCCTAAACAGACAAACAAGAGGCGAGTGGTCATGACAAAATCTTTTAGAAGGGAAACACATGGCTAGGCCAAGCATAGACATGAGAAAAGCGATTAGCAAGTAACTTGCTAATCGCTTTAACTAAAACCTAAGTGTCGTTGCCGATTTAGAAGAAAATGCACCCACCTAACCCTATGCGATTAGGTTTGGTTTTACCTTTGCAATGGCATCAACACCAAACAACGTTACGAAAAATCGGTTTATAGACCGGGTAGCTGCAACCCACCGGTCAACTCTTCCATACGCTCGCGCATGGTTTCGGTTGACTTCAAATAAGCATCACGCATCGCTGCTGATACCAAATCAGACAGCACTTCTGCACCCTCATTCATCGCCTCGGGAGAAATTGAAACGCGCTTAGGTTCCTGGTTACCACTAACCACGACCTTTACCAATCCACCGCCCGATTGGCCTTCAATTTCCATTTGCTCCAGTTCTTCCTGTAGCTTTTTAGCTCCCTCTTGAACCTGCTGAGCCTTTTTGAAGGCTTCGCTCAGTTCTTTCATCTTGCCAAGACCGAAGCCAAAACCTTGCCCTTTGCTCATAATATTGGCGGCCTGATTTTACTAAATTAACTGTCAAACTATAGCATCTGTGAGGGAAATGCAGTGGCAATGCTCAGAATTTGAGCATATCCCCCCATGGATTGTCCGCTAAATCGGCTGAAACTCACCCAAAATCTGCACTTCAGGTCTTAGCTGCAAAGACCATTTATCATCCACAATGGCTTGAATATGACGGATTAACTGGAAAATATCCGTCGCGGTAGCGCCACCACAGTTAAGAATAAAGTTGGCATGGCGTTCTGCCACCTGAGCCTGTCCCACTTTGAACCCCTTTAAGCCCGACTGCTCAATCAGCCAGCCGGCACTTTTCGGCTTAGGATTGCGAAAAACACTGCCACAGCTAGGCAGATGATAGGGCTGAGTGGTGCGACGCTGCTCTAAATCAGCCGACGTCTCAGCCCTTACCGCCTGAGGGTCATGTCCAGGCTCTAGCTGAAACGTGGCTTGGGTGACAATTCTGGGATCTTTTTGCAGCACTGAGGTGCGGTACTTAAACTCTAAATCGGCTGGCCTGATGGTTTCTAACGAACCATCGGGTTTGAGCACTTCCGTGCTGACCAAAATGGCCTGGGTGTCGCTCCCATGGGCCCCGGCATTCATCACCACCGCCCCGCCAACGGTGCCGGGAATGCCCACGCTCCACACGAGGCCTTTCCAACCGCGCTTGGCCACTTTCCAAGCCAGGGTTGCCATGGGCATACCAGCCGCCGCCGTTACCCGACCGGCATCATCGAAGTCCGCTTGCCGCAAATAGCGGGTAGAAATCACTAGCCCCGGTAGGCCGCGATCGCTAATCAGCAAATTCGACCCAGCCCCCAGCCGGGTAATGGGCAGCCCCTCCGACTGGGCCCATTGCACCGCAGCCTGCAAATCACTAACACTGCGCGGCGCCACAAACCACTCAGCCGGGCCACCAACCTTAAACGTCGTCAAATTGGCTAATGAAAATTGGGCTTTAGCCACACAGCCCGTGCTGGTTAGTTGCTTTTCAAGGACCATGGTGAACGTATAAACGGAAATAAAAGCAAGACGCTGCTAATTGGCAGCAGCTTTGGGGCCAGGGAGCTGAGTCAAGGGTGAACCATCGGTCTTAACTAAACACTAGTGAGGGCCGCTTGTTCAGATTTTTCCCCTTGATAGGCCATCACATCTGGAATGACCTGGTTGAGGTTACCGGCGGTTAGAAAAATCGCCAAATCACCAGGCCGCAACAAATCAGCCAGCGTAGCCTTGACATCATCCAACGTGGCCGCATAGGTCACCGCCCTATGGTGCTCACCAATGGCGCTGGTCACCCCTTCCCCCGTGATACCAGAAGCATTGGCCTCTCCAGCACTGTAGATATCCGTAACCACCACATGGTCTGCATTGGCAAATGCCATGGAAAATTCCTGCAGCAAGGTGGCAATGCGGCTATAGCGATGGGGTTGAAAAATCGCCACCACCCGGCGCTGGGACACATCTGGCAACACCTCTGTGCTCTTCACCTTAGCGGCGGCCAAGGTCACTTTAATCTCACTCGGGTGGTGGGCATAGTCGTCAATAAACAAGACGTCATTGTGAAAACCACGCTGATCAAATCGTCGCTTCGCCCCCTCAAACGTGGGCATGATGGCCGCAATTTGCTCAAACTCCACCCCTAAGCGTCGCGCCACTGCGATCGCGGCCAACGCATTACTCAAATTGTGTAGCCCCAAAACCGGCAGTTCCAATTCTCCTAACCGATTGCCGCGCTCCCAAATCTCAGCCTTAGTCCCCTCCGCTGTTTCGCAAATCTCAGTGGCAATGTAGTCCGCCCCAGAGTCAGAACGCAGACTATAGGTCACATCAGGGCGAATTTGGTGCAGCACGGTCTCACAATCAGCACTGCCAATCACCACACCACACTGGGCCGAAAAATGCTTAAAAATGCTGACCACTTCATCCAACGTACTGTAGTGGTCTGGATGGTCTAGCTCGATATTAGTAATCACCCCAATGGCCGCCGAAAGCTTCACCAAAGAACCGTCCGACTCATCGGCCTCAGCCACCATGTAGTCACTGGTTCCCACATAGGCATTGCCTTCCCATGTAGACACCTCACCACCAATCACAATGGACGGGTCCACCCCTGCTTTCAACAACAGATACCCCGCCATGCTACTAGTGGTGGTTTTCCCATGGGTGCCAGCAATGGCAATTCCCTGGGTCTCGTTCATCAATGCCGCCAGAATGTCAGAGCGATGGAACATAGGACAGCCAGCATCCAACGCCGCCTTATATTCAGGATTGCTCGTACCAATTGCCGTCGAGCAAACCACCTGGGGCAACACCACAGTCCCATCTGACAAGGTTTGAGAAGCTTCCGCAATGTTCTCCGCCTCTTGGCTCCAGAAAGTATGCACCCCTTGCTTCTGAAGCCGACTCGTAATATGGGTTAAACGACGGTCTGACCCCGACACCGGTAGCTGACGCTTGGCCAAAACATAGGCAAGAGCTGACATCCCAATACCGCCCACACCAATAAAGTGAAATGGCCTGCCGCTAAAATCCACTGTCATGGGCATAAAACTCACCTCACATACCGCACACAGATATTTCAGGCGTATGATACCAGGAATCTACAGGATGGCTACAAACCTGTCCGCATCATCAGCCATTAGGCTCAGCTGATAATCAAAATTCGTTGATTTCAAACATCTCTAACATTGGGGCATTAAGCCCAAACCCCGTCCCCAAGCGAAACACAGGGCAACTATTTTTGTTGCCTTTGCCATAACTTTATAGGAATTGCAGAGACTAACTTGTAACCCAATACCGTGAGCAATTATACTTAATTACACCATCAAACCATAATCCATTTTCTAGTCCAGGGTTCATTTCATTGCAGCACCGACTGTGATGCATCTGACCCCGAGTGCTTCAGACGATGAGATATCATTGGTTTTGCGAATAAAAACGTTAATTAGACGCAGTTGTACGACAGAGGGTAAGCGCAGTGATTAGAGTAGCTATCAACGGTTTTGGACGCATTGGGCGCAATTTCCTACGCTGTTGGTTAACCAGAGAAAATTCTGGATTCGATCTTGTTGCCATCAACAATACTTCGGATCCTAAAACAGCTTGTCATTTACTTAAGTACGACTCTTTGCTGGGTCGTCTTGATGAGAAAGTCACCTTCACCGATGACACCATCACTGTAGGCGATAAAACAATCAAATGTTGTTCTGACCGGAACCCCAACAATCTTCCCTGGGGTGCTTGGGATATCGATCTTGTAATTGAGTCCACCGGTGTTTTTGTTAGTGAAGAAGGCGCACGTCGTCACCTGGAAGCAGGTGCGAAGCAGGTGCTAATTACGGCACCTGGCAAGGGCGGCAATGTTGATACTTATGTGATTGGCGTTAATTCCGATCAGTATGAGCACGGCAAAAACCCCATCATCAGTAACGCCAGCTGTACAACTAACTGCTTGGCGCCTGTAGTGAAGGTTATCAATGACTCCTTTGGCATCATCAAAGGAACAATGACCACCACCCACAGCTACACAGGCGACCAGCGCATTTTGGACGCTAGCCACCGCGACCTACGTCGTGCCCGTGCTGCTGCCATCAACATTGTTCCTACATCCACAGGTGCTGCTAAGGCTGTATCCTTGGTCATTCCTGAGATGAAGGGCAAGTTGAACGGTATTGCCATGCGCGTACCCACACCTAACGTTTCTGTGGTTGACCTTGTTGTGCAGGTCGAGAAGAAGACCATCACCGAAGAGGTGAATGCCGCAATTAAGGCTGCAACAGAAGGCCACATGAAGGGAGTTCTGGGCTACACAGATGAGCCTCTGGTTTCCATCGACTACCGTAAGACCGACGACTCCTCCATTGTTGATTCCAGCCTGACTTTGGTTATGGATGGCGACATGGTTAAGGTTGTTGCTTGGTATGACAACGAGTGGGGTTACAGCCAACGTGTTGTTGACCTAGCTGAACTTGTTGCTGCTAAGTGGCAAGCATAGAAGCGTCTTTAGGTACAGTCCTAAACCGGATCTAACACGTTAGAACTTGAAAAAGCCTGTCTGGGTATACCCAGGCAGGCTTTTTTATAGCGCGATTAGTGGTGCAAAGATTGTTTCTAAATTAGACGCTAGGATTAACCTTATTAAGCGGTGCGACCGTTGAATAAATGTTGATATTTGAGAATACGCTCAAAATCGCCCACCGATAGACAGGTAGCCCGAAGACGATCTAAGGCCTGCTGCTGTAGTTGACTATTGCGCAATTCTAAACAGATCTGTAGCCGCTGCTCTTGATAATGAAGCACATGGTCAGTCTTACCCAGGGCATCGTAATTCAGACTTAGGTCATCTAAACTTTGCTCTTGAACTTTAAGATCGCTGACTTTCTGGGCTAGCTTTAAGCGTTGCTTTAGGTATTGCACCGCCATAGAATAGCGCCCTAGGGCGTAGCAAGCACTGCTGATATTTCGCAAAATTTTGATCTTGGTGGACGTATCCAGGGGGGAAGACTCTACATCCAGAAGCTGACTGTAGTAGTCAACTGTTTTGGCATAGTCACCAATACGATGGTGCAGGTTACCGATATTGCGCAAGATTTGACTGACTTTACGCATGTTGCCGTTCTCTTTCGCCAGTAAAAGGCTTTGTTCATAGCAGTTAATTGCCTGGGCATAATCTCTTTTGGCTTTATAGGCTAAACCAAGATTATTCAAACTACGGCTCAAAATTTTACTATTGGCCATTGATTCAGCTATCTGTCGGCTTTCCTGGAGGGCCGCTAAGGCTTTATCCAAATCGTTTAAGTGGCGATAGCTATTACCAATTTGATCCAGGCATATGAGCCTGAGATAGTTGTTATCTAAGGACTCGCCAATGGCTAGGGCTTTACGGGCAGGTTCTAAGGCCCATAAATAGCGACGCTGGCTATAGTGCACGGTGGCGATCGCATTATAAATTTTGCCTTTCAGTAAACCAGGCTCCACCGAGCTAAGCATATCGAGGGCACGCTGAAGGGAAATGAGTGCCATCTTATACTGGGCTTCCTGGTGGTAGGCCACACCTGCTTTGAACCGTTCTTCCGCAACAGCCGCAGAATCGACCAGTGAAAAAGGGTCATCACTATCAGCGTCCGACGGTTGCTGAGCAAAGGCTGTAGAAGGATCATGATACATTGTAAATCTCCAGGAAACACGCCAAGCTCAATGGGAATAGAAAGCTCCTACGTACGTCTCCATACTAATGTGCCCTTTCATGGACCAATAACCGCATTAGCACTTAGTCAACAATACGTTTCCATCGTTATTCCCCCTTACCATCGTTAGAAGCCTCTAATCTGATGTCGGGGTTTATCTCTATGATTAAATAGATACCCGCCGCCCAAGCTTACTTTGACTTCATCTGTCTTTGCCGCCGAGCATCTGCTGTTCACGCCATCGGTCTCCACATCCAATGCTGTTCCAGTAATTTTTGCCTTCCCCAATGAGTACACCATTGGCATTACCAGTTTGGGCTATCAGGTAATCTGGGCAATGCTCGCGCAGCGCAGTGATTTAGCTGTGGGGCGACTGTTTACAGATATGTCCCAAGATTTACCTGCCAACCCAGAACTGATGGGGTTTTCGGTGTCTTGGGAGCTGGACTACATCAATATTCTGAATCTATTAGAAGAACAGCAGATTCCCATCCGCAGCTGCGATCGCACCGAAAACCATCCCCTCATTTTTGGCGGTGGCCCCGTACTCACCGCCAACCCCGAACCCTTTGCCGACTTTTTCGACATTATTCTGCTGGGCGATGGGGAAGATCTAATTCCCACCTTTATCGACACCTACCAAACCGTTCGCACTGCCAATCGAGTAGAACAGCTAAAAACCCTGGCCCAGGTCCCTGGTATCTACATCCCCAGCCTTTACCAACCCATTTATAGTGATGCCACAGGACCGATTCAGGCGGTGGAACCCGCCAGCGGTGTGCCCCAGGTAGTCAAAAAACAAACCTACCGGGGGAATGTCCTGCTGGCCTCCACGGTGGTCACCGAAAAGGCGGCCTGGGAAAACATCTTTATGGTGGAAGTGGTGCGCAGCTGCCCCGAAATGTGTCGTTTTTGCCTAGCCAGCTACCTCACACTGCCCTTCCGCACCGCTAGCTTAGATGAATCCCTAATTCCCGCCATTGAGCGCGGCTTAACCGTCACCAAACGGTTGGGACTCCTGGGCGCATCGGTTACCCAGCACCCAGGTTTTGAAGAACTGCTGGATTACATTAACCAGCCCACCTATAACGATGTGCGTTTGAGCATTGCCTCCGTCCGCACCAACACGGTCAACGAAAAACTAGCCAAAACCCTGGTGAACCATGGCACCAAATCCATTACCATTGCCGTCGAAAGTGGCTCAGAACGGGTGCGGCAAACCATCAATAAAAAACTAGAGACCGCCGATATTGAAACCGCCGTTATCAATGCCAAAACCGGCGGCCTTAGCAACGTCAAACTCTATGGCATGGCCGGCATACCGGGCGAAACCGAAACGGATCTAGAAGCCACCGCCACCATGATGCAACAACTCAAAAAAGCGGCAAAAGGCATCAAGCTAACCCTGGGATGTAGCACGTTTGTCCCCAAGGCCCACACCCCATTCCAGTGGTACGGCGTCAATAAAAAAGCTGAAAAGCGGCTCAAGTTCTTACAAAAAAATCTGCGCTCCCAAGGCATCGACTTTCGCCCCGAAAGCTACAACTGGTCGGTGATTCAAACCCTGATTTCCCGAGGAGACCGCCGCATCAGCAACCTCCTAGAACTGACTCGACACTACGGCAACTCCCTGGGCAGCTACCGCCGTGCCTTCAAAGAACTCAAAGGGCAGCTGCCACCGTTGGACTACTATGTCTATGACGATTGGCCCCTAGACCAACCCCTACCCTGGGATCACCTAGAAGGACCGTTACCCAAAAGTACGCTGGTTAAGCATCTAGAAACCGCCGAGACTTATATGGATGCGCCCCGATTGCAGGTTGTCCACTAAGCAACCCCTACTCAGGCCTCGATCTTTGATGCGCCCCGATTGCAGGTTGTCCACTAAGCGCACCCAGCTCAGGCCTCGATCTTTTCGGACTGAAACAGTGACAGCAGCCTTTTCCCCACAATAAACGGTAGGGTGAGGGGCCACAGCAGTCCAACCACAACAAGAAATAGCCAATTGAAGACACTGGCCTTTGACGCCCCAGTGTCCTTTAAAAAAGCAACCAGAGCAATCAAAAAGGTGATTCCAGCCGGAACCGCATAGTACAAATAGCTCATCGGGACTCTCATCCTTGGGGACCTAAATCCAGTCGTGGTGATGCTGACAGCACAGCAAACGCATTGATAAAGCTGCCACCGCTGATGATTTCCCTACAGTTAACAACTGCTATACCATTCCCAATTTTTCACTTGATATAGTAAACACCGGGCAGCATCCATGGCTGACATCTCAGCTACATTCACCGTGGGAATTTCCTTACCTCTACGCACCAAATCATGTCGATAAGTACGATCATAATACGATAAAACTACTGAAGCTGCTGCTGCTAGATCGCCTTGTTTTATATGCTCTACCGCAGTCTGAGTCCGCAGGCCCCCCAAACGTCGTTGCAAACGTTCCGTGGCCGCAATTAAACCGTCGGGGTCCGCTTGACCATAAATTTCCACCAATAGTTTCAAGCGTTCTGGCTCAGAGCGCAGAATTTCTAGGGTGTTCGCCGCTTCCATTTGCTGCATAATCTCATCTGGCACCCGGCAGGCCCCCACCTGGCGGCTCTCCGCCTCAATCCACACTGGGCGGTCCGGGGAAAACTGACACCACTGCTCTGCCAGTAAATTTTCAAACTGCTCGGTGCTAGGCTGGGGCGGCTGCATCAAGGCGCCATAGCTACTGCCCCGATGATTGGCCAACCCTTCCAAATCCAGCACCTGTTCCCCCAGGTCCCTGAGGGCATGGAGGATGTCGGTTTTCCCAGTTCCCGTCATGCCACCCACCACAATCATGGGTCGGGGCATCGCCAACGTGGACCGGACCCAGCCTCGAAACGCCTTATAGCCCCCTGTTAATAGGGCCACATCCAAGCCGCTGGTTTCCAACAGCCACCCCACCGAGCCGCTGCGCATGCCGCCGCGCCAGCAATGCACCCGCACTTGCCGCTCAGGGGCTAGGGTCTTGGCCTGTTTGACTAAACCGGCCATTTTGGGTCCCACTATTTCCAGGCCCAGTTCCACCGCCGTTTCTTTCCCCTGTTGCTTATAACAGGTGCCCACCTGGGCGCGTTCTTCATCGGAAAATAGAGGAAAACTCACGGCATGGGGCAAATGGCCCTGGGCATATTCCCCGGGACTACGCACATCCAAAATCGGCCCCGGGGCCTGCCAAAAATCAGTAATGGAAAGAAGCTGGGTCACCGAGTCACAAAGTATAAGGTAGCAGCCAGATACATCCTACGAGGCCAACCCCCGGATTGCAAAAGGCGTTTGCCCGGTTCCAGGCACCACCTCACCAATGGCCGCACTGTGCACATAGCCCGATTGGTTTAGGGCGGTTAAACAATCGGGCACCCGCCCAGTCGGAATCGCCGCCAACAACCCACCGGAGGTTTGAGGATCAAAAAGGAGGGGGTAGTTGGGGTGCTGGGGTTGGGGGTTGCTCACCTGGCAAGCAACCTGGCAGTTACGGTCGTGGAGCGAACTGCGATACCCGGCGGCCAAACACCTGTGGGCCCCAGGCAAAACCGGCAGCGCATCGATGCTTAGCTCCACGGCCAAGTTGGCTGACCGTGGCAGCATTTCATAGAGGTGGCCCAATAGACCGAACCCCGTAATATCAGTGCACGCCACGACTCCATGGGCACGAAAACAGTCCATGGCCTGTTGATTGGACTGCACCATACTGGTGACAGCGGCGTCGATCCAGCGGCCCTTGGCGGCCAGCTGCATATCTGCGGCAAATAACACCCCTGTGCCCAGGGGCTTGGTCAATACCAAGCTGAGGCCAGGCCGCAGATTTTGTTTAGTGAGAATCTGATCGGGATCAATCCAACCATTGCAGGCAAACCCTAGGGATAGCTGTGGGCCTTCGGTGGTGTGCCCACCCACCAGCCACGTTTTGGAAGGCGACAGGGCCTGGTAGGTCCCCGCCATCAGCTGATAGAGGGTTTCTGCCTGCACAGCATCTGTGCCATAAGGCAACGTGGCCAAGGCCAGCACCGTTTGGGGGGTGGCCCCCATGGCAAACAAATCGCTGAGGCAATGATTCACGCAGATCTGGGCAAATATATAGGGATCGTCTAGTAGAGCGGGGAACTGATCGACGGTTTGTACCGCCAGCTTGCCTGCCGGAATTGCAACCACCGCCGCGTCATCGGGGCTGTTTAAGCCGATTTTGACGGGATTGGCCCACTGTTGGATTTCGGGAAAGTCGCTACGGGCACGGGCCAGGGCCTGACTTAGCACCGATTGCCCCACCTTGGCCCCACAGCCGGCACATTGAGCCGTTGGTTTGTCTGGGGCGATGGGCTTCGAGCGCTGCTCCATGGCCGGAAACTGATGGAACAGCGCCATAAAGTTGCCGTCAATCCAGTGTTTCCAACGGCGAAACCACACCGATTGGGCTGACCACCGGCCGCGGGAGGCAATGGCATTGCCATCGCCAAGATCAATAATGTTGAGAAACTGACGTTGGGGCTTAAAGGGCTTGAGCCGATCACCCGCCAGGTAGCGGTAGAGGTTTTCGTAGAGGGGCGGCCCCTGGCGCACGGCAAATACCCCGGCCTTGGGTCGGGGGTGATTCACCATGGTGGCCACATCTCCCACGGCAAATACATTGGGGTGGGACAGGGTTTGCAGGGTATCTTGCACCTGCAAAAAGCCGTCTTCGCCAACGGATAGGCCGGTATGGCTTAGCCAAGGGGCCGCACTGGCATTAGTCACCCAAAAGACGCGATCGCACGTTACCGAAAGCCCCGACTCACAGTGCACCTGCACCGCATCTGGCGCGTTCGATGCCAGCCCACAGACAGATTCCGATAGGTGGGTGTGAATGTGGCGATCGCGAAAAATCTTCGCCAGCTGCCGCTGGGTGGCACGACTGCGGCCTGTGGCCAAGCGCCCCCCCCGATGGAACACATGAATATTGGCCCCTGGCCCCACCACCTGTTGCAAACGCACCTGCATATTTAGCGCCAGTTCCACACCGCCCACCCCACCGCCCACAATGCCAATGGTGGCGGCACTAGCCCCAGCTAATGTCTCCAGGTAGTCGTGCCAGGCCCGCAATAGCCGGGGCACCGGTTTGGCCGGAATCCCATATTCCTTGGCCCCAGGCACCGCAACCGTTCCGGGGGTGCTGCCAATATCAATCGACAGGGCATCGTAGGCCATGGGGGGATGGTGCCGACAGTGAATCCGCTGCTGCTGTGGATCGATATTCACCACCTCATCCATAATCAAGCGGCAGTTGGCAAAGCGCGTCAGGGGCCGCAGATCAATGTGGGATTGATCAAAGTCATACAGCCCCGAAATATGACAGGGCAACATGCCCGAATAGGGCGTATCGACTAAATTCGTAATTAAGGTTAGCCGCACCCCTGGAGGCAACCCTTCCATGCCAATTTTTCGCAGCACAATGGCGTGGGTGTGCCCACCACCGACAAAAAATAAATCTGTATGAATCGAAGTTGTCTCCTGCATCACCTCTGGAAAGCCCGCCTAATTATGTAAAGACCAACGCGCTCACCATAGATACCAGAAAAAATTTAATTTCACGTGAGTTTTTACTGAACTAACTCACCACGAGTTTCTGAAAGCGGGGGCCCCACCGGAATTGAACTAACCACCCCTAGTTTCTGAAAGCGGGGTCCCGCCTGAATTGAACTAACTCACCACCAGTTCCTGAAAGCGGGGGTCCTGCCTGAGATGATCGAAGGCCGGTTCCTTACCCGCCATTTCGATCCATTGCTGGGGGTTGAGGGCAAACGCCTTTTGTAGCGCCAATAGGGCAAAATCATCGGCCTGCATTTTGGCATGGCAATAGGCCTTGAGGTACCAAGCCAAATCTAAATCCATTTTTAGGGCAACGGCTTGATTAAAGTTACCAATGGCCGGGCGAAAATCTTCTAACAGCATTAGGGTTAAGCCGCGACGCACCCAGGCTTCGTAATAGTCGGCCTGGAGATCAATGGCTTGGGTATAACATGCGATCGCGTTTTGCAACTGCCCCTGCCGATCAAACGTAACGCCCTGCTCGTACCACTGATCTGACGTTTGCAATTGCTGATCCATAGCCCCGTTTGATAAGAAAAACCCAATTGCCCAAGCTTAACCATTCCCCCAAAGGTTTTATCTTAACTAATAAAAATAAAGAATATTTTTACTAACTTAAGAGACTAATAATGTATGCAATTCCAAGAAATTGATGTACATTATCGGGCAATGCAATCATCCTTGCTTTAAATAACCAGTGAGTTGGTTTGCAGCCTCGACTTTTAATATCCCGCCTGATGACCCAGGCAACCTAGGGAAATATTTAAGAGTCAATCATTAACCAGCCACTATAGGTTTTCTGGATATATGAAATCGCGTCCTGTTAAATCCATATCCTTAAAAGGTGTTGCTCGCACCCTAATGGGCCAATGCCAACAATGGATTAAACCAAGACGTTCAGGGGTATATCTCAAAGTCCTATTGCTCGGCGGGTTATCCCTATGGACCCTCACGGGCATTATCCTCCCCGCCCAGCGTCGCTCAGCCAAAGCAGCAGACATTGAACTTGCCAGAGCAAGTAATCCCTGGAGTTTCGCCTCATTCCCAGTGGAAAATTTTCAGGCTTATACCTCCCCCTTTGGCTATCGCCAATCCCCCTACGGTGGTGAACAGTTTCACTACGGACTCGACATTGCCGCACCGCTCGGTAGCTACATTCGTAATTGGTGGGAAGGTCGCGTAGTCGAAATTTCAGACGATAGCGCCTGCGGCACATCGGTCGTCATTGAATCGGGAGAATGGCAGCATATCTATTGCCACATGCAAGGGTACGTTACCTCAGAAGGCGGTCGACGGGTCATGGTAGACCCCGACGGCAACATTCAAATCCGTGAAGGGACCACCATCAACACCGGTCAACCCATCGGCAGAGTGGGCATGAGTGGCCGCACCACAGGCCCCCATCTACATTGGGGCTTAAAATTTGAAAGCAGCTGGGTAGATCCCGCCATGATCCTGCGCGCCATGTACGACGACCAACAAGCAACAAGATAAAACCCTATCAATAAAGGTTGCTGCCCCCTTAGGATGGGCTGTATCGGTGAAATATGGCCCAACACAGTATTTTTAACCAACAGATTCAGTTTCTGAATCTATCACGACGATAAACATTCACCTTCGCATCACCTAGACCTTGAGATAGACATACAGAGCTTTATGATCTGAAGCACAATCTATCCACCAGTCAAAATGCTATGGTCTACCTAAAGCCATATGGCAATGTGCTGAATGCATTCAGCACATTGTGCCGCATATAGCGTTACCACCTCAGCCTCTTTGGCCAGCCCTGGTGGAACCATGTGCGGAAAGTTATATCCCGAATGGCTGGGTTCGCTACCCCCTGTTCGATAACCTCCTCCCACTACCTATGACTGCTCCAATGTCTGAAGCTGAAAATACTCGTGCTGTTCTTCGTTCAGAAGAACCAGAATCCCAGTATGAACTTCCTTGGAACCGTGAAGGCGAGTTCGAAATAGAGGCACTGATCGTTAGCCAAAGCAAACACGACTTGCTAGTAAAAGTGAAAACAGATCGCGGAGAAAATCATTTAACCATTTTAGGGTTTCTCCCTGGTCGAGTATCCGGCCAACGTTGGCGCTTAGAATGCCTCCGTTCCTCTGGCCGAATTGAACTATTAGATGGTGAACCCCTAGAGTAATTGGTTGAACTACTGCTGAGTGGCAAGGGCAAAACAGGCTGTTGAGCGCTTGCCATAAGAACAGGAGGCAACCGTGCCAGAGAGCGGTCGAATACCAACTAGTAGATGCTAGTGGATATATAGAAGTAACCATGTTCCCTAGGACTTAATAGGGAACATGGTTGTTTGTGCTTTAGGGTTTTCCACTGCTGATTCCAGGGCTGGCTAGTGCCAGAAACAGGCATTACAAGAAATTTCGGGTTACCAACGCTCAAACTTTTAGGGGCATCTCTTTATGGATGCCCCTAAAAGTTTATAGATTTTTTGAACCGGATACCGCGAATAGGGTCTACCTACACCAGGCAATTCGGTCTATTGGCTAGTAGCAGGCAGGGTGACATATTCACTAACGATGTCGCGGAACTCATTGCCATCAATCGTCTCTTTTTCCACTAGTCGATCCACTAATCGATCCAACAAGGAACGATTGTTCTTCAACATAGATCGGGCTTTTTCATAGGCCGTCATGGCAATATCACGCACCCGCTGATCGATCTTGGCCGCCATCTCCTCAGAATATTCAGAACGCTGCATCAAATCGCTACGGCCAAGAAAGACAGCACTACTAGGGGCCTCCATGGCAAAGGACCCTAGTTCTGACATGCCAAAGCGCGTGATCATCTGGCGAGCAATGTTGGTCACCTGCTGAATATCATTAGCGGCCCCCTGGGTAACTTCATCGGACCCAAAGACAATTTCTTCCGCAGCCCGTCCGCCTAGGGCCATGGTGATTCGATCAATAAGCTCAGCATAGGAAATCAAGCCGTCATCTACCCGATCTTCCTTAGGTAAATAGCTAGCAAAACCGCCCACCCCACCGGACCGGGGAATAATAGTCACCTTTGCCAATGGATCTGAATGGGTGAGCATGGTACTCACCAAGGCGTGGCCCACTTCGTGATAGGCAATTAGGCGTTTCTTTTTACTATCTAAGAGCGGTGTGAGGGTTAAGCCAATGGTGAGTCGATCAATGGCATCGTCGATCTCCTCCATGGTCACCGAATCTTTCCGACGTCGAGCCGTCAAAATCGCGGCCTCATTCAACAGGTTAGCGAGCTGGGCCCCAGAAAAACCTGGTGTACGACGGGCAATGGCGTCCAGATTGACATCATCTGCGATTTTTTTGTCGCGGGCGTGTACTTCCAAAATGCCTAGGCGGCCATTGTAGCTAGGCAGGTCTACGGTAATTTGACGATCGAATCTACCGGGACGCAGCAGGGCCGCATCTAGGACATCGGGACGGTTGGTGGCGGCAATGACGATAATGCCGCTATTGCCTTCAAAGCCATCCATCTCTGTCAGTAGCTGGTTGAGGGTTTGCTCCCGCTCATCGTTGCCGCCACCGATGCCGGCGCCCCGCTGACGACCCACGGCATCAATTTCATCGATAAACACGATACAAGGGGAATTTTCTTTGGCCTTCTTAAAGAGGTCCCGCACCCGAGAAGCACCGACACCTACGAACATCTCGACAAATTCGGACCCCGAAATGCTAAAGAATGGCACGCCAGCTTCCCCGGCAATGGCCTTAGCCAATAGGGTTTTACCGGTACCAGGCTGGCCAACGAGAAGCACCCCTTTAGGGATTCGGGCACCAATGGCCGTAAATTTCTCAGGATTTTTGAGAAATATCACCACTTCTTGGAGTTCTTCCTTGGCTTCTTCGATACCGGCCACATCATCAAACATTACCCCCGTTTTGGCTTCCATTTGAAAGCGGGCGCGGGAACGCCCAAAATTCATGGCACCGTTGGCAGAATTCGCGGAACGACGCAGAATCATCAACAGGGCAAAGACGACAATGAGCGCCAACAAGGCATTGACGGCCAGACCGGTGAGGGCGCTATTATCCGAGCGCTCCAAAACTTCGTACTCTACATCGCTGCTGCGCAACTTTTGAAGTAGCCGTTGATTGTACACATCGTTCGCAAACAGGGTCACCTGCTGTAGGGGGGCATCTTCTTCATCGCCCTTAATGCGCACATTGGCCACCCCCCGCAAGTTATCGAGTTCTACCCGCTCTACTTCGCCCTGATCTAGTTTGTCTAGGAGCTGACCATAGGTAATTTTGGGCTCTTCGGCTTCTTGGGCGTGGACAGGTTGCATACCCACCAGCGGAGCCGCAATCAGACTTTGCAGCAAGAACCAGGCAGTCGCAAACCTACGGGTAGCATTTAGGGAGAGGGAGCGGGCGGGGTTATTCATACAAATAGAAGAAAAAGTAAACCTTAGGGCAGATTTGGAGGAGGGACTAAGTTGAATCATCCCCAGTTTAGCGCTCTCTTTTAAGAATCAGGTGAGAGGGCCAGGGCTTTTTGGGCATTGGCAATATGCTCAAAAGTTACGATCACGGGCGATCGCAACCAGGGCATTTTGCCCACCAAATCCGAAACTGCTACACAGCACATGGTTCACAGCAACGGGATATATCCCATCATTCTGCACAAAATTGAGGGCAAACTCAGGATTTTTCAGCCCCACACAGGGCGGCAAACGTTGATGGTGAAGGCTCAACAGACTCAACACCGCGCCGATTAGGCCCGCTGCCCCCAGGGTATGGCCGGTGGCACCTTTGGTAGAACTGACCGCCGCCTGGGGCATTAGGGTTTGAATCATGTAAGCTTCGTTGGCGTCATTGAGGCGGGTGCCGGTGCCATGGGCATGGACATAGTCGATGGCATCGGGGTTGAGACCACTCCGCTGCAAGCATTGCTGGGCTACGGCCAAGGCCCCACTCGCCCGAGACGAACTGATGTGATAAGCGTCGTTACTCAGACCAAACCCGAGGATGCGACCGTAGGTGGGGGCCTTGATCGAGTCTTGGGTTTCTAAAACAATGGCAGCGGCGCCCTCCCCTAGGACTAAACCGCTGCGATCGCAATCAAACGGATAACACCCGTCCTTAGCCATGGCCCCCATGCGACGAAATCCGGCCAAGGTTAAGGGCGTCATGGTGGCATCCACAGCCGCCACCACCACCCGACTACACTGACCGCTTTGCAACAGCAAGCAACCATGGAATAAGGCCCACATGCCTGTGGCACAGGCCGCCATGGGCGCTAACACCGGCCCTTCGCTGCCCACCACCTGTGCCACTTGGTGGGATAGGGCACAGGGGAGCGCCGTCAGCCAGTGGGCCATGGCCAGTTCGCCACGAGCCATGGCCTCCCATCGATTCAAATAACTACGGCTAGAGCCTACAACCACACCACAATCTGGCAGCGGTGCGCTGTAGCCAGCATCCCGTAGGGCGGCCCTAACCACTGCTGAAACCAAAGCGTCTGGATCTGCAGGGTGCTTATCCGTCATCGCCAAGGGCATAGCGGGCAAAGACCCATAAGGCTGACGCAGTGCGATCGCACTTTTCCCAGCCAGCAACGCCGACCATGTCGCCTGCACCGTTGCCCCCAATGCCGTCCAGAGACCAACACCGGTAGCTACCACATCAACCATCAGCGGATATCTCCATACCCCGGAGAAACCCTAGCACCCCAACCGCAAGATCAATAAAAATTTCACCCCAAAATTTACCCAGTGAAATTTACTCAGTGGCTAAATTATCCAGCCCTTCAACCACCACCGCAGACTCTAAAACATCCCCCTGCTGAATCGCATCAACCACATCTAGCCCCTCGGTCACATAGCCAAACACAGCATAGCTACCATCTAGAAAAGGAAGATCGGCCAGGGCAAAGTAAAACTGAGATGACGCCGAATCAGGAAACTGGGAACGCGCCATTGCCAATGCACCATGGGTATGTTGCAAAGCAGGCTTAGCCGTTTGACCGGCCATTTCAAATGTTTGACTATAAATTGGCTGGTCTGCCCCCGCAGGCGTAATCTCCAAAGGAATCACACGCTTCTGCTGCGTATCAGGGTCAACAAATCCACCGGTTCCCAAACGCTGCACCGGCACCGCAGGATCCGTACTCTGGGGATCTCCCCCTTGCACCACAAAGGGCTGGGGTTCACGCACTACCCGATGAAATACCGTGCCATCGTAAACACCGCGCTGCACTAAATCAACGAAGTTTCCAGCAGTAAGGGGAGCCTGACTACCATCAACCTCAACCACAATGCGCTCACCATTCACGACCAATTCAACCGTGGCAGTCCCCTCAAGTTGAGCAAATCCCTCAGGAGCAGATGACGACGGGGGCGCCACTACTTCCGTGGCACTCTCCTGAGACTCTGCCACAGCACCATCAGAAGCAGACGGCTTAGTCACTCCAGCAGTGCAACCCACCATAAACAACGCCATCACCAGGCCAATGGCCCATCTCATGCGGAAACCCAAAATCATGATCAATCCTTCCTTAGTCAAGGCATGCAAGGCACCATATCTTGTCACAGGGCACCCACCTTTTCAACAGTAAGGTCCAGCAAAAAGCACACCGGGGTTTGAGTGATTAGAGACCTTCTAGGGGTACCTGCAAAAATTTAGCCAGTTCAGCCCCCTGGTTTTCTACCACAGCCAGAGACATGGGCTGCCCCACACGAGTTAACGGAATATCACCTTTACCCTTGACCCGAAGATAAATTGCCCGCTTCGGATTTAGCCCTTCACGAATATCCACCCGAATGGCCGTAACAGAATCCAATGGATACTTAAAATCAATCGTTCGATTCTTCCCCGGAAAACCCCAGCGAAAAATTTGCACCTCTTTAGCCGTTTTATCAAAGGAGTTGTAACCACCACCAACATTCCAGGCACAGAGGAACCAAAGGTATATAGATAGCAGTAGAGCAGCAGTGCCATAGAAACACATGACTATGCCCTGGGGAATAAAAATCAACTGGGTGGGATCCGCAAACGGCAGCAAATTAACACCGGTGTAGCTAGATAAACCCGCCAACAGAAAGCCTGCCCCACCGATCGACGTCACTGAGGCCCACCAATAATTACTTAAACGCCGCGAGCCCAAAATTTCTCGCCGTAGGAGCGTATCGTTATCAGTCACACCAGAAACAGTTGCTTTAGAAACAGCCATGTTGATTTAAAGAAAAAGATGAAACGAGCTTGACAAAAGGCATCTCGAACACAACTGCCAAGACATCAATATAAAGCAGATGTTGTTAAATTGGACCAGTTTTTAATCAGAGGCTTGAGCGTCTAGCCAACAGCTGTGTGCTAAGGGCTCAAAATCATCCCATCAATGTCATTCATTAACAATTGGATCTGTCCGCAGACAGTCATATTGCAATTATTTGAACTGAGCTGGTGCCCTTATTAGACTATCAAGAATTGCCAGGGAACACATTCACCACCGCCTGAAAGTTCAACGCTTCAGCGGTGGTCAAAACAGCCCGTGACCAGCCTTTTAAAAGGTTACAGATTCTGATACGATCATTCTTAACTTTTGCAACGTTCAAAACCCACTGCTGATACCTAACAGAGCCAAGGGTTTACAGGCTCGTTGATTGGTTTCACATAATTTTGTTAACTATTTTGATAAGAGGACTCCATGACCAGTCAGCCCAAACGCGTGGTTTTAATTGGTGTTGCTGGTGACTCAGGGTGTGGAAAATCCACGTTCCTGAAGCGTCTCAGCGATCTTTTTGGCGAAGAATTTATGACAGTCATCTGCCTAGATGACTATCACAGTCTGGATCGTAAGCAGCGCAAAGAAGTAGGGGTGACGGCTCTGAATCCCAAGGCTAACAACTTTGATTTGATGTACGAGCAAATCAAAACCCTGAAATCAGGCGTGGCCATTGATAAGCCTATTTATAACCACGAAACCGGATACATCGACCCCCCCGAGCGCATCGAGCCCAATCACGTTGTTGTAATTGAAGGGTTGCACCCACTCTATGACCAGCGTGTACGCGACTTGCTCGACTTTAGTGTGTATCTCGACATCAGCGACGAAGTTAAAATCGCCTGGAAAATCCAGCGAGATATGGCAGAGCGGGGCCACACTTACGAAGATGTGTTGGCATCAATTCAAGCCCGTAAGCCTGATTTTGAAGCTTACATTGATGTCCAGAAGCAATATGCAGACATTGTCCTTCAGGTGCTGCCCACCAATCTTATCAAGGATGATGAAGAGCGTAAGATTCTGCGAGTGCAGATGATTCAAAAAGAAGGTGTGGAAGGACTTTCTCCTGCCTACCTGTTCGACGAAGGATCCACCATTAACTGGGTTCCCTGCGGTCGTAAGCTCACATGTTCCTACCCTGGAATTCGGATGGCCTATGGTCCAGACAGCTATATGGGCAACGAAGTCTCCATTTTGGAGATCGATGGCCAGTTCGAAAAGCTCGAAGAGCTCATCTATGTTGAAGAGCATCTCAGTAACATTGATACCCGCAGTTATGGGGAAATGACTGAACTATTACTCAAGCACCGCGAGTATCCTGGTTCCAACAATGGAACAGGTTTATTCCAGGTATTAGTGGGCCTCAAAATGCGAGCAACGTACGAGCGATTGACAAGTACTAAAGCGGCTGGTTCTGCTGCTGTCGTGTAAAGCGCATCTCCACTAAATATCGCATTCTTAAAGGTCCTGTTTGGCAACGTTGCCAAACAGGACCTTGATCGTTAAAGTCATATATTTTTTACCCCCTGGAGTTGATCTATACGTCAAAGTCATCCATCCTAAGGTTTTAGTATTGGGGCGGGAATGCTATATTGTCAGCTGTGTCTTCCATAGATACTGCCCAAAATGCATATGGTATAGCTGACTTGGTGCAGTTTTTGATCTAAAGCGCAAACAGTAATTGGTGATATTAGGTGTTGCATCAAACGAAATAGTTAAGGAGAATCCTGAGGGCACCAAATACTGACAGAATATTGACGTAATGAACTTTTTAACAGCCTAATTTTTCTCCAGAATTTATCATTTAACGATTAGTATGGCTTCAGGTTCCCATCTCAGCAGCATTCTTATCGTCGAAGATAGTCAAGGTCGACGGGAAATTGTCCTGGATAGCTCTGTCTATTCTGTTGGTCGCGATGCAAAGTGTGATATTAGATTAGCCTCACAGTTTGTTTCTAGGCATCACGCAACTCTAGTTCAATTACCTAGGGACGACGAAACCTACTACTATCGTATAGTTGATGGCAATCTCAAAGGCAAACCTAGTGCCAATGGAATGCTAATCAATGGGCGTAAGCTACAGGCCCACGATCTAAAAAATGAAGACGAAATTGTCTTTGGCCCCCAAGCCCGAGCGATCTACTATCAGTTGAAACGAGATACCACTTCAACGGTGCCGCCGGACGAATTTGACATCACGTTGATTAGTCCCAACATGATTGATGAAGAGGAAGATGGTTGATTTTTGGATATTTTTCCCAAAAAGCTGACAATCAAAAATAGCCGACAAAAATCAAAACACGATGGGGATACTGTTTCCCATCGTGTTTTTTGATTTGAAGGCCATGTCTTGGCGACCTAGGCTAGCTCGCCTTACGTTCAATAGCTTGATTGACAAGTTGGAAAATCTTATGGCAGTGATTATTTGTTTTTAAGGGTAGTTCTTCATTTTTGACGACTAGATTAACCGTTGCCGTCGGATCCTGCTGGGCAACAGGCTGATCTATATCAGCTGAACCAATTAGAACTTCCACAGTCGCTAGCTGACTGTAGGAAACCATACCAGGCCGTTCTTTGGCCATCATATAGTCTCCGTCCTGATATACCATGTGCAATCCGCAGGATTGCAGCACATCGGGTAGGGATTCACGGAGGTTTCGAGCAGGAATGACGCTTACAAAAAGATTGGTGTATCGGGCCATAGAAAACTCTAGAGCGACTACACAGGTTTAGAATCTACAGTGTGATCAAGGCTAAAGCCTATACTTCGAAATATGGCGAAGCTCTTGGATTTTTCTGGATTTTAGTATGTCAGTCAAACCAGAAAAAATCTGCATCCAGCTTTACCCTTCTCGGGGAACAGTAAACTTTTCAGAATAACTATAGGTTAAGTCTAAGGAAGCATGTTAACTGTTGCGTGTGACCATAATACCTTTTTCAAGAGACTAGCGTGTCCTAGTAACCTGCAGGCAAGGAACTAGCACATAATAGCGCGTCCAAAGGAGCTAAGTGTCTTATTGTTGGACGCATTTGAGATATTGTTTGGTGCAGGCCCCGAATGGCAACGACAAAATTCTAGATTGGCACAATAATGCACGGTAAGCTGATTGTCTTTGAAGGCATTGAGGGCAGTGGAAAAACCACCCAGATTCAGTTGGTACATCGATGGTTAGAGGAGGTTTTAGCCGCAGGGCAATGGCCAAATCAACCGACGGGTGTCATGGTCACGCGGCAGCCAGGTGGCACCCATATTGGCCAAGAGATTAGGCGGGTATTGCTGCAGCCAGCCAGCCCAGATGAGGAGATTACGAGCACCTCGGAACTATTGCTATATGCGGCTGACCGGGCGCAGCATGTGGAACAGGTGCTGGTGCCGGCCCTACAAGCAGGGTATTTGGTACTTTGCGATCGCTACACCGCCTCCACGGTTGCCTACCAGGGCTATGGCCGCCAACTCAACCTAGACCTAATTCACCAGCTCAATACCATTGCCACCGGTGGGCTGACGAGTGACCTTACCCTGTGGCTCAAACTAGAGGTGGATAAAGGTCTAGGGCGCATGACCAAACGAGGGGAAACCGACCGGATTGAGCAGGCCGGGATTGACTTTCACCGCCGGGTACACCAGGGGTTTGCCGCCCAAGCCCAGTCGCCGCAATTCGTAACGGTAGATGGTAGCCTGAACCCAGCGGCCGTGGCTGAACAGGTTCAGGCTATTATTCGTCAGCATTTACAAGCATGGTATGCCCTCTAGCATGTCCCCAACCCTGCCCGATAAATCATCCCTACTGGCAAATTTCGCCCATATCGTCGGCCAATCCCAAGCGATTGATTTACTGATCCAGGCCATCCTTAGACAGCGAATTGCCCCAGGATATTTATTTGTAGGCCCCGCCGGCATAGGCCGTAGCCTAGTGGCCACCGCATTTGCGACGACCTTGCTGAGCGACAGCCATAGCTCCGTGGACAATGTGCGCCACCGCGTCGAATCGCGCAACCATCCTGATCTGCTGTGGGTCGAACCCACCTACCTCCACCAAGGTAAATTACTTAGCGTTGCCGAAGCCCAGGCGGCAGGCATCAAACGGCGCGGTCGTCCTCAAATACGCCTGGAGCAAATTCGGGACATCGCTCGTTTCTTGAGCCGTCCCCCCCTAGAAGCCTCTAGATCAGTGGTTATCATTGACGCGGCGGAACTGATTGCAGAAGCGGCGGCCAACGGGTTGCTAAAAACCCTAGAAGAACCGGGCCAAGCTAGCTTAATTTTGATGGCACCGGATCAGCAAACCCTATTACCCACCCTTATTTCTCGCTGCCAGACCATTCCATTTCGTCGCTTAAACCCGGCGGAATTAGCCCAGGTGCTGACCCAAGTGGGCCAAGCAGATATTTTAGAATCGACCGAGATCCTAGGGTTAGCCCAGGGCAGTCCCGGCGGTGCGATCGCAAGTTGGCAACAGCTACAAACCATTCCCCCAGAATTGCTCCAACAAGCTAGCCAGCCTCTCCAAACATTGCGTCAGGCCCTAGAACTAGGACGTCAAATTGCCCAAACCCTAGAACCCGAATCTCAGCTATGGCTGCTGGAATATTTACAGCAAAACCGTTGGCAACGGGGCCAAGTCCAGGGCATGGAGCAACTAGAGCTAGCAAGGAAACAACTGCTTCGATACGTACAGCCCAGGCTGGTGTGGGAAGTGACCCTAATGAATTTAATGGGGGACTAAGGCCCATGACCATGGGGCACCAATGCCCATAATCATGGGGGACTAAGGTCCATAATCATGGGGGACCAAGGCCCATAATCATGCACCGAATCACCGATCACTAGCCCATATTTTTTGGTAGAAGATCTACACTAGCTACATCAGCTTGTGTATTTTTACCCATCTCAACAGCAGAGGAACAAACGCCCCCCATGGTGACCCAGTCTGCTCAAAGTCCCCTCAAAAAAACTAGTGTATGGATCGCAATCGCACTACTTTTATTGGTGGGCGGTGCATCATTGTTAGCCCTGCGATCGGCGCAACGGTCTAGGCAAGCGGCCCTAGAAGAAGCCGCAAAACCACCACCGGCTCGGGTGGATGTGGCCGCCCTAGGGCGCATTGAGCCCAAGGATGAAGTGATTGATATTGCCGCTGCAGAATCTGGCATTTTAGCCAGAATGCTGGTGCAAGAGGGCAGCCAGGTGGAAACGGGCCAGGTGCTCGCCGAGCTAGACATGTACGAGGTCCGCAAAGCCGAGCGCGATTATGCCGCCAGCCAGGTCATAGAAGCCCAACGCAAGCTAGGGGCTGAGCGCAGCTTAGGCGCCGCCCGGATCGCCGAGGCCAATACCCAAGCCGGACAGATTGATCAGCCCCAGCTGCAAGCCATTGCCGCCCAAACTGCAGAAATCAAAAGTTTAGAAGCGCGATTAGAACTCGCGCAAACCGACCGCGATCGCTTTGCCGATCTTTTGGGCCAGGGCGCTGTCACCCAGCAAGAATTTGATCGGCAACAGACAGAAGTCGACGAACTCATAAACCAAGTGGCCAATGCTAATGCCACCAAAATCCAGTTGGAATTAGCCAGGGCAACCGCCTTAGATAATGCCGCGGCCCAAGTTTCCATGGCAGAAGCCGATCTAGAACTTTCTGCGGTGACCGCTGGGGTGGATACCGCCCAACAAAATTTAGCCCTGGCCGATGCCCGCCTCAATCGAGCCGTTATTAAGGCTCCTTCGACGGGCCAAATTTTAGATATCTATGTGCGTCCCGGAGAAGCGGTCAACGACAACCGCTTACTGTCCATGGGCAATACCGAAGAAATGTACGTAGTGGCCGAAGTCTATGAAACCGATGTGGGGTTAGTAAAAACAGGACAAACAGCAACCATTACCAGTCGCAACGGGGCCTTTGAAGGAGAACTGAGCGGCACCGTAGAATCCATTGGCCTGCAAATTTTCAAAAATGACGTGCTAGATGATGACCCAGCGGCCAATGCCGATGCCCGCATTGTGGAAGTGCGCATTGCCGTAGATCAAGATGACGCGGTGGCCACACTGACCAATCTCCAGGTGGATGTGCTGATCGATATTAAGTCTGGAGCCGGAGCAAGCTAACCATGGCTAGGGTATCGGTGGCTTGGTCCAACTTATTGCACGAGCGCACCCGATTATTGGTTGCGATCTCAGGGGTGGCCTTTGCCGTCATTCTCATTTTCATGAACCTCGGCTTTATGGGAGCCTTGATCTCCACCGCCACCAACTTTTACGAACAGTTCAATGCAGATCTTTTTATAATTTCCACCGAAACCCTAGAAATTAGTACCTCCACCGCATTTCCACGGGAGCGCATTTACCAGGTAGCCGGCATCGATGGTGTAGAGCGCATCATGCCGCTTTACAGCGAGTATTTACTGTGGCGCAATCCAGAAACAGGGGTGAGTCGCGCCATTTTCTCCTACGGCGTTAATCCCAACGATCCCGTTTTTCTCATGCCCGAACTCCAGGGAGACGAGGCCCGGCGCATCCTCAGTCGCCCCAACACCGTTTTCTTTGACCGGCTCTCCCGCCCAGAGTTTGGCCCCCAGGACATCGGCACCACCACCGAAGCCGACCGGCGTCAGGCCACCATTGGCGGCACCTATACCCTGGGGGGCGGCTTTGCCGCCGACGGCACCCTGATCATGAGCGACCAAAACTTTGTACGCTACCTCAAACCTCGCCCCCTGAATCTCATCAACATGGGGCTGATTCAGGTCAATGCCGCAGTCTCCCCAGAAAAAGTGGCAGAAACAATGGACAGCCTATTGCCAGCGGATGTGGCAGTGTATACCAAACCCGGCATGATTGACCACGATGCCACCTACTGGCTAGAGGCCACCTCCATCGGCTTTATTTTCAGCATGGGAGTTGTCGTCTCCTTTGTTGTCGGAGCCGTCATTGTTTATCAAATTCTGTTCACCGACATTCGCGATCATCTGCCAGAGTACGCCACCATGAAGGCCATGGGCTACCGCTCTCGGTATCTGTTCAAAATTGTTTTACAAGAAGCCATTTTGTTAGCTGTGCTGGGCTACTTGCCAGGGTTAGCGGCGGCCCTAGGCCTATATCACCTCACCGCCAAGGCCACCGCTGGCACCTTGCCCGTCGCCATGAACGGAGGCCGGGTCATTTTTGTGTTGGGACTCACCCTCTTGATGTGTTGTTTGTCGGGTCTTATTTCCGTACGCAAAGCAATTACGGCTGACCCAGCCGAGATTTTTTAGGAGGGACTATGGCTAAACGCATCCCCCTCGCCTGGCTCAATCTTATCCACGACCGTCGTCGCTTTGCCACATCCCTGGCCGGGGTGGGCTTTGCCGTCCTACTGATGTTTATGTTCAACGGGTTTATGAATGCCCTATACGACAGTCAGCTGCAGCTGCTCAACAGATTTAACGGCGAAGTGATTATTGTCAACCGGTTGCGCACCAACATGTTTGTGCCGCGGGCCTTTGCTCGGCGCAGGCTATACCAGGCCCGCGCCTTTGACGGGGTACAAAATGCCTATGCGGTCTACATCAGCGAGGTAAATTGGAAAAATCCAGACACGCGCAAATCTCGCGTAGTGCGCGTGATTGCCATCAACCCCGATGAACCGGTGCTGAACATTCCAGAACTAGACACCCACCGTCAGGCGCTGAGGCTACCGGAAACGGCCCTGATGGATACCCAATCTCGAGCCGAAGTGGGCCCCATAGAAGCGGGGGTGATAACAGAACTGGCCGATCGCCACATTCGACTGGTGGGCACCTTTACCATGGGCACTGATTTCGCGTCGGGCAACGGCAACCTGTTGATGAGCGATCAAAACTTTTTGCGCTACTTTGCCGACCGCGGACCAGAAGAAGTGGAGCGTAGCTTTGCCACCGTGGATGTGGGCGTGCTGAAGCTCGAACCAGGGGCCAATGTGGAACGCATTGTCAAAACCCTGCAGGAGAATCTTCCTAACGATGTGTTGGTGTTGGCCCGCGATGGCGAAAACGGGTTTGTTATCCGTGAGCGCAAATACTGGCAGGAGAATACCAACATTGGATTTGTGTTCTCGTTACTCACCAGCATGGGTTTTTTTGTTGGCATCATTTTGGTGTACCAGATTCTCTATACGGATGTGGCCGATCACTGGGCGGAATATGCCACCCTAAAGGCCATGGGCTACAAAAATATTTATTTGCTGGGGGTGGTGATGCAGGAGGCGGTAATTTTGTCGGTGCTGGGGTTTATTCCGGGGGTATTGGTCAGTCAGCTGCTGTACCAGGCCGCAGGCAACGCCACGGGGCTATTTTTTCAGATGACGGCGGCCCGCGTGATTAACCTGCTGCTGGCCACCTTTGTCATGTGCTTGGTGTCGGGCGCGATCGCAGTGCGCAAAGTCCAAACCACCGACCCCGCCGATGTTTTTTAGCAGGGTAAATAGGCCATCTTCAAAACTATCAACTTAGCAATAGCTATCGAGCAGTTATACACAGGTACCGAGCTAGGGTAAACCCATGTTTAAGCCGCAACAAACCTCACAACAATTTGCCCCAGCCAGGGAAGACCTGGCGGTACACATCCAGCACCTAAACTATTTCTTTGGTGCCGGGGACCTCAGCAAACAGGTACTGTTCGACATTTCCCTGGAGCTGCCCAAGGGCCAAATTGTGATTTTGACCGGGCCATCGGGTTCTGGCAAAACCACCCTGCTCACCCTGGCCGGAGCCCTCCGCAGCCTAAAAGACGGCAGCTTGAGGGTCCTAGGGAAAGAGCTGGTGGGTCTGAGCGATCGCGCCCTGGTGGGGGTGCGCCGCAACATTGGCTTTATCTTCCAGGCCCACAATCTATTCGAGTCATTAACCGCCAGCCAAAACGTAGAAATGGCCGTGGAACTCACCGGTAATTTTTCATCTAAGCGGGATCAGGCCGGTGCCATGCTCAGTGCCCTCGGGCTAGCCGACCGCGTAGACTACAAACCCCAATCGCTGTCCGGTGGGCAAAAGCAACGGGTGGCCATTGCCCGCGCCCTGGTGAACCACCCCAAGCTGATCCTGGCCGATGAACCCACAGCGGCCCTCGACAAAAAGTCGGGTCGAGATGTGGTGAACTATCTCCACGCCCTCTCGCGAGAAGAAGGCTGCACCGTGCTCATGGTCACCCACGACAACCGCATCTTAGATGTGGCCGACCGCATTATTAACCTGGTGGACGGGCGGCTGGAGTCGGACAGTAGCCCCAATGCCTTTATCCAAAGCAAACAAGGCGACCCCACGGATGTGAGTGCCGATATGTTTATCATGTAGAGGACAGCCCATGCAGTTCATAAACGCCGCCCAGGAACTGACCTATGAACGGGTAAAAGATTACCTCAACAACAGCCAATTTAAGGACACCATGGAGGCTAGCGAGCAGCGGCCCTACTTTGCTCTAAGCTACCAAGGCACCACCCCGATCGAACTATATATCCTGCCCTGGGAAACCCACCCCTACCCCGACCAAGCCATGGCCATTGTGCGGGCCAGTAGCTGTGTGGCCACCGGCTGTGGGCCTGAACTAGAGCTGCTGCGTTTTTTGCTAGACGAAAATCGTAAAATGCGATTTGGCTCGTTCCAAACCGATGAAGCGGGCACCGTATTTTTTGCCAATCGAATTTTAGGTGGCCAACACATGGACCCCACAGAGCTGGAAGTGTGCCTATTGTCGGTGGGAGCGATCGCAACGCGCTATAGCACCATGATTATTGATAAATTTGGAGGCCAACGCGGCCCTAACGCGACCCCGACCTCTTAAACTATAGAAGTAGAAAATTATTTATACCATGGAAGACCTAGCAGCATATGATGGCATCTTTGTAGTTTTGGCCATCATCATTTTGATCAGTGGCTTTATTATGCTGTTTGGCAACCTTATTGGCGTTAATAACAACTGGAAATAGTGCTTTTCAAGACCTATTTCTATCTTATTTCGCAGCAATTCGCATCCCATTAAAACTCAACATTCAAAAATCAAAACTTAATCCCCCCTTACCCTTCTTAACCTGGTGAACTTTTTCAACCCCCTTGACATTAGAGGGTTCTAGCCGCGTTAGGCTGACATTAATAAGCCAGGGGATCGGAGCATTCTTAACCCATTGATTTCACCCTTAAGCATCCGTTGAGAGGTCATCTCCCCTGATCGATAAGTTCAGACGTCCCATAACCTAACAATCCAAATCTGAGCTTAGCCAATCTTCTTCTCTTTAGAAAAAGGGGTAAACCTATGGCAAAAGCCGCTGTATCTCGTTCACGAAACGTGGCGATTGTGGGTCCTTACTCAAGTGGAAAAACCACCCTGCTTGAGAGTCTGCTTTCGGTCACCGGTACCATCTCTCGTAAAGGCTCCATCCCGGAGGGCAATACGGTTGGTGACCATACGCCCGAAGCTCGCAATCGCCAAATGACGGTCGAAACAAATGCCGCCTGTACTGAGTACGGCGGCATTCGCTTTACGTTTCTCGATTGCCCTGGCTCCATCGAACTACTTCAGGAACCGCTACATGTTCTGATGGGAGTGGATGCGGCCATTGTGGTGTGTGAACCCGATCCCAGCCGAGTCCTCACCGTATCTCCGCTGTTACATTTTCTAGATAAGTGGGAGATTCCCCACGTCGTATACCTCAACAAAATGGACCGGGCCAGTGCCCCCTTTGCTGAGGTGCTGGATGCGCTGAGATCGGTCTCCAGTCGTCCCTTAGTGCCCCATCAATATCCCATTGGCATCAGCCAGGACCTGGTTGGGTTTATCGATTTAGTTAGCGAACAGGCATATCACTACCATGCGGGTGCTGCCGCTGACCCGGTGCCGCTGCCAGAAGAACTGGCGGCAGAGGAAAAAGCAGCCCGCACAGAAATGTTAGAAACCCTGGCTGACTTCGACGACCACCTATTAGAAGAACTGCTCGAAGAAATTGATCCGCCAGAAGACGAAATTATCCAAGACCTAAAAATGGAACTGGGCGCCGACCTAGTGGTGCCAGTATTTGTGGGTGTGGCGTCTAATGACTATGGGGTACGTCCACTGTTGGATGCCCTGGTGCGCGAAACCCCCGAACCTCAAGTGACGGCGGAACGGCGAGGCATCGACCTAAAGGCCAGTGAACCTTTGGTGCAAATTCTCAAAACCTACTACAGTCCCCAGGGTGGCAAGCTGTCATTAGCCCGATTGTGGCGGGGTACGCTCAAGGATGGGGCCAGCCTGGGGGGAGACCGCATGGGCGGTTTATATTCCTTGATGGGCAATCAGCAACAGGCCCTCAGTGCCGCAGAAGCGGGTAATGTCGTTGCGATCGCCCGGTTAGAAAATGCCAAAACCGGCGACACCCTCAGCACCGTTGAAACGAGCCAGAGCCTACCCAAGGCGGACATTTTACCCGCCGTTTATTCCCTAGCCCTCACCGCAGAAAACCGTAACGATGAAGTCAAACTCAGCGGTGCCCTGAATAAACTCATAGACGAAGATCCGGCCCTCCATTGGGAACAGCACGGCGATACCCACGAAGTGATCCTGTGGGGACAGGGGGATGTGCACCTGAAAATTGCCATGGACTTGCTAAGGCGCAAATACAACTTACCCATGGCCACCCATGTGCCCCAGGTCGCCTACAAAGAAACCATTCGCCATGCCAAAGTCGACATTCGCGGTCGCTATAAGCACCAGACCGGGGGCCACGGCCAGTTTGGCGATATCTACATCGACATTAATCCCCTACCCCGAGGCGAAGGCTTTAAGTTCAACGAGAAAATTGTGGGCGGTGTCGTCCCCAGACAATATATCCCCAGTGTCGAAACCGGTGTGAGGGAATTTCTCAAGCAGGGGCCCTTGGGCTTCCCGGTCGTGGATGTTTCCGTCACCCTCAAAAATGGGTCGTACCACCATGTAGACAGTTCCGACCAAGCCTTTAAACAGGCAGCGCGGATAGCAATGCAGACCGGATTACCGGAATGTCAGCCCACCTTATTAGAACCGGTTGCTTCGCTATCGGTGTCAGTGCCCAATCGGTTTACCTCCAATGTGCTCACGCTAATTAGCGGTCGCCGTGGCCAGGTAATGGGTTACGACAATAAGCACAACTGGCCTGGTTGGGATGAAGTATCGGCCCAGCTACCTGTTGCTGAGATGCAAACGCTGATCCTGGAGCTACGCTCCTTAAGCATGGGTGTCGGTTTCTTTAGCTGGCAGTACGACCACCTAAGTGCGGTCCCTGAGCGAATCAAGAAAAAAATTGTCACTGAGGTGAGTAACAGCCGCTAAGGCCATTTCTGACAAAAAAGCTACCAGTTACCCAGGCCCCCAACCCCCCAATTTTGGGGGCTTTGAATCTTGTCCCCCCAGGATTGGGGGGCTAGGGGGGCCTTCAACCGGTATAGTCTTTGCGAGAAAACGCCTAACCATTATCTAGTGACCATTTCCCCCTGGTAGGACGTTGCATGGGACGCCCCTACCAGGGGTTTCTCGTGCAGGTTTTGCCCCTAGGCAAAAAACTGCACACCACCACCAAACATGCGCAGACCAATCACCACCAACAGCCAGCCAAAAATACGTCGTAGCTGCTGGGGGGAAATCGAATGGGATAGCTTGGTGCCAATGGGTGCGCCAATCATGGTAAATGGGGCGACCAAAGCCACCGCTGGCCAGTAAATGTAGCCGGTGGCCCACTCAATATCTGTATACCCCTGGGAAAACAACAAAAATGACAGGGTGCCGACAATGGCAATGGGCAAGGTAAACGATGCGGATGTGCCGCTAGCCTTACTCATCGGCAAACCACAGTAAAGCAAGAAGGGGACGCTGATGGCGCCGCCGCCGATGCCCAAAATACCTGACTTGAAGCCAATGATGGCGCCCACCAACGCTGTCACCCATAGGGGAGGAACCGTAGTCTCTTCAAACGCGGGTTTCCAATCCAACAAGATTTTGACGGATACGAACAGTAGAAACGCACCAAAAATAATTTCTAGCCAATGGGTATCTAGATGATTGGAGAGCAGGTTACCGAGCACCACCCCCGTACCAATCGCCGCAATAATGCGGCCAAAAATACCCCATTGCACATCCCCCTGAGCATGGTGTGACAAGGTGGACGATGCGGAGGTAAAAATCATAATGCACATGGCGCTGCCTGCGGCTAGGTGCATCAAGGCATAGCTGGGCAAGTCCATCAATGAAAATAGGTAAAATAGCCCCGGTACGATGATCATGCCCCCACCAATGCCTAACATGCCGGCCATGGTGCCAGCACCAATACCTAACAAGGCAAATAGGGCAAAATCTAAATAGCTCATGCGATCGCAACAACAAAAGGGCCAATCAGTATTCTATACTTTCTGCCGTTGCCAATTTGTCCCCAAACTTCAAGAAATCCAGACTAAACGGTTTTTACTGGCAGCAAATCAATTTTTCCAACGGCCAAGCCCATCGTAGGCAATCGCCCTAATTCACTCCTAATCCACTATTTAGACGGACTAGATCCCCATGGCTGCAAACTACCTCAATCTGCCAAAAAGTATCACCTGGAATAACGGCACCTTAACCCTGCTGGATCAAACCCAGCTCCCCATCAAGACCGTTTTTGAAGAACAGCACCACATTGAACAGGTGTGGGATTCGATCAAACAGCTGAAAGTGAGGGGGGCACCGGCCATCGGTGTCGCCGGGGCCTATGGGTTGGTTCTGAGCCTCAAAGATAAAACCCACTTAAATTCCAGAGATTTGCTGCGGACCATTGAAAAAAATGCCGCCTATCTTGATAGCGCCCGCCCCACCGCTGTCAATCTCAAATGGGCCTTGACCCGATTAGTAGAGTTGGCCAACTCCTTAGCCGATCGACCCAGTGCCGAAATTTGCGATCGCCTAGAGCAAGAAGCCATGCAAATCCATACGGAAGACCGCCAACTATGCCGTGGCATCGGGGCGCAGGGTCTGCCCCTAATTCAGCCCAATATGGGCATTTTGACCCACTGCAATGCCGGTTCCCTCGCCACCTCCGAACTGGGCACCGCCACCGCCCCCATGTACCTGGCCCATGAACGGGGTATTTCGTTTAAGGTGTATGCCGACGAAACCCGACCGCTGCTGCAAGGGTCACGCCTGACTAGCTGGGAACTGCAGCAGGCTGGCATAGATGTCACCCTGCTATGCGATAACATGGCAGCCCACATTATGTCCCAAGGGTTGATTGACCTGGTGATCGTTGGCACCGACCGGGTGGCCGCCAATGGAGATGTGGCCAACAAAATTGGCACCCTGGGCGTTGCGATTTTGGCCAACCATTTCAATATTCCGTTTTACGTAGCGTGTCCCTACTCCACCATTGATTTTGCCACCGCCAAAGGCGACTCCATTGTGATTGAGGAACGGGGCGAAACGGAAGTCACCCACTTTGGCCTGCGCCGTACCGCCCCAGACAATATTCAGTATCGTAATCCTGCCTTTGATGTCACCCCTCACCATTTGGTAACAGGCATCATTACAGAGCGGGGCATTGTTCAGGCTCCATTTGAGAGTAATCTGCAGCAGCTGTATGCGGCCTGAGAACGCATCATCCCAAGCTACCTACAGCAACGGTTGATAGTACCTTTGGAGAATCTTATCGGCGACTTCGAGGGACTCACCAAAGGTAACAACACCATCCTCATGGCCTGCCATCACAAAAATTTTGTCGTCTAACAAACTACTTTCCTGCGTCAGTCGTTCCATTTCCATTGCCATTTCCGGAGTGCCGTAGGGAACCGTTGGCAATGTGGTGGGTACCTGGTTTAGCAATGTTTGCCAAAGGCCTTTGTGGTGCACATGGATAATGCCTTGCACAGCTGGCATCAGCTGATAGATGCTGCCATGGGTTAAGGATTCAGAAGAGGCTTTTACTGGGCCTTCGCAGGTGACTGTATTTTGGGGCAAATCTACCGCCGTTACCCTGGCGTAGTAGTCGATGGTGAGCTGGGGGATATGCCCCGTTTGGGTGCCTGAAATAACAAAGTGGTCGGGATTGTCAGCACAACGGCAGCTAATATTGCCATAGCCAATGCCGTCGGGGTAAACGCCGATGAGGCCTGCAATGTAGGTGCGATCGCGATAGCTCAGCAACGCTTGGTAAGGGTCTAACGGCAATGGCTCCGTCTGCCGCCAATGACACTGATATTTAATGGCCCCTTCGTCTCGCACAGAATTCTGAGTCATTGTTTCACCTGCATGCTATTCCCAATTTAATGGCAATATCGCCCTGCAGAACTCGGATTCTCTTGCTCGGTGGCCAAACGCATTTTCCCTAAGATCGTAGACATAATCAAACAGCGTTTGATGCCCGGAAAGCTACGGTGCGTTAACGTCAGCGTACGTGTTCGAGACGCTAAGTTGCCCTTATAATCAAACCGGATATAATAGGCCCCACTTTTGCTATCGAGGGTGGTATCGGCTAAATCAATATCTATGGCGCTATTGCCCACCCTGGTCCAATTCGTCGGCATACCGGTTTGGGGATGGCTGGACCACTGAACCTCGCCAGAGGTTGTTTCGTAAATGCTAAATTGCCAATTGGCACTACTACTTTGAGCTTTTACCTGCGTATTGCGAATAGCTGACGCCACTTGCTGCTGCGCATCAGACACCTGCCATTTTCCTAAGGCTTGGTTCCATGCAGGCAACGCCATACCCGCCAAAATCCCGACGATGGCAACGACCACCAAAATCTCTATGAACGTAAAGCCCGATTGCCTAGATCGCCTCTGATTGAATAAGAAAAAATGCTTTGACATACCCTGAAATAATCCGTGAGGATAATTCAAGGATTGGCATACAAGAGGGAAAATTCACACTACTTTTCGCCAAAATTTAGCTTGATCAGCAAAAATCAGTGATTTTAACCATCAGTTAAGCCCTGATACGTCATTACACTCATTTCCTTCAGCCTGAACCAGATTACCTAGCAACGTGGAAACAACGACACAGCGCACATTATTGGCACTTGCATTATCACTGGTAACACTAAAGACAAAAGGCAAATTACCACTGGTAACAGTTCCTTTGTAATCAAAGGACACTGAAGCCGCACCACCTGAAGGTCCACCACCAGTCAAATTCAACTCAGAATTTTGCTCACCTAACTCAATGACCCTACCAGCGGCAGTAGGCGTTGAAGAAATTTCTATTTGAGGCGGATTAGCAGAGGAGATCTTAACCACCCTAGTTTGATTTTGCTGACTAGCGTCTATCTGTGCTTGTTGTAAAGCTTGAGCAAGCTCACCACGGGCTCGACTAATGCGCTGACGATTGAGATAGCCTAACCATCCCGGAGCAGCTATAGCAGCTAGAATACCGACCATAATGACGATAACCAACATCTCAAGGATTGAGAAACCAGCAGTGCTAGAAGTAGATCGAAGTAGCTTTTTATAGGCCATTTTTATTTTTTAACTCGTATATCCGCTCAAACTTCCAACTACTCATCTCGATCAATCACACCGCCTAACTTAATTTGAGTTTGTAAGATAGGCAATCGGCTGCCCGCACTCGCAGGCTGCAAAAAACTACTAGCCGGGGTTGCATCTCCCCTCAAGAAAAGAAACACATCCTGATTAGTTCTAAATCCTCCCGTACCCGTTACGGTCGTTGGTCTTACACAAGCAAAAAATCCCGTATTCTCAGTGGCATCTGCAGGAGAGAGTACATGGGCCGAATCATCTGTGAAAGCTTGGCAATCTACCACTGGATTAGGCGCATCATTAGTCGTGTTTTTAATAGCTGATACGTAATCGACTAACACATTTCGAGTACCATCATCCCCCGTACCAGAAGCAGTCCAACCAGCAAAATCGTTAGCACTTCCTGCCGCATTAAAGGGTGCTGTAAAACCTGGTGTTAGGTCGTATCCTGCGGCTAAATCATCATACTGAGCCAACTCATAACGTTTTAGTGGATTTCCTTCCCAAGCCCCATACTCCTCGGTTTGGTAATACGCCACTAGGGTATAACTTGCCCTACGCGCCTTAATTGCAGAACAGGCCGTGTCACCTGTAGGACAGCCATCGGGTTCAGAGCCTGATGGTAGAGACGCTATTTCAGCAGCCTCAATGGGATCGGTGCGCCAAAAGGCTAAGACAGGAACTCCATTATTAGTGGTTATATCATTATCTAAATTAACCAGCTGAGAAGTAACAGTTGCAGGAGTGCTATAGACATAAATGGCTTCTTTGAGGTCATCGGCAATATAGTCTATGGCCCGTTGCATATCGCTTTGAACCTGATCTAGAGCTACTTCGCGTTGATCTACGCGAAGTAGCTCAACCACAACAAAAAGCAGCCCCGATACCACTATCCCTGCGATGACAATGGAAACCAACAACTCAATCAGAGTAAACCCTAGATTGGAAGAGGTTTGCCGACCTTTAGTCTGCAATAGGACCTTGTAAAGCAACATGCGAAAATTAGACTTTGCCATGATGTAAATTTCAATGAAATCGTTGCTTAACACTGAGATGGGGACGAAGTTGTTGTGCCCTGCACACTATCAATAAAGTTGTGATAGTCGCAGAGGGATCGAGATGTGTCACTTTTAATAACACTCGTATATATAACTGATAGTGGCTTCGTACCTCTTTGCCCTTCACCACTGGTCAGACCAATTCGCGCTTGGTCTACATCTAGCTGAGCACTCGTTTTAGTATTAACCGCATCAGCATCGTAAATTCTAACGCCAAGGTCAAACGCTACGGGCGTTGTACCAACAGTACTGCCAACGGTCTTAAAAATCTGAGCTGCATAATCTGGGTTACCATCCCCATCGACATCGATTCCTTTTGCTGCAGCTGATGTTGTGGAGTAAGCAGCGTTATTAATATCTTCTGGTGCTGCAACAGCCACAAAATTACCCACACTATTAACCGCCACCGTTGCAGCCGAAACAGCATACGTATCGTTATTAATAACGGTAAACCTGATGCGATCCACCTCGGCTTGGGCAATTTGCAAAGCCTGATCGGCCCGTTGACTTTGGGTGCGTGTCGCAACTGACAAAACAATCATAGGAGCCGTAACAGCCATGGAAATACCTATGACTGCAATAGCCACCAAACACTCAATCAAAGTAAGTCCTTGGTTATTAGTATCCAGCACGTCACCATGCGAAGGTATATCAAACATCTGTTGCTTTCGTCGGTACTGAAGCCAATTTTTCAAAATCATTGAACAACCTCTACTAATTGCAGGAAATTACAGCATTGCCACCAGCATCTGTAGCTGCGCACAAATTTTGAATGTAAGCATCATCTAGAGGTAGCTCACGATAGAACTCACTTCGAGGACGACCCACCGAGACAAATCTCTGGGCAATGGGCGCCACACTGGTGTATTGGAAAGCCACGTCATAACCCCAAATACGTTTAGCTGGGTTGTAGAAAGGGTTTTTGTTCAATCCTGCTATGGGTACAGCTCCAGGCTCCCAAGCATCCTGATCCTGGGGAGCTGTTGCTTGGGTACTAAAGTTCAACTGGAAGAAACCGCCTGAAATAATCAGGTTCTTATTTTCCCAATACTCCAATAGTCTTGGAAAGTTTTGAATGCCACCGTAGGTCTGGTTTTGACGCATTGGAACAATACCAGCAACCAGCAAAGCATTCACACGCACATTATCTGGTGGAGTCACCTGATTTTTTTGACGCTCTTCTTTAATGGCATTTGCAATGTCATTTGGGGCTGTCTTACTTATTGATGTGTCATTAACATCGATAAAGTCGTTATTAAAACAGTTTGGATAGTCCCCAAATGCACTAGCTGCACAGGTTATGGCAGGGAGGCCGGTTGCAGCACTATTCTTCCAACCTTTAGATACCCCGTTTCGATTAAACCGAATTGGTAAAGAACAATCGCCACCAGTGGCAGTGTCACATTGAGCAGCATCAATGCTATCTTCCCGTAGCCAACGATCTGGACTCTCATCAGCCGTTTTATTGGAGCGGTTGTAGTTGACATAGGAGGAGGCAACTTTTGGTACCCCTACTGAAGCTCCAATGCCGTGTATGTAGGCATCTTCTATCCAGCCATCCCTAAATTCATTAGAAAGGATAGTGATGGAATCTGCAAAAATTTCAGCCGCTCTCCAAGTATCTTCGTCACCATCCGCGAATCTAGTGTCTAAGGTGTCTCGACCGTAAAAGAGGTTTTTGGCAGCTGTTCGATCAGCATTACCAGTACCATAAGATGCAAAGGTGGTATCAAGGGTGGTGGTAAATTCCTCAATCACCGTAGGGGTCCCAGTCGCTGGATCTACTGGAGTACCATAGGATTGATGCAGGTTAAAGTCCCCGTAGATATAGGCCGGATTATCGGTAATAAAAGATATGCCGGCTGCTTTATCATCACCTGAACGGTTCAAGTTATATCCATTCACCAGTCGAAAACCATGGGGGCGTCGGTCTGGGTCTGGATACATATCAACCGGCTTAGGACTAATGGAGTTTGTTGAATTGAGAGGAGGGTCGTAGGTCCCAACCTGATTTGCTTGAGTTGGTTCAATATCCATGGTGCAGTTGCCAGTTTGCAGGTTCGCAAAGTTCTGACAGTTCGCCCAAGTATCTCGTCTTGGGCGAACAACGCTATCCTCTCGCACAGCATCTTCCCGAGCAGCATAAAAAAGACCTTCTTCTTCAGGAATCCAAGTAACATCTAGACCACTTGAATCCTTGCCGAATGCAGCTGGCTTATCCAGGGTCAGCTTACCAATGTCCAGATCTAAAACTCTTACATTAATTTGCTGACGACCATCCATCATTGCCTTGTCTAAAAATGCAAGTTCATAGACAGTTGCCCCATCCTTAATTTCACTCTGGGTAAGACTCTTACGAATTTCATCATCTGTTGCCGTTGTAGAAGCAAAGTCATTGGGGGCAACTAAACCACCGCCAGAAGCAGTTGGTTGCTGAAAATCATTAGGTGATGCAGCAGGAGTTAAATCCAGAAGACTTGTATCAATGGCCTCGTAAACAACTGCATTATTCACATCAGTGGTTACGGCAGTATCAAAAACATACTTGGTAGCCGCCCCTCCTTCAGATATGTACTCCTCGCCAGCTGGCTGAGTGGTGTCAAAAGTTGCATATCCTGCTGTACCTGTAGTGCCATCATCTCCGGCCTGTTCATGCTTAAATTCAGGCAATACATAGTAAAGAGATGGATACGCTGGCAGTTGAGCAGTGGAGCAAAACGCATCCATCAACTTAGTCTGATTAGCTGCAGAAGCATTAGCAAAATCAGTGGCTGCTACACATGTATTTGTAATTGGGACTAGGAAACCAAACCTTCTGTCGCGAACAATTTGTCGATACAAGGCTAGAACCCTAGCTCTCCGAGTCAACAGAGCATCAGTTGCTGTTGTCAACGGATCGTCTGGGTCAGGTAACGGAGCTAACCACTCACTTGCCTGACCACCAGGAGTAACCGTACCAAGGGCCGTTGCAATATCATCTAAAACGGCACCATCTGAGGTAATAGCGGTATATTCCTCCTTCAGATCCTCAACATTTCTTGCCAGCATACCAAGGGTGCAAGCAGTGCTATCAAGGGTTGATTTATCAGCAGGGCTTAGATCGCTATAGGGAGTACCCAAATCCAAAATACGTCGCAGAACTGAAAAGTCTCCCCACATAGCCAAATAGGGATAAGGATGAACAAACTCATCTGGCTGCCCTTGTTCTCCTTGGACGGGAGTAAAGGACGGCGCCCCCCCTTGAGGATCTCCAGCAAAATTTTTAAGGTTTCTCAAGGCATCGCCCAAGGGTTGACCACTGGCATAGTCACCAGCTGTATAGGGAAAATTAAATTCCCAACCGTTAGTACCGTGCCCTGTAAAGAAATTGATTTCTTTACGAGCAGCAGGAGATGGATAATTATTAAACGTTCGGCTGTCAATTAGAGACTGTTGAGTCCCTGGGTGCACCGTCGACGCCATACAAAAGTATGGAATCTCACCATCATTGACGGAATAGTGATAAGCCACCATTCCCTGAACGGCCGAAAGGTTATCCCGCAAGCTTTTTTGCTGCCTGGCTTCAGAAGGACCTTTCAATCGCTTACCATCATTGTTCCTGACTAGTTCAGTGATCGTAGCAGGCGGATAAAGAGGATCGTTATCGTTCGGATCAGCTTCTTGACCTTTCCAACCAAACTGATTACCCAGCTCTAAGCGTTGACCAACAATAACCCTCAAACCTTCAGCAATAGAACGTCTTTCCCAATAGCCATCAAGGCCATATTCCCCAGCCGCCTTATCAAAGCCCGTTAACTCAACATCAGAAAGCGGAATCTGTGCGCCAATAAGATTACCAGCCAAGTCTTTCGAGGCGTTATAGCGGGGTTTGGGACCATATCTATCATCCGCTCTATACCCATCATCCAAGAACGGACGGGTAGTGTCATCTTTATTAAGAACACGATCGTCTAACAGCTTTTTGGTCGTATCACCAATAGGGTACACAGCAGTCCAAGTACTGCCATCTAACTGCTTCGTCACGTCTTCCGTAAAAATTTGAACCGGATCGGCATAGGTATCATCTAGATTCTGAGCATTATTACTAGCATTAACTGAATCTATTGTTTCATCAAAGTTGACTTCGGTTACAGTCACATTGCCAGCTGCATCGAGCGCTGCATCCGTATGAAATCTGACGGCATCATCGATATCAAAAGCATTATCTCGAACAACACCGGCAATTAAGTTGCCCCTGTAATCGCCCGTACCATCGCCATCAAAATCAGATTCGCTAATGGTAATTTCAGAGCTATCTGGACTGAAAATACAAGACTCGGGGGAACTAACTAGATAGGCCTGTAAATTTCGCCCTGCAATAACATTAGACTCCGAATGCATTGCACCATTCCACCGGAACGGATCACCAGGAGAGATATCTAGGTCATATCTGAAATATGCCCCAAATTTATTACCCTTTGGCGAACTACGCACCTGCTGATATTCAGCTGCGCTAACAGTTTTGTTCGGTCCACCAGCCCCCTTAATGGTCAACACATTGACCTGAAAATTCTTTTGAAGATTTGAGGGGCCTTCTTGCCACCCATCACCAGCTAAACGAGAAATAGCACAGCCAAAGCCGCCATCTGTTGTGGTGATCGGAGCATTGCGAGTAACTAAGACCTCTGCTTTGGCTGAAGCATCATCATTGGATAAAGAAACCGTTCCGGTACCACCACCAAGAACCGGTCTTTCATGGGCGACTAGCAAAGAATAGACAACAGTGTTGCCTTCAAACTCAAATGACCATGCCGGATCAACACCAGGATTTCCATCAATATCAAGAGCAGTTTCATCTGGCAGGGTGTAGGGATCTACTGCAGAACCTGAAGCCGTCTGGGAAGTTAGGGCCTGGAAAAGGTCATCGCTAGAAGGCGGCCGCTTGGTAGCAACCCGATCGTCTTGGGTAAATAGATACTCTAGTTTCGCTTTGGCCCTATCGATGGCTGGTGCGGCAAAACTATCAACAATTTTTTGATCACGGATCGCGATGGTGCGTTCAACTCGACTAAAAGATCGGAAGCTGAGGGCTCCCATGGTCAAGCTAACCACTAGTAGCAGTAGCACCGTAGTTGGCAATACAAAACCTGCACTTGATGTTTTGGCAGTTTTTGACAGCAACATCAGCCATCGCAGAACGCTCGACATGAAATAGTTGAGCGGACGCTGCTTGATTCTTTGCCAATTAAAGTTTCGACGGCCCATAAGTCAATCAAAAACGGAGGATGATCAAGTACTTAAATTGCTACTCGCATTTTGCGATCGCGACTTTCATCAACAGAGATGCAACACACTAGAACTGCCAAGCTGCGACTAATCAGTGCATGCAAGGTAGAGGTTACCCCATCGAGGGATAAATACTTCCACAAATCTTAATTGCAAATAAAATTCAGCCATAGCCCTGAAAGCCATTGGATAAATTGACTTACAACGACAAACCCATAAATAAGCTCAAAATTCTAAAATACGGCCAATGTCTTGAGGGTTTAAAGGTTCAGACCTTTAACCAGCATCGACAGCCAACATTAAGGACTGATGAACTTATCATGAATTTTCCTGATATTTCCCAGGGTTTTGTGGTGTTTAAACGTTGTAGCAAAACTTTCAGAACGTCGTCAAAAATTCAGTATATTCATCTACTTCTTAGAACGACCATAACGCCATTGTTGGCCATAAAAACTGTGCGGTCGTTCAATTGCATTGAACGACCGCACAATAAATTTGGAGTTGCTTTCAAATTAACGAAGCGAACGTTAAAAGCTGAAAATCACAAGTAATTAGCTATTTTCAGCACTAACCCTACTTAATACTTATTTAAGTCAATGCCCGCATCCCGAGCCATCGCCTCAAGACCTTTCTTCTCAAGGGTCTTGATCGCTTTGGTCGATAGACGCAGCTTTACCCAACGCTTGCCACCGGGCCACCACACTCGCTTATCCTGCAAGTTAGCACCCTGCAGACGCTTGGTACGTCGATGGGAGTGCGACACTGCAAACGCATTGTTTGCCTTTTTGCCAGTCAAATCACATTTACGACTCATGAAAACCAACTCCTAAAGAACTGAAGCAACCGAAACTATTGTTTGCACTCATTTTGACTTTGCTTCACCCACAGGCAGCATTCCTTGGACTCGCAAATAAATAGAGCAGCTTACAATTTTACTAATGTTCGGTATATAGCGCAACGGCGCAGTGAGCCGTTCGGCTCTAAAAACGGCCTATTCCCACAGATAAATTTTCCCAGCAAGATATACGCGCTTTTCTACACCTGGCTGGCTTTTGCATACTGATAATCGAATAGCTCAACTTCTTGGGAGCATTTTTGACGAATATAGTCTGCCTGGGCAGCGCTGAGAATATCGGAATAATGCTTTTTGGTTTTCCTGGATGTACCTTTTGCCCTAGGCAATTCTCCACCAAAAGGAATATCTAATTTCTCACAGACGGTGGTTAAATCTGCCAGCAGATTCTCGTACTTACCCACAAAATCCACGGCGACTTGACCATCTATGGAGTAAATCTCAAAGTTAGAGTTGGGGTCGTTGTTTTGCAATGAGTCGTCTAGATTTTCTTGAACACCGTCCCGTTCTATATTCCAAAAATATCTCGAGACTGCTCTATCCCACGGATTACGCACAAAACAGAATTTATAGTAGCTATTCCAAATATCGGGCGAGATTCTTGCTTTGATTTGTTTAGCCGTAATGTGATTCCAAAACAAGGTATGTTTTGGCCGCTTGCCCTGGGTCACTAAACGCCACCAATCCCCTTTATAGTATTCGCTCAACTTGCGGCGATGTTCAAAGTTTTGCGGCCCCATGCCCCCCTGTTTTTTCCTCATCACCTCATCTTTTGCCATGAGGGGCGTAATCACATCATCTTCACCACAAAATTTGGACAGGGCAATTTCGACACTGGTACCTGCGGTCTTCGTGGTTTTGATAAAAATGTACTTATATTTATGAGAAATAATCATATCCCTAAGGTCTGACTAACAGAATTGAAGCCGCATCCGAGTAAAGTGTGCCCTTAAATTTATGGCGTTGCCGATCCCCAGTATGATTTTATTCTCAATATCTAGGCCATGGGCCAACTCGACAGAGCGACTTGGGCCTTGAATAAGCAACGGCAGCTTTATCCTGCTAGTAAATATCCTGCTGGTCCATGGCAGGCTACTAACCTCGCATTTGACCAGCAGGATTGGTTTTAGCGGTTGAAGGCCTATCCTCCAACCCAGCTCCTAGGCCTTAGTTAGACCCGTTAGCAAGCTATTAGAACGCTCCACAAAGGACTTCATTCCATCAGCGTCAAAGCCTTTTTGGGCCATGAGTGCCAAATCATAGACATGTTGGCAAATCATATTAGCCATTGCGGTCGTGGGGGACGCGGTGCCATCGGCCTGAACAATGGTGCCTTGACTCATGTCTAGCAAGTTTTGAATCAAGGGATGGGCCGTATTTACCAGCAGCGTATGTTCTTCAGGAAACTGTGCCGTTTGCTGCTGCATCATGGCCATCATTTCCTGCATGCGGCGCATTTCTTCGGGCAATAGCACAATGGCTGGAGGCGCTGTTTGGGCATCATCGGCTTTCAGCGCATCGGTACGAATCGTGACCTTAGGCTTGGCTAACGCCTTTTCAAACAGTTCCTTAACCCGCTCCCCCTTGGTTTGGTTGGTGGCAGGGTCGACAATGTCCCCCCCGGACTCGTCAATTAGGGTGTTATCCAGGTCGGAATCCACACGGGAGAACTTAACATCGGAATATTCTCGTTCTAGGAAGGGGACAAAATGGGTATCGATAAAGGAATCTAGGAAAAGGACTTCTAGGCCCTGGCGCTTATGCAAGTCGATATACGTCGCTTGGGAGACTTCATCGGTGGCATAGAAAACACGGTTTTCGTGCTTTTCTTGATTGCGCTCTAGGTATTCCTTGAGGGTGGTGTATAGGTTGCCTTTAGCATCTGCCGCCGCATTTTCGCCCTCGGCAGACTGCCAAGCATCGTCTTCTGCAGCTTGCACTTCTACTTTGGGTTCATCGCCGCTCACTTGGTTGGTGGTGCGGAAAATAATAAAGTCGGCAATCTGCTGCTTGAATTTATCGTTATTGAGGGAGCCAAATTTGACGAAGGTGCCCAGATCTTGCCAGCACTCAATGTACTTAGCCTTATCGGAACGGTAAAGCTCTTTCAGGCGGTCGCCCACTTTCTTGGCAATATAGTCGGCAATGCGACGAACGGTGCGATCGTTCTGGAGAAAGCTACGGGAGACGTTGAGGGGAATGTCGCTACTGTCTACAACACCGCGCAACGGCAGCAAGAACTGGGGAATGATTTCTTCGCAGTTGTCGCTGACGAATACTTGATTGCAGAAAAGCTTAATCTGCCCCTTGGTGACATCCACATCGGGCTTGAGTTTGGGGAAGTAAAGGATGCCGTTAACGACAAAGGGATAGTCGGTGTTGAGGTGAACCCACAGCAGGGGATCTTCTTGAAAGGGGTAGAGGTAGCGATATAGCTCTAGGTAATCTTCGTCGGTGAGGCTACTGGGGGACTGTTTCCAAGGGGCGATCTTCCTATTGGCCTCTTCTCCATCTAGTTTGATGGGCACCGGCATGAAGTCGCAGTAGGTTTTGATCAGCTGCTGAATGCGGTTTGTTTCTAAATATTCAGCTTCTTCCTCCATCAGGTGCAGGGTGATGGTGGTGCCCCGCTCTGTGCGCTCAGAATCGCTGAGTTCAAATGTGGTGGTGCCGTCACAGCTCCAGTGAACGGGGGTGGCGCCTTCTTGATAGGACAGGGTATCGATTTCCACCTGGTCGGACACCATAAAGGAGGAGTAGAAGCCTAGACCAAAGTGACCAATGATGTTTTCGTCGGAGCTGTCTTTGAACTTGGTAACGAATTCTTCAGCACTGGAAAAGGCAACCTGGTTGATGTATTTCTTGACTTCATCAGCGGTCATGCCGATACCGTTATCGGTGATGCTGAGGGTTTTGGCCTCTTTGTCGATGGCGATGGAAATTTCGGGTTCGCCGACCTCACCCGTAAATTCAGAACTGCGGGACACCATATTCAGCTTACTGATGGCATCCACACCGTTAGAGATGAGCTCCCGTAGAAAGATTTCATGGTCGGAATAGAGCCATTTTTTAATGATGGGAAAAATATTCTCAGTATGGATACTGATGTTGCCCTGCTCTAGAACCGTGGCCATAGTGAGTTCCTTGCCTTGTGTGAGTTTGTCAAATATGGGAACGCAGTCTGCTGGTGTAGTCAGCAGATTGCTATATTAGTGTCTATTTTTTTGATTTTTCGACACTTTTTCAAGACTAGAAACCAACCATTCTAGGTTCGGTTTACCGACTGTGTTTGATGCTTATGTCCATTCTGGGGTGAGCTCCGGGATCTCATTATGCCACTGGAGCGGGCAGTGTGGGTACATCTACCTGGGCTACGGCCTGGCGGATGTGGGCTTGCTGTTCTGGGGTAAAGACGGATAAAAACTTTTGGGAGTTGGTGTTTTGGATGGCTCGGTTATTAGTCGCTTTCCAAGCTTCGCGCGATCGCACCAGCTGATTAGACGTATTCCGATAGTTGTCAACCATATGGGCATCGAACGAAACCCCCACAAACTGGCACAGGCGTTTGACCTCAGCGGTCGGGTTGTCGACCAGCTGCTCGTAAGACACCAGGGTGTGGTTGGGCTTATGTAAGTGGCGTTGGGTAATGGCAATATCATCGGTCCACCGCTGAATGCAGCTATCCACGGTTTTAAAGGTGGTCCCCCAGTGCTCCGGGTAGCGCTGGGCGGTGTCATAGAGAGACGCCACCACATCCGTACCACTTCTGACGATGTGAATAATTTTGGCACCTGGCAAATAGTGCTCGATGTATTTCAGCCGATGTAGGTGTTCGGGGGTTTTTTCTAGCCAGATAGACTTTCCCTGGAGCTGGGTCAATTTTGCAAAAATCGCCTTGAAGCTTTGCACATATAAATTGATTAGGGGTAACCGTGGCAGCTGACGTTTTAGCTCTGGGTGCTCCACCTCATCCAAAAAAGCTTCTAGGGTAGACCGCAGTTGGGGAGCCACAATGCCCCATTGATATCGTCGCGATCGCTCCTCTGGCATCCTTACCAGGTCAACAAAAAATTTCGACTCCGGAAATGAAGCAATCTCAGGATGGCTGGCCAACAAGCTTTGCAGCAACGTGGTGCCAGAGCGGGCACACCCCACCACAAAAATCGGCGATGAAGAGATGGTAGGGGGAGTGTTTAAGGCGGTCATATCTGCGACTAGTTAGCGATTAAAGATTGATAAGGGCCAAGTTTTTAGCCTAAGTTTTTAGCCTAAGTTTTTGGGCCAACGTCCCTAGAGCAGACTCACAGGGGCGCATCGGTCTGGGCTTAGCGATTGGCAACAGGATTCCCCCCTATCCTTGCCACGCTACCCAGGAGCATTTTGCTCACCATCACCATCAGAAACTTCCACTGCTGAAGCAGAATTGAAGGGGTATAAAAAACATGGCAGCCCAAATACCTGAGGGCTCTGAAACTATCCCCAAGGGTGCCGCCATCTTCAACGGAGCGCAACATTAGATATCGATAGAGATTCGAGAGCTTTTGCCGCTTTAAGTGCTGAAATTTGCCTGGGACATTGGCGAACAATCGATCGATAAATTCCAGCTCTTTTTGTTCATTGCGGGCGATTTTAGACGTAATCGAACCGGGGGTAATGCGATAGTAAACCTGCACCTTGGGCACCGCTGCAAAGCTATGGTGGGCGGCAATTTTCAAATATAAATCCAGGTCCTGACTACTACTTAGGGTTTCATCAAAACCACCCACCTCCCTTAATACCTTGAGGGGAATCAACGGTGTGGAACCATTTTCAAGAAAGTTGGAAACCAGCAGCTTGCCATAGGTGGCTTCAGAGTCGTTAGAGGTAATCACCCGCTTCCCTGGGCACACGGGCTCCCCCATTTCATCAATGTAGTCTGACCAACTGTAGACCAGGCCCGTCTCGGGGTGCTCGCGAAAAATAGCGAGCTGATCCGCAAGCTTTGTCGGCGTCCACACATCATCGGCATCTAGGAGGGCAACATAGTCCCCTTGAGCCCGGGCAATCCCCTGATTGCGCGCAGCGGCAGCCCCCGCATTTTCAAAGGAGAAAAGGCGCAGTCTTGGATCTTGACAAGCCTTGACAATTTCGAGGGATCCATCGGTAGATCCGTCGTCAATAATAATTAGCTCAAAATCGGCAAACGTCTGTTGGAAAACAGAATCCAGGGTGAGTTGAATCGTTTTCTCGGCGTTGTAGAGCGGAATAACAACGGAAATAGTTGGCATATGGGCTCAAAAGTTAGGGCGGCGGTGGGTTGTGGCCAGGATGGCGACTCAATGCTAGGCGTTGGATTTAGATACGCTAAAAAATTGCTTAGACAGGTACCAAAACGGACTTTTGAGATTGCCCACATGAAAGGACAGCAGACAGTCTGCTTCCACCGTTGCCACCGATCGATGGCGATATTTCACCAGGTGTTTGAAAATTCGCTTTAAACTCCCCAGGGCAGACTTGAGCAACAAAATGGGGCGCTGCCAGGGCAAGGCTTCAATCATCAACAGGTCGCAGGTGCACAGCCCATAGGAATGGGTAAGGGCGCGTAAGTAGGCGCGTTGCAACCTGGATTGGGGAATAAAGTGCTCAATGGTGGTGTAGGGGTTATACCAAACTTCCCACCCCGCCTTCACCATGCGCCAGGAGATTTCGGAATCATCGGCCCCGCGGGTATTGCGCACCAGCACTGGGGGAATACATTGCTCCCAGGCATCCCGCCGCACAGCCAGACCGGCACCGGGGGGAAACTGGAGCTGTTCGATGGGATAGGGATGGGGGGTTTCGCCGCGATCGCGAATGGCCAAAAAGCCTAAAAGCGGCTCCACATCCTCGGGGAGCGTATCCCCTTCAAACACCCCCGCAATGCGACCACCAAATGCCCCAGCCCGAGGATAGCCCCGCCCAAATTCGGCCACCTGGTTTACCCAGTCAGCCGGGGGCCAATTGTCATCATCCAAAAAGGCGACCAGGGCACCGTCCGAACTATCAATGCCACACTGACGGGCATAGGCTAAGCCCTGACGAGGCTCAAATACATAGTTCAGGGGACAGGCAGACCATTGCCGCTGATATTGCTGCACCACAGCAGCGGTGTCATCACTGCTGTTGTTGTCAACAACCCAAATGTTCCAACTAATGTTGGCAGCCACAACCTGCTGAGACAGCCGCTGCAACACAGCGGGAATACGCTGTGCGCCATTATAGGTGGGGAGTATTACTGAAACCGTTACCGTTGAATGGGATGCCATCAGCCCAGGCCCGTTAGCGAAATCGACGCTTAATCAGGATGCCCCAGATATAAAAAGGACTCATCAAACTACTGAGGTATAGCTGCAGTTCGCAGGCAGAAACGGTATGGGTTTTGAGCAGGCTGCGATAGATAACTAAATGGTGTAGCGCCTTACGCAGATCGTTGGCGATGTAAACCCAGAACATAATGGGTCGCTGCCACAGCGGCATATTGATCATGCGAGTCACGTGGCGGCTGAGGCCAATGCCACGGAAAAACGGCAACAGGTAGCTGCGCTGTAACCGATGGGCTGGAATTTGATGGCGCACCTTCATGGCTGGGTTGTGCCAAATTTCCCAGTTGCCCCGGCGAATATGGGAAATTGCCTCCAGGTCTTCTCCGGTGAGCATCTGCTCGTCATGGCGCCCCGTCAGGATGAGCTGCTCTGGCACGTTATTGAGCCAGGCTTGACGACGCACGACCAGCCCTGCCGAGGGGGGCAACACCCGCAACCGTGGCTGGTACACATGGGCCGCCTCACCGCGCTGGGTGAGGGCAAAAAATGAACGAATCCGCTCAAAGTCCTCAGGCAGGTCGCATTCGAACTGGCCATGAATTTGACTGCCGTATGCTCCCACATGGGGATATTTTTGACCAAACCCATAGGCCTCAGCGACCCAGTGTTCATTGGGCAGATTATCGTCGTCTAAAAAGCCCACTAATTCACTTTGGGCCGACTTCATCGCTAGCTGTCGGGCATAGGCCGCTCCCTGGCGCTGCTCAAAGAAGTAGCGCAGTGGCACTTCCGACGGCCAGTCTTGCTGATATTGGCGAACCACATCTGCCGTGGCATCGCTACTATTATTGTCGATGACAAAAATTTCCCAATGTATGCCTTGGGTGCCAAGCTGCTGTCTTAGGTGGTCAAAAACGGCGGGAAGCCTCTTCGCACCGTTGTAGGTGCAAATTGCAATGGTGAAATTACACGGCCGATGCACTGTCTCTATAGCAGGAGAGGACAACACGACTGAGTGGCTCATTGGGCAGTTGGTAGATTCACAGCATTATTACAGGAGCTAAGGGCTAACTGCGGTTAAGTTCTCGTGAAGAATTAGGCATAAATACGTAGGATAGCCATGCCACAGCTCCACACCCATACCCAAATTGATTCTGCTTGGGTCATGTCTCGCTAACTACACCCTAACAACTGGGATTTACCGATGTAATCGGCTGCTATGCGCATCAGTCACCCAATTTTACATTGGACAACAATGATAGATATCTACACAAATTAAGCCACAGCGTTACCCTGTCCGCTTGTATGAATCGACTGACTTTATTAGGAATAAGTTCTCTATATACACAAATCACTACATCTAGTGTTTTACCTTCCATACAAAACGCTAGATTTTTTTGATTAGGGATGTTAGTCTTTATTTCCATGTGCAAAGCACATTTAGAGTGTTAACGATTGTTGAGGATGCGACTAACGCTATATGTGCCGTTGTTAGTCTTCTAATTTTCTCCACTCAACCCCCTAAATTCGCAAGGAAGCTCGGACGAATGGTTCAAGAGTTAGAACGGCTACGGACAAAAACGCCTTTTCCTGAAACTGCACCAGCGGCCTACCCTGTTTTTTATCGCACCTACAGCCGTCGTTTAGATGATGGTCGTCGCGAGTCTTGGTACGACGTGTGCGATCGCACCCTGGGTGGCTTAGTCGAGTTAGGTCAGCTCACCGACGCAGAGAAGACGCTGGTGCAGCGTATGCATCGGGAATTGAAAGCACTGCCGTCCGGTCGTTGGCTCTGGGTAGGCGGCACCGATTGGAGCAAGCAGCAAAAGAATTTTTCGGGAGCCTATAACTGCACCAGCACAAACGTCGTGGACTGGCGCTCCTTTGGGTTGATGATGGATCTAGCCATGATGGGCTGTGGTACCGGGGCGGTCCTTGAGCCCAAGTACATCAACCAGCTGCCCACCATTCGCAATCACTTAACGGTGACCATGGCGGGGGATGTGGGCACCACCCCGGCCGACCAGCGCCGCGAGGAAACCGAGGTTACCGTCGATGGCAACCGGGTGACAATCCGTGTGGGAGATAGCCGCAACGGTTGGGTGGCGTCGTATCAGAAAATTTTGGAACTCTCCAGCGAAGCAGGCTTTACCGGCGATGTTGAAATTACGGTAAGCCTCAGCGATGTTCGCCCGGCGGGGGAAAAGCTAAAGGGCTTTGGTGGCATGGCCAACCCGGTGAAGCTACCCGAACTATATAACCGCTGTGCCAACCTCTTAAATAAGGCCATCGGTCGCCAGCTAAATTCCGTGGAATGCTGCCTACTGATTGATGAAGCCGCGGCCTGCGTGGTGGCGGGCAATATCCGCCGCTCCGCCGGGATGCGCCAGTTTGACAGCCAGGATGAGCTGGCGGCAAATGCCAAGAACAATTTGTGGCAGCAAGACTCTGAGGGCAACTGGCGCATCGACCCAGAACGGGACGCCCTGCGCATGGCCAACCATACTCGGGTGTTCCACACCAAGCCGTCCCTAGAAGAAATGACTGAAGCCGTGCGCAAGCAGTTTTATTCGGGGGAAGGGGCGATCCAGTGGGCTGGGGAAGCTGAGCGCCGCGCCCAAGGGGAAGGCCGTTACGGACTCAACCCCTGTGGTGAAATTATTGGTCAAAACTTCCACTGCAACCTGGCGGAAATTCATTTGAACCAGCTCGATCCGAAAAATGTGCAGGAACAGGACGATGCATTTCGGGCCGGTGGCATTGCGGTGGCTGCCCTGCTAAACCATCAGTTTATTGAGCAGCGCTATCAAAACTCCCGTTTAGAAGATCCCATCGTGGGGGTGTCCTTCACCGGGCTATTCGACTTCTTTGTGCGGGCCTTTGGCGTAGACTGGCTCCACTGGTGGGAAGCGGGTCGGCCAGACACAATGCAGGGACTGGACTTTAAGGCCAAGGAAAAAGAGTATCTCAGCCGCTGGAAAAAAATTGTCCATGAAACGGTTTGGGACTATTGCGATCGCCACGGCATCAAGCGCCCCAATCGCTGCACCACAGTCCAGCCCGCTGGCACAAAGAGCTTGCTCAGTGGTGCCTCCTCAGGCTGGCATCCCCCCAAGTCCCAGCGCTTTATCCGTCGCATCACATTCCGCAAAGACGATCCCGTAGCCCTAGCCTGTATCGACTACGGCTATTCGGTGGTGCCATCCCAATCCGATAAGGATGAAAATGGCAACCTGCTCAACGATCCCTTTGATCCACGCTGCACGGAGTGGCTGGTGGAAATGCCCGTGGAAGTGCCCTGGGCAAACCTGCCTGGAGCAGATGCCGTGGCCATTGAACAGTTCTCGGCCTTGGCCCAGTTCGATTTCTACATGCAGGTGCAAAGCAACTACACAGCCCACAACACCTCCGCCACCATCGAGTTCCGTGAAAACGAAATTGAGCCCTTGGCCCAGCGCATTCACCAGGCGGTCGAAAACGATGAGGGCTATATTTCTTCGGCACTGCTAGCTCGTTTTGATGACCTACAAACGTTCCCCCGTCTGCCGTTCGAGCCCATTGACAAGGCCCGATATGAGGAACTGTGCAGTGAAGTTGTGGGTCGCCGTAAAACCGATAACTTCCACTCCGCCTTGGAAGGCTATGACGCCGGTGAACTCATCGAGGCAGGGCCGGCTGGATGTGACTCTGACAAGTGTTTGCTGCCAGAGAAAAAACCTGGTTAGGCAAACCTCAACCGTTCTTCCGTGAATCAAGCCTTCCGCTGAATGGGAGAAACACACACTCACCTTCAGTAGAAGATAAGCAACGGGCACTCCTTAGGGGGTGCCTTTTTTGTTCAAGATATCGGGAATTTTTAAGTCACAACCTGTATCTAACTACCACTAGGGAATAAGCCCTAAGGAGATACTGTGCAGTCAGTTTATTGGTTTTGTTTTGTTATCGGTGGCGTCTTTGTTGCGATCGCCACCCTAGGCGGCGCTAGTGATACCGACTTCGATGCCGGAGCTAACTTTGACGCCGAAATCGATGCCGACTTTGATGCAGACCTCGATGCTGACGTAGATCTAGACACAGATCTTAACAGCAGTATGCCCGATGGCATCAGTCCAGAGGCTAGCTTAGATGCCGAAATTGACACGGACCTCCAGCTCCTACGCCAAGTAAAAGGAGTCTACGTCTTTAGCCTCAATATCCTGACTAGCTTCAAATTTTGGACCGTCGGCGGCTTTTTCTTTGGCCTCACAGGTCTCAGCCTCGGTTGGGTCCAGTCCAACCTGCCACCGCTGCTCGTATTTATTGCAGCGCTCGCCATGGGTACATTGCTAGGGGGAACATTGGCCATTGCCCTACGCCACCTAGCTCGCCGCCATGCCGATAGCCTAATTCGCACCGAAGATTTTGCCGGTCGAGTAGGCATCGTCGAACTCCCCTTTGACCAACACAGTAAAGGAAAAGTGCAGTTAGAACTGCGCGGCAGTGTCCTACACATGATCGCGCTGACAGACGACCACAAGCAGTTTGCACCGGGGGACAAAGTACTCATCATCAATGTTGACAACAACCGGCTGTGGGTCGTTTCAGAGGAAACTGCCACACAACAATAATCTCCACAACAGTTTACAAATTTATATCTCACCCAATGAAACATACTCCTCCCATTCTGTTGGGACAACCGCTACCAGCATCAACAGAAACAACCGAAGCTGACATTATCAGCTATGAAGTAGCCCAGGCCATTCCCCTAAACCACGCCAGCCAAAATACGGCCCAAGTGGGTGCATTTATTGGGGGAAGCGCCCTATTGCTGGGCCTAGTGGGCGTTGGGGCACTGATTGTATTACTCAAAACCTGCCTACGTATCTGCAACCCCAACCAAATTTTGATTATCTCGGGGCGCAAGTACAAAAACAAACGGGGACAGTCCATTGGCTATCGGGTGGTTTTTGGTGAACGCACCCTGGTTATCCCCATCATTGAGCGGGTACAGAGCATGGATATGACCACCATGCCCATTCCCGTAGAAGTCACCAATGCCTATGCCAAAGGCGGCACCCCCCTGAATATTCAGGCCATTGCCAATGTCAAAATTTCTAGCAATCCCAGCGTTGTGGGTAACGCCATTGAGCGCTTTTTGGGGCGCAATCGTTCTGAAATCCGACGCGTCGTCCGAGAAACCCTAGAAGGCAACCTCCGTGGTGTGGTCGCCCTGCTCACACCAGAACAGGTAAACGAAGATCGGCTAAACTTTGCCGAACGCATCGCCGCTGATGTGGCCAAGGACTTGGGCAAGCTGGGGCTGCACCTGGACACCTTAAAAATCCAAAGTGTCACCGACGACATGGACTACCTCAGTTCCATCGGGCGTCGCCAAATTGCCAATATCATTCGTGATGCAGAGATCGCCGAAGCCGAAGCCGTTGGTGAAGCAGACCGGATTGAAGCCGACTGCCAAAAGCAGGCAGAAGTGGCAAAAACCCAGGCCCTCACTGTGGTGCAGCAAAAGCAAAATGAACTGCGTAAAATCAAAGCCGAGCTAGAGGAACGGGCCAAATCTGAAGAGGAACGGACCACGGCAGCAGCAAAAGAAGCACGGGCGCGCGCAGAGCAAAAGCTCCAAACCGTAAGGGCTGAACTAGAGCGCTTACGCCTGCAAGCCGATGAAGTACTGCCGGCCCAGGCCGCGAAACAGGCGCAAGAACTCTATGCCAAGGGCCAAGCCGCAGCCCTAGAAGAAAATGCCAAGGCCGCAGCCCTAGTCAATGACATGCTGGCTGAGGTGTGGGCCGAAAGCGGCACCGACGCCACCCAAGTCTTTTTGATTCAACAGATTGACATGGTCCTGCGGGAAGCGGCTAAAATCCCCGCTCGCATTCATCTACAGAATGTCAACGTTATCGACAACGGCGATGGCCAGTCTATCGCCAACCTGGTGAATGTTTATCCCGATGTGGTGCGACAGTTTCTAAAACAAGTGGACAACACGTTGGGCATCGATGTCACCGGCACTCTGCACCAAAGTTTAGATTTTCAACAGCGCCTCAACCCCGTGGCTGCAGACAATCCGAAGGATAACCACTAATGCCAGGGTTGATCTTTCTGCTCATTATTGTTGCCGGTGGGTCTAGCATGACCTACCTGATGATTCGTAACCTTTTGGAGACCACACGCTAATGCCAGCTATCTTTCTTTTATTGCTGATTGCCGGGGGAGGCACTGGTGTGATCTCCCTAATCATTCGCAACCTTTACTACATCTGCCAGCCCAATGAAGTGCTCATTTTTGCCGGGGGCCAGCAACGCCGAGGGCAAAAAACAGTGGGCTACCGCTTAGTCAAAGGCGGCAGTAGCATCCGTAAACCGTTGGTGGAACGGGCGTTACGCATGGACCTCACCAATATGATTATTGAGCTAAAGGTGGCCAACGCCTATTCTAAGGGCGGCATCCCATTACAGGTGGATGGCGTCGCCAATATCAAAGTCGCTGGGGAAGAGCCCGCCATCCACAATGCCATCGAAAGACTCTTGGGCAAGAGTCGAAAAGAGATTGAGAAGATTGCCAAGGAGACCCTAGAAGGAAATCTACGCGGTGTCCTTGCCAGCCTAACCCCCGAGCAGGTCAACGAAGATAAAATTGCTTTTGCCAAAAGCCTGCTGGATGAAGCCGAAGAGGATCTAGAAAAGCTAGGCCTAGTGCTAGATACGCTGCAGATCCAAAATATTTCTGACAATGTGCGCTACCTCGATTCCATCGGTCGTAAACAGCAGGCCCAGCTCCAGCGAGATGCCCGCATTGCCGAAGCGGAAGCGCAGGCAGCCTCTGCCATTCAAACCGCAGAAAATGAAAAAATAACCTCTGTGCGACGCATTTCGCGGGATACGGGCATTGCCGAAGCGGAAGCGGAACGTCGGATCCAGGATGCTTTAACCAAGCGAGGGGCCGTTGTCGCTGAAGTGGAAGCGGAGATTGCCTCTGAGCTGGTGCGCTTTCAGTCTGAGATTCCGGTGCAACAAGAGCGCATCAAGCAGGTGACCGAGCAGCTTAAGGCAGACGTCATTGCGCCGGCTGAAGCGGATTGCAAGCGGGCCATGGCTGAAGCCAAGGGTGACGCCGCTCAGATTATTGAGGATGGCAAGGCCCAGGCGGAAGGTACTAAGAAACTGGCGGAGTCCTGGCGGGCTGCGGGAGAGAATGCACGGGATATTTTCCTGTTGCAAAAGTTGGAAGTATTGCTGAAGACGTTGAGTTCTACGGTGCCGGATGTGGAGGTGCAGAATGTGACCATGATCGATGGTGCTAGCGGTGGCGCAAAGCAAGCGATCGCAATTATGGAACAGTTGAAACAAAGTACTGGCCTCGACCTTGCCAGCGCCGTCAACAACTTTGGCAACAACCAACAGCTACCGGAAGGGAAATAATTCAAAGCCCTTAAAGGCCAAGCCCATTAAAGGCCACACCCAGCCATAGCCAAAGAAAAGGCCGGTCAATGGACCGGCCTTTTTTACTCAGAAAACGATGTAAACCGCAATCAAGCGTTTTACATGTGACCAGCGGTGACGGCCCCTGCGGCAACCGTTAGCAAAATACGAGTCACTTCGATCACACCAGCAACGGTGATAACGGCACCAAGCTTGCGAATAATGGCAGGGGGCATGTTGCCTTCCCATAGGGGATTGACGGCACCCACAAAGCTAAACTGCGCTTGATTACCTTCACCCTGATAGCGCTTGATGCTGAGCTCTTTGGGTAGGGCAGGCAGATCCTGATTGCTAGAAGATAGCTTGATAGAACGACGGCTAGGCACCTGATAGGCGCCAAAAGCAGCCATGTACTCATCAGAAGTCGTGAGCTTGTCGGCAAAGGAATGAATTCCTTCGGAGGCCAACAAAGAACTCCACTGGAACGTTTCGGACTGAATGGCGGGGCGCCCCAACACACGCTCAAAGCAAAGCTGCACAAAGCGATAGTTGCTGTTAGTAGCCAGAATATAGTTAATAAACATATCGGAGCAAATTAGCTCACGAACTAACTCTTGAGTGGTGATTTCACCATTGAGGTAGGCAGAATCTAGAGACTCATTGTGATGGAAGTCAATATTGCGATTGTCTTTGAAAAGACGACGATAGACCGCCTGGAGGCAGTCGACTTTATCCATTTTCGTAAACGTCTTAATGCCGCTAGTATCACCGCTTTCTAGACGAATAAAGCCATTGGTGGATACGGGGATAACCTGATTATTATTGGCAAGAGTTTGCATTTTGAATTGACTTTTATAAATGGACAAGCTGAAATTCATTGAGCTTTATAGTCCAAAAGATTGTATTTGATTGACTGACCCCAGCCTGCAAACCGATAAGTATATTTACTCAATTTGTTTCAATATGTTGCTTTTTTCTCAGAAAACAGAGGCCTATCTAAGGCCGTTCAGGCTCCAAAGTATTTGAGCGTGGAAGTCTTTAGCAAATGATTAACGTTGGTGTAAACCCTCATATTTTCGTAAAGAAGTATAACGAGAACCCACAGGCCAAAATCGTTTGGTCTCGTTGCAGCGTTTGCGATCGCGCCAGTCCTAAGGCAGCACCTAATCCATCAACACAACGCACGATGTGTTTCAAGCATTTGCAGTTCAAGATGCGGCATATACGCTTCTTTCCGCATTCCGCCTTTGCGGTCTCCTTCCCTACGGATTAGCATCGTGCTGCTTTAAAAAATTAAGCACATCATCACACCACTGCAACCAGCTTTCTTCAAAGGCAATGCCGCGCTTGAGGGTGAGATACTTAAACTGCATTTCCACCGAAGGGTCGGGCTCTCCTAAACAGGCCGCTTCGATGGCACGATAGTCGTCTAACTGAGACTGATGTAACACCTGACGGTGGTGTAGCTCCTGCAATAACAGTTTCCGAGGCACTTTATAGCCAATCATCACCTTGACCAGCAAATCCTCACGGATTTGAGTCGGCTCCGTTGGCTCTGCATACCAACGAGTCAGTTCTACCCATCCGGCATCGGTGATGTTGTAGACCTTTTTATCGGGCTTGCCAGCTTGGGGCACTTTCTCAAAATCCACCCAGCCCTGGACTTCCATTTTGCCAAGTTCTCGATAGATCTGCTGCTGGGACGCTTGCCAATAGCAGCTTAATCCTTCATCAAAACGTTTGCTGATGTCGTATCCGCTATTGGGTCGCTGGGCAAGCAGCGCAAGGATGGTATGGGCTATGGCCATAGGCGTTGCAAGTTCACATTGACATATCCAACTTGTTGAGTATACGCTACGGACATATATTCAACTATTTGAATATCAACTATTTGAATATCAACCTTTTGGATATGATGCCATGGTTTCCCCAACATCCGACTCCAGGTCTGATCAGGGCAAAAGCGGTCGGTCCATACAATGGCTGTGGTTGCTGCCGATGCTGGCCGTGCCCGCCCTATGGTTAGGACGCTTTCGCTCTGACTCTGCGATCGCAGAGGACACCGGGTCTCCGCTTCCCGTCCAAACCCAAGTACTCAAACCAGTCACCCAATACCAGGTAGAACGCACCTATACCGGCACCATCGTTGCCCGACGCAGCAGCGATTTAGGGTTTGAGCAAACCGGCACCCTGATGGAAGTTTTCGTCGAAGATGGCGACACCGTCCCCCAAGGTACCCCCCTAGCCCGACTCGATACCCGTAATCTGGCAGCCCAACGACAACAGCTAGAAGCCCAACGTCGCCAGGCCCAGGCCCAATTTCAAGAATTAGAACAGGGGCCTCGCCAGGAAGACATTTCTGCCGCCGCCGCCGCCGTGGAAGATTTACAAGCTCAGCTAGATCTAGCAAGGCTACAACAGAAACGCCGGGAAGAGCTATACCTCAAAGGTGCCATTTCCCTAGAAGAACGAGACCAGGCTGTCTTTGGTGCCAATGCCCTAGAAAGTCGCCTGAGCCAGGCCACCAGCCAGTTAAATGAGCTGAATACGGGCACCCGAGTAGAACAAATTACGGCCCAGGATGCCCAAGTAGAACAAATTGATGCACAGCTAAAAAATATGGATGTGTCCATTGCCAAAAGTGTGATCTATGCCCCCTTTAATGGTCGAGTCTCAGCCCGCATGGTGGATGAAGGTGCGGTGGTCGGGCCAGGGCAAACGGTGCTGCGTTTGGTAGAAAACCAAGCCCTTGAAGCCCGCATTGGAGTCCCCAGCCCATTGGCCAGTCGCATTACAACCGGCAGCGCTCAAGTGATTGAAGTGAACGGTCAGGCTTACCCAGGCAACGTCACGGCACTATTACCCGAAATAGATGACGCTAGCCAAACGGTAACGGTGGTGGTGACGCTGTCCGCTGACGCACAACCCATTGTGGGGGCAACAGCACGGTGGAACCTACCAGAGAAACAAAACGAACTGGGATATTGGCTACCGACCAGTGCCTTGGTGGCCGGGGAACGGGGGCTATGGTCGGCCTATGTACTGGGTGACGCTAAAGCGGCCAATGAAGAGTTTCATCAGGTCAGCCGGAGGGAGGTGGAGGTACTTTACACAGACGGGGATAGGGCGTTTGTCAGGGGGCTACTAAAGACGGGAGAAGAAGTGATTACCGGAGGGGCACATCGTTTGGTGCCGGGGCAATTAGTGCAAAATTAGCCCCAGGGGTAGGCGAACAGGTCTCCCTGCATGGAGGCCAAACTCAGGCGAGTGAAGCGAGTTTTGATTGGTTAACTAGTGCCCTATAAAAACTCTACAAAATCCAGATTTTTTATGTTTAATCTGTTCTTCCGAAATCGTCAGTTATTATTTCTGACCCTCACCTTAGTAATTGTTTGGGGCCTATCGGCGTTTCTCTCCTTACCCCGACTAGAGGATCCTGAAATTGTGCAGCGTGTCTCAACGGTAACCACTGTTTTACCGGGGGCCAGTGCCGAGCGGGTAGAGTCTCTAGTCACAGACAAAATCGAAGAAGAACTAGCGGACATTGAAGCAATTGAAGAAATTCAGTCATCGTCCAGTCCGGGCCTATCTGTCGTCACCGTAGAGCTAAAGGAAACCATCGCCAATGTGGAGCCAGTATGGGCCAGGGTGCGCAGCCAAATTGACGATGTCATTCCGGCCTTGCCGGCTGAAGCGAGCCGCCCAGACTATGAGGATTCAGAGGTTAAGGCCAGTGCCATGATTGTGGGTCTGACGTGGGACCTAGACACCCCCGCCAACTATACGATTTTACGACGGGTGGCAGAGGGTCTGGATGCCAGCCTGCGGAACTTGCCAGGCACCGACAGTGTGGAACTATTTGGGGAGCCCGCTGAAGAGATTCGCGTGGAAATTAGCCAGGCGGATTTAGTCCAGCTGGGCATCAGTGCGCAACAGCTCTCGCAACAGATTGCGGCCAGTGATGCCAAGGTGTCTACCGGAGAACTGCAAGGGGACAATACCGAACTCTTGTTTGAGGTCGATAGCGCCCTGGATTCATTAGATCGGATTCGGGCCATTCCTATCCGGCTAGGCACCGAGGGCCAAATCGCCCAGCTAGGGGACATTGCCCGGGTAGAAAAGGGAATCCAAAATCCGGTGTCTGATTTGGCCCTGGTGGCGGGCAAACCAGCCATTGTGATTGCGACAACGGTGGAATCTGATTATCGCGTAGACCAATGGGCCCACCAGGCAAGAAAGGCGCTAAAAGAATTTGAAGCGGAGCTATCCGACGGGTTAGGGATCAGCATTGTGCTGGATCAGAGTCGGTATGTGCAAGAGCGCTTAAATGGCGTCATTGGCAACCTGCTGCTGAGTTCGCTGTTGGTAATAGGCATATCGCTCGTGGTTTTGGGCTGGCGATCTGCCCTGATTGTTGGCCTAGCATTACCGCTGTCAACGCTCATGGTATTTGGCAGCATGAAGGTGTTGGGCATTCCATTGCACCAAATGTCAGTTACCGGGCTGATTATTGCGTTGGGCCTACTGATTGACAATGCCATTGTGGTGGTGGATGAGGTCAGCTCACATCTGCAAAATGGTAGCCGCCCAGCTGAGGCTGTCTCTACCACCGTGAAGCATTTGGCGGTGCCGCTACTGGCTTCGACGCTCACAACGGTGTTGGCCTTTGTGCCCATTGCCACCTCCCCTGGGGGCACAGGAGAATTTATTGGCACCATTGGCACGACGGTTATTTTGGCCCTGCTTAGTTCACTCACTTTATCGCTAACCGTGCTCGTGGCCTTGGCAGGTTTAGTGTATCGTTGGAAACCGTTACGGCCCCAATCGCAACACTGGAGCATGGGAGGGTGGTCTAATCCGAAGCTGGCTAGCCTTTATGAGGGCAGTCTTAGGGTCGTTTTTCGACGGCCAGTTCTAGGGATATTGGTGGCCATGGTGTTGCCAGTTGTGGGGTTTATCCAATTTGCTAGCCTGCCGCAACAGTTTTTTCCTCCCACCAACCGCGATCAGTTTCAGATTGAAGTGGAACGTCCGGCTGCAAGTGCGATCGCAACCACCCGACAAGAAACCTTAGCCATTCGCGAATTAATTCAACAACATCCAGCGGTCCAAGATATCCACTGGTTTCTCGGCAAAAGTGCCCCAACATTTTTCTATAACGTCGTGGGCAGTCGTCGCAACGCGGCTGAATATGCCCAGGGTATTGTCCAACTAAACTCCACAGACGACCTGCGTGGCACCATCCGCACCCTACAGAGCGAGCTGGATGCCGCATTTCCTGATGCCCAAATCTTAGTAAAACAGCTAGAACAAGGGCCCCCATTTGATGCCCCCATTGAGGTTAGCCTGTATGGGCCAGATCTAGAAATCCTAAGAACCCTAGGCAACGATTTACGGCTAACCTTATCCCAGCTCAACAATGTTACCCACACACGGGCAACGCTGACAGAATTGTCACCCAAACTAGCCATAGCCGTAGATGAGGTGGCGGCACAGCGGGTGGGTCTCAGCAATGGTGACATCGCCGCTCAACTCAGCACTCTGCTCGATGGACAGCTCGGGGGCTCTATTCTCGAAGATACGGAAAACATTCCTGTGCGGGTACAGCTACCAACCACCGAGCGGGGCGACCTACCCAGCATTGAGTCCTTAGATTTACTCAGCCCCACTGGCACGACAATTCCATTTTCTGCCGTAGCCGCCGTAGAGCTCAAACCAGAACTGAGTACGATTGCCCGCACAGACGGCCAACGGGTAAATACGGTCCAAGCATTTCTGACCGCTGGCTCGCTGCCCAGCAGTGTTTTAGCTGATTTCCAAACAGCGCTAGCACAACAAAACTTCGAGCTACCCGCAGGATATCGCCTGAGCTATGGCGGTGAAGCGGATGCCCGGGGCTCAGCGGTGGGGAGTTTGTTATCCACCGTGGGTGTTTTAATGGTTCTGATGACAGCCACCCTGGTGTTGTCATTTAACTCCTTTGCCCTCGCCGGGTTGCTCGCAGTTGTTGCCATAGCGGCAGTAGGTCTAGCAGCCATGGCCCTGTGGCTGTTCAACTCGCTATTTGGCTTTACGGCTATCCTCGGAACATTAGGCTTAATTGGCCTTGCCATTAATGATTCAATTGTTGTTTTAGCCGCCCTCCGTGATGATCCGCTGGCGCGCAAAGGAGACCCCGCCGCAACACGCCATGTCGTCGTTAAGGCAACACGCCATGTGGTCGCTACCACAGTCACCACAATTATTGGATTCACGCCACTCTTATTGGACTCGACTGGGTTTTGGCCACCGTTGGCGATTTCTATTGCAGGCGGGTTAAGTGGGGCAACGCTGTTGGCACTGTACTTTATTCCATCGGCTCATTTGCTGCTGCATCGTTCTGCTACAAAAAATTTAGCCTAACGTCATCAGCTCGTCAGTAGTGGTGACACCTAACCCAAGAATTTCAATGTAAACAATTATAAACCCACAGGGGAACAACAATCTCCATTGTTTTTTGTATTACAGGTTAGTCTACAAATATCTCAGGGTACTCTGATGAATAACCTTAGATAAAATTCTGGGCGTTGCTCATTCTCTCGATAATATTATCCGATAAATTCCAAAAGAGTGAATAGTTGACCGACCGATTGATCTTCTAAATCAGCAACGGCAATCCTGGTTAATGCTATCAGCCATCAGCGAGGAACTAGAAGGCGCTGAATCTACAGATTTATCTAGTTTTTATCTAAGTTGTTGAATTTAGATTTGGTATACATCAGGCACGGATCTACCGATCAACAGCATTTAAGAAACCAACTATGAAACACATCATATTTGCACTGGCTATAGCCCTGTTAGTCGCTTCGCCTACTGCCGCTCAAAACGTATACCCAGAAGACGGTTTTTTCGAAGAAGAATATCTAGAAGGAGACTACCTTGAAGAAGAATTCCTTATAGAAGAGATCGAGTTTGATGAAGAAGTCATCCTGGAAGAAGACGACTTTTTTGAAGGAGACTACCTGAAGGAAGAAGTGATTTATCTCGAAGAAGAAATCTTTGTGGACGACTTAGCGTATTAAGCCTCGGCACCACAGATTACTGCTTTTGAAAAACTGGTTTCCCTCTGTGTTGATGCCACTAGCTGTATCTGTCCATCTTCCATGGCGAGTGCTTGGGCCTCCACCAGGCGATCGCCCTCCGAGGGAGCAAGCTGGTTTGCGGCAACAGTTACAGAGTCCGGCAATGCACTTACCTGGGACAGACCTGGGGCAGGCAGGCGCAAATCCGCCCAAACATGATTGTCTCTGAGGGATTGGGTGGGGTCATCGGCAACCCCACCCCGACCACTAACGACCAACGAATTGGCATCATCAACCGAACACTGGCGGGCGACTTGCTGGTCAGCATCTACCGTTGCGGCGGGCAGTGTCGCCACCCCCTGGGTAGGTTCAAGATAGGAGGTATTTAGCTCAACGGTGCCCCCAAAGCTAGGCCCGAGGTCAGAACTTGCGGTAATGTCATTGTCTGGGGTGAGCTGGGGCCGAAATTCGGTGCCCCAAATTTGGCTGGCATTAACCACAATGCGCCCCCCTGCCCCCTGCTGCGCATTGGCGGAAATATCGCTGTTGTCTTTTGCAATCAGGGCGATAGTAGCATCAATGGTAATATTTCCCCCCGTGGAACTACCTTGGGCATTGGTGCTAATGCGGCTCCCCTGTTGTAAGGTCAGGGTGTCTAAATTTAATACAATATTACCTAGGTTGTTATTGGCGGCAATCGTATCGGCCTCAATTGTTGCATCGTTATTGAGCGACAACCCATTGGCCACCAAGGTAATGTTGCCCGGTGCCCCCTGCCCTGGAGTTGCATTACCCACGGTTTGAAAGTTGCCCACGGTAATCGTTGCACCATCGCGAATATTCACTTGCTGGGCAGTAATATCAATATTTCCACCATTACCACTCCCCTCAATGGCATTGGCTAATATCGCGGTGCGGCCGTCTGCAGCCGCCCCGGCAAGGTCAATGGTCTGGGCATTGATGGTAAGACTACCGGCATTGCCATCGCCGAAGGTATTCACCCCCACATTAGCGCCATCGGCTAAGCTAATTTGATCCACCATTAACAAGACGTTGCCACCATCGCCAATGCCATTGGGCAACACAGAACTAAGCACACCACTGGGCCCGCCATTGGGGGTACCCCCAGTGGCATTTAGGCTATTGGCGCTAATGGTGATATCTCCCCCTGGGGCACTGCCAAAGGTGCTGGCGGCAATCAACCCGCCATCTAACATTTGGATAGTATCTGCATCAACAAGGATGGTGCCACCATCGCTAATGCGGCCTATGGACTCTAAACCGCTTTGGGTAATGCCATCAGCACTAGACCCCTGGAAAAATAGTTGATCTGCATTCACCCGCATCACACCTGTGGCCCCAGCGCCAAGGTTTGTCGTGGCAATTTGGGCACCGTCTCGCAGGTCAATGATGTTGGCTGTCACGGTGACATCCCCGGTGTTACCAAAGGCGGCAAAATCACCAAATGAAACAATAAAACTCTCGCCGGTCATGGTGATTGTATCGGCCTGTACGTAGACGTTACCTGTGTTGCCGTCCCAGTAGGTATTTGCAGAGAGTTCACCGGCATTTAGCACAGAAAGTTGTTGGGTTTGAATAGTGAGATCCCCCCCCTGACCTGTGGCGGGAAATTCCACATCACTGTATAAACCACTTTTGATGTCGCCACTGCGATCGCGCACCAAAATGCTATCGGTTTCAATCGTGATCCCCCCCCCTGTACCTGGACCTTGCAGATTAGCCGCAATGACTGAGCCATCCACCAAAGATAGGTTGCCAGCACGGACATTTACAGAGCCACCATCCGCTGCACTAACATCCACAGAGCTAGCATTGCCCAGGGTAATATCTTGCACATTAGCCGCTTGGGCATAGTCAAACTGCCAATCGTTTTGCTGCAGCCCAATCACACTATTGCCACCGACGCTCGCAAGCTCAACATTGCCACCAAAGGCCGTCACATTGCCACCATTGAGCGTAACGGGACCGCCTAAAAGTGCAAGGGTTTCTCCACTATTTACCCGTAAACCATCAGGTCGGTTCGTGCGCACAAACTCAAAGAAAGGAGATAGGCTCATTTGATGTCCAGGGCCCTGTAGCTCGATCCCCCCCGGATTGGTACCATACTGCAAACCCACAGGGGTGCTAATGCTTAAAAGACCACCTAGCTGTGTGGGGTTACTGGCACTAAATGCAGCACCATTATCAAACACCATAGTATCTGCCGTACTGGCCAGAAAAGAACCGCCAATATTGAGAGATGCGTTAGCACCAAAAATAATCCCCTGGGGATTTAGAAGAAAAATATCTGTCGGGGCCGTCGTAGTCGTACTAATAATGCCATCAATCGAAGAGATGCCCCCCGTTACCCGACTAAAAATAGCATCGACCCCTATATTCTCAAACTGAGCTTGATCACCAGCCTGAAGAGAAAATTGATCAAAGCTGTGGAATAGACTGTTGCCAACGGTAGTGCCTCCCGTAATGGAGCACACACCCGTATTGCAAGCTGAAGACAACGCACCATTGACCAACGTGCCAACGGTGCCATCCCCTGAGACTTGAGTTTGTGCATAGCCAGGGTTAGCTATCATTAACACGCCTATAAAACTTAGACATGCCCGCCATCTAGAATAAGCTTGGTAGAGTCGCATAGGCTCCAGCCTCAAAGTCAGATAGACATTTCTACCTAAAGTGCCCTTGTTGGCAAGCAAGCCAACAAACAACAGCGGTTGCACGGAATGTTTCCATACAGCCGCTGATATAACGAATCACAATTCCTCATGCGCTATGGGTCAAAGGGCAATTGCCCCTAACAAACACAATCGACGAAAAGAAGACAATCGACTAGGTAGCATGACAAATTCGCCACGAGAGTTTCTAAAAACGTCACGAGAACCACAAAAACACCAGAAATGGGCCATTTGAACCCACGAAACCAGGCTTATGGCCTCACGTTAAGCAAGAATTAACCACGACGAATATATAACTGCGAATAAAACCATCTGAGCCAACAGCAACCACCCCTGGTAGTTTCCTGCTGTGAAACTGTGAGCGGCTGCCAAAGGCTATCGGATGCGTTTTCAGCTTGAGACATGTCTTGATTGTTTCGCATGGCCAGTTAGGTGTTGTAAAAAACAAAAAAATAAAGCAAAATCATCCACGTAGATGACCTAGATAAAGTGCACCCTTGCAAGACCACTGAGATGATGTATCACCCTGAATAGTTGACTGCCCCCTTTGGAACGCAGTACCAGAGGAGGCAGTTCGTTGAACGGGCTGGCTATTTGTTCATGCTAGGATCTGTTAAGAAACTACTTCATGGTTTAGTTCTAAAAGGCTTGTTAAGCCATGATGTCAAGGAACAAGGTCATGATTTTATTTTTTAACAAGCCCTTAATTAATCCCATAACTTCAAAGAACTATCGATGGAATGCCCCCCCTCAACAAATAAGTCCAAAGCAGCCAGTTTAAGTCTTTTCTAATGGCCCCCAGGAGTCCCACGACGATTTGGCGGCATAATAATTCCACGAGAATATCCACCTTTCGTGACTTCCTGCTGCTCGACTGTGAGCGGTTGCCAAAGAGATTGGGATATGGTTTGGGATTTAGAAAACATGCTCTTTAATGGAGCATAAGATGAATCGTTTTGCATCTTAAATAACCTTATACAGGGAATATGAAACCAGACTTTAGAAGAGTTTTAAGCTGTTCGCCCTAAACCCATTAATAATAAGTAGGGACCTCACCACGCCGAATGGGACGTCCATGGCGATATCCACCTTGCATAGCTTCCTGCTGGGCAACGGTTAATGGCTGCCAAAACTTGGCAGGTTTGGCTTGGGCCTGACTAGATTTGCCCTGCATCTGAGCAGAGGATTGACTATTGTTCATTTTTTTGAGTCTCGTAAATTAGAACCGCTGAACCATCAAATTTGGAACGACATCAAGCCAGGACTTCAAATTAACCACGTCGATTGGGGATACCTTGTCTAAAGTGAGGACCTGCACTGCCTTTAATGATTTCTTGCTGTGCGGTCGTCAGTGTTTGCCAAAGCGGCTGAGATGGTTTCTGAGCTTGAGTATTGGATTGATTATTTTGCATTTTGGATGCCCTCATGAATGGATAATAGCCGTTGCCAAAAAAGCGCTGGAGCCTAAAGATTGAGAAAACTTTTGATGAATGTTCTCACCCGACCACGAACCAGCAGGACACCATGACGATATCCTCCTAATTAAGCCAGCATTTCTTAACAGCAAGCGGCAAATGGATTTAGCTCAAAGAGCTTTGAAAAGCGTTGTATCCATTAAAGCAGTGCCGCTCCGCTAAATCATCTAGGAAATTGTGGAGCTTGTAGATAAAGTTCAGTGCTAGCAGCGAGACTAATTCCCTAAAGAGTTTAAAGCTGTTATTAACACACAGAATTGAGTAGATAGGTCAGCAACACAATCTGTCTTTTTTTCAGCCACTTGGCCGAAGACGTACCTTTGCATCTACAAAAGTGCAGTAAATGTACGGTGGCGCCTAACTATTTACAATCCCTGGCTGTGATCATCAGCACAATCACCCAAAAATTGATGCTTGTGTGAGCAGACCATAGGTATTATTGCCAAACAGAGACACCTCTACCCCCGTTGCCTATAGTAGATTCATAGACAGAAACCTTTATTGCATTACCCCCTATACCTAACCCTATATCTAGACTGACCCCTTTATTCTGAACCCTCTATAACTAAACCGAAACCCCTGTGGGCCATAGGCCCACAGGGGTTTCTTATTGAAAACAGAGTGCCATACCAGCAAAAATCACATACGCTGTAAGCTGTGTCATACAAGCTTGTGCAACAGATCACACAGTATCAGCGACAATTTATAGGTGTGGGCCTATTCCATAGACCCCACAATGCAATTTCGACCATTTTGTTTAGCTGCATAGAGACGTCGATCTGCACAGGAGAACAAATCCTTAGGTGTTGCTCCATCAATACCATAACAGGCAATTCCAATGGACACAGTAATATTGAATGTACTAACAATAGTCTGAATAGTTTGGGCAATGGCATACGCAGCAGCAAAATCATGTCGAGGCAACACCACTACAAATTCCTCGCCACCATATCTGGCAACACAATTTTCAGCTGTTTGTACCTGCGCCAACAAATACTGACCGAGCCTCTGCAACAATTGATCTCCGGCTTGATGGCTATGGGTATCGTTGTACGCCTTAAAATGGTCAATATCCAGCACTAAGAGTGATAGTTGATGCCCCATGGCCGCAGCGGTTTGGCAGGCCTGTGGACAATAGTTGTCAAAATATCGACGATTATATAGCCCCGTAAGACTATCGTGGTTTACTTCATAGGCTAACCGCTGGTTCTCCTCTAGGAGTTTTACACAGTGGTTTCGAAGCTCTTGCATCTCCCGCTGCAATCGGTAAACGTCTTGCTGTCGAGCTCGTGGCGAATGGGGAAGCGCGCGGACAAACCTATCTAGACGAAGACGTTCACGACTATAGCGTTTAATTTTTTTGAGGATTAAAAATTGCTTAGCCGTTATTGCCTTAAATTCTGTTGTTGTTTGATGTATAGCTAACGAAACCACGATCGCTGATTCCTCCACATTCCTGCCCGTCACATGCACACTGTTGCCTATGCCAAACACATTTAAACAAAACCTATATCAGCTGCTGATTTTAGCGACATACCATTACAGGTATGGGCTTGCCACAATTGTTCAATACAGCCTTTTATGGTCATGGCATGCGGTTCTGCTAAAGCAACTCCCCCACGTCCCCCAGTAGTGCAAGGACACGGATGGGGGGCTATCACCACCCCATCATGTTGAATCGGCCTTGCGCTCTACTTAAACTTAGGATAAATAATGTCTCGCCATAACGACATCAGTTGATTTACAGTTTTCTGGTTTTCTGGCTTTTTGGTTTATTGCGGTTTTTACTCAAACCACTACGAAAACAGCCCTGAAAGTTCCTAAAGAGAGGCCATGGTGCACCATAGCTTGCGTAGGTCAGCAACGCTTTTTATCCCGTAAATGTACGAATAGATGACCGCATAGGACGTGAAGTAAATACGAAAACTTACGGTGACTCAACAGCGCCATGGGTAGGTAATATAAATTCTGGTTTTTTGACTGAATGCCTCGTTCTGTGCTTTGTTCAGACTCGCATTAGCATTTTGAATCACGAGCTAGGTTCAGTGGTATCACTGTCAGTTGAGGATCAAGCCTGTTGACGTTCGTTAATATTGATAACTTTCGATGGGTAAGTTTATTCCTTGATGTTGATACAGAAACTAGCCTTGGCAAGGCTTCGGAAGGCACCTGACTGCCATAGGCAGCAAGGTTATCGATCTTGGAGATTGAGTCATTCCCCAAATTAGTCTCTGAACTCAACCGAGATAGTTCAAGGAAGGATTAGTATTTCCAGACGCACTTTTAACTACCATCACCATGAATAGACAAATGCAGAAATCAAAATCTTCTTCAGAAACCATGGAGGAGAAACAAGCCAATTTATGCATTAAAGTCCCCCTGAGTTGGCGTCAGTGGTGGGTTGCACACTCAAAGTTACATGGGGTGACAATGACCGACGTGATTATTGAAGCCCTAGCTGAAAAGTTTGGCGTGCCGGAAGAATTGTAATCATTTTAAGTATTAAGCGAACACAGCCTTCAAACGCCAGGAATCGATCTCGACCAGCCGCCTACTTAGGCAAACAAGCATCTTTATTAAGGTCTTGCTTTTTAATACAGCACAACCCTAGTCCCCTAGCAGCTTGCCAGGGGATTTTTTTACGCATTGCGGCACCAGCTGCCCCTCCTTGAGTGATCAAGAAAATTAGTCGATTGCAATATTTCGCAACAAAAGAGCTAAAGCCGACCAGGATACATACAGTATTTCCATAGACTGAACCCCTTACTCAGTAGGACCTAAGGCCTGATCACATGGAGTTTAGGCTGGCAATCGCAGCAAACGAAACATTTATTCATATTTCGATAGTTTTTCCCCAGAGATTTCCTCACGTTTTCCACAGGTAAACGTAAGTTCTCCCCAGAAATTAACGAAGCCTCGGGATTTTTTTTACTTCTGTGGAAAACTTTTAGGTAGTGGGGATCATGGTGGGTACGTAAATGGATGTAACGAAAAGAACTGTCCATGCCTGATTGTCTCGTACTTCAAAAAAAGTTGTTAGGAAAATCTAAAGATTAATGCCCGTTGCTAATTCCCATCGGGTCTTGCACAATAAAACTCCACTCACCCAAGTGACCTAGTAATTTTCCCTTGTTGCACTGCGTTCAGGATGCTCTACCACGCTTGTTGACATGTTCGGTCAGGAGAATTATTAGGCACTAGATTTTTATGGACGTTGCTAACTCCAGTGTGATTTTGTCTGCACGACATAGCTACGCAGCTTGCTCTGCGGACATTCCATTTTCTCAATTGGCAACGGCTTGTGTTTATGTTTTGAAGGAGCTTTAGATCCAATGCCTCCAGTTACAACAGGTCAGACCACTGTTAGCCTCATGGTCGAAATTCCCGAAGCCCTCCACTTATCGATGCAGGATTATTTAGATACCCATGAAATGTGGAGTCAAGAACGGATGATGCAGGCTGCACTTTCTTTGTTTCTAATGCAGAATGGCGTCAATCAGGCCCAGGTGAATAGTTTGTATCTCGACAGTCTCTTTGGTTGTGCCGCTTAGGGATAGACGATTGTAGATAGTGACGTAACTATCTGGCATATTGCGAGCCCCTGATCTATGGATAGGTCAGGGGCTTCACTTTAGGGTTAAGTCGGTCGCCTAATGCCATGGGAGATGCCATGGGCTGCGCGCTAATTTTGGCCCCATAGCATATAGAACGGTTCTACGAGCTATTTCCTACGGTGAGAAGCGTTACTATGCTTTGGGGTAACAGCGGTAGGAAGTTGGATGGATACGTTTGATTGGATCGTAATCGGCAATGGTCTAGCGGGGGCGGCTTTAAGCTATGAGCTGGTCTGCCAAGGACTGTCGGTATTGCTGGTGGATGATGGCAACCCTGACAGTGCCACCCGCTGTAGCTACGGGGGAATTGCCTATTGGTCTGGGACAAATCCGATCACCCAAACACTCTGTGATCTTGGAATTGAGCGTCATCGACAGTTGTCGGAAGAGTTAGGGGCGACGACAGAGTTTCGAGAACTCGATTTGTTGCTGACGTTTGGTGTGGAGGTTGATGGGACGAGCTTAGTGGAACAATATGATAAATTTGAGATCGCACCCCAGCTTATTTCCGCAACAGAGGCCAAAGGTCTTGAACCCCAGCTGACCATGGCCAACCTAGGGGGCGCATTTACCGTCAAACATGGTCATGTCAACCCCATAAAAACTCTCTCGGCCCTTAATCAAGCTTTTCGACGTTTGGGTGGACAACAAATGATGGCCACCGTTACAGGCCTAGTCACCATAAAAAATAAAGTTACAGGGATTTTGACCGCCACCCAAGCCTATGCCGCCAGCAATATCGTTGTCGCCGCCGGTGGCTACAGTCGCCAACTCTTGCGCAGTAACAACCTGAGGGTGCCGCTTTATCACACCCATGCAGAGATGGTCACCTTACCAAAGGTGGACGCCCACCTACAGACATTAATCATGCCCGCTGTGGCCCAGCGGTTTACGGCAGAACACACCGCCAGTAGCGCCAACACCGACCATCTATGGGAAGGGGGGCCCCATGAAATTGCGTCACCGATTTTAGATTCAGGGGTGGTGCAGTTTTTAGACGGCACCACCTACATTGGGCAAATTAGCCGCTTTCGCACCGACCTTGCCCCCAACCCGGTTGATGTCGCCACAAGTGAAGCCGACATGAGGCAGGCCATCACGGAGCAGCTCCCTTGTCTCGCCCATGCACCGGGCCAATGGCGACACTCGTTAGTCACCTTCAGTCGCGATGGGTTACCCCTGCTAGGTCCCTTACCCGGCGTGGATGGGCTGCATATATTTGCTGGATTTACCAGTCCATTTGCCATGCTGTTGCCCATCGCCCAACGATTTGCCCGCTGGGTCTGCCGCAGTTCCCACGACTCCGATGGTCTCCTAGACAAAATGCAGGTGACAAGATTTTCGCAAGCATCCACCCCCAAAACCCCAATCGCCAATTAAATAATTTGAATGCCTCAATGGTAGCGGGCTGCCATTGGTTTGTCATGGAATTAGGATTTCTGTAGTGAACGATGCTTTTGTCTATGGTTGCAAGCACTACCATAGAAAATAAGCTATGATTCAACTTCGATGTGGGGTGCTTTACGGATCCACTGTTCACCAGTCTTTAATTCAGGGGTTTTAGAACCATGACGGCAACTGCTTACGCTGCTCCGGCATTCTGTGAAGGGATTCAATATTTCAGTGAAGCCCCCAGCGACGTGATGCCCTATTTGGAGTCGGCTGCCATTAGTGAAGGGGATCAGGCAATCCCATCCCCCAGCGATCCGAAAGCCGTTTACCAAACAATATTGGCCGCCGATGCGCTGCGTTATTTAACGCTACAAATGACAGCAAGCAAGCAGTCCGGCCACCCCGGTGGTTTTGCCAGTATCGCCGATGGCATCGCCGCGCTGGTGATGTTGGGCTATAAAAATTTGATTACCGAAGTGGGCCACCATGCCCCTGGTTTTTACAGTACGGTCTTTTTGGATCGCTCCCTAGAAGCCATGGGAATTAACACCGTCCGTCAGATGTGCGATCGCTTCCGCGAAACCGACGGTCTATTGGGTCACCTGTCTGGACAAATCCCAGGACTGCTAAATCCCGCCGGTCCCTTAGGCCAGGGACAACATTTTGCCATGGCTGGTGCCAAGCTGCACCCCGGCACCCTCTTCCCAGTCACCATTGGGGATGGTGGTTTGGGAGAACCCTACATCATAAGCAGCATAGGCCACTTCACCACGGCCTATCCCCAATCCACCAATTTCCTCCCCATTTTGGTATGGAACGGATTCTCCCAGGAACACCACAGCATGGTGTCCACCCAATCTAACGAAGCCATGGTTGCCTATTGGCAGGGCAACGGCTTTAAAGATGTGATTTTGGTAGATGCCAAGGATTACGACGATGCTAATCAGCCAGGCCCCTACGTCGATAGCACAGCCTTTTCCCTAAAACAGCGCATGGCCTTTACCCAGGCCCTGTTAGAAGCCACCGATAAAGCAGCCAAACAAGCTCTCTCGGGCACTTTAACGGTGCTCATCGTCAAACAGCTCAAAGGGGCAGGGGTGCACAAGCGTGGGGCCAAGTCCCATAACCTCTACCCCGGCGACACCCTCGATAAAGACTATATTGCCGCAGCCCTTAAAACTCGAGCCCTACCCACCGCCGGGTGGGAATTAGTCCGTAGCAATTTTGAGCGGGCCAACGGTGGCCCCAACGTCAACACTGCGGTCACAGAATCCGAACTCCCCCTGGCCGATCTTGGCACTCTGCCCCTAAACGAATTTCCTGTCGGGGGCGACAAACAGGTGGCCACCACAGCCATGGGTGCCCTGGTGGGGTATGTGGGCCAACAGGACTCCAACTTTGTTGTAACCAACGCCGATGGCAATGCGGCCTCCGGCATCAACAACATCAACCAGGCCCTCAAGATCGTTCACCCCACCCCAGATGAACTGTATTTCCAAGGCCCTGGCGGTCAGGTATATGAACCCCTGAGTGAAGATGCCTGTGCGGGGATGGCGGCGGCCCAAGCCCTATTTGGTGGTCGTAGCCTGTGGTGTTCCTACGAATCCTTTGCCATTAACGGCCTACCCATTTGGCAAACCGTCACCCAAGCCATGGCAGAATTACGCCGTGACACCCCTTCCACCATTTGTCTCTTTACCGCCGGGGCCCTAGAGCAAGGCCGGAATGGCTGGACCCACCAGCGCCCTGAGATTGAGAACTACTTCGCCGCCATGATGCGCAATGGCAATGTGTTTCCCCTCTTTCCGGTGGATGCTAACAGCATCCAAGCCTGTTATGAGTGGGCCGTAAACACTAGCAATAAAGGAATTACCATTACGGCTAGTAAATCTCCTCTCCCCATTCGCACCACCCTGGCCCAAACCCGTGCCGCCATCGAAACGGGGGCCATTGTGTTACAAGAAACGCCCGGAGAGAAAACCGTTGTCTTTGCAGTGGTTGGCGACATGATGCTATTGCCCGTTCTAGAAGCTGCAGCCGCTTTAGCCAAAGACGGCATCGGCTCTAAGGTCGTCGGCATTGTGAGCCCACGTCGTCTTTATCGGTCCAGCGATGTGGCTTGGGCAACCTGTCGCAAAGGGGATGATACCTTCTTAAGTGACGCTGACTTCGATGCGCTCTTTGCCGGCGATGTTGTATTGGGTGTGACTGGTGGTTCCAGCGCTATGCTAGAACCCGTTATGTTACGCAGCAATCTTCGTCGCGATGTGCTGGCGTGGAAACGGGGTGACACCACAGCCAGTGCGGGACAGTTGTTTGCTTTCAATGGCTTAACGGCAGAAGCAATCACAGCCCGCAGCCAGGCGCTGTTATTAGGTTAATTTCAACTGCAAGTTTGTATTATTGAAAGACTTTTTGTGACACCTAAGATTGTGGCCTACCAAAGCCCACAATCTTAGGTGTTTTTTGTCGTGTTTAGGGTGATTTGTGGTCCCTGCCGCAAGTTTGCCTAGGGTTTCTCAGCAATTTTGCCCATTGTTGACCGATGGAGTTGTAGTCTTCTACGACAGTAGTGCCATACTGCTGGCTATCCACACAACGACAGAAGGTTGATGATATGTATTCTCTCAAGCATCTGTTCTCCCAGTCGTCGATTTGTACCCTTGCCCTGGTAGGCATGGCCCTGCCTGCCTTTGCCCAGACATCATCTGAAATCCCAGCAAATATTGACCGTACTATTGAGCAATCTATTGCGCAATCTACCCCCGATACATTTCGAGACAATGGCTGGTATGTTTCCATAGGCCCTAACCTGGTATTTGGCTATCCTGTTGATATTGCCTCCGATGGCACGGTACCCATTACCACTGCACCCCTATTTCCAGGAGGACCTGCAATTGTTACGGATATTCCCATCGATATCTCCCTAGATACGGACACGGGCTTTGGCATCAACGGTGCCGCAGGCTACCGCTTTGATGATGCTCGGGTAGAGCTAGAGGTTGCTTACACCAACAATGATGTCAATGGAGTCACCGTCAACAACTTAGCGGAAATTCCGCTGGATGGAGGCATTGAATCGGCTCAAGTGATGGTGAATGGCTACTATGACATTCCTACCAATAGCCGCTTTAGCCCTTATATTGGCGGCGGTGTGGGTGTTGCCACCCTAACTGCGAATGATGTAGAAACCAACATTCCTGGCCTTGGTGATTTAGCCCTAGATGATACCGGCGCAAGCTTTGTATTTCAGGCCAAAGCCGGTGTTGCCTATGCAATTAATGACCAAGCCAGTGCTTTTGTCGGCTACCGTCTGCACGGACTACCGGGGCAAAATTTTAGAGCGTTTGATGCGGATTTTGATGCGGATACGGTTCTCATCCATTCCATACAGTTAGGCGCCCGGTACGAATTCTAGGGTTTAACCTACACCATAAATGCGATAGCGCGCATTTTCATAGAGCAGGGGCAACTCTAGCGTCTGCTCTACATTGGTAACGGCGTAATCACTTTGGTATTTCTGCATTAAACGGCTCATTTGCTCTGTATCTAATGCGTTGTAGGCATCGGTCAGGGCGCTACGAATTTTACGGCGGGCATCGGTACGGCGATCTGTATAGCTCAGGAGGTCGATGCCGCCCCCCAGATCGGTGATACGTTCAAACCAGGCTTGGACATCTGCGGAGGAGGCACTGGGCACAAACCGAAACTTGGCGATGGAAGGATGATCTGACAGCCAGGGCAACGCGGTTAGATCCACAGGGGGTGACACCACCGGTTGGCCCTCGGGCACATGCTGTTTTAGCCAGGTGGCGGCAGCCTGTAGCGGCGGATTGACCCCCTGTTCTTGGCTGGGAAATTGTTGCAGGGCAATGGCCCCTCGGTAACAACGGGTAGCTTCTAAGCCAAAGCCAAATAAGATTATGAGTACGATTGCGATCGCACCCTTTCGATGGCGAAACACGAGCTTTTCTAGGGCCAAGGCCAAGAAAAAAGCTGTGCCTAAGGGCAACATAATGTCCCCTACGCGAAAGGGATAATATTGCAAAAATTGCCCATTTTGATCAAACGGAGCCGCCAAAATACCAGCACCAAATGGCACTAGCATACACAGAACAAAACACATAAAATCGGCACGGCGGGTTGCGATGGGCAACCCCTGGGGCGTTTTTTGCACGGCGGATCGCAGGACATAGAAGGCGCTGCCACCAAAGATAACAAGGGTGGCCAATAGATAGTGCCACTCTTCGGCTGGCCAAGCCATCGGATTCACATGGTGAGGGTTGCGCAAAAATGAATAGATATAGGCGGGGGAAATAGTACTGTCCTCCACTGGGCTCAGCAGCTGGGTAAGCACGGCAATGAGGGCAAAGATACTGGTCAGCCCATAGATGGGGATGGCCGCTAACCACCGACGACCATCGCTCAAAACATCGAACCGTCGCCAACCCAACCAAACCAGCACGGCAATGGAGGTCCACCCCCCCACCAAGGCATGGAACGAGGCAGCAAGCCCCAACCATGCCGTCAGCCAAAGATATCGCCCAAACAACATGGCATGGAGCGCCATAAAAATAGCACCATAGGCAAAGATTTTGGGTTCTATGCCACCAATCAGCCACTCCCCGGCCATCACCCCCTGGGGACCACGCACATAAAAAAATAAACCAATGGCCACCAAGAGGGTGAGTAAGCGTAGGCCTAAGCTACGGGCCAATGTCCAGAGCCCCACGGCAATGGCTAAATACCCCAGGATGCGCCCCAGGATGGAGGTGGCGAGGAAACCAATGGTGACCGTTAAAGGACCAAACAATAATTGAAACAGTAGGCGATACCCTGGTGGTTCACTGTAGTAAATGTCCTGGGCCAACCAGCTTGGGTCTACAAAATGCCGAGCCAGGGGCAAATGATGGAGCTCATTAACGGCCCCCATATTGCGGTCACACAAAAACCGCAGACAAAAGAATAGGGTAATTGTGAGAACTGGTAAGACCCAGTTTTTCAGGATAGACTGCGGCTGAGACAAAACACTCACAAGGATATTAACTCACGGCAATAGCTAACAAATCGCGTTGACAGGCAACAACCCTAGGCATACATATAACCGGGCGCCTCGAGGTGGAAGACCAACGGCAGGGGAAACACTTTTCCAAAGAGAGAACCTAGGACAAAAAAAGAAACAACGAAACGGGATTTCATCGTCTCCCTAACTATCGTTGAGCAAATTCCCAGGGTGGCCGTAGAGTCGATAGCCACCATTTTCGTATAATACCGGCAGTTCTAGCTGTTGGGATGCGTTGGTAAGCACGTAGCGGCTGCGGTACTTGTCCATGAGGTGACTCATTTGGTCCGTATTTAGGCCATTGTAGGCCTCCCGCAACCGTTGTTGCACAGGGCGACTATTATCAACGCGGCGATCGACATAATTGAGGATATCCACCCCACCCCCCAAATCCGTTATGCGTTCATACCAGGCTGAAACATCGGCCGAAGAGGCACTGGGCACAAACCGAAATTTAGCAATGGTGGAATGCTCGGAAATCCAGGCTAAAACATCTATATCTACAGGGGATGAAATAATTAATTCTCCATCGGGGACATGTTGTTTAATCCAGTTAGCCGTAGCCTTTAGCTCGGGGCTGACTCCCTGTTCTTGACCAGGAAAGTCTTGCAGAGCCAGTACTTTTTGATGGAAGTTAGGCAGCTCTAGACCAAAGGTGATGAGGACAATCAGGCTCAGTGCGATCGCACCCATACGATGTCGAAACAGCCATTGATCTAACGCCATCGCCAGAAAAAAAGCAGCCCCCAAGGGCACCATCACATCCCCCACCCGGAAAGGATAGTATTGCAACAATTGACCATTCGTATCGAAGGGAGCCAAGATTACCCCGGCCCCGAAAGGCACTAACGTACAGAGCACAAAACAGAGAAAGTCTGCACGATTGCGAGTAATCTGCTGGTTGCGAGTAATCTGCTGGTTGTTTTTTTGCTCATGTTTATCTGCCTGTCGAAGATAAAAAGCACAGCCCACCAAGATCACCAAATAAGCCAACAAACCTAGCCAGACATCCCAGTGCCAACTTAAGGGATTGACATGGTGGGGGTTTCGCAAAAAAGAATAAATTGAAGATGGTGAAATATCACTCTCTTCTACCGGACTCAACAGCTGCGTCAAAACAGCCGTAACAGCAAACACCCCAGTCACCGCATATATCGGGATTGCCGCCAACCATCGTCGACCATCAAACAATATATTCCTGCGTCGCCAAAACAACCAAACCAGCAAGCTAATCGCTGTCCAGCCCCCCACTAACGCATGGAAAGAGGTAGCCAACCCTAGCCAAGCCACCATCCATAGATAGTGCTCTTTGAATAAGGCTGTCAGGGCAATAAAAATGGCACTGTAGGCAAATATCTTGGGCTCAATGCCCCCCACCCCCACTAACCATTCTCCCGCCATCATGCCCTGGTGTTTATTCACATACACAAACAAACAAAGGGCCAGAAATAACGTCAAAAAACGCATTCCCAAACTACGGGCCAGTATCCACAAACTCACAGCAATGGCCAAATATCCAAGAATGCGCCCAATAATTGAAGTAGCCAGAAAGCCTAAACTGACCGTCAATGGCCCAAACAACAGTTGAAACAGCAACCGATATCCAGGTGGCTCACTATAGTAAATATCTTTATCGAGCCAGCCTGGATCCATTAAATGGCGAGATAATGGCAAATGGTGCAATTCATTTACCCCACCCATATTGCGAATAAATAAAAACTTGATGCACAGAAACAGCGTAATGATTGCAATGGGTAATACCCAGCTTTGAAGAGTAGACTGCTTCTGATTCAGAAAAATCACAGAATTTACACCAAACACTGACGCAGTCAAAGTCTAAGCACCTTTGACTGCGTCAGTTTATCATCCCAATAGTCGCTAAGTCATAACGACAACCCGCTAGCTTAGCCGTCTTACGCAAGCTACCACGCAGCTTAGAACTAGTTGGCTAGCACTCCGGGCCAATTTTCATCTGCCTGCGCAATATAGCCAGGAATATCCTTCGCCCAGCGTTTCTGGATCTTATCGTTAAAGTTTAAATAAAGTTTGCCATCTACAATTTTCCAGGCAGTAGGCTCAATAGGGGCGGTGTTACCTTGGCTGACCGCATAGGCACAAAAGCCACCATACTGGGGTGCGTAGTCCTCGGGGTTGGCAGCAAAGAGGTCACGATTTTCCGCTGAAGCGAACTGCCATAGGGCACCTTCCCATTCATAGGTGAACTCGCCGCTACCGGGGGTGTATTCCCCCACGGTAAAATAGGCCACCGGATCCGCACCAAGAATCGCCACACCATCGTCAGCAAAGACCGCATATGTGGCAGCAGCTTGCCCAGCAGGGGCAGGGGCGGTGGAGGTATTAGAGGTGGCGCAGCTAGCCAAGAACATGGTGCTAGCCAATGCTAATGAAATAAGGATTGAGCGTTTCATAACATCGGGAAAAAGGATCTGTATTTATTAAACGCCCTGATCCTGAAAACTGTCTGAGAAACATCTTCGATGCGTCTGATTTACGCCTAGTGCAGCGTCAAAGCTAAAAAACAGGGTTAAGCGGGCTTCGACAAGCTCGACCTACGGGTAACCGTGGATAAGCGGTAGGCCCTGTGTGGTGTATCGGGGTTTAGGCGCGTTTTAGCCAATCACTCATCCATCCTAAAATTTAGGATTAACAGACCACTGGATGTTCTTTCAATACTTTTTACGAGACGTGCGCGTCTCTTTCCCAACGGTTAGCACTCGATGCATGAAGGGGGAGCGCAAACAGGGTGCAAATTGTTTGGGGAAATCCGCAGAGATCACCCCAAACAATTTATTCGAACGACTTTCAGCGTATACAAAACAGAGTCTCTCACCACTTATATTATGTGAGCACAACAATCAAAAAAGTGATGATTAAAAGCAGCAAAAACACTGACCACACATCGGATGTGGGGTTTTTAGCAGGCTTTTTGGGAGGGGTTGTTGCGAGGTCTCGCCTAAAGTCGCAGAAGATGCATGCAACCCGGTCTTTGGTGGTTAAAACTAATCCTTGCTTGCTACAGGAAGGACAGTTAGGCATGCCATAGCTAAGGGAGGGAATTTGGCTAGTCATGTGAGTAGTAGGAATTAAAGAGGGCTGCCAACGCAGCCAGGACAACCTGTGCGTTGACACCCTTAGAATAGGACCTAAAATTTTCCATGCGGTCGTCCATGCGGCGGCTGCGGTTATGAAAATTTCATTTCCTTAATACTGCTTGGATTTTTTACCCCTGCAGCATGCTCCCCAAAGGCTTTAATTACTTGGCTTAAACCACAAATACAGCTGAAGCACCGTTGCGAAGAGCCTTAACCGTAGACCTTAACCGGCGACATTCAGGTAGTAGCCACTGCTATTTACTACAACCGAGATACGTGCCGTTTTTGACATTAGCATAAAAAGCTCAAAATATGGGCAAATCAGACAACGACGATTCAACGGCCCCGATAGCTCCAAAAAATCTAATCTTTTCCTAAAAAAGCCAATACCAACTGCATAGTCGTTCAATGGTCGCCGTAGCGTCGTGGCTTGACGGTGTTGGGCTCAATACTCCCTATTGAGGTTGCCGCTGGATAGGTAGCTGCATATTAAAAATGTATGCCAATTCACACATTGGAATGTCCTAAGGGGTGAAAATACCCCTAGGAAAAATAATCAGGGCCCTAGGGTTTCGTTTCCAGTTAAACGCATGTCCGAAAACATCTACGCTTATCTGACACTCAAACCAGAATATCGTAAACAATTTTTAGAGGAGGCAAAATCAAGATTTCCAAGACGGCACTTTAAGGGGACATGGGAAGCAATCAATGAAATCAGAAGTGATGATGCCAAAATTAGTGATGACACGATTCGCCGCATCTTAACCATAGATAATTACAAGGGACTGCGAGAAAATGTAGAGACTATTTGCGTTTTTTTTCAGGTCCAGTGGCATGAGGCCTGTGTCCAAGGAGATTACGTCCTGGGCATCGATCCATGCATTGACAGGATTCGTAAACAAATAGCTACAACGTTTTTTGCTAAACAAAGACGCGCCAATACCCAGCAACTGAGTCGAAAACTCACTAGGGACTTTATTGAGCTTTATTTAATTGAAGTCCAGGCGTTACCGTCGGAATATCCGCCTGTGGCAGATCCCCATGCCCTGGTGAATAGCGCAAGTCTTACGGACGAGGACTTTGACCGCATTGGCGTCCAGTTGCTGCGGGGTAAAAAACGCGCAATTAAAGAAGTCATCGGGGATCATCACAATGTTTTTGTCTATGGGGATCCGGGCTCTGGCAAAACAACGTGCCTACAGTGGATTACCCTCAAGTGTGCCCAGAGAGAGATTTTGCAGGATTTTGTTCCGATTTTTATTGGGGCACGATGGTTTGCTTCTGTTTCTGGCCATGACACTCTCCAAGGATGGATTGAGCAACGATTTAGCGAATGGAACTGTAGTCATGCGGAGCGGCGTGAAATTTTAGCATCTGGCCAGGCCATTTTTATTTTTGATGGCATTGATGAAACCGCATCCGGAGAGCGAGAACGGATTGAAGCCGAGCTTGAACGCTTGCTGCATCACTACGGCCAGTGCCGATTTATTTTTAGTTCTCGTTTAGGGCGTGAGTTTCCTTTTTCTGAAGGGTTTCAGCAGGTTATTATTGCCCCCCTACAGAAACGACAGATCCAGCAGTTTGTCGAGAATTGGTTTAGTCAACCAGACAAGGATAGACAGCTGGCCGCGCAAATGCTTAAAACATTGCGTTCGAAGACATACCGGGGAATACGAGAGCTTTCCCAGCGGCCTATTTTGCTCGATCTGCTATGTGTTGTCTTTGAGAATCAGGCCGCTCTTCCCAATAGGCGCTTTGAGGTCTTCCGGCGGGGCATTGACCTGATGACGCGCAAAAATATTGCGATCGCACACGGAACAACGACCTTCGCCATGCTGCGGGAAGTCGATGTCCGCAATATCCTATCTAAGCTGGCCAATCACTTTTTTCTAAAGCGTCGGATCATCTTTCCCACACTAGAGGTAGAGCGAATAATCCAGGACTATTACGCAACAAATTACAACGAAAATAGGAGTTTAGTCCCAACCCGAAAGATCCTACAAGGCATTGAAAATTCCAACGGGTTACTAGTACGCTGGGCAGATAACTTTTGTACGTTTTCCCACTTAACCTACCAGGAGTTTTTCACCGCCGACAATCTGGTAAGCACAGGGCAGTATCCAGAAGTCTTCAATCATCTCGAGAAAAACCGCTGGCATTTTGTGATTGGGTTAATCTCAGAATCGCTTTCCGATAGAGCCCTATGGGATTTTTTCCGTGAGTTTAAACATAGAGCCGATGCCATGGTTGCTGAAGACACAAGCCTCGTAGAGTTCCTGGCTATGGTCAATGAAACTGCAATGGGCACATCTCAATCCTTAGACTCAAGACAGCCCCATCTCGAGGTATATGCCCGTGCCTGGTACTTTGTCTCTGCCCTCAAAGAGACAGGCAGTGTCACCAATCGGGGGCTGATATACAAATATTTCGATCTACCAGATTTTGAATTCGCCACCAGCATGATTGATGGCAAGGTTCTAGAAATCCATGAGTGTGTTTATAAAACCTTTTACGCCTTCGAAAAAGGGATGAAAACACCAGAAAGTTTCATGGCCTCCCTGCAACGGTTGGAGCAACTATTCCTAGACGATCACCAAAATGCTGAAGTTATCAGAGGATGGTTGAAGTTTATACCTCAGCAAAAAAGAGCCTTCGATACCCCGGCGGAATGGTGGCAATCCAAACAAAGCTATTGGAGAGAACGGATCATCACATTTATGCAAAAGCTTCAAATGCCTTGCGCGATAGAGTTAACCCAAAAGCAAAAAGACAAACTCCATGCTTACTACAATGTGACCAAGCTATTCTCCACCTGTATGACCCGTTCCCTATTAGAAGATTCGCAACGGCAGAACATTGTTGATTCGATGCTAACGATTCAAGCCCTGCCGCCCCGGGACTGACCGGCCTACCCTGGAGTACCATCAGCGCCGCCAGGGTAGGCTGCCACCACCGTGACGTAGTGTCGTAACAGCGCCTACGGTGCGATGGGTTGGGCAAAAAAGCCAAGATGGTTCCCCACGGGTCGTTCTTTCCCTGGCACTTTGGCATGGATCGGGGTATTCAACAACTTTGGCCCCCTAGAGGATTCCATGGCCAGTGTGGTGGAGCCCCCACCATCTAAGCGTACGGCGGCATCAGCGCCCAACTCCATGACCAGATCAGTAACCTCTCCTAAGGTTATACCTTCGCTGTAGAACGGTTGTTTTCCATCCACCAATACTAGCCACAGGCGAGTGCCGGTTTCGTCTAAGGCCGCCACCGTAAATGAATAGGGTTTGAGCCCCTCCTGCTCAATTACCTTTTTTAACCGATCCGTAGGTTGACCGTGTTCTAACAGTGGCAGATTACCGGCCACTGCATAGTCAGTGCCCTCTGCACAGGTGCCAATGGGGTTAATCAGGGCTCGTTGATCGGTGAAACAGATAGACGGTGGCGGTGGCAGATTAATGGGATTAACCTGCTCGACGACTTCTCCGTCAGAGATGGCCACCCCCAGCAAGTTCATTTGTTGTCCAGGGCGGGGTTCGTAGTGCCATGGGGTGACTTCCTTAAACGGCAGAAAAAAGTTGGCGTTGACCGCTAGCTGTAATTGATGGGTTTCTAAAAAGTCAGATGTGCGCTGAGCCCGAGCTTTATGACTTTTGGAAATACCCCGCTTAGTGACTTCTATGCCGGCATATTTGGGCGTCACAAATGGCCGCAACCCTGGCGTTGTCAGATCGATATCGACAATGTGCACAATGTAAGGCCGGGGAGTCTCCATTACCTGCCGACTGTAGGTAATTCCTTGAAATAAGGGCTGGCGATCAATGGCTGTGGGCTGTGGCCGACGCCAAACGGTACAGCTATACAGCACAATCGGCAGTAATATGCCGAGCCACAGTAAGCCTTTATTTGCTTTACGCCGGAAAAACATGGTTATCTGCTGAAAATAAAAGGTGGGTTATCGGGCTATGACGATGCTCACTGGTTAAAGTAGCCATTCATTTCCTTAGGATTTACGAATGCATGCATAAATTTGTAATGGCTTTAAGGAGATGATGAAGTATTTGGCGGGGGCTATGGGGTTCTATAAGTCTGTAGCTACGCTCAGAATCGATCCGTTTGAAACCTGAATTTATGGTCCTACGTCGTTCTTGGAATCGCCCTGATGGTATATATGCATTGGGACTAGTTGCGATCGCACTTTTCACATTCCATGGCCTTAGCAGCCTGGTATTCACAGCATTAGTATTGGCTCCTAGCAGCCCTCAATGGACAGTGGCGTTGGTCCTGGCCATCTTGTTTATGGTGGCTGGAGCAACGGTTGGTATTCAATCTCTACAGTCTTCGCCAACAAAATCTGGGTGGCTGCCCGCCCTAATTAGCGGCGCATCCTCCATGGCGTTGGTTTTTGCCTACCTCACGGGTCAACTAGCAGGGCAAAAAGCCGCCGTATTGGGTGTTCCGTTGGGGATACTTGTGGGCGGTGGTTTAGGCATTTGGACCACCCGTCGCGCTGGCTTTGAGCGTGTCGTCATGGCCCTAATTGGCAGTCTATGTGCCTACGGCGCAGCCTTCGGCTTAAGCGGATGGACCATTGCAGCCGCCACATCCCAGCGTTGGGGCATTATGCTGGCACTAGGACTATTGGCTATCGCATATTTGTGGATTACCCAACGAAGCTTGAAATGGACCTACTATCAGTGGCAAAATTACGTAAAAAAAATCAGGCGTTGCCGCTCTTGAGGATGACCTTGAGTCGCTATATCCAGGGCTCCTGACCCATGGCCGAAGTTGCTTCATCCCTTACATCAGCCCCGGCAACACCATAAAAACTTGGCCAATCACGGGTGTCTGTGTTTGTTATGCAACGTTCTAAAATGCTCAAACTGGTTTGGGCAAGCCTTTTTACTTGGCTGATGGCCATGGGCTGTGGCGCCCCCCGTCTAGCCACTGATGTGAGCACAGAAACAAAAAGCAGGCTGACCGTATCAGCAGCAACAAGTTTGCAAGATGTGTTGGATGAGATTGCCCATCAGTTTATCAACGCTCATCCTACAATTGCTATAGATTACAATTTTGGTGCTTCGGGGGCACTCCAACGGCAAATTGAGCAAGGGGCCCCTGTGGATATTTTTTTTGCGGCCGCAACACAGCCGATGGATGAGTTGGAACAACAAGACTTAATTGAGCCACACTCTCGCCAAAATATTCTTCGCAATCGCTTGGCGGTGGTGGCCCCCCTAGATTCACCCTTGGCGATTGGCGATGTCTCCCAGCTTGACGCTATGCGTGTCAGTCGCTTGGCCGTGGGGGAGTTTCGTAGCGTTCCCGCAGGGCAATATACACAACAGGTTTTTGAAAACCTCAATCTTCTAAAGGCGTTCCATAGCAAATTTGTCTTTGGTAACAATGTTCGTAGCGTTTTAGCTGCGGTAGAAAGTGGCCATGTGGATTTAGGCATTGTCTATGCTACCGATGCGGCCATCTCCCAACAGACCAAAGTATTGATGACGGTACCCGCTAATTTACATCGTCCGATTATTTATCCCATTGCGCTGGTGCAGGGCAGTGGTCAGCCCGAGGCGGCCCAGGCCTTTATTGATTTTCTCACCACCGACATTGCCCAATCCATATTCCAAGACTTTGGATTTGGTGCTATCTAATCATAGAGAACGGGTCCCTCGTTACCTTGCCTCTATCGAATGCTAGATTTTTCACCGCTTTGGATCTCGTTACGCATTGCCGCCATCGCCACCATTTTCACCTCATTTTTGGGGGTGGCTGTCGCCTATTTTATGTATCACTATCGGGGCCGGTGGCGTTCTTGCTTAGATAGTATTTTGCTGGCCCCCATGGTTTTGCCCCCCACGGTGCTGGGTTTTTTCCTTTTGATGGTGTTGGGCAAACAGGGCCCCCTAGGGCAGCTTTTGCACTCAGTCAATCTAGGCGTTGTGTTTACCTGGTATGCGGCGGTGATCACAGCCACGGTGGTGGCCCTGCCGCTGATGTACAAAACAACCCTGGGCGCCTTTGAGCAAATCGACAGATCGCTGTTGCAGGTAGCTCGTACCTTGGGGGCAAATGAAACCAGTGTATTTTTTCGCATTACATTGCCTTTAGCCCTGCCTGGATTGGTAGCCGGGATGACACTATCGTTTGCTAGGGCCCTGGGGGAATTTGGGGCCACCCTAATGCTGGCTGGCAATATTCCGGGGCGGACTCAAACGTTGCCCATGGCAATTTATTTTGCAGTGGAACGGGGCGATGTACGGGAGGCGGCCCTATGGAGTGCGGTAATTTTGACGGTGGCGTTAGGGGGAATAGTCGCTGTTAACCGATGGTCAACACAACAAAATAGAAGACCCAGAAAACAGTCTGCGGGACCATTCATCTGGTCACTTCCAGCCCCCCTGGATGGTCAACCTTTAGGAGACGTTAGCGTTCGGCACCGTGAGCGTCAGCCTCCAGGGATTAATGACAAGCGCCCACACCAGCCTGTCCTAGAGGTGGCGCTTACCAAACAGTTGCCTCACTTTACGCTAAATGTTGAGTTTTCTACGACCCAGCAACCGCTGGGGCTGCTGGGGGCATCGGGGGCGGGGAAAAGCTTATTGTTACGCTGTTTAGCCGGACTGGAAACCCCGGACACCGGGCGCATTGTGCTGAACGGTCGGGTATTGTTTGATGCCGCCCAGGGCATTGATGTGCCGATTTGCGATCGCAACATTGGCATTCTCTTTCAAAACTATGCCCTGTTTCCCCACCTCACCATTGCCCAAAACATTGCCTTTGGCCTACCAAACCATTTAACCCCAAGGGAAACCACAGCTAGCGTCATGCAGCAGCTCAAGGCTATGCATCTAGCAACCCTGGCCAACCATTACCCCCATCAACTGTCGGGGGGCCAACAGCAGCGCATCGCCTTAGCCCGCGCCCTAGCCAACCAGCCAGCCATGCTACTCCTCGACGAACCCTTCGCGGCCCTCGATACCCACCTACGAGATCACATAGAACAACAGCTAACCCAGCAACTCCAAACCTTTCCAGGCATTACCCTACTGGTTACCCACAATTTAGACGAAGCCTACCGAATTTGCGATCGCCTCCTGGTGTTAGATCAGGGCAGCACCATAGCCCACGGCCCCAAACAGCATATTTTTGAGCATCCCAGCACCCCACGGGTTGCCCAGTTAACCGGCTGCAAAAATCTTTCCCCCGCAATGGCCCTCAACCATCGCTCAGTCAACGCCCATCACTGGCAGTGTCATTTACAAACGCAGACACCCCCACCATCAAACCTGCAAGCCATAGGCATCCGTAGCCATCACATTGAAATACTCACATCAACCCCAGATCCAACAACAGGCCCCAACATCAATACGTTTCCCTGTTGGCTAACGGCCACCAGCACCCTGCCCCACACCATGACCCTATACCTAAAGCTGCATACCCCACCCACCCACGACCAGGACTATCACCTGCAAGCACACGTTACCGAATCCCAATGGCAATTGATCAAGCCGCAACCTGCTCCCTGGCTGGTTCACCTAGCCCCCAAGCGATTACTGCTCTTCACTGAACGTGAGGCTGCATTGCACCGCCAGCCCCAAGATGTTATGAGCGAACATTAATTGCACAAAATACCCTTTACAGCCGTGCCCCCTTGAACAGAGAACCAGACCACTCTGTTGCCGGTTGACGTTGAGAATCCGCCCTAGGCTTTTCGTAAAGGAATGATGTAGCTCCATGAGGAGACCTTAAAGCATCGATGATATCTCTGAAATGATGGGTTGAGTTTTTCACCTAATTCAGCTTTAAAGCGTGAGTTATCAATCTCCTTTATTAGGCACATCATCCACCCTGCAACCCATTTTTTGAACAGTTTTTTCTGATATGAAGTCCCATACCGAACAACGCACACACTTATTTAACTCAGTATGCAGACTAATCACCCCGAGGCCATCGCTAATTTCTCCCACAAAAACAGACGACTTTAAAATAGCCAAACCCATTGCAATGAAAGACTTACAAAAAAGACGCCAACTTATTTAAAGGCTGATGGTGAAGGCATAAGGACGCCAATCAAGGGCTAATTCAGACGCATCAACTTCACTTGTCTGTAAAAAATCATACAGCCACCGAACAGGCCTTCCTTATCGGCCGTTACTCACAAAAGGCCTTTTATGGCAATAGATATATCACCGATTTTTGTTGGCTTGTTTCTGGAAACTATTCGTGATAACACTGAGTCTAAGGAATCAACGGGTTAGCTATCGGCATGATGTTCGTACATCTAAACTGTTCGATGCGACCTAAAACGTGCAAGACATCGGGCTGAAAGTTATATCTGGCAATGCTCGGGGACTAACTGTAATTGTGCATTTAGGAATTAGGTAGGGTGCTGTCTCATCGCTTCTTTATTGTCTGATTAAGTTTATTCGATGAGTGGGGGTTAATGGGTGGAGTGGAAGGGAAAGTGTCGTATAACGCTATTGAGATAACCGCTTAGATTGTCGTCTCATCCACCTATAGACCCTGAAGGTTGGCAAGTGGGGCTTGCTGTTTGTGTGAGCCAAAAGCAGCTTTTTTGTCATTCAACCTCAGTTTTAATTTTTGTATTAATTAGTAAGGTAACCTCTGGAAATCATGCAGTACCAAGGCTCGGTCATCTCTTCAGATCCTAATAACGTTGAAGATTCCTACACTACGTCATCAGTGTTAGCGGCTGATAAAGCTAACAAGGTGGAGACGGTCAATATTTTGGATGTGGAGATTGACAATCTTTCTAAGGATGAGCTGTTAGCTCATTTAGACGCTGAGGGTGGTGTCGTAGTTACGCCCAATGTGGACCATTTGATGAAACTGCAGCATGACCAGGAATTTAAAGAGGTATACTCTGCTGCAGACTTTCGTGTGTGTGATAGCAAAATTTTGATGTACGCGGCCAAGTTTTTGGGCACACCGATTAAGGATAAGATTTCAGGCTCTGACTTGTTGCCTTGGTTCTGTGAGCACAACAAAAATAACCCTGACGTAAAGATTTTCATGCTAGGGGCAGCGCCCGGTGTGGCCAAGCTAGCGCAACAGCGAATCAATGCCAGCATTGGCCGTGAGATTATTGTCGACGCGCACTCTCCCTCCTTTGGCTTTGAGAAGAGCACCGAGGAATGCGATGCCATCATTAAACTGATTAGTGAGTCCGAGGCCAATGTGTTGGTGGTGGGTGTAGGCGCGCCCAAACAGGAAAAGTGGATTGTCAAGCACAGAGACCAGTTGCCCAGCATTAAGACATTTTTGGCGGTTGGTGCAGCCATTGATTTTGAGGCCGGTCATAAGCCCCGTTCTCCTCAATTTGTTACTGATTTGGGCCTAGAGTGGCTCTATCGCACAATGTCTGAACCCAAGCGTCTATGGCGTCGCTATCTAATTGAAGATATGCCCTTCTTTGGGTTGGTGTTCCAACAGTGGTTGGCAGCCCGTAGGCAGCGCAAGTCTGCTTAATTTTTAGCCCGTCGCTCTTCCATAGGTGGATACGGGAAGAGCGACGGGCCGCTAAGTATGATTTTCGGTAGGCAATCAATCTGGAGGGGATATCCCCTCCAGATTTTTTTTATGCCAAGACGCACATTATAGATCTTCTATGTAGGCATCTTGTCCTTGCAGGTTACGCAGTGATGGGCTGTCAGGGCCAAGCACATAGGGAAATTGACCTGTCACTAACGGAACGACTAAACGGCTAGGCTGTTCGGTTTCTAAGGAAGCTAGGGCCGTTTTAGCGGTTGCGATCGCATCGTCTCCTTGCCAACAGGTTAACCACACATGCACCTGATCAACAGAATCAGCATCCGGATCCGAAGAGACCGCAAACATATTGTCACCGGGATCAATCACCATGCGCTGGGCACCGCCGGTTTTCATCACCGCAAACGATTGAGTCAAGACCGTAGCCCTAACCGTATGTTCGAGTAAGGAGCCTTCGCTCTGAGCATCTCCCCACACCAATAACTTATCTCCCACCTGAGACATCACGTCCCCTTGGGTAGCCGTGACAATGGCCAAAACAACAGGACCACGGGTCAGTTGCTCTAGAAGACAAGAAAAAATTGCTAAAGAAGACGTTTTAGGATTGACCGTTATCTGAGCCATAAATATTTAAAGAATGCGCTTTGCAATATCGCAAACAGACATTGATACAAATTACGTGGTTGGGCCTCCACTTTGTGAGGCCTAAACCTCACAGGGTGAGACCTAAACCTCACAGGGTGAGGTACCACGGGCACGATGCTTTATAGAGTTTTCGGCAGAGTTGATATCGCTCCAGGCTTTAGTCGTTCAGATCGGTCCGCTGGGCAACCAGATACAAGTATCTGACGCGCGGATGTCAAATATTATGACAAGCATTCTTAAAAACGACATTGCTTGGCCCATGACAAAGGACACTTTAGAAGTTGGCATGGCGGAGCCTCATCATGTCGCCATCATCAGCGGGTTAAGCCTCCATATCAGCCATAGAAAACTAGCATTACCGATCCCCAGTGTGGTTTCATAATCGGTTGGGTCCCCCCTAAATCAGTAATGGCAAACGTTGCCCTTACCGATCATTTCTATTCTTCGCATCAGCTATGGGACAGACAGCACAAAATATTGGCATTATTGGTGGCGGGCAACTGGCCTGGATGATGGGGCCAGCCGCAAAAAAGTTGGGCTTACGATTAATTATTCAAACGCCCCACCCCTCCGATCCAGCCGTGGCCATAGCTGATGGGTTAGAGCTAGGGGCTGTGGCCGATGCCACTATCACCGCAGCGTTGGCAAAGCAATGCAACGTCATCAGCTTCGAAAACGAATTTATTGACCTACCCGCCCTACAAAAACTGGCCCAACAGGGCACTGGGTTTTATCCCCAGCTGCGATGCCTGGCCCCCCTTTTAGATAAATACGACCAACGTCGCTACTGCCAACAATTGGGGCTACCCTCCCCTCGGTTTACCACCCTAGAATCCGAGGCAGACCTAGGCCAGTTAGACAAACGTGCCGCCTCGATTGGGTTTCCCATAGCCCTCAAAACCCGACGCCATGGTTACGACGGGCAAGGCACATTCATTCTAAAAAGCCTCGAGCAGGTGAAAACCACCTGGGCCCAATTGACCTATCAGCCCGTTCTATTAGAAGCCTTTGTCCCCTTTGAACGGGAACTCGCCGTCATGGTGGCCCGATCCCAGGACGGCAAGGTGGCCGTTTACCCCGTGGTGGAATCCCAGCAGATCAATCAAGTGTGCCGCCGTGTGATCGCACCAGCGGCCGTGGGCGAGGCCGTGGTGCAACAGGTCAACCACATTGCCACCCAGCTAGTCACAAAACTAGATGTGGTCGGCATCTTTGGCATAGAACTATTCCTCACAGCAGACGGGCAGGTGTTGATCAACGAAATTGCCCCCCGCACCCACAATTCTGGCCATTACACCTTGGATGCGTGTTTCACCTCCCAGTTTGAGCAGCAGCTGCGCGCCGTTAGCGGCCTACCGCTGGGATCGGCTGATATGAAATGCGCCCAGGCTGTAATGATCAATCTGCTGGGGTTCGAAACCGCCACATCAGACTACCAGGAGCACCAAAACTCATTGGCCGCCCTAGCCAACGCCCATCTTTATTGGTATGGCAAACAAGAATCGCGCCCAGGTCGAAAACTAGGTCATATCACCTTGACATTAGACCGCATTCACAGTCGGGATGAACTCAATCAGCTGATAAACCAGGTGGAATCCCATTGGTACCCGGCCGACAATGCTTGAGGGCAAACGTTTAAGTTTTTGATAACCAACCATTAAGCAACCAAAGATTTTCGTCAGATTTCACGCAAAAGGGAGCTATCACCCCTAACAAGCAAGCTTTTCTGGAATATCAGGGATTTTCTTCTATTTGAAATCGTAATTGAGAGACGAAAAATCGCTCAATCATCCCTATCGGTTTACCCCTGTCGATTTACCAGGACAGTTAGTTATGATGACTCTAGTTTCACTACGGCGTTGGTGACTGCCAACAATGTTTCTTGATCTATGCTTTTCACTTAAGGGCATCGAACAGGAGTGCGGTGGCAGTATACCGGGCTTGTACCCGGAAACTATAAATCGCAACCACGGGCCCACCTGGATTTTCCAGGTCAAAAACTGAGGTAAGACGGCGCTGCGGTGAAACTTTTAAGAATTGAAAAGCACCTGGTCCTTAGATCAGGTGCTTTTTGCTGTAATGGCTCAGGATTCGGTAGTATTATGGATATTGTTAATGGGTACAAACATACTATCCCATGGTTCAGTATACGATTCCCCAAAGTCCTGAAGATGTTTTGATCACCATTTCTGGGCGTGATTCGGCTAAAGCCCGTGAAAAGGCGATGGATCAGCTTTTGGAAATGATGGGTAGTGGTGATCTAACGACTGATTTGGATGATGGCTTTACCCCAAAGGATTTTATTGAAGTGAAAGACCAACCAACGGAACCAACCGCTGAGGAAAATGCAGTTGTGGATGCGGTGCAGGTGCTTAGCAATCTGGCAAATTTGAAAATCAAGGTTCAGGGCTCCCGCAGTGAGGCCCTGAAGGTGCGAGAGCTGGTGGACCTGCTGTTTAGTGATGATGTGATTGATGATGAACAGCTGGATGAGTTAAAAAGCGGGTTTAAGGTGCTGAAGACCTTTGCCCAAAGTAATCTGCGCTATAAGGATGCGCGGGCCAATGCGGAGGATGCGCGCAAGGTGCTGGATGCTGCCTTAGGCAACTAGGGACAGTTCTAAATACATCTAAATAGGTTTAAGGGGAGAGGTGAACTCCACCGCGCTCAATGAAGTTCAGCCTACGTGGCCAGTCATATGGGCCTGGGATCGATTACCTGCAGGAATGGTAGTGATGCGAAAAGTGATGCGAAAGGCATAAAGCCCGCCAAACGTGGATTTCGTTATCCCCATTGATGCTGTGAGTCCTAGCCCCAGGAACCTGTAGCATTTTTGGATGGGGTCATTCTTGTGAGTCCTAACTCTATTGCGAGTGATTTGAGCGCGATTATAGCAATGAAAAGCAGTGTTATTGAGGAAGCGTTGGCCCCTCAAGATTAGCTGTAATCAGAAAAAGACGATTGTTACGACTCAATAAACGCCGTTGCTGGTTTAAGGGATAGACCGATCTGGCAACGGCGTTTATTGAGCTGCATCCCTTATGTGAAAACATTTCGAGGATCTAACAACGCCCAACTATCTGTTTGCACATATCATTCTTCACTGACCACCATGGGACATTCAGGCCGGAAAAAATATAGTTATCAGGCTATAGGCATAGTCATCGGGCTAAGTGTTCTTTTTCTGGGATTACCGGCTTGGTCTCAACGTAACGTCACAGAACTTTCCGAGACTGCGATCGCGATATCTTCGACGCCTGACTTATTAGAGGGACAGCCTTTAAGGCAGAAACTAGAAGCAACAAATGTTGTTAACAATTCTGCAAGTAATCCCACTATTTTGTTGGAAGAATTAGAAAGTTTGTTTACAGAGGAATTTAGCTCCTATCTAAATTTGGATGGTCAAGTTAGCTCATTAGCAACCAACATTCCCGCTGTTCAAACCACACTGAAGCAAGTTGCCAGCGCTACCGGCATTAAGCCTGGTGTCCTATATGTTTATTTTTCATCCTCCCATGATCATCCTAATAACCAGTTCCAGGATGCTGCTACAGAGCATCCTGATGATGTCCTAGGGGTATTCCTGATTACCCAGGAAGGTCAACCGATTCACAAAGAACTGACATCGGTAACGCGTCGAGATGTGATGCCTGTTGCTGAAGAGTTCTACGCTCAGGTAACTAATGCGATATCTGGAGAATCTCAGTATTTGCCACCTGCACAACAACTCTATGACTGGTTTATTAAACCCATTGAAACCGAGCTGCAAGCACAGGGCATTGAAAGTTTAGCGTTTGCGATGGGTTGCGGGTTGCGAGTATTGCCACTAGCGGCCCTGCACAATGGCAGTGAGTTTTTAATTGAACGCTATAGTTTGGGCCTTATTCCCAGCATCCGGTTAACAAATTTTGATTCTGAGAATTTTATCTCGACTCCCCTGGAGAATACCCAGCTTTTAGCGATGGGAGCTTCAGAATTTCCATCACAGCAAGCTTTGCCTGCTGTGTCACAAGAATTAGATATCATTGCTCAGACCTTTAATAACAGTGATGTTTTTCTAAATGAAGAGTTCACTTTAAGAAACTTGCAGCAGCAAATTGCCCAGGAGCGATACGACATTGTTCATTTAGCGAGTCATGGCGTTTTTTCCTCTGGTGAGCCCCATAATTCTTATATTCAACTATGGGATCAGCCGTTACAAATGAATCGGTTCCATACCCTAGGCTTAATGGATTCGGATATTGCTTTGATGGTGTTAAGTGCCTGCAACACAGCTTTTGGGGATCTTGAATCAGAATATGGCTTTGCTGGGCTAGCTGTAAATTTAGGTATCCAAACGGCATTGGCTAGTCTTTGGCCCATTAGTGATGAAGGCACATTAGGGGTGATGAGCTATTTCTATGATCAGCTAAAGCAACAACCAGTGCGCGCTACTGCCCTACGCCAGGCCCAGCTGACGATGCTGCAAGGAGACTTGCAGTTCGTTGATGGCACCTTATACGGCGTCCATGGGACACCTTTAGCTCATTTTCCAGAACAGAAGTATTCCGGACGTTGGGCCTTCGAACATCCATTTTATTGGTCCACTTATACACTGGTGGGCAGTCCTTGGTAACATCTATTGACAATCGACACAGCGTTTATAATGGCTACTCAAGGCATTATGAATAGTTGCCTCTTGCATTGAATGTAGAGTCTTGGATTTACAGCATGACAACGGGCCACTGTCCTGAATTATTAGCCCCCGCTGGCACCTGGGACTGTGCTAAGGCGGCGGTGGAAAATGGTGCCGATGCCATTTACTTTGGTTTGGATCGGTTTAATGCGAGGATGCGATCGCAAAACTTCACCGAAGCCGACCTGCCCGAACTCATGGCCTTTCTCCACAGCCGGGGGGTGAAGGGCTATGTCACCTTCAACACGCTTATTTTTCCCCAGGAACTGGCCGCCGCCGAACGCTATCTACGCACCATGATGGCCGCCGGTGTGGACGCTGCCATTGTGCAGGATGTGGGCATGTGTCGGCTGATCCGCCACCTGTCTGCCGACTTCCCCATCCATGGGTCCACCCAAATGACCGTCACCTCAGCCGCAGGGGTGGAATTTGCCCACAGTCTCGGGGCACAGCTCGTGGTGTTGGCGCGGGAATGTTCTCTCAAAGACATCGAGAAAATTCAACAACAAACAAAAGACATTGCCCTTCCCCTGGAAGTCTTTGTCCACGGGGCCTTATGCGTCGCCTACTCGGGGCAATGTCTCACCAGTGAAGCCCTCGGTGGCCGGTCGGCCAATCGGGGAGAATGCGCCCAGGCCTGCCGCATGACCTACGACATGAAGGTGGATGGAGAATTAATCGACCTAGGAGATAAACAATATCTGCTCAGCCCCCAGGATCTCTCCGGGTTGCCCGTTCTCCCCGATTTGATTAAATCGGGGGTGAGCTGCCTCAAAATAGAAGGGCGCCTCAAGGCCCCAGAATATGTGGCGAATGTGACCCGGGTGTACCGCCAAGCCTTAGATCGAGCCTGGCAAGAGAATGGCACAAACAGTGCGATAAAGAGTGGCACAAACAGTGCTATGAAAAGTGGCACAAAGAACGGTACAAACAGTGCGACAACGCCTACGCCAACAGAAAAATTGGCCTTAAAGCTGGGCAATCGCCCCATCTCCTATGAGCCCACAGCGGATGAACGCTATAACCTGGAAATGGCCTTTTCCCGCGGTCTATATACCGGCTGGTTTCGCGGCATTAATAACCAGGAACTGGTGCACGCCCGATTTGCCAAAAAGCGCGGGGTGTATTTGGGGGATGTGGAACGGGTTACCAAACACCAGGTGGAACTGAAGACAACCATTCCAGTCAAGGCTGGGGACGGCATTGTATTTGACTCCGGCCATCCAGATACGGATCAGGGGGGCCGCATCTACGGTGTAGAACAGCGGGGTCGCAATATTTGTTTGAGTTTTGGCAAACATAGTATGAATTTGCGCCGGGTGCAGCCGGGCCAGAAGGTATGGAAAACATCGGACCCTGAATTAGAGAAAACCCTGCGCCAAAGCTACAGGGTTGAACAACCTGCGGTGCAACAGCCCATTGATATTGAAGTCCATGGGGTGGCCGGGGAACCGGTGGTTGCGATCGCAACCGATCCCCAGGGCCACATCGCCCAAGCGGCCTCAGAAAAAGTCCTCGAAACCGCGCGTAACAAACCCCTCACAACAGAAAAACTACAGCAACAACTTGCCCGTTTAGGCAATACCCCATTCAAACTCGGCCAATTCACCAATCAGCTGGCGGATGGCTTGATTGTGCCCGTCAGCGAACTCAATCGTCTGCGACGGCAGCTAGTGGAGCAGCTCCTGGAACAACGGCAGCAGCCCAAGGTGTGGGCCATGGCCGTGGAGCGCTCCCATCGTGACTTGTTGCCCGATCCGGCCGAAACACCCTCAAACCCAGCCACGCTGGTGCCGCTGGTGCGCAATGGCGATCAGCTGCGGACGGTGCTGCAATGTGGCCTCACCACCGTCTACTGCGAATTAGAAAATCCAGTGCACTATCGAGCGGCCGTCGCCCTCACCCGCGAGCTCAACCCTAGGGCCAAACTCTATGTCGCCCCGCCGCGCATCACCAAACCCGGCGAGCAATATATCCTCAAACAGGTGCGCCAGTCCAATGCCGATGGGTACCTGGTGCGCAACTATGACCACCTGCAATTTTTCGCCGACCAGCCCTGCATTGGCGACTTTTCCTTAAATGTGGCCAACCCGATTACCGCTGCCTATTTCAAAACAGAGTTTGGTCTGGAAAAATTAACCGCCAGCTACGACTTGAATGTGGCCCAGCTGATGGACTTACTCACGTCGGCCCCGGCCAATTGGTTCGATATCACCATTCATCAACATATGCCCATGTTCCATATGGAGCACTGTGTGTTTTGTGCCTTTCTTTCTGAGGGCACTGACTTTACCAACTGTGGTCGCCCCTGTGAAAACCATGACGTAGTGCTGCGCGATCGCACAGGCACCGACCATGTGCTCCAGGCCGATGCCGGCTGTCGCAACACCCTATACAACGGTGTCGCCCAAACTGGAGCCGAATTTATCCCCCGTCTCATGGACCAAGGAGCCCGCCGCTTCCGCATTGATTTCCTCAACGAAAGTCCCACCCAAGTTCAGCAAATCTTGACCTGCTATCAACAGCTCCTAAACGGTGATATGACTGGGCATCAGCTATGGCGAACCCTCAAGCTATCCAGTCAGCTAGGCGTCACCCGCGGCACCCTAGAACGCCATTAATACGCCCGCACCGATCAACAACGCGGGCATTGCCCTCGAATGCATTCGTCAAATAAGCCGGTATTCAACCAAAGCCCGGCCCAAATTCCGCACCCAGTCCTTACCCCGCTCAAAAGTGTGATTTATATCACCGTATTTAGTGATTTCCATTGATACATTCAGGTTCATTTTAAGGGTTAAAAATAATACCTAAATCAGCATAAACACATACCCAAAACAACAAATAACCCCAGCATTACTGCCGGGGCGGGTTACACATAATTGGTTTTTCATAAGTGTCCTATGCGGACAATTACACTGTAATCAAATTTGGCTAGCCACACCATAAATCCCCTGTAAAACCACTTAAAGAATGGCTAAATAAAAATAATTTGTGACATAGATCACCCAATACATCGACTCAAATCAATGAATTTAGAACCTCTTTAAATAGATGCAAAAACATTAAAAACCAAACAAATAACCCCAGCATTACTGCCGGGGCTGATTACACATAATTGGTTTTTCATAAGGTGTGCCTTAAGCACATCCCTAATGTACTTATTTTTGGACTGATACGCCATAAACCCATGATAAATCTGCTTTAAGAATGACTAAAGGGATGGTTATAGCAACCCACTAAAAAACTAGATCCCTTACAGGAAAAAGAATACAGCACCTAAAGCTAAAACACATCAATTTTATTTTTTATAAAAAATTATTGGTACAACAGAGGTTTCTATCTCCATTCAAAATAAGTTTATTCATCTTTAAATCGGGATCAATTCAGTTGCCTGACACGGTTTAGATAGCGACCTATAAAAAACTACTCAATTACTGAAAAATAGTTTTCTAAACCCTAGAAACTATCCTGATTACCATCGAACGCTCTGTAGTAAGAACACTTTCACTTATTAATAGGAATTTTGCCAATAAATAACCCCAGCATGATTGCCGGGGTGGTTTACACATAAGGTGTTTATATAGATTGTGTTGCAAGAAAAAAACCAATGTAACCATTTTTGAAGTTTACTGTCGTGAATACACAGTAAAACCACTTAAAGAAAATCTAAAGAAAGTTAGTTATATCGTTTAGCGGAGATGGAAACCGCATTGCACAGCATCCATCTCCAGAACAAGATTTAGCCAAAGGTTCTACCGTTCCAACCCCACATGGCTCCTGCCGAATCGGCAAATTCAATGTAAGTGCGGTCTGGGGGAACCCCCAGGGCAGCTTGCACTTGGGCGCAAAACTCCTGGCTCATGGTTTTCGTTTTACTGCCCATGGTGCCAACGCTTTTGATTTCGATATAGCAGGTGGGATCGGTGCTGCCACCAAAGGTCATGGGGGTGCTGGGCTGAAATGCCGTCATCACATAGGATTCGGGTTTGCCAATGTGTTTTGCCAAGCTAGCCGATAGCTGCTTGAGCATATCTTCCACAGCACCTTTCGAAGGGGCATCAACCGATGTCTGTACCTTGATTAGAGGCATATGTATCTAGGGATAAACAACTGTTCTGATTGTCTAAATTTGTGGAGCCCTTTGCCAACGGAGGATATCCACACAAGTGAAGTCGGAATGAGGAAGGGGGAAAGGGCGAGCGTCCCTAACTTCGTACAACTTTGTCTTTCTTGCAGAGCCTTCCGAACTCTCGCTACTGGGGAAATTGCCAAATTTTAGGAGGGTGCGCCCCAAACTAGCCACCGTAGTTCCAGCCCGTTGTTGATAGCAGCAGGGCATCGCCTTCACGATGGATACCGGCACCAATAACTTCACCGATAAAGACGGTGTGGTCCCCATGTTCTACGGCACTGACGACGTTGCATTCCACATAGCCCAGGGTGTCTTGAATAATGGGACAACCGGTTTCGGGACCTGGGTAAAATTCAATTTCTTCGAATTTGTTGCCGACACGGCGTAGGGGCTTAAAGAAGTTTTGGGCCATGTCTTTTTGGCCATCTTCTAGCACGCTGAGGGCAAAGACGCCGCTGGCTTTGATCATGGCATGGGAGGTGGAGTCGGCCTTGACGCAGTTGACCACAAGGGGTGGGGAAAAGGAGGCTTGCATGACCCAGCTAGCGGTAAAACCGTTAACTTCTTCCCCGTCTTTGACACCACAGATGTAAAGCGCATGGGGAATCTTGCGCAGCATCGTTTTTTTGGCTTGTTCGTCCAGCATAGATTCAACCCTTTATGGTGTTTACAACGCTCTAGTGTAAACGAATTGAATTACGAGGAGAATTCAATTCTCCCTAAAGAACTGTCCAAATTTGATTAATACCCAGAATGGGAGTCTATTCAAAAGGATCGGCTTAAACATTTATTTCCAATGGAAATGACTAAAATTGAATCGTAGATAGCCTCGACGGGTGCATACTAGCCATCTTCCAAACCCATGAATGCGAGTCAGCAGTTTGAAGCTCAGGGCTACACCATTCTCAAGCAGTTCTTCCAGCCAGCAGAAATAGCACAAATTAGCAGCATCGTTGACCGCATCTATAACCAGTGGCGCACCGACAACCACCATGCATTAATCGAGCAACAGCTGATTAATATGCATTCCCTGACAGATCCCCAATACTTTCAACATCACCCAGCAGAACGGATTCGCTTTTTTAACCTGATCGCTTCGACAAAGCTTACCCGTGCATTAGAACAACTCTTTAGCACAGAGATTTATTTCCACAATACCCAACTCTTTTTTAATCCCCAGAGTCACCAAAAACGACCCTACTGGCACCGTGACCTGCAATATAGTCCCATAGACGACAACGTCCAAGCGGCTGAACAACACCAGATGCTCAGCCTCCATGTGCGCATTCCCTTGGTGGCTGAAAAAGGGGTAGAACTGATCCCCGGCACCCACAAACGATGGGATACGAACCTGGAACACAATGTCAGGCTAGAGCGCCAGGGCCACCGCAATGATGAACCGCTGCCAGACTCGGTTTTGGTTGAGCTACACCTTGGGGATGTGCTTATTTTCAACGCCCAGATGATCCATCGAGGCAACTATGCCCTCAACCATGAACGTAAGGCGCTAGACCTGTGCTTAGGCAAACCCCATCGACTCGTGGCAGGATTCTTGAATAGCAATGGCTTACCCAACGACCAAGAACTAGAGCACATTCACCAGACGCGCTGGTATACCTTAGCGAGAACCATTGCCGCCAGTACAGAATTAACCCCTGATTAACAGATGAACACGATGGCCCACTTTCCACCACAGCTACGCAATTTACCGAAGTTTGACGGCCCATTTGATGCCTATAGGCTCACGGCTGAAAACTGCGATGTGCTCTTTGCCAGCTACCCTGACGGCACTGACATTGCCCCCCACAGCCACGATACCGACAATGTTGGCGTGATCACCGCAGGGGAATTGATTTTAATTATGGACGGACAGGAGCATCGCTTTAAGCCGGGTGACTGGTACCATGTCCCCGCGAAGAAAGTCCATGCCGCCCGGTTTGAACAAGCGACATCGGAGATTGAATTCTGGTTTCAAGCACCCTAAGGCAGCGTCAAAGCTAATCTTGGATATTAGCCTTCACAAGCCACTAGACTTGCCAATAACATCCCCAACCTCTGAGACCCATGGCCCCCTACATTCCCCCTGCCTGTAGCTTTACCGATTATCTCGAAGCCGCCGCTGTTCTACACCAGGTAGCTCGCATTATCTATTTGGATGAGCATAACCAGCGACAGGAGGTCGAGGCTAAAATTCGCGATATCTATGCCGCAGAGGGCGCCGACTGGTGCAAGTTAGACAACGGCACCCTCATTCGCCTAGATCGCATTGAACAGTTTAATGACAACAAAAACGAAGGGGCCTGTGCAATTTAGTCCCACTACCCTAGAAACTGTTGCACCATTCCCATCATAAGCACGCCCGCTAGCAAACCTACGGGGCCTTGCCCATGGGGGGTTGTGAGCTTCACATTTGGCAATACCCCATGTAGCACTACAAATATCATGGCCCCAGCGGCCAAGGCCATACCCAGCGGCGCAATCGTGGCACCTACATCGGCCAGGGCCACACCTACCATGCCGCCTAAGGGCTCCAACCAACCAGAGATTGTTGCAAAAACAACGGCTACGGCGGCACCATAGCCCAGCTGGCGCAATGCGAGGGCAACCATCAGCCCCTCGGGCAAATTTTGCAAGGCGATACCAATGGCCACGGTGGCATCGTGGGTGGTCGCCACCCCTAGCCCCACGGCCAGCCCTTCTGGAAAGTGATGCAGTGCGATCGCTAAGACAAACAACCAAATGGAGCGCATTTGGGATGGCTCATCTAACGTAGGCTCAGGCAACAATGTTTCTAGGCCATAAAAGATCGCAGCCCCCAGCACCATCGCCATCGATAGGGTTAGCCCCTTCCCCCACCAGCTCATCGTATTGCCCATGAGGCCAAAGGCCGGCATCAGCAACGAAAAGGCAGCGGCCGACAGCATGACACCACTACCCACGCTGAGCAAAACGGCTTTCCAGCGATCGCTCAGCTGCGAAGTAAACACCACGGGCAGGGCCCCTAGACCAGTGCCCAGACTTGCCAATGCGCTTGACGCCACTCCATCGGCAGCGACATTAGACCAGGATTGGGAAAGGTGTTCCATAGCAAATGTCCAACTCATGGCTCAATCTTAACTCAAACTCATTATGAGTATGCGTGAGATTGATCACATAAACCGGGTGTCTGTCCCCACGGCCTCTAAACTATCTGTCCTAGGCAGGGTGGCACGTTTACCTAAGCAATTTCACTGAGGCAACATCAATCCTTTAAAACTCAAGCCTGCTTATGAAAAGACTGTGAATTATAGGTTTTCCCGGTAAAACGACGTACACGTAGCGGCAATAGTTACGCCTATTGTATTAATGTACCGAGTAATATTTGCTACACATACACATGGCTAACTCTACATCTCAGGCCATTATCCGTTTACCCAAGCGGTTAGACAGTTTCATTTCCCCCTTCTTTGCACAGGATCTAAAACAAAAGTTGCGTCCTGGCGTTACTGTCACCATCGATATGGCCAATACCCAGTTTATTGAACCTGCGACAGCCTCAGTCTTTTGGGATGGCGTACTACATTGCCAAAAAGAAGGCTGTACACTCGTGGCAAAAGGCATGAACCAGCAGGTCTCGCTAGTTTTAGAGAGATCCGGCCTGTTGCCCCATTTGCAGTAGAGCGTGGCTGGCCTTCAAGGCAATTTGGGGGCCAGCAGAGTACAACAAAATTGGGCGGCCCCCACAGCCACAATCATTTTCTATAGAATGCAGCCTAGTGATCTAGCAAGACTAACCCTCATCGTTAGCTTGGCCCGATCACTAGGTTCAATTGTCAGCAATTTTTTAGCCTCGCCCCATTCGCGGTCATCTAAGCACCACAGGCGATATTATAGGTAGTCGGAAAGAGTTGGTGCTGCGGTTGCGGGCTAAAGGCTTAGCTTCGCTAATCTTTAGCCTGAGGAAAGTCCGGGCTCCTGAAAGGTCAGGCTTGCTGGGTAACGCCCAGTGCGGGTGACCGTGAGGATAGTGCCACAGAAACATACCGCCGATGGGCAAAGGTACCGCTGTTCTACAGAGGTGCCTCTTGCCACAGGTAAGGGTGCAAAGGTGCGGTAAGAGCGCACCAGCAGCATCGAGAGGTGCTGGCTCGGTAAACCCCGGCCAGGAGCAAGGTCGCAGGGGCAATTGGTTGACCTTTTTCCAGCCCCGTTTTTGGTGTACCGCTAGAGGCAGTTGGTAACAGCTGTCCCAGATAGATAACCGCCCGTTGATGGTGACATCAGCGAGAACAGAACCCGGCTTACGGCCAACTCTTTCCTTACTGTTGCTGATTTGGGGCTGCTGATTTGGGGTATGCAAATCGGTCTATCAGGCGCGCACTCATCCCTAGCGAATCAGTCCTTATGGGGATCGGCAACGCGTCTATTTATGATTATGAGGAGGGTGGGCAATTCCCACCGAATAGTGGTGCATGGCAACTGGCCAACGGGTAAATGGCAATAGGCAAATGGCAATGGAGGCGGATCCGCGACGAAGGCAAGAGTTGGCAGCGTTAATCGCTAATTTAGGCATATCAGAAAGTGCATCCATTCGCTGGGACTTGCTACATCAGGCGCTGGTAGATATTTCTCGATCCGCTGACCACAATAACGAGGTTTTAGAGTTTTTGGGCGATGCGGCTCTGCGACTGGCGGCGGCAGAATTTTTGCAAGAAACCCAGGCCCACATGTCCGTGGGAGATATGGCCGCTGTGCGCTCTCAGCTCGTCAGCGATCGCACCCTCGCCATCCTGGCCCGAGACCATAACTTCGACCGCTACCTGCAAATATCATCTAGTGCCGCTGGGGATCGGGCCGGACGCAGTTCCCGTTTAGCGGATGCCTTTGAAGCGGTGCTGGGAGCGCTTTACCTGAGCACCCACGACTTGAGCATGATTCGCCCCTGGCTAGATATCCATTTTGAACGGCTCACCCACACCATCAAAAACGACCCCGCCCGCCAAAACTATAAGGCCGCCCTACAGGAACTAACCCAGGCCCACAGCAAACAATTGCCCAACTATACCGTCTCAGAAATTAGCCAGAGCCATGGCGATCCAGAGCGGTTTTATGCCCAGGTGGAATATCAGGGCAAACTGTGGGGAGATGGCAAAGGACCATCGATTAAACAAGCTGAACAGCGTGCCGCCCAGGAAGCCTATCAACAGCTAGAACCACTCATTACTCCAGGGTAGGCAGCGGGGAAACGCCTTAGAGGAATAAACAGGATGGAGCCAAAAACCGAGCAAATTCAGCTGGCACTCATGGGGGTGGGTCGCTGGGGCACCCATCTGCTGCGCAATTTTTTGGCCCATCCTCAAATTCAGGTGCGGGCCATTGTCGATCCTCGGCCCCAGCAGCGAGCGGCCATCGCTGAAAAATTCAACCTAGATCAATCCATTGCCCTGCTGGACCATTGGCAAGAGGCCCTCAGCCTTGACGGGTTAACGGCCATCGCCGTGGCCACCCCCGCCACCACCCACGAGGCCATTGTGACGGCGGCCCTGGAACGGCAGCTCCATGTGCTGTGCGAAAAACCCCTCACCCTCACCGGGGCAACGTCTAGCAAACTATGTCAGCTGGCCCAGCAACAAAATCGCCAGCTATTTATCGACCACACCTATCTGTTTCATCCCGCCGTCATCACGGCTAAAAATCATCTGGACCAGCTAGCAACGCCCCGCTACGGCTATGCCTCTCGCACGAATTTAGGACCAGTCCGCCATGATGTGGATGCCCTCTGGGATCTAGCCATCCATGACATTGCTATTTTTAACCATTGGCTCGGGGACAGTCCCACTCGGGTGCAGGCCCATGGGTTGCAATGGTTGCAACGGCCCCAGGCCTTAGCCGATGTGGTGTGGTGTCGCCTGCACTATGCCAGCGGATTTGAAGCCACCATCCATGTGTCCTGGGCCAATACCCACAAGCAGCGACAGGTTTCGATGGTGTGCGATCGCGGCAGCCTGATCTTTGATGAAATGCAAGCCAGCTCCCCCCTCACCCTCCAGCGGGGTCACCCCGCCCCAGAAACGTTTCACCCCCAGAATCTAGAGACCGTTTCCCTGGCAGTTCCCGACCAAGAACCCCTGGCCACCATGTGTCAGCACTTCGTCAATAGCACCCTCACCAATCAGCCCTGCCCCATTTCCTCAGGCCATGTGGGCACCCAACTGGTGGCCGTTTTAGAAGCACTATCCCAATCCTTAGGGCAGCAAGGCAGCTGGATTGACCTGAATCAATAACGACAGCAGCGGCTACACTAGCCTTCGGCCTGCTGGGAAACCAACACCGGAACTTCCCCATCCCCGTTGTCAGCATCCACTCCGGTCACATCAGGATTGGCCAACAGCGGCAAACTCAAGGTCACGGACGTTCCCTGGTCTTCTCCAGCACTGTAGAGGGTAATATTGCCCTCCATCAGCTTCATAAAATTCTTGGAAATCGCCAGTCCTAGCCCCGTACCCTCGTAGCTGCGGGTGCGGCTGCCATCCACCATCACAAAGGGATGGAACAGCTTTTTTTGATCCTTAGGGTCAATGCCAATGCCCGTATCAGCAATGGTCACACTGACTCGCGGTGCCGGTATCGGCGGTGATTCCTCCGTCTCTTCCCCAGCCTGGACCACCTCCACCGTGGCCGTAATGCTGCCCTCGTGGGTGAACTTAATGGCGTTGTACACAATGTTCAGCAGCACCTGCTTGAGCTTATCCGCATCACCTTTCACCCAGGTTTCCTGGGTATGCTCAGGGCGATGCAGTGTGAGGCCCTTTTGCTGAATCTGCAGCCCCTGCATATCCAAGACATCTTGGACGATCTTATCCAGATTAACGGTCTCTAAATCGAGACTGACCGTACCCGACTCAATTTTGGCAATATCCAAAATATCGTTAATGATTTTCAGCAGGTGAATGGCCGCATTATCGGCTCGCTCAAGAAATTCCAGTTCCTCTTCACGGTCATCGCAGGAGCCATCGCGCACTAGCCGAATACAGCCAAGGATCGCGTTCAAAGGAGTGCGGAGCTCGTGGGAGGTGGTGGCCAAAAACTCATTCTTGAGCTGGTTAGCCATTTGGGCATTTTCCCAAGCCTGGCGCAGTTCCTGAGCGCCGCCTTCCAAACGCCGCAGCATCCGCTCTAGCACCTTGCCCAAATAGTCCAATTCCCAAATATTGTGGGTGGTGGGGGCCGTTTTCACCTCAGACGATAGATCTTGCACCTGCTGGGTGTAATGGATCAAGCGTTCCACCGGTAAAGACAAACTACGGGCCACATAGAGCGCCAGCAACGCATTGGCAGCCAATAGGCCCAGGGTAAGCAGCAGTAAAATAAATCGAATTTCACCCAGGGCGTGGAGCGCCTGATTAATGGGGGTCACCGCCAGCACATTCCAGGTTTGGGTTTGGGATGTGGAGACAGGCAGCTCAGCACCGCTATACCCCGCCAACCACTCATCGCCCCCCTCTAATAAACCAAACAGGTGCAGCGTATCCGCATTGCCTACCCGAATGCTGCTGATGATGCTCTCAAAGCGATCGCTACCGTGGAGATCGTCCACCGCTGAGAGACCCACCAGGTCAGGATTGGGATGGGTCACCACAATGCCATTGGGGTCAATGATGACCGTTTTACCCACCAAGGATCGGGGGTTGGTGTCTTCTAATTGGGTAAAGCCGAGCTGGGCCGATAGGGTATAGCGCAGCTCCCCCTCGGGATTGTAAATCGGGGCGGCCACAATCAAATCCAGCAGCGACGGGCGCATCCCCGGCTCTTCGTAGGTATCTCGGGTAAAGGTTGACCCACCCTCCCGGGGACTGTCTAGGTCCACTAAATAAAAGTCTGGATTGCCCGTTGGCTCTTGCTGCCACGGTAGTTGTAGGGGGGTGGGCAATAGCGGGGTGCTGCAGGTGGTGGAAATCACCGTTCCGGTTTCTGCCTCCGTTAGCTCCAGGCACACCACCGTGTGGGAAGCCACCTTAGAATACCGACTGAGGGCATCGGACACAGCATTGGTGTCTCCCACCTTCAGTGCCTGACTGTCGGCCAAAAGTAGCATTTCGGACTCCACCGCCCGAACGCTCTCCTGTAACCCAGTGGCCTTATTAATGGCACTGCTGGTTAAATTTTGCCGGGCCGTTTCTAGCAAGCTGCTACGGGCCTTGCGTAGGGTAATCGCCTGACCGATGAGTAGGATCGGTGTACTCAACAGCAAGATACGCAGTATCAATAACCGGCGAAATGAAAGGGGACGCTTAGCCATAAACCGCTAACAACTTAGGAAAACTGTCGTTAATTTCAACAGGAAACGGAAAACTGAATGGATGTAAAGGGCAGCCAATACCAACAAAAGTGATGCTGATATCGTCGAATGAATCCTAGGGCCGACTATAGGTTCGACCACACAATAGACCAATCGAAATTGAATCACACTCCTTCGATGTTATCCCTACGGGGAAACCACCATCTACCGATGTTCGCTTTAGCAATGACCGTAGTTCCGATCGTTGTGTTATCACTGATACCGGTATTAACACTCAACTAGTTTATCGACTGGTTTCACCTACCTACCGGCCACACCACCAAAAGTTGAAACATCACTTACATAGATGAAGCCTTGCCAAAGGTAATTTAATTCTATGGAAGTAGATATTTAGCAGGATTTCACACTAACTTCAGAACATGCCATCGCCCGCTTGCCTAGCTAGCTCCCAGGCCAAATCTCGGCCCTTTGCAACCGCTATTCTAGCCATGAGCGCTGATGGCAAAATTAGCGACGCCCATCGCACAGCCGCTCGGTTTCCTTCAGCAGCGGATAAACGGCACCTGGAAACCTGGGTGGCTGATGCCGATGCTACCTTATTCGGTGCCGCCACACTGCGGGCCTATGGCACCACAGCCTTGGTGAAAGATACATCCCTTTTGGCCATAAGACACCGGCAACAGCGGCCCCCCCAACCGATTCACATTGTCTGTTCACCCTCCGGACAGCTGCCGCCGGACATTCCATTTTTTCGGCAACCGGTACCGCGATGGCTTTTGACAACCGCAGCTGGGAGTCAGGGATGGCAAGGGCAACAGCAGTTTGAACGGGTGTGGACTGCCCCCCACCAGGGGACCGAGGAGCGCTTCCATTGGCCCACCATTTTTGCTGAGCTAAAAACCCGACGGATCCATCATCTGCTAATTATGGGCGGCGGGCAGCTAGTGGCCGACCTGATGGCCCATGATCTGATCGATGAGCTGCGGTTAACCATTTGCCCACTTATTATTGGCGGGCAAACAGCGCCTACCCCCTGCGATGGTTCGGGGTTTTCGCTGCAAGACGCCCCGCGATTGACCTTAGTTGGGCACAAAACCATCGACGATGAGGTGTTTCTGCATTACCGTAGACAACGCGCTACATTACCGTAGTGAACCAATAGGCTAGCCATGGGGATAACTGCTGAGTTACTAACCGACTATTCACTGCGTTGGGTCAACCACATGGCGGACCTACCCATCGCCGATTGGGATGCCATGGCAAAACCCCTCAAGACTCCATTCTTTGAGTGGTTTTGGCTAAATTCGATGGAGACGTCTGGTAGCACTCGCGCCCAAACAGGCTGGTTGCCCAATCATTTAACGGTGTGGTGCAAAGATCGGCTAGTGGCCGCCGCTCCGCTTTACCTCAAAGGCCACAGCCGGGGTGAGTTTGTGTTTGACCACCAGTGGGCCGACCTAGCGGAGCAATTGGGGATTGAGTATTATCCGAAACTGCTTGGCATGTCGCCCTTTACCCCAGCAGAGGGGTATCGATTTTTAATTGCGGATGGAGAAGATGAGGCCACCCTGACCCAGGTGATGGTATCGGCCATCGATCAATTTTGTTTGCAAAATCAAATTTCTGGCTGCCATTTTTTGTATGCCGATCCAGACTGGCGCAGGTTACTGGAATCTTTGGGTTTTCATAAATGGCTGCACCATAGCTACATTTGGAAGAATGAGGGCTACGCCACATTTGATGATTATCTGGCTCGGTTTAATGCCAACCAGCGACGCAATATTAAGCGTGAACGCAAATCGGTCACCAAGGCCGGGTTACATTTTGAGGTGCACACCGGCGCTGGGCTGTCGGACCAGCTGTGCAACCTGGTATACGACTTTTATAGCGACACCTGCGATAAGTTTGGCTGGTGGGGTAGTAAGTATCTGACTCGTCAGTTTTTTCAACAGCTGCATCCGGGGTATTGCGATCGCACCGTAGTCTTTGCCGCCTATGTCGACGACAGCAACGACCCCGTGGGCATGTCCTTTTGCCTCACCAAGGGCGACCGTCTGTATGGCCGCTACTGGGGAGCCTTCGAAGACTATAACCACCTGCACTTCAACGCCTGCTACTACGAGCCCATCGACTGGGCCATTGCCAACGGCATTCAGCTATTTGACCCCGGTGCCGGTGGCCGCCACAAAAAACGACGAGGGTTCCCAGCGGCCCCAAACCACAGCCTGCACAAGTTTTACCATCCTGCCCTAGCCCAGGTGCTGGACAACTACATCGACCGGATCAACACCGTCGAAAACCAAGAAATTAACGCCATCAATGCCGATTTACCCCTCAAACCACTGGTGGCTGAGGATCCAGGCAAGTGAAATCATAGATATCCCAAGGTAAAATATGTGCTCACTTTCTGGCCTCGCCTGGGCCGCTTGCTACTACCATGACCACTCGCCCAAATATTCATCCCACGACCGTTGCCCTGAAAGCCTTGGACGATAAACTGTCCAAACGCTTCATTGAACTCGACCCCAACGGCTATTTCTTGATTTATCTCGATCCGGAGCAAGCCTTAATCTGCGCCAAGCATTTCACCAACGTGATTAACGACAAAGGGGTGGCCTGCGATCCAGAAACAGGGAAACCCTTAATCGCCAAGAAAAATGCCCCCCCCCGCCAAGAAACTCGCATTTACCAGGGTCGCACGGCCAAAGAACTGTGCATGAAAATCTTCGAAGACAAAGAAAACCCATGCCCCATTAGCTATCTGGACCATGCCGCCTACCTAGGGCGAGAGTTTGTCAGGGCGGAAATTGCCCTAATTAATGGTGGCGAATACATTCAGGATTAAACCTTACCGCCCACCACTTCTCTGACCCGATAGATGGGGCGCTTTTGAGACTCGTGATACGTACGCATCATCAGCTCAGCGAGGAGCCCCACACTTAAAAGCTGAATCCCTGAGATAAACAACACCACCGCCAATAACAACAGGGGGCGATTGCCAATTTCAGCGTTGAGAATAAATTTCACAAAGGCGAGATACAAACTCAACAACACACCGCTGATGACTGAAATCGCCCCAAAGGGACCAAACACATGCATCGGCCGAGTCAGAAATGTCTTCATGAAATAGATGGTCAACAAATCTAGGGCGACTCGAAAGGTGCGCCCTAATCCGTACTTGCTTTGGCCAAACTGGCGCGCATGGTGACGTACGGGCACTTCGCTAATGCGCGCACCTTCGATATAGGCCAACGCTGGCAAAAACCGATGCAGTTCACCGTAGAGGTTCATATCCTTCACCACATCGGCACTATAAGCTTTCAAAGAACAGCCATAGTCATGGAGCTTTACCCCTGTAACTTTGGCAATTAGCCAGTTGGCGATTTTGGAGGGCAACAACCGGGTAACCGCATTATCCTGGCGATTTTTGCGCCAACCGCTCACCAGGTCAAACCCCTCATGGAGCTTGTTGTAAACCGTGGCAATGTCCTCGGGTTCGTTTTGTAAGTCGCCGTCCAGGGTAACGATCACGCGGCCTCTGGAGTAGTTAAACCCTGCTGCCATGGCGGGGGTTTGGCCATAGTTGCGCCGCAGCAAAATCACCCGTAAATCGTGGCGTTCCCGGGCAATGTCTTTGAGCAAATCCGCTGAGCCATCGGAGGAACCGTCATCGACGCAGATGAGTTCGTAGGTGACTCCCATGAACTGGGCCACTTTGGTGATTTTTTCCACCAGCAGCGGAATGCTCTCATATTCGTTGAAAATTGGCACAACCACCGATAGCTCATAACGACTACCACGCTGGGACAATGAGCTAGAAGGAATGGCCATGGGGGAGGGGGAAGAATGAGCAGAGCAATAATAGTCAAACATATCACCCTGAATAGTCCCTGAAAATTGATGAATGATCAGGTTAACGCAGGAACCATAGTTTGCGATCGCTCTTCAAACATTTGAAAAAGCTCAACCTCTACACATCCGCCCCTACACAAAGGAAAATTTTCAAAAACAAGGAACCTGCACCATGCTGGCCCATCGCCATGGAGCTTTTGGAGGCCTAACTAAAACACCTGGTTCCACCCATACACTTCATATTCGGTCCAAATGCCATTTTGCCAATAGGGGTCATTTTCCACCAACTGGCGCACCGTGGCCTCATCGGCAGCTTCATAGGTCCCAAACACCTTAGCGTTATCCGTCGTCGGCCCCAAAGACAACAACAACCCTTTTTCTTTCTGCGCCTCAAGTCCTGCCAGGTGATCCGCACGGTAGGGGGTGCGCTTTTCCAACGCATCCTCGCAATAGCTACCCCACATTACAAACTTCGCCATGGCGATTCCCCCCTGTCTGTTTTTCAATAGCCAGGATACTAGACAAAGCGACCAGTGCCCTATGGCAAACTTTTCAATGGCCAGGATACTTAGATAAAGCGCCCATAGCCCTATGGGATAACGACTGCAGCATCCAAACTGGCACCCACCTTGTCAGCAACGCCTTCCACCCAGTTTTCATCCTGCTTAGTATAGCTACGGGGAGCGTTAGCCCCTAAAATCAATACCCCTTTCTCCCCCATGGGCTGACAAATAACCCCCTGGGTATTTTCGGGCAAATAATTAAACTCCACCTTGCCAGGGTAAAGCTTCAAACTCACCAAATAAACCGGCTTCTTTTGGGTGAGGGCACGCTCCAAAATAGGCCCAACGGTCACCTCCTTATTTGGCCCCAACACCCCTCGCCGCATCAACACCTGACCATCGTAATAGGCCACCAATGAACGCGTTACCGTATTGGTCAATAACAGATGGGAAGCCCAGGCCAGTTCAGTCGCCACAGTATCCGCCAACCCATCGGCCAGCTCAAACCCCTCTTCGCCATCCAACACCACGGCCTCTGGCGGTATGGGCTGAATCTGTCGCCACAGCAACGTAGTCAAAATTAAAATCGCACTGAGAAACACACCGACAACATCTGCCCGCGCTTGGGAGTCAGTCACCACAGGCGTTAGCAAACGATTCAGCATAAGCAGCGTACCGCCCACGGTGCCCACGATCAAAGGCAACCGTCTCAACCACTGATTTTCATCTGCTTTAGCCATGCATTCTCTCCCAAGAGCCGCCCCGGTTTAAGGGCCTATTCGTTCAACGATGTGGGGGCCATGCTTACCGTACCATTGCCCCATGATCACCAACTCAAAATCCGCTAATTAACTGGTCCCCTGGGACAATTCCTGGTGTATCGTTAGCCATTAAACCCCACGACTCGACTCTGCTGTGACCTGGCTTCTATCCCTAGCCTTTATTTCTGCACTCATTGGCCCTCGCCCCTGGCAACCGATCAAAAGCGTCAACATTGCCACTGTGGATATTCGCCCTACCTGGGACTCTCCCTGGCTGCAGCAACGCTTGGCGGCTGACCCCGCCATTGAAAACATTCTCAACGGTTACATCGCCGATTTAGCGAGCCTGGGCTTTTCCACCGAACAACAGAGCGTGGCCATCGATGCAGGGCGTTACCCAGTGGCCCGCCACAAAGAGTCCCGTCGCTTACCCGCAGCTTCATTAACCAAAATTGCGACCACCCTAGCGGCCTTAGAAACCTACGGCATTAACCATCAGTTCGAGACCTTTATCGGCTGGCGCGGCACCATCGCCAATGGCGTTCTGCAAGGAGATTTAATTATCAAGGGAGCCTACGACCCACTGTTTGTATGGGAAGAGGGCATTGCCTTGGGCAATACTCTGCAACAGCTAGGCATTCAACGGGTCACAGGCAGCCTAATTGTTGTGGACCGGTTTGTGATGAATTTCAACACAGACCCGTTGGAGTCTGGCAAATTATTAAAACAGGCCATGGACTCGGCCACCTGGGGTTGGCAGGTCGACAAACAATATGCCACTCTCCCCCCTGGCACCCCCAAACCCACGCTCAAAATCCAGGGCCAAGTACAGCTCGCCTCAGCGGGCCCCACCATTGACCAAGCATCGGGCTGGCTGGTACGCCACAAATCCTTGCCCCTGGCGGTCATCCTGAAAGCCATGAATATTTATAGCAACAATGTCATGGCAGAGATGGTAGCGACATTGGCGGGTGGACCGGCCAATGTGGTCAAAATTGCAGAACAAACCGGGGTGGCTCCGGGGGAAATCAGCCTGGTTAATGGCTCTGGCCTAGGAGAAGACAATCAGCTATCTGCCCGCGCCGTGATTGTGCTGATGCAGGCTATCCAAACCAAACTACAGACGCAAAACCTGAATTTTGCTGATCTGTTTCCAGTATCTGGCACCGATGTCGGCACCCTGATTGACCGCACCATCCCCCAAAATGCATCGGTTAAAACCGGCAGTTTAGCTGTGGTCAGCGCCTTAGCTGGAGTCTTTCCCACCGAAAAAAAAGATTTAGTTTGGTTTGCCATTGTGAACTATGGCTCGGGGTTAGAAACCCTACGTGCCCGTCAGGATAGACTACTGGCAGGCATTGAACAGCAATGGGCAAAAGCCAGCCAGGTCCCCCCTCAGATTAAGGCCACCCTACAGTTCAACCAGGGTCCCTACAGGCTGGGCGACCCTAAACGCAACGAGCTTATTCAACCCCCAACGGCACAATCTCAGTAACAACATTATTCCCCGTGACGACTACCGTTTGACGCTCCAGGTTACCAACGGCTCGGTCACCGTTTACCGTGGCGGCTGGGTCTTGCTGACTGTAGCTAACATTGCCCCTCCCATCCACATCCTGAGTTTGAATATTCCAAGTTAGCTGATCGGCCAGCAACAACGACTGTCGATCCTTAGAAACAGCCTGCACCTTGCCATCAAGCAGCAACATCTGACTGTCGAGATTTAGACGCCCCTGCATCGCATTGGCCGTTAGTTTACGCTTAGGGTGCTCAATTTTGACGGACTGCTTCAGCACGACGATTCCGTCTGCCACCTCCCATAGGGCCTCGTCACTATTGGCTTGCAGAGGCAGCTTCAGGGCATTCATCTGCACTTGCTGCTGGAGAAGAGCCTGTTGTTTGGTGAGGTCAAATTCTCCTTGATTACCGACTAGGCGATCTGTGACTGTCTTATCCTTTTTGGCAACATAGCGTTCCATCTGCACGGGGACATCCGTTTGCAGCTTGTTTTCGTCCAACAAAAACACAAGTTTGTCAGACTTAAACCCCATCCATGGTTCTTCGGTGGTGTTAGCCACCACGCCTCCAAAAAGCTCCAGACGCTTGGTCTTATTAAACAACCGGGCCTCTTGGGCGGTGGCACTTAGCTGGGGGTGCTCACCAACAATACTGTCCTTGACCATGAGCAAATCGTCTTCCGGAATCCACTCTAGGCTCTTGCCCTTGAGAACAATATCTTCATCCGGACTAGTCGCGACGATATTGCCCTGGAGAAAAATAGATTTGCCATCTTCTCGAATCTCGCCCTGATCAGCCTTGACTTTGTAGATGACCTTGCCATCTTGAAATAGCTCCCCTTCTGGCGACTTTAAACTGGCCAATCGCCGATCGGGGCTATAGGTTGCTTCCTTAGCCTTAACACGCCAAAGCAGCCCACCGTTTTCACCGGGCTGCTCTAGGGTGACATCTTTTAAGGTTAACTCCGGCTCAGTTTGCTCGGTAGGCTCCTGATTTTGAATGCTTTCTAAGGTATCACCCGAGGATTGACACGTACGTACGGCTACAACTATCACAGCGATCAAAGCCGCAATTATTGTAAACCGATACCATTTGCTCATGGGGGGTCACGTTACACACCAGTAAGTATGTTGCCTAAACTGCCGTTGCCGAGGAAACGCATGCATCGATTTACAGAAAATGCTCATCGATGCTTTGACAAACGTTATTAAACCAAGGACCAGCGACTTTTCAGACCATACTAACGGATTATCAGAGCCTAGCTCTGATCGCTAGTGACTTCCTCTTCTTCCATTACATTTAAGCCGGTCAATGGGCGATATGTGTAGCCATGGCTATGGCTACGGTTGGTCTTTTTGATATCGTCCTTCACCGTATCTAAATCGATATAGCGGTCGGACACATTGATCAGGCTATCGCTGGTCATAGACCGGAGACTAACAACCTCAACACGCACACCGCGATAGCTAGCAGCATCTACGGCATAGGCTAAATCACCATCGCCACTGACCAAAATCGCTGTGTCATAGCACCCGACCAAGGCCATCATATCAACGGCAATTTCTACGTCTAAATTGGCTTTTTTGGAACCATCGGGCAGTTGCACTAGATCTTTAGCAATTACGCGATAGCCATTGCGACGCATCCACAGGAGAAAGCCCTGCTGCTTTTCGTTGGTTCTATCTACACCGGTATAGAAAAAGGCACGAAATAAGCGAGACCCTGCTGTCAGCCGGCAAAGGAGCTTGGTGTAGTCGATTTCAATACCAAGCTGGAGTGCGGCGTAAAATAAATTGGAACCGTCAATGAAAATCGCTACTCTCCCGCGATTTTCTAATACTTGCTCGGGGGTAAAGCCGGGATCGTGGCTAAGGGTATTACGGTGATTCAACATAACTTAATCCTGTCCGTTTTATTTATGATTAACGTCCCAAACACGTAGCTAAAATCGACCTTAAATAAGCCCTCAGCATTCACAGATGAGCGAGGGATATTCTCTAAGAGTTTACAAAGGCTATCAGCAACAGAAAACCAACCAAAAACCAAGTTGCCACACATACTTTTAAAGTGCCTTAAATAGTTGGTTGTCGGGCCAATAAAAACCTGCATGTCTTCAAAGTTGATGCTATTACCCTCATCATACATGAGGCTTTTAGAGATGAAAGCCATGGAGCCGTAACTTAATTTCTTCTCAAGAAGTGGGAAATAAATGTAATTGAGAAAATTTGATCATGACTATTGGAAATCTGAGGTGAAATTAATCGTTTTTGCCATCTATCTATAGCCATAAATAAATAAGTTAACAAGGATTTATTTTGCGAGACAAAACCACATGTCTTGAAACGATGATAAAAGCAGATTAGTATCACTAAATAAAGTGTGAAAACATAAGTTTTCGCTAATTATTTACAGCATCGGTGAATTAAAAGGTTTTAGAAGGCGGCGGCGGTGAAATCTGCTAAATATATTTAGTCCGTTGCTATGTCCCAACCGCACATACCCAGATCAAAGGAAACAATTTTGTGGAATTTTCGAAATTATTTACGTCCGGTGGTGTGGTGGTATGGCCCCTACTGGCAGCGTCCATTTTGGTGGTGGCACTTATTTTGGAACGTAGTTTATTTTGGTGGCAAATCTATAGGCGGCAAGATCAGGTGGTGAAGCGTTTTTTGGTTGACTATGCCCAGCACCCGAAGCCCGCGATTCAGCAACTGGAAGATGAGCAGTCGCTGCCAATGGTACGGATTTTTTTGGCCGCGTTATCCCTTGACCAGGCGACACCGGATGAATTTAAGCTGGCCTTAGAAAGTGCCGCCCAGGCTGAAATTCCACTGTTAAAGCGATTTAGTACGGTCTTTGAAACAGTAGTGGGGCTAGCACCTTTGTTAGGGTTATTGGGCACCATTTTGGGCCTGATTAGTGCCCTGTCATCGTTACAGATTGGCGATGTGGGTACGGCCAAGGCGGCTGGAGTGACAGCGGGCATTGGTGAAGCCTTGGTTTCAACGGCCGTTGGGTTAGTGGTGGCCATGGTGACCTTGTTGTTTGCGAATACGTTTCAGGGGTTATATCGGCGGCAGCGCGCTGCGATCGCAGACTACGGTGGCCAGTTAGAAATCGCCTACGGACGTTATTACCGACAATTTGCCAACCGTCAGGGGCTGACCCATAACTAAAACTGGGCCAATCCCTAGAAGTTAATTAGATAATTTGCGTATTTGGTTACTTTTACGGTCGGGATGCACAGAATAATCTAGAAAATATAAATAATCTAGAGAATAGAAAAGATGCACGTATCATTGCTTAATGGCTACACAGGCCATCTAGGTATCGCTACTGCGTCTGCACACCATCAGGTTCTGGTATCGAAAGTTTTATGGGCGATCGTCGTTGGGTAAAAATTGGAATTTATGTGGGAGCGTTTTGCCTTGCCATGGTGGTCACGATCTTTTTAGCCACCACCTATAAGGCAGTTTTTGGCCCCCCCCAAGTGGTAGCCGCGCCTACAGAGGTGGTCGAACCAGCGAACCAGCCAGAACGCTCCGGCAGTCAGTTGATCTATGCCGCCGACAACAGCGGCCCCGCTTATACCCCAAACGAACGAGTGGCCCTGGCCGATCCATCGAACTATGGCGATCGCTACACCATCGATGCCTACGGGCAGCCCCTCACCAACGACTATATTGCCGTTCTCCACGAAACCGTCTGGAGTGCCAATAGCGCCATCAATACATTTCAGACCCACCACCCCCGGGACGAGGACCAGTCCAGCTATCACACCATCATTGACCGCGACGGCACCGTAATTTATGTGGTGCCCCCCGACAAACGGGCCTACGGTGCTGGCAACTCAGTATTCGACGGGGCCAATGGACAAGAAAGCGTGGTTACCAATCCAGAATTTGCCTCATCGGTGAATAATTTTGCCTATCACATCTCGTTGGTAACGCCATCGGATGGGCAAAACAATGCCCCCAGCCACAGCGGCTACACTGAAGCCCAGTACCAGTCCCTTGCCTGGCTCCTGGCCCGCACTACGATTCCAGAGGAGCGGATTACGACCCATGCCATGGTGGATCGGTCAGGGTCTCGTCAAGATCCCCGCAGCTTTAACTGGCCCCATTTTCTAGAGGATTTACACCAGTATCCAAACCGGCAGGCCTAGGCCAACTATAGCCCCAACATACGATTACAAAGAGCCAGCGCTGACCTTTTCGAGCCAAAGTTCTAGGTTTAAATCGTAGTAGCCTTCCTGGCCAGCAGGGTATTCACCTTGCTCAATGGATTGGATAATGCTGGGCAAGGCGGCAATATAGTATTGGCCACGGGCCACGGGATGAAGCGTCCAGGCATCGGGGTTAGACAGGGTGGCACGCCAGCCATTTGTGCGCTCTAGCTCACGGGAAATCATCACCTCCCAAGAATCTAACTTGCCCCGAGAGGTCCAGTAGTTTAGCCAGGTGAGCGTCCGCGCAGGCAGCTGCTTTAGCCACTCGTTTTTATAGTCCATCCACAGCACCGGGATGGGCAAAAAGGCATCAAAGCTTTGCTTTTTAAGCAAGTAGGCCCGACTGCCAAAAAACTTAAACCGATAGAACCCCTGATCTTGCTCATAGGGCACGCGTTGGTGCATTGTGCCATCTGCCCTGGGCGGTCCCGATAAGGGACGGATAAACAACACGTCGGGCCGCTTTTCCATTAGCTCAATGCCCTCAGTAATCCAACTGTGGCCCTGCTTTTGGTACTGCAGCATATCGCTGTCAAAGTGCACCACATAGTCCCCCACGGTTTCTTCCAGGGAGAAAATTGTGCCTAGGATGGGATACCCCTTCCAGTTGTGGGTGGGTTTGGGCACCGAGCCAAAATGTTTTTTATACACCCGCCGGCGATAGGCATCGTCATAGTCCATATCCACCAGGCGATCTACCACCCCCATGGACATTAGCTGGGCGCAGTTTTCCCGCAGCTGTTCTAGGGTGCCAATGCCGGGACGATTCACTTTATCCCCAGTCAAGGGTGCCGTATCTAAAAATAAGACCTTTTCCACAAAAGGATATTGGCTCGTGCGCACCAAATGGGGGATCGTTTCCATCATGAATGGAATGTCGGTGCGGGCCACCATGATGGACAGGGAACAACGGGCAGGAGTCATAAAAGTAGGGTGGGCACCGCCCACCGGGAAATGGGAAATGGGAAATTGCCGTAGGTTGGGCTGCACTTGCTAACCCCCAACCATCGATCACCATCGCCAAACACCGAGCAATGGAGAATAAAATACGGATCAACGTTTAATCCGTTGGGTCAACCGTCGCAGCATTGTTTTTAATCGATGCACCGATTGGGGTGAAGCCCCTGTGGAGTCCCCCGCAGGCGGACGCGCCTCCGGCTCATCTAGATATCGATAATATTCCCAAAGATCCCGGTAGGGACCGCCCGGCCTCATGGGTGTTCCGGCCCAGTGCAAATAGCGCAGCCGAGTGTCCCCGTCATAGAGCACATGATCGCGGGGAACAAAGTGTTTCATGCCGCCCCAGCTACCGGGTTCATTTGGCTCTACCTGGGTAATATTCAACCGTTGGTCGATGCTATTCAGCACCAAATAATTCATGACGGGCTGGTCGGTGGTGCCCCCCGAAAAATCAAAGTAGTCGCGGTTTTGGGCACATTCGCCCAACCGGGCATACATTTGCTCCAGGGTGATGGTGCCTTTTTTGGAGCCCCACAAACCGCTGTTGAATAGGGAATTGACGATATCCGCTGGAAAAATACCCCGCTCTATGACGCTGGGGGAAAACACATCCCGCAGCTTGCGCCCCTTGAAGTGGTAGTCGCAACAGATAAAATCGGCCCGATCTAAATAGGCTAGGGTATTGCCAATGGGTTCAAAAAAGAGAATATCGGTATCCACATAGAGAAATTCATCCAGGGGGCCAAACCAGGCGGCCAGCTTGCGCATTTTGTTGGGTAGGGCCAGAAAGTCTCTGGGGAAAATGTCGCTGATTTTTTGGGTAAAGGCCTCTAGAAACTCCAGGTCGGGAAACAGCTGCACCTGATACAGGGTATTGAGTTTTTGGAATAGGTTTTGGTAGTCATCGTTAAAAGGAATCATGTATACCGGCACATCCGGATCATGAGCCCGGATGCTGGCCAGGAGTGCGATCGCATTTTCCGCCACCTTACCATTGGCAACAATATACACACCGCGAGTTTTTGAGTTAGTCATGGATGCATACTCCTCAGGCCAGACCAATTTTTTTCAACAACCGCTTTTGTAAAGATGGCGGCTGGTTATACGCCTTGGGTACCCCTTCAAAAACCGGCATCGCACCGTGTAAATAGCGATAGTGCAGAAATGTGCGCCGATAGGGAAAGTCAATATTTTCCCCCCCGCACAAACGACGGAATAGCTTAGACGACAGCCCAATGTAGTGGAGATAGCTCAGCCGCTTACCATGGTCGTACACCAACCCGTCTTTTTCTTCAAAGTGCTTCGACGACACCGCATTGCCCGTGGCTTTGCCCTCAGGCCGCCACTCCAGGGCCACGTTGTGCACGCTGTGGTTGTTGATTTGCACCATATAGTTGAGCAACGACTGATTTGGTGCCCCCATGTATAAAACCTCCGCATTGCCCTGGCCTAGGGTGTCTACCACATGGTCTAGCTCTGCATTAGAAAAGAGGCCCCGTTTCGAGGCATAACACCCAGAGCAAAAAATATCTCGCTTCAGTCTCTCTTCGGAAAACACCGTCGAGAGCTTGTCGGAGTGCACATTAAAAATATGGCTCAGGTCTTTAAACTGAAAGTCATAGACCACCACATCGGCCTGGGATAGGCGCTCAAACATAAAGTCCAAGGGCTGTAGTACCAGGGTATCCGCATCTAAATAAATAAATTCATCAAAGGGTGCAGCCGGGTCAAATGATACGTAGCGATGGTTTTCCCCCACCCGGTAAAACTGGGTTTTAACGCCTGCGTCTTTCCATTGCTTTAGCGCCGTTGGGTGGGTTTGCCACACCCGCAACGAAAAGTCTTCCCAAAATTTGAACAGTTCGGGCTGGTTGAGTAGGGACACATTGTCCCGCCCCGCCACTTCAGCGGCCACCCGCTCAATGTCATCGTTGTAAGCAATGACGCAAACTGGAATATGGCCAGAGTTTTGTTCAATGCTGTTGAGCAGAGCCACTAACTGGTCATAAACAACATCGTTGGCCAGAGTATAGATGCCGCGTTTCATAAATAGCTAGGATGTATACAAAAGGCTTATAAAATTACAGTCAACACCGGTATCCAGTGTATTCATCAGGGCTTAAATGTGGCTGATCTCGCCAGCGGTGATGATGAACTCTTTACCGTTGGCTTGGTAATGGATTCAAGATTTTCCACCACGCTCAGTAGGTCAAGGGCAATGTTTTGGGCATGGACCATCAGTTCTGCCTGTTCGTAGGGATCATCCACATCTTCCTGAATCAGGGCGATTAAGCCAATCATGGAATTAAGCTGCGATCGCAGCTCATAGGACGATTGACCAATGGCTTTGCGATAGATGGGCAAAATTGTCGAAGCCAAACTACTGGAGCCATTTTCCCGCACATTTTTAGCCAACTGCATGGCGTGGAGCCGGGCATAGGCGCCGCGCTTTTCCAGTAGGTCTCCGTGGGTGCCCACCTCCACCACCTTGCCCTGGTCTAACACCGCAATTTGGTCAGCTTCGTAAATGGTGGACAGGCGGTGGGCAATGACTAGGGTGGTGCGATCGCGACTTAAATCATCGATAGCATTTTGCACCAACCGTTCCGACACCGTATCCAAGGCACTGGTGGCCTCATCCAAAATTAAAATATCTGGATCCTGCAACAGCGCCCGGGCAATGGCCAAACGCTGGCGCTGGCCGCCAGACAACAACACCCCGCGATCGCCAATCATGGTGTCAAACCCATCGGGCAAATGTTGAATAAACTCATAGGCATTGGCCTGCTTCGCCGCCTGGATCAGCTCCGCCTCCGTTGCCTCCGGTCGGCCATAGAGCAAGTTGTCCCGCACGGTTGTATTAAACAAAAACGTCTCCTGACTAACAATGCCCAAATTCGACCGATAGCTTTGGAGATCAATGGTTTTTAGATCCACCCCATCCAGCTCAATGGTGCCGTCCGTAGGGTCATAAAAGCGCGGCAGCAAATCCGCCAGGGTGGATTTACCCGCCCCAGACGACCCCACCAAGGCCAGGGTTTGCCCCTTTGGCAAAAACAAATCAATCCCCTTTAAAACTTCCTTATCGTGGCTAGGATAACTAAACCGAATCTGTTTAAAGTGAATGCCCTGCTGCAAGGGGCGATAGCGGTTTGCCCCCCTAGGCATAAAGGGCTTATCATCCCGCCGCAACAGCGCCGTAACAATTTCGACACTGGCGGACGTATTCGCTAGGGTGCTGCGCTGACTGTTGAGCTGCCCAATGAACGGCAGCATCCGAAACAAAATAATCAGGTAGGTGAGCAGCGACGCCGAAAACAGTTCGAGCTGATTACTAAAGGCCACGCGACCCAGCACCGCAATCAGCATCAGCGCCAAAATGTTGATGATTTCATTGAACGGGCCAATGCCGGCAAAAATTAGCTGAGAATTAAACTCAGCACTTTCACGCTCAATAATGATTTGGTCTAGATAGTCATATTCCCGTTCCTCATTGGCCGTCGATTTGACCAAACGAATGCCTGAGAGCACCTCAAACACACGGGATGAATAGGCCTTAGAGATTGTAGACAGTCTCTTACCCAGCACCTTAGAGCGTTTGACAACAAACTGGTTCAGCAGGGTAACTGACCCCAGGGTCACCATGGAAATAATCGTCAGTTGCCATGAGGTAAACAACAACAACCCCAAAAACACCGCAATGGTGACCAACACAATGGCAATGCGCACCAAATTGCGAATCGCAATGGTAGTACGATTAACCTCCACATTTAGCTGATTGATCAAATCCCCAATTTTGGTTTGGGCAAAGTACCCTAAATCCACATCCAACAGCAGCCGCAACCCCTGCCGCCGTAGGGACATGGCCAACCTGCGGTTCAGGGCCCCCGCCGACAAGGCGCTGGCATAGGTCGACAAACTCTTAAATATGATCACCGCCACCACCGTAGCTGCCATCACCGGCAAACGGGCATCCTCTGGCAGGCCATCAAACAGGCTCGTAAACTTCTGCAAAATGGGCGGCAATGCCCCGGAAGAGCTAGCCGATTGCCCCAGCAGCTCCAATAAAATTGGCAAAATTAATAGGGTGCTCACACCGTTAAACAGCGCCCCAGAGAACCCCAATAGAACTGTAAAAAATAAAAGAACTGGATATTTAAAAAGCGACTGAGCAAGTAAACGGGTGGAAGACATAAATAGTTAGGCCGGGGACGCTATAGATGCAAGGTTTAGGAAGAGGAGCAGTGAGCGGATGGCGAGGCATGAGGGGAGGACCGCCTGACATACCGCTCAAGTAGCGGCCCCAAACGCTCAGCCATGGCATCAACGCTGTAGTGCTGTATGCAGCGTTCCCGTCCCAAGCTTCCCTGGGCTGCTGCCTGATCGGGGTTATCAAGAATTATTTGTAGCATTTTTGCTAACTCCTCCGGTGCATGGGGGGCTACCAGATACCCCGTATCGCCTAAAATTTTAGGAATATCGCCCACGTGGGTCGACAAAATAGGCTTAGCCATGGACATGCCATCCGTTAGTTTGATGGGAAACTGGGCCTTGGCCGTGGGTGTATCCCGCTGGGGCACCACCACCACATGGGCCGCCGCGACCACCTCCGCCATTTGTTCCATGGGAAACCGGGGTAGCTTGATCAACCACTGGGGCCACCGGGCCATGAGGTCGTCTTCATAGCCATCGGGCTTGCGCCCACCCACAATCACCAAACGCAGGTCCGGTTGGTTGAGCTGATCTAAGGCCATCAGCACATCCTCTAACCCCTTATGGGGACGAGCCGTGCCCGGGAACATCAGGACCCGATAGTCAGATAGCCCATATTTTTGACGGCTAGCCGCCGGGTCAAAGCGGGCTGGGTCAAACATATGGGTGTCTTTACTATTGGGTAAATAATGGCCGCCAAACTTTTGTTGTAAAAACTGATTATTAACCGTGACCACATCCGCGTGATTGACCCAGCGCTCCCCTAAAGACACGTAGTAATGGTGCCCCATATCCCTCAAGTCCCCATCTGGCTTGAGAAAATCTCGCACAAAATCCTTTGGCGATGGCCGATAGTCATAGCCATCGCCACCGAACCAGCTGAGCTCCCAATCATCAATATCTAGAAAAACGGGGCGGCGGGTATAAAACTTTTTGAGTAGCGCTATGCCCAGACTGGTGGGGCGAGGTTTAATCGCGTAGATAATGTCGCCCCGAATTTGGCTCAACAGCTGGGTGGCGGAGCTCATGAATCCAGGCAGTGGTTTACCGGGAACGGGGATAACGGGCAAATTTTCTGGGGGAGGGGGATAAATGCTCTGCCCAAACTGACAGCCAACTATTTCTACGCTATACCCTAAGCGTTGCAAAATCTGGCTTACCAGGTAAACACGGGTCATGCCACCACCAGAAACGTCTGGGGCAACTACTGACACCTTCAGCGCTGAAGCGTTGGATGAGTTCACCGTTATTTTGATCTCCCCCTGTAAACAATAAGACGCTGCCGAAATCGGCCATGGCCATTAATCAGCGAACCTAAAATCTATTTAGGAGCAAGCCGGACCTGAACCACAGCGCATCAGCGACGCCCCGATTTGACACAAACTGCTAGGCCCTGGCATTCAGATCGCGCTGTCTTCAAATCAGCGACAACACACGGTCTGTTCACCAAACAGCATTTGCATCAAGTTTGCCCGATTAACCCGCATCCTATCTCAGCCCGTAACCTCAAACGGCAGACGGTTTTTATCTTTGTTTAAGATTTACATTGACAACCGGGTTCTTAGGTTAAAGGTGTGTTACCCGTGTGAGGTAGATGACATCACTACGCTGGATTCCATGGGCGGCAGCTCCAGTATTAGGTTACCCAAGATGCCTTTGCGAAAGTCGTTTAGCAGTTGATGGGCCGCCCGCTCTAGGTCGTTATTGTGCCGTGCAGATAGGTTGGCGAGGATGCTCTCCCCTGTGTAAGGCTCTCCGGCATCCGAAACAAGGGTCAGGCTATAGCGCGCTGCGATCGCATCCCCGTAGCCCCCATCGGCCCGCTCCACCTGGTCCAACCCCAACAACAAATCCACAAATGCCGCCGCCACCCGTTGCGTATCGTAGGCCGCATTACCAATGTCATCACAAATTGCCAGCTTCAGCGCCGCCGACTGATCGTTGAGCTTTAGCGGAATAATCCCCGGCGCATCCAATAATTCAATCTCATTCGAAATCCTCACCCAGCGCAGCTGCCGCGTCACCCCAGCCCGCCGTTCACTGGCCACCACCTTGCGCTTTAGCAACCGGTTAATCAGCGCCGACTTACCCACATTGGGAAACCCAATCACTACCGCCCGCACCGGACGCGGTTTCATCCCCCGCTTCTTACGACGATCATTCATCGCCTTGCCCGCATCCTGGGCTGCCCGCAGCAAATTTTGCACCCCCTTACCCTGCTTCGCATTGGTAAAGTAGGCCGCCTGCCCATTTTCCTTAAACCACGTTTGCCAAGCCTGCCGCGCCTCCGGCGAAATCATATCCACCCGGTTCAGCACCAGCACCCGCGCCTTCTCACCAATCCAGCCATCCACCTCCGGATGGTGTGTGGCCAACGGAATCCGCGCATCCCGCACCTCCAACACCACATCCACCCGCTTTAGCTGCTCTTTCAAAGAACGCTCCGCCTTAGCAATATGGCCCGGGTACCACTGAATAGAAGGCGAAGACATAGGGACGCAAGATGAGGTCGGCAATCTATTTTAGCGGTCAGCGGTGTAAGGGGAGTGGGCAATGGGGTTTGAATAGTCAACTCCCCGCGCCTTTTATGGCACCACCATCACCGGACAGGGCGCCAGGTTAATCACCCGAGCACTCACACTCTCCGACTGACCTTCCGGCGTTAACCCAATGCCACGGCAGCCCATCACAATCAGATCCGCCGCCAGCTCATCCGCCACATCACAGATCACAAAGGCCGGATTACCCTCCCGCTCAATCGCCTCCGTATCAATTCCTTGATTCGTAAATACAGTTTTCGCCTTTTCCAGTAACTGAGCCACTGCCTCTGGGGACGCTTGTTCAGGATGGGCGTCATTAGAGGGTTCAACGACTGATAGTAAAATCAAATGACTTTGATGATGCTTCACCAATTCAGCCGCCTTAAATGCCGCCTGTTGCGCTTCTGGACTGGCATCTATCGGAAAGAGAACGTTCTTAAACATAACGAGGGAAAACCCTAGACTTCGATCAAAAATCCGAGCCGCAATAAGCGATAATACCTATTGAGTAAAGAAAATGTATTAACGCTTTAACACCTAGGGTAATCAAGCTTGTCCTAGCTTTGAAGTGGGACGTACGTAACGTTACAAAACTGCATTAGGAGATAAGGAGGATAGTTCTGTGGCAAAGAAATCCGTAACTGATTTGTCCGCGGCTGATCTGTCAGGTAAGCGCGTGCTGATGCGGGCAGACTTCAATGTGCCCCTTGACGATCAGGGCAAAATTACAGACGACACTCGGATTCGGGCCGCTCTGCCTACCATCCAAGCATTAACCAGCAAAGGCGCAAAGGTTATCCTTTGCAGCCACTTTGGTCGTCCCAAGGGCAAGGTGGTTGACGCCATGCGTCTAACGCCCGTTGCCGTGCGTTTATCTGAGCTATTGGGCCAGGACGTGATCAAGTGCGACGACTGCATCGGCGATGCGGTTAAAGCTTCCGTAGACGGTATGGCCGACGGTCAGGTTGCCCTACTAGAAAACGTACGTTTCTACGACGGCGAAACCAGCAACGATCCTGAGTTTGCGAAGAACCTGGCATCCGTCGCTGACATGTACGTTAACGATGCCTTTGGTACTGCCCACCGTGCCCACGCATCCACTGCTGGTGTGACTGAGTACCTCAGCCCTTCCGTTAGCGGTCTGCTAATCGAAAAGGAACTTCAGTATCTACAGAGCGCTGTGGACAGCCCCCAGCGTCCTTTCGCAGCCATTGTTGGTGGTTCCAAAGTGTCCTCCAAAATTGGCGTCATCGAAACTCTACTCGAGAAAGTAGACAAGCTGTTCATCGGCGGCGGCATGATCTTCACCTTCTACAAGGCCCGTGGTCTTGCTGTGGGTAAGTCTCTGGTGGAAGAAGACAAGCTAGAGCTGGCTAAGGCCCTAGAAATTAAGGCCAAAGAGAAGGGCGTTGAGCTATTGCTGCCCACCGACGTTGTTGTTGCCGACAACTTTGCCCCCGATGCCAATGCTCAAACCGTTAGCGTTGAAGCAATTCCCGATGGTTGGATGGGTCTAGACATCGGCCCCGACTCCATCAAGGTATTCCAGGCAGCTCTTGCTGATTGTAAGGGCGTTATCTGGAATGGCCCCATGGGTGTATTTGAGTTCGAAAAATTTGCTGCCGGTACTGAAGCTGTGGCTAACACCTTGGCTGATATTACTGCCACTGGCTGCATGTCCATCATCGGTGGTGGTGACTCCGTTGCTGCCGTTGAGAAGGTTGGCGTTGCTGAGAAGATGAGCCACATTTCCACCGGTGGTGGTGCTAGCCTCGAGCTGCTAGAAGGCAAGACTCTTCCTGGTATTGCTGCTCTTGATGACAAGTAAGTCTTAGCCTAAAGCCTTCTTCTTTTTAGGAGAATGTTTTTAAGAAAGTCCCTGCCGGCCGGTGGGGGCTTTTTATTTTGAGCTAACCTATAAATAGGTCGTTAGATAGGTTTCTGGGCACTAGTATTTATGAGCACACTACATGTGAATTCCTTCAATGCACCCTTAGCCATCGAGTTACCTACTATGGCTAACATGACGGAGCAAGACTTTATAGACTTCTGCCTGGTAAATCGAGAATTACGCATTGAACGGACAGCCCAAGGGAAAATTATTGTGACGCCACCTGCTTTTTCAGATACTAGCCACAGTAATGGGCGTTTAGTACAGCAACTGTTTAACTGGGCAGATAAGGATGGGACAGGAATTGGGTTTGAATCATCTGGTGGCTTTACACTACCCAATGGCGCAACACGTTCACCCGATGCGGCATGGATAACCCTTGAGCGTTGGAACCAACTGTCTCCTGAAGAGCAAGCTGCGTTTGTTCCACTTTGTCCGGACTTTGTTATCGAACTACGTTCTAGTAGCGATACGTTGAAAAGTCTGCAAGAGAAAATGCAGGAGTATTTAGACAATGGTTTGCGCTTGGGCTTTTTGATTGATCGCAAAAATAAAACAGTTTATGTTTATCGCCCAGACCGACCTGTTGAGACTTTAAAGGATCCTGATGTAGTTCCAGGTGATCCAGAACTACCAGATTTCACATTAGCTATGGCGAAAATTTGGTAACAATATTGTTGAGTCTTTCTACAAAACCTATCGGGTAGAAACTGGTTCTTCACTCGTCAATGTGGAATATAGAGTGATGCCCAATGAGGCATTGACAGTAGCAATACGATTAAGTAGTTGACTAGAAAGATTCTGCTGCACAGGCTTCGATGATTGAGAACATTCATAACCAATGTCAAACTCGCGCTTCGTACAGCTATTCCATATAGCTCGACTATCCCGATCTAATGATTCAATAACAGCCAGCATTTCAGCAATGGTAGCTTCCGGTTCATCATATTGAGAAGACACTTCCAGGGTTGCATACCAAAGTCTGTCATACTGAGCACAGTGAAGTATACAAAGATCCATCGCCTCAAAAACAGAAACCAGAGAAGTGAGATCGCTTGCAGAAACCAGCTCAAGATCTGTATTAAGGTAGCGAATTTTATTTCCCACAAACAATCCCTCTTATTAAATATTTTAACCAGAATGTCTTGGAGATTAGTTTCAGCTTCAACCGCTTAAGCTCTTCAAGTCCTAGCCTATTAACCTAGGGAAAAAATAGAAGCCATTATTTGCTTCACACTGTAAAATCACATCTCCATTTTAAGACTGTCACGATAGTCCTGAATTAGGATAGAAATGTTTGCGCACCGAGGCCATATCCAATGGTGCAAGCTAAGCCGAAACTTAAAACCTTTGATGACTACCTTGCCCATTGTAAGGATACAGAAGCACGCTATGAGCTAACCAACGGAGAACTGATAGAAATCCCCCACGGGTCTGACGAAAACGTAATTATCGCTCGGGCCATGGATCTCGCACTGTCAGACTTAGTCGGCTTCCGACGGGTACGCAGCCATCAGCTTGCCATTGAAATGCCAGGGCAACCCAAAAACCGATTTCCAGATATCACAGTACTCTTACCAGAGCATTTAGAACAGTTAAAAACCTCTGGACAATCGGCCATTCGTCTAGATATGCACCCACCCATGTTGGTGGTAGAAGTAGTCAGCCCTGGGCCAGAAAACCATCGACGCGACTATATCGAAAAACGCAACCAATATGAATGGAGAGGAATTCCAGAATATTGGATTGTCGATCCAGAAAACCAACGGGTAACCGTATTGTTTTTAACAGCTGATGGCTACGAAGCATCCGTTTTTATGGATAACACGGTCGTTGTTTCTAAGACGTTTCCCGATTGGACGCTGACAGCGGCTGACATGTTATCAACGTAGAGAAGATTAACACTTCATAAAAACAACCTTCCTAACAGGAGCTTTGTCCCATCAGAAAGGTTGTTGATACTGAGAAACAGGTTAGCTAGGCAGTGTTGATTGCTCTAAAACAGATCCTTATCGGTCACGGCACCTTGACTGCTAGACGAGACTAAGGTGGCATACTTTGCCAGCACACCGCGCTTATAGCGAGGTTCAGGGGCAGACCATCCTTCTCGACGCTTGGCCAACACCTCATCCGACACATTCAGCTGCAACAATAGCTGATCCGCATCGATGGTGATAGAGTCACCCTCTTCCACTAGGCCAATGGTTCCCCCCACATAGGCTTCAGGGGCTACGTGACCCACCACCATGCCGTAGGTACCGCCGGAAAAACGACCGTCGGTAATCAGGCCGACGGAATCGCCTAGCCCTGCACCAATGATGGCCGATGTGGGAGCCAACATCTCTCGCATGCCGGGACCACCCCTTGGCCCTTCGTAGCGCACAACAATCACATCACCGGCTTTAATTTTGCCTGCTAAGATTGCGTCTAAACAATCTTCTTCTGATTCGAAAACTCTGGCAGGTCCAGTAATCGCGCGTTTTTTGATACCGGTCAGTTTAGAAACGGCCCCTTCGGTAGCCAGGTTGCCTTTCAAAATACCCAGGTGGCCTTGGGCATACATGGGTTGACCAAAGGGCCGAATCACGTCTTGATCGGGGCTGGGGGTATCGGGTATATCGGCCAACACTTCTTCGATGGTTTGACCGCTGACGGTGAGGGCATCGCCATGGAGCAAACCTTGCTTTAGCAGCATCTTCATCACCAGGGGAATACCACCTGCTTTGTGTAGGTCGGTGGCCACATAGCGACCGGAGGGCTTCAGGTCACAGAAAACGGGCACCCGCTGCCGAATCTCTTCGAAGTCGTCGATGGTGAGTTTGACGCCGATGGTGTGGGCAATGGCTAATAGGTGCAACACGGAGTTGGTGGACCCGCCCACGGCCATAATGACGGAGATGGCATTTTCAAAGGCTTTGCGGGTGAGAATTTGACTGGGCAAAATCTGCTTACGCACCGCTTCTACGAGAACATAGGCAGATTTTTCGGTGCTTTCTGCTTTTTCTTCGTCTTCGGCGGCCATGGTGGACGAGTAGGGCAAGCTTAAGCCCATGGCTTCAATGGCGGAGGACATGGTGTTGGCGGTGAACATGCCGCCACAGGAACCGGCACCGGGGCAGGCGTTTTTCTCGACGGCGGTGAGGCGTTCTTCGTCGATTTTACCGGCGCTGTATTGGCCCACGGCTTCAAAGGCGCTGACCACGGTGAGGTCTTCGCCATCGAGGTGGCCGGGTTTGATGGTGCCGCCATAGACGAAGACGGCGGGGATATTCATGCGTGCGATCGCAATCACCGCCCCCGGCATATTCTTATCGCAGCCACCAATGGCCAACACCGCATCCATACTCTGGCCCGTGCAGGCCGTCTCAATGGAGTCCGCAATCACATCCCGAGACACCAAAGAATACTTCATCCCCTCGGTGCCCATGGAGATCCCATCACTGATGGTGATGGTGCCAAATATCTGGGGCATGGCACCGGCATCCCGCAGGGCCGCTTCCCCCCGCAGAGCTAAGGTGTTAATCCCCATATTGCAAGGGGTAATGGTGCTATAGCCATTCGCCAGGCCAACGATGGGCTTCTTAAAATCATCATCTCCAAAGCCCACGGCCCGTAGCATGGCACGGTTGGGCGAACGTTGTACCCCTTGGGTAATAGCGCGGCTTTTACGATTGTCAGCCATGGTTAATTCCTTCGCGATCCATACAGACCCTATATTGTTACAGATTAGGGACGGAGACAGATTATGTCGCAGCAGCGAAAAAATAAGTTAGCGAGTTCCAGTTGTTTTCGCCCAACAGCAACCAGCCAGCCTAGGGCGATACAATGACTCGATCCAAATGAATATCCGTCCCACAGGGCTCCAATAAATAGGTCACCATCTGCCCCTTACCCTTAATTAAAATCGGGCCTCGCGAACGAAACTCATAATGTTCGGTCTGCAAATGTTGATACGTGGCTTCACTAATTTGAATCTGGTTAGGTAACCCATGGGACTCCATGCGACTAGCCGTATTGACCGTATCGCCCCACAGATCGTAGGCAAACTTTTTCAAACCAATCACACCGGCCACCACAGGCCCTGTGTGAATGCCAATGCGTAGGGCCAGATTCTGCTGGGTCTCGGCATTAAACTCCGCCACCGTTTCCTGCATTTCCACCGCCATGGCGGCCACCGCAGCGGCATGGTTGGTCGTCGGCTGGGGCAACCCTGCGGCCACCATATACGCATCACCAATGGTTTTAATTTTTTCCAAACCATGACGTTCCGCCAACTGATCAAACCGCGAAAACACTTGATTCAATAAATCGACAATTTTCACAGCGGGCTGGGTCTCCGTAAGCTGGGTAAAGTGCACAATGTCGGCGAACAACACCGTCACCTCAGAAAAGCTCTCTGCAATAATTTCGGGCCCCTGCTTAAGCTGTTCGGCAATGGAGCGAGGCAAAATATTGAGCAACAACCGTTCTGACTTTTCCTGGGCCTCCAGTAGCTGGCGGTTGATCGCAAAGTTTTGTCGCGAGAGGCGCTCATAGAAATAAACAGAAACGTTGCAAATACAACAAATCCAAAATGTATTGAGCAACAACTTTGCCGTGGGCACCCCCGGTGTAGCCACCTGCAACCCCAGCAGCGTATTCACGCCAAAATAATACACGATGGCCACAGCCTGAGAGATCAGATGCAACGGCCAAACCACCGGCACTAAAGTGGCCTGAGCAATGAATGAGAGTGCCCAACTAAACAGATCGGGATCCGAAATCGGGGTGTTGGTGACCACGCCCTGATACGTTTCATAGAATCGATGTAAAAGATTGATAGACCAGGATGCCAACAAAAAAACAACCATCACCCGGCGGGGTTGATAGGCCTGTTTTCGCATCAGCCATAAACACAGACATAGCAATAGGATGCGAATTAGGTTCATACCAATCCACAACAGCTTGAATGGATCCTGGCCCGTAGAAAAATAGGAAAGGGCGTCTAGGGGTAAAAAAGAGACAAAGTACAGTAACCCAAAGACAAGCCCTAGCCGCAGTCGCCGCTGCATAAATCGATGACGCCACTGGTCATAGTTAGCAAACTGGTGAATAGCGGGTAACCGGGTAAGACGAAACATGGTAGAGCAGGCCTAAGGCCACGCAACATGATGATGCAGGGCCATTGTGGCATACGGCATGGGCTCCGGCACTCGTACATTACCCAGAAGCTGGTTTTCCCTTAATGGCTATGGCTGGCCAAACACCAAAAGAAACGCCCTCCGGATTCTCTCTGGAGAGCGTTTTTTCCAAAATTGTCAGTAGGCCCACGGCCAAACCTATGTTTGGCACCTACGGCTAAGCATAGGCTTGGCACCTACGGCCAAGCATAGGCTTGGCACCTACCGCTGCTAACCCAAAGGATAAAACGACCTGCACCACTGGCGGATTGCCTAAATGTGGCAAATAGAATCATCCCGCAAAGAATTAGCAACGGAATTGTTTATGCAGCGACCTTAACCTTGCCAGCACTCCCCATGGCCATCAGCATGTGATAGGTGATCAAAAGCTGAGTCAGGGCTAGGGGATAGCTCTGCAAAGTTTCACCGGTGGTGCCGACAATCTTACCCACTTCCTGGTTGCCTTCGAGGCTACAGAACTGACCCAGATAAGGGACATCGCTGCACAGGGTGCGCTCTAGCTGCTGAACCTGCTCAGGAGTGGCATGGCCATCGATGGATAGAACGTCCACAGGCTTACCCATGTCACGCTCTAGCCCCAGACGAATCGCCTTACCCAAGTCGCTATCGAGGATGTCGGTGAAATCGGGGTGAGGGATCGTGGGGCGCAGAATCAGATTCACGTTGAGCAGCAGATCGTTGGCCGCTTCTTCGGGATTCTCTGGGGGGTAAAAGGTGACTACCACATCAGCCCACTTACGCTGGGGACGGATAAAGGCCTCGGAGTCGGGCTCACGGGCAGCCAAGGCAGCTAATACAGCAGTCTCGTCATAGCCACGCTTGCGCGTATCACGCTTGATTTTCCACTTGGTGCGCAGATCTTCGGGGGGAGCTAGATAGACCTTAACGTCGTAAGCGTTGCGAGCTCGCTGGCTAGAATAGCCCAACAAGCCTTCAACGATCACAAACTTCTTAGGTTCGATATATTCTGGCGCATCAAACTCACCGGTGGTGTGGTTGTAGATGGGCTTCAGAATAGGTTCGCCCTGACGAAGCAGCTCTAGGTGCTGCTCAATGATGTCCACATAGTTGCAATCGGGGTGCAGCGCAGAAATTCCCATTTCTTTACGCTGTTGGCGATCGTAACGGTGGTAGTCGTCAGTACAAATGGTTGTTACGTCATGCTCACCCAGAACCTGAGCAATCCCGCGAGTCAGAGTAGTTTTACCGGCGGCACTGTCTCCTACAATACCAAGGATAATTGGGCGTTCTGCCATAGGGATACCTCCTGCTCCTTTAGATTTTCTTAAACTCAGTCGTTAGCTTTATCTTATGCACCAACGGTACTGGGCTCAAGAAGTCTGTGTCTAGGAATACGCTTTGGGATCCTTAGAATTAGTGAGTAAAAATACTCATAACCGTTGAAAAACCAGGCTTTATGCTTTTTCAGCTTGGTAAAAAAATTAACAGAAAAATTCTGAATCCATGACTAAAGCACCTAATCGGTTACCCAGATAATACGGAGACGGTTTCGACCTCGTTTCTGCGCTAGGGCCAGGGATTCTTCGGCCTTGGCGATTAGGAGCCGCTCATCGGTGGTGGGGTGTTCAGTATCGGTCACCGCCCCGCCAATGTTGACATCCAAAGCCGTTTGGGTGCCATCGCTAAGGGTTACGGGCTCATTGGTGAGGACAGACCGTAGGGTTTCTGCATATTGGTTGACGGCTTTTAGGTCCAGCCCGGTCAGGCTACAGGTGAATAGCCCTTGATTATTGCTAAATAACCAGGCATCTACGGTTAAATTGTGCTGCAAAATTTGGGCAACGGCAGACCAGAGGGCTTGTTCTTTTTTGAGGTCGCTGGCAAGGCTCTGGCGGGGTTGGGGCTGCACCAACAATAGGCCAACGGACGGAAGCTGCCCCTGGGGCATTTGCTGCAGCAAGGAACGGGTGGTGCGCGATACGGCGGCATCGCTGACGAAACCGGTGGTGTTATCGAGGAGGTCTAGGGATTGCAGCAGATTTTGGTAGCTGTGGCGTAGGGTACTAGCTCTGCGGGTCTGGCTCTCGACTTCCTGCTGTTTAGCTAAGAGCTGATCTTCTAAACTGTGGGTTTGTTTTTTGCTGCGGGAGATCCGCCACTCTCGTTTGAGGAAGGCGGGAATGGTGACGAGTAAGCCAAACAAAACGCCTAACCCAGAGGTGGCTAATAATACGGTGGCTAGATGTTGATCCTGCAGCTGCCAGACAAAAAGGTTGATGTTGATCAGCTGATCGTTTTGGAGGGCAAATGCGATCGCAATAAATGCAACCAACAGGGCAAAAATAAGAAACAACGCCATGGGACGAAGGGTAACAAAGGAACAGTAGGGTCTCAGCCTTGGGGAAACTGAAGTGCCCATCTATCATCTGAAAATATGGGCATTTATTCAATTTTATGGAGACCGTCAACGCCCCCATCAACGGGTCAATAAAATCAACGCCAAATCAACGCGCCAAATCAAGCCAGTTATCGCACAATCAAGAATAATAGTGATATGGCGCAATGCTGGCGCGAGGACACATAGCAATGGCTGAACTCACCGGTTCCTGGCTCGGCTCTTATTGGCAAGCAGAGACTCCCACTCGCTTCGAGGCCACTTTTGTCCAAGCCCACAATAGTCTAAGTGGGCGCACCATGGACGATGGCCCCCTGGGAGAAGCTCAAATTCAGGGAGACGTCACAGGTCGACGCATCACCTTTTCCAAACAATATTTCAACAACCCCACCTACACCATCCAATATAGCGGCACCGTCTCAGAAGATGGCAATCACATCACCGGGCAATGGCAATTCGATGCCAAACACAGCGGTCCTTGGGAGGCCCATCGTAACGACAATGATCTAACCAAGGAACTGCAGGCCGTATTAGCTAAATCAGCCCCAAAACTGGCCAATTCTAAGGGATAATCGCCTTCCCTCGTGAGTGCTAGTCTCCAGGGCCTGTGTATACCCAGCCCTATACCTTCAACATCACCTCAGGCAGCAGTTCGGCGGGGACCTGATTCATGGCCTGCTTTTGGCCATCCATGCCTAGGAGTTCATAGTGGCTAGACACATTGCGCACCAGGGACTTAAACATAGGCTCGTAGGTGGCCGCCTCCTTCGGTGTGGTTTTTAGCGCCACGACATAGTGTTCTAAGGCGCGGGTTAAATGGGCCGCCACCAGTTCTGGGTCGGTTTCCATACCCCGCGCCATTTTGTCGTAAATACTGCCCAAACAATGGCGAATGGAGGCTAAATCTAAACTAGAGGGAGCCAACTCCGACGCTTTCAGGGCCGCTTCGTAGGCAATCACTGCGTTTTGCTTATAGCGCCCCTGGGGATCGGCTGGGGCCTCAGGGTGGTTCGCCAATTCCCAAAACGCGGTGCCCAGATTGTTATAGGTGCTGGCACAGGCGGCCGCATCCGTTGCCGGCGTCCGATAGTTCAGCGCATCACGGTAGGCGGCAATGGCATGCTTGAGCAAAAAGATCGGCCGTTCGTGGCGCGATAAACTCCAGTAGGCAATGCCGAGATTGTTTTGCACGGCAGCATAGTCTAGGGGAGAGGTTTCAGGATTGTGGCAGCGTAGGGCTTCGTTATAGGCGGCAATGGCACGGTGGAGGTAGGACTTGGGCTGCTCATAATAGGCCAGCTTCCAGTACACGGAGCCCAGGCTGTTTTGCAACATGCCATATTCTTCAGGGGCGGTTTCTATGGAGCTAAAGGGCAGGGCCTGACGATAGGCATTCACGGCTGCTTTGAGGTGGGTGACGGAGTCGTCATAGTTGGCTAATGCGCTGTACACAGCCCCCAAATTGCCGTGGAGACGACTGCTGATTTCGCCGTCCGCATCCGCATATTGCAGCCCGGTTTTGTATAGGTCGGCGCTGTGTTTCATGCCAGCCACCAGGGCAGTGCGATCGCGTTGGTGTTGGGCCTGAAGCCAATGCAATGTACCTAGATCATTCAGCCCGGCAGCACGCTGGGTATCCCCTTCCGGTAGCCAGTGCAGATATCGATCAAAGGTCGCAATGGCAATATCCAATAGGTTGGGCGTTATCGTCCCCGCTTCAATCACATCTCGATAGTGATGCCCAAGGGTGCGATAGCCCTCGACGAGTTCCGCCGCATCTGCCCCTTCACTCTCCCGCTGGGCCAAAAATTCTAGGGGATTCTCCAAGTTGATGATATTTGTGCCACCGGCTGGTGCAGGGCCGTCGGCAGCGACGGAACGCCCTTCCTGGGGCACGGTTTGGGTCTCTTGTTGAGCCCCAGAGGCCCGATCTAGCTGGGCTAAATCTTCACTGAGAATTTGCCAAATGTCCGCATCGGGTTCACTGGTGGGGGTTTCACCGTAAAGGCCATTCACCATCGGTGTCGCAGCCGATTCCGGCACCCCATTGACGGGTTCGCTCACAAAGGTGAACACACCACTGCGCCACTGCCAAAACTCGGGGGCAGATTTTTCTAGGGTGCGGTACCAGGGCCACGATACCCAGATCACCAGGCTGCTGTCTAAATGGGGTAGCAGGGATTGAATATTTTCCAGGGACCGCAGGAAATGGTTTTGCGATCGCATAGACTGGTGGGTCATCGCCTCCAAACCCACCACCTGCAAATGGGGCGTAGGCTTAGGAGCTTGCTTCAGCCAGTGCACCAACTGCACCACCAAATCTGGCTGACGGGGGTCAAAGGTCAACTGCTCTATGGCCACAGACCCAAAGTCATCCAAAGCGGGACTCAAGGTGGCCAAATCTGAACGGAGCCGATCCACCAGCTGGTGCTGCAGGGTATCGCTGTCGCACACTGCGATCAAAAGCTGACGCCGGAGATTAAGCTGAAGTGAGGTTTTAAGGCCTTCATACTGACGTTGATTTAACCCCAAGACCTGGCGAGTTCTAAGTTGCGTGGCCACCATAGCGCAGACGAAAAAAGTGTGAAAAGAACGGGCAACAAAAGTAAGGGCACGATTAAACAACCAGCATTCAGACACCAGTTGAGATAACCTGTGAAAGACCCTTAAACTTTGTCGTCGCTAATCCTCAATCGGATTTAAGAAGGTGTATTCTGTAAACTCAATGCTCCAAAGCGAGTTAGCAGAAGCAATCTATCCTCTCAATCAGCAACGACAGCTATCCCTAAGGGAGTAAACAATTGCATATCCATCTTTTCCCCACGAAAAAGTCAACATCAGGAATCGACTGATGATTTGGCACATACAGCGGTAATCCTGTCTGAGGCCTAGGCACTGCTGTAAAATGGATTAAGCGGGATTGCTGATTCTGGGTACAAACTCTCTGTAACCGGTTGACATATTGCAATTCGTAAACGGCCAGTCATACTTAAGGTCAATACGGCTGTTGGTTATTTTTCTGCGACGATACCGTTTTCTAATGGTGCAGTCCAATCCATTTACTAGGTGAACTGAACACTCATCCATGTCGATTACGGTAAAGTCTTCCATCCGCCAGTCTCAGCATGCAGTCATATCCGAACTGGCTGATATTATTGAAGCGACCTGGCACCGCACCCTGAACCTATCGCCTTACCATCTACCGGCAGACCTGGGCTATGTCGAGAGCCGTTTAGAGGGCGAACGGCTGGTCATTGAAAATTCCTGTTATCAAACTCCAGAATTTCGAAAATTACACCTAGAGCTAGCCAAGGTGGGCCCCAATCTGGACATTCTCCACTGCGTTATGTTCCCCCGCCCCGAGTACGCTCTACCCATGTTTGGCTGCGACATTGTCAGCGGGCGCGGTCAGATTAGTGCCGCCGTGGTCGATCTGTCCCCCACCAGCCCCCAGGGGCTGCCAGCCGCCTATAACCTGGCCCTACAGGGCACCGGCACATCCGGCTATGCCCAACCCAGGGAATTACCCAGCTGGGGCCATATTTTTTCGGACTATTGCTGTTTTATCAAACCCGTTGATGAGCAGGAACATCGCCGCTTTTTAGATCAGGTCCAACACTATCTCACCGTGCACTGCCACCAGGCGGTGGCCACACCGGCCACCCCCAACCAGCGGGCCAGCATTTTGGCGGGGCAACGCAACTATTGCACCCAGCAGCAACAAAACGATAAAACCCGTCGCATTTTAGAAAAAGCCTTCGATTCAGACTGGGCCGAGCGCTACATGACCACGGTGCTGTTTGACTTGCCTCCGGAGTAACTCCAGGGCACCATAGGTTTTCGGGCATTCCCCGGCCATGGCTAGTGCGCCATTGCTGGAGCAAAATTGTCCAGAGCTTTATGGCTCTATCTGCTACAACGGAGATCTGAAGGCATCGGTGCCCAGAGGGGCCTGGCCTGAGGATGTGTCACTGCTATTTTTTCGAGATTTGCCATGCCTTCGACATCGGTCCCCCCCAATGACCAAGCCACTAAAAACAGGGTATCCCAACCGACGGGGCAATTGATTGTCTTTACTGGCCCCAGCGGTGTGGGTAAGGGCACCTTGCTGCGCCACTTGCTAGGGCAACACCCAGACATTCAGCTATCCATTTCGGCCACCACCCGTCAGCCCCGCGAAGGGGAAGAAAATGGCAAACATTATTATTTTGTTTCAAGACCTGAATTTGAAGCGATGGTGGCCCAGGGGGACTTATTGGAATGGGCTGAGTTTGCGGGCAATCTCTACGGCACCCCCCGCAAACCCCTCGAACACATGATTGACCGGGGCCATACGGTAATTTTAGAAATTGAATTGGACGGGGCCCGCCAGGTACGGGAAAGTCTGCCAGCCGCCCGGCAAATTTTTGTGTTGCCCCCCAGCGTGGAAGAGTTGGAAGCCAGAATTCGAGAACGGGGCCAGGATTCGGATGATGCGATCGCAAAACGCATGGCCCGAGCCCAGATAGAAATCCAGGCCGCGTCGGAATTTGATATTCAAATTTTGAACGACGATCTGGAGCTCGCCGTGAAACAACTAGAGCTTGCCGTATTTACTCAGCCGTCGACGGCGGCACACCAGCCATCACCACCAGAGACTCCACCACAGATTTAACCAACGGAGCGGCCACGGTAGACCCATAGGAATCTTCCCCCAAGGGTTCATCAATCACCGCTAGCACCACATAGCGAGGATTTTCAACCGGCAAAATCCCCACAAAGCTGACCAAACGACCATCGCCATATTCGCCATACTCATTCGCCTTTTGGGCTGTCCCCGTTTTACCGCCCAAACGATAGTTAGCCACCTGGGCTGGCTGGCCCGACCCAGACTCCACCACCGCTTCCATCATCTTGACCACGGTCTGGGTCGTTTCTTTAGAAAATAGCTTTTTGCCATCGGGGCGCTGGGGCTGCCAGGCGAGGTTGCCCTCTGGATCCACCAGCCCACGAACAACGTGGGGACTCACTAACTGCCCGCCATTGGCCAGGGCACTATGGAGCTGTGCCAGCTGAATAGGATTGAGCGAAAACCCCTGGCCAAAGGCCGTAGTGGCCGCTTCCACCGGGTTATTCACAAACTGGGAACGACTTTTCAACTGAGCCAAGGCCTCGGCGGGCAGTTCAATGCCGGTGGAAGAGCCCAGCCCCATTTTTTCCAACCAACTGTAGTAATCAGACCGCTTTAAGCGCTCCATAATGTGCACCATGCCCACGTTGCTAGAATGGCGCAGTACATCGGTAATGTTGATCGATCCCCGTCCACCGACGGCCTTGTAATCGACATTTTGAATGGTCCACTGGTCATACTCCAGCTTGCCTTCATCGTAGATATACTCATCTGGGACAATTAACCCTTCTTCTAGGGCAATGGCCACATTAATTGGCTTAAACGTGGACCCCGGCTCGTAGAGATCGCTCACGACCCAGTTCTTAAACTGCTCCACATTGGCTTCGTAATAGCGATTGGGGTCATAGGTGGGCGTAACCGCCAGGGATAAAATCGCCCCATCCCGACTATCCATCACAATCAGCGCCCCCTGCTTAGCGCTGTAGCGCCGCACAGTGGCATCTAAATTACGCTGGGCCACCCGCTGCAAACGGCTATCCAAGGTTAGCTGTAGCCTTAAATCATCTCGATTGGGCTGCTGCTGCTGCAAACTATTGGGAAAGGGCACATCCTCCAGGTCATATAGCAGCTGGTCTTGCAGGGCATATTCCAACCCAGCCTGGGGCTCGCCTTCCAAATTGATATACCCCACCAGCTGGGACATTAGCGCCTGCTGGGGATAAAAACGCTGCTGACTGGGCAATAAATCTAGGCCGTCTAGCCGCAAATTGCGCAGCCGCTCGGCCAGTTCTTCAGACACATCAACCGCAACCTGAATTCCGGTTTCCTGTTCTTGAAATCGTTGCAGCAGGGTGTCCTGAGAACGATTGAGCACATTTCCCAGGGTCGCCGCCATTTCCTCTCGGGAGCGGCTAAACAACATGGGATGGGCATAAATGGTGTAAACCACCCGATCCACCGCTAGCACATTGGCCTGGCGATCAATAATGGGGCGGCGGGAGGCCCGGGGCACTTGAGGTAAACTCTGGCGCTGCTCTTGGGCTTGGACCTTAAGCTGATCCCCCATCACCAGCTGCAGCCGTATCAGCCGAGCACTCAGACCTAGCATCACCAGCACCAAAAAGGCCCAAACGGTCACTAGCCGAAAGCGTGGCGAGGCTAAGTGGCGAGGCCGACGGGCCGGTGGACGCTGGAAGGGATTAGATGGCTGCGTGACCATAAACGGATACAACAATAGGTAAGGGACACCCGTTGATCCCATGATTAGCGCCAAAATAGCGCAACCAGCTGAGTATCTTCAGCCGATTGGTGCATGGAACGGACCCATCGCATACCCCATAATTGTCATCGGGTTAGCTAGTTTTAGTAACCCAAAGGATGCGACATCGGAGCAGGTGCTTCAGGCATTGGAGCATGCTCTACGGAGGGCCGAACAGGTGCGGGTGCCAAGAAGATAGCACGCTTAGGCTCAAACGGTTTAAATCCAGCTGTTGGGGATTCTGCTTGCTCCGCCATACTGTGCTTCAGAGTTTCATTGACGGTGGTCACCTGCTGAGTCGAAACCTTGAGGACTTCTAACTCTCGAAAGGCTCGAGCGACGCTTTTGTCTAGATAAACCGTCCAACTGTAAATGACTAGGGCAGCTGCCACCAAACCGCCGGTAAAAATAGTAGACCCCTGTTGCAACCCCACCAGAAGCTTTAACCCCAGGGGCAAACGTGGCGCTGTGGGCAGCTGTTTAACTTCGGCCGGAGTCGACGGTTTAGATGCCGGACTGTGTACGGCATCGGGAATAGACTGCGCTCCAGCCACATGGGATGGGGAGTGCAGTGATACTAAATTGCTTTGACTAGAGCCGTCATTGTGTCTGGCTCCATCTGCGTCAACCCTAACGGCAAACCCCACTTGATTGCTCCTTAATCACCAATTTTCCCCACGTGCGATCGCTAGCCACGCTCGTTGTGGTTACGTTTACACACACACCAACAAAAGATAGCAGAAAACCCAGGTCTCCCAAGTGTTCTTTGGTACCAATACGAAATTGCTGATGGCTAATAAGAGTTTTTCTAGTTCACTTGCTAGTAATCAGGATAGATTGATGCGATCTCATCTAAACCGATGTAGAAGTGAGCCCCATGCTACCCGAGTCCTTTCTAAAGAACAAGCCCTAGCCTACAGTTTCACGCACATAACTCAAGATACAAGCCTCCGCCAGCAGATTTAAACAGTAGAAACCCTGGCACGAAGGTCTTACTAGATACATCTACCGCACCCAGGCCCCAACCCATAGGGAAAACAAAGGGCAGGCCCTTCAAAAAGAGAGCCTGCCCCGCTGGTCATTATTGCCGTAGCAATACCCTATTACTCAGCCGTAGCCAACTCAGTGCTACCCCGGCGGCGACCACGGGTAAGGCTATTGAATAGCATTTGACCAATGGCCTTGACCAGGTTGCCTTCCAGTTCTTTGAACAAATGCATATTGATACCAAAGGCATCATTAGCTTCCTCCACGATGCGATCGGCCATCGCTTCGTCTACAGGAGCTGCATTAATGGTGCTGCGATAATTATCCTTAAAAGCCCCTTCATCTTCAATGGTGGGGAACTCATAAAACGCCACCCCTTCATCATCGGCTAGGTTCATAGCACGCTGGGCAATGTTCTTAAGGATTTGCCCACCGGACAAATCACCCAGGTAACGAGTGTAGGAGTGACCCACTAGCAATTCAGGAGCCTCATTGGACACCTGGCGAATGCGATCTACATAGGCCTGCCCAGCTGGAGAAAGGGAAATTTGCTCCTTCCAGTTGGGGCCATAGTAATAAGCCAGATCAGTTTCCAAGGTTTCCTTGCGATAGAGCTCAGGGTAGTAAACCGAAGAAACCACCGGATGCGCCTTATGGCGCTCTAGCTCTTCTTCCATGGCAGCGTAAATATAGTAAAAGTTACCCACCAGCTTGCGGTAAGACTTTTTCTCAACTACACCACGCAAAAAACAGCGAACAAAGCCTACGTTCTCGGCCATTGTGTGCGCTTTCTGCGTACCCTTCTTGAGCTTTTCGGCTAAATTGCTGCTCATACTAAAAACTATCTCGACGTTAAATGGAGTTTGATATCGTCCGCTGCGCGTGACGACGAACTAAGGGGCACTGAGATGAGAGGTCGAATAAAACTCAACCCCACCCAAAACAGGAACCGCTTTAGCCATCGGGACATCGCCATATTTGAACCCTAGACTGTTTTGATGAGGCTTTTCATTACATTTTTTTACGTACTCAAACGACCAAGAGACCGTCCTGAGCCTGCTTCAACGGACATAACCCTATCTCTGCCTAGGCTTCACAGCAGCCTCAAAAATGTCACTTTTGTATCATTTCGCAATCTTTTGAAACTTTTCAAGCACAATTCTAAAAATCTGAGTTGCAACCGGTTTACACGTTAGCCAATTGCCATCGCACAGACCTAATCAAAAAAACGATCTAGGGCCGCTTTTAGCTCAGTCAACTCCTCTTCTATGTTGCCTTCAGTGACGGCACGGCTAATACACTCGCTAATGTGTTCATCTAAAATCAGCCGTGCCACCCGATCTAGGGCTCCTCGCACAGCCGCGACCTGTACCAATACATCCGGGCAGGCTCTGCCTTCATGAACCATTGTTTTGATCCCCCTGACATGCCCCTCAATCCGGGATAGACGATTGACAATACGTTTGAGGGATTCCTCACTGTGGGTATGGCCATGGGAATCGTGGGAGTGGGGGCGGATATCGGGCGAGATGCTCAAGGGTTAAACCTAATAGGTGGATAGCAGTAGATAAAAAAATAACGAACATTCACGGTGGCGAATGTTCGTTAATTATTGTTACGTCTACATAGGGTTTTGTCACCCTGATTAATTTTTATGCATTCGACGACTGGCCTACTGTCCCTTCAGCCAGCGAGCAACGTCCTTAGCATGGTAAGTCAGAATTAAATCAGCCCCTGACCGCTTGAAGCTCATCATGGTTTCCATCACGAGTTTCTCTTCATCCACCCAGCCATTCAACGCGGCCGCTTTCACCATGGAATATTCACCCGATACGTTATAGGCCGCCACCGGGAGGTTAGTCGCTTCCTTCACTCGCCAAATGATATCCATATAGGCCAGCGCTGGTTTCACCATCAGCATATCTGCGCCTTCAGTAATATCCAGCTCAATTTCTTTGATGGCTTCCTTACCATTAGCCGGATCCATCTGATACGTACGCCGATCGCCAAACTGAGGGGCGGACTCTGCCACATCCCGAAAAGGTCCGTAGTAGGAGGATGCATACTTGGCGGCGTAAGACATGATCGGAATATTTTCAAACCCGGCTTCGTCTAGACCAGAGCGAATTGCCCCCACAAAGCCATCCATCATGCCAGAAGGCGCAATAATGTCAGCCCCTGCATTCGCCTGGGAGACGGCGGTCTTCTTGAGGAGTTCTAGGGTTGGGTCGTTGAGCACTCGCCCGGTCAAGTCCCCCACCTCTAGGTATCCACAATGGCCGTGGGGGGTGTACTCACAGAGGCAGGTATCGACGCTGACCACCAAATCGGGGACAGCTTTTTTCACCGCTTCCGTAGCCTTTTGCACAATGCCGCAATCGTGCCATGCGCCGGTGGCGTCATCATCCTTGCCTTCAGGAATGCCGAAGAGAATGATGGATGGAATTCCCAAATCGTAGACTTCCTTCGCTTCTTCTACGATTTTGTCTATCGAAAGCTGGTAAACACCGGGCATGGACTTCACTTCATTAGCCACCCCCTCACCGGGAACCGCAAACAGCGGATAGATAAAGTCGCTGGTGGTCACAATGTTCTCGCGAACCATGCGGCGCAATTGGGGATGGCTGCGCAACCGACGAGGGCGGTGAGTTGGAAACATGTTTTTAAAAAGAGAGAGCCATGTAAAAGGGTCAGAAAACCAGTCTAAAACCTGGTTGGGGGTGTATTTTCAGAGACATTAAAAAAAGTAACGTTCGACAGTATTCATGCGGGACAGTCACCCTAGGCTCGGTTTGGGCGATGGTCTAGGGCAGCGTCAAAGCTAAAAATTGGGATTCTGCCTTGATCAAGCGTGAGGGGTTAACAGTGACGCTTGATCTCGTTTGCCCCTTTACGCTTCACTAAATTTGATCCTAAATCTTAGGCTTGCCAGCCCACCAGTGGTTTGAGTGCCATGGCAGGCCAAGGCCAGCACCATGCGAAAAAACACCACTTTGCGCACCACCAGAAACGATAGAATAAGCCACCGTCAGCGTGAGGAATGGGTCAGTGTTTGCAACGGCAGAGTTGCTCTGGGCATTAATTGGTTTAATTTTGACCATCGGAGGGACCTGGTTAGAAGTCTTCATTACCGACGTGCCATGGCATTGGGGTAACGGATTTGCGGTAATTTCTCTGGGCGTAAGTTTTCAGGTGGGGGCGGTCTTGCTAATTGGGTGTCTGGGGGGTAAAAATGCGGCGGCCTTATCTCAGATTGCCTATCTAAGCCTAGGTATTGTGCTTTTTCAGGCCTTTGATCTTCAAGTGTTTACCCAGGGCGGTGGTGTGAGCTACCTGAGAGAACCTAGCTTTGGCTACCTTCTAGGATTTATTCCAGCCGCCTGGGTTTGTGGGTATTTGGCCTTTTTAGAAACCTTGAAGTTAGAAAATTTGGCCCTGAGCTGTTTGGGCGGGTTAGCGACAATTCATGGGGTGGGATTGGTGTATTTGCCCCTGGCCTATGTATTACAGTGGACTGGTGAGAATACGCCGTCTCTGGCTAATGCAATTTTCACCTATTCAATTGCGCCCATTCCTGGCCAACTCGTATTAGTCTGTGCCGTTTCGGTACTCGCCTATGGAATGCGTAAGGTGATGTTTTACTAGGTTGTTCTATTTATTTATAGGTAGCGTTATCGCAGCATGACCAGATTACGGAGAAATCAAATTAATCGCCTCTTCTGGGTGGCTGCCTTTATTGGACTTTTCCTCGATCAGATTACGAAGCATTGGGTGGTGCAAAATTTCACCCTGGGTCAACCCGTGCCCATTATTCCTGGAGTCTTAAACTTTACCTATGTGCTCAACCGGGGCGCGGCCTGGAGCATTTGTAGTGGCGATGGCTGCCGTTGGGTGCTGCCCTGGCTGTCGGTAATTGTGAGTATCGGCATCGCTGGCTATGGTCTGCTGATGCGCATTGAAGACCGCTGGGAGCGGGCTGGTTGGGGGTTTATTTTGGCCGGGGCCTTGGGCAATGGCATTGACCGGGTGAAGGCGGGGGAAGTGGTGGATTTTATTCAGGCATTTCCCATTACCCGATTTCCCGTCTTCAATCTGGCGGATATTTGGATCAATGTAGGCATCATCTGCTTGTTAATTGCGATTTTGGTGACGGCCCAACAGGAAGGGAAACATTCTTAGGGGATGTTTGAGGCAATAGCCAGATATTTGAACTCACACCAGACACAGCATGACCAACATCCTGAAATTTAGATTCATCAATCGCCTTTGGGCTGAGCTGCATAAACTCAGACTAAAGGCTCAATCCTTGTAAAGGTCTAACTGACAGCCACAGGCTCAAGGTTAATGTGTCCTATGTGATTGGCCTACTTAATTTCTTCCTGTTTTTTCTGGTTTCCTGCTAGAAAGTCAACATGTTGCGGCAACAATTTTTTCAGGTCATATCTATCCAGGATAGTGGCCCTTGCCTGATGACGTATATCGCCTAGGTCCTGTTGTCGGTCTAAAAGGTCATTAATTTTTTCGGCAATGGCGTTGATATCCCAAAAGTCTATAAGAAATCCATTTACACCGTCGCGAATCACCTCTTCCACAGGGGGAGTTTTTGAACCCAACACCACACAGCCACAAGCCATGGCTTCTAACATGGACCAGGAAAGTACAAAGGGAAAGGTCAAATACACGTGCACCGAAGAAGCTTGGTAAACCTGAAGCAGCTGATTGTAGGTCAGGGAACCAGTAAAATGCAGGCGGGATTGGTCTAAATCAATTTCCTGTAAAGCTTTTTCGCGATAAGTGCGACCATCTGGCAAGGAAGAGCCATAAGCTACTCGGTCTTGGCCCACGACAACAACATGGCAGTGCGATCTCATTTTTTGCACCTGAGCAATAGCCGCCATAAATTGGGGAAAGCCTCGATAAGGCTCCATGCCACGGGCAACATAGGTCACAACTTCAGGGGTATGGGACAGGTCCAAACCATTTTTCTGAAAGGCTTGCTGAATGCGTTCAGTAGACGAGAGGGCTGGCTTTTTCTTATTCGACGACTGAACGCCAAATCCCTTACCGGTATTCCCTTTAGACCTTTTACTAATTGCCCCCTTATCGGTGGGCACAGTCTGCGTCGGTACCGGGGGCAGAACTAATTTAGCATCGGGCTTAGGCTGACAAAATGTGGTGTCGATACCATCGTGCAAAACTATCAGTTTGGGATGAAATTCAGCCGGAAACTGTTGTTTTTGCCAATGGGTGGGTACCAAACCAGCATCACAGTTCGCCAACTCAATCAAAATAGAGGCATTTTTCACCCGCAGCCGCGCTATGTTGTCGGCGTTATTGAGTTCAGCCGGGTCAAAGTCAAAATCTGAGCCACATACACGGTAGTACCACTCAAAAAAGCCAATGTAGCGAGCCTTAGGGAACAAATCTCGCATAAATAGTCCCGGTCCCCACCCCACATGGGAATAAATCACATCCGGTGCAAAACCATATTTCGTCTTTAACTGATCGGCAACACGCCAGGCGGCTTGCCCAGCCAAGACAGAGCCTTCAAACTCACGAACATAGGGATGGGTAGTTTCACTCACCTGACGGGACGGCCGATAAAGGACCTTCTGCACCCCGGATATTTGGCCGGTTTCGCAGGCGGTAATAAAGACAACCTGGTGAGCTGGATCGGCCCCCAATAGAGTCGCTACCTGACGAAACTGAGCCGGGAAATTGGGGTGTAGAAAAAGAATTTTCATCCAAACAAGTGGGCTGAAATAGCATGTGAAGTACTACTTTAACCATTGTCTATCAAGGACCGGTCAAAATAGACATGGGGACTGTCATCCCTCCATAGACTTAGAAAAGATTTAGATAACGTGGGCAAATCAGGTGAGCTGTGGCATGATGTCCGCAATCCTGGTTATTTTTGCTATAGCTGTAATAACCAGTTCAGGGGCCTCGGGCTCAGGTGGAATAGTTACAGCGTTGGTCACATTGGTTAGGACACACCATATCCCTTAAAAGCATTAAGCTACAACGCCAATGTGACACGCAAACACCCTCATACATCAGGACGTTTGCTATACCATCAATATGCTTAATTTGTTTCTCTAAAATCGCTACGTCCAGGAATGACTCAGCCGCCCCGCCGTAATTCGCCGACGACGCCACCGCGCACCATCCTGGGGACGATGACCCAGGTGATTCAAAATGTTGCCCGGGTGGATTTCAACAAACTGGCGTTGAAACCTGGGGCCCGGGTGCCGAAGCTGGTGGTGGACTATGAAAGCCAACGCCAGGTCTATGATTTGGTGGGCGATCACTATGTGCTGGGACGGAGTTCGAAGAGCTGTGACATTGTGGTGCGCAGCCCCCTGGTGAGTCAGACCCATTTGACGTTGACGCGCGATCGCAGCCAGCCAGGCACTCCATTTATCCTCAAGGACCAAAAATCCACCAACGGCACCTACTGCGGCAAAAAGCGGCTCAAAACCTTTAAGCTCCAGGATGGAGACATTCTCAGTTTGGGGCCAAAAGAACTCAACGATGCCGTTACCGTGCGGTTTCAAAACCCCGCCCCCTGGTATCTCAAAACCATTCGCTACGGCCTCTATGGCATCACCGGCAGCATTGCCCTGGCCGCCTTTTGGGTAGTAGCCATTGAATGGCCCAAAATTCCCATTCGGCCCATCCCCGAATCGGTACAGGGGCCTGTATCCATATATGGCAATGAAAATGGCGATCGGGTATTGATCAATCCGATTAATAACCAGGCCCACATTGAAAAAAACAAGCTGCGAGACTATTCCAAGTATCTCCCCATGGCGGTGGTGGCCTCGGAAGATTCTCGCTATTACTGGCACCTGGGGGTGGACCCTTGGGGCATTGCCCGCGCCGCTAAAACCAACCTTAGCAGTGGCTCTATCCGCGAAGGGGCCAGCACCATTACCCAGCAGATGGCGCGCAACATTTACCGCGAATATGTGGGCAGCGACGACAGCGCCATGCGCAAAATTCGCGAAATGATTGTGGCCCTCAAGCTCGAAACGTTTTACAGCAAGAACCGGATCATGCTGCTGTATCTCAACCGGGTATACCTGGGCAATAACCTGTACGGGTTTGAAGATGCCTCCCAGTTTTACTTTGGCAAATCGGCTAAGGACCTGAATATTCAAGAAGCGGCCACCCTGGTGGGGATTTTACCGGCCCCCAATGCCTTTAACCCGGTGCAAAGCTACGATGATGCCCTGGACTATCGCAACCGCGTGATCGAGCGCATGGTTGTCCTGGGGATGATCAACCAGGAAGATGGCCGTCGGGCCCGCCGATCGCGGATTGAAATTAGTCCCGCTGCCCGGCGCCAGCTACAAAGTATTCGCGCCCCCTATTTTTATAGCTATATATTTGATGAGCTAGACCAAATTTTGGGGGCTGGGCTGGCGCGGGAAGGCAATTTCTATGTGGAAACCAGCCTCAATTTAGCGGTTCAAACCCAGGCCGAGGCCTCGATGCAAACGGGCATCGATAACCTGGGGAGCCGCTATGGTTTTTCCCAAGGAGCCCTGGTAACGCTGCAATCGTCCACGGGGGAAATCCAAGCCCTAGTGGGCGGAGCCGACTATAACCAAAGCCAGTTTAATCGGGCTTCCCAGGCCATTCGTCAGCCAGGGTCCACCTTTAAGGTATTTGCCTATGCCAGCGCCCTCGAACAGGGCATTTCTGCCGGTGCCAGCTTTAGCTGTAATGACTTGAACTGGGGCGGTCAGTTTTACCAAGGCTGCCGTTCGGGCGGTGGCTCTCTGGATATGTACGATGGCTTTGCCCTGTCGGAAAATGTGGTGGCCCTGCGGGTGGCTCAGGAAGCGGGGTTGGACAACATCGCTAACCTGGCCCGCACCATGGGCATTGAGTCGGACTTGGACCCGGTGCCGGGGATGGTATTGGGCCAAAGTAGCGTCACCCCACTGGAAATTACCGGAGCCGTGGGCGCGATCGCAAACGATGGCTTGTGGAATCGTCCCCATGGGATTCAGCGGGTATTGGATAGTAGTGACTGCGAAAACAATCGCGATCGCAGCACCTGCCGCGTTATCTTCGACTTTTCGGTGGACAGCACCGGCGACATCAACCAGGATGTACTGACTCCGAATACGGCCCGCACCATGGCGTCCATGATGCGGGGCACCGTCAGCGAGGGCACCGGCCGCAGTGCGTACCTGGGCCTGGGGGAGGCGGGCAAAACCGGCACCACCAACGATGGCATAGACCTGTGGTTTATCGGGTTTGTCCCCAGCGCAGACCTAGTGACCGGTGTCTGGCTAGGAAATGACGACAATGCCCCCACCTACGGCAGCAGCTCCCAGGCCGCCCAGCTATGGAGCAACTACATGGGCCAAGTGGTCAGGTAAAAACTTTCTAAACCTTTCCCCGCAATGATTTGGACCCCGTATATGGGCCCAAAAATTTCGTATAAATCAAGACGGATCTCAGTAAATTTACGACTTTATTTTTCTTAACAATAGGCGATTTTTTCCCCAGGGTTTTCCTAAGCTTTTCCCCAGTTACCCTGCGGTTTTCCACAGCCCATGACGACGTTATCAACCATTCAGCAATTCTGTGGAAAAACGACACAGGCAGGGATCGCAGCCTAAATGTAACGGAAAGTAACAAAAATATTGTTCTAACCCGCTTGGTTTCGTTAGGTATTTTTTTTCATTAGAAGATTCTAAAGACCAACAGGCATTGCGGATTGCTATCGTCTCCTGCACAATGAAGCTCCACTGAATCAAGCGACCTGATTAATTAGTGTTGTCCTGGGTCCAATACTGCTGTTCCGAACCTCATTACAGCAGCTGGGCAAGGCTTTATTAGTTAGGCGTTAGTTTGTCGTAACTGTCCATTCAAACTACGTTATCCCTATGCCCTCTGCAACCAATCCAACCACTACCGTTAGCCTGATGATTGAGATTCCTGAAGCCCTACATGTGTCCATTCAAGACTATTTGAATACCCATGAGCTCTGGAGTCAGGAACGGGTGATGCAGGCTGCGCTTTCTCTCTTTTTGATGCAAAACGGTGCCCCCCAGCCCCATGTGAACAGACTGTATTTAGATAGTTTGTTTGGCTGCGCTGTGTAAAACAGCAAAACTGTTTAGCAGGCTTTGCGATCGCAGGCTAATCCTTGTTTGCCGATAGTTAACTAACGTGTCTAAGGAGCTGTTAAAAAACCAATTCACGGTTTAAGCCTAAAAAGCTCTTTAAAGCATGATTGCAATGCCCAAGGCCATGATCTTTTTAACAAGCCTATGCCTGGACCTATGGTTCCAGGCTTTTTTATTATGGGGTTTAGGAAAAGACTCTCCTGCAGGATCACGCCACCCTGGCAGAATATTCCTCAACGAACAGATTATCGGGATAATGCCCCTAATTTAGGATGATTTGCCATGAAGGCCCAAACAGTACATAGCCAATGTGTTGCGATCGCTCGGCAGATAAATGACAACCTAGCCCGTGCGATCGTAGCCGCCGGACCATTACCATTAGCCCCTCGCCAGGATGTACCTTTTCCCGTGCGTCTTTGTCGCGCCGTCGCCGGGCAACAGCTATCGGTCAAAGCCGCCCAATCAATTTGGGCGCGGGTACTAGCCCAAGCCGCGGGGCAACCACTAATGGATTATTTTACCGCCGCGTCCCCTGAAACCCTACGCAGCTGTGGGTTATCCAAAGCAAAAGCGAAAGCCATGGGAGAAATTGCCCTAGCCCACCGCACCCACCAAATAGATGCGGCCACATTAGGCAACCTCGACCACAAACAACGCACCCAGCAGCTCACCAAAATTTGGGGCGTAGGCCCATGGACTGCAGATATGGTGGGAATCTTTTACTTTGGCGACCCAGATATCTGGCCCGATGGAGATGCTACAGCCTGCAAGTGTCTTGCAACCCTAACAAATAACCAAACAACAATTTCAACGGCAGCTCACTTTGCCCCGTATCGATCCTACTTGGCCCTGTACATGTGGCACCAAGCCGATGCCCCCATTATCTAAAAAAGAACCAGACACACCAAAAAGGGCGGTTTCCATAAACCGCCCTCCATTGGGAATCTGCATTAAAAGCCTAATCTTGCTGACTGTGCAAAACCTACTGTTGAATAATCTGCAAATCTGCAAAATAAACAGCTAGCATCCTTAACCAAGCCAGACATAATCAACCTTTTACAGTGGTCCTTACAGGGGTTCTATTGTCCCCTTAGAAAGAGTTACGACGATAGTTACCACCGCCACCACCACTGCCGCCAGCAGCAGCCGTGCGGGGTCTAGCTTCATTGACCTTCATCACACGGCCCATCCACTCAGCACCGTTAAGCGCTTCAATGGCTTTAGCTTCATCGTCCTTAGCAGCCATTTCAACAAAAGCAAAACCACGGGGGCGATCAGCTTCGCGATCCATAGGCAAGCTGACGCGGTTTACCCGGCCATATTCGTTGAAAACAGACTCTAAATCTTCGCGTGTAACATCATAGGACAAATTGCCCACATAAATAGACATAAGGAAATCCCCTTAATCAAAAAAACAACGTAGCGAGTTAAACGGAGATATCCCTATTACTGAAATCGAAATCCCAACAAAGCTTACTTCTCTACCGAAAACTTACTCAAGGTGAATATTAACATTTGGTTTTAAGCTTTGGGAACCCTCACAGCAAAAAAATCGCCACTGACTGTAGGGATAGTCGGGCAAATAAGCTAAAAATTTTTGGTTGGGGAACCGTTAACATAGCGCAGCTGCACGAAAAAAAACCAGTCGTTTGTACGCTCAAAAACCGGTAAGGAAAAGAACTTTTATCGCCTTCATTCCGGAGTCTATTGTCAGGCAAACATTACACATAAAGTTGTTGGCATTCTATGATTTTTTAAAATAGTCTCCTAAATTTTGGCGAAAAAGACCCGCTAAAAAGACACCCATCGGATAATTTAGAAAAACGGTCCACCCATAAACAGCTGGGTAAAAACAGTCGGTAGAGGCGTTACCCTTACAGGCAACGTATGAAAATAAGATACCGCTGCGATTGGCGATACTGGGTTCCCCTTCGTTGGCGTTAGCCTGTGGACTTAGGGGAACCGTCAGGGAGGGGGCTGGATCACTTGGATTAGGGCCCATGCCCGGAAGGCTTTAGGGAAACCGCTACTGGTCATACTGATGCCCAGCCGCTTCCAGTTGTGAATACACCAACGCCAGGGAAGTGCCTTTTCTCCCCTGGCGTTGGCTGTAGCCTGTCCTTTGGAGCTAGGGGAGCTAGAGGGGTTTGGCAACCGCCAGTCTCCAGGACTTATGGATAAGCGGCAGCCTTGGAAAGGAACCAGGTGCCCAGGCTTACAGCAGCATCTTATATTTGCATGGGTATCCCTAACGGAACCTTAATTAAAACAACGACAGAAGTGTCTCCCACTGACTTTTCAGGCGGGAGACACGAACTGCACTAAGTTTTCAGGCTTTCTTAAGATCTTCTAGATCAGTCTCTCTTTGCGGCTATTTTTTCTGTGACGATGACTAGCCAATGCCACCATTCCGTGACTTGGAAAATCGCATCATTTAGCAAAAAAGAACCCAAGGTAAAGGCAGGGGCCTCCCTTGGGTCTTGAAATAACACATTAAGAAATCAGGTGAGGTTATACGGAGTGATGAGCAACCACGGCGTTGACGGCTGTTCAGGAATAGAATGCCCTGGGTCCCTAGGATATAGATGAGGAGAAGCAGAACAAGGGCTAGAACGCCAACCTAGGCAGCGTAGGCGGGGGCCACATCCTGACTATATTCGGAGCGAAATTCCGTAATCAAATCCTGTTGGCCTTCGTCCAAGAGGGTCAACCCCCATTTGCGTAAGGATGGCAAAATCTTTGGATAAAACGCTTCTGCAATCCCCCCTGCGATGGCGGCTAGGGTTTTTGCATCTCCCCCCAACGCAACGGCTTTGCGAATAGCATCTTCAAAGTCACTGGACGCCAAAAATGCAATCACCGCAGCCCCAACGGTGTCCTGCGCCAGCGTACTATATTGATAACTTTCTTGAAGAGACTCGTAAGGAGTTTGAAAGTCATAACCAAAGATGTTGGTTAGCAGGGCGGCCATGGTCTCTTTCGGCGTGCCTGTTTTGGCTAGGAAGACCGCAACCGCAGTTATCTGGGCGCCTTTGACCCCCTCAGGGTGATTGTGGCTAACCGTGGCAGAGCGTTCTGCTTCTTCCATTACTTCCTTCAAAGTATCGAAGGCATAGGCAATGGGGATAACCCTAACGGCGCCATCATTGCGGCAGCTATAGTAGGGTTTCGAACAATCTGTCGCTACCCAATTACTAAAACTGTTGTTATATCCGCCTGCGATCTTGGGATACCACTCGTACCAACGACCGTAAGCTTCTTCATAGTCACCACCATATAGCAAGTAGTCTGCGGTAGCTAACATGAAGATAGTGTTCTCTGTCCAGTGACTATCTGGAGAGATGATTTCAAAATCTTGGATCTTAATACGCTGATGGGCAGAGCCAATCGCATCTCCAAGAATTGCTCCAAGCATATTCTAATTTTGTGTGTCATTGACATTCTTCGCTACAGCATTCTAGCGTATATGTGAACAACTGGGATAATGTTGCTATCAAAAACTGATAAATATCCTGCAAATGTCCTAGGGCAGACGCTGGAATAGGCTGTCTCTGGGGTGAGGAAAACAATTTGTTTGGATTTAACATTATTCCATAACTTTAGTAATGGATATGTAAATTGGCATGGCCCTATCCTGGTGCTAGGTTGCTGTTGCAATGGATAGCGGCTGTTTTGGTGCCGCAGACCGCTGCTTTTGATAGTTGCCCTAGTGCGCCCCAGGCGGTTTGTTGCGGCAGCTGGTTGGTAGCCCCAGGGGTTAGGGGGCGTTGGGAACAAAGATGGAATTGCCAACGGCAACGGTGCCGGGGGTGAGCACCCGAGCATAGAGACGGCTGGTGCCGGGGAAATGTTTTTGGCTGATGCGGCTGTATTTGCGATCGCTAAAACATTTCCCAATCGTCCGACAGGGGGCGGCATAGTCAGTAATCATCAAACGCACCGTATCGCCTACTTGCAAAAGAGTATCGGGCTGTAGATCCTGCCAAGGCAGACCTTCCACCGTAATATTTTCCCCCGCACTCCCGGGGTGAATCGGATGGCCCTCAGTTTGCAACATCTGAATAATTTCAGCGGACCAGAGACACACGGCCCGGTCAGGCCCACCATGGTATTTAAGATTTTTCTGGCGGTCTCCCACCAAACCATCAACACCAATATCCACCGTTGGAATCGGCAACTTCGGCGTACCGCCATCGGAAATATTAATGTGAAGGATGCGACCTGATGCTGGCACAGCCATAGCGTTCGAGAGAAAAAATACGCCAATAACAGCTCCTCTTATATACCCGAGATTGAGAGCCCTCCCCAGCTTTATCCATTTGCCTTAATATTTTGAGCCGCACGTGCCACTGTTTTAGCGATGCGCTTTTGTCGGGTGGCCGGTCGTTTGGCGCCACGAGCCATCGGCTTTCGCTTGATCGATCTTGGTCTGACCGGCGGGGGTCATCAGCCCTTGGGCCTCCATTTTGGTCACCCGATCTTTATTCAGTTTCGACCAGGGACTTTTGGCTCGACGGGGGGACAACAACAGCATGGTACGGTCTGCGTCTAGCTTACGAGGTAGGCCATCAATATGGTTTGCCACCGGCCACTCACGCCATAAAATATTTATTTTTGCGCCGTTCCCCTAGGCGACCGTTTGCTTTCGCCACCGTTGTAGCCATAGCACCACCAGCAACGTACACAAAACAATGGGCCAGCTTAGCTGATTTAGGAGCGCCCAGTCGAATCGGTGGAACACTCTCCCCGCCAGAAACGTGGCCAGGGCAACAAAGCTAAACATAATAAAATCATGCACCGCCTGCACTTTTCCCTTTTCTTCAGGGGTGTGGGTTTCGGTCAGTAGCGTGGTGGCCCCCACATACATAAAATTCCAGCCCAGCCCCAGCAGCAACAGGGCCATGGCAAAATGCCAAAATGTGGTGCCCGCCAAGTTGAGCCCCATGCAGGCCAGGGTAAGCACGGTGCCCGTCAAAATAATCCGCAGCACCCCCAGGCGTTTAATTAACCAGCCCGTTATTAACGATGGGGCAAACATGCCCAACACATGCCACTGAATCACCGATGCGGTTTGGTCAAAGGAATGCTCAACCGCTGCCATGGCTAGGGGGGTGGCGGTCATCACAAACACCATGATGCTATAGCTGACGGTGCTGCCCAGGGTGGCCACCAAAAATGTTGGCTGTCGCATAATTTGGATCAATGGCCGGGTGCGGGTGGACCGATGGTTGGTCGCAGGGGCAGGCATATTTAAACCAAGCAACAAGAACCCCGTCAGCAGCTGCAGCCCCAGCATGGCAACCAGGGCACCGATGTAGAGTTCGCCATTGAACCAGCCCTGGGAACCCGTTGCCACCCACGGACCCAAAATAGCGGCCAGAATGCCCCCCGCCAGCACCCAGGAAATTGCCTGGGGCCGAAAGGCTTCGTCGGCCACATCGGCAGCGGCAAAGCGGTAGTAGCCAACAAAGCTATTGGACACCCCCAACAGCCCCATGGCTAGGTTAAACAGAAAAAAGCTGGCCTGGGTGAGGCTATAAATGCCTAGGACGGCACCCATCGCACCGATGCAGGCACCGGCCAGAAAACCGCCCCGTCGGCCCATGCGCTGCATCAGTAAAGAGGCGGGGATGGTGGCCACCATGGTAGCCACCTGGCGCACGGCTAGGGGTAGGGTGGCCAGGGCTTTGTCGGTGGCCAGGGCATAGCCAATGAGGGCGGCAACGGTGACCATGACGGTGTTGGTGGTCATGGCCGTTGCTTGGCAAAGGGCGAGGATGGCGACCTGGGTTTTGGCGGATTTCATGGGATGGGTGGATGCGTAGGGTTTGAGCCTAGCATGGTGATCCCGTGGGGGCTATTGATGGCTTGTAGTATGGCCATCGATGGGATAAATGGGGAGAACGGGCGGCTGAGGTTTAGTTTGGGTTAAATTTTAGGATTTTTGGGTGGGGGTTTGGCAGAATAGCGGGGATGGTGGTTGGAGATGGCTGGGATGACGCGGGATGAGCTGTTGGAGGTGATTGGGGAAGCGGCCAGAACTGGGGCGACGGAGTTGGATTTGTCGGGGAATGAGCTGACGGAGCTGCCTCCACAAATTGGACAGCTAACCAGTCTCACGTCCCTTGACCTCAGCAATAACCAGCTCAGTGAACTGCCTCCACAAATTGGACAGCTAACCAGTCTCACGTCCCTTTACCTCAGCTTTAACCAGCTCAGTGAACTGCCTCCACAAATTGGACAGCTAACCAGTCTCACGTCCCTTTACCTCAGCTTTAACCAGCTCAGTGAACTGCCTCCACAAATTGGACAGCTAACCAGTCTCACGTCCCTTGACCTCCGCAATAACCAGCTCAGTGAACTGCCTTCAGAAATAAAACAACTTAGAGACTTAAATACTCTTGCGTTAGATAAAAATAAGTTTTCTAAGCTGCCTCTAGTGCTGAAGTGGTTACCTCTTGAGGAAATTGGGTTAAGTGGTAATCCTCTCCCAATTCCTCCAGAACTTTTAGGGGATGAAACGTCATGGCTGGATAATGAAAACCTCAAAACTATCATCGATTTTTATGAGGATACGTCTAAAGCAACAGAAGATTTCTTTTTGCAAGAAGCTAAGTTTCTAATCGTGGGAGAAGGGGGTGCTGGCAAAACCTCCCTGGCTAAAAAGATTCAAGATCCTAACTACAACTTAGACCCGGAGGAAGAATCCACCCATGGCATTCAGGTAATTGAATGGAAATTTCCGTTAGACAATGGCCAGGAATTTCGCGTGAATTTATGGGACTTTGGCGGACAAGAGATCTATCACCAAACCCACCAGTTTTTTCTCACCGAGCGTTCCCTCTATGCCCTAGTGGCCGACACCCGCAAGGAAAATACCGACTTCCCCTATTGGCTCAACTCCATTGAGCTATTTGGTGGCGATAGCCCGGTGCTACTAATCAAAAACGAAAAGGGCAACAGACCTTGCAACGTTAATGAACGCCAGCTTAAACAAGATTTTCAATATATTGAAGAGTTTATCCCCACCAATCTGGACGATGGTCGTGGTCTGGAGGCCATTAAAAAAGCCATCCGCTATTACATTACCAAACTAGAGTTTGTTGGCACGCCATTACCGCAAAAGTGGGCCCTGGTCCGCTACGCCCTGGAAAACGACTCCCGCAACTACATCGACCAGAGCGACTATTTTGCCCTATGCCGGGGCAACGGCGTTGGGGAGCGCACCGAAATGTTGCGCATCAGCGACTTTCTCCACAAGCTGGGCATTTGCCTCCACTTCCAAAAAGATCGGGTGCTAAAAAATGTTGTTATCCTGCGCCCCGAGTGGGCCACCAATGCCGTCTATGCCGTCACCACCAACCCAGATGTCGCCAAAACCAAAGGCCAGTTCACCCGCGATCAGCTAGACGACATTTGGCATGACGATCAATATGCCAACATGGGCGACGAACTGCTGCAGCTAATGGAAAACTTTAAGCTGTGCTATCCCATCCCCGGCCTAAAAGACAATTATATTTCGCCCCAGCTGCTAGACTTCGACCCGCCCGACTACGACTGGGAGCCTAGCAACAACCTGATGCTGCGCTACGAATATGAGTTTATGCCCAAGGGCATCGCCACCCAGCTAATTGTGCGTCTTTATCGCTGGATTGAACAACAGCAAATCGTATGGCGCAGCGGCGTGGTGCTCAACAACGGTCGTGCCCGGGCAGAAGTGATCGAAAACTATCGCCCCTACAAGGGGGAACTTAGCATTCGTGTATCCGGTGTGCACCGCAAAGAGCTGCTGAGCGTCGTGGCCAATGAAATTGACCAAATCAACGGCTCCTTTGAAAAAATCCGAGTCACTAAAATGATTCCCTGCATCTGTGAAGAATGCCAAGGGAACACCCAGCCCCACTTCTTTCGGATGAAAACGCTGGATCGCTATTTGGAAAAGGGCCGTTATGAAATCACCTGCGACAGAAGCTGCATTGATGTGAATGTGCGCAGGCTGACGGCGGTGGTGCTATCGGATCGCTTTGATGAACTCGACAAAAAAGCCGAGCAGGATAAGTTTGAGCAGCTAAAAGCGCAGCACGTTGAATATTATCCAGCCAGGGACAAGGTCTTTATTAGCTACAGCCATGCGGATGGCGAATGGCTCACCAAGCTGCAAAAGTTCCTAAAAACCTACGAGCGGGAAGGCCGACTGACCACATGGGACGATCGGCGCATCCAAGCCGGTGATAACTGGCGACAGGAAATCGATACTGCACTAGCGACCACGAAAGTAGCCGTGTTGCTGGTGAGCCAAGACTTTTTAGCGTCAGATTTTATCTATAAAAATGAGCTGCCACCACTATTGGAGGCCGTAAAGAAGGAAGGGGTAACAATTATTTGGGTACCCATCGGCCACAGCATGTATACAGAAACTGATATTGCCAACTATCAAGCAGCCTGCAATCCAGACAAGCCTTTGAAAGGACTAAACGACGCAGCCCAAGAGGAAATTTTAGTAGAGGTTAGTAAACAGATTCAAGCAGCTTTTGGTGGCTAGCAAGCCCACCCCGTTGCATCTTCCAGGAGGGAATTAGTTCTCCCAAAATGCCTACAGACATTTGATCAAAAAATAAAGGCTGTGCTTGCAAAAAAAATGCCTTACACCCCAAAAATCCCCTCTCGGGAGGGGTGCCCAAAGGGCGGGGTGGGTTAACCACCATCGCAAAAGCCGATGGACAACTATGGCCTCAACATTCCGAAAACCCACCCCGATGCCCCTCACAAGAGGGGAATTAGTGATCCCAAAGTGCCTAGTACAGCGTCAACGCTAAAAATTGGGGTAAGAACAGGGAGTGGGGAATGGTGAGTAGTGAGTGGTGCATGAGGTTTAGCAATGTTTTTGCCAATCACTTATCGATCCTAAAATTTAGTCTTGACGGACCACTAGTGCAGCGTCAACGCTAAAAATTGGGATTCTGCCTTGATGAAGAGTAAAGGGTCAAGAGTCACGCTTCATCTCGTTTACCCTTTACTCTTTACTGACCTTATCCTAAATCTTAGGCTTGACAGACCACTAGGCACTCAGTTCACCAATCGTCGATGACGGTCAGTAATACACTGATTCAACCAACGCTCAAACCGAATCGCCAGCTTTTCTAGCACCCGCACTCGACGACCCACCATCAACCGACGCAGCAGGGGCAACAAAAACAACTGATGCCGCTGATGCCCTAAATGCCTAAAGCTGTACATAAAATTGTGGTCCATATCCAGGTCCCACTTATCCTGAAAATGGATCAGGCTGGCGGCTTCCCAAGCATCGCTCCAGCGCAACATAAAATACGCCAGGTCGGACCACCGCTTTGGCATGGTCGGCACACAGGTCACAACCGCCTGGGGCTCACAAAAAATCTTGCCGCCAGCCTTAGCCACACTCAAACAAAAGTCTACATTTTCCCGCGCACTCAACAGCTTTTCGTCAAACGGCCCAATTTGCTCAAAAATCTCCCGCTTCACTAGCACGCAGTTTAATTCCGCATACTCACAGATCTGGCGCTTTAGCTGCCGCTTCATCAAAGACGCCGAACGGTTCACGTGGTAACACTCTTTATATAACCGACGGTTGACCGTGCTGCCATAGCGTTCGGTCACAATGCGCGCTTCACCACCGGCCATTAAAATTCTTTCATGCAGTGGCTTACCGACGCAGAGCAGCGGAGCCACCACCGAGGCATCGGTTTCCTGGGCGCAGCGCCACAGCCGCTCTAACCAACCCGGTGACACATGGATATCATTGTCGATAAATAGCACATACTCCGTGGTCACATGGCTCAGGGCTAAATTACGCACCTGATTAGGCGATAGGAAGTGGTTGGTGCGCAACAGGGTAAAGGCTTTTTCCGCCGCCGACTGGGCCAGGTAGTGCCGCAGATATTTGGGCGAATCGACATCGACATAGATGAGATCAAAGGGCAGATGGGTATGGCGATAGATACTTTCTAGGGAAGGTTGAATATAGCTAAACCGCTCCCGTGGGGAGACGACTAGGGTAATGGATGGGGGCGTACTGACGGCAGTTTTGGCAGTTTTGGCCAGCGTTTGTGTATTAATAACCATAGGTCGAAGGCAAGTGAAGATTTTTAGGAAGGTTGGTTTAGTGTTAGCCAGCTATGTCGTGGGGCCGTTGCTGATTGTTGGGATAGCGACACATAGCCAGATATCCTGCAAATCGGCAACGGCAGGCTGCTAATGCAGCATCAGACGAGGCTGGGATAAGGATGCAGCTTGGCGCTGCGGACGCTGTTTTGTTGTTTTAGCAACAGGCGTTTGGGAGATTTTTTTGATGGTGATGTTGTCAGATAGCCGGGCATGGCGGTCGGCGATCACTTGGTTGAACCAACGTTCTAGACCAATGGCCAATTTTTCTAGCCAGGGCAGGTTGAGCTCGCCCATCACCTGATCCAGTAGTGGATAGATAAATCGATTGTGCCGACGATGACCTAGCTGTCTATAGCGGTCTAGAAAATATTGGTCCATATCTAGATCCCACTTTTGTTGGAAATACATCAGGCTTTCCACTTCCCACGTGTCGCTCCAGCGCAACATAAAGTACGCCATATCCGACCAACGATAGGAGGTTTGGGGCACATGGGTCACCAGCGCTGTGGGCTCACAAAACATCTGCCCCCCCAAGCGGTTCACCCCTAAACAAAAGTCAGCATCCTCTTGGGCACCCAACAGTTTTTCATCCAGCGGCCCTAGGCGGTCAAAAATATCGCGCTTTACCAAGAGGCAGTCCAACGTCGCAAATTCACAGCCCCGCCTATATAGCTGATCCTTAATGCCAGCGGCAGAGCGATTTACCAAAAACCTCTTCTCGTATAGGCAACGGCGAATCTGTTTGCCCTTAACATCCATAAAAATTCTAACTTCCCCACCTGCAGATTGAATCCGATCGTGAAGGGGTTGACCGACACAAGTGAGCGGGCTGACCACAGCCGCATTGGTTTCCTTAGCGCACCGCCACAGCTGATCTAACCAACCGGGCGCCACATGGATGTCATTGTCAACAAAAACAACGTACTCCGTCGAAACCTGGCTGAGGCCCAAATTGCGAGCTTGGTTGGGGGCCAAAAACTGTTCACTACGCAATAGCGTAAAGCCCCGCTTAGTCGCCTCACGGGTTAAATATTTTTGAATACGCCTAGGAGAACCTGCATCAACATAAATCAGATTAAATGGGCAGTGCGTGTGCCTGTAAATACTCTCTAAAGATTGCTGGGTATAGCTAAATCGCTCTTGCGGAACAACTACAATGGTAATAGCTGGCTGGGAAGTTACATGTCTAACAGTGGTTGGCTTTAAAAGTGTGGCAGTCATGGAAACTATCCAAAATTCGTAAGCAGGCGCAAGGGATAGTAGCGGTCACAATGACCGAGGACATTAAACGTCCATATGCAAATTGTTGGCTTTCCCTGATATTTTGAAAGGGCACTGCTGGTCTTTGGGATATTTTTGGTTACCCCAAGACAATGACCCGGCCCTAAAGACCGTGCCATGCCCTAAATCAGCAACGGTTTTAAAGGCGTTACTGTATGCCTAACAGATAGAAATACTACAAAGGTAGTAATGCTACAAAAATCTAGCTAAATCATGGCAGTCTCATCTAAAGCCCAGTGACCTCGTCCCTAGACCCTTTCTTGCAAATGCCACCACAGATGACATTTGGAGATAACCATTAGCTTAGATAACTTGCTACAGGAGCATATCAAGTGCTGCTGCCCGGTGCACTCAAATCATAGGAGAGTTCCCATCAAGAAAACTCAGTATAAATAGGTATTTTTTTTTGGCCCATTAGAAACCAGGGTTTTGGGCTGTCTAACAACAATATCTCTAGATATGGAGAGGTTTTCTAAAGATTGTCTGCAGATATACTGATGTAGCTTTCTACGAATAGGCTGTAGTAGTTCCACCAACAATATAAACGATTAGTTGATGAATGGATACACGAATACCCACAGCAATGGTAATAAATGGGCCATTTATATGAGGACGGCAGCCCCAAACTGTCGATGGCGCTGGGCTTGCCATTGCCCACTGACAAGAGAAAATAGGTTTGGCGACCGCTACTGAGAGAAATGTATTGGGCAACACAAAATATTGTTGCTAGCGAATACGCAGACGGCAAACTATTAGGCCGATTTACCCAACTGGATACGCCATGGCCAATCCCCTAGGATAAATAACGTTGGGAGGGTCCATTATGTTTCCCTTAACGTTGCTCTTATGGGACATTATTTATTTCATAAATTCCACCGTCCCTATCCGGATCTTTTGATGTCGGGTTCCCAAAAGACCTAAGCCACAAGGTCTTCCACACCTTTGGGATGTTTGGGCAGGCGTAAAAACACCTGGGTGCCTTGATCTTCCTCACTTTCTAGCCCCAGGCTACCGCCATGTAAGTCAATACAGGCTTTGGCAATGGAAAGGCCTAGCCCCACCCCTTGAATGTGGCTGGCATTACTGCCACGGCTAAAGGATTGAAATAAATCGGGCTGATCTTTTGTGGGAATGCCAATGCCGCTATCTGAGATCGACAGGGTAATGTGGGTGGCATCTCCGGCTAGATGCAGATCAATTTGCCCACCCTGGGGAGAAAATTTGATGGCATTGGAGAGGACATTGTCGATGGCTAGACGCAACATGCCTTGGTCGCCCCAGCAACCGCTAGTTTTGCCGCTAACCTGAAGGATAAGGACATGGTCGGGGGAGATTTCTCGATGTTCTTCAACAATATCGGCAACAAATTGGAGAAAATTCATCGGAGCGGGTTCAAATCGGCTTTGATCTAGCTCACATTGATGCATGACGAGCATATTGTCCACTAACCGGGTCATATGGCGGGCTTTGTCCTGAATCATGCCGAGAAAACGCTTGCATTGGTCAGGCTCTAACCGCTCACCATGGCGGGCGATGGTGGACGCCGCCGCTAGAATAGCGGCCAGGGGCGAGCGGTATTCGTGGGAGACGGTGGCCAGGATTTGGGACTTGAAATGGCTGAGCTCCTGGGCCTTTTCTAAGGCGGTTTGGGTTTGGGAAAGCAATTCTGACTGTTGAATTGCGATCGCTAACTGCACCGCCAGTTCATGCAACAAACTATGCTCTTCCGGCTGCCAGGCCTTTAGCTTGGCACATTGGTGCGCCACCAAATAGCCCCAGGTTTGCCCCCGGTCAGATGGAGAAGAATGAATAACAATGGGGGCCTGTAACTCACGATAGTCCTGCGGTTCAACGGCGTCGGCAGCATACGTTTGCCCCAGGAGAGCGTCCTGGGGGACCGCTCCCTTTTCATTACCGGTGGGAAACAAGGACGGCGGCCCACAGCGGGTACCCAGTTCCGCCTTAATCGTAGGCTCACCCTGCTCGGCCCGTTGATACACCGCCACATGATCACATTCCAGCAGCTGCTGCACCTCAGCCACGGTTGTATCCAACACCTGCTCCAGATCTAGGGATTGCCGAATCCGTAGGGCCGTCGTTGCAATCAGCCGCTGCTGTTCGCGGGTTTTGTGGAGCGCCACATGCAGGTGAGACTGTTGAATTACGCTACGCACCGTCCGTTGCAAAATCTCAGGCTGCAGGTGCTGTTTTCCTAAATAGTCATGCACCCCCTGCTTCATCGCCTGCACCGCCAGCTCTTCATTGCCCTGGCCGGTCAACATAATAATGGGCGAGCTCACCTTGCTTTGCCGCTTCTGCAGCTGCCCCAAAAACTCCAACCCGGTCATATCGGGCATATAAAAATCCAACAGCACCACATCAAAATGCTGTTTCAAAAATAGGTCTAAGGCCACTTCTGCCAAAGCGGCTTCGCAAAATTCATAGGTATTGTGGGGATCACGAGAAAGATAGTCGCGATAAACTTCTCGATCCTCTGCACAATCATCAACGATGAGCAAGGTGTGATCTGCAGACATGGACTTGAAGAGGGCTTCTCATCCATCACAGTGACACCTTTTTTTAATTGTTAATAAAATATAAAAATCGCTTCAAGTTTTTTAATACCTACCCATGGAGGATTTTAAAAACCTGAACGTACCCCATTGGCCCCTTGGCGTGCCTACATTCCCGTCAACTCCACCCAATCTGGCGGGGTATTTGTGTTGAGCCAATAGTCTACAAATGCCTGCACCGCTTTCTCAAATTGTGCCGTTTTCACCGGCTTTATTAAGTAGCCATTGGCCCCTTTGCGATAACAAAACTTGATATCTCTAGGGTCAGAATTAGTGGTGAAAATAACAATGGGAATTTCCCGAAATTGTTCGTCTTGCTTCAGCCGTTCTAACACTTCACGGCCATCGGTTCCAGGCAAATTTAGATCCAATAAAATCATGGATGGGCGGTCGGGTTGCACCACATTCTCATCCTGGCTGCGATATAGGAAGTCGAGGGCTTTATCCCCAGTGGTAAAGCGATAGATGGGGTTAGCAACGTCCATATCTTCCATGAAGATTTGCAGGACTTCAAAGTCTTCGTCACTATCCTCAACGACTATTAAAGGAGTGTTGATCTTATCGCGCATAAGCTTAAGAAAAACTTAATTTTTTGTCAGAGTTTATTATTTTTCTTTACAGTTTAGCACGAAGTAAAAAGTGGTTCCTTCGCCAAGGATAGACTCTACCCAGATTTCACCACCGTGGCGTTCAATTATCTTTTTGGCAATCGTTAGGCCCACCCCTGTACCGCCGCCATAACTGTCTCGTTCGTGCAGGCGTTTGAATAGGCGAAATATGTTTTGAAAGTGCCTCGGTTGAATGCCAATGCCATCGTCTTTGACGTAAATCGCACAGGTGTTGGGGGGAAGATGTTTCCCCTGGCGAATCAATTGGGGCGCCTCTGGGAATAGGCTGCCAACTTCAATGGCGGGTTGGGGCCTATCGGTATATTTGAGGGCGTTACCCAACAGATTGCTGAACACATCGATTAGCAGGGTGGGGTCCGCATCCACCGTGGGCAATGGGTGGGGCACTGCAATCGTTAGGGGCGACCTTGCTGGATCGCTGGCCTGCAAAATTTCAATGACCTTTGGCAATAGTTGATTGAGATCCGTGGGCTGGCACCGTAATGAGGTTTGGCCAAGCCGGGAAAATTTCAGCAGCGCGTCAATTAAACGATCCATGCGTTCTGCTAGTTTGACCAGGGTCTTTAAACGCTGAATACCGACGTCATCAAGGGTTTCACCATAGCGCCGCAGCAGCAGATGGGAGAAATTGGTAATCCCGCGCAGAGGTTCTTTCAGATCGTGGGATGCGGCGTAGGCAAACGACTCTAGCTCATCGTTGCTCCGTGCAAGCTCTAGGTTAATTTCGGCTAGCTCATCGGCTTTATTGAGCACAATGCCCACAATGGCGTTCTTGAGCGCGATCGCATTATCCAATTCAGCCGGTTGCCAGGGTTGGGCCGTGGCCTCCACCGTTTCCTTCCAAGCCTCAAAAGAATTCCGGGGGCACAGCATGATCGCCCCGTCCTCCGTTGTTTGCACCGAATCCCCAGGATTGCCCGCCCAGTTCACCACCTGTAGCTTTTCTGGCCGAAACCAAAGAATCAGATAGCGCCGCAGCCGCGAGATGGTCAGCACAATCAAACCACTGGCCTTGGCCTGGATGCCATCTGCATGGGCATAGTGATTGGCCAAACAATTCGTGTGAAACAACTCGCCAGAGGATGGGGTCAACGCCCATTGAATCAGCGTTTGCATCGCGTCCAGCGGGGGCGTATCACCAATCAGCGTAATGTCGTCATCTAAACAAATGGCCGCCCCCTGGGCATTTACCATCTCCAATAATCGCGGTTCTGGATGGATGAGCGCCTGTTTAAAGTCCTGGGCCTGGGCAATGGAATTAACAAACTCGGTTTGGATGGCGCGCAACTGGTGAAGATAGTTCAGGGCATCGCGATCCACCTTGCTGGTAACTTCTGCGGCCACGAGCTGCCCCAGCATTTCACAGGCCGCCCGCACAGGGTAGGACAAAAACTTGGCCGTGGGATGATGGCAGGCAATCAGCCCCCAAAGCTGATTTTCCCGCACTAGCGCAATCACCATTAGCGCCGTCACATCCATATTTTGGTGATACTCCAGGCAGCAGGGGGCCACCCCCCGGAGAACAGCGTGGCTCAAATCCACAGCCCCTGCTGACCCATCGACAGACACAAGCTCGACTAAGGTCGCATTTAAGTCTGGAATCAGCCGCAACAGGTTTTGGTGATACAACCCCCGTACGATTTGGGGAATATCCGTCGCTGGATAGTGCAGCCCCAAATAGGACACAGCCTCGGGCGGCTTAACCTCGGCAATCACAGCCCCCGCATTTTGTTCATCAAATTGGTAAACCATGACGCGGTCGTAGCCCGTAATGGTTTGAATTTGTGCGATCGCAGCCTGCAAAAAATCATCAATAGCTTCAATCGACCGCAGGTGGCCAATGGCCCGCTGCACCGTATTTTGCAACAATGTCACATCCCAACCTGTTCGGGGCACCGCAGGCTCCAATTCCAAAACAATGCCATTTTCCATACGATGGATAAGACCATCACAATGGCGAACACTCTCCCCCGCAGAAAAATCAAAGGGAATGTAAACCGGCTTTTGGGTGCAGGTGGCAACCACCTGGAGCAAATGATCAACAGAGGTGGCTGGCGTACATACCTCCAACAAAGACTGGCCAAGCAAGGCCTCAGCCCTAAGACCAAAATGCTGAGCACTATTTTCACTCACCTGGGTAATGGTCAGGCTAGCGTCTAGCAACAGCAATACACCATGGGGCTGAATCAATCCAATTAGATGGACAGGAAACCTATCATGATCTTCCTGGAGCCTACCTGGACCATGGCTTGGATCGAACTGTCTCATGGTGATGGACAAAGGGAGGGTGTTGAATCATAGGAAACAACTTAATACATTTTCCTACCATTGCAGGTATTACAGAATATTAAGCAAACCTGAAATTCTCTTAACATTGTCCGTGGGATTAGTTATAAGTTTGTTTACAACTATCTAGCCAGTGGGTGCAGTCCTAGCCCCTAGCTAGTGTGTATAGCATTTAGCCACGGTCAAGCAGCCAATCACCGAGCCGATTGCAACGAAGGAAAAATCTGGGTCCTATGCGCCAAAAACGACCAGTGGTTCTGAATTTGGCATGCCTTCATCAAGCTTATTTGTTACTGACTAAAGTCAGCAATCGTAAAACCACCAGGGTTTATGACCGTTTTTTGGCCTCGGCTTTTGGTCCGAGCTTTTAAGACTGTCGCCCCGCGTTTCCTTAATTTGTTTTGAAATCCTGTTGTCAACGGATGGGGCTTAGCCCCGCAATTAAAATCGGGACTCCAGTAATGCTTTGGAAAACAAAACGAGCTATTGTCCACACATCCTGGCCAGTAAAAGCAACATGCCTATTCTTTGCCAGTTTGGTGGTGGTGCCTGTGGGCCTTTATTGCTTTATTCTTTGGAAGCTCTACGGGGCCGCCAGCATGGGACTTTAAACCACATTTCCGGCCAACAGCAAAAAACAGTCATTAAGACCTTTGAAAGGATCGGCCTTAATGACTGCTGATAGAAAATACAGCTTGGCGCACATAGTTCAATGCATAGATGATCCCTGGAAGCTTTAGCTGACAACAGCTATGTGCGCAGCAACCTGCTGCATGCATCCAGCAGGTTGCTATCTCTCGCCACTATTCAGCGCGGCTAAGACCAAGCCCCCTCCGTGGGGTCCCCCATAAGACCTTTAGGCATGAGCTAAAGCCTAGGGCAAGGGGAAAAACCCTGATTAGACGACATGCTTAATGCCAGTAATCTTCCAGTTGTATATACACCGTAGCCCTCGTAAGGGGAAGACGTTGCTTAACAGAATCCTGTCTGGGACTTTTTTTGTACATACGCCCTAGGGTTCGGAAGTCGGAAACTCCGATTTCCGCGACTTCCGAACCCTAACGTCCGAAAACATCGTTCCGCTTTGTGTCGCCCCTAGGCCACATTAAAACGAGACCGCTTATAGCTAATGTGCCGCTTGGCAATCTCATCCTTTAAGTTCGCAACGTCCAATACCTGATCCACCTCATTTAGGAGGCGCTCGCTGGTAATTGACTGCAGGCTCACCAGCTTTGTCCGGGTGCCAGACCGGGAGAAATGTTTCATCAGATGGGTAAAACGACCATCCCCCGTCACTAAAATCACGGTGTCAGAATATGCAGCTTGGGTCAGCATATCCGTTGTGATTTCCACACAAAAATCTACTGGTCGATGGTTATGGGCAGCATCGGTGGCATCTTTCGACGCAATCTCCTTACTAATCACCCGGTAGCCATTGCGTTTCATCCACAGTAGAAAGCCTTGTTGTTTAGTATTGTGCGGATCCACACCAGTGTAAAAATAGGCCCGCAGTAGCTGCCCATGGTCCACCAGTCGGGTCACCAACTTACTGTAATCAATCTCGATACCGAGGGTAGAAGCCGCATAAAACACATGGGCTGCGTCAATAAAAATAGACACTCGGTCGGAGTGCCGACCATAGCCATAGTTTGACTGTTCATCCACAATAACGCTGTTGTGACTCAACATCGCAGACAAGAATCCTCTACTGACACAATAAATTGAAGAGAGATTCGAGGAATTCTTCTGGATGAAGCATGACCCCACGCAAGCAAGGTTCACCCGCTTGGTAGGTAGGTCAGCCCAATAAAGAACTAAAGCCTCTCATTAAACTCAAAATGAATTTTCGAAAGCTCTCAGGGCAAACCAACCAAAGCAACTTTGACTCGCTTACCAACGCTACTGAAATGTAAAACTAGGTCACAGTAGCAACTTAATAATATCTTAAGATTTCCAGGATTGCTTTACAATCCATGTTGCGAAAAGTTACAAAAAATCTTGTTATGAGCTGACATTTGTCCATTGGCCAGCGTTAGCCGCTTTATTAGCCTGGCTGTTTCGGTTTCCCATAGGCCCAGTAATGGCAGCCCACAAAGCGGCTACGGCAAAAACTAACGGCGGTAAGACCGGCCCAGTAAAAGAGACGTGAGTGCATCGCGGGCATTTTCGGGGCGCGGACGATTAAGTAACCACCGTAACGGAGGAAAGGCGATTTCGTCTGGTAGCAAAATGGCTATAAATTCAAAGGGAAGCAGCAAATAGGTCGTGTTGCTATCCTGCTGGTCGGTAATATGGCGCACGCCCAGGCGCAGTTGCAAACTATAGGCCAGGGTTTGGGGCAGGTCATTTTCATCGTCTGGGGCCATGATCGGATCGGCCAGCAGCTCGATCAAATCCCCCATGTTTACCAAGGGGCGACGGGGCTGCAATGTATTCGATTCAGGATCTAAGCTCAGACACCCTTCGCCCGTAATGCGGCTGTCGAATTTTTCCCCGGGGTTCACCACGCTGAAGATTTGCGATCGCGATAAATCACTGCTAATGGGAATACCGGCCCGAAATACCCGCTGCGTTTGGCGCGTCTTATCAACGGTGATCGAACTATTGTCCCAATCGATATATACCTGGGCATCGTCGGTGCCATTGGAAACGGACACCGTCAAATTTGTCAGGGCCGTTCTGCGACTCATATTACCCATGGGGCCCACGGTCACCATGACCTTACGCACTTGTGATGGATTATGGGGTGATGCCACATTCAGCACCAAATAGGGGGGCATCTTGCGTCCCCTAAACTGCAGCTGCTCCACCGTTGACGTGATCTTGGGGTGGGCTGGCGACTGCCGCTCTAGCTGTTGTTGGGCCTGGGCCTTCAGGAAATCCAGATCCAGCACAATTCTGAGCTTATCTTCTAAACTGCTTTCCACCGACAGTGCCATTTGGTAAAGCACATAAATCACTACCAAAAAGTAGATGGTCAGAATCAGAACGTCATTACCCATGCGACCTGTCCACAGTCCTATCGATGTACGAATGCGTGCGCCTTTCAGGTAGGGCAATAGCCCATATAACAAAAAGGTGACTATAGGTTACACCTATTTTTAGAAAGTGTTGCCCTGGATTGGCGGATTTGTCGCAGATGTGGATTGAACGGCTGATTTAACCGGGGGTTGCCAGTATTTTTCGAGGCTATGGGCCACCTGATTAGACAGCAACAGCAGACCTAACATGTTGGGAATCGCTAGGGTAAACACCATCACATCGCTAAAGCGAATCACCGTGTCTAGGTGAATGACGGTGCCGCCGAAACAACTCAAGATATAAATCAGCTTATAAACGAACAAGCTACGTTGGCCAAAAAGATATTGCCAACAGGTCGCACCGTAGTAATAGCAAGAAATAATAGTTGAAAAGCTAAATAGACAGACAATTAGGGTTAGCCCCCAGCTCATCAGGGGAATATCTGACGCAAAGGCGGCGGTGGTGAGTTCAATACCACTAACGGCGCTGCCGGGTTCATAGACCCCGGTTAGTAAACACACCAGGGCAGTCAGGTTGCAAATAATGACCGTATCGATCAGCGGTTCTATCAGGGCAACCAGGCCCTCCCGCACGGGTTCAGAATTTTTGGTGGTGGCATGGGCAATGCCCGCGCAGCCATTGCCGGCACCATTGGAAAATACGCCCCGCTGCAGCCCCTGCAACATCACCCCAATCACCCCACCTTCAACGGCGCTGGGATGCCAGGCAGATTGCCAAATTTGTGCCATGGCCCCCGGAATGCCATGGAGGTGGTGAGCCACAATCCACAGGGCCGCCGCCAAATATAGGACCACCATGGTTGGCACCACGGTAGCGGCAACTTGGGCAATGCGCCGTAGTCCGCCAATCACCACTGCGGCCACGGTGAGGGCCAGCCCAAAACCATAGACCCGTGGGTCGCTCAGCCAGCTCCAATGTAGCCGTTGCCCCAGGGCGGCCACGGCCATCCCCGATTGGTTGGATTGAAACATGTTGCTGCCGCCCAACACGCCCACCATACAGAGCGCGGCAAAGGTAACGGCCAACAGCTGCCCCATGGGCTTTAGCCCCCGCTCCGCCAAGCCCTGGCCCAGGTAATACATGGGGCCACCCTGGACCTGGCCATCGTCGTTGATAATGCGATATTGCTGGGCTAGGGTACATTCGGTAAATTTTGTGGTCATGCCCAGCAGCCCGGCCACGGTCATCCACAGCACAGCACCGGGTCCACCGAGTTGGAGTGCGATCGCAACGCCCGCAATATTTCCCAACCCCACCGTGGCCGACAGCGCCGTCGCCACCGCCTGAAAGTGGCTCACCTCCCCCACTTCATTGGGGTCATCGTAGTCCCCCCGCAAAACCCGCACACTATGGCCCAACCCACGCACATTAATAAACCCCATGCGCAGGGTGAGATAGGCAGACCCTAGCACCAGCCACAGCACAATCAGCGGCATCCCCCCGATCTGAAAAAACAGGGTCCGCTCCAACAGCGTCACCCCAGCCTCAAAGCCCTGGTCAATGGTGGGAAGCAATTGATTCAAGCCTTCGATTTTCATCAACGATGGGGTAGGTAACGCTAGGGTGCCATATCCCTAGCATTGTAAACCTATGTAAACGGCGATCCTAACGCCAGTGCCCCATACAGTTGGGGCCAACTGTATGGACCCGCACATCTAACACTGCTGAACCAGCGTCTGCACCTGCCCATACAGTTTTTCCATGGCGGGCACCGCCAGCCCCAATTCCCTAGCGGCCCGCAACGGTTTCCCTAAAATTGCCTCCACTTCCAACGGTCGGCCCGCATCAAAGTCGATTTTCATACTGGTGCGATAGGGCTTCATCCGTGCCGTGGCTGCCAGCATATCCGTCGCAAAACTCATTGGAATCTCTCGGTCGGTCATGGCTGATGTCGCCAACCGAGCCGCCCATCCATTGCCCGTGGCAATCACCTCCGCCATCAAGGCATAAATCCGCTGGCGGATACCCTCATCCGCCATCAGCTCATTGGTCGTTGCATCCAAAACCACCGACAGGCCGTTATAGGGCACATTCCACACCAACTTGCGCCAACGAGCCATAAACAAATCATCCGTCACATGAATAGGAATATTCGCCCCCCGCAGATCATCCGCAATCTCCGTCATCAAGGGTGTCAGCCCACGCCGTTGCTTGGTGGCACTATAGGCCCCCAGTTGGATTTTGCCATAGTCCAAATGGCGAATATGGCCCACCCCCACCTTGTTAGAACAAATAAAGCACAGCCCCCCCATAATCTGTTGTGGCGGCACCAGTTTGGCCACATCAGCTTCAGTGTCCAGCCCATTTTGCAATACAAGAACAACCCCGTTCTCTCGCAGTGGAGGCATTAACTCTGAGAGCTGATGATTTTGAGTTGTTTTTAATGCAATAACAACAACATCCATCAGTGGCATCTTAGCGGCGCTATTGTAAGCATGAACCTGAGACAACTCCATATCACCATCCACAGATTGCACCACAAGACCATGCTTTTTTACATGGTCATAGTCGCTACGCAACAGAAAATGCACATCACAGCCACTTTGCTGTAGCCTCGCCCCGTAGTAACCACCAATGGCCCCCGTTCCAATAATGGCGTAGCGCTTAGTCGCCATGCTGAGTCTCCCATCTACTGCGCCCCCAATTGTATGGGGCCAATGCTAACCTTGGGCACCAGTTTGACCGAATATTACGGTTCCAAAGATAGCGACGGTTGGGCGCACGAAAATAAAATCCCCACAGGATGCTGTTATGCAACTGCCTCCCTTTAGCGTATGTGTTTAGCGTATATGTTTAGCGTCCTTGCACGGTTAACAGTAAACGCGTACTAGGGCCGGGTAGGCGACCCCGCAACACATACTACATATACAGCCTCTACATCCAGTCGATTGCTAAGCAATACGATGCCATTGATGACTAATCAACGATCTTTCGTTAATCTAGTCAACAGCCCCCTAAACCGCCGCCAGGATGGATTTCGACAAGGATCTGTTCATTAGCTATGCCCACATCGATAACCAATCCCTGATCCCTGACCAAGAGGGCTGGATTTCTACGTTCCACAAGGCATTAGCGATTCGTTTGTCACAGATTCGCGGCACGCCGCCAAAGATTTGGCGCGATCCCAAGCTGCAGGGTAATGACTACTTTGGCGATGCCATTACCGAAGCGCTGGAAAATGCTGGGCTGTTGCTATCCATTGTGTCGCCACGATATATCAAGTCGGAATGGTGCATCCGGGAGCTACAGAGCTTTTGCGCCAATGCCGCCCAGCAAACCGGCGGCCTCAACGTGGGTGAAAATAAGGGGCGGCTCTTTAAGGTGGTCAAAACCTATGTGCCCAGGGAGCAATATCCGGCGGAGTTTGAATCCTTTATTGGGTATGAGTTTTTTGAGTTTGATGCCGCCGGACGCCCCCAGGAATTTGACAAAATCTATGGCCCGGAGCTGGAACGTAAGTTTTATGCCCGGTTGAATGATCTGGCCTATGACATTCACCAAACTCTAGAAATTTTAGAGGCTTTATCCTTAGACACCCTGTCTTCAGACGCTTTGTCTTTAGACACGCTGTCTTTAGACGCGCTGTCTGAAGACGCGCTATATGAGGGGAATCCCGAACCAATGGGCATTAACTCGCTTTTGGCTTATCCTGCTGAGCCCCAAACGAATGTCCGAGAAATCTCTGGCAAGACAATCTATCTGGCCGAAACCACGTTTGACCTGAACGATGCCAGGGATAATATTCGACGGGAACTGACCATGGCAGGGCATCAGGTATTGCCAGAGCAGCCCTTGCCCATGACGCCAGATTTTGCCCAGCGGGTGCAAGAAAACCTGGCCCACTGTGTAATGTCAATTCATTTGGTCAGTCCCCAGTCGGTGGCGCAAGGTAATGAATCGCCGTCCAGTCGCGCATTGCAGAATTTATTAGCCGCTCGCAGTCAGGAGCAAATAGAAATTGCGTCTAACTGCTGCCAAGAGCAGCAGGACATTAGCCGGATTTTGTGGATGCCGCCGTCGGTGCAAATCGGGGCAGGGGATACCTTTTTGCAAGAGCTGCAGCGGCAGCCAGAGTTTATTAGTACGCCCCTGGAGGGTTTGAAGACGATTATCGAAGATCGGTTGGTGCCGCCTGCGGCGGTTGCCCAACTGAGTGAAGGTCGGCGGGTTTATCTAGACTGCGACCAGCGGGATCTAGATGCGGCGGAGATTGAGCCCCTGTATGAGTGGCTAGAGCAAAATGTGGAGGTGGTGCTGCCGGACCATGCCAATACTAACCTGAGCGAATCGGAGGCGTTGATTAAGCAATGCCAGGGGGTGTTGATTTACTACGGTCAGGCCAATGGTCTGTGGCTAAAGCGACGGCTCAATGCCCTGCGCAAAAGCCTCTATGACCGACCGCAGCCGCTGGTCGCCAAGGCCGTATATTTGGCCGGTCCGCAACGGCCCAATAAACAAAGCCTGTCAGCGTCAGATGTGCCAGTAATCGACGGTTTGCAGGCATTTAATCCGGGGCTATTGGAGCCGTTTTTAGCTCCGCTAATGGGAGGGGCATAACCATGGTGCAAGCATCTACCAGAACCAACCCATTTCCAGGACTGCGCCCCTTTGAGCTGGATGAGGAGCATTTATTTTTTGGTCGCGAAGGCCAGGCGGATGAGCTGCTGGTGCGGCTTAATCGCACCCGATTTTTGGGGGTGGTGGGCACCTCCGGCAGTGGTAAGTCGTCGTTGGTGCGGGCGGGGCTGCTGCCATCGCTATATAGCGGCTTTTTAGCCGATGCTAGCTCGGGGTGGCGGGTGGCGATTTTGCGACCGGGGAATGCGCCGATGGGCAATCTGGCAGCGGCGTTGAATGACCCCGAGGTGTTTGGGGTGGAGCCCACCAGTGATGATGCGGTGATCCGTACAGCCCTGACGGAGAGTACGCTGCGGCGGGGGGCGTTGGGGCTGGTGGAGGTGACCCAGCAGGCGCGGATGGAGGCCCATGAAAACCTGCTGGTGGTGGTGGACCAGTTTGAGGAGATTTTTCGGTTTAAGCAGCAGGCGAATTCGTTAGCGGCAGAGGATGAGGCGGCGGCGTTTGTGAAACTGTTGCTGGCGGCGGCGAAGCAGCGGCAGGTGCCGATTTTTGTGGTGCTGACCATGCGGTCGGACTTTTTGGGGGACTGTGCCCAGTTTCGGGATTTGCCGGAGGCGTTAAATGACAGTCAGTATTTAATTCCCCGGCTGACGCGGGGGCAGCTGCGGCGGGCGATTGAGGGGCCGGTGGCGGTGGGTGGGGCAACGATGACGCCACAGCTGGTTAATCGGTTGCTCAATGATGTGGGGGATAACCCGGACCAGCTGCCGATTTTGCAACATGCGTTGATGCGGACGTGGGACTATTGGGAAGATTTGGGGACGCCCGAGACGCCGATTGATGTAAAGCATTATGAAGCGATTGGTGGCATGGCGACGGCCCTATCGCGCCATGCGGATCAGATTTATAAGGGGCTGCCAAATGATCGCTCGCGATATATTGCGGAAATATTGTTTAAGCGGCTGACGGATCGGGGGGCGGATAATCGGGAGATTCGTAGGCCGACGCAGTTGGGTGAACTTTGTGGAGTAGCTGAGGCTGAGGTGGCTGAGGTGGTGGCCGTTATTGATGCGTTTCGGGGAGCGCGTCGGTCGTTTTTGATGCCGCCTGCGGGGGTGGGGCTGACGGAAACTAGCGTGATTGATATTTCCCATGAGAGTTTGATGCGTAACTGGCAGCAGCTTAAGGATTGGGTCAATCAGGAAGATCAGTCAGCGAATATTTATCGACGGTTGGCGGAGACAACGGAGCTGTATGAGCAGGGAAAGGCCAATTACTGGCGCGATCCAGAATTGACGATTGGTTTGACCTGGCTAAGGGAACAGAGGCCGAATGCAGTGTGGGCTGAGCGGTATGCGTCGAATTTTGATGAGGCCGTTGGCTTTTTGCAGGCGAGTGCGGATGCTCGGGAAGAGGAAGCGGTTAGCAAAGAACGGGCGAAGAAACGAGAGATAAATCGGTTAAGAACGTTTTTGGTATTGTTGGGTGGGCTGTCGTTGTTGACAGGGGGAGCATCAGTATTTGCTTTTAGCCAGCAACAAAAAGCTGATGAGCAGGCTAAGATTGCCATTGAACAGAAAAAGGAAGCCGAAGACCAGAAGCAAATAGCCGAAGATCAAACACAAATAGCGGAGGCGCAAAAAACTGAGGCACAGGACCAAAAAGATATTGCTTTAGCCGAAAAAGAGCGGGCAAATAAAGCACAAAAAGAAGCTGAGGAGCAAAAACAACAGGCTGAAGAAGCACAAAAAGCCGAGGCGGAGCAGCGTCAACTCGCTGAAGGTGCCTTACAGCGGGCAGAGGAAGGAGAAGCAGAAGCTACTCGACAGGCGGGTATTGCCAGAGAACAAACGGTTATTGCTAACCAGCAGACTGAAATTTCTCAGGAGAATGCTCTGCGGGCTGAAGCCGCTACAGTCGCAGCAGAAGCGCAAGCTCTTAACTCAGAGATACTGGCAGACAGTCTGACAGTTGAGAACTTAATTGCATCAAAGCTAAATTTTAAGGCTTTACTCAATGCCATTGAGCTTGGTAAAGACATTCGTAACCCTGCAGGAACCTCACCCTATCAAGACCCTGTTCGTTCTGAGCTTGGCCTACAGGCAACATCTAGCTTACGAGAGGCTTACTATCTGCCTAGCTATCCAGAAAAAAATACCTTTCCAGGCCATACGGGGAGTGTCAGTAGCGTGAGTTTCTCTCCCGATGGCCAGACCATCGCCTCCGGTAGCTCCGATGGCACCGTGAAGCTGTGGGACCGCTCAGGCCGAGAACTGCAAACCCTAGAGGGCCATACGGGTTGGGTCTTGAGCGTGAGTTTCTCTCCCGATGGCCAGACCATCGCCTCCGGTAGCGACGATGGCACCGTCAAGCTGTGGGACCGCTCTGGACGAGAACTGCAAACCCTAGAGGGCCATACGGGGAGTGTCAGGAGCGTGAGTTTCTCTCCCGATGGACAGACCCTCGCCTC
>NZ_JADOER010000004.1:241310-409226 GCF_018739865.1 Leptothoe kymatousa TAU-MAC 1615 | reverse complement strand
GGTCAGGAGCGTGAGTTTCTCTCCCGATGGCCAGACCCTCGCCTCCGGTAGCGAGGATGGCACCGTGAAGCTGTGGGACCGCTCAGGCCGAGAACTGCAAACCCTAGAGGGCCATTCGGGTTGGGTCTGGAGCGTGAGTTTCTCTCCCGATGGACAGACCCTCGCCTCCGGTAGCTCCGATGGCACCGTGAAGCTGTGGGACCGCTCTGGACGAGAACTGCAAACACTAGAGGGCCATACGGGTACGGTCAGTAGCGTGAGTTTCTCTCCCGATGGACAGACCCTCGCCTCCGGTAGCTCCGATGGCACCGTCAAGCTGTGGGACCGCTCTGGACGAGAACTGCAAACACTAGAGGGCCATACGGATTGGGTCTGGAGCGTGAGTTTCTCTCCCGATGGACAGACCCTCGCCTCCGGTAGCGACGATGGCACCGTTATTCTTTGGAATTTTGATCTGGATAATCTTATTGCTAGGAGCTGTGATTGGCTAAGCGACTATATGGCTAACCCGGCTACGCCACCTGAAGAAAAAGCGCTTTGTGACGATGTTTTATCTCCGTCGCCGTTGTCTGCGGTGCCAGTGCAGTCGTCTTTAGCATCGCAGTTGCAGGGTGTGTGGTCTGATATGCGAGAGTGGTTGGGGGGCTAAAGTATCCCACATCGGCTTCAAAAGAGAGACCACGCATACCCCAGACTTACAGCAGCCTCTTCTTTTCATGCGGTGCCCCTAAAGAGAATTCCCCCTACTCCGCCGGGCAAAGAATAGCGTCACCTTCCCCAGGTGTCACGGTGCCACAGGCAACAAACTTACCAGCAGGGGTTAAATAAGGCCGAAACATTAGCATTGTCTCCGCCCCTGAGGCCGATCCATTGCGCACCAGTAGCGTAGAGTCCCAATAATGCACCCCACTAATACTAGACAAACCATAGCTAGAAAACTCATTAGCCAGCGGCTGCGCCCCCGGCACCTGCACCCGGTACAGACCATAGGCAGCCACCCCCTGGGGGTCCACAACAAATACGGCAGAAACTTGAGTCTCAACACACTCATCTAACACCACCGGCACCGCCACATTATCCGTAAGCGGATCAACAACAGGATCACCTGCAATAAACCGGGCACTGAATGTTTTCTCCGGCACCTGGGTGAGCGTTTCGCAGTCCAAGGCATCCAAAATATTAATAGTCCAGCCCGTCACATCAATCCTGTTGGTCCGGGCATCTGGCCAAGTCAAAACCAGGCTAGTGCGATCGGCCGATACAGCCGCATTAGGAGCAGCTAAATTTTCCTCAGGTGGCTCCATGGGTTCAGGAGGCGCTTGCGAGACTTCATTCAACCCCTGACCTGACTCAATATCCAAGCAATTGAACCCTAAACTTTCGGTATAGGCCCCATTGAATGGCCCCAGGGAAACAGTCAGCTGATATCGGTCGTAGCGACGAAATGGCCAGCGCGCTGAACTATCACACGATGCCGCATCACAGGCACAGGCAAATACGGGAATGTCAGGATAGCGATCTTTCCACTCTGTCACAATCAACGCAAGATCCACCTCTTCCCCAGCAGCATACCGAGCCGTGGGCGGGCGACTATCGTCCGCATGAGCAGCGCCAGCAAATAAACCTAAGCCCACTAGGGCAAATCCTTGGATCAGATAATCCCATTTCATACACCCATGCCCCGAATTTATAACAACATTCGCCAGGTGAGCAACGGCAATAATTATGCCTAAAATTTTTGATAGCGCATGGTGCAAACAGCAATAACTTAAATCTTGCACCTGGTGATGAAGCACGGCCCACCTTGGACTAAAAGTGCCAAGGCTAATCCAATCTTGCCCCTTTAGTGGACAGCCCTCAATTAGCGTTGGATTTTGAATCCAATGTGGGGTTAAGGCTCAAAACCGACTTGGTGCAAGATCTGAGATAACGTAATCCTCAATTGGCAAAGAACCGCACGCTACATATATTCAACAACTTGCCATACCAAACCACCTGGACAACAGCATGGTAGATGCATCCATCAATTGCCATAGATATATTCCACAGATGATTGCAACATTTCGGACGGTGGAGGAAGTATTTCGGGGGGCATGGAAAAATTACTAAAGCCCATGTTTAGGAATGGCGATTAAATAACGTCCAATTTTGCCGGACTAACTCCAAGGGAGACCTTGCACATTGGGTTTACCGATGCCCATAGGGCTATACGACTCCGCTCAGTCCTCTGTGGCTAGCGGTGAAAATTATGGATTTAATTGATTGCGTTTTCCTTAAGGATGAATCTGATTTAGGATCATCCGCAGTCGATCATAGTCATCCTTTAGCAACGTCCCCACCGTGCGACCAGCCAACACCAGCCAATCCCTATCAAATTGCCGTAGCTGATACACCTCACGAATTGTCGCCGCCACCAAACTCTCACTGGGCACCGCACTCACCTGTAAAAGCGTGCGCAAAAAATCCAACTCATCCGTAAAGCCAATCACCTCATCCGGGTCGCAACGATACACCGCCTGGTGCACCTGGGGCGGCCGCGGTGGCAAATGCTGGTAGTTGCGTCGATCCCTCTCAGACGCCTCAAACCCGACGATCGCCACTCGAAACTCAGTCTTTAACATTGCAAAAATTTGGGGCTGCTGCTGCCGCAAATCTTCCAACGTCATCCCCAAGGCCCGCGCTCGATGTACCGAATCAATTGGGCTGGTGGTGGCATGGTAAACCACCCCATAAATTTGATTGCCCGCTTCCTCATCAAATGCCTTTACCCAGCTCCCAAAAGGCGGCATCGCCGGAAAACTCAAATCCTCCGGCTCTAAGCACTGGGCCAAAAACTCCGTGGTTGCGGTTTCGATCACCTCAGCAATGTGGGCCGGATGTCGCTCACGCTCGGTCAGCTGGGGTAGGGGAAGACGCATAATTCCGCGACATAGTACAAACGCATTTAGTACGTTAGCACCATATCCCCAAAATTACATCCTGCCGAGTTAACCTGCATCAACATTCGGGGCATTCCTGGTGGATGCCCCGCATAGCAGCACGGTCATAACAGCAGCAGGTAAATCTACTTTTTCTTACCGCGCTTCGGCTTCACCACTTCAATTTCAGACATTCTGAAGGTAACCAGCTTATCCCAGTTGCCCCCTTCAAACAGAACGGCCACCTTGCCATCTGTAATCCGCTGCACTAATCCCTGAAACCCATAGTATGTATCGTTTACATTAGTTACTTTGACCGGAGAACCAGGCAAAATGATCATTGATTGCTTCGTAAACTTCCAATCAACATTTTAACCTTTTTACTACTCAAAGTCCCCTTCCCAGGGGGATTTAGGGGGCTCAAAATTTCAACCGATGTTGATAATTCGCCACCGACTCGACAATGCCCACGGCAATAAAGTTCGTCAGCAATGAAGAGCGTCCATAGCTCATCCACGGCAGCGGAATTCCAGTAATGGGTGCCAGCCCGATGGTCATGCCAATATTAACCACCACCTGAAATACAATCATCGACAGCACGCCGATGGCTAAAAGCGACCCAAAATTATCCTTCGCATTTTGGGCAATGATGATCAGCCGCAGGCAAATAAACCAAAAGGCCAGCACCATGGCCAAAGCCCCCATAAAGCCAAGTTCTTCGCCAAGGGCCGAAAAAATAAAGTCGGTATGTTGCTCGGGAATAAAGCTTAGCTGCGTCTGCGTGCCATGGAAAAGACCTCGCCCCCAAAGCTGGCCCGACCCAATGGCAATACGGGACTGAATTAGGTGATACCCCCCACCCAATGGATCCTGTTCAGGATTAAGAAATAATGTAAGTCGATCCCGCTGATAGTCTTGCAACAGGCTCCACAACAGCTCACCGATTTTACCCGCAATTGAATTGACAACAACAATAATTAAAGTGCTGTACCAGCGTAATGGCAGGGTCATCCAAGCAATGACGCCCATCAAAATCACCCAGCCTATCCACACGGGAATGTACAGATTAAAGATAATTGCGGCAACAATTGGAGATATCAGTAAGACCAGCCAGCCGGGATTCATATTGCTCCAATAGAGCATCCCCAACACAATGGCCCCAAATACCAAGGAAGTACCCAAGTCAGGCTGCAAAAATACCAGCGCCCATGGCACACCGGTAATGGCTAAGGCCTTTAACAGCCCCGCCAATGTAGTAGATTCTCGATCTTTCAGGGTGGCCGCTAGGGTAATAATGATGCCGACCTTGGCAAATTCGGAGGGTTGGACATTGAACCCACCGATACTGATCCAGCTCTGGGCACCGTTACCAACCGTTCCTATGAGCATTACCGCCACCAAGGAAACGTTGGTGATTAAATAGATAACCCAACGCCATTCCAACAAAGATTCATAGCGGCTGCGGGCTAACCACATGCAAATGATGACGCCCAAAGCGCACATCACCACATGGTTCCAAGCCAGGTCGGTCTCCCCGGTATAGAGTCGGGTGCTGGCGATCAGCAAACTGGAAAATAGGGTAATCCCAACGGGGAATAGCAACAGTAGCCAGTCGATACCACGCCAGGGATGTAACCAGCGATGAAACCATTTGCCTAAAAATGTGGTTTGAGCCATAGCAGCAAAACCTTTTGCTCGTGTAGGGGCAGGGCCTGTAGGCCGCCTAGGGATCTAAGTCAGCGCCGCAACGGACACTTTGGCAGCAACCTGTTGTGAAATTTTAGTCAACGCTTCAGCGGCACCAGAGTCTGGCTGTGCCAAAACAATGGGTTTACCCTCATCGCCACCGCTCCGCACCGGCATTTCTAAGGGAACACAGCCCAATAGGGGCACACCCAATGCTTCGGCAGCCTTAGCACCGCCTCCGGAGCCAAAAATGTCGTAGCTCTTGTCCGGCATATCCGGGGGAATAAAGTAACTCATATTTTCCACAATGCCCAACACGCGCACATTTAGCTGTTGAAACATTTTTAGGCCACGGCGAGCGTCCGAAAGGGCCACGTCCTGCGGCGTAGTGACAATCACCACCCCCGCCATGGGCACCGCCTGGGCCATCGTCAGCTGAGCGTCACCGGTGCCGGGGGGCATATCCACAATTAGGTAGTCCAACTCCCCCCACTGCACCTGGTAGAGAAATTGACGAATAATGCCGTTGAGCATGGGGCCTCGCCACACAACCGGCTGGTCTGGATCGATTAAAAACCCCATGGAAACGAGTTTGACCCCATGGTTAAAGGCCGGTTCTAGCTCTTGCTGGCCATCGGTGCCATCCCTGACAACGACATTGCCATCCTTTACCCCCATCATGATGGGGGCATTGGGGCCATAGATATCCGCATCCAGCAATCCGACTTTGGCCCCCGCTTTGGCTAAAGCCACGGCAATATTGACAGCGACCGTACTCTTGCCAACGCCGCCCTTACCACTGGAAACAGCCAAAATATTTTTGACGTTATCAATGCCTTGCTGATCCGGCAAAGACGATTTTTGCTGAGGGGTTTCTGCGGTAACGTCCACATCAACTGAGGTTACCCCCGCAAGCGCCTTCACTGCTTTTTCGCAGTCTTCAACGATAAATTCTTTGAGGGGGCAGGCCGGCGTTGTTAGCACCAAGGTAAAACTCACATGACCTGCATCGACGGCCACATTGCGAATCATATTGAGTTCCACCAAGCTTTTTTGCAGCTCAGGATCTTGAACGGGGCGCAGCGCGTCCAGAATTGCCTCGGTTGTCGGCATCATGTTTGTGAAAGACGGGTATAAACGGACAGATTTCTATCAAGCTACGCCGCTGATCCTAGGCATCGCTTAGGACCTAGGTTTTTGCTCGATTACAAAACCAGCGGCCTTAGCCATCCTGTAAATCAGCAACGGTTAAGAAAATGTTTGCCATCTATTCTACGTCCTGATGCCCAATGCAGTCGGGCCATCCATAGAAAGCTTTGGCTGTATTTTTTTGGACTAGCTAGCTAAAAATGTCGCGATAATGCTTGGGAACAATACCGGAGGTGGTAGCTTGTTCGGCGGCTTGGGCCAGGGCATCGGCAACACGGGCGGCATAGGGCTGTAAAAATGACCAGGCTACGGGCGAGAGCCAACCTTTCAGTTCAACGGAATAGGAAACCAAGGTGCCATAGAGTCCGGACTCTAATCGGTAAATGGCCCTTTCTTCCACACCCGGCAGGGGAAATATGCGCAGACTAATATATTCACCGGGCAAGACATTTTCTACAAATATTTTGATCGGGACCGGCACCCAGCGCGCAAACACTCGATAAATCAAGCCGGGTTTGGCCTGCTGCCCATTGGGGGCATTGGTGGAGGTAATTAGGGGATGCCATGAGGCTAACCCGGCCAAATCGTTGATGGTTTGCCAAAGAGTTTCAATGGAAGCCGTGCTGCTGACTTGATAGTGTTTGGCTAAGGTTCGAGGATTACCTTGACTAGAAGCAAAAGAGACAATATTCGAACAAATGGCATTAGCCCGGTTCAAATTTTTCTCTATTAGTGACTGGAACCAGAGTCGAAGCATAGATGCAAGGGGGACCTATTTAGATTTCCAAGAAACTAACCATCCGTAGAGGTTGAATATTTTCTATCTTGAAAGGTATTTTAACCCTGGGTTAACGTGCAACCCTGGTTTAGATTTTGTTTTGAAGCCGTAACCTTGTGTCCACATAGGCTCGAGCTTTTGTCAAGGATTGTCACACTGTGTGTCAAGTTGGTTAAAAAAGCTCGAAATCGTGGTTCATTATCATTACTAGCTGTTCTTAGCGTCTGCGTTTCAGGCAGTAGTTTTGGGTGCATGTGTCATCGTTACTAAGGATGACGTTGCCAGCAGCACCAAGTTTTTTAATTTTGTTTTTTTAGCTCGAGATCGCCATGGTCATCGCTTCTACGCAGAATTCTACGCAGAAGGTATCTAGTCCGGTTGCTCCTCCCAGTGACTCCCGTGAACGTGTGAGTGCTGGGTTTAAGGGCCTACAGGATCGCATTTGTCAGAAACTGGCCGAGGTTGATGGTGTTGGCCAGTTTGAAGAAGATCAGTGGACTCGTCCCGACGGCGGTGGCGGTCGTTCACGAGTTATGAAGCAGGGTGATGTTTTTGAGCAAGGCGGCGTAAATTTCTCTGAGGTTTGGGGCGATCGCCTGCCACCTTCGATTTTGATGCAGCGTCCCGAGGCAGAAGGCCATGGCTTTTATGCCACTGGGACATCTATGGTGCTGCACCCTCGCAATCCCTACATTCCGACGGTGCACCTAAACTACCGCTATTTTGAGGCCGGTCCGGTTTGGTGGTTTGGCGGTGGCATTGACCTAACGCCTTACTATCCCTTTGAGGAAGATGTGGTGCAGTTCCACAAAACCCTTAAGGATGCCTGCGATCGCAACCACCCCGAGTATTACAACACCTTCAAGCGATGGTGTGACGAATATTTCTACCTAAAGCACCGCCAGGAAACCCGGGGAGTGGGCGGCGTCTTCTTTGACTATCAGGATGGCACCGGTGAGCTATATCGCGGTCCCAGTCAAGATGGTCCTGCAGCCAAGCACAGCAAGCAGATAGGCCAGCCAAAACAGCGTAGCTGGGAAGACCTCTTTAAGTTTGCCATCGACTGCGGCGATTCCTTCTTACCGTCCTACGTGCCCATCGTAGAAAAGCGTCGCCATACCGAGTACGGCGAGCATCAGCGCAACTTCCAGCTATACCGTCGCGGTCGTTACGTTGAGTTCAATCTTGTGTACGACCGAGGCACCATTTTTGGCCTACAAACCAACGGTCGCACAGAGTCTATCCTGATGTCTTTGCCCCCCATGGTGCGCTGGGAGTATAGCTATGCGCCTGAGCCAGGTACGCCCGAATCCAAGCTTTACGATATTTTCCTAAAGCCTCAAGACTGGGTTAACTGGAAAGCGTAAGGCGCCCTCCATCACTTCGGATATATCAGACATTTGATAATTAGCTCCCCATTAGGAACGTCGTTTCCTGATGGGGAGCTATAATACAAAATATACTTAAGTGAAAAGACCCATAGGAGTTCGTGGTTTTCGCTTAAATTTATCGACTTATCTGACGCTCCCAGCATCATTTTTAGATGGCCAGCAGTCCATAGCCAGCATTAGTACAGACCTTAAACTAATCGCAGCAAATGTCCTGATATGGCATGTTCGTGCTTGCATACTAATTTGAATTGTCACTACAACTATGCCACGCTGCCGTACCGCAACTTGAGCTATACGTCAATGAAATTCAGCGATTTGTCGTAAGGGCTACTTTTGTCGTCCTTTCTCTCGAACTCAAGGGCATCATTAGGGGTAGGCGTAAGTTGAGCTTACGTGCATCAGGTATCAGCACATTTGAGTATCCGCAGATATTAAGGGCCGGTCACTATGGAGCAAAGAATCGTCAGTTCTCCTGATAGTAGTCAGCAGGTAGTGATTTTCTCGCCTCAGGGGCGATTGGATATTACAACTGCTTGGCAATTTCGCCTAAGGCTACAGGAGTGCATCGAAAATACGACTCCTCACATTATTGTTAATCTCAGCGAAGTTAACTTTATAGATAGCTCGGGGTTAACCTCCCTTGTAGCGGGGATGAGAGATGCCGACAAGGTGCAAGGCAGTTTCAAGCTCTGCAATGTGCATCCAGAGTCAAAACTGGTTTTTGAAGTCACTATGATGGATTCTGTCTTTGCCATCTACGAAAGCGAGGAAGAAGCCCTTAACGCGGCCCCTGAGCCGATGACCTTCTAAAGCCTATAACGCTTTGGAGGGGACCTCACCAGCAGCCATGGTCGGCAACGCCAAGCCATTGCCTTAGGCTGATTGGATGAAAGCTTTAATTAAAATTTTGTGCCCTAGTGGCTTGTCAAGGCAGGCATTCAGGATGAGTCCTAATTTTTAGCTTTGACGCTGCCACTAGGGCTAAATAGTGCTTGAAACTTAATGGTGCCCTAAAGTTTTAGCCACTTAAATTCAACCCTAGCCCATGGACAGGTCTGTGCTGGTTTGGTGAAGTTTCGTTAAGCTGTTAACAGCACCCACCCCAAAACACTACTTCGCCTGAATTGTACGATTCTTGGCAAAAGGTCACCCGCAGTAGAAAATGATGTCTAGCCTTTTATTATCCCCACCAGTGACTAATCTCCGTACGGTTTCCGATACCAAGCGAGCCTTCTACAGCTATCATTCTCGTCCTATCAATTCCCTTTATCGGCGAGTGGTAGAGGAACTGATGGTGGAAATGCATTTGCTTTCGGTCAATGTTGATTTCGTTTATAACCCGCTGTACGCCCTGGGGGTGGTGACTAGTTTCGATCGGTTCATGGTGGGATATGAACCGGCCCAGGACAAGGAATCAATTTTTGCCGCGATTTGCCGCTCTGTTGAAGGCGACCCTCAACAGTATCGCCAGCATGCTGAAGCATTCAAAGCAGATCTATCTGGTTTGGCCCTGGGCGATCTGCAAACCAAGCTAGATCAAGCCAAGACCTCAGCAGGCGATGGTCTGCAGGGAAAACTTAACATGGTCGCAACCCAGGCCAATGCGAAATACAGCCGTCTTATGGCGGTTGGTCTATATACCCTCTTCGAGACGGTCGACGCTGCGGCTTTGGACGATAAAGAAAAGCGGGAAGAAATGCTCAAAACTGCGGCTGAAATGCTGGCCTTACCCGCAGACAAGGTTGATAAAGACCTGGAACTCTACCGCAGTAATTTGGAAAAAATGGCCCAGGCCCAGGAAGTTATGAAGGATATTCTGGCGGCTGAGCGCAAGAAGCGTGAGCAGCGCGCCCAGGCAAAGCAAGAAGCCGCCGCAACTACAGATGCTGGCGAGACTCCATCGGCAGAGCCCACCGATTCGACCCCATAGCCATAGGCGGCTAAATGCGCCATTGCTGTTTTGGGGATGACTTGAATTTTGCCCTCACCCCGTGGGGGCCACAGATTGTTTCATACCCCAAGGCCGCCAAGGCCATGGTGCCGGGCTACTAGCTAGTGGCGGTAACCCAATAGAGATAGTATTCTTCATCCTGCCAAGCTCGGGTAAATTGCTCGATGGGCTCAATGGCTAAGCCGTTGATGGGGGTTTCGAGTTCCTTGGTGAGGACTAGAAGAATTTTGGGATGGTCTGCAATTAGCTGCTGCACCTGTTGGATAACCTCAGGCTGGGTCACCTCTCGCCGGGCACCTTTGAAGAAGAGGGTATAGCTCCCCATGGCCTGACGCTCTGGGAAATAAAAGGGTTGACCAAAATAACCGCTGAGGGAAGCCATTTGGGCATCGCGGCTGGCCACAATAAATTCATCTTGTAGATTTGCCTGGCGCATATAGGCCGCGGCTTTGCGGCTAGCAGAGTAGGGGATGCGCAGGTCCGTCGTAAACAGAAAGACGCCCCCCAAGCAATGGGCAACCAAGATGGTCGTAAACACACGGTTGAACCATTTAAGGTCTGTTGTTTGCCCCTGCTTGGGGAATATTTTTTGGGCCAAAGCTGGCGACGGCGAATAGTGGCTGGCGATCCATAGGGATGCCACCAAGATTAGATAGAAATTTCCATAGTGGCGGATGGCACTGGGCATAAATTTGGCATAGGTAAAGGCCAGTAAAATGCCATTCCCTAAGAGGTAGAACGTTAGGGCATAGGGTTTACGCAACAGGCGACGGCCAATGCAAAAACAGGAAACTAATGCGATCGCACCGCACACAGCCAAATCTAAATAGCGCGCCCCGTTCGGAATAATGATGTAATAGCCACCAAATATGCGACCGATGGCCTTAAGTAACTGACGCAGGTCAATGCCGGTGGTGTACTCCCCCAGGGCCTGGTTGACCACATCGCTGGGGGGCAAAATAAAGTACAGCGCCAAGGCACAGCCAGCAATAATCACCCCACCGCTCAACAAAATATCCAGCCAGTTACGCCGCAGGTTGGCTTCAAACAGCAGCTCTATGGCTAGGGTGATGGCTAGGGCGATGGCAATTAATAAAGCATACACATTGCTATTGGCCAGCAAAACCAGCAGCCCGGCCAGGGGCCAATAGGCCCGCTGCCGCTGGGGCCACAGGGCACAAATCGCAAACAGCAACACCATCGCCACCGCGTAGTTGCGGGCAATGAGCAAATGCTCATAGAACGGCAAATAACCAAAGGTAATCAGCCACTTTTGCCCATGGCTAAAGGGACTAAACCGCCAAATCAAGAGCACCGAGCCCATGGCCAATAGCCAATGGAACACCTGCATGGCAATGGGATGGCCAAACAAGTGATACAGGCCTGCCACCAGCACATGCCACAATCCGGGATGGGCCCGGTCGTAGTGGACATTTTCCACAAACGCCGCCCAGGATGGACTATCCCGCGCAATCAACCACACATTCATCTCATCGCGCCACATGCTGTGGTTGAGGGCACCGATCAGGCCCAACACCGCCACCAACAGGACGGCAGTCCACGGTGATTTGTACAAGCTGTGTAGCCAGCGGGGTAAGCGAAGCGTCATGGATAGCAAGACTCGGGGGCGCCCCTGATCATACTGCTAAGCGTGGATCCTGATGTGGGGTTCAAACATACAGCGGGCATATAGCGGGCATATAACGGGACGATTTCCTGAAGGATCTGGCGTTTGGAGTTCGGAATTTGGAGTTCGGAATTCGGCATGCCCTCCCTTTCCGAACTCCGCCTTCTCTCCTAGCCAAAATTTCCCAGTTTCAGTCCATACGCCTAATTGGACGCGCTGATGGGTGGCGACAATAAACAACGGCTATTCACCAGCCACAATCGCTGGGTTTCCACAGCGGTGCACCGACCTAAATTTGTTTGCAGCAGGCCGGGGCCCAGTCCCATGGTCTCAACCACAGTAGGTATCACGTCCGGATAGTTATTGGCCCAGTAGCGATGCTGAGCCAGATAGTCTGGAGCAAAGGCCCCCTTAGCCACTAGCCAAAAATCGATATCGTAGGCGTCTGTAAAGTTAGACAGGGTCTCAACATCATCGGTGTAGTGGGCCTGGAGCAGGTCATTGGCCCGCTGACGAATTTGTCGGTAATACCCCAGGTGGAACGGGGTGGCATATTCTGGGGCCATCAGCACAGAGCGCTTAGCAAAGCTCGGAATATTGTCCACTTCGTAATCGAGGGAAGCCACCAACGTATCTGGGGGCTGACGCTGCAAGTATTCATAAATGGGCGCTTCATGCCCGGTCATGTATAGGGTTTTGGGAAATTTTTTCAGCAGTAGCGGGTAGTAAAAAAAGATCGGCACCAGCACCACCACCATGGCAATGGGCAGCACCCCTCTGCGGCAGCGCCTCCCCACATAGGCCAACAGACAGGTCCAAAAAATGGCCGCAAGGATGGGCACCGCCAGCATAATGCAGTGGCTGGTATAGCGCCCTGGCATATGGAGCTTAAAGGCCACGGCATAGGCAGCCGCAAACCACCCCAACCCCACCAGGGTGAGTTTAGTAAAAATATGAATTCTGGGACTGATGGCCCGTAATTCTGGCATTTTTCCACCCGCCAGGGGCAACAGCAGCACCGCCCCCGCCAGGGTCGCCGGTGTGAACAGGGTGCGTTTGAGAATGGCACCGTGGCCACCAAAAATAACCAGCCAGTAGCGTTCGAGGCCGGCTCGGAAAAAGGAATGACGACCGGAGGGCTGAAATTCTGGAATGGAGCGGGCCTGGGCCATGGTCACCACTGGGCCAAAGGATCGGTGGGCCACTACGTAGGTCGGCAGAATGCACAGGGCCGCGATGGTAAAGGCTGCGATCGCAAACTTCACTCGCCCCCGATGCACCGCGGTCCAAGGTGTGCGCCACTGCCGTTTCAACGCCCCCCAATCCACCGCATCAGCGGCATACAAGGTCGTTGCCACCACCCCTACCGGCGGATAAAACAACACCAGCAAACCTAGAAATAACAAACTCTTCAGCCGCTGCCCCCGCACCAAATAAAACAACAGCGGAATTAATAATGGATAAATAAATGACCGGGGCGACGCCGACACCACATCATCGTTACACCACAGGTGCTGGCTCAAGAGAACAGATGCGATCGCCCCCGCCACCGGCACCGGAAAAATCGCCACACTCAAACCGTAGTAGTAGCCCGCCGCAATCAGCCCCAATACCATGGGCAGCACCTTCCCTAGCCAGTCGGGGGCCAGGTTCACATAGCTGCCAAGGCGGTACAACAGCTTGTAGCCCACCGGCGCAATCGACTGCAAATAATCAGCCACCAAATCATGGGGAAACGCGTCCCCATTGTGAAAACGCTCCATCCAAAATAAATAATGGCGAGCATCATCCTGGATCACATACGCAGCCGAAAATCCCTTTTCCATGGCCAAATAGCCATACCACCCGGCAAACGCAAGGCTTATCACTAGGCCCACATACCAGGCTCTTTGGGGACGAGGCCCAGGGGTAAATAATTTAGCTAGCATCGATAGAGAATGGGGCTAATTTCTCACTGATTGAGTTGACGTCTATCCTCGACAAAACGTCCCTAAAGCTCGTGCCTAGACTATGAAACATCGTCTTCGTCAAAAAAAATGCGCCCTGTGCCAACAGACTGGGGCAATGCTCTACCGAGTAAAGTACACCCCCAACGCCACCCAATGGGCCTTTGTCTGTCCCACCTGTTGGCCAACCATCAGCCAAGACAATGTCCATTACCGTTATGGCGGCACCTGGAAAGCAAAAAAACGTCCTTGAGTTTTTTCTACTGAGACTGCATGTGCACCAAATGGGTTTGTTTAATTTGCCCTAAGGACTCATAGGGAAACGGCAAACTATCCAGCTCAGGGGCTTCAATCCACAGATAGTCATTAGCTCCGACATACCCCAGATCCAGCAGTTTTTCCCCTGGATTGGGGGTATAAAACCGCAACAACGTACTACGTTTACTATTGAGACCAGGGGAAAGATTAATCGTCTCAGTTTGCAAAATCGGTTGAATATCATCGCGAATCAACAGCGCTTTCATCTCAGGATTCACATTTCCCAGCTCAGCGGTTCCCCAAGCCAAACTCAACCCCACCCAATGGCCCACCAGTAAAAGCAAAAGCCAGGTCACCACTGCTGCACTAGAGCTATTGCCCTGAAACCACCACAGCCCCGCCCCCAACCACGCCAGCCCCAAGCCTAGGGCAATGGGGGCATAGGGCCGAATATCTGCGGTGCTCGGTAAAACCGGAGTAAACAGCGCCAACACTGCGGCACAGGTCAGCACAGCCCCCGCCACCATCAGCACACCATTCACCAACTTTAAAGACACCTTGACAGCCCCCCTAGGGGGAATATGCACCAATTCCTCCATGGCATAGCCCGTGAGTAATGCCAAAAAGGGATAGATGGGAATGGCGTAATGGGGCAGCTTGGTGGAGGCAAAACTTAAAATCCCCAGGTAGCAAAGCGGATAGCCCAGCAACAACGAAATCTGTGGACGCGCCAGCCAGCGGCCCCTAGAACTCCACACCCCCCGTAGCAATAAGAACAAGGCCCCCAGGGCAAACAAGGCCCATAGAAAGTCATTGACTAATAAGTTCAACAGATAAAACAGGGGGGACTTCACCCGAGCGGTGGTCAAACTTTGACTCACCGGAAAATTAATCAGGGCGTTGATCACCGCCATGTCGTAGCGTTGCCAACACCGCCATAGCCATAGCGCGGTGGGCAATAGGCCCACTAAGCCCCCCAGATACAAACTCCATTGCCAAAGATGTCGACGACCAGACAGCAGAAAATAGGGGAGTAGACACAGCACCGGCACAACGGCCAAAGCACTGCGCATCAAGACCATAATGCCCAGGGTGCACCCCGCCGCAAAATGGAGCCAATGGCGACGACCAGGGTTAAGGGGAGGTTCTGTATTCGCTTCCAATAGCAGCCCCACCGCCAGCAACACCAAGCCCGTGAACATCACATCTGGCGTCGCTAGGCGACTGTACTGCAGCCACAGGGGAGCCACCCCCAAGGACAGTGCCCCCAAGAGAGCCGCTGTGGGGGTCATTAAGCGTTTGCCAATGGCATAGGTGAGCCAAATACACCCGATGCTGGCCAATATACTGGGTAGCCGCACCGCCACTTCATGGCGCCCCAACAGTTGCATAAATAGGGCGACAACCCAGTACGGACCTGGCGTTTTATGGTGGGGGTTGGCCCAGGGATGGATCCAATCGCCGGAATCGACAATCACCCTGGCACGCCGAGCATACAGTCCCTCGTCATGGGCCATTAGGCTCTGGTGGTCTAGATCAAAGAAGCCGACCAACAACAGAGGCAATAACCAGACCAGCAGCAACAGCCAGTGCCATCGTTGCGCCTGGACTAGACCATGCACAAGATTTTGAATGCGTTGGTTCAACCACCCAAACTGCCAGCGGGTCATGGTTAGGGGATTATCATAGGGCGTAGCTATTGTGCCATGCTCCTAGACAATATGGCGTAGGGTAGGCAGTTTGGGGTGACATGGATGGTGCGTGAGTCTGAGAAGGTGTCTGAGCCCAATATGTTGGACACTTTGGGGCTAGCTTTGGCGGCTGGCATATTGTACCTGTGGCGATTGGGGATGGTGCCCCTGCGAGATTGGGATGAGGGCACCATTGCCTCCGTCGCCAGGGGCATGGTTACCAGCGGTGATTGGATTTATCCCACCCTATACGGTGGCCCCTACCTCAATAAGCCCCCCTTGGTGGAGTGGCTGATGGCGACGGGCTACACAGGGGGTATTTCGGCATGGACATCGCGGTTGTTGCCCGCCTTAGCCAGTGCCCTGGCGGTGCCGCTGCTCTATTGGTTGGGTCAGGAGGTGTTTGGCCGCCGCCGCCCCGCCTTGCTGGCGGCCTTAGTTTTTTTAACGCTGTTGCCGGTGGTGCGCCACGGTCGTCTGGCCATGCGCGATGGGGTGGCAATTACGCTGTTTTTGTTGGTGCTGCTGTGGGGGCTAAAGGCTAGAAAACATCGCCCCTATGCCATTGGCATGGGCGTTGCCCTGGGGCTGATTGCCCTGACCAAGGGAATTTTAGTGCTGCTGCTCGGCACCATTGCCCTGGTATTTTTGGCCATCCATCAGGGTAAAGCCCTCGGGCGCAATCCCTATTTATGGCTGGGGCTCCTCCTGGGCGGTCTGCCCGTTGCACTTTGGTATGGGGCGCAGATCAACCAATACGGTGCCGTTTACTGGCAAGGACACTTTGTTGCCCAGTCGTTTGAGCGGGTCGCCACAGCGATTGAAGATCACCAGCAGCCGGTTTGGTACTACTTTCTAGAACTGTTGAAATACAGTTGGCCCTGGCTGATGTTTTGGCCGGGGGGAATGTGGCTGGCCTGGCAACAACGGCACCAGCCTTGGGGGCAGCTGGTGCTGGTGGGCACGGGCATTTATCTGGGGGCGATTTCCCTCATGGGCACTAAGCTGCCGTGGTACATCATGCCCCTATATCCGTTTGTGGCCCTGGCCATTGGTAAATTTTTAGATCAAGGGTGGCGGCAGCCTCCCCGCTGGGCAATTGGGTTATTGGCTTTCATTGCGATCGCAGCCCCCATCGGTGGCATCTACCTGGGCCTAGCCGATGGGCAACCTACCCTCATAGCCATTGCCCTCGCCCTCGGCCTAAGCACCGGCTACGCGGCCTGGCAGCTATGGCAACGTCGGCCTCGCTGGTGTCTTACCCTGGCGGCAGGGCTATATGCCACGCTGCTGCTCCTGATGGGCTCGGACTTTTGGCTATGGGAGCTGAATGAGGCCTATGCAGTCAAACCGGTGGCGGCCTTGGTGAACCAGCATGTGCCAGCCGATGCCGAGGTGGTCACCACCTTTAGCTACGGACGGCCCAGTTTGAATTTCTATTGCGATCGCTACATTGCGCCCCTCACCGGCCAGCCTCTACTAGACCGCTGGCAGAACATCCCGTATGTATTGGCTGAAGCAGAACATTTGCCCACCCTACCCGCCCATAAAGAAATTGGTCGAGCAGAAAACATGGTGCTAATTCAAACCATAAGTCAATAAATTTTTACCAAAAAAATTATTCAACCCAATAGGCATCTCGATGCTTTTAGCTGGGTACCTTGTGTATTTCCAGCGTTCCAGAAATCGTCCAATAAAGCCCAAGAATACCCATCCCACAGTGCTCAAAAGGGATAGCTACCAAAAAGCATTGCTATGATCGCTATAGAGATATTCCTAAAAATCAATCTAACTTCGGCCAACCATGATGTCGTTGCTGATTAAACGGATGAAACGAGCCGTAAACCTGCTTAGCGCCTAATGGTGTCATGCAAGTCCTGCCAGGGGGCGGCCACATTAAGTAAGCCAATAACAATTTCCCCAACCCATTTTCCAAACCTAGAAAGTATCCAGTTTCAAAAACGTTTCGTTAAGCACACATCAATTTATTAAGGGGTCACTGCTTTGTCTGACGATATACAAAAACCTAAAAATAATTTCATCATGCCGCGAATCCCCTATCGTGGCGAGTTCACCCCTGAACGCATGGTCTTCAATGCCAATTTGCAAGAATTTGCCAACCGAATTTCACTCATTTGCAATCTTGAAACCGGCGGCAAAATCACCGCCGAGGATGCCTACAGTCAAATTAAAAATCTGTGGAAAGACCTCAAAGCATCCAAAAAATGTTTACTGGACGAAACCGATGCCCAGGGCAAAGGCTCTTAGGGGGGTACGCCCAAGGTTGAGTTTGGGGCCAGTAAAGAGTGACTCTTCATCTCATTTAACCCTTCACTCTTTACCAGTCCCAAACCAAACTTTTAGCACCGCCAAGAACAACGCTTGAAGCGACACCAAGGACCCATATCATGGCTGACTAAAATGAGCTTTCACAGCCTGCATAATGCGCTCTGACGCTTTACCATCGCCAAATGGGTTAATCGCTTGGGCCATGGCCCTATACGCGGCTGAATCGCCCAGGAGCTGGCTGGCTTCAGTGGTAATCACATCCGGGTTAGTGCCCACCAGCTTAGCGGTGCCAGCGTCTGTGGCCTCGGGCCTTTCAGTCGTCTCACGCAATACCAATACTGGCTTACCCAAGCCTGGCGCCTCTTCCTGCAGCCCGCCAGAGTCCGTCAGCAGCAAATAACAACGCCGCATGGCCCCCACCAGCTGTTCATAATCCAAAGGCTCCACTAAAAACGCCCTGGGGTGATGCCCTAGGGCCGCCTTCAAAGGTTCTCGCACCGTCGGATTACGGTGCAGCGGCAGTAGCAGGGCCACATCCTCAAACTTGTCTAAAATCTGCAAAAACCCTTGGGCAATGTCCTGCAGCGGTGCCCCCCAATTTTCACGTCGATGCACCGTTGAAAGAATGACGCGATAGTCAGACCATGCCAACCCCGACACCTCACAGGCAGGGGATTTAGCCGCCACCGTCTGCAGCGCATCAATCACCGTGTTGCCAGTTTTGATCACCGTGCCACAGACACCGGAAGCCATTAAATTCTCCACGGATTTCTCTGTGGGTGGAAAATGCAAGGTGGTAATTTGCGAAATCAGCCGCCGGTTCGCTTCCTCTGGGTATGGATTCAAAATATTGTCTGTACGCAATCCGGCTTCCACATGCCCCACAGGAATTTTTTGATAAAACGCCGCCAGGGCAGCCGCAAATGCCGTGGTCGTGTCCCCCTGCACCAAAACGATATGGGGCTGTAGTTCTTGGAACAGCGGTTGCAACCCTTGCAAACTGCGGCAGGTAATATCCGACAGGGTTTGTTTGGGCTGCATGATATTCAAATCCCGATCGGCCTGCAGGTCAAATAGCTGCATCACCTGATCCACCATCTCTCGATGTTGCCCGGTCAAAACAACCTGGGTGTCAAATCCGGGGGTGCGCTGAAACTGCTGAATCACCGGAGCCAGTTTGATCGCCTCTGGGCGAGTGCCAAGGGTGATGCAGACACGAATGGGAGAAGGTGGAGTCATCAGAAATAAACGCTTATCGTGTATTGGTTAAGGTACCGGCCGAAGTGGAAACAGCCTTAAAGATTATCTGTCTCCTAGTAAAGTTTTCCACAGCAAGGCACACTGTTAGTCTGTTTTCTCTCTGCCCCATGTCCCAATCTATTACCGTTGGAGCCCCCCACCTACAAACCCTGGACCTAACGGTGGCCCACGCCACACTCAAGGACGCCAACTGGCAAGACGATCTGCTGTTTAGTTTTGCCATTGATTATCCTCGAGAGGAAAATGATCCTCGAGAATTATCAGAAGTGCCGGAAGTACGGCTATGGTTTATTCGCCTGGATAGTCACTACCCTTGGCTACCGCTGTTTCTCGATATTGAATCGGGTGAGTTAGGTCGCTACGCGGCAATGTTAGTGCCCCATCAGTTCAGCCCGTTAGATGGCATTCGATACAATCCAGAAGCCTTAGAAATTTTCGTCATGGGAAAGGTGTTTACCATTGCTCGTTGGCTCAAAGAAAATCAAATTGATGGTATCGAAAAATTAAAGCTCATGGTCCGGTCCTTAGGCTATGAGCTAGATGACGGTTTGTTTGAATTATTGCGCTAGGGAAATCAGTGCCCTAACACCGTTGGGCCCTACCGTTGCCCCCTGTGGAACGAAGTCCTTAGGGCACGGAAGAGCCGCATTTGCGACTCGAGACCGTGGGAAAAATGTCTATGTTTACGCGCTTTTCGGCTGCTTCACTGATTGCTTCGGAGCCAAGAGTGCGATACAAATCTTACGAATATATAAACGTATTCAGTCATCGAATATTGATTCACCTGGAAGAGGAGTAGCCCTTTAATGGCAGGGATTTTAGGCACGCTGGCAATTTTACTCGTATTGCTTGCTTTTATTGTCTGGCTTGTGATCGAGCGACAGTTTCAAGGGCGTCCTGGCAATCAGTTAGAGCTAGAGTCCGGCAAGTGGACCATCACCACCCGCGAGCCCCAGCACTATGTCATTGAGGGAGAGCCCTCCCTGGTGAACCTGACCCGCACCTTGGAAATTATGGTGCCGGAAATTTCTGTAGACACTCAGCTGCTTTCAGGGGCCAGCGTAGAGGGAATTAAAGTGACTACGTCCCTGGTGTCAGACCATGAGGATGCGGACGCTCGCCCCGATAACTATTGGTTTGCCTACATTGTCAAAACGGCACAATCCACTGGGTTGAAGGTCAAGGTGGATATTCAAGGGCCTGATCTTTCTAGGCTCAAAGCCGTCTGGGTCAAGATCAACTACCTGACCTATGGTCCCGAGGGGCGCATTCCCAAAATGGGTAACGTGGTTGTGCCCTTAAAATATCCTGACCCCGAGGCCCCTCAAAATTGGAAATCTACGCCCAAGGCGGACGTATTGCCCATCCCCACCCACCTCCTAGGTCCCCTCGATAGCCCCATCGAGACGGTCAAACGCTATGTGGAGCCCTATGCCAAACCCGGTGACATTGTCACCATTGGGGAGACGCCTGTGGCGATTATGCAGAGTCGGTGGCGTCATCCTAGCAGTGTTAAACCGGGTTGGGTCGCTAGGCGCATTTGCTATTTCTTTATGCCCACCTCTAGCTTGGCAACGGCCTGCGGGATGCAAACCCTGGTTGATTTGGTGGGGCCGGTGCGGGTGGTTTATGCCTTTGTGGTCGGTGCGATCGCAAAGAAATTCCTAGGCAAGGCCGGCATGTTCTATGTATTGGCCGGGGACCAAGCGCGCCTGATCGACGACGTCACAGGCACCCTGCCCCCCTATGACCAATTTATTGTCCTTGGCCCTGAAAATCCCGACCAGATCGTGAAAGACATTTATGAGGCCACCGGGCTAAAAGCGGCCATCGTGGATGTCAATGATTTGAAAGCAGTTAAAATACTGGCAGCCACACCAGACACTGACGTAAACTTAATTAGAAGTGCCTTGCTCGATAACCCGGCTGGCAATGCCGATGAACAGACACCTGTGGTTCTAATTCATCCAAAATCCTAGGGATTTTATACACTCCACCCCGATGACATCCGCTAACCAATCTGAATCCGTCATAGTGCGCCCCGTACATTTTCGAGGCTCAGAGAAGCTCATGCCAGATGGCGGCTCAGAGGTGGTTAACTGTGGCGACTTTACCCATCAGCATGCTTTACCCGACGGCAACGGCAGCTGGAGCCAATGGCAACAGTTATCCCGCCTAGTCAATCCGCTAAAATCTAAAGCCGCTACGTTTGCGGCCGAATGTAAGCACACCGTCCACGGTGTTATTCAGGTATCCCCCTTCAACTCCACCCGCAGCACTTGGCGCATCGATCGGGTCATTGTTAAGGCTGCGGCGAAACAGGGCCTAATCCTGGACCTAGATATGGCCAGCTTGTTGCTGCGCCACTGTTTCGAGAACATCGTAGAAGCCCATACCTGGATCAGCGAAACCAACATCAACGATGCTTTTGGGTTGGCGCTGTACCGTCAAAACGGGTTTCAGCCCCTGGCCTATGTCACCTACTGGTCCATTGATGGGGAACAAATTTCTGAGCTGGCCGACCACGAACCGGATTTGCCCAATCTGCTGCCGGTCAGCAATGCGGACGCCCAGTTGATTTACCATCTGGAAACGGCTTCCATGCCCCCCCAGCTGAGGCAGGTCTTTGACCATCAAATTAGGGATTTTCGCACCCGCTCCATTGCCGGGGTACGGGCACAGCTACGGCGCTGGCTAGGTCAATCGGAATCGGTTTCAGCCTATGTGTTTGAACCCCAGCGCAAGGCCGCCATTGGCTATTTCAATTTGCGTTTGTCTCAAAATTCCCATCAGCCTAACCGCGCGAAGCTAACGGTACACCCTGCTTACACCTGGCTATATCCAGAACTGATGACCCAGATGGCCCAAGTGCTGCAGGGCTCTGCCAACCCCACCTTGCAGCTCGCTTCCGTCGATTATCAGCCCGAACGGGAAAGCTACTTCCGCCAAATTGGGGCCACTGAGGTGGAGCATACGGTGATGATGTCCCGCTCGGTGTGGCATAAAATCCGCGAATCTAAATCCGTTTCCATTGAAGGCTTACAGGACGTTTTACAAGGCTTGCAACCTTCTGGGAAGGCGATTCCTAGCCGTTTCTCTTGGGATGCGGTCAATCATAGCCTGCGCCCGTCCCACCGTCGCCAAGACGATTCCTCCGAGGGGACCTTGGGGTAAAGCCGTTGGCACTAATTTCTGTAATCGGGTTGGATATTGGCAGCAAGCGCATTGGCGTAGCTGGATGCGATCGCACCGGCCTCATCGCCAGTGGGCTAACCACCATTGACAATAAATCCTTTGCCTATGTCACCGACCAGCTCAGCCAAATTATTCGGCAGCGAGAGGCAACATTGCTGGTGGTGGGCTTGCCCTACACCCTAGATGGGGCTGTGGGTGCCCAAGCCCGTCGGGTCAAAAAATATACCCGGCGCCTAGCAAACGCCTTAAATTTACCCGTCACCTATGTGGATGAACGACTAACCTCCGTAGAAGCCGAGCAACAACTCCAGGCTGAACGGCGGTTTTCCGCCAAAGATAAGGGGCTGATCGACCGTCGGGCGGCTGCTATTATTTTGCAACAGTGGCTGGACAGTTCCCGCACCTCACGCAATAACGAATGCCCAACTTAAATCACAACTCCAATTCTGACCAGTCCCCAGATTTTCTTAAGGGACATCCCATCGTGACCCTTAAGGATGATGATGGCAACACCCTAGCTTGCTATGTCGAAAAGGCAATCACCCTAAGCGATCCGACCAGTGATCCAGAGCAAGAATATTTGCTGTTGCTGCCGGTCTCTGCCCCCATTGAAGTTTTCACCTGGCAGACCGACGACACCCTTGAGGACATTGAAGATGAAGCCATAGATACCCTATTTCCCAGTGCCCGTGCCGTTTTAGCGGAACTAGACTTGACCTTACAACGCAGTGCTTATACGCTTACTGCCGTAGGTAATATCCCGGACGCGGAGGATGATAGCTGCTTCGCATTAGAAGTGGACGAAGATGGAGCCACAGATAATTTTCAAATGTTGGCCCAGTTTTACCACGATGAGCAGCGTTATGTTGCGTGTACACCTTTGGAGCCTTTGCTATTTTTCGCATATCGAGTACCCGATGCTGAGACCGTGACATTGCTTTCTCCTGAAGAATTTCAACGACTCCAGCCTCAAATTGAAGATCAACTTTTTGAAGGGCTCGATGATTAGAACATGGCAAATGAGTTCTCTCCTGTGTGGTCATCTGACCGTTACCAGGAATGAATCCTCAGGTAAAACGCCCTAATCAACTCCAGGAAGACGTCTAATTAAACGAACTATGGGTTGCTTAAAGCGAGCTTTTTACGTTGGCATTTTTCCCATTGCTGTGGGTATCGCAGCCTGGCAAGGGTGGTCTTGGTGGAGCTGGGCAAAGAGCCCTGTTGAACTCGGTGAAGCGGTGGAACAACCGGTGCAGATACAAATTCCAGAAGGCACCCCCGCTCAATTAATCGGCCAAGATCTTGAGGCGGCAGGTCTAATTCGCTCGGCGACGGCCTGGAAAGTTTGGCATCGGTTACAGGGTTTTCAAAAACGGGAAGGGGGGCTACAGGCTGGCACCTATGCCCTTTCTCCAAGCCAGTCCTTACCTGACATTGCCAATCAAATTTGGGATGGCAATGTCATCCAAACCGGGTTTACGATTCCGGAGGGATGGAATCGCTCTCAGATGGCTGAAGCGCTCGAAGCGCAAGGGTTAGTGAACGCCGATGACTTTTTGCGCGCCACCGAAGAGATTCCCTATGCAAAATTTCCCTGGCTTCCCCAAGGATTACCCCACTTAGAAGGGTTTCTTTATCCTGATACCTATCAGCTGCCAACGGAACAGGTAAATGCCGATGGCATTGTTGACATCATGCTATTGCGGTTCGAACAGGTGGCCCTGCCGGTTTACCAGCAAACCAATAGCGCCTACTCCATGCTGGAATGGGTCAATTTGGCCAGTATTGTAGAAAAAGAAGCCGTCGTAGCCGAAGAGCGAGATACCATCGCCGGTGTATTCGCCCGTCGTTTGCGAGAGGGCATTAGCCTCGGTTCCGACCCAACGGTGGAATATGGATTGGGCATCACCCAAACGCCAGAAAATCCCCTCACCTTAGCCCAGGTAAACACCCCCAACCCTTACAATACCTATCGTAACTTAGGACTTCCCCCCACCCCCATCGCCAGCCCTGGCATCGCCAGCCTGGAAGCATCTTTGAATCCGCCGGATACGGAATTCCTTTATTTCGTGGCTCGGTACGATGGCACCCATGTGTTTAGTCGTTCCTTAGCAGAGCATGAACGGGCCCAGGGCCGAATTCGAGATCGCGTCGATGCCCAACTAGGGGATGACCTATAGCCATACGTCCTTAAACCATAGTCAACGGCAGGTCCTATCCCTGCCCTCACCTAACCATGATGCCTTGGGGCCAACTGTTACAACCTGATCTCGCCCTGGGGGGCTCGATCCTAGAGCTCACACCCGAGTTAATTACTCAACATCGACTCAAGGGCCTCATCCTCGACGTGGACGAAACGTTGGTGTCCTTCAAGCAAAGCCAGCCGGTAGAAGAGGTGCGGCAGTGGCTAAAACAGATGCAAGCCTTGGCGCTTCCCGTGGTACTGGTGAGCAATAACGTCAGCCATAATCGCATTAGTCGCATTGCTGACGATCTGGGGGTGGAGTCCTTTTACATTGCTGCAGGCAAGCCTTCTCGCCGAAAACTACGGGAAGCGGTCACGCTAATGCAGCTGCCCCATGAGGAAATCGCCATGGTGGGCGATCGTCTGTTTACCGATGTTCTCGGGGGCAATCGCCTGGGGTTATTTACGGTTTTAGTAGAACCCATGGTTGACCCCATCGCTCCCATGGCGGCTAATTCGCCCAAGGAATGTCTGCGCAATGCAGAAATTTGGATTTCAAAGCGGTTCGGTGTTGTGTTAGCCCATCGCGATCGCTAAATTTACTTCACCAGAAATCTAAAAAAAAGATTACGCCACATTTACTACCATAGTTTTCTTGCGACCATAGTTATATTCAATCGGATCGCCTTTCTATAAAGATCCTGGTTATAAACGCGCGCGAATATTAAAGGTGGGGGCAGTCTTTGGCTGTACCCCTTCTTTATTTTTAGACAAAATTATGCGCCAATAGAACCCAGACTGGTTTGCTACGCCATTTAACGGCTCTGGCTAGGGTGAGCCCATCTGCTGTCCTTCTTCCATATCGACCGTGAGCGCTTCGTCATCTACCGCACCCCCAAGCCAAACGATTGTGGTCAAAATTGGCACATCTAGCCTGACTCGGGATGGCAACCAAACGGCCCTATCCGTCTTAGCGCGCCTGGTGGAAACCCTCAGTTCTCTGCAGAACCAAGGGCATCAAGTCATCTTGGTGTCGTCCGGCGCTGTCGGTGTGGGCTGTGCGCGCTTAGGCCTGACCGAGCGACCCAAGGCAATTGAGCAAAAGCAGGCTGTCGCCGCCGTCGGGCAAGGCCGCTTAATGCGCATCTACGATGATCTATTCACCGTTTTAGAACAACCCATTGCCCAGGTGTTACTGACCCGTAATGATCTGATGCAGCGCTCTCGTTACGTCAATAGCTACCGTACGTTTCAGCAGCTATTTAAACTTAACGTGATTCCCATCGTGAATGAGAATGACACGGTCGCTGTAGATGAGTTGAAATTTGGTGATAATGACACCCTTTCAGCCTTGGTGGCCAGTTTAGTCGGCGCCGACTGGCTCTTTTTACTCACCGATGTGGACCGTCTCTACTCGGCCGACCCTCGGGCCAACCCAGAAGCGGAACCGATTACCTGGGTGCAGCACCTGGGGGATCTAGATATTGATGTGGGCGATCGCGGTTCCGCTTGGGGTACCGGGGGCATGATCACAAAGCTTGAAGCCGCTCGCATTGCAACGAGTTCGGGCATTCGCATGGCCATCACCAATGGCCAGTCACCAGAAAATATTCTCAAAATTTTGGCGGGGGAACCCCTCGGCACCCAGTTTGCCCCACAGCCAAAACCGAATAATGCGCGCAAACGTTGGATTGCAAATGGTCTGGCCCCCAACGGCTGGCTGTATTTAGATCCCGGCGCCGTACGCGCCATCAGCCAAGATGGAAAGTCGTTGCTATCTGCTGGAATTACAGACATTAAGGGGCAGTTTCAGGCCCAGGATGCGGTGGTGCTATGCGATCGCAATGGCCAAGAACTGGCTCGCGGATTAGTGAACTACAACCACTATGAACTTCAGCAAATCCTTGGGCGACGTTCCAGTGAAATTTCGATGATCTTAGGATATGACGGTGCCGATACCGTTGTTCATCGAGATAACTTAGTGCTAAATCCTGATGTTGCTGGTCTAGCCATGAAACCTCTGGTGGGGGAAGAGTAGCCCCAATACCAAACGTTTCAATTCAACCTGCGACTTACTAAATCAACTGAAATACGGGCGTTCTAGCCTATTAATTACAGCTCTCAGCCATTGCTATAACGACTCAATATTACAATTTCTTTCTATGACTAACTCTAGCAACGCAGCTCCATCGATTTTAGTCACTGGTGGTGCCGGCTACATTGGCTCCCATGCCGTCTTAGCCTTAGAACAAGCTGGCTACCAAGTCGTCATTTTGGATAGTCTCGAATACGGACATCCTGACTTAGTTGAGCAGCATCTCAACGCCAAGCTGGTTAAAGGGAATACGGCGGATCGGGCACTGTTGGACCAACTGTTCCAAGACCATAATTTTGAAGCAGTCATGCACTTTGCGGCCTATATTGCCGTTGGAGAGTCCGTTACAGAACCGGCCAAGTATTACCAAAATAATGTCTATGGCACCCTCAATCTGTTGCAGGCCATGGAAGCCGCAGGGGTGAAGCGGTTTGTCTTTTCCTCCACCTGTGCCATCTACGGTCCCCCAAAAACCGTACCTATCCCCGAAGAGCACCCCAAAAACCCCATTAGCCCCTATGCCAGCAGCAAGCTAATGGTGGAAATGATGCTCAAGGATTTTCAAGCGGCCTATGGCTTGCAATCCGTATGTTTTCGCTACTTTAACGCCGCCGGTGCCGACCCCCAGGGACGCTTGGGTGAAGACCACAACCCCGAAACCCACCTGATTCCCCTAGTCCTGCAAACTGCCCTGGGCAAGCGGGACCATATTTCCATCTACGGCGATGACTATGACACCCGCGATGGCACCTGCATCCGGGACTATATCCACGTAGCCGACCTAGCCGATGCCCACGTCAAAGGTGTGCAGTACCTCATGGACGGGGGAGAAACCGCATTTATTAATTTGGGCAACGGCAACGGATTTACCGTCAAAGAGGTCATTGAAACGGCCCGTAAAGTCACCGGACATCCCATCCCAGCCGTAGAATGCGATCGCCGCCCAGGGGACCCCCCCAGCCTGATTGGCAGCAGCGACCATGCCCGCAAACGCCTTGGTTGGGTACCAAAATATGCAGATCTAGAAACCATCGTCAGCCATGCGTGGCAGTGGCACCAGCAGCGGCACGGCGAATAGGCAATCCTGACGCGCCCAATGTCCCAGGGCAGCCACCAGTGGCTCAGGCTACCCCACACCTATGGTTGTAGCCGATCAATCAGCACCGGTACTTTTCCGGAATGAATTGACACCTGGAGTACTGGTAGTAACCACAAGCAATCAGGTTTTCACCAGCCAGGCTGGTAGCAAATAATGCTGAGCTGACATGCTTTACCCCACAGGAGTCTTAAGGAAAAATAGACTAACTGGGAAAGGTAGCATAATGATGTTTGCCCCATGGCTAAGGATATCTCCGTATCCCTAGCAGCACATCAGTTCTTAGAAACAATCGGTGCGTGCACATCAGGATATGGAATCCATATCCGCACAAATCTCTAATTTCCTAAGGATTACGTGCACTAAAATGGGCAAATCATCCGTTGGGCCTTTGGCCTTGGAAGTTCTCTAATCAGCAGCAGACACACGCATGGCAGTTGCAACTACAATCGTAAATAAGTGGCTAGAAAGGCTTCAGACCGATTTGCCCGATCAAAGCCAAGATACCCATACAGCGATTGCACAATGGCTATGCGGTGAAGATACTGAACGGTTAGAGACGCTTTCCCATCGAGATTTATCCATTGCGACCCAAGCCATGGATTATCGCTACCGTATTTTTTATAAAACCTATTGGGGTCTAGCACCGGACCGGGCGTATCAAACCCTGATGCGCAAGTTGGGCGGACTGTTTTTGGTCCGTAGCAAAATCCGTACATGGATTGCCCTCAGTCGCGATCGCCAACGCCAGGTCAAGGATGTTTTACAAGAAATCATTCAAGAAATGCTGCAGAGCGATCGCCATCTGCAACAGCAAATGCGATGGATCGCCCAATGTACCAAGCGGCCTCAGCTCCGCAACATTCTAACCATGGCAACCATTGAGGAATATTGCCTACGGCCCATTCGCAACCAGCCCCTAATTGTTTATCGATTTGTCAACTATCTCCGCCGTTCCCAGCGGGGAGGGATGACCCAAGTGCCAGGGGCCCAGCTGATTCAGCTAATTTCCGAAGAAATTGGTACTGACGAAAGCGATAGCACCATCAGCTTATTTGACGTGCAAGCTGTCGGCACCTATGAAAAACAACAGGATTTTGAAGCCACTCAGCAGGCCCGACAGTCGGTAAAGGATAGCTTTGTGAGTTATCTCGAAGAAGCCCTAGGGGATACGGCAATCAAATGGCTAGAACTCCATCTCCAGGGCTATACCCAAGACAGTATCGCCAAGCAGCTCGAACTATCCATTAATCAGGTTTATCGCCTGCGGGAAAAAATTAGCTACCATGCGATTCGCATTTTTACCCTCAAGGAACAGCCAGAACTGGTTTTAAGTTGGCTAAAAACCACGTTAACGGATCACAACTTGGGGCTAACGCCGACTCAATGGGAAGCCTATTGGCAAAAATTGGAACCTTCTCAACAGCAGCTCTTGTCCGAACTTAAAGATGGTCAGGACATTGATGCGATCGCGCAAAAGCTAGGGTGCAAATCAAAACAAGTCATGGGTGAATGGGCTAAGCTTTATCTAGCTGCCCAGAATCTGCGAACCTAGCGATACCGGGCTCTTGAAGGTTGTCTTCGAGCAACAGGTTGATGCTCTACGGGCAGATTAAATACTCCCGCCTAAACTTCATCTTCGTTATTCCTCCCTAGGCAGCTGCCACCATGTCAACCTTCCCCGAAGACCATGCCCTCTCATCGTTAGCCCATGGATTAAAAAAAACAGCCTCCAAAGCCGACTTAGAGCAAATGTTTCTCCTCATAGAAAGCATTTTGCCCTTCGAAGCTTGCCTTTACTACCAGGTCTTGCCCCTATCCATTGAAGGCAGCAGCCTACACCTGGGAATGGTCAATACCGATGACACAAGTGCCGCCGATTATGTGCGGCGACAGGTTTCATACATTAATTGTTCAATCGTTTCCCAACCCATTTCCTCGGATTGGCATCGAGAGATTCTATCAAAATTTCTAAGCCACTCAGCAAAAACGCGCCAAGCGGCTCAACAACCCGAGCCACAGCACAATCCTTCTGCCCCATTTGTTGAGCAACCCACATTGGTCGTTGGTGCGCCTGCAGAAATTATCGAACGCGTACACAAGGAAACAGACGTAGCCCCACCCGCCCCAAAACCAGCCACGTCAGACGTCGATCATGCAGCACCACCAGCCCCCCCAACGCCATTACACATAGAAGTTCCACAGCCAGAAACAGCTAAAACGCAACCAGTAGCCAAGCCTGAGAACCTAGCTGACCTCAACAAATTAACGCCGAAAGAACTCACCCAAACCCTATTGAAGCGGTTAATTACCCAAGAAGGCATTGGCCGACTGTATCTAGAGCGTCGCCACGGTAATGTCCGCATCCTATGGAGTAAGGATGGTGTGGTCCAAGCCACATTAAATGATGTGCCCATACAGCTCTTCCAAGGCGTGATCAACGAACTCAAGCGGCTAATGAGCCTGGCACTGATTCCGGTAAGAAAGCCCAAACAAGTAGAAATCGAACGCATCCACAACCGCAAACGGATTTTGCTCAGGTTCCGCGTCATGCCCGGAGAAGAGGGGGAAGAAGCCACACTGCAGCTTTTGCGAGGAGCTGCCCTGAAGTTTTATCAACAGCAACAAATCGATAATATCGGTCGTGATGCCCTAGGCATTGCCCAGGACCTACAGCAGCGCATTGATGAACTGCGTACCCAAGCCCAGCGCAACCTGGATGCTCAAGACACCAAACAAAAAACGCTGCCAACAATTATGAATATGCTCAAGCAAATGGAGCAACAGCTCCATGAAATTATGGAACCATCGGATTGATAACAGATAAGCCAACCAACGCCCAGCCTACGATTCAGCGCTGGAATCTGGCTTTTGCTTACTACGCAACCCCTGTATCAACCTGCGGAAATTAACAGAAAATTCTTCAAAACCCAAGAGGCTACCCGCCGTATCTTCTTGCCAAGATGCGGATAGAACACCGTAACTTAGGCCCACAGTGCCAAGCCCAAAACCAGCGAGGGACACAAGCAAGACGACAACATTGGGCACTTCAACAATGTTGCGAATCAGCAAAATATACGCCACCACAAAAGAAGCCATCCCCAAGAATGTGGGAATTCCAGCAAACACGGCCATACGCCGCATCATACGACGACTGACTACCTCTGGAATACCCAGACTATTTTCCTGGGAACTCGCAGATGACTTCCTTTGGGACTTGCTCTGCTTACGGTCTGCCTCCGAAGGCTCCACCTTAGCCGTAGATGAAACTGCCTCATCTTCAGCACCTTGATCCCGCAGTCGTTTATTCGACTTCGGCTCAAACGGAAGCGACTCGCGCTTAGAATTAGACGCCATGACACCCGTGATATTAGACTGCGCAGACTAAAAATGTGAGCTGGATCGAGGCCTTAGCCGCGAATGCCTAACTTTTGAATCAGAGCACGATAGCGAGTGGAATCCTCTTTCACCAAATAAGCAAGGAGTCGCTTACGACGACCAATCATCCGGAGCAGACCACGGCGGGAAGAGTGATCCTTCTTATTGGATTGCAAATGCTTGCTCAAACGATTGATTTTTTCAGTGAGCATAGCCACCTGAACGTCCACAGAACCGGTGTCCGTCTCGTGCACCTGGTAATCGGAAATAATGGATTGCTTTTGTTCTTGCAGTAGCGCCATAGAGCTTATAAATTAGAGCCGATCGAAACAAATCTCGTTAAATATGCGACGCGCAAACTCAACGCAGGATTTTGTATTTTACTACAGTAATGCCGAGCTAAGGACCGTAAATTCAAAACTTACTCTTTAAGTATTTTGGATTGGTTCGACCTTTGTAGATCCCACCCCCATTAATAACACTTAGGCAATAGACGTCACCGGCACATATGCCTCGCCGTGGGTTGTCCTCTCCATATTAAGCATGGGTCCAGTCATCTCTATCCGGGGAATGGCCGATTGCGTTTGACTAATTTTAGCCGACCATTAAACGACGACCATCGACGGCTCAAAAAAGAGCAGACTGAAGTTTCCGTAAACCTTTATAGCACTTGGATCAATTACTCCTGAGGTGAACAACCCAGTTAGGTATAGTCATTTTGGGAAAACTCTTTAAATAAGTTCAAATAAACTCCTTATTCATAAATTCCTTGAAACTTTGTCTACTTCACGCTGGTTTTAAGTTTTCAAGTCAGTACTTTTACTTAGTTTGTTTCGTTTATCCATGTCTCACCTGCGGTTCGCTCCTTCCCGTGCATTGGCGATTTTACTCGGAGGAATATTCCTGGCTAATCCTAGCTTTGCTAGTTCCTCTCCTTTAGTAGACTCTACGACTGATACATCTGTTGATACGATCAATCGTGCTTCAAACTTGGACAATGCACAGCTGGCATTGAGTGAGGCAGATCCCGCGAATGATGTAGAACCGCCTGGATTAGATATTCGGCCCGGGGATATGCCCATTAGCCCGTATTTAGAGCGCGCTATGTGGGAGGAGTTGAGCAATCTTATGGGGCGATTTGAAGGCGCTTTGCTCCATGGTTATGCCAGTACGCAGCCAGCAGAGTTACCCGCCACATCTGTAACTAGGGAAGGAAGTCTCAGCGCTAGTTTAGGGGGCGCTAGCCTACCAACACCGTTGAACCACCCCGCATTGGAAACGGCACAAAGCACATTAAATGACTGGTCTGATTTAATTGCGCGCAAGGATTATGACACGGCTAGACAGCGGTGGTTAACAGCCCGGCAAGCGCTTTGGAATGCCTTTCCTGTGCAGCAATCCTTAGCCCAAGCAGAAGTACGGGCAATGTGGTTGGACCGTGGCACAATTGTGCGCTCAGGCTCGGAAACCGGTCTGGCAGAAGTTTTTGACCGATTGGCCGCCGCAGGGATTAATACGGTCTTTTTTGAAACGATTAACGCTGGCTATCCCATCTATCCCAGTCGCATCGCCCCCCAACAAAATCCCCTGACCCGCCACTGGGATCCGTTAGAATCCGCCATTAAATTGGGTAAGGAGCGAGGCATTGAAGTCCATGCTTGGGTGTGGTTGTTTGCGGCGGGCAATCGCCGACACAACTCGCTGTTAAATCTACCGGCAAACTATCCAGGGCCTTTACTCAATGCAAATCCTGGGTGGGCGGCCTACGATCGCCAAGGGCGAAACATCCCCGTGGGTCAAGATAAACCATTTCTCGATCCCGCCAATCGTCATGTGCGTGGCTATTTGATGCGCATGCTTCAAGAGCTCACCAATAATTATGATGTGGATGGCATCCATTTTGATTATGTCCGTTATCCCTTCCAAGATCCGGGGGCCGATCGTACCTACGGATATGGGACGGCAGCCCGTTTACAGTTTCGCGATTTAACTGGAGTTGATCCGGCCATCCTATCTCCCCGCCGTAACCCTCGGTTGTCGCAGCGGGAGCAGCGGCGGCGTCAACAGCTCTGGGAACGCTGGACTGAGTTTCGAGTGGAGCAGGTCAGTTCGTTTGTTGCTGAAGCATCCCAGATGTTGCGGCAGCGCCGCCCCGATATGATTATTTCAGCGGCGGTGTTTGCGAAACCCACCCATGAACGCATCCAAAAGATTCAGCAAGACTGGGAAACGTGGGCTAAACAGGGAGATGTGGATTGGATTGTACTCATGAGCTATGCCATGGATACCAACCGTTTTGAGGAGCTCATTCATCCTTGGGTATTGGAACGTAGCCATGGTTCTACATTAATTATTCCAGGGATTCGCTTGCTGAATTTACCGGACATGGCCGCCCTGGATCAGATTCAAACGCTGCGAGATCTGCCGGTAAGTGGGTATGCCCTATTTGCGGCAGATAACCTGGAACAGAGCATTCAACAGTTACTGAACAATACCCAGGGCACGGAGGAGACCACTCCCCATTCTGTACCGCAGCAACAGCCTTTTACGACGGCGGCAGAACGATATCAGGCATTACAGCGTGAGTGGAGTTGGCTATTGAACAATGGCCAAATACTGATGCAAGACCAAGCCGTTGCTCAATGGGTTAGTGATGTTAATGTTTTGGGCGAACAGCTCGAGGCGTTAGCGAACAATCCATCCCATCGAAAATTAGAGGTGGTGCGATCGCAATTAAACCAACTCGATCGAACTATTTCCTCAGATTTAACAATCCAATCGCAGCAAAACCGTTATCGCCTACAAACCTGGCAAAATCGGCTCACGACCATCGAACATTTATTAGCCTACGGTGAAAAGCGATTTATCCCTTAACCTTATAACCCTGCTCAAGAAGATTAGCCAGCACTAGGCTCCATGGTAAGGCGTCTGCATGAAAATAATCTATCTCTTTGAGACATGTTCGAGGTGTGCTGTCCCCCTTACGTTGGCGAAGCCTGCCCTTCGGGCTTAGGGGGACTTACAGGGGGTTATCGACAGTTAGCGCTATCGGTCCAGACCCCTCCGCCTACGGCACCTCCCCTTCGTAAGGGGAGGTGGTCCTACGACATATTCTGTGATTAGGATTTTATTTATGTGCATTTCCCTAAGGGAGTACCAAATAAACTTGATGACATTCTGTGTACAGTTGGGCACTCTGGAGAAGTAATATTTTCATACTTACCCATCACCACTGCCCCCCATGTCCGAGCCTGTCCCGGAACTTGTCATCGAAGCCGGTCGCACCGAGGCTCAATACTGGCGAGATCTTTGGCGCTATCGAGAGCTATTTTACTTTCTAGCCTGGCGTGACATTCTTGTACGCTACAAACAAACTGCCATCGGCATCGCCTGGGCATTACTGCGACCATTTTTAACCATGGTTGTCTTTAGCATCGTCTTTGGACGATTAGCAAATCTCCCCTCAGAGGGCGATGCGCCGTATCCAATTTTAGTTTTTGCTGCCATGTTACCTTGGCAGTTTTTTGCCAGCGCCCTATCGGAATGCAGCAACAGCCTAATTGTTAACTCAAACCTACTTTCAAAAGTTTACTTTCCGCGACTGGTTGTACCCACCAGTGCGGTCATTGTCAGTTTTGTAGACTTCTTGATTTCAGGCATCATTCTACTCGGTCTGATGGCCTGGTTTAATGCCGTACCCACCTGGCGTATTTTAACCCTGCCATTATTTATTGCTATTGCCTTTGCCGCATCCATGGGAGTTGGTCTCTGGCTAGCCGCACTCAATGTGCAATATCGAGACTTCCGCTATATTGTCCCGTTTATCGTCCAGTTTGGCCTCTACATTTCACCCGTTGGGTTTAGCAGCACCATCGTTCCAGAAAATTGGAGACTGCTCTATTCTCTCAACCCGATGGTTGGAGTAATTGATGGATTTCGCTGGGCCATTATCGGCGGTGATACACAACTATTTTGGTCAGGCTTTATACTCTCACTACTATTGGTGACCGGACTACTTATATCAGGCATATTATATTTTAGGCGTATGGAAAGAACCTTTGCCGATATTATTTAGTATCTGCAAAACGAGTAATTTCTTTCCATCATTTCACCAAAGATATGCCTCATAAATAGGTGGATGACAGCTCATTTTGCAAGCAAATGTTGATACGAATAAAAACATCAAAAACCTTCCATAACAGACCTTTTAAATAAGTAAGTCACTACCATTTTAGAAATTTCATTTATTTCCAAAATTTATTGATTTCAAATATCCTGACCACTCAAGGTCCACAAGCCAAAGTTGATTGTATCAACCAGTATTCTTAAAATTACTGCATCAGTATATATAGAAGTTCTACATTTTCATTTATCCAAAACTCACAATAATTTATTAAAGTATGAAAAGTTGATAAATTATTATGGGCATCCTAATCTTTCGTATGGTTGTCTTTACTCGTATACATTTTTTGCTGTCATGACTGACACGATAATCCAAGTAGAAAATTTGAGTAAAAAGTATGTCATCGGACATCAGCAACATGGAGGTTATCGCTACAAAGCCTTACGAGATGTCATAGCAGACGGGATAAAGAAAGCTAGTAAAAAGTTTATACAGCCTGGACAATCACTTTCCTTACCTAACAAAGAAGACTTTTGGGCATTAAAAAATATTTCATTTGAAATCAAACGAGGAGAAGTTGTTGGAATTATCGGACGAAATGGAGCAGGAAAGTCTACCCTGCTAAAGGTTTTAAGCCGTATTACAGAACCGACGACTGGCAAAATTCGTTTAAACGGCAGAGTTGCCAGTCTATTAGAAGTAGGCACTGGTTTTCATCCGGAATTAACCGGTCGTGAAAATATTTTTCTAAATGGAGCAATTTTAGGAATGAGTCGTTCTGAAATCAATCGAAAATTCGATGAGATCGTTGATTTTTCAGAAGTTGCTAAATTTTTAGATACCCCCGTTAAACGATACTCCTCTGGCATGTATGTTCGGCTAGCTTTTGCAGTTGCCGCCCATCTAGAACCAGAAATCCTCGTTGTTGATGAAGTTTTAGCGGTAGGAGATATAGCCTTTCAAAAAAAATGTCTTGGCAAAATGGAAACTGTCTCTGGAGAAGGCAGAACAATTTTATTTGTCAGTCATAATATGCAAGCCATTAGAAATCTTTGTACACGTGGAATTTTACTTGATAAAGGCGAAATAATTGCTGATGAATCAATAGAAGCATCGTTAAATACCTATCATCAAAGTCTTCGAAACTTACAATTTAATGTCTCTACAGGAGTCAAGAATTCTTCTTCTAGAAGAGGGGAAGGCCAAGTACGTTTTACTGAAATAACTCTTTTAGACAATAACAATAATGAGACCTTTCATTTTCCCATGGGAGATAAAATCCGATTTAAACTCTCCTATCAGGTGTTTTCTGAGGTCAAAGAACTTGGCTTACTCATCCGCTTACGGTCAGGAACAACAGGTGAACCGATAACCTCAGACTTCCACCATTTATCCTCGAAAGAATCAGCAAATTACGGCAAAGAAACCATTGTTATCGAATGGACAAATAACAATCTTTTACCAGGAGAGTATCTTTTATACTTTTGGCTCGGAAACTCTACAACTCAGGCATATGATGTGGTTGACGACCTGACACATCCACTAGTAGTCAATGCAAATATAGACACTTCATCCAAAAATCTTCATCCATCTAGTCTATTGGGTTTTTTCTCAATGGAATCACATTTGCTCTCAGACCAAACACTGTCCAATTAAATTAGTGAAAGTTTATGATCATCAGTGAAAATGCCTCTATCTTAGTGACTGGAGGCACTGGCTCTTTTGGTAAAGAGTTCATCAAAAGAATTTTAGACACGTTCCCAAATATTAGAAGGCTAGTTATTTATTCTCGGGATGAACTAAAACAATTTGAAATGTCTCAGATATTCTCCCCCAGACAATATCCAGGATTACGCTATTTCATTGGAGATGTCCGCGATCCTAAAAGACTAACTCGGGCACTCGAACAGATTGATATTGTTGTACATGCTGCAGCCTTAAAACAAGTTCCTACAGCTGAATACAATCCTATGGAATTTGTCAAAACTAATGTTTTAGGTGCTGAAAATGTTATCCAGGCGGCATTAGACACACAAGTAAAAAAAGTAGTGGCTTTATCTACTGACAAAGCTGCAGCTCCAATCAACCTTTACGGTGCTACCAAGCTTTGCTCAGATAAACTTTTTATCGCAGCCAACAATATTAAAGGCCACCGAGAGATTAACTTTAGCGTCGTACGCTATGGCAATGTTATGGGTTCAAGAGGCTCGGTCATTCCTTTTTTCTTAAGTAAGCGTCAACAAGGGTTCATTCCCATTACCGATAGAGAAATGACCCGCTTCAATATCTCCTTAAGGGAAGGTGTAGAGATGGTTTTTTGGGCTATTGAAAAATCGATAGGAGGCGAAATTTTAGTTCCTAAAATACCTTCTTACCGAATTACTGATGTTGCGAAAGCTATTGCTCCCAATTGTGAACATAAAGTTATAGGCATTCGTCCTGGAGAAAAAATCCATGAAGAGATGATTACTAGTTCCGACTCTTACACAACAGTAGACCTAGGTAATTATTATGCGATTTTACCAAACCAAGCTAGCTATAGTATTGAGCAATATTGTGAAATCATGAGTGCAAATCCTGTAGAGCCAGGATTTAGCTATAACTCTGGGCAGAATCATGAATTTCTTACCGTGAAAGAACTCAGAGAATTGACAAAAGCTTATGTTGATCCAAACTTTACCGTTTAGAGATATGGATAACTATATTCCTTACGGAAAACAAAGCATTACGCAGCAAGATATCAATTCTGTAATCGAAGTTCTTAAATCAGACTGGTTAACTCAAGGCCCGATAGTAAGTAAATTCGAACAAGCGATTGCAGCATACTGTGGCGTCAAGTATGCAGTTGCAGTATCTAGTGCAACCGCTGCATTACATATTGCATGCATAGCTGCTGACTTACAACATGGAGACCGATTATGGACTTCTCCTAATACGTTTGTAGCCTCGGCTAATTGTGGCCGCTATTGCGGCGCGACCATCGATTTTGTTGATATCGACCCAAGAACTTATAACCTGAGTATAAAGTCTCTCAAAGAAAAGTTAGAACAAGCAGAAAAATCTGGACAACTACCTAAAATTTTAATTCCAGTACACTTTGCAGGGCAATCATGTGAGATGGAAGAGATAGGAAAACTATCTCAAAAGTATGGTTTCCAAATCATTGAAGATGCCTCCCATGCAATTGGAGGAGAGTATAAAGATCAATCTATTGGCAATTGTTCCTTCTCAGAAATGGTAGTCTTTAGCTTTCATCCAGTCAAGATAATCACTACAGGTGAAGGTGGAATAGTAGTAACAAATCGATGGGATTTATATGAGAAATTAAAACGATTACGTAGTCATGGTGTAACCAAAGATCCAGATTTATTTCAAAATAAGTCCCATGGACCTTGGTATTATCAACAGCTCGAGTTAGGTTACAACTATCGTATAACCGATATTCAGTCTGCCCTAGGTCTTAGTCAACTACAGCGGCTCGATAATTTTGTAAAGCAACGACGTTGGCTAGCTAATCGATACAATCATCTTTTAAAGAAGCTACCGTTAACGCGACCTTGGCAGAACAAGGCGACAAACTCTAGTTGGCATCTGTATGTAGTTAGGTTACAACTCAAGAAAATAACTAAAACGTACCAACAAATATTTGAAGCACTTCGACAAACAAACATTGGAGTCCAAAAGCACTATATACCAGTCCATACCCAACCTTACTATCAACATTTAGGGTTCAGGTGGGGGCAGTTTCCTGAGGCAGAAAAATATTACCAAGAGGCAATCAGTTTACCTCTATATTACGGATTAACGGAAACTGCCCAGGATAAAGTCATTCACACCTTATCTAGAATTTTGGAATAATGAATTAAAGGGTTCTCTTGCCATGAAAGTAGCAGTCATTCCAGCGCGAGGCGGTAGTAAACGAATTCCTCGTAAAAACATCAAAATCTTTTATGGACAACCAATGATTGCCTGGTCTATCCAAGCGGCACAAAAGTCGCTTTTATTTGATCGAATAATTGTTTCCACAGAAGACTGTGAAATTGCTGCAATTGCTAAACAGCTAGGAGCAGAAGTCCCGTTTACTCGCCCAGAGCAAATTTCTGATGATCACACTGGAACCACCGAAGTGATTGCCCATGCTACACAATGGATGATCAACGCAGGTTGGCCAGTGACAGCAGTATGCTGTATTTATGCAACTGCCCCGTTTATCCAAATAAAGGACATCAAACAAGGGCTTAATTTTCTAGAATCAGGAAACTGGGAATATGTCTTCTCAGCTACAGAATTTTCTACGCCCATCTTCCGTTCATTCGAACAAACTTCGAGAGGTGAGCTTCAGATGTTTTTCCCAGACTATTTCTTAGTTCGTTCACAGGATATGCCTAGGGCATTACATGATGCCGGACAGTTTTATTGGGGACGACCTTCGGCATGGTTAAACAATAAGCGTATTTTTGCGCAACATTCAACATGTGTTGTCATTCCAACATGGCGAGTTCATGACATTGATACTGAAGACGATTGGAAAAGAGCAGAAATAATTTCAAAAACTATTATGAATCATGACTTCAAGCAGAAATAAAGGACTCCAATAGAGAATTTTCTAGCCGAATAGGACGGTTTTTAAGCGCGTATTTTGACAGTAAGATGCATGTACTGATTCGAGTTGATGCTTCCTCTAAAATTGGAACTGGGCATGTAATGCGTTGTATAGCATTAGCCCAAATTCTCATAGAGTATGAGCAGTCGGTGACATTTTTAATGTCACCGACTGCGTCAGTCTTAGAATCACGATTAAACGCTGAAAATCTAGACTTTGAATATCTAAGTCAAACATCTAATAGCCAGGAAGATGCTGAAAAAACGATTGGTAAAGCCCAAGAATTAGCAACAACATGGATAGTGATAGATGGCTACCATTTTGATGCAGAGTATCAATACAGCATACAGACTAGCGGATTTAAACTCCTATTAATAGATGACTATGGACAGACCAATTATTATTGGGCTGATATAGTACTAAATCAAAATATATATGCCCATGAAAGTTTATATATCAATCGAAAACAGAAGACACACCTATTATTAGGTAGTTCCTATGTTCTCTTAAGAAAGGAATTTAGATCTTGGCAACACTGGCAACGTAAAACACCTAAAATAGCGCGCAAAATACTAGTAACACTAGGAGGATCTGATCCCAATAACGTGACTCTTAAGGTGATTCAATCGCTGACAAAGCTTCAAGTTAATACATTAGAAGTCATAGTTGTTGTAGGCGGCAGTAATCCTCATTATCAACAGATTGCTAAATTTGTTAAAGGTTCTAATTTAGCAATCTCCCTGCGTCACAATGTGAGAAATATGCCGGAACTCATGGCTTGGGCCGATTTAGCAGTGACAGCTGGTGGTAGCACGTGCTGGGAACTAATTTTCATGGGGTTACCTAGCATAGTGATAGTCCTGGCCCAAAATCAATGTGCGATCGCGGAACAACTAGACTCGAGGCAAACTGCAATTAATTTAGGATGGGATAGAGAGCTGTCGTTATCCAATTTAGAATCAAAAATTGATGAATTAGTGCATAATCCAGAGTTAAGACGAGAATTAGGCAATAATACTCGCAATCTAATAGATGGAGAGGGTGTTTATCGCACCTTAATGCATTTACAGAATCAAAGATTACGTCTAAGAAATATACAAAAAAAAGACTGCTCATTGATATGGCAATGGGCAAATGATCCAGACGTAAGAAACTCCTCTTTCTCATCAAAAATAATTCCATGGGAAGAACATGTCCAATGGTTTAATAGCAAACAACAGGCTATAACCTGTGTGTTTTATATAGCTTTAGATAAGCACGATGTTCCTATAGGATCAATTCGATTTGACATAAGTAATAATAACGCCGTTATTTCATTATCTATTCAGAAAGAAAAACGTAATCAAGGATATGGAACGGAACTGATCAAGTTAGGTACTTCTCAATTCTGGAAAAATCATTCCAAAATAAATCTGGTCACTGCCTATATTCAGATAAACAACCAAGCGTCACTTAAGGCATTCATCAAAGCAGGTTTTCAGGAAACTGAAACAACACATTATAAGAACAAGCTGGCTATTCAACTTACTAAACAGTATTCACAATGAAAGAGATTCAAATTGCGACACAACTAATTGGAGCCAAACACAAGCCCTTTATAATAGCAGAAATGTCTGGCAATCATAATCAGTCTTTGGAACGCGCCTTAGATATTGTTGATGCTGCCGCTGCTGCCGGTGTTAACGGTCTTAAGATTCAGACCTATACGGCCGATACAATGACACTCAATATAAATACAAATGAGTTTCTAATTAATGACACCACTAGTCTGTGGCACGGCCAATCGCTTTATAAGTTATACGAAAAAGCACACACCCCATGGGAGTGGCATAAACCCATCTTTGATAGATGCAAACAATTAGGCATTATTGGCTTTAGTTCTCCTTTTGATATTACAGCAGTTGATTTCCTGGAGTCATTAGATGTGCCATGCTACAAAGTTGCATCTTTTGAAAATACTGATTTACCTTTAATTCGAAAAATAGCTAGCACAGGCAAGCCTATGATTATCTCTACAGGCATGGCCACGGTTGCTGAACTTGATGAAACAGTTCAAGTTGCACACAACGCCGGGTGTGAGCAACTTATTTTACTTAAATGTACTAGCACTTATCCCGCTACTCCAAACAACACTAATATTTTGACAATCCCTCATATGCGTGATCTATTCAACCTTCAAGTGGGGTTGTCGGATCACACGCTCGGTTTAGGTGTCAGCGTTGCCAGCATTGCCCTGGGAGCGTCTTTGATTGAGAAACATTTTACGCTTAGCCGTAGTCATGGTGGCGTAGATTCCGCCTTCTCGATGGAACCATCTGAAATGAAAGCCCTAGTTTTAGAAACGCAAAGAGCTTGGCAAGCCCTAGGAACAATATATTATGGCCCCACAGACTCTGAGCAGAAATCTCTCAAATTTCGTCGAAGCCTATATGCCATCGATGATATCGCAGAAGGAGAAGTATTTAGTGTTAGTAACATCAGAGCAATTAGACCTGGTTATGGATTACCAACAAAATATATTGACAAAATCATCGGCAAACAAGCAAAAACAACAATTCAAAAAGGTACCGCTTTAACTTGGGATTTACTTTAGCACTAGAGATAATCGACATCAACACAACAACATGGACATTTTAGTTATCGAGTCTTTTTCCTGGAATCCTCATATAGAAACTGCTGGTGAAATTGCTATTAAAGAATCAATTTCAGGCTTTAAAACTGGTTTTTGCTTCATCGATATTGACAATCCTGATGATTGTCGATTCAATCATGGAAATTGGTATAAAAGATTTTTTTTCATCAAAAAGCAGCAAAGAATTCACCAGTTGAAAAATATCCTTAAACGTTTTGGAGTAGATATCATCCCAAGTCCTGTTTTACCTAAAAGCATCGACTTAGCAATAGAACATTTCTCTACAAGTTTCCCTCATACGCTAGAAGAGCTAAGAGAATACAAATACAACAATGCTGAATTAGGGCTAGCAACAACTTCCTCATTAATCACTAAAACAGGAGCATTAGATCCTGTTTTAGCTGAACATCTAGCACTCACACAAAAATATTTACAGTCATCAGCAACTGTTTATGAAAAAAGCCTGCTTTTATTATCTACGTATAAACCCAATAAAATAATCTCTTTCAACGGTCGCTTTGCTTGTGCCAAGGCAATTTTTGAAGCTGCAAAGCAGCTCAACGTTGCAATTGAATATCATGAACGTGGCGCGACCTATGATCGATATGAGATCTTCAAAAAACAACCTCATGATTTTCAGTACATACGCCAACAGATTAAAGAATATTGGCATCTAAATGATAAGAACAAGAAAAAAGTAGCTCACAGTTTTTATAAACGTCGACGTCAAGGCGATGGCATTGGCTGGAAAAGTTTTACAGAACAACAAGAACAGGGCTTAACACCTACATCAGCAGGAAAATATCGTCGGGCAATATACTATTCATCAAGCGATGATGAATTTGCAGCTGTTGGTGACCTGGTTAAAAGTCCACTATTCCCAACTCAACGGGACGCTATTCATTTTTTAATGACATGGGTGGCCAAACAAGATGACTATCGTCTTACGATTAGGGTTCACCCTCATCTTGAGAAAAAAAATGTTCGAGATCGCAAGTGGTGGAATTCCCTACAAGGAGAAAACGTTAGCGTTATTAGCTCCAATTCAAAGGTCGACTCGTATGCATTAATGACAACTGCGGATGTTGTTTTAGCTTACAATTCAACAATTGGGGTTGAATCAACTTATTGGGGAAAACCTTCTATACTCTTAGGAGATAGCTTATATTCTGGATTGGATTGCGTCTATGAGCCAAAGTCTCGCCATGAACTCACTACATTATTGGAGAAAAATAAACTTACCCCACTCCCCAAAAGAAACTGTTTACCCTACGGTTATTATTTTTTACGCCGAGGAATAAAATTCCAGTACTATAGTCCAAGTGATTTATTTTCCGGTACTTTTTTAAATCAATATCTAGGGCCAGAGCCTGGATATTATAGACTGCTCAAGACGATAAAAAAACTGCTCTTAAACAAAACCCAAAAAATAATTTGAGAAACAAATAGCCTCAAAACTTAGATTTTTAGACCACCACAAATAACTAATACTGATATCTCCTTTTGTTCAAAGTCTCAGTATGAAATCACCTGAATATAGTCCCCTTGTTACTATTATTATAGTCAATTATAATTACCATCAATTCTTATCACAGGCTATTGAGAGTGCACTACAACAAACGTATCGCAACATAGAGGTAATCGTTGTAGATGATGGTTCCACAGATACTTCTATCGAAATCATATCTGATTATGCCGACCGACTGATTACCATCAAGAAACAAAATGGAGGACAGGCCTCGGCGATGAACCTCGGATTTGCTGTTAGCCGAGGCGAACTAGTTCTTTTTTTGGATGCCGATGATTGGTTATTGTCAGATGCAGTACAACGTTTTCTCACACTCATTAATACAGAACATAAAATTATTTCTAAAGCTCATGCACCTCTGTTATTAGCAAATGAAGAAGGTATTATATCTGAAAAAAGGGTTCCCAAACAACCGCTAAGCTTTGGTGACTTAAAGGGGCACATTCTGAAATTTGGTCCAGAAAGTTATGTATGTTCACCAACATCAGGCAATCTTTGGACACGTCATTTTTTAGAGCAATCGTTACCGATACCGAATAAGACATATAAAACATCTGCTGACTCCTACTTATTTACCCTATCCCCCCTATTTGGTGAAACATTAGCAGTAGGTCATCCCATTGGAATGTATCGCGTACATGGGAAGAATGCTTATTGGAACTCAACAACGCAGATTCAGCAGCTGCGTACTGACACATATCGGTATTTATCTAGGGTCAAAACCCTCTATCGTGTTACACAATCATTACAATTACCAGTACAACCTACTAGTTGGAAACTTAACAATCGTTACTATCTAGCTAAACTTGTTATTTTAGCTAGACTACAGCACAGGAATTTATCTTTTAGATTATTGGTAGCCTGTCTACATTCTGGTTTAGTTGCCCCAATTTCTATTGTCAAAAGATTAGGTTGGATGAGCTGGTTTTTTGCTATTTGGTTTGCCCCTAAAAATTACATCATTAAGTTAGCACAGCCTTTTTTCAAACTAAAAACACGGCTTTAAAGGGCTATTAATTTTATGCGTATTGCCTTCCTACTGCGTAAATTCCCAGTACTTTCAGAGACTTTTATAATTAATCAAATTGTTGGCTTAATCAGCCGAGGCCACGAAGTAGATATTTATGCAATTTATAAAGGCCATAATATCAAGCATAAGCTTTATCAAGACTATCACTTAGAAACTCGTACTACCTATGCTCCAAATGTACCCATTAGTCCCATTAAGCGAGCATTAAAGATTGTTTGGATATTCTCAAAATACATAAAACATCTGCCCATACTATTGAGATGCTTGAATTTTTTTCAATTCAAACGTCAAGCTTTTTCCTTATATCTCGTTTATCTTGGGATTATTTTTTTAGAAAGACCAAAAAAATATGACGTTATTCATTGTCATTTTGGTCTTGTAGGTCTGATTGGATGCGATCTTAAAAGTTTAGGCTTTTTAGATGGCAAGTTAGTAACATCTTTCCACGGGATGGACCTGAATACGTATCCACAGAAACATGGCTTAGATGTTTATCAACGTTTATTTAATCAAGGTGATTTATTTACTACGAATAGTAATTTTTCAGTGACTAGACTTATATCTTTAGGTTGCCCTCAACGGAAAATTTGCAAAATCCCCATGGGGGTAGATATCAGTAGGTTTAGTTATCATTCCTTCGAACATAAAGACAAGGATCGAATTAACCTTATCTCAGTAGGTCGGTTGGTAGAGTGTAAGGGCCTTAAATATAGTATTCAAGCTGTAGCTAGCTTAAAGTCTAAGTACCCTAAACTGAATTATAAAATTATTGGTGATGGCCCCTTACTTAAACCACTCCAAATATTAATAGACAGACTCGGAGCTGAAGAGTACATTCAGCTTCTAGGCAGCCATACCCAAGAGCGGGTACAAAAGTATTATCAAGAGGCTCACTTTTTACTTTTTCCTAGCATTGTAGACAAGGAAGGTGCTGAGGAAGGTCAAGGACTTGTTGTTCAAGAAGCTCAGGCCTCTGGTTTACCAGTAATCGCAACGGATATCGGTGGAATTTCAGATGGGCTTATTGATAGAGTAACAGGTTTTTTAGTCCCTCCTGCAAGTCCCCAAGCTATAGCAGTTCGCTTGAAATATCTATGTGACAACCCAGCACTATGGCAAGATTTTTCTCATAACGGCCGGGCTTTCGTGGCAGAAAATTTTAATTTAGATATATTGAACAAAAATCTAGAATCTCGGTATCAGGAGATATGCGGCTATGGCTAAGCCACTTAAAGTCTTAATGGCCCACAACTACTATCAAAATAGTGGTGGTGAAGATATTTCTATGGCGACCGAGATCAGTGTGCTAAAACAGGCGGGTCATCAAGTACGACTTGTGGAATGGCAAAACAGTAGTATTTCAAGGATGAGTAGGCTTGAGAAGCTCGCTCTCTTTTGGCAAACAACTTGGAATATTGACTCCAATAATCGTGTTTACCAAACACTCAAAGCATTTAATGCTGATTTATTCCATGGACAAAACCTATTTCCTTTAGCTTCTCCTTCGGTGTACAACGCAGCCTATCGTTTAGATGTACCCGTGATCCAACATCTACGAAATTTCCGGCTAGGATGTTTAAACGCCTATTTATATAGACAGGGCAGCGTGTGTGAGGATTGTATTGGTCGGAATCCTTGGCGTGGCCTAATCAGACGTTGTTATCGAGACTCTTGGCCAGCTTCAGCTAGTTTATGGCAAATGGTAACAACCCATCGATGGCGGCGCACATGGCAACACGATGTGAATGCATTTATTACGCCAAGTCATTTTTCAGCCAATAAGTTGATCGAAATAGGTGTTCCAGAAGATAAGCTTTATATTAAACCGAACTTTATTGCTGACCCAATATGTACAGAGGATGAAATTGCCCCTCATCCTCAACGGCCACTTTTTGTATTTGCGGGTCGACTATCTGAGGAAAAAGGGGTCTTATTGCTTCTGAAGGCATGGTGCCTAGTCAAAGAGCCTGATTGGCAACTGGTGATTTTAGGAGATGGGCCAGATCGCTTAAAACTTGAACAGTTTTGTCAAGAGAAACAACTAGAAAATGTATCTTTTATAGGACGCCTCACCCACGACCAAGTATTAGAAAGGTTTCAAACCGCTAGTTTGATTCTCGTACCTTCTCTGTGGTATGAGACCTTCGGAAGAGTTGTCATAGAGGCTTTTGCTTGTGGGAGAGCTGCTATGGTCTCTGACTTAGGAGCCTTAGCAGAGCTTGTAGATGAAAATACAACCGGTTGTAAAGTCCCCCCTGGAAATGAGCGCGCTTGGGCGGCTCGTCTTCAATGGTGCGGTAATCATTTGAATGAATTAAAGCAATGGGGAAATACGGCAAGGTCCATCTATAAGCATTTTTTTACGCCTGAAGTAAATTACAAACAGCTAATGGAGATTTATACTGGAGTCCTACGTGGGTAGCCTAGCTTACTCAGTATTGAAAGGGTGGCGTCATGATAAGTCAGCAGGTATCAATTTTAGGTACTCGGGTGAATGGCACAAGTTATACAGACGCCTGCGATCGCATTTCCCAATGGGCGAGCACCCGTCAATCCTGTTATATCGTCGCCGCCAATGTCCATGTGGTGATGACGGCCTATTCGAACCGAGCCTATCGCAAAATTTTGAACCATGCGGCTTTGGTAACACCGGATGGGATGCCATTAGTGTGGGGACTACGGCGACTGGGCATTAAACATCAGTCGCGGGTGTATGGGCCAGATTTAATGCTGGCCTGGTGCGATCGCGCCGCCCAAGAACATCTACCAATTTATCTCTATGGCGGCACCGAAGACATGCTGCAGCGTCTCGTCAAAAACCTACAGCACCAATTTCCCCAGCTACTCATTGTCGGCACCCATGCCCCTCCGTTTCGTCCGCTCAGCCCAGCAGAAGAAAGCGCCGATATCGCCACCATCCATCAATCGGGCGCCGCTGTCGTATTCGTCGGCTTAGGCTGCCCCAAACAAGAAGAATGGATGGCCCGCCAACAAGGAAAAATAAACGCTGTCATGGTGGGGGTGGGAGCCGCCTTTGCCTTCCATAGCGGCACCGTGTCCCAAGCCCCTCGATGGATGATGGCATGGAGTTTAGAATGGCTTTACCGCCTATACCAAGAACCGAGACGACTGTGGCGACGCTATGTCGTCAACAATACGGCATTTCTCCTATTATTTGGGCTGCAGTTAATGAATCGAGCAATGCGGTCTATCCTAGGGACAGGGCATTCTGCTAGCTAACGGTTGCCCTGCTTGTTTGTCAAAGCAGTGCATGAAAAACATAGTTTCAGACAAGCCAGACTGCCAACAGAATTTCCTGCTGGCCATGGGAACAGACATTCGAGCCGCCCGCGGGATCCATCCGTCAAAGTGGTTTGGCTGGACCAGTTTTAGGGTGATTATTCTTTTGCTCAGCGATGCGTTGGCCCTAGGCGTAGCGTGGCAATTAGCCAGATACTTCAACCAATTCTATTCACCCATTCCCCCCCAGCTTGTGTGGTGGAACTGGTTAGGCCTACCTAGCTTATTTTGGCTATTTGCCGGGGGCACGCTGCTGCTGTTTACCCACTATGGTCTCTACGGCCAAACCATACGGACCAAGGACTACTTGCGTACGGCCCAACTGATTAGTAGTGTCTATTTTTTATCGCTGGTCTTAGCCTATTTCTACGATCCTAAACTCGATGCGCCCCGGTCGTTATTCTTTACGGCCTGGGTCAGTAGTGTCCTGTTGGTGTGCCTTACCCGTGTGTGCGCTAATGGTGTATTGGCCCATTGGCAAGGTGTACGGGCACCGACACGGGTCTTTTTAATTACCCAGCCCAATCGCCTACGGCAACTGGCCAAAACCTTAGAGCGCCGTTCTCCCCATCAAGTGGTGGGGGCCGCCATGGTCTCCATGGCGAATACAGAAACGACGTTTCAACGCATTTTGGCAGCGAAGCCTGATGAGGTACTGGCAGAAGATGTCCCCAATGTGGAGCTAGCCTCGGGACTCTACTGGCGATTGCGCCGGGTCAATATCCCCTTGCGGCTGCTGCCCTCTAGCCGGGAAATGCTATATCGGCGCGGCATCCCTGAAATCGTCGCAGGGCTACCCACATTAATGATTGAAACCTCAGTGTTTCAAGGGTTAGACTATCGTATTAAGCGTTGGCTGGACTACGGGTTAGCAACCCTGGCAGTCCTATGCTTAAGCCCCGTATTTCTAGGAATTTCAGCTGCAATTCGCCTCACATCACCGGGGCCCATTTTCTTTCGCCAAGAGCGCATTGGCCTACGGGGACACCCCTTTAAAGTATGGAAATTTCGCACCATGACCGTTGATGCCCCGCAAAAGCAGGCTCAACTAGAACAGCAAAACCAAAGTGCCGATGGCATCCTATTCAAACTACATCATGACCCACGAGTCACCAGGGTAGGTAAATTTTTGCGGCGGAGCAGCTTAGACGAACTGCCCCAGCTGTTTAATATCCTGCTGGGGCAAATGAGCTTGGTGGGGCCTCGACCATTACCCCTGCGGGATGTGGCTCAGTTTGAACCGTGGCACCATACGCGCCATCAGGTGCTACCGGGAATTACGGGCCTATGGCAGGTGTCGGGTCGCTCTGATATTGAAACCTTCGATGATGCCGCCAGACTAGACTTGCACTACATCGACAACTGGTCCCTCAACCTAGATCTAGAAATTATGGTGGCCACCCTGCGGATCGTTTTAACCGGGTTAGGTGCTTATTAGGGCATGGTGATGATGTTGTTGTAGGGTAAGTGCGGCCCACAGTCCAAGGGCATGGTATTTCAACTATGGGAATATCTCACCGATTAACTGCATATGAACGTTTACTGGGGCTAGGATTACTGGGATTAGCCACATTTGCGTGGCTACCTGACAGCTATTTCCGGATGATGAGCTGGCCCTGGATCATGGTTTGGCAGGGGGCCTTTCTTATCACTATGGCCGCCTGTTTTTGGCAACTGCGTCGGTTGCAACAACCGTTTTATCGCCTGGGCTTTGGTTTAGATTGGCTAGCACTAGGGGTGGGGGTGAGCTTAGTGGTTAGCAGTGTAGGGGCCACCTTTCCGCTGCTGGCGCTGCAAAACGGGCTGATGGTGATCTGCTACGGCATTTTGCTCTATGGCTTGCGCAATACTCGTTGGAGCCCACAACAACTTTGCGAAGGCTTAGTTTGGGTAGGTGCGATCGCAGCCATAATTAGCCTTGCCCTATGGCGACCAACACCGGACATGTGGCTCTCAGACAACTTTTATGACGCCATTCGCAATCGCTTTCCCCTAGGACACCACAATTTCACCGGCGGCTATTTTGTCTTAGTAATGCCCGTGGCCTGTGGCCTAGCGCGGCTCCATCAGGCTTGGCGGCGGTGGCTATACGGCCTCCTCGGCATCGTAATTGCCATGGCACTATATGCCTCAGGCTCCCGAGGAGCTTGGCTTGGCGGTCTTATTTTAATAACGATCACCCTGGTTTGTAGCATTGCCCGCAGCCGAGGCAAAACTCGTTTAGTTGCAATGTCCATCTCAAGCGTGGCCTTGTGCCTAGTCTTGATCCTGGCAGGGAGCAATCCCCGCATACGCTCTTTAGTGGTTGATTTTCACCCCCAAAATTTAACCAACCTAGAAACATCAACAGGCATCCTCAACGATGGCCCCACGGTCGATCGCATATTTATGGCGCAGGCAACGGCCAACGTTATCAAGCATCGTCCCCTAATCGGACTAGGGCCTGGGAATTTGGGCCGCCTCTATGAACGCTATCGCCCTTTAGCGACCGGGAACGGCCTCAGCCAAGTACAGCAAGTACACAACACCCCCTTGCAATTGATGGTCGAGCTGGGGGTCCTAGGGGTCCTAGGGTACCTAGCCCTGGGACTTTGCATAGCCAGACTAACCATAGTCTCCTATCGTTCGGGCACCCTGTCGTCGCCTCGAGACCAGCGCCTCAGCGTAACCATCGCCATGGGGTTTCTGGGCTACGGCATCTCCAGCCTAAGCGACTACCAATTAGAAAATATCCCCATTGCTGCCACCTTAACCATACTCCTGGCCGCCCTAACCAAACTCGGTGGGGCCAGTTCCACCACACAATTTTCGCGAGGCATCAGGCGATGGAGCAGTGTTTTAATCCTCATGGTCGTAGCTCTCGTCGCTCAATTTTGGTTGCGATCGGACCTAGCCCTCTGGATCACTCACCAAGGCTTGACCTCCATTAACCAAGGAAATCTGATTCAGTCCGACAACAAGTTCTACACGGCTGCTGCGTTAACGCCCTGGGACCCCACCCCCAGCGCCCTAGGAGCACAACAGCTAACGGAAATCACCCCTACCGCCAATGATGAAAACCAAAAGATTTTACGCCAAGAAGCGCTGGATCTCTATCGACGGGCACTCCAGGCAGCGCCCAATGATATTTGGTTTAATCAAAACCTGGCAGTGCTGGCTTGGCAAACTGGGGATGTGCAAACCGCCCACAGGGCCATTGCAAAGGTCGTTCAGCTGAGCCCCAGAAGCAAAAACCATAGCTACTATCTTCTGGGGCTTACCGAGCAAGCCCTAGGTAATATAGATGGGGCGATTGAAGCATGGGCATTAGAATGCCTAATTAATCCACAGGCAATTCTATTTACCAACTGGGACCAAGAGTTAGGGCCCTTTCGCGAAGCTATATTTGCCCAGGTTGCCCAACACTATCAGACCATTCTTGAAAAACTAACGCCAGATCACCCTATCCATACTTCTTTAGAAAACCAAATTCGAACATTAGGATGGTGGTCTGAACAACTCTCCACATCAGACCTTTCATCAGACCGTCCTTTGCTGCAAGCATTGTTTGTCAGCGAAGAAAACAAAGATCGCGCTGGCGCTTTATTGGATCAATGTATCGCAGATATCCCAGAAGATATCACCGCCTGCCGTTTGATTAAAGCCTGGCTAACGCCAAAAACGTTAGATAGCTACCTCAGTACCGTAAATCTAGATCTCGCAGAACAAACGGTGCTGCAAGACCATATCAAAGAACACCGCAACCTGAAAACCTGGATGAGATCGACAACGCAACCCATCAATAGTAGTCAGCGCGTGGCCTTAGCCTTGCTATACCGCAATTACTATGCCCAGCGCATCACCTCAATTCTGTTACCAGAGAATTTATACCAGTTTTCATTACCGGTCTCGCTCAGGCTTTTTACCCTAGCGTGGCCTAGGGAATTTACGCCATTGGATACACTGATAGAAAATATTCGAGCGAATAGCCTAGGCTTGCCCCATCCCACCCACAACAATTTTCAACTAACTGATCCACAAACGGATCAGACGCCTTCAAAGACAAGCTAGCCCATGGGCCAGACACCTTTCCCAAAAGCCTTATTGCTAACACCTTAAAAAGACTAGATAGTTTCAAATTCTTATGCCTTCCTCCTCCCCAGGATCATCTACCCCATCACTACTTGCACCTCAAACAGCGGATGGTAATTTAATCGGCCTATTGAGCGTTGGCTTTTATAGCCTATTTACCCTACTGCCCAGTAGCCATTCCCTGATGGTGTCGTGGCCATGGGTCGCAGTGTGGCAGGTAGCTCTAGTGTTGCCCATTATCTGGCTCCTGTGGCAACTGTGGTTTAAGCCCCTATCTGCCTTTAAATTAGGCTCAGGTTTAGATTGGCCCATAGCGCTTTTAGTCATTGGCTTGGCCATCTCCACACTTTTCGCAGAATTCCCCAACCAGGCCATTTGGTATTCATGGGCAGCACTGGGGGGAGTTGCCGCAATTTATGCCTTATGCGGCTGGTTAAGAACATCCCACCAGGCAGTCCAGGTGCTCAAATTTCAAGCCATACTCGGCATTGCCTTTATTCTTGTCAGCTTGGGTATGTGGCTGTCACAAACCTATTTCCCTGAGCTGGATAGGTTAGCGGCCCTAGAACCCTATGGTGTTTCCCAACAGTTTAATTTTGGGATAACGAGCCTACGCAACTGGTATCCCCTGGGGCATCAAAACTATGTGGCGGGGTATTTAGTTTTAGTGTTGCCCCTATTGTTTGGCTTAGCCATAGCGGATAACGGCTGGCAGCGATGGCTGTGGGGAAGTGCCTGTTTCCTAGGGTTAGTCGATCTCTATACGGCTAGTTCTCGGGGCGGTTTATTGGCCTTAGTAGCCACGGTTGCGATCGCCCTGATTATTGCCCTATTTCGCGCTCAGCTACCTCGCCGATTGGTCCTGCCCACAGGCTGTCTCATCTTATGCATATTAGTTGCAACAACCTTAGGCAACAGTCGCGTACGACGCCCCGTGCTAGCCCTACTACAAGGCAAGACCAACAACAGTGAACTCGGTTATCGCATCATCACAAACGTCATCGGCTGGCGGATCGGCATCGACCATCCTTTCACTGGGGCGGCCCCTGGCAGTGTTTTACAGCTTTACCAAAAATATCGCCCCTACTGGGCAGGGCGTGAAGCCGAACTCCATTTTCAGCTCCACAGCACCCCGGCCCAACTCTGGGCAGAACTGGGGCTATGGGGCATAGCGGCCCTGGTGAGTATAGTCGGTCTATTAGTTTGGCTCACCTGGCGTTGGAGCCAACAAAATTCCGAATCTTGGCTCGCCCCCACATTAGTGTGGAGCTTGGTAGCCGGCCTATTTGCCTATGGTCTCATGGGGCTTACAGACTATCAGCTAGATACCCCGGCCATTAGTGGCGCACTAATCGTTGATCTGGTTGTTTTAGCCAAGGTGTATCAACCTCCCAATCAACAACCTTTATCCAAGGAACCAACTAACCAATCATCATCTAAAGTTTGGGTCGGACTGGGCATAGGCCTACTCCTAGCCATAACCCTGTGGCTAGTGCCTGTGCATCGAGCCTGGGCAATCTCTAAACAAGGATTTCAACACCTTGAGCGCGGCAACTTCGACGGGTTTGAAGCAGCCCTAACCCAGGCCAATCAATTAGCCCCCTGGGAACCCTACTATCCATCCATGCTGGCCTGGACCTTAGGAGACTTTAGCTACCAAACCACGGGAGAGTCGAGCGCTGCCCTAAGAAATGCCGCCATTGAATGGTTTGAAAAGGCTAATGCCGTTGCTCCATACCAAGAATTTGGTCAATCGAATCTAGGCTGGCTGTTACTGCAAACTAAACCAGATGAAGCTGTTAAAAAATTTGCCAATGCGGCCACGCTTGTACCCGCCAAACAAGGTATTTTCTTTGGACTAGGGCAAGCGTTGGTAACTAACGGCCAACCAGAAGAGGCAGCGGATGCCTTTGCATCGGAAATTCTAAGATTTCCCATGGTGATGACCAGCCCAATTTGGGAGATTACCGAGCTATCCAATATACAAGGTGATGTTTTTTCCCAACTAAAAAATTTATACTCTCAGTTTTTAAACGACGAAACAGCTCTCGAACTAAAACAATATTGGCAACAAATGCGCGGAACCCTGAATTGGTGGCAAAACAACAATATTGCTGCTACCAAAGATTGGCAAAACTTTTCAACTGGGCAAGTACTTCTTAAAATGTCTCAATCTAATCCTAATATCACTGTCCAAACTCTACCAGAAAAAATTATAGGACGTAGTGCTATGCTGGCTTGGATTGCACCAGAAGAACGTTTGCCTCTCTTTGAAAAAGTTTCAATACAGACCCAAGACCAACTCCCTAAGCTAAATGCCACATCACCGACAACAAAATTAATCGAGCAATTAGTTACCACAATGGAGAATTCAAATAGTTTTAACGATTGGTTAAAAAGAAACGTAATTGTCTCTCAACCGCGTAGTCAACGCCTGGGTTTCGGTGTTCTCAATCGACATATCGATGGTCCGCATCCTTCCGACTACTACACACGTGTTGTCAATCAACAGATAAATTTATTTTTTAAGTCGATGTTTATAACATCAACATGGGCCCCAGAGTTAGATAAAACTCTGCAGCCTTTCAAAAATAACTTACTGAAAATAATTTCTCAGTCATAATCTTTAATACGATTTCTACAGACCCAAATAAATATTAATCGTCAGTTCTATAGCGAACTGTTACTTGACCATTCTCAGCTACCAAGACTTGCCCCCCCAGGGACTCTATATTATCAATAGCTGTTTTCCGAACATGATTATCAATAGCCCTATTCAACACAGACATCCAACCATTGATAAGAGCAGGTTTGCTGTTTGGATCAGTCGCTAAAAATTCAGCAGTTTGTTGAGAAACTTGGGCAATATAACTAGCTTCATTACGAATAGCTTCATTTCCTAAGGACTGCTCTGCCCATTTTGCCGCCATTTCAAAGGATTGTTGAGCAGCTGTATTATCTCCTGTAAACAACATCTCATCGATACCTTTATATCGCCAAACAAAATATGAACGAGGCGGTAGATTAGGTGCCATCGATTGTAAGCCTTGATCCATTAGACGGATAGAGTCTTGAGGCTGCCCAGCATATACAGAAACCGTATTTGTTAGATATAGATATGCACCTAAAAACAGTGGATCACGATCAATTATTATTTCAAAAAAGTCAGGGGCATGACTATAGCCAGCAAGTTCTCTAGTTTCAGATTCTCCAAAATATTGAACAAAATTTAATAGCGTCCAATCAGCTAACAAGTTACGAAATCCAAAAATAGGCACCCGCTTTAAGAAGCTTAAATTGGCAGCGTTTAAAGCTTCTTCAGTCTCAACATCCAATACTGAAATCTTTTTCGAAGATATTTTAAGCTCTTGCAAAGAACTTAACTGCAAGATACCCAGAACTATCAGAATGCCAATAAGTGAAATATTTCTCACGTCACCTAACTAGAAGATTTCTTTTTTAGAACAGGAAATAGCTGGATTTACACCCCAATTATGACATTAGACAAACCTAGCTTTATACAAAACAAAACCATGAATCATAGCCATTCCTTTCACGAACACAACTAAAAGCGAAAGCTGCCTAGAGTAAGCAAATTTGCCAACTCCCTAGACAGCTCTCTAAGTAAGCTTAATTCTCAATGATGTTAAGGCTTACTTGATTTTGCCTTCACTAGACGTAATTTCGTCAACCAGATTGTTCGCGTCCATTGCAATGGTGACAGCAGGAGCAAGACCAGCTGTATTACGCTCAACTAATAATACGGTAGAAGTAGTTTCACCCGTGGTGGAATCGGACAAAAGATAAGCGACGCCAGTGTACCCTTTTAGGGCCTTATCATCATCAGGACCAGCATACACAATGGAACCGACTGCATATTTATCACGAGCTGCAGTCGTCGTAGCTAAGTCAACGGCTGTGGCACCAGCATCATTAATGCCTACTGTTTCATTGGCATCCCCAGCCACATAATCTACGTTGGAGCCAAAGGTATAACGATCAGATACTGAGCGAATACCGACTCCAATTCCACTAATGTTTTGGGAAAAATAGTCATTCTCTAGACGATAAGCTTGCTGACCACGATTAACGGCACCAATGTTAGTAGCAGCTTCAGTTTGCTTAGCTTTATTGGCCTGGTTGAGGAAGGAAGGTAGAGCAATGGCGGCCAAAATACCGATGATGATGATTACTACCAGCAGCTCGATTAAGGTAAAACCTTCATCAGTTTTTTTCTTGCCTGCTAGGTGCTGCAATAGTTTGGCACGTAGAGTCGTTTTCATTATGTAATGTGTCTCCTTGAGGTTTGGGATGTAGCGTCTAGCTCCTAGCTTTTAACCTACCCATGGAAATCAGATCTCTTATCACTGAGGTTGAAAACCTGAAAAGCCTTGGTTTTGCTTGATTAGCGCTATGGTTTTAACCTACCCCTATGATCTAGGTGAGCTATCAGCCAATGTACAGAACTTGCACAAATAGGGCTAGTACTTTCTACGTAGTAATACTGGTATAGCTAGGGGTAAACCCTGGATTTTTCTTTAGGCAAGGGCTAAAAGCGTTCTACAGAGCTAAATTGAGCGGCTGTAGTCATTGCCCCTTCTCCACAGGTTTTGGGGGTGGGAAATAGTTTGGTGGGGTTGGCTAGACCTTGGGTGTTGATGGCCTGACGCACCCATGTCATGGTTTCTAGATCTGCGGCGGTATACATTTGGGGCATATAGCAGCGTTTGTCTGCGCCGATGCCATGTTCACCGGAAATGCTGCCACCGGCGGTGACGCAAAGCTTAAGGATTTCGCCCCCTAGGGTTTCGACGGTTTCTAGCTGGCCGGGCTCGGCATTGTTATAGAGAATTAGGGGATGCAAATTGCCATCGCCAGCGTGGAAAACGTTGGCGACGTCGTATCCATATTTTTTGCTCAATGTTTCGATTTCGTTGAGCACATGGGGCAATTGGGCCCTGGGAATGACGCCATCTTGCACGTAGTAGTCGGGGCTGAGTTTACCCATGGCGGCAAAGGCGGCTTTGCGGCCTTTCCAAAGGCGTAGGCGGTCTTCGGGGGTGGTGGCGATCGCAACCGACCTGGCCCCATTCGCCGTTACAATTTCGCTAACTTTTTGGGCACTGGCGGCCACATCGGCTGGGGAGCCGTCCACTTCCACCAGCAAAATGGCCGTGGCATCTCGGGGATAGCAGTCTAGGGCCACCACTTCCTCCACGGCGTTGATGCTAAAGTTGTCCATCATTTCCATCCCGGCTGGAATGATGCCGGCACTAATGATGTCGGACACGCTTTTTGCGGCGGCTTCAACGCTGTTAAAGTCCGCCAGCAGCGTTTGTACGCTTTCGGGGGATTTGAGAATGCGCAGGGTGATCTCGGTGGCAATGCCCAGGGTGCCTTCTGAGCCGACAAAAATACCCGTGAGGTCATATCCGGGGGGTTCTGGCATATCGCCCACGTCCACGACATCGCCATTGGGCAATACCAGCTTAAGCCCCAGGACGTGATTGGTGGTGACACCGTACTTAAGGCAATGGACACCGCCGGAATTTTCGGCAATGTTGCCACCGATGGAACAGACGGACTGGCTAGACGGGTCGGGGGCATAGTAAAACCCAGCGCCGCTAACGGCCTGGGTCACCCAATTATTGATGACGCCGGGCTGGACAACGATGCGCTGGTTATCGTAATCGATGTCCAAAATTTGGCGCATGCAGGCGGTAACAATTAGCACACTGTTTTCTAGGGGTAAGGCTCCGCCAGATAGCCCGGTGCCGGCCCCTCGGGTAACAAAGGGAAGGCGGTTGCGATCGCAGATTTTAACCGCAGCGGCAACCTCCTCTGTGGTTTTGGGTAACACCACAATGGCGGGGCGCTGGCGATAGCTGGTCAGACCATCACATTCATAGACCAGTAGCTCCTCTTTGCGGCGAATGACCTGATCATCACTGAGCGCCTCGACAAATTCCTGAACAATTGGCTGCCAGTCTCGTTGTTCAGCGGCTGTATCTTGTAATGCTGCCCCAGTCATTGCTCGTTGCCAATAATGTTAGTTCTAGTTTGATCCTAGACTAATCTCTCCCCATGGAGCATCTTGTTGGCGGCATCCAATAAAGCTTCTTCTAAATAGGGCTTTGTGAAGTAGCCACTGGCCCCCAGATCCACCGCCATTTGCCGGTGACGATCGGCACCTCGCGAGGTGAGCATGGCGATGGGAATTTCCTTAAGACCGCCATCCTTTTGTAACCGAGACAGCAGCTCCAAACCGTCCATGCGCGGCATTTCAATGTCACAGAACACCAGGTCACAGGGTAGGCCAGAGCGTAGTTTTTCCCAAGCCTCTTGGCCATCACGGGCCTGTTCCACCCGGTAGCCCACCTTGTTAAAGCTCATGGATAGGAGTTCTCGCACCGTGATGGAGTCGTCCACAATCAGAACGGTGGGTTCAGATTTCACCGAAGCGGCCTCCTGGGGAGGGGTCTCGTCGTTTTGTGCCCACACAGCCGCATTGGGTTCACGACGCACCCGTCCCATGGCCAAGTCAATAAGCTCTAGGACATCGGCAATGGGCATGACGCGACCATCACCGAGCACGGTCGCCCCCGCAATGCCGGTAGGTTTGGGAATCGGACCTTCCAACTGTTTGATCACGATTTCTTGCTCACCCATCACCTGATCCACTTGCAGGGCGATAAAGCTATTGGTGCTGCGCAGCACTACGATGGACACAATATTTTCGTCCTGGTTACCCCCATAGACACGGCCCCTACCGAGGGTGCGATTAAAGGATAGTAAGTCGGATAGATTTTGGAAGGGCAGCAGCGTATCACGCCAGAGGATGCAGTCTTCATTTTGGTCGTTTTTCTGGATGCGATCACGGGATACATCGAACATATCCTCCACACCATCCATGGGAAAGGCAATGCGGGCCTGGTTGCTAACACAGCTAAGGGCCTTAGAAATACTCAGCGTTAACGGTAAGCGAATCGTAAACGTAGTGCCCCGACCTGGTTCAGAGTCAATGGTGATGTTGCCGCGAATATCAGCCAAAGAAGTACGCACCACATCCATACCAAAGCCTCGGCCCGCAAAATCATCCGCTTGATCGCGCGTACTAAATCCCGGATGGAACAAAAGATCGTAGACATCTAGCACCGTCATGGACGGAATATCTGACTTAGAAATTAACCCTTTTTGCAAAGCCTTTTGCTTCACAATTTCAGGATCGATCCCCGCACCGTCATCCCCCACAGAAATCACGGTTTGGTTACCCTGGTAAAATGCGCGCACCGTAATCAGCCCCTCCGGGGATTTTCCAGAATCCTGGCGGCTTTGGGGAGTTTCAATACCGTGGGTAATGGCATTGTTCACCAAATGGGTCATGGGGTCATAGAGCTGCTCAAGGATCATTTTGTCAATCAAAATGTCTCGCCCTTCCACCACCAGCCGAGCTTCCTTACCGCACTTCAGGGAAATGTCTCGCACCGCCCGAGGTAATCGAGCCGCTGTTTGGGCAAACGGCACCATGCGGGCCTTATTCAGCCCTTCCTGCAACTGGTTCGTAACCTGCCTAAACTGGCGCGTTACCTGGTCAGAAGACTCTACCGTATAGGCAATATCAGAGGCCGACTCACGCACCCGCACAATCAGCTCGATCATTTCCTGGGAAAGGGTGTGGAAACCGGTAAACCGGTCCATTTCTAAGGCATCAAACGATTCTCCAGTGGCATGGTCCTCAGCACTTTCCACTGGGACTCCAGCATTTGCCATGTGATAGGACTGGCGACTCGAAATCAATGAACTCTCTAGCAGGGACCGCTCATACAAATCGCGCATCCGCTGACCCACGTCATTCAGCTGCTGCACCTGGAACAGTAGGTTCTCCAAAAATTGCCGCAGCCGTTCTTGATCTTGCTCTAGGGTATTGCGGTTTACCACCAATTCCCCTACCAGATTGCTCAGGTTATCTAAATGCCCAACCGAAACACGCATTGTTTGGTCAGTGACAACGCGCCGCCCGGTGGGTAGCCGATTGGGGCGATAGGCCGTGGCGCTGCTGGCGGCGGCCGTCGTCGTCAACGTCTGATCCGCATCCTGGAGCAGAGCTTCCAAATCACCAAACTCATCCTCTGCACTGGCCGGTGCAGCCTCCGTCGGCAAATCGACCGGGCTATCCAAAAGCGCTTCAAGATCACCAAATTCATCGGCATCCGCAGCGACTTCACCCGCCGCCGCATCGGCCGCAATATCTGGCCCCAAATCAGGCAGTTCGGCCACAGCTGGTAGGTCAGCCAGCAAATCTAGCTCCGCACCCATCACCCTGTCAGAGGGTCTCTCGTCAGAGGGGCCCTCTTCTGCGGGGGATTCTTCCTCATTCACAAAAGCAGTGACGATGCCGCCATCTTCTAAATCTAGGAGATCGAAGTCAAGCTCATCAGACGGTGGCGTCGTTAAAAGATCTGCATCGGAACCGTTAGCTATTTCAGAGCTGGAGTCGTCAAAGGCAAGGTCAAAATCTTCGGTACTGGCCTCCTCGGTCAGGGCTACATCGCCCAACAGATCGCCCAATTCTCCTTCAGCGGCTTCATCTGCTGGTGTGTCCATAGCTGTTTCCACAGGCTCAGACAGCATTTGCCCAGGGGACACATCCCCCATACCACCAGCATCGTCAAATAAATCATCTAAAGCGATGCCGACGCTAGCATCATCCACGGACAAGTCAGCCACAGGGTCAGACTCTTGAGCCGCCGCCTCGTCCACATCCTCAGTGGACGCCCAAAGATCATCGAGCTCTAAATTATCTTCTGACGCTTCCTCTGTAATAGCTAGGGACGGGGCTTCGGTGTCTGATAGATCTAGATTTGCTACCTCATCATCAGGCTCGGCCCAAACATCATCTGACAAGCTATCGTCCACTGGAACCGCCGCCGGAGAAGCGGCTTCTGCCGGGTTATCTATGGTCCATAGATCGTCGTCGCCTAAGGAATCTGCCGTAGAGGCTGGTGTGGCTGGAGCATCGTCCACCTGAAAGAAATCATCAAAGTCGGACTGGGTCGACGCTGGGGAAGTGGCCGCAGGTGGATCTAAGTAAAGTGGCCCAGCGTCATTGGTATTGAAAAAATCGTCGGATGATGACGTAGCCTCTGGCTGGGCCACATCATCGCCAAACAGGTCATCAACCTCACCGCTGGATGCTGCTTCTGAAGCAGGCGCCAGACCGTCTCCCAAGTCGTCTACATTCAGGTCATCCAGCACACTCGTTCCGTCCTCCAAACTCCCATCATCAGAGGGTGGACTATCGAGGAGTTCTAACCCATCCAGCAGATTAGACTCATCAGAAGAGTCGGGCTCCGCAGGAGAATCGAAAACAATATCTGACTGAGGTGAGGGGGACACTGCAATATCGTCGAAGAGACTACCCTCGTCTTCACTAGGGGCGTCAATATCATCGAACAGCGCACTATCTTCTACATCTGCTGCTTCGAGCTCAGCCCCATCGAGAGTATTGAACAGATCATCTACGGTGCCAGCGCTTTCAGCACCGCCCAAATCACCGAGGTCGGAAACCTCGGAAGCGAATAGGTCAGCGCCTACATCTTCAACACTTTCTAAAGCCTCCGAGGAAGCCTCTTCGGCACCTGAAACCTCAGGAGCGAATAGATCATCCACTGCATCAGCACCGCCCAATCCATCAAGGTCGGACACCTCGGAAGCGAACAGGTCAGCGCCTACATCTTCAATACTTTCTAAGGCCTCCTCTGAGGACTCCTCTGAGGCTGAAACATCAGCAGCGAACAGATCATCCATTGCATCTGCACCACCGCCCAACCCATCAAGGTCGGACACCTCGGAAGCGAATAGGTCAGCCCCTACATCTTCAACACTTTCTAAGGCCTCCCCTGAGGCCTCCTCTGAGGCTGAAACCTCAGCAGCGAACAGATCATCCACTGCATCTGCACCACCGCCCAACCCATCAAGGTCGGAAACCTCTGAAGCAAATAGGTCAGCGCCTACATCTTCAACACCTTCTAAAGCTTCAGAGGAGGCCTCCTCTGAAGCTGAAACATCGGCCGCGAACAGGTCATCTACAGTGACTGCACCACCGCCTAACCCATCAAGGTCGGAAACCTCGGAGGCGAACAGATCAGCCCCTACATCTTCAACGCTTTCTACCTCGTCAGTATTAGGAGCCTGATCGAACAGATCATCGATGGAGGTCAGGCTGTCTGAAAGCTGATCATCACCATTGGATGGTGTGGATTCTGATTGGCTGGTGAGGCTATCGAATTCGCTACTCAAATCCTCTGAGCTATCAGGGATATCGTTGTCCCCAAACAAGTCAGCTAGTTCGTCTCCGGAAGCAAAGTCATTGGCGTCAATATTTTGCTCTGCAGAATTATCATTGAGCAGATCCTCAAAGTCGGGACTGGCATCCATCCCCAATGATTGCAGTGGATCACCCTCACTGCGAATCGGCACGTCTTCCTCTTGCCAACCACCCTCTAAATCATTTTCGCTATTAGTCTCAAAGAGATCGGCAAGACTGGTTAGCTCAGCGGCCCCTACATCTGGGCCAGAGGGAGATACAGCGGCTTCATTGAGTAGATCGTCTAGGGAAACGGCTTCGCCAGTGACGGGCTGAGCTACTTCGTTAGACGCCAAACTAGCGTCTTCTAGAACAGACAAGTCGTCGAGTTCTAGGGTTGTGTCGGCAGATGCCAAGTCACCATCGACAAAGTCGCTTTCTCCAAATAGGGCGTCGAAATCATCGGCGGGTTCACTTGCACTGCCCTGGGCGGCAAGGGTTTGTAGGGTATCAGAAATTATAATTTCTGGTTCTCGCCCGGCCAATACTAGGTCTTGAGCTTTTTTGACTTCTTTGATCAACACTGGCGCCAGGGTGCGGTAGTCATTATTGAGATCGCATACAGCCCAGCGAGAATGCTGAATCAAACTCAACCAGGTGGGCAAATTAAACTGCTCCCCAAAGCGTTCTAGAACCCGGCAACATTCCTCCAGCGCCGCTCTACTTTCATCCGTATCCGCCTGCTTAAAGCGGCCCAGCATTTCTCGCAGAGAGACCGACACATCACTACTAAACACCAGCTTCAGAGCACTTTCTTCCACTGGATGAGTGGCGGGCGCTGTAGTGGCCGTAGGTGGAGCAACCGTCGAGGGGACGGGCGCTGCCTCCGCACTGGATACTAGCTGATCTAAATGCTCCTGCAGCTGCTGAAAAACTGGCTCTACACCAGTCATGATGCTTTGCTCTTTTTCATCAGTCAGGCCAAACGGCCCCTGCAGCTGTTCTAGTAGCTCTTGCAGGGCGTCAAACACCCGCAAAAACATGGATTCTAGGGGCCGATCAACTTGAACCGGCGCTTCCTTTAATAACTTAAAATAATCTTCTAAACGATGGGACGTACGCTGCATACTCTCGATGCCCAGCATCGCCGCTCCACCTTTGACGGAATGAGCTGCACGAAACACCTCATTGGCCATCTCCGGGTTGCCAATGGTTGCCTGAAGGTTTAACAGACCCTGCTCAATCGTATTGAGATGATCCTTTGCTTCTTCAATGAAGTAGCCCAATATACGCTGCTGTTGTTGTTCAGGCACCATCACCCTTATCTCCCTAGATAAAATCGAAAATTAGGCTAGTCCTTCCACTCGAGATAGCGATAGCCGTCATTTTTTGACGTACTTGTTTAGGTAGCTTTACCCAATCTATCTGCTCCAATCTGCACTCCATCTCCTGACAATCAACGTATAAGGGATTGAATCACACTATTTTTTCTCTCCTTCTACCTTAAACCGCTCAACTGATGTGAGTAAATCTCGTGCTACACCCACTAGATTCTGCAGTGACGTCGACACTCGCTGAGATTCTTGGGAGGTTTCTTGCGCGGATAGTTCAACGGATTGCATTACCTGGGCCACGGCTCGGGATGTTTCAGTTTGTTCAACCGTATCAGCCGTAATAGAACGCACCAACACATCAATCCGATTGGATACCTGAATGATGTCCTCTAGGGACCGTTTAGCTTGTTCAGCCAAGCGCGTACCTTCGATTACCTGCTGAGTGCCTTCCTCCATGGCCGTCATTACACTGCTTGTCTCACCCTGAATTTGCAAGACGATTTGCTCGATTTCCTTAGATGCTTTAGCCGCACGATCCGCTAGCTGCCGGACTTCATCGGCCACAATCGCAAATCCTCGCCCGGCCTCTCCGGCACGGGCCGCCTCGATACTCGCGTTTAGGGCCAGCAAGTTGGTCCGAGAGGCAATCTGGGAAATCAACGCCACAATCTTGGAAATCTCCTGGGAAGATTCCGCCAAACGCTTCACCTTGCGAGTTGTTTCAGCCACCGTTTCTCGAATTTCGAGAATACCCGCCACCGTCCGCTCTACGGCTTCGCCACCCCGTAGGGCCGTAGCCGAAGCCGACCGTGCCACTTCCTCAGCTTCTTGGGCGCTGTCGGCCACCCGCTGAATCGACTCGGTCATCACTTGGACAGAATTCAGGGTGACCGCCAACTCCTCAGCCTGACGCAGGGCATCAGCCGACAAACTGCGGGCAAACATCTCATTATCAGACGAACTCTTGGTAACCTGTAGGGCAGCGGCACTCACCTGTTGCACAATTTCCCGTAGGTTTTGAATGGTTAAGTTGAAGGAGTCGGCCACTGCTCCCAATACGTCGGCCGTAACCTCCGCCTGCACGGTGAGGTCACCACGGGCGGCACCTTCTACATCATCTAGCAAGCGAATTACCTGACGCTGCAAATCTTCCTTGGCCTGCTCTTGCTCCTGCGCCTTGCGCTGGGCCTCACTGGTCGTGGTGAGAATAACGCGAGCCATCTGGTTGAAGCCCGTGGCGAGCTGCCCTAGATCATCACTGGAATACACCGTTGCCCGGGCATTTAGATCCCCTTGGGACACCAGATCAAACTGCTGTTGCAGGTTATCGATGGAACGCTTGGCCTGACGATCGATCAGAAAGCCTAACCCCAGCACGGCCAGGAAGCTAGACACCGCCGCCGCCCCACCCATGGCCGCCGGTCGCATCCGGGCAACTAAATTATGGTTCTCTGGGGAGATATCGTCTGCCAATCGACCCAGGGTGGCCTGGTTAACGGCCGTAACAGAAATGACAGACACTAACGCCGCTGCCGCTGCCATTAAAATTCGCTTCGTCCCCCAAGAGGCATTACTTAGGGCCCCAAGGGCGCCAGAGTCCTCTTCTGCCGCCGCCGCAGGAGCCGATTCATCCCCCTGGGTAAAGGACGGCAACTGATCGGCTGTTTCGATACTAAAGATATCGTCGTCACCAATAATGGTCTGATCTTCGTCTTCTACTAGGCTAAATCCCGATCCCCCTCGCCCTGATGGGTCAGCCAAGCTTGGATCTGCACCCACTGGCGACTCTGGGAATTCAGTGGAGCCTTCAGACAAATCGAATTCGGGCAAGCTACCCAAATCATCAAACTCATCAAACTCATCTAGAAAGTCAATGTCTCCTTGCTGACTTTCTAGCCCCTCCATGGGCTCCACTGGAAAGGCTTGATCTGCCACCGGAAATGTTTGCTCACCGGTTTCTCCATCGATCAGCTCGTCAGTGGCAGCTTCCATCCCTGAGAGGGTGGAAGGTTCACCAAACTCCTGAAAATCAGAAATGGGTAGGCTGTCATCGGGAACCTCGACATCGGGCTCCATCATAAAGAGAGTTTTGTCTTCGGTATCCTCAAATTCAACGGGACCGGTAACTGGCACCCCCAAGTCCGACGTACTGTCTGCAATCAGAAAGTCTTCATTTATATCTGGCAGTTCATCGACACCGCCATCTAAGCTACCGACTGCGGCAAAGGCTTCATCAAAATCGTCTTGATCCCGCTGGGACAATTCTGGATTAGCGACGGACGGATCCTGGACAAGGCTATCTAAGGTCGTTTCACTGTCCTTGTCAGTGGATTCGACAATGCTCTCTAAGCTACTGTCGGCAAATGGATCCATGAGCTCACCACTGCCCAGATCCGTACCCATGGATAAGTCTCCCATGGAAAAAGGATCGTCATCGCCGAGCACTTCGTCGTCATCGCCGGATGTGCTGTCGTAATCAGCGATCGCACTGAATGGATCGGCCATGGAGTCAGTGGCCAGATCATAGCCATCACCAACCTCCACATTCGGGTCACTAAGTTCTAAGTCATTATCATTACTAGACTGATTCGCCGTCGGCTCAGTTTGCAAACTGGCCCCTTCCGCGTCCTCAAACGACAAATCCAGTCCTGCACTCAGATCATCTCCATCGTCCCCCATGTCTCCGTACAGTTCGATGGAGTCAAACAAACCGTCTGCACTAATATCATCTAGACCATTTTCATCGGCCTGGCCCTGCCCTACATCCATCTGCTCGGCATAGGTTAGACCGTTATTGGCATAGTTCACAAACTCAGGGTCCGTGGTCAAATCCAAAACAGACTTATATTGAGTGCGCGCCACATCATAGGCACTCAGACCGTAACAATAGATATGCCCCTTGAGCAGAAGCACATTCGGATCGCTCGGGTAGTTTTCCGCCAATTGCTCAATAATATCGGCAGCCTCTTCATAGCTGCCCTGCATATATGCACGTTCTGCCGCTTGATAAGTTTGAGCGTAATCTATACCCGATGCCATCTGTATTCTCCTGCCAGTCTAAACATCTCCATCTTGTCGAATCCGTTGCAGCTAAGCTGCCCAACGTGCTGAACGCAATATGGCAACATGGTCTAATAGCTTTAATGAACTATCTGAGCCGGCATCCAAGACCCACTCACCCTTAAGAAAAGGAGCCATCGTATCGGAATAGTCCCGTGACATCTTCATGTGCTCCGCATCTAGCCAATCTGTACCAACTATCTGATTAACGGCTAAGCCTAACATAGTCCCCTGATGTTCAACAGCAATTACTGGAATTTCTGCCCTATCTGTATTCATAGGATGGGGATACCCCAAAAATTGACCCAAGTCAGCGACCCAAATCACACGTCCCTGTTCGTTTAAGGTACCTAAAAGCAAAGGCGATACATTCGGCACAGGCGTAATCCGATCCGGAGGATTTTCAATAATTCGACGAATGCCGATGGCCGGCAGCGCAAACTCATCTTGAGCCCCAATGTAGAAGCGGAGATGAAGTTCACCATCAGGCGTTTCAATCTTCTGAAGCTCGGGGTCTTGATCCTGCCCTACACCGGTTTGAAAGTCTGGATTACCAACCATCGGCCCCTGTTACCTCATAACTCATAAACATTTCAAGCACGTAGTAGTTGCTTAACGGTCCCCAACAGCTCAGTTGGCTGAAAAGGTTTTGCTATATAGGCATCTGCCCCCTGCTTCATGCCCCAATACCGGTCAAATTCTTCCCCCTTAGAAGAACAAAGAACAACCGGCACATTTTGAGTAGCCGGATCAGACTTAATACGTCTACAAACTTCGTAACCATTCATACGAGGCATAACAATATCTAAAACAACTAGATCAGGTAAATCCCCTTGGATGTGGGCCAGTGCTTCAACACCATCACTAGCAACGGCAACGTTCAGCCCATTACCCTTTAATAAATCAATAATCATCTCTCGTTGGGCAACGCTGTCTTCCACTACTAAAACCGTATTCATAACCTGAATTTCGCCGTTTAAGACCGGTTCATATCTTGATTCAACTCATTATGCCCTTCTACGAGGAAATAGCTAGTTGAGTAGTATGCCCAGTTGATAATGACCATGGGGAGTCAGTCAGCGATTGGTTAGGCAAACCATGAATTCATGGGCTTATTAATGCACACCCTACCGCTTGTGCCTAATAAAATACCCGCCCATGTCTAATTTATTAAACTTTCATCAAAATTCTTTTGTTTGTGGAATGGGATCCCATCGCCAAAGCATCGCCAAAACTAACCATGGCCGTTGTTAATTGAGGACGTGAATTCAGCGAAAAGACCTGCAAATACCCTGAATCTGAAGAATAAGACATTTCGAGGAGCCACAACGCTAGGGTGGTTTATTCTTTTTGAGCCGACACTACTTTATACCCCCTAACTCAGCGATTTTATGGGGTGCTCCAACTTTCAGGATTCAACGTGGCAGATATTTCCTGCTCGAGCAGGGTTTCAGGCGCTAGCCGCTTAGGGTTTCCGCGCCCCACATATTTTTCCACCAGGGCCAATAGCTCATGGCTATCAAACGGCTTGGTGAGATAGTCCGTAGCCCCTGCCATATTGGCTTTGACGCGATCCACAAAGTTATTCTTACCCGTCAGCATAACAATGGGTAGGGCCTGGAAATAGGGCGCCTGACGCAACATCGCGCACAGCTGATGCCCTTCAATATCCGGCATGGCAATATCACAAAGGATTAAGTCTGGCTTGAGACTAAATAACAAGCTCAGGGCCTTCACCGGACTGGCAATGGAGGTGACTTCATATCCATGGGTATCGAGGGTCATTTCAACTGTCTGTCTGATGGATGCGGTGTCATCAATACAGACGATGCGCGGTACGGCCTGGATGATGGAGCCCTTTGTCTTAGTTAGCGGCAAGGGCTGTGGACGATTAATGAACTGAATATCTCCCCGCTGAATATGGGGATAAAGTTCGTTAGCGATACTAAAAATAGGGCGATGGAGCTGGCGTGAAAGCTTCAGGATAGAGGTTTTGCCATCAGCCTTAGTCAGCAGCGCAGATAGCTCATCAGAGTTCGCTTCTACGGGTGGGATCGTACTGAGGGGGCAATCGTAAATAGAGCTTACGTGGGGCTGAAGCTTTAACCATCCCTGTAGTTGCCTCGTCACCTGATTGAGAAATGGGGCCAGACTAAACTCCGTCAGCTGAGGGCTCAACGAGGCATGAAAGTGGAACGAAAACCGCCCCTCGTGCAGGCTGATCACTTCAAATAACGTTTCTTCAATCAAGCGATAGAGCGTAGCTCGGGCTTGTTGGGGCGTCACCACACCGTTTTCTAGCAACCACCACAGGGCGCCATATTCAGGCGGGCGCAGGGGGGCCAGATTTTTTAAGTCCAAGCGATTGTGCCAACGGTCGGCAAGATTATACGGCTGCAACAGGTCCCTAAGTCGGACTAACTGCTCGTTAGTCCGACCAGCGTAAAGGATGCCGCCATTAGCAAAAAAGAGTAACCATGACGTGGGCTGCCCCTGCCTATCAAAGGACTCAATGTAAAGTTCGCCCGTCTGCTGACCGATATCAATCAGTTGAAAAATACTGCGAATATCCAGCTCGCTTAACTGGCCTTGCATAGACTTATCCTAGGGGGTTGGCACTTGGTAATTAGATTGGCGGCATTAATAGGCGGCATTAGCTACAATCTACTAGCATTTGACTGTAGCGCTAAAATTGCTGGCAGGTTTGACTATATGGCCTAAATAGTTTAGCGATTGTTTATAAATTGACATTGTTTTATGTGAATGGTGTGTGCCAATGTCGTTTTTTACTTAGATGTGCACGTAGAGCTGTACATATTTGATGAAGACCGATAGCAACACACTAAGGCATTTGCCCATTAAGGTAGTGTCTAGATAATAAGGGTTTTATATAAATAGAGTTTTCTGCTCAATGCCGATAAACTAGGTGAGCCATTAGGAAATCTTGATTGTGATATCAATCACACGTTACCTCGCCAACGTCATGATTGATTTTGCACAAATATTTTGATACATAGATTGCTTTAAGTTTTTATATTACTGACTAAGCGAGACGTGGATGTTTGTAGGTAAATAGCTTTTATCAAGCTATTGGTTAAATGAAGGGGATGCCAGCGTGCGTTATTTGGCCGAGGTTCAGAAAAAAAGTGGATTTATGGGCGGCAACCGGGCTGAGTTTAAGCTGCTAGCCTGCGAGCGCTCAGAACAAAATTGGAGTGCGGTATCCGGCGATGAGCTGATTCAAGCTCCCGATGATGCTGGGTATGGTGCTGGGACCTTGGTCCTAATCGAACTATCGAATGGCCGTCAAGTGCAGCGCCACTATGAAGCCGGACGCCAGTTGGTCAGTATTCTGCAAAATTTTTCTAGCTTGAACAAAAAGTTCAAGGCCCAAGAAGACGAAATCGAGCAATGGAAGGAGTCCCTCACTTACCAAAGCCAGGCCTTAAATCAACGGGAGTTAGAACTCGACACCCGGGAAGACGAAGTGAAACAGGCGGAGTCTGACCTGACTGAGCTGGAACAACAGAAGCAGGAACTGGAAACGTTTCGCACAGAGCTGGATGAACAACGTCAGGACTATGAGCGCAAAAATGCTGAGTTGGAAGGTGCTTGGGCTCACTTAAACGGGGAAAAGCAAAAGCTAGAAGAGAACCGTGAAGCTGACGTATCATCGGCTGGGTTAGACGATTCTCAAACTCAAAAGCTGCGCGAATCTGTGGAAAGGCTAGTCGCTAATGTGGCCCCCATGGAAGATATGCGTCAACAGCTCAACAGCACTAGGGATGCTTTAGGCGAGCACCAAGGGCTGATCCAAGGCTGGCAGCAAATGGTGGCCGAGCAGCAGCCCCAAATTCAAGATAAGGAAGCGGCCGTTGAGCGATTTAAGCAGTCTGTTGAGCAGCTTTATCAGACCATTGATGGTGATCGCAATTCTTTGTTGGAGCTGTGTTTAGAGCAGCAGCAGGTCAAGGTTGAGCTGATCCAGAAAAAGCATCAAAATCAGCTGGTTTCACAGCAGATAAATCAGCAAAGTGGCGTGTACCAAAGGGTGTACGACCTTTTGACTACGGGCGATCAGGTTCGATTGGGTAAGAAAATCGATCTGACTAAGCTGGAGGAGATGTCCATAGAAGAGCTTGAGGCTCTGGTGGCCAATATGGAAACAGATTGGGACAAGATGTCTCGGTTTGTGAGCGACCAGGATGAGGAACTGGCCTATCAGCAACAGACGATTGATGAGCTTCGCCAGAAGGCTGATGCGGCCAGCGAATATGATCGGCTGCAGATTGAAGCGGAGATGAGCGAAGAGCAGGATCGCTACGATATGCTCAATAAGACGTTGGTGGGTCAGCAGCGGAATTTACTTGAGCGGGAAGAGGTCTTAAGCCAACATCGCGCTGTGTTGCTACGTCGTCAGGGGAAAGCGACGGTGGAAAGCCCCATTGCTGATGCGGCGGATTTGGAACCTGTGCTGGACCATATTGATCAGGTGCGTCAGCAGCTGACGCAGCAAACTGGCGAATTAGAAGAGCTGATTGCTCAGCTACAGGCCCGCAGTGAGGCTTTACAGCAACAAATTGATGCGAAGGAAGCTGAACTGGCTACCCAGTTTAGCAATCTTGAGCAAGAGCGGGAAACGTTGGAACAGGCGGTTAAGGATTGGACTGGGTTGGAAGCTGCGATCGCAACCCGCAATGAGTGCTTAGGCCCCGTCAACGAAAAAACGACCGCTGTACAGCAAGTGCTAGATACTGTCTTCAGCACATTAGATCGGTTCCAAGAGGTCAACGATTATCAACTGCAGGCCATCGCTGAAATGCAGCAGACCATCCAAAGCCTATCGAATCATCCTGCCGCAGTTTAATTTCCCATCCACCACCATCCACCAGTTTTGGTTTTCACCATTGCCACTGCTGATTTAAGGCATAAAGCAATCGACAAAATTGGCTAATCGTCTGGATATAACAACTAAAATCATCATGAGGATTCGCAACGCCTCATATTTTTAACCCTGCTTTCCTATTTATGATTTGGGTAAACGAACACATCGATCCATCCGGAATCATCTATTCCGCAATTGCCACCTGCAATCAAACCGCCGCTGAAGAATGCCATGCTACCTTCAAAGCCTCCCTCACCCCCGAACAAAAAGAGGCCGGTTGGGTTGCCAGACTAAGAACCGTAGACTCCTGGGACGATGTCCCCATTAGCGCCCTCAAACTGTCATAGACAACCATGCAAGAACCCTTCATTAAATTGAGCCAATTCCTTAAACTCAATGACCTAGTGCAATCAGGCGGGGAAGCCAAGCATCTGATCCAGTCTGGCTATGTCCTGGTCAACGACGAAGTCGAAGTACGGCGAGGCCGCAAGCTATACCCCGGCGATCAGGTAACCTTTGAAGACCAGACCTATACCGTAACAACGGCGGCCCCAGAGACGTAAGACAGAAGCCACACCCACACTGCCGGGTGCACCCATGCCGTTAAGGCGTCATCTTTTCCCTAGACCATAAAAGCCCATGGCCCCCAAGTTGATTTCAACTTGGGGGCCATTAAGCCTATAAATTTAACCGGGACGCGTTAGATCAACTACTTACGCACAGGTGCTGCCTGCAAATGAAGATCGCCTGCACTGCTATGGCCATTGTGGCTAGACGCACGGTGGCCGTTACCATGGTGACCATTGCTATGGTGACCGTTACTATGGTGACCATTGCCATGGTGGTCGTTATTTACAGCGGCAGGACGCGGCTGAATCAGACCATAACCACCATGATTACGGTCGTACATCACATTAATCTGATTCGTTTCTATGTTGTGAAACACATAGAAGTCGTGATCAATCAGCTGCAAGTTTTCCAATGCCTCCTGCGCCGTCATTGGCACCATGGCAAAGTACTTGGTTCGAACCACCTCTGCTGGTAGCTGTGGTTTTCCCTGGGCTAAGAGTTCACTGACCTGCAAATCCGCTCCATCGGAACTGATATCCACATCCATGGAACGCACCGATACATGATCAGTGCTTCGACGTTTTTCCTTATATTTACGTAATTGACGACTAATTTTATCAGCTACTAAATCAATACTTGCATATAGGCTGTCACTACTCTCCTCTGCCCTTACAACAGCCCGATTAACATGAACAGTTACTTCAGCATATTGACGCGTGGGCATCTTCACTCCACCAGCCACAGACAAGCACACATCAACCTTATTGATCATGCGCTGAAAATGGCTTACTGACTTTTCAATCTTTTGAGAAACATGCTGACGAATAGCCTCGGTAATTTCAATATTTTTACCTTGGATAACAAGCTTCATAATAAGCCGCCTCCATCAATAGAAGATAAGCGATTGTTTTCACCCTAACACTTTAATTTCCAGAGAGTTTTCTGGTTAAAGAACATTTTTATCCGTTGATAATTCTTTAGAATAGGATTGGGAGTATCTCATATAAGTCATTGATCTCAGTTCAGTATTTTCCTGTAAAATCCCTATATATAGAGGTTTTCATCCATTGAATAGGGCATAAATACGGGGTTGTTCATTAACCGCATCTTTTATTTTATTAAGCTTTTAATCAGTGAAGAAATTAGCAATGCCCCCCACCAAAAAGCTACATTGGATACTTTTTTTTAGTCATAATCGATAAATTGTGTACGCAAGTATACGGATATTGACTTATCTACAATGGCCTAGGGGATCAATATTTTTCTAATGGTTAAAGATAGGAAACTTATTGTTCAAGATCTTGGATTAATTGAGTACAAACTGGCTTGGAAATATCAGCAGGAACTCGTATCCCTGCGAAAAACAGATAGCAGCTTAAACGATATTTTGCTCCTAGCTGAGCATCCTCCGGTTTACACCCTAGGCACCGGTTCAAACACTCAGTTCGTACACTTCGATTTAGAAAATCCCGAATACGATGTTTATCGTGTAGAGCGCGGTGGAGAAGTCACATATCACTGCCCAGGGCAGCTAGTGGGCTATCCAATTTTGAATTTAAATCACCATCAGCGAGACTTGCATTGGTATCTACGCCAACTAGAAGAAAGCCTAATTAAGGTGCTGGCCCATTATCAAATCCAAGGCCAGCGTGTCGATGGGATGACAGGGGTGTGGGTGGAAGACTATAAAGTAGCCGCCATCGGCATTAAGGTCAGCCGATGGATCACGATGCATGGGTTTGCCCTGAATGTATGCCCCGACCTATCTGGATTTAAGCGCATCACCCCCTGCGGCATTGCCGATCGTCCCGTGGGCAGCATGGCGCAGTTTTTAGCAAATGTCGCCGTGGCAGATGTGAAACCCGCCTTAATAGAAAACTTTGCCCAAGTGTTTCAACTACATGGGTGCGCTACCAACGGTTCACTAGCGCATAATTCCGGATCTACGAACAATAGAAAAGCTTAGAGAACTGTTTTGAAGATAGTGTAGTTATGTATTCTGAAAAAGAATAACCATACCCAGGGCGCTTGATTTAAGGTGAGCTACCTTGCACTAGATGCAGTGCCTAAATTAGGGGCTGTAGTTTTCACAGCCTCGTCTGGAATGGCGAATCGCCTTTTAGATCAATACAATGGTCTGATAACGGACATTTAGCCTATGCCCGACCACAGTTTCCCTGAAGTCAACCCTCCTGATGGAGGTAACACGAGTATCCAGTCCTTTTTGCACGTTGAGGAAAAAAATACGTTTGCTCCCATGGTTGATTCCAGCCAGGAGTCTTGGCCACAGCTTCTCCATGAACATCAGCCTGAAGCTAATGCCTTCATCAAACCCCTAACATTCCATGCCGATCCCCTAACTCCCCTACGGTTACGGGATGAGCTAGCGCTGGACGAAGTATTTGACAACGGCTATCACATGGAAGAGGTGTTGAGTGATATCCGCGCTCGGCTAGGGCAGCTCTGCCCTGAGCCTTGCTGGGATGATGAATCGTTTAATTTTTTAAGGGGCTACCTATAGCCGAAATAGGCTAAATGCAAATTGGAAAGGCAATATCCCCTGTCCTGGGTATAGGAACAGGGGATATTGCTTTATTAAGACCTACCTCTACCACCAGGTAAAACGACTCTAAATTGCCTTAAAAAGGAATTTCATCGTAGTCGGGCGTATTGGCGGGCTGGCTTGCGGGTGGCGCACTTGGTGCAGCAGCAGGGGCTGATGAAGCCGCCGCTGCGCCACTGCTACTGTCAGCAATGGGTGCCGCTTCGGCCATGGTCATCGATTGCATATCGCTCATGCGATGTACTCGCTGAACTGTAATCTCTGCCTGCTTTTCGCGAAACCCCTCAGACCGATCCACGGTTTTCATGGTGAGGCGCCCCTCTAGCACTACCCGGTCCCCAGGAGCATAGCTGGCGGACTGAATAGTTTGAGCCAAGTTACCCCATCCCACTGCTTTGAACTGGGATGGGCTGTCCTCTGGACGGAGCCCCGCTATTTTGATTTTGAATTCGGCGATGGGAGTTTGATTGTCCGAGGTATACCGCAGCTGCGGGACCTCTACAATCTCTCCCATGAGGATGCAATGGTTCATACAACTTGTTCCTCTCGAATACCCTGCTCTTTTTCAATGAAACTTTGAACCCGTTGACGATAGTCTTGGAGTTTGGTATCTACCCAGTCACGGTCTTCACTATTGGCAAAGATATGCACCAGTGGATCGCCCGCATCTGGCAGAATCAGTACCCAGCTATCGCTGGTACGATCGATGACCTTAACTCCATCAACTAGTTCAAGGGTATCAGCAGGATGACTCTCAACAAGATAGCGCATGAGGGCGCCTTTGATGGTCCAGGGGCAGCGCAATGTTTGCACCCGGTGGGAAATCCGTGGCAGGTCACCCCAGATCCGCCCGAGGGACTGCTCTTGAATCGTTAACATTTCAATTAACTTAGCAATGCAGAACATGGCGTCAAAGCCTGGATGAAGCTGGGGAAAGATAAAGCCCATGTCGCCACTACCGCCTAACACGACGTTACTGCTGGCCTGGCAAGCTTCCATCAGGGCGGTGGGGTTGGCCTTAGTACGGACGACGCTACCGCCATGACGCCGCGCAATTTGCTCAATGGCGCCGGACGTGTGCACTGGGACTACGACAGTGCCCTTCGGATGGGCGGTTAAAATCATGTGGGTCATCAGCGCAGTCAGCATTTCTCCACGGATGGGTGAGCCCACTTCATCCATCAGGACTAGCTGTTCGCCGTTGGCCGCGACCTGGACGCCAAAGGTGGCCTGTAAGGCTTGGACCACCTGCCCAAGCTGGCCTAACATGCTTTCTCGCTCAACATTGGAGGGGGCCGTTTGGCTTAAGCTGGCATTGAGGACAACGGCATCGCAACCAAATTTACCCAATAGTCGAGGTAATACCGCACCGGAAACGGCATAGGCATAGTCGATAACGACTTTGGATTTGCTGTGGCGAATGGCCTCGACACTCAGGCGCTTTTGAAATTCGGTGGTGTAGGTATCTACCAGGTTGGCTGGGTAGGAAACCTCGCCAATTTCGTGAATTTGCGAACGTCTGAGGTTTTCTTTGAAGTAGGCGCCTTCAATTTTCTTTTCTTTGCCCTTGGGAATATCAATGCCGTTTTTATCAAAAAATTCAATCAGAATCTGATCGGCACGGTCGGGGTGGAGACGCACGTGAATACCACCGGCGACACCCAGGGTGGGGATAATGGCGCGGGCTACGGGGATAGCCGTTGCTTCTAAGTTTTGGATATTGATGCCGACGGACATCAGTCCGGCAATTAGCGATCGCGACACCATGCGAGCAATGCTGCGCTGGTCCCGCGACACAGTGACATGGGACCCCGGCTTCAGTGTAGACCCATAGGCCGCCCCCAGCTTCACCGCAAACTCAGGGGTGATATCAATATTGGCAAGACCGGTCACCCCCCGCTGACCAAACAAATTACGCTGGGCCGTATTACCCCAAATCAGGTTGATATTAAGGGTGGCACCCGATTCAATTCGCTTACTCGGCCAAACCCTTACTCCGGGGCTAATTTGAGCCTCTTCACCCACCGTAGATAGGGCACCGACCACAGCGCCCTCCAGCACATGGGCCCGGCGGTCGGCGCGGGTCCCCCGGGCAATGACACAGGCCCGCAGGTGGGTCTCATCGCCAATAATGGCTCCATTCCACAAAATGGGACGCTTCAAATCCGCGTCACTGCCCACGGTCACATTGTCACCAATGACCGTGCCGGGCTCTAGGGTCACCCTGGCCCCAATGCGACAGTTCCGACCAATCAACACCGGAGGCTTGATCACCGCAGTCGAATCAATGTGGGTATTTTTCCCCACATAGACCCCTTCAGACTGCTTGGGATAGGCAAAATCAACCAGCACCTTACCGTCTAGGGCGTCGTACTGGGCTTCACGATAGGCCTCTAGGTGGCCCACATCGCACCAATAGCCATCGGCCACATAGCCGTACATGGGGTCTCCCTTTTCAAGCAACAGGGGAAACAAATCCTTAGAAAAATCCTTCTCCTGGTTTGGAGGCAAATAATCTAGCACCTCAGGCTCCAAAATGTAGGTGCCCGTGTTGACCGTATCCGAGAAAATTTCACTGGTGGAGGGTTTCTCAAGGAACCGCTTGATCCGGCCTTCTTCGTCCGTAATGACCACACCGAATTCAATCGGATTAGGAACACGGGTGAGCACTAGGGTTGCCTTCGAGCCCTTTTCCTTATGGAAACGAATCGCCTCCTTAAGATCAAAATCAGTGATGCTATCACCGCTAATCACCAGGAATGTATCATCTAGCAGCTCAGCAATATTCTTGACACATCCTGCGGTGCCGAGGGGTTGATCTTCCTCAACGGCGTAGGTCATTTGCACCCCAAAATCGCGCCCATCTTGGAAATAGTCACGCATCACATCAGGAAGATAGTGCAAGGTGGCAATCACTTCCTTAATGTCGTGTCGCTTGAGTAGGTTAACAATATGCTCCGCAATGGGACGGTTGAGCACAGGAACCATGGGCTTAGGCAGGTCGCAAGTCAGAGGTCGAAGCCGGGTGCCGGAACCTCCAGCCATGAGTACTGCGCGCATAATTCCTCCTATGATTTTGTGAGAATTCAAACAATTGTTATTGAGAGTAAGCCGAAATGGGTCTATGGCGTTACCCTTTGAAATGCATCTGTGCAGTATGGCGACAGATATTTAGCTTTTGTTGATGGGTTGTATGCAGTGTTAATTGTACTTGTTTTGTTAAGCCGTCCTTCATATTGGTTAACGCATCCTTCAAATTCCTTAGTTTAAAGCTATCCCAGATAGCTGGATGTATTCCATACACTGGTCGGCTTGACCAAACTGTATTTACCGTGGCCACTGCTGGATAGATATAGCTCTAAATCGAATTCAAGGATTAACCGACCATGTCTCATTTACTAGTGTTCTTTCTTTTAGCTGGTTACAGCTACGGTGCGTGGAAATTTTGGACCGGGTTCAACCGCACTAACTTCAGCAGTGGCCGCCTGTATTTAACATTGTTGTGGCCTGTGTTCATCATCAGTGCGTCCTATCGGCAAAACTTTACCAAGGCACTGAAAGGGCGCTAAGGGCACATCTTGCTACAGGCACAATGTAAAGGAATAGGAATCCCCCATGGTGTTAAGCCAGTTACAGGCAGTTGCCCAAAGATTTGACCGAGAATATCAGGGAGAAGCCTTTGACCTACCGGATGAGATCCAAGAACTGGCGGTGTTTCGAGATTGGGTGGCCGGGAGTTTAACGCCACGCATCACCAGCAAATTTTGGGAAGTCGCAAAACCCAAAAAAGGGCAGCGCTGCTTAGACCTGGGCTGTGGACTCAGTTTTTTAATCTATCCGTGGAAAGAATGGAAAGCCGTTTTTTTTGGCCAGGACATCAGCAAAGTTGCCCAAATGGCCCTGAACCAACGGGGGCCACAGCTCGACTCTAAGCTCTTCAAAGGCGTCCAGTTAGCGCCTGCACACAAGCTAGAGTATGAGCCGGCCAGCTTTGACATCGTCATTGCCACTGGGGTGAGCTGCTACTATCCACTGGCCTATTGGGAACAGGTGATGACGGCGGTGAAACCCTGTCTGAAACCGGGTGGCAGCTTTATATTTGATGTGATCAATCCCGAAACGGAGTTAGCTGAGAACTGGGGGATTTTAGAAACTTATTTAGGTGCCGATGTAGAGCTAACTGAACTCACCCAATGGCGCAGCTTGATTAAATCTATGGGCGCAAAGGTGACTAAACAGGCTGCTGGGGAAGTATTTCAAATGTATAGGGTGCAATGGCCATAACGCGCAATGGCCATAACGCGCAATGGCCATTGCGACGTGCCCTGGTTATGGCAACGATCCACCGCATCTAGGGACAACAGGACTATGGATTTAATGTTGGCTCGGAAAAATTACCCTTGACGGATGTGACTGAAGTGCTATCTTGGTGTCTAAATTTTTGCGTCTGCGATTTTATTTGACAACGTATGGTGATCGGTGATTATTTAGTTGCCAAGTGGAGCTTGGACCGCTATATTGCCTTCCAATCACCACCGTAGTCCTTTGTTGACCTGTTGCCCCTAAAATATCGACCCTACGTCGATTGAGCCTATGTCGCCCAGCCCCTCGCTACCCTTCAATTCCCTTCCCGAGGGCAGCACCCTACCGGGCGGTACGCCTGTGTTCGCACTTAAGGAGCTGGTGGCACGGCTGCAGCGGGAGCAGTACAAAATTCAAGATTTACTTAGCTCCCTGGGCTTTGCCCTGAGAAGTCTGAATAATATTAGTCAGTTCCTAGAGCTGATTCCCATGATTGCCAGCCGGGTGACGGATGCCACCGGGGGGGCGTTGGTTTTGTTTCGCCCCAACGGTCAGCTACGTCTAGAACGGCTTTACTGCCCTGCCAGTGACACCTGCCAAACCGTGCGATACGCCCTGGAATCGGCAACGCGGCAAATTACATCGTCCCTATCGGGCTCGTTAGGCAACAAGGCCAGAGATGAAGAGGGCAAGGATCTAACCAACCAGATTGCTCGCAGCGCCATGGTGACGTTAGATCAGCAGTTAAACCATTTCCTATCCCCCGATTTAAAGCTGTTTGGCACCTCCATCATTGTGCAAAATGTGGAGCGTGGTCGCCTGTATGTGTTTAGTGACGACGGCGACTATACCTGGACTGAAACCCGCCAAAAGTTAGTGCGTCTGGTGGCAGACCAAACGGCTGTAGCGATTGAAAACGATGAGCTGACCCTAGCCCTGCGCAAAAAGGAACGCCTAGACCGTGAGTTAGAGCTAGGGGCCGAAATTCAAGAGAAATTGCTGCCGCGTCAATGTCCCGCAATTGAGGGGGTGGACCTGGCGGCGCGCTGTCAGACAGCCCAAAAGGTGGGGGGAGACTACTACGATTTTATTCCCACCACCTACGACCAACTGCGCACACCGGATACCCCACTGTCTGCGGCCCAACCTTGGAGCATCGCCATTGGTGATGTGATGGGCAAAGGTGTCCCCGCCGGCTTAATTATGACCATGCTACGGGGCATGCTGCGGGCTGAGGTATTGAATGACCATTCCCCTGGGCAAATTTTGCAGAATTTAAACTGCGTCATGCATACCGATTTGGAAAATTCCAATCGATTTGTGACCCTGTTCTATGCGGAATATGATCCTAAAACCCAGCTGTTTGCCTATGGGAATGCGGCCCACAACCCTCCGCTGCTATGGCAGGCGGCCACCAACACCATTAATAGGTTAGATGCGGATGGCATGTTGCTGGGTTTAGATATTGATACGCGCTACCACGAAGGTCAGGTACAGCTTTACCCAGGGGATGTGGTGATTTTCTACACCGACGGGTTTACCGATGCGGCCAATATTCGCGGTGAGCGCTTTGATGAAGATAATTTGATCAAAGCCGTGTCTTGGGCCTGCCACAACTTAGAAAACTCCCAAGAGATTTTGGATTATCTCTTTAATTTGTTGCGCCACTTTATTGGGTCCGATCGGGCGAAGGATGATGATACGACCCTGGTGGTGATGAAGGTGACGAAACCGGCTGAATTTCGTCAGCTTTTGGCAATTGAACAGTAGGGATGTTCTGCAGTAAGTCAGACCTGCGCCACGGTCGATCCCTGACATCGTGCCATCCGATCAATCGAGAAAATTTGCTCTGTTTGTAGACCATTGCCCTGTCTAAATCGGCAATGGTCTTGATGTTATTGGGGCGGAGTGCAATGATCGGGTTGCCTTCCTATTTTTTGTTTTTCACTTTTAAATAGGCCCCATGAAAATCGATACGTCTTCTACCTTAGTCAACGAGTTTATTGTGGCTGATGCCGCCTTTTTGCCCCCCAAGACCAATACTCAGCCAGTTGTGGGACAACTAATCGAAGATAATTTCTTTGATCGCTCTGGGGACATTTTGGGAAATTTCGTTGAGTCTGGTCAGCTCTGGGCATTGCTGATTGGCATTGTTGTAGGGTACTTAATTCGAGGTATGACCACGTACTAACTGACAACCCGTCGGTATGCTGGCTGCCCCATTCGCTAAATTTGTAGGAGTTTTCAAGATTTGAGTACGTCTTCCACCCCTTGGAGCCAGCGTTTTGAGACTGGTTTACACCCAATCATTGCTGAATTTAACGCCAGCATTGGTTTTGATATTGCTCTGGTTGACTATGACCTGACTGGCTCCCAGGCCCATGCCAAAATGCTGGCCAAGGTGGGAATTATTTCGGCGGATGAGGGCCAACGTCTGGTGGAGGGACTGGAGGCGATTCGGGCTGAATATCACCAGGGCACCTTTACCCCTGGTGTGGATGAAGAAGATGTCCATTTTGCGGTGGAGCGCCGCCTCACGGAGATCCTGGGCCCCTTGGGGAAGAAATTGCATACGGGTCGTTCTCGCAACGATCAGGTGGGCACCGATACTCGACTTTATTTGCGATCGCAAATACACACCATCCAAACCCTACTGCGGGATTTTCAAAAAGCCCTGCTAACCCATGCGGCCACCCATGTGGAAACCCTGATTCCTGGGTATACCCACCTGCAGCGTGCCCAACCCCTTAGTTTGGCCCACCACCTGCTGGCCTATGTGGAAATGGCCCATCGCGACCACGAACGCCTGGGGGATGTGGCCAAGCGGGTCAACACCTCACCCCTGGGGGCGGGGGCATTGGCGGGCACCACCTTTCCCATTGACCGGGAATATACCGCCAAGGAACTTGGGTTTGACCGCATCTATGCCAACAGCCTAGATGCCGTTAGCGATCGCGACTTTGCCATCGAATTTGCCAGCGCCGCCAGCATTATCATGGTGCACCTGTCGCGTCTGGCCGAAGAAGTCATTTTTTGGGCATCGGAAGAATTTCGCTTTGTCACCCTCACCGACAGCTGCTCCACCGGGTCCAGCATTATGCCCCAAAAGAAAAACCCCGATGTGCCCGAGCTGGTGCGGGGTAAAACGGGTCGTGTGTTTGGCCACCTGCAGGGGCTGCTGACCATGATGAAGGGACTGCCCCTGGCCTACAACAAAGACCTGCAAGAAGACAAAGAAGCCCTGTTTGACACCGTCAAAACCGTCCAAGGCTGCATCCAGGCCATGACAATTTTGCTGCACCAAGGCATGGAATTTCGCCCCCAGCGCTTAGCAGAAGCCGTCGCCAGCGACTTTTCCAATGCGACGGATGTGGCCGATTATCTCGCCGCTAAGGGCGTACCCTTCCGCGATGCCTACAATCTGGTGGGCACCGTGGTCAAAACCTCGTTGGCCGCCGGCAAGCTACTCAAGGACCTCACCCTAGACGAATGGCAGGCCATCCATCCCGCCTTTGAACAGGATATTTATGGTGCGATCGCGCCACAACAAGTAGTCGCCGCCCGCAACAGCTTAGGCGGAACCGGCTTTGAACAAGTCAAACAAGCCCTAGCCCAGGCCCAGGCAATGGTGAACCAATAACAGCGAGGGGCCAACCATGCCCTAACGATAGACAGACTCGGACCAATCGTAACTAGGGGTGCTGGTGGGCCGTTGAGGCAAATGGTATCCATAGGTGCGTTTCGGCTGCCAAGACGTCTCACCATAGGTACCTGGACGCCACACAGTGCCATGGTTATCGTCGGACTGCTGATTATCATGTCCGGCCCCATAGCCTACTGCTGACGGCTCGCTGTGGCCGGCATAGGAGGCATCAGACTCCTGAGACGATGCGGTCTGCTCAGGCTCGGTGGCCTCTCGCTTAGCGGCCCCCGCCCGCTTACACTTCCGCAAGAGCGAATCCCAGGTCAAATTGGGCTGACCCAACGCATGCCTAAACTGATCCAACAGGGCACCGTTGGGGCCATTGGAGAGGGGCAAACGACGCACCAATGGCCTAGAGGCCCGCAAAGGATCCACCTGCACCGCAGCCAACGCCTGCCGCACCGCACGACGAATCTCTTTTCGCAGTTCGTGCTTCGCCTTGTGATACTGAGACTGCCAACCTTTTTCACTGGCCGCATATAGAGACGGCAAGCGATTTAAAGCATAGGTCTCCACTTCAATGGGCTTAACATACTTAAGAACACGAGTGGGCAGCTGGCGCAGCTGATGCTCCACCTCTTCTGCCACCAAAAGTTCCATGACGTTAATGTAATCCCGCAGGGGAGGTGCTTTCACATCAACCATGGCATTTGTCACCTACTCAACAACAATCCCGGCACAACGCCTGTTCGCGCCTGTTCAATGGAGCCATTAGACCCACATTTGCAGTATCGAAACATTGCAAACATAAACAGGCATGGAACTAGCAAAAACAAGTACGCCTTCTATGCAGACATAGATCCAAACTACAAAATGCTTTTCCGGATTTTGTTTGCAAATCAGGAAAACTAGCGACTTTATTCTTCGAAATCTCCTAGCTTGCCTATGGCGCTCGTAATTACGAAACCTTGCACGGGTGGGTGTTACACCCTATCAGTATAACCACCCACTCGCCAAATAAAAGAGAATCACAGCAGCCACTAAATTTCTTATTAAAACCGAAAAAATAGATACAAAAACATTGAGTTATTCAGCCAATTCATAGAGGCCGGGTTTCATGCCATTGAGCTACCCCATGGAGGCTGTTAACGATGTACTGCTTGGTTATATAAGTACACATTACATCAGGGCAATGAGGGAAAGGCCCTATCTAGCAAAAAGCAATCCCATTATTATCTCTTGGCTATAAAATTTTTCCATAAAAGATTTTCATCCAACCATGGCAGGACGGCGGAACAAAAGCCACGGCGCAAAAACGGCGGCACAAAAACAAACGAACCGAGGCATAGGCCATCAGTTCGCCATGGAGAGTGTGAAAAAGTAAACGGCCCGCGATACTAATTAGGCCGTACGCCCAACTTAGCGCTAGGCCGTAGCCGATCCGGGTTAGACCAGCCAATAATAGAATCCATCGCCTGGGGCAAAAAGCGTTGGCACCAAAGCGCCAAATGGCTTTGCCAACCAATGGTAATTTCTGACGTACGTGACTTCAGCCCCGACATTAGCCCCTGGGCCACCTGCTCCGTACTTAGGGGCAGCACCCAGCGAAATAAATCAAACTCCTCCACCATGTCCGTATTCGTTAACGACGGCAACAGCGTCACAACCCGCACCTGGTGGGGCGCTAGCTCATGGCGCAGGGCCTGGGTAAAGCCCACAATGGCAAACTTCGTTGCCGAATAGGTGGCCATGGTGGGGGCTGCCACCTTGCCCATCAAACTAGAGACATTCACAATGGTGCCCTGACGGCGAGAGGCCATACGACGCCCCACCAGCCAGGTCACCGTATACAGCCCCATCAAATTTGTAGACAGTTCAGTATGGGCTTGGCCCAACGGTGTTTTCAAAAAATTAGATTGATAGGCAACCCCCGCACAGTTCACCAACAAATCAAAGGGGCCATAATCTTTCCACGCTTGGGCAACAACAATATTGACCGCCTTAGACTCCGTCAGGTCAACGGACAGCGGTATCGCTTGGGCACCATATTTACGAATTTCTGTTGCCACCTCTCGCAACTTGTCCAGGTTGCGCGCAATCAGCAATATATAGCGAGCCCCTTGCTTAGCCAACTCAATAGCAATTGCACGGCCAATACCCCGTGAGGCTCCGGTGACCAGAGCCGTTTTTCCATTCATATCCATGTAAAATCTCCCAACGGCATCAGCCCCTTTCCCACGACGGGACTATCAGGGCCGAAACCGCACTAAATTTTCAAGTAATTATTGAAACGAAACCAAACGATTACTCAGAAGACTGAATTGTCCATTGAACGATAGTCATGCCCAGCACTAGGGATTTGTATTGTTGACGCCAAGGAACTTACCCACTTACCAGGCACTCTGTGTATCTGTGCCCTTCAGATGTGGCCATCCCAACGTCCAAACAAAGTTTAGAACCTACCTAAAATGTTTAACGTGGACATGTTCTTGCCATGATGCCAGGTGATCATTTCAAACGACATCACAAACAATTCATGGGTCACACCTTAGCAATTAGAAACAATAACTGCAACGTTTTTTTAAGCAGGGCATGACATTCCCCCAAAAAGTTGTCGACAAAGTGCCACGATCCCATTGATATATAAGGGATTAGGAAATTTTCAAAAATCCCCAAAAAAATTGAACACAATGGCGATCCAAATCACACCCATTAGGTAGTCAAGGATACTATTGCCTTAGCCAAAAAGCCCAAAAAGATTACACAGAAAGGGATACAGCGATCTCAAAAAATCTCCCATCCATTCCCATGAGATCAGTTTCAACGCATGGGTGATGGCGGACACAATTTGCGTATATACCCGTAGTTTTTTTATACACAAGAACCCCGTGGTTCTCCCCCCCATCGGGAGAGAACATAATTTGCAATCAAACTAGAAAAGAATATTCAAAATCACAAAGTGGTGATGTGGATCATTGATGCTTAAAAAAACAGGGGAGCTATATACCATTGCCCCCGTTATATCGCTATCCTAAAAAAGTTTGACTTTGCTCACATTCTCGACCAATGGCGCATAATTCTGGCGATTCCGTCGTAGCCCAATGCTCTGAACTTATAGAAAGCCTGATACAGGCAACCTTAAAAGGCAAAATCCGCTCCAAAAACCAGGTCTATCGCCAGCTAGACGAAGGCCTACCCACGGGCAGTGGAGAAATATTTGAACGCCGTTTAGCGGAGCGGATGCAGGCAGCGGAGCAAGACACCTCCCTAAAAGGTCCGCGAATTGTGCGGGCCCTAAAAATGGTAGAGGGGGAATGGGCCAACCTCCAGAAAAAACGCCAGGTCGAAGAAAAAGTGTCCACGGTAACGGCTCAAATTTCAGCAGCGACCGGAGAAGAACAGCTAGACACATTGCTAAAACTGTTGGATCCCAATCAGCCCCAGCCCCCCACCCGCGACCAATTAAAACAACTAGCAAAGTCTCTAGAAGCCGAGAACAATGAAACCCTAAGCAAAGGCATCGTATCTGGCCTAGCTGCGTTTAGCAACCTAGAAGGAGAGTTGGTAAGCTGGATGTATGAGGCCGGTGGCAGAGACATTGGCTTTGGGTCCGAAAAACGGCGAGGGCCCTGGCAGCATTGGGCAAAGCGGGTGGACCATACCGTGCCGCAACAGCTTTTTGATACCCTAGCCAAGGGAGAATCGGTCACGGAGCTAGCCAGCGGCTGGAGCCGCCTAGACGAAAGCAGCTGGGTGCAACTGGCCATTCTGTTGCACTACCTCAAACAGGGACTGGTGAAATGGTTTGACCAACAACCCTACAACGTCAAGCTAGGCAAAAAACTCTCCTATTCCACGTTTTTAATTTTTGCCAGCATTGAGGCCAGTTTGGCCCAAGGCTTTAGCCGCCCCCACCTGAAGCGGGGTTCGTTTCAGCTAATGCAGCACAGCCTGCGCAGCTTTGCCCAGCGGGAAGACTTTCCGCTCTATGGCGGCGTGTTTGCCGCCTTCGATGGGGGGTATTTGCAAGATACCCTGGACTATTTTGGTGAGCCCCTCAAGCAGGTGCCGGGCACCCAGGAAAAGGCACGGTTGCTGACGTTGCTGGGCTATTCCCAGCGCACATTGGGACGGTATGAGCAAGCGCTGGAATTTCACCAAGAAGCGTTGGAAATTGCCACCGCGGCAAAGGACCAGCGGTGTGTGATTGCCAGCTTTAACCATTTGGCGCGGGTGCATGTGTTGCAAAAAGCCTACGACGAGGCCAAGAACTTTAGCCAGCGGGCGTTGATCATGGCGCGGCAGCAGGGGGATGCGTTGGGGGAGGCCAATGCCCTGGTGAACTATGGCTACAGTGAGGTATTTGCGGCGCGGGCCATAGATACGCCGGACCTGGCGGTGTATGAACAGGCCATCGGCTATTTGGAGCGGGGCCGAGAGCTGGCGGAAACCCTAGGAGATTTTCAGAGTAAGGCGTTGGCCTATAACAGCATGGGCATTGCCTATAGCATTTCGGGGCAGTCGGGGTTGGCGATTGAAACATTGGAGAAAGCGCTGCCGCTGACCCAGGCGGCGGGGAATGTGTATTTGCAGGGGGTGACGTGTACGTATTTGGCCGAGGCGCAGCGGGCGTTGGGGAAGGTGGACGCGGCGGTGCTATACGGGGCGTTGGGGATGTATTTGTTGCATCAGATTGGGTCGTCGGAGTGGCGGCAGGGGGCGGGGTTGTTGCGGGTGATTGCGGGAGAGCTGGGGGAGGGCGCGTTTGAGCAGGTGCTGCAGGGGCAGCGGCGGCAGGTGATTCAGTGGATTGGGGTGGATGGGTTTGATTATTTGGGGACGTTGTTGGCGGAGTATTGAGGGCGTAGGGGCCATTGCCTTGTGCTTGCCCTTTGATCGGATTGGCGATGGGTCGGGACGGTTGGCCGGGCTTCGACTCCGCTCAGCCCTCTGTTATGACCTGGTTCCCAGTCTGTGCCGGGTGAACGGATGCGGTGGCTCTGCCACCTGGTTAGCAGGCACAGACTGCCGGGTGGGGGGCGCAGGCGCAGACTGGGCACCAGGGTTGGCCGGGCTTCGACTCCGCTCAGCCCTCTGTTATTGTCTGGTGCCCAGGGATGACCTCATGTAGGTTGGGTTGAGCCAGCGAAACCCAACATCGACCGTTATCGCAGCTACCAGGATGCCTATCCTAACGACATAATCAGCTAGGCTACTGTCATGCAATACCGTCGCGCTAAAACGCCCGGTGCCATCTACTTTTTTACCGTTGTCACCTACAATCGCCAGCACCTATTCACAACAGACGATACGATTCAACTGCTGCGTCAGGCGTTTTACGTCATAAAACAGAACCATCCATTTGATATTGACGCGATTATCTTACTGCCCGATCATCTCCATTGCATTTGGACATTACCCGATGGTGATGCCGATTTTTCTATGCGTTGGCGGTTAATCAAGGCTTATTTTAGTCGTTATTGTCCAGAGGCTTATAAATGTCAGCGTTCGTTAGCTCGCTTAAGGAAAAAGGAACAAGCAATCTGGCAACGTCGGTTTTGGGAACATCAAATCCGTGATGAAAGAGATTTTGAACGGCATGTGGATTATATTCATTACAATCCGGTGAAGCATCAGTTGGTAAATGCTCCGAAGGACTGGCCCTATTCGAGTTTTCGTCGTTTTGTGGTGCAGGGCGTGTATGCCGATGATTGGGGCATTGATCGGGGTGATGTAGGTTGGGTTGAACGGAGTGAAACCCAACGTCGAAACGGTTAGGAATGGTCGGATTTGTTGGGTTTCGCGGGCTCTACCCAACCTACGGGGCTGGTTGGGAAAGTGGTGTAGGTTGGGTTAAACGGAGTGAAACCCAACAATTAGAGACGCTTAGGGTTTGTTGGGTTTCGCGGGGCTCTACCCAACCTACGGGGCTGGTTGGGAAAGTGGTGTAGGTTGGGTTGAACGGAGTGAAACCCAACATTAGAGAGATGGTAAGGATTTGTTGGGTTTCGCGGGGCTCTACCCAACCTACGGGGCTGGTTGGGAGAGTGGTGTAGGTTGGGTTGAACGGAGTGAACCCCAACCATTAGAGGCGCTTAGGGTTTGTTGGGTTTCGCGGGGCTCTACCCAACCTACGGGAGGCGGTGGATTAGGAAGAGAATCTCTGCGGCATCGTCGTAATCAAGATCCATGTTGTCTGCGAGGGATTTATCGCGGGAGCCGTTGAGGATGGTGACGACAACTGGAATTAACCTCTTAAGGAAACCAGGTGTGTCCGCATCGCCCATGAGTTGTTCAAACAGGGGGGCAATCTCGTCGGTTTGTTGTTGGGCGATTAGACCCAGGACGTGATCCACCAGTTTGCCGCCAGAATACTGCGCATAGCCCCCCTGCTGGCGATAGGCCAGGTACGCATCCCGTGCCTGCCGCCAGGCTGTGTGGGCTGCAGCTGAGTTGCCGGTGGCGGTTTCGATATTGTGCAAAACAGAGTAGGTTTTCCATGGCTCGGCGGCATGGCCAAAAGCTTTATCACACTCAATTGCCCGCAGGATTTCAGATCGCGCTTCGTCATAGCGTTTGAGTTTGTACAGCTGATTGGCAATATTGTTACGGTCTAGACCTTCATTCTTTAAGTCTCCCAGTGCGATATCAATATCAGCGGCCTGACGGTAAAAGGTGACGGCCTCTTCCAGGCGATTGAGTTTGTTACCATAAAGATTGCCTAACTCATTCAAACTGTCGGCCTGGCCTGCCAGGTTATTGGTCTGGGTCTCAATCTCCAGGGAGCGTCGATAGGCGGCTTCTGCCTGGTCGTACTGCCCTGCCCGTTTATGCACCATGCCGATTTGGTGCCAGGCGGTAGCGACCATTTTGGGTTCATTCTGTTGTTCAAATAGGGTGCGGGCTTCTTGATGGAGGGAGAGAGCATCCCCATACTTCTCTTGATACATTCGCACCGTTGCCAGTTGCCCCTTGCCGACTGCCACATCTCGGAAAGACTCTCGTTTTTCATCTCGTTTGATGGCTTCCCCATAGGCTGCAGCCGCGTCCTCAAGCCGTCCCAATGCCTGTAGACAGTCCGCTTGTTCCGTCAGCGCCGCAGACGCCATACGTTCGCCACGCTCTTCCAATGCCTCACATAGTTGTTGTGCTTTTCTAAGCAGGTCTAGTGCGGGTGCTGCTTGTCCGCCAGTTTTCAGCACCCGACCCAGCAACCAATGGGCCATCGCCAAATCATAATCCGCCCCGACATAGGCGTTTGGCCCCACATTCTGAGACGTTTCCAATAGTCGCTGAGCCTTTTCATAGGCCGCTTGCAACTGCCCCTGCTGTAGCAGCCGTTCAATCATCAGTTTCTCATTATTAAACCGAGCCTGGCCCCACTCCGGAATCACCGCCGCCGCCCGTTCCCGCAGCGCCACCGCCCGTGCCAGGGCCTGGGGCCGGTTTAGGTTCGCCAGCAGTTGTTCAATGTATCTGACCGTTTGTGATACCTGCTCAGCGATGGTCGGGTCCGCCGCCACCCGTTGCTCCAATACCTGCAGCAAAGCCATCAGGTTGGGCAGCTCCAGCAGCGTTAACGAGGCAGCCAGTTTACCGTCTTTAAACTGTTGCCCATACAGAAAATCCACCAACTGCCCCATGGCCTCAGCCCACGGGGCTTCCAACTCTGCCAACTGCTCCACCGACTGCTCCAGCCGCAGGTAGGCAGGCAGCGCCGGGTCCAGCCGCAGGTAGCTATACTCCTGCGCTTCTGCCATGCCCACCTCGATCAGGCTGGCTTTCACGACCTTGGCCTGTTCAGTCTCAATGCCCATCACGGTGGCCATATTCACAATATTTCCACCCCCATAAAACACCGCCAACCGATCCACCAACGCCCGCATCCCCTCCGGCAACCGCCGCAACGACAGCTCCACACTGGCATAGAGCGAATTCTCCCGATCCCCCGGATTCTTTTGCTCCAGCTCCGCCATCAGCCGCGCCACATTCTGCGACGTGGCCCGTACCCCCCTGGCCACCTCCCGCGCCAACAACACCAGCGCCCGAGGATGACAGTTTACCGTCTGTACCAGCTCCTGAATCTCCTCCGGCGTTTCTGCATTGTCACTGGGGGGAGGTGCCCAGCCATTTTGAGCCATCACCTGCTCCACCAGCTTAATCGCTTCCCACTGACGCAACCGCCCCAACTCCACCGTATTTTTCCCATGGGCAAAGGGCTGGGGCAATTTCTCCCGACTGGTAAAAATCACCCGACAGCGATCGTCCGCCGCCAACAACCGCTGACACAGCGCCAACAACTCAGTCACATCCGCCACCCCAGCCGGATTGTTGCCTGCACTATCCGGCAACACCGACTCCATATTGTCCAACACAATCACCGTGGCAAAATTTTGCAACGCTCTCTCTATGGGCTGCAGGGCTTTGTCTAAATCATTGCCATACTCCGCCACCGCATATTTGGGCACCAACTGCCCACCGAGGTTATCCAATATCCCCCTTACATCCTGCACATTCTGGGGTTCCACACTGACAAAAACGGCCCGGTTAAACTGGCCAGACCGCACCAGCCATCGCGCCAGTTCGGTGCCAATGGCGGTCTTGCCCATGCCGCCACTGCCGCGAATGACGGCATAGTTCTCTTGCTGTAGCAATCGTTCTAGATGTAACAACATGCGGCTACGGCCCACAAAGCTATGGGCCGGGACCGGGGGTAGCTTACCCAATTGCAACTCCCGCCGTTTCCCGGCCATCCTGGCCGCCGCTTCCCCCACCGTGACCGAAAACAATTGCGGATCGGCTTCATCTTGATACAGCACGGGCACAAACCAATCTTGCAGCCGTAGTTCCCCAGCTTTGCGCACCTTGAAACGATAGCGATCGTTATACAACGCCATTTGCCCCGCCAGCATGGCATCGCCAATGCGTTTGCCCTCCGCCAGGGTTTGATAAAAGGGTTCCACAAACCGGCGTGCGGTTTCTACCAAGACCGTATGGCTCATGGCTACCACCGACCCAATCCCCTGCTGCAAAAGCTGCGCTGCCACAGACGCGGTGGGGTCAGTCTCGGTTTGGGCCGTCTGGCACGCATCTAGATAGATTAGGGGCACCCCATAGGCCCGCATCTGGGCCGCGAGTTCCTCGGCATAGACCAACTGCATCTGTCGCTGGCCTAGCTTGTTGCTGTCTTTGGGGTCTTCAAAGCAAAGCGCCCCCAGCCCCACCTGCTGGTCATATACCCCATGGCCATCAAAGTGGACAATCTCGTAGGGGTCATCCTCGGCTCGGGCTTTTTGCAGGGCGGTGGCCATGGCCGCCAGGGTGGGTGGCTGTAGAATATCGACTTTTACCAGGTCTTCCCCCAGGTTTTCTACGGCCTGCACCAGGGCCTGACCGCTGACGCGATGGTCGATATAGCTAACGGGGTTCCCCGTGTCTGATACCTCGGGCCGAGGGCTGATCAACAAGACCCGAATGGGCAGATCCGCCTCTAGGGTTTCGGTGCGTGCCCGGTTGGGTAAGCGTCTGCGGACCCTGGCCCCATTGGCCCCCTGGGCCAGATAGCCCGTGCCATCGTGCATGGTTTCCCAGGGTAGTGTGAGTAATTCACTCGCCGCCACCCGGATTTGGGCCAGTTCGCTATCTTCGGTGCCGGCGGGTGGGTCGGCATCCACCTGCACAGAGAACCTGCGGCTACCGGAGCTGCGTAGCCATTCGGTTAAGGGCTCCCTGGCGACTTCACTGCCCAAGGCCGATTGGAACAGGGCCTGCCCCCACTGGGGCAAGTTAATTTCTGTCTTTTCTGCCCGCTGCTTAAATACGCCCGTTGGCCAATGGCAGTAGCTTTCGATGTACCAGCTAATGTCTTCTAGCACTAGGGGGCCTAGCGGTGACTTAAATCGGTAACGGCGGCTTTCGATGCGACGGCTGCCATCGGCGGGGATGTAGGTGAGCGTTGCGGTGGCCTCGGCCCGTCGAGTGTCTTCTTGTTGTTTGATTTTGGGATCGGTGAGCTCTAGCAGCAATTCTGCTAATGGCTCAACGTCAACGGTTTTGCTGCCTGCCCAATCGTCGGGTAGTTGGGTGCCCAGGGCGGCGAAGATCTGGGGCATGGCCTGACTTAGACCGGTGGGCTGATCTTCGATAAAAATGTGGATCGGCTCTACTGGAAAGAATGGCTTGAGCAACCCAGGTAGGACTCCAGGCAGCACCACTGAAATCACCTTGTAGCCGTCTGCTTTTCGCTGTTCTGCGATTGCCTGGGCCAGTTTTAACTCCCGCTGTACCCATTCTGAACTGAGGGCATCAATGCTCAGCACCACCAGGAAATGACGGGCGGTGCGAATATTTTCCTCAATGGTTTCGCTGAGGGCATCTCCACCTGTGAACTGCCGTGAATCGACCCAGGTTTCTAGGCCATGGCCTTCTAACAGTTGCCGTAGCTTTTTTACCGTGTCGTCGTTTTTGGAGGAATGGGAGATAAAGATGTGTTCAGCCATGGGGGGATGATGACCTGAAGGAGTAGGCGGGAAGTAACGTCGCGTTTAAGTGGGCTGCCCTTTTTAGGGTATACAGCCTAGATCGGTAGAATCCCTGACATTGGATCAGGGAATTGCGCGGATTTATACCCTGAGCTGTGATTGATGCTTATTTCCCTTTATAGACAAGGTTTTTTCGGATGTGGGGAAATGCAACAACCACTTAACAACAACATCCGGCGGACCCACCCGCTATGCGGTGTAAATTTTGCTCAGCCCCAGGTTGGCTAACCCTTTGCGATAGGCAATGGAGGTTTTATCCGCTTCGATATGGCACTCGGTGCGCAAATCTAAGGGCAGGTCTTCGGGATATTGCGCTTCCACAACGGCTTGGTCTTCCGTAAAAATTTGCCGGTTAAATTCATACACGGGCTCTAGGGGCTGGTCCTGGTCAAAATTTCGACATAGGGGCGAAAATAACCGCGTTTTTCGTGCTGAAATTGGCGATGGGGCATTGAGAATGCACAACCGGCCCCCGGCGGGAAAATGCACCCGCAAAATGGCGGCAAAGGGTAAAAACACATCGAAGACTCGCAACCATTGAAAATCGGCTGGGGCCCGATGCTGAAGCTCCTTGGGAAAATTGCTAACGGAACTCGTATACTCAGCCCGCAAACCGTTGGGGGTGGCAGTCACGGTGTAGGGGGGCACCTGGGGATTGTTGCGATCGGCAAAGGCTTCGTGGTGCACCCAGGCAAAGTGGGCCACATCCAAAAAGCCTTCCATTTGGCGACCTACGGCGGCCTGGATCTCTAAGCTATCGGGCAAAATCTGCTGATAGGCCCCATCGTCCCATTCGGGCATTTGGGGCAGGTTGGCCTCGCTGCCGTCCCCCTTTAGGGTGGTCCACACCAAACCGTAGGCTTCTCGCACGGGGTAGGTTTTGAGACACAGGCGGGCGGGAATGCTGGCCTGGGGGTTGGCGGGGATCAGGGTGCATTTGCCGCTGGCATCGTAGTGAAAGCCGTGGTATTTGCAGATCAGCCGATCGTTCTGGAGGTGGCCCATGCTCATGGGCACCCCCCGATGGAGACACAGGTCGTTGGCCACCGACACGCCCTGGCTGGTGCGCCACACCACTAGCCGCTGGTCGAGCAAGGTGGCCGCCACGGGGGTGTCGGTGACATCGTGGCTAAAGGCGACAGGAAACCAGAAGGGTGCGATCGCATCCCAATCTGCCCTAGAAAACGTGCAGCCCCGAGGATAAGGATTTAATGATTGATTTTTATCTATCACAGCCATAACCACCTCAGACTCCACAGACAGGGTCGGCTAATATTCCGCGAATAAAAAAGCCGACTGGCACCATAGTGACCAACTGCAACGTCCTAGTCTGTGACGGTTTTGACGTTTCGCACCCGGCGCAAACAAGCCGCACAAATATCAAAATTATCCATTCGAGTTAACCTGTTCCGGGCTATAGACAGGAACCTGCATTAAAATCCTTTTAGCCTTTCAATCACATTGATAAGGTAAAGGTATAGTTACTACTGGTTACATTTCTTAAAACAAGTACATAATAGTGCTGACCACATACGTTTGATTGCGGCTTCGTCGCCGTTTTAATCGCTCATCGATCAGGAATGACATCCTTCGTGCTAGGCAACTTACCATTTCCAGGACAGGGCGGAGACCAAGTGGTCAGCAAGGCAGTGAGTAGCGCCATTGCCGCTTTGTTTAAGCGTACCGGCAAGCTCGAAGCCAACGTCCGGGCTGAACCTGTCGCCAAGCTACTCCAGGGCAGCGTCGATGGCTTTGATTTCATTGGCCACAGCATGCTGATGTACAACGGCCTGCGCATCAAAGCAATGGAGCTGTTCGTCCAGGCGGTGTCCATTGACTTCGGCGCTATCTTCAAAGGCCAGGTACAGATCAAGCAGCCCACCCAAGCATCCTTACGCGTGGTCCTGACCGAAGAAGACTTGACCACCTCGTTTAATACACCGTTTGTGGTAGAAAAACTGCAGCAGATGCAGTTTGAGGGTAAGTCGCTCTATTTTAGCGACACCGAAATGGTCTTGAACGATGACAAAACCATCGAACTTACCAGCCAAATACGGGTGGGCAGCACCTCCGCATCGCCCAACTTTATATCCCTCACCGCACGGGTAGAAGTTTTCAACCGCACTAAGCTCGCGTTTGTGGATGTTACCTGTGGCGGCACCGACCAAGACATCGCCTTGGGTAAAGCCATCGTTGAACATGTCAATGCCCTGCTAGATTTAGATTCCTTCGCATTGGATGGGACCCAGCTACGGATCGACAAGGTGCGCATGCGGAACAAGGAACTCGTATTTTACGGTGTGGCCCATATTAACCAGTTTCCGACTAAGAAATAGAAGCCCAGTAGCTTCTATAGCCGAGCGTCGCAACGGGTAGTCCACGGCTAATGGTGGCCCCACAGACGAGCGTCCCAACGGGTAGTCCACGACTGATTGTGGCCCCACTGCCGAGCGTCCCAACGGGTAGTCCACGACTGATTTTGGCCCACTACCAGCTAAATTATTGGCAACACGACCAATTTGGGCCCTACGGCAACACTATTGGCTTTTCCGCAGTCAACAGATGCACAAGGTGCTGACCAGTTGCTTCGTCAAAAAATAGCCCACCGTCGATTTAGCATGCATGGTCGCCGTACTAACGGCCATTGAGGGGGCTAGATCAGCCAAGCATAAAAAGATTTGAATTGTTTTTGATACCGTCGGTTTGCATAGGTAGAATCATACCGAAGGGTTGCAACGGAAAAATCGCTATCATTATCACGCTCACCACAGGATATGAATAATCCCGTGCAATTCCCCAAGTTCCCTTCAAAAAAAGGCTTTTCGCCCCAATCCAATCAGGCATTGCTGTTATCAACAGCCGCACACGTCAACAACAACGAACATCCCCAGGAACTACTGGCAGGTGATGCCCTGTGGCAAATGCAATCACGGTCACTGGCCATAGAGATCGGACAAACCTACCCGTCCATAGAGCTATTTCCCATCGATGGCAAACGGTCCCTATCCGGAGCTAACAGAACTGTAAAAGTGGGCCGATATCGGTTATACCTTTTGCCCAGTGGCATTCTAGGAGATAGCACCGTCACCCTCCCCGTCTCTGCCATCCTAGGCGAATATGTCCCCCATCTATACCTGGTGGTAGATGTCCCCCAAGATAAACAATCTCCCATACGCGTCATCTCCGGTCTCTGCCACGATCAGCTATACCGATATTGTCGGTCCGCCTTGGGCATTAACCACAAAGCATGCACTATTCCGTTGAGGGAATTTACAACCACCCCTCAACAGGTTTGGACATACCTGAAATGTCTTGCCCCAGAGATTATTATTCCGTTTTAGTCTTGGTTGCGGCAGACTACAATCGGCAGCGAGGCCGACTTTAGCCCCAAGCAACTATCATTGTCAGGCATGCCATGAGTCTCCTTGCTAGCCACCGATGATTAAACGCCCCACCAATAGCTGCGATCGCTACCACGCCCATGTATATTTCGATGAGCATTCTCTCGCACAGGCCTCTAGCCTATGCGAAACCGCTGGGGAATTATTCGGCGTTAAGGTGGGGCGAGTGCACCAAAAACCTGTCGGTCCTCACCCTTGTTGGAGTTGTCAGCTAGCCTTCCAAAAAGCACAGTTTGAAACATTGCTGCCCTGGCTAGACGAGCACCGAGAAAGTTTAACCGTGCTGATCCATGGGCTCACAGGCAACGACCTTGCAGACCATACGGACCATGCATCCTGGCTTGGTGATCCGGTACCCCTAAATTTATCGATTTTTAAGCAGTAGAAGATATTGCCCCTACCGAGGCCGCCAAGGCTAAAACCCCAAAAAAGAATGCCCGTCGATAAATAACACGACAGGCATTCTTAAACGTGATTAAAACAAAAGCTGGTGATCCGACTCGAACGGACGACCGGCTGATTACAAATCAGCTGCTCTACCAACTGAGCTACACCAGCGAAGCTTTAGTATTGTATCAAAGGTTAGTAACTTAGACGACTAATTTTGAAAGTTTATTCTGAGCCGTTAATTTGGGACAGGTGCACGGCAAATAAACCTGCCCCAGCAGTTCTGTAGCCTAAGCCTTATTATTTTCCATGGCCCAACGGGCTAGCTCAGTACGGTTATGCAAACCGGTCTTACCTAGCATGTTGCTGACGTGGCTTTCAATGGTCCGCTGGCTTACCTTCAGTTCTTCCGCAATTTCGCGGTTGGCCATGCCTCGGGCCACAAACTGAACCACCTTTAACTCAGTGGGGGTAAGTTCCACATCGAAGGGAACCTGAATAGTGGGGGCACCACCACCTGCTTTGTTCTGATGTTGAATTAGCCGAGATGCCTGCTTGAGAGAAGATTCCACCTGAGCTACCAATTCTTCTGGCTCAAAGGGTTTCACCATGTAAACATCGGCCCCCGTAGTCAGACCTTTGACGCGGTCCTGACTTTGTCCTTTAGCTGATAGGAACAAGATGGGTATCCAACTTTTTCCTGGATCCTGGCGCACCTTTTCAACAAAGGCATAGCCATCCATTTCAGGCATCATGACATCACAGATGATCATGTCGGGAACCAGGCCGCCTAAGACATCTAGGGCTTCACGACCATTGCCTGCAGTGACTACTTCATAGCCACGAAACTCGAGATAATCTCTCACTAACAAAATAAGATTCGGGTCATCGTCTATTAGTAAGAGTTTCTTAGGGTCGCCATTCGTAGATTCTTTCATGCCGTGTGCTTTGTTACTCGAAGTCTATGGGGATGGGATGATAACAGTAATCCGATAAATGAGATGGCCGTTGAGTAGATGCCGGCAAATCAGAGCCTAATCGGCAAATAATAAGCGATTGGCTCATCATATATACCTTTGTTGATGATACTGTACGGACTACCGTCAGTCAGGGTGATTTTGTTAAGCCAAGTTAAATTTATAGCAAGGTTGTACATAATTATTTTTTGATGCTATCCGGGAACATCCCGGCAATCGCTTGTATGTCAACTGGTTGAATCAACCATGTCAAATCAAGTGTTCCCAACTAATCAATAGGATCACGGATCTTCCGGTACTTATTTACATCAGGTAGGGGTTTTTTCAGGAAAGCGAACTCTTCGACTACTTGATTACCGATCAGGTGCTCTTGAATAATCCGTTCTATAACCTCTGGAGTAACACTGTGGTACCAGATACCGTCGGGATAAACAACGACAATTGGGCCCTGCTGACACACCCGTAGGCAATTTGCCTTGGTGCGAAATACGCAACTAGGTCGTTCCTCTGTGGGCATATCTAGCTGCAGTTCTTTGAGACGCCGCTTGAGGTAATTCCAAGATTCGATACTGCTAGCCTGATCACAGCATTTGGGCTTGGTTTGGTCTGCACATATAAAGATGTGACGCTCAATGGAGTCGAGCGCTAAGGCATCTATGCAATGTGAGAGGGGCTTATTCATTGGTGAAAACGTATCACTATGGGGGTAGAAAGATATATGTGGGTGATCACACTGCTAGCGGATTTTGGTCACAGAGCTTGTGATGTTGGTGTGGTGCAGCGGGTAATTGCGGACAAGTCTATGCAGCTTATCCATATATATTAGAGACAATCAGCCGATACCTGCGATCAATCGCCCATGGGACCGCTATCCCCCATGTAATTCCATTGATAAAGCGGGCTACTGACTACGTTTGCCATGGGTTGGGCAGGGCCCGATTTAAGGCTACTGACTACGTTTGCCATGGGTTGGGCAGGGGGGGGCTTTGATGCTGCGATTGAGCCAGCCGATGGCTTGTTCTAGTCGGGGTAGGGCTTCGTCGGGGTTATCGTTGAGCAAATACACCAACGCCGCTGCCACTTGTTCTTTCGCTCGCACCTGTCGGTTCGAATTTAGCCGATGCCAGTCCATGGGACCAATGGCCAATTGCTGGGCTAGGGCCTGGGCCAGCGCCAGGGGATCGGCATCCTGAAGATCGGCGGAGGCATCGCTGGGGGGCGTTATGGTGGTGTCGCTCATGGTTGGTCGCTCAAAAATCTATACCGTTGGCCATGCCCATCTTAAAGTACAGGCCATGGATTTATGTCTGGGCGCTGCGGATCCTCGGTATGGCTGCACCAGAAAAATACTGCTCCACAGCATATTCTCTGGATCATTTCATCCTCTAAAGCAGCAACAGCATTCCTAAGAAACTCTGCTATACCTTAAGTCTAGACCGTATGAGCCCGTGTTATGAAATCCTCCCCGCCCTTAACTGAGCAAGATTTGGCTGAATTTGCCACAGCCCTAGAGGAAACCAAAAAAGACTTTAAGGCACTGCGCCAGCGCTATGGAGAAGTGCGGGATGCCTTTACCCAGCGAGCAGAGGCCCAGGCAAAAATCACCCAGGGCCATTTACCCAAAGCAGAGCTTAATCGGCTCAAAAAACAGATTGAAACCCTGGAAGAAACCTTGGAAAATCAGTTGCTGTCCTGGAATAACCTGAAGGAACCCTTCTGGCAAATATTACGGTTTGTGGGCCTGGGCCTGGTTCTAGGTTGGTTTTTTCGAGGCTGGTTTGGGTCGTAGTACGTCCAGGGATGAGGACACCCTAGGGCTAGGCTGTATCCACTAGCCACAAGAGTTCAATCGGTTGGGCCAAGGCTCCATAGAGAATTGCATTTTGCGCAAATTGTCGACCAAGGTCCATGGCGTTAGGGCGGCTAATGCCCAAGATAAATAAACTTTTTTCGGGGGGCCATTGGCCAGATTCATCTCGCCCTACAGCAGGCAGTGTCGGCAGACCGATGGCCTGCAATGTGGTGATAAGAGCCTGGTGACGCTGGTAGTTCTGGTGGAGGCCCAGTTGCTGAGAGTAGGGATTGTGGGCCGTGATTAATGCCCAGGTAGTCACTTGGTATTGTTGCAGCAGCCGATCTAGGGCGGTGTTTCTAGAATTTACACGCAGCTGCAGTGGGGCCTCGCTTGCAAACACTTCGTAGAGGGTTTTTTGATAGGCCTGATCTAGGCTGGCAAATTTAGCCGAGGTATTTTGAGCCATGGAGATTATTTATGTTTTTATGGCAAGGGACTGCTGTCGGTTGTTAGGCGCATATAGGCTAATTTTCCTGCGGATATTCGTCAAAGTAGGCTTCCCATTTGGCAACAATATCGACAGCTAAATGGGAAGGGAAAGAACATAGCTGTCGATACTTTGTATTACGCTCTTTAACGCTTAGCCTGCTCTGCTTGACTGATGGCAACATTGCCCAGTGTCCTTTGCCCTATGGCGGCCATATACGATTTCTAGGCATCATTACCCATCAACGGCGGCCGTTTATTCTATAGACGCAGCTGATGCAGAGTCACGAAAGCTATCAGCATCAGAATAATTTGGGGTCAAACGGTACCGCCTGCGCTAATTTATATAGAGTCTAATTTTTCACCGTGAGCAATGACCACCCCCCAGCGCATTAAGCACATCCTGAAATCTGGTAATCCTGGCGAAGTTGTCACCATCCAGGGTTGGGTCCGCACTAAGCGTGATTCGAAGAAGTTCAGCTTTTTAGATATTAATGATGGTTCCTCGATGACGGGGCTACAGGTGATTGCCGATGCCCAGCTGGATGGCTACGATGAGTCGATGAAGCGCATTACCACGGGCGCTTCGGTGATGATTGCGGGTACCCTGGCGGAGTCGCCGGGGAAAGGGCAGCGGGTGGAACTGCAGGCCAGTAGCCTGGAAGTGGTGGGGGAGTCGGATGCGGAAACCTATCCGCTACAGAAAAAGCGCCACTCATTTGAGTTTTTAAGGGAGTTGGGGCATTTGCGATCGCGCACCAACACCCTCGGTGCCGTCTTCCGCGTCCGCAATGCCTGTGCCAGCGCCATCCACGACTTTTTCCAAAGCCGCGACTTCCTCTGGGTCCACACCCCGATCATTTCCGCCAGCGACTGCGAAGGTGCCGGGGAAATGTTCACCGTCACCAACATGAACCTGGACAAACTACCCACCGGGGACGACGGCAAGGTGGACTACGGCCAAGACTTCTTCGGCAAACAGGCCTACCTCACCGTCAGCGGCCAGCTAGAAGCCGAGATTATGGCCATGGCCTTTAGCAATGTGTACACCTTTGGCCCCACCTTCCGGGCCGAAAACTCCAACACCTCCCGCCACCTAGCAGAATTTTGGATGGTGGAGCCCGAAATGGCCTTCTGCGACCTAGAAGGCAACATGGACCTGGCAGAAGATTTTCTCAAATTTGTCTTCAAACGCGTGTTAGAAGAATGCGCCGACGACATGGAATTCTTCAACAAGCGCATCGAAAAAACAGTGCTCGAAACCGCCAACAACATTATCAACAACGAATTTGAACGCATCACCTACACCGATGCCATTAGCCTGTTGGAAAAGTGCGACAAAAAATTTGACTATCCCGTCTCCTGGGGCCTGGACATGCAGTCCGAACACGAACGCTACCTGGCAGAAGAGTATTTCAAAAAGCCCGTCATCGTAACAGATTATCCCGCCGAGATTAAAGCCTTCTACATGCGGCTAAATGAAGGGGGTAAAACCGTTGCCGCCATGGATGTGTTGGCCCCCCGCATCGGCGAGATTATTGGCGGAGCCCAGCGAGAAGAACGACTGGATGTATTAGAGCGGCGCATTGTCGAAGCCGACTTACCCAAGGACGACTACTGGTGGTACTTAGACCTGCGGCGCTATGGCACCGTGCCCCACGCCGGATTTGGCCTCGGCTTTGAGCGATTGGTGCAGTTTATGACCGGCATGGCCAATATTCGCGATGTAATTCCATTCCCCCGCACACCCGATAACATTGAGTTTTAAGCTTGATTATGGAATATCACAACCTGATTACGATTGAGCCAGGGAAACGTAGTGGTAAGCCCTGCATTCGAGGTATGCGAATTACTGTGTACGATATTCTAGAATATCTAGCTGGTGGGATGACCGAGACTGAAATTCTGGAAGATTTCTCAGAATTGACTGTGGCAGACATTAAAGCTTGTTTGCAGTTCGCAGCAGATCGTGAGAAAAAGCTATTTGTCGTAGCGCTATGAAACTGCTGCTGGATGAGAATTTATCTGACAGAATTATTCGGTCAGTAATTGATCTGTATCCTGGTTCTGAACATGTCAAAACAGTAAACCTCATGCATACAGATGATGCTGTCATCTGGGAATATGCCAGGGCTTATGATTTCGTCATTGTTTCTAAAGACTCTGACTTTCATCAGCGTAGTTTACTCCATGGGCATCCTCCAAAAGTGTGGATGGTCTTGATAATTAGGTGAATTTTTCAATCGACATATGCTGTGCGTTATGGACAGTTTTTCACAAAGGAGATATTCTCTTGTGTTATACCAATTCTTATAGAATAAGCATGAGATAGAGTCAGGGTATCTCATGCTAGTTTTACCCTAAGAAGAGAATCTATACTGAGTTATTACCTTCTACACATAAGTTAGCTTGCGTTTTCTGTTGTTTAAGTTGCTCAGACCATGAGCATGAAAGTGCTATGAGTCGTAGCACAAATCTCTCAGAACTCTTTTTAAGACCTTTCTAGAGACTTTTTAACTGGTTTCTTCTTCTGATAATGCCGATTCCAATAACTTCTGCCAATCGTCATCAGTAGGTAGCATACCCTTATATTCCTCCGGCACTTCAGGATATAGCTGATATGTAGCCACACCGATCGGATTTGCTTTTGACTTCAGGCTAAATTCCACCTCCAGCCGATCCTTCTCAGCACACAGAATAATTCCAATCGTTGGGTTATCATCCGGTGCCCGCTCCTGGTCGTTGAGTACCTCCAAGTAAAAATCCATCTTTCCTGCATACTCTGGCCGGAACCGACCCGTTTTTAACTCAATCGCCACTAAGCATTTCAAAAAGCGATGATAGAACAGTAAATCCAGGAAATATTCGTTATCTCCTAATGCCAGTCGATACTGATTGCCAATGAAGCAAAAGCCATAGCCTAGCTCGATTAGAAAATCCTTCAGCCGAGCAATCAGATTGCGCTCCAACTCTCTTTCATGAACTGCCTGAGAAATCCCTAAAAACTCCAAACTATATTGACTTTTGAGCGTTTCCTCAGCTTGCTCTGCCAGATACTCTGGAAGCACAGCCTTAAAATTGTGACTTTTGTCTTGCAGACTGACCTCATAGGCCCCCGCCTTAATCTGATTTAGCAGCACATTCCTTGTCCAACCCAGACGGGCTGTCGCCTCTAGGTAGTAGTGTCGGGCCGCTTCATCCTTGATTCGCTGCATAATTAGGATGTTATGGCCCCAAGGAATTTCTCCAACAAGCTGTTGGAGATTTGGCGTCTGCTGATACTCGGTGTAGAACTGCCGAATCAACCACAGGTTCTGAGGCGAAAAACCTTTGATTTCAGGGAACTCCTGCTTAAGGTCAGCCGATAAACGCTCTACTACGGCTTTACCCCATCCCAAAGCCTCTTGCCGTTCCACAATTAGTTGCCCAAACGACCAATAAAACTCGATCAACGAGCGATTGACGGCCCGCGCTGCCCCAACGCGGCTTTGAACCACTTGGCTTTTAATAGCTCGTAGAAAATCCTGGTATGCAGAATCAGAAGAAGGCTTAATGGAACTCATATAGCCCTTCGCTTAACTGGTATTTGATTCTGTATTTCTAATTTCATATCTCATTGGCCCCCATCTTCTTACAGCTTGGTCACTATAACCGAACTGGACAATTGTGGCTTGCAACGAGGCTGTAACCCATTAGAGGCCACAACCACTAAAAATCAGTTGCTATGGTAACAAAATCCACTAAAAGGACAACGGCTTGGCCTAAAAGTGCGCTTGGGCAATGGTTGGCCTGGTACCAAAGCTTTAATCATCAAGTAGTTCACTTCTATTGCCCTACCTGGACAACCACTATGGTCAAAAAAGTAGGGTTTAGATAATTTAATAACGAGGTTTTCCGCGTCAAATAAACGGATAAATATCGTCACCAAAGACCCATAAAATTAGGCCAGCCTTTAGGCCAGCCTTTTTAACAAGTCTCTGAAAGTAACTGGGGCGGTAGGATTCGAACCTACGAATGACGGGACCAAAACCCGCTGCCTTACCGCTTGGCCACGCCCCAACGATGAAGTGAATTGAATAAGTCAATCACCAGCCCATGTATATTAGCAGTTTTTTACCGGATAGTGTCAATAACTACTGCTATTTTTTTAGATCTCAGCCATGCCCCTAGATTCTGCGCCGTTGTGCCCATGGCATCACCCCTGGCACGACCATATCCTAGAGCCCCCAGTCGGTGCTGACACTACAGATTCAGCCCCCAACTTTATGGGATAGTTGAATTTCAACGCCATCCCGCGCCCACGTTTCTAAATGACATCCACCTACTATCGTGCACCATGGCCTTTAAACAATGGCCTGTTGATGACTATCTATGCGGGCCTGTGGGCTCAAAAGAACTGGCAAAGCACCCTCTCAGAAGCTGAACCGGTCTACCAAGAAACTACGTTTACTGGGGCCCAGGACGTGCCGATTTTCGGCCTTGTGGCGATTCCGCCCAATGCGAAAGGCACCATCATCGGCACCTATGGCATCACCGGAGACCTAGATAACCAATGGTTTCTGCGCGTTATGGCCCGCAAGGCCTATGCCCAAGGGTATGCGGTGGTGATTTACGACTGGCGCGCCCATGGTAAAACGGCCAAGTTATCATCCACCCTTACCTCCGACGGTCTCCACGAAGGGGAAGACTTTGTGCGCATTGCGGCCCAGGCAAAGGAAATGGGCTGCCCCGCTCCTTTTTGGTTCACGGCATTTTCGTTGGGGGGGCTATTGGCGCTATGGGGTGTCAAGGCGGCCCAAAGTATGGATGCGTGGGGGGCGGGCCTAGGGCTGACGCTGGATGACATTGGCGGCTGTGCCGTTATTTGCCCAGCCTTAGAATCGTTGCGATCGCTCACCTACCTAGAAAATGCCCCCATCGGCAAATATCTAGAAAAAGCCATTACCCGCAAGCTAAAGCTGCTGCTCGACGACCTACAACAGGATCACCCCAATGCCTTTGACCCAGACGCCATTGAGCGGGTACACAGCATCTGGAGCTTTGACCACGAAATGGTGATTGGCCGTCTGGGGTTTCAATCCGTAGAAGACTATTATCGGGCCACCAGTGGGCTATACATTTTGCCCGAGCTACAAAAACCCACACTGATTCTTTACGCAGCCGACGATCCCCTATTCGAGCCCAATCTGGTTCCAGAAATTGAAGCCAGCTGCGCGGCCAATGGCCATATTGATTTGCTGATGACGGCCCAGGGGGGCCACGTGGGCTACATTAGCAGTGCCGATTGCCAACGGCGCAATCAAGACCCAGACCGTTGGTGGGCCTGGAACCGGGTGATGGATTGGTGCAACGACCAGACCCAGCAATGGAAGGCACAGCAGACTGCCGTAAATTCTGGCCAACCAACCCTATCTCGGTAAGCTATAGTTTCAGCCACTGGGATAGCGCCACGGTCGTTTATGTTTCTTCAGTCCCTTCACCTCAAGCAGTTTCGTAACTATCGCGACCAGGCGATTGAGTTCTCGGCACCAAAAACCATTTTGCTGGGGGAAAATGCCCAGGGTAAGTCGAACCTGCTAGAAGCGGTGGAGCTATTGGCGACGCTCAAGTCCCATCGAACGAGTCGCGATCGCGACCTAGTAAAAAACGACGAAACCATCGCCCAGATCCAAGCCAGCCTAAAAAAAGAACTGGGCGTCTCAGCGCTGCAGCTAACCCTCAGGCGGGGCAGTCGGCGCACAGCGATGATCAACGGCGAAACCCTCAAACGTCAGCAAGACTTCCTGGGCAGTCTCAATGCCGTACAGTTCTCCTGCTTAGATCTAGAGCTTGTGCGGGGCGGCCCCGGCACCCGTCGCACCTGGACCGATACATTGCTCATGCAGCTAGAGCCAGTTTATGTGCATATTTTGCAGCAATATAACCAGGTGCTCAAACAGCGCAATGCGTTCATTAAGCAACATACCGCAGACCCCGATCAGCCGCCGCCCCTAGACCCCACCCAGCTCGCCCTCTGGGATGCCCAACTCGCCACCCTCGGCACCCGTGTCATTCGCCGTCGGGCCAGAATGCTCCAGCGACTCATTCCCATTGCCCAGAGCTGGCATCAGGCCATTAGCAATAGTGCCGAACAGCTAGAAATCCTTTACAGCCCCAATGTGACCATCGACAGCGATGATGCCACCGAAATTCAGCAGGCATTTCTCAGTCAGCTCCAGGCCAAAGCCATGGCGGAATATTATCAGCGCACCACCCTGGTAGGCCCCCACCGAGACGACATTACCTTTCTAATTAACCAAACCCCCGCGCGGCAATACGGTTCCCAAGGGCAGCAGCGCACCCTGGTGCTGGCCCTCAAACTTTCAGAACTCCAGCTAATTGAAGAAGTCGTGGGCGAACCACCACTGCTGCTCCTAGACGACGTACTCGCCGAGCTCGACCTAAATCGACAAAATCAGCTACTAGATACTATTCAAGACCGATTTCAGACGCTGATTACCACCACCCACCTTGGCTCATTTGATGCCCAATGGCTTAAATCGTCTCAAATTCTACGGGTTGATCAGGGGCAGCTACTCAAGGCCTAACGCATCGACAGCGATAGATGTAGCACAACACTGCGATGTAGCACGACAGCTACGTGTATTACCACGATCTAGACGCCGCGACCCAGGCACCCTCGCGCCTAGGATCGCTGGCTCAATTTTAGTATCAAAAAAAATTCAAAAAACTCTAGTAGATACAATTGACACGGCTTTGACAAAGTTCCACACATTTATATTTTTCATATAAATCGCTGAAGATTTCCTTAGAACAATGGAAAGCGGCAGTGTAAATTCTGAACTAACCCTAAATGTTTACTTGGCCCATCAGGGTGCTATCTACCACATCAGGATACGGATAAGACAACTTAAACAGTGCTTATAGATAGCTGCATCTGCCTACCCTAGCAATCTCACTTAACCAGGGTACATCTACCCAACAGCCTCCCCCCAGGTAGCCCCCAAGATTTACTCTTATGCATATCTGTCCTAAGCCCTGAGCCGCTCAGGGCTTTGTATCCCATACAAGAAACCCATAACCCCGGCCATGCCTTTGGTGCATAGCCGGGGTTTCCATTATTCACATACATTATGCTACTGGAGGTATAGCAGACTCAAGCCCTAGGACTAGGAGGCAAGCGACACCTGCTTGCTAGAAAATGCAGACTTGCCAACGAAGAAGCTAAACAGTGGCAAACAGACAAGATGAATAGCCAGGACAACAGCCGCAACAGCGTAGATATTAAATTGGGCAGCGGCAATAATGCTGAGGGTGAAAAGCCCGGTGAAGAAGATGTTCCACTTCAGACCGGCCATACCCCGATCTAATGTGAGCAACAATTGTTCGGAAACAAGGGCAAAGGGACGGGGCAACGCGGATAGGCAAATAAGAATCAAGATAGGAATGGCCGGAATCCATTTTTGGCCAAAGACAATCGGCACATAGAACGGTGCTAAAGTACTTTGCAAAAGTACCAGGGGGAAAATCATCATCGCGCAGACCTTTAGACTCTTGCGATAACTCTTTTTGAGCGCTGTCAAATTTTCCCGAGCTTCGCATAGGTAGGGGAAGACGGAGTTTGACACCATATTGATGGCGGTCAAACTAATGCCGAGGCCAGCGTTAAAGGCAAAGAAGTAAAGCCCAAGCTGCTCTACGCTGAAAAAGCGACCAATGAGCAGGTAGTCGATGTTAGACCTGAGGTAATTGAGCATCTCGATACCCAGGGGGAATTTTGAGAAGTCAAAAATCTTCCGCCATTGGTAAAGGGTAAATTTGCCCGCAGGCACCCAGGTGTGGTTGCGGCGATAAATCGTCAGCCAGCAAAACTGGGAAAGCACTAGGGATATGGCAATGCTCCAGACACCAAACCCCATCACCACCAATAGGAGGATGGTCGTCTGCTGGGTAAATGCACTACAGGCAGATGCGATCGCACCCACTTTCAAACGATTTTCTCGCCGGATTAACGCATCCTGTACCGCATAAAACGGATTAATCAAATAGGCCAGACCAGCAATAATAATAGGTAGAATCAGCTTATCGTTTTGGTAAAACAATGCTATGGGATAAGCCATTGAGCATTGAAATAAAAAGATACCGCAACACAGTATCCAATTCGTCCAATAGGCCGTTTCTGCCAAGCTCGATAGTTCTGCCTTATCCGCTTGGATGAGTTTCGGAGCGATGCCACCTTTTTGAATAAAAACATTGGCAAAGTCTGTAACAGTGAAGAGAATAGCAATCAGTCCATAGTCTTCAGCCGTCAATACACGCGCTAAAACAACTACTGATGCTAGCCTAATAACTCGTATAAAGAGCTGACTAGCCGTCAGCCAACCAATATTTTTGACGAGTTTATCGGAAAATAAACTCTGAATTTTTTGGCGCATTGTACGTAATAATGGGAGACTTTTTAGAATAGAAGTTTCGTTTGGTCCGTACTAAGTCTTGAATAGATAATTTTTAGATACTAAAGTTATCTTACACAGAGCTCATTCCAGATTTTTACGATTTCAAATAGATAGGACGTATATCTTCAACTTCCAATATAAGGAGCATGAAGCGCATGGCAATGAAGTCCTATAATCGTTTTTTTGTCATCAGCATTATGGCGCAATAAAGCAGTCACTATTAGGGCAATTGGTAAATACCTGAAAATTCAGTAGATAAAGCGTCAAAACCTTAGAACACCCTGAGTTTTCTCTAATAAGTTCAAGCTTTGAAGATATTTTTCACCATTTAGGAGCTAAATCGATACCATTTCGTCGTATCTTTCCCCCACTGACTCTCCCTATTTGGCTGCCAATGACAGCATCGTACTCACAATTCTTTCTTCTAGACCCTCGCCTAGAAGAAATGACACCCTAGGCACATGCCGTAAATAGGCGGAACTACTTAGCCCCTCCCAGGTCCATGCCAATGCACTATCACCCTTGGCATAGCCCATCACACCCCCATATTGCCCTTTTCCTATTCCAATAGCGCAATAGGCTACCGTGGCGCTAGTTCGACCACAGTGCCCATATTGTTTAAGGCCCGGAAACGGAGATCGTAATGGACATCCAACCGCATGGCGGCTTAAACAACGTCAGACTGTATAGGGGCATCATTGCGGATAGTCGAAGAATAGGTCTCCACCTTTTGCCCCGCCTGCGACAACATCTGACTTACAAACTTCACCACTCTCTTGCGAACATTGCGCGAGAAAACAATCTGTCGAAAATAGTAGGCCCCATTTCTGCCAGTGGTTGCCAGCAAGTTGAAAACATCAGCTACAGCCAGTGGCTGTAGTGGGCTATTCCCATAGCCCAGCTCATGGGCCACCTTGTGGGTCAGGAAGTGACCAATTCTCTCTTCTAAGGCTGTAATTCTCTTCTTATTTTTCGCTGAGCCCTTATCTGAGAGTGAAGAATTATGCCCAAAGGAGGTCAAGTCAACCTGAGCAAATTCAATCCCCGAAAATCGGCTAATATCTGCCAGCACCTTCTTGGTATTGCTCAGCACCTCCTCAAACTTGACCAACATAAAGCGATCATGGCCATGCTCTTGGAGCAATCCAAAATAGGTAGTTGCACAGGTTTTCCAGGCTAACGCCTGAATCACAGGGTGATAGCGACCTCGGTCATCCCGAAACTTAGGATCCACCGTCCAATAATATTTGTAGGACAACAGGGTCGCCAGTGGAGAACGCAACAGAAAGATAAACTTCGCATCAGCAAACGCTTCTGAAATAATGTTGAAGTTCAAATAGTCCTGCGGCGTGTTGTAGCCCCACATTGGCTTATGGGATAACTCAGCCAAAAACTGCATAATATCCTCTAGGACTTGGGCCCAGGTCCTAGATTCATCGTTGGCTTTATATGCCTCAGCGAAACGATCGAGTTCCTGTAGATCTGCCGCCGAAAATGGCAGGCCAAACCACACTTCATCATCTAAATCTTCTGGTTTTGTTCGGTTCTTCACCTGGGTAACGATAAAGTCTACGAGTAGCCCTTTAATCGTTGGATTTGACTGGGCAAAGCCGTCAACACTTTCAACATACTGGAGGTAGTAAAAATCGTTAATAATAAAACAATTTAAACTCTCGTTGAGAATGCGCGATACCAGCGTTGAACCGCTGCGCGGTAGACCCACAAGAATAAGAGGTGATGGCATAGGAGCTTAACCAAAAGTTGATTAATATAAAGGCATCAATGCACTGATTACAGTATAAATCCGAGAAAAAAGAGTTAACACTGACAAACCACGCAACCTACAATAGGGAAAATACGCTACTTGGCCCTAATTGTGGTCAGATCAATTTCCTCGGCAATGGACTGTAATGAAGGGAACTAAACGGCGGTCAGGCCGTTACTGATTGGGATGAGTAAGCGATGGAAATCTGGCAAATTGACTGAATCTGACAGCTCGACTACTCATCCCAAGGAACAGCAACGGCTAAGCCCATGGTGGAACAATACATTACATAGGCCCCCTAAACGATGTTGTTTATCGAGGCCGCTAACCTCTTCAACGATTCATCAATTTCCGCTTCAGTAATGATGAGGGGTGGAACAAATCTCACCACCGTGGGTCCTGCGGGAACTAACAACAATTGTTGTTCAATCGCCGCTTTCACAATATCGATAGATTTTATGGCTGCGTCTTCTTTGAGCACCAGGCCATTGATTAAGCCCCAGCCGCGCACTTGCTCAAACAGTTGGGGATAGGCATCCACTAATTTCAACAATCCTTGACGCAGCTGTTGCCCCCGGGCACTAGCGTTAGCCATCAAGCCTGCAGATTGTACGGTTTGACAAACGGCTAAGGCCACACCACAAACAAATGGATTGCCGCCGTAGGTGCTGGCATGGTCCCCCGGTTGCAATACATCACAGCTTGACTTGCAGAGCATGGCCCCAATGGGCACGCCCCCGCCCAAGCCCTTGGCCACGGTAATCACATCGGGTTCAATCCCTAGATTTTCGTAGCCCCACATTTTGCCCGTACGGCCTACGCCCACCTGCACTTCATCCATGATTAAGAGAATGTTGTGGCGATCGCATAGCTCTCGTACCCGTTTGAAGTATTGAACATTGCCGGGGTTCACGCCACCTTCTCCCTGCAGGGCTTCTAACAGCACAGCAGCCACACGGGGACCGTTAGCATTTAGGGCTGCGATCGCACTTTCTAAGGCATCGCCATCATTAAAGGGCACATAGTGAAACCCTGGCACCAGGGGCGCAAAATTCTTTTGATATTTTGGCTGGCCCGTAGCGGTAATGGTGGCCAATGTCCGCCCGTGGAAACTGGCATTGGCCGTAATAATCACCGGTTCCTCAATGCCCAACGTCGTATGGCCATACTTACGGGCGAGCTTAATGGCCCCTTCGTTCGCTTCAGCGCCAGAATTGCAGAAAAACACCCGGTCCGCACAGGAATGATCCGTCAACCACTGGGCCAAAGCCCCCTGTTCTGGAATGTAATAGAGGTTCGACACATGGTGCAGCTGCTGCATTTGCTGAGTCACCGCTTCCACCATCACCGGGTGGGCATGGCCCAGGGTGCAGGTGGCAATGCCCGCGACCATATCCAGATATTCATTGCCTTGGTCATCCCACACACGGCAGCCTGCCCCCCGGGTTAGGGCCAAGGGAAAGCGACCATAGGTCGTCATCACATGACGGTCGAACTCCTTTGGTTGAAAGTCCTGGGAAGATTTTTCACCGGTAGTAAGCGCCTTAAGTGGATTTTTAACAAGCTGTTTGAAACTGACCACGGACTGACCTCTGAAGGAGAAAAAGAACAATAGTACCCCCGTTGTTAGGGGCGCCTGCACGGCGGGTCTCAATGATTAGCCACCAGCGCCAATGGAATCTAGCACCGGATTACCCAAAAACGGCTCTAGATTCCATCATTTATTTTTGATGCCTTAAAGTGATTGTAAGAAATTGCTGTCGTTTTGACCGCTAAATCATTTGATAGCTACTATCAAACCAGGCAATATAGCCGCCGCCCTAACGCCCAGATCGCTTCAGGGCCTGCAACCCAGCCCGTAGGCCATCGACATCCACAGCTTTTTCACCATAGCGCCAGCCCACATAGCCATCAACCATTTGGCGCACTAAGGGTCCCTGGCGAAAGTCGGAGCGCCGTTGCAAACTGGCCGCATATTCTAACGGTGTTTGGCTAGGGCGTTTGCCAAATCCTTGGCGCGCTAAAACCCCCAGCATTTGCTGATAAATCCGTTCAACCGGCGCTAACTGGTTTAGCGATAACCACCGCCGCCATTGTCGCCAGCCCTGCCAGCTGAGCCAGCCGCAAAAGCCCACACCGGTCAAACCCACAGCCGCCCACAGGACACTCAACCAGCCCTGGCCACTAAACCGTGAAATCAACCGCAGCCCCATGGCAATGGCCATAACTAACAGCTGAAACCCTTTTTGCATTAGCTGCACCACGGGGGCAGGCAACGCCCCAACGAGGATGCGCCATAGCTGTCGTAATACGCTAAAGGGGTTGGCACTATTGTCTTCTGGGGAAAATAACAGACTATTGGGAATAGGATTAAAGTAAAACCAGCCCTGACCTGGGAAATAGACTTCGGTCTGGGCATAGGCATCGGTATTGCGAACGATGTAAAACCCGGTAAAGGGGTTAAACTGCCCCGGCCCAAACCCGGTGGCTAGCCTGGCTGGAATATCAATGGAGCGGAGCATGATGGTCAATACCGTGGCAAATTGATCGCGGCTGCCGCCCCTATAGTCAAATAAAAATGCACTGACGAGATCGTCTCCCTCTTCAAAATAGGGGAGGTCGGTTTGCACGGTGTAGTTTTCGCGCAAGACCTGGGCGAGAAAGGTGGCCTTGTCGTAGGGGGTGGCCAAGGGGTCTTCAGAGGTGGCTAGCCAACGCTCGGTTTCTGTGCGGATGCGATCGCGAATTTCCCCAGGCACCTGCAAATAATATTTGCGAATGCCATCACCATAATCACTCGAACCTTGCTTTAACCGTTCTGGATCTCGCCGGGGCACCCGAGACACCACCGTATAGGTGAGACCTTCCGGCAACAACCCCGAAGGTCGTAAGGCGCCCTCCGGATCCATGGCCAAATCATCCGCCGGAAAATAGACCGACTCAGGGGAATAGAGCACAGGCACCAGGTTTTGAAAGTCCTGCACCATCGTGTAGGTTTGCACCACCTCCTCCGCTGGCCCAATCGGCTGGGGCGTAATCGGTAAAAATCGATAGGACAAAGGAGAACGGCCCAAATCCACCAGTTCAGCCGACCGCGAAGATTCCCAACCTTGCCCCGTGTACTGGTCAAAGCCCATCACCCGCCAAAACCCAGCCCGCTGCGATCTCACCCGCATAATCACCTTAGGTTCTAGATCGCCCTTCAGGTTTTGATTAATCTTCCGATTAAACCCATAGTAAAAATCAGGATTGATGCGCCCCGGCCCCGTTTCAGGACTCCCCCCCGAATTGGAGCTATCACCATCATTGTCAGCGGAACTGTCATTGCCCCGGCTCACATAGCCCGGATTAAAAATCTGACGACTGGAGGCCTCTCCAGTTACATCAATACTGCCACTCACCGGAAACGTCTGTAGCTGATAGCCCGGCACCCTGGGCATCGCCACAAAAAACATCAGCCCCAGGGCCAGCACAATCGCCATAATGCCCCCCAGCTGACGCAGTGGCATCCCCACCGACAGCCGTCGCCAGTCTAGCAGCCCCAAGCGAGAGCGGTAGTCCAGCACCAACACCGGCAAGGCCACCAAAAAAAATACCAACAAAAACGGCCCGAATAGTAGGGTTTGGCTAATCGTTGCCGCCACCGCCACCAAAATCAGGCCGATCATCATGGAATAACCCAGATCCTTCCGACGCGGTAGATCAAAACTGTGGAGCACCTGCAAATGAATTAGCAGCTCCGCCAGCACAATCCGCGTATCCCCTGGAACCCGCAACATGCGCCCTAAAAAAAAGGCCAGGGCAACTAACATGCCCAGGGCAATCAAAAACTTAGCCGCAATATTACGACGACGGCGACTACGCCAACTCCAGTAAGCACCTGCAATGCTCAAGGGCACGGCCAAAAGATTCCAAGTGGACGTATCCGTTACCCCCGATGCCGCCACAATTAAGCTGCAGATACCAATGGTGACCAGGCACTGCACCAGGCCCCTCAACGCAATGGAGTCCTCAGGCACTGATGGCGGCAGGGCTGAAAGCCGCTGCCGCCATCGGACGGTTAAACCAGAAACTGGATTATTCAAACTAGACATCGCAGGAACCCTACTAGGTAAATGGTGCCCACAGGCACAGTCTCATCCTAGCGGGCCTAACTAACAGATGGGTCTAACACCATTAAGGAAAATCTCAGAGGTCGCTGACCATCGTTATCTAATGACACTTCCAAGGAATAGGAAGCACCAATTACTGGCGCCGTTTGAGCCAGGGTCAACATCCCCGCCTCAGGGCGAGAAGACTGACTATCTGAATCTGCACCCACCAGCTGAATACTTCCACCTGTGGGCAATGTAGCGTTAATGATCAACACCGCACCGGAATAGTTCACATCAACATGAACAACACCTTCAGAGGTGACCCAGTCGCGGCCAACGGTCGACTCTTCCGCTGAAACTGTCAGCGCCAGGGCCGACATAATTTCCATAGAAGCCAACATAGTCAAAGCAATTTGTTGTTCTGGTGTAGCCTGGTCAAATCCGCCGGCCAAGTTCTCTACTTCCTGTAGAGTTGCTTCGGCCAAAGCAGAACCAGAACGATACGCCGGTGTTAGGACAATATTGGCAATGGGTTCTAATGCATCAAGCGAATCCGGGAAAAGGGATTCTACAATTTGCACTAACTTAACGCCCTGCTTTTGAGTAGACTGCACCATATTTTGGCAGCGATCTAGCAAACGATGCAGAACGGTTTCGGGCAACTTACTCGAAACACTAAACTGGAGTGGGTTTTCAAGCCACATCCGACTCATAGATTGAGCGTAGGCGGGCACCTCAGCTGGATATTCACGGACCTCTGCCTCCCAAGGAAATAGTGGGGGCCGATTCGCAAATTCCGTTTGGAAACGGTGCTTTAGAAGTGTGTGGAAACGATCTTGCACAGTGGTTTTATCTCCGAAGTGAAACGACTGACCCGTTTCAAATAAAGTGTCAAATGATACAGCGTCAGATCCGACTTCAGATGCACAGACTGCTGATGGGTTGGACTCTGTCAAAGTGGTAGACTTACTCCCCGATGGAGGGGACGCCGAGCGGTCAAAAGTTAAGAACTCTAGCAATAAGCGTTTCAAATTTTCTGACTCACTATTCATGGCGAAATGTCCCTGATCCGGATGATAAAGCCGAGAGTGTAAAAATTTAGCTCGACCCGATGCACAAAAGCACGACCCACTAGATCGTTAATTAGCCTATTGATAGATTACGCAATTCCCAGGCTTGTTCTAGTAATTTAGACCAATGCTTTCTAATTTGGGTCAAACTCAATCCCAGGGCCTGGGAAATATCAGCATCGGACAATCCCTGCTGCTTCAGCTGCAGGAGCTTGGTCTGACTTTGATCCATTTTTTCCTGGAGATGATCCCATTGCTGGGGCGTCAGACCTAAGTTTTTATCGAGTTCAATGCCCAGCCATTCGTGCACCAGCTCCCAATGATGGGTGAGGGCAAACCGCAATAGGTGGTATTTGAACCGCTGCTGTAGATAATCGCGCTGGCGGGATGTTAGGCCGAGCAGTTCCTCAATTTCGCTGGCGGGTAAATCCATCAGCCGCAAACTAAAGTAGTCGGCACAGTCCGCCTGCTTTTTGTCTTTTAGATAGGACATTAATTCATCCACCACCCGCTCCCGCAGGCTATCTTCCGGTGGCGTATCCGACTGGAGCAAAATTTCTTCGCGCAGTCGTTGCACCGGAGCATTTTTCCAGGCCTGATCGTTATCGTTGGCCGCTTCGGTGGCTTGCTCAATGTCTACGGTGGTTTCGGGGGGCTGCTGCTTCGAAAAGGTTTGGGCCCGCAAAATAATTAGCTGCTGACTGCGCCCCCGCCGCAGGGGTATGCGTCGCTTACCGTAGCGCTCGGTAAAGGCCATGTATTCGGCGAGTTCGAGCGAGGTGCGTGGCTGGAAATTGGTCGCCATCTGATTTTCTCGGCGGAAGGCGTTGATCGCCTCGCTGTAGAAATTTTGCAGAAAGTCCTCAATTAGGGAAAGACGTGCCTGATAGCTAGTCTGGGCGTGGGGAACTGAAATATAGCGATAGATTATGGCACTAAGGGTACTATGCAGCTCGATTCGGCCCCGTTCGGAGCTAAGTTTGTAATAGCGAATGCATTGATCAACTCGATGATTAGCGAGGTTAAATGCCCAACTTTCTACATCGCCAGAGTCTTGAATACGTTGGCTTTCTTTGCAAATACGAAGTGATTCGCTACAAATGCGATCGGCAACGGACTGACAGCTTCTCTCTGAGGTCCTGGTCGCCTGCTGTAGTAACTGCAATACTTCTTTATTTAGTGCCTCTACCAGTGTGGTCGATGTTTCCTCGAGCATTAGCAGCGTTGTCATTAGAGCTTGCGAGTCCCAGGCAATACCTCACCCGAGCATAGACAGTTTTCCGCACGTTCTAACAAAAGTCAGCAATTTTCACGAAACTATCAAAAAAGTCGGATGGATATCGAAAAACAAATCGAAATTTTGATTGAAGAAGCTCCGGATCAGACAACTGGCGAAGCAATTTCCCTGGTTGCTCCGCTTTTAAAGGAAATCGCGGGGCAGCTTCCAGCTCAAATCTATTATGTGGTTCAATCCTTGGGCCAGGGATGGGTGATGACCACCCTACGCGGTCGTCAGGATCCTAAATCGACTAAGACGGTCATTTATGCCTATCCATCCCTGGAAGCGGCTTCCATGGGTGTGGCCGACAATCCACAGATGATGGCCCTACCCCACCCCAGCACCCACCTTTTATTTCAGTTGCTGTCGATGAAACAGGTGGACAGTCTGATTTTTATGCAAACCAAAGGGAAAGGCCAAGGCATCGAAGTGCCAAGAACGATGTTGGAACAGGTGATGCGATCGCAGCTCAAGCAACTGAAGGAAGACGGAGAAACCCCTCCCACAGAGATTGCCTAGCCTTTTGCCTAGCCTGGGCACCACCACTAGCCACAGGCTTCCTGGGTGACCTGGTGGCGATACTCAAACATATCCCGCAACCGCTGGAGCACAAACCAGCCGATCATCGGTTCACTGGCCCACTCCAGCGGCAGCGTAAAGGTAATGTCATCGGTCAGCCGCATGTGGTCGCCCTCTGGCTCAAAGCGGTGTCGGTGGGTCCAGGCGTCTAGGGGGCCACTTTCTTGGATATCGGTAAACAGTCGATTGGGTTCATACTCGTCGGTGTGGCGGGCAATCCAGGTGATGGGCACGGGACCGAGCCACAGTCGAAATTCGCTAAGCGCCCCTGGGCCCAGCCCCCCTTCGCGGCGCACCGCTTCCACCGGCTGCCAGGGGGGCGTCAGCAGCTTAAGAATATCGGGCCGTTCATGGAAACGCCAAACCACGTCAGGCGATGTGGCAATCAGGCTAGTGTATTGAAAGCTAGTCATAGTATGGGGAAAATCTAACCTAGGGTTTGGTTTGCGGCTTTGGTAGAAAACAAATTGACCCCACCAAAAATAAAAGGCCTTCAGCCAGATGGATCAACGCCACCGGCGAAAAGCTATTGATAATTTCACCAATGGCCTCCAGGGCAAATAAACTGGAGCCGAAAATAAACAACCAGCTGCCTAGGGCAAGGGAATTTTTCATTTACAACAAGCGCGGGGAGTCTAAAACAAGAAGTATCGCTGGGCCATGGGGAGCTCTTCTGCCGGTTCACAGGTGAGCAGTTGGCCATCGGCCCGCACTTCGTAGGTTTCAGGATCCACGTCCATCTTGGGCTGGTAGTCATTGAGCTTCATGTCGGCCTTGCTCAGGTTGCGGCAACCGCTGACGGCAACCACTTTTGTTTGTAAGCCAATTTGGCTGGCGATGTCGGCCTCTGCCGCCGCCTGGGAAATAAACGTCAGGGACGTGCTGCCAATGGCACCGCCATAACTGCCAAACATGGGGCGCATGTGGATCGGCTGGGGGGTGGGAATGCTGGCGTTGGGGTCCCCCATCTGGGCCCAGGCAATGGCCCCCCCCTTAATCACAATCTCGGGTTTCACCCCAAAGAAGGCGGGCTTCCACAGACAAATATCCGCCAGCTTGCCTTCTTCTAAGGAACCCACCTCGTGGGCAATGCCGTGGGTGATGGCTGGGTTGATGGTGTACTTGGCCACGTAGCGCTTGGCCCGATGGTTGTCGTTGCGGTCAGAATCTTCTGCCAGGGCACCGCGCTGCACTTTCATTTTGTGGGCCGTCTGCCAGGTGCGGATAACCACTTCACCCACCCGACCCATGGCCTGGGAGTCGGAGGCAATCATGCTAAAGGCCCCCAGGTCGTGGAGGATATCTTCCGCAGCAATGGTTTCTCGACGGATGCGGGATTCGGCAAAGGCCACATCCTCAGGGATGCTGGGGCTGAGGTGGTGACACACCATCAGCATGTCTAGGTGCTCGTCTAGGGTGTTGCGGGTGTAGGGTCGGGTGGGGTTGGTGGACGAGGGCAGCACATTGGCTTCACCACACACTTTGATGATGTCCGGCGCGTGGCCGCCGCCCGCCCCTTCGGTGTGATAGGTGTGAATCACCCTATTTTTGAACGCGGCGATGGTGTTTTCGACAAAACCGGCTTCGTTGAGGGTGTCGGTGTGGATCGCCACCTGCACATCAAAGGTGTCGGCCACCCCCAGGCACGTGTCAATGGAACCGGGGGTGGTGCCCCAATCTTCGTGGAGTTTCAGCCCCATGGCCCCCGCTTGCACCTGCTCCACTAGACCGGCGGGCTGGGCGCTGTTGCCTTTGCCCATGAACCCTAGATTCATGGGGAATGCGTCCGCCGCCTGCAACATGCGATAGATATGCCAAGCGCCAGGGGTACAGGTGGTGGCATTGGTGCCGGTGGCAGGCCCGGTGCCGCCGCCAATCATGGTGGTGACGCCGCTTGCGATCGCAGTTTCAATTTGCTGCGGGCAAATAAAGTGAATGTGGGAATCGATGCCGCCAGCGGTGACAATCATCCCCTCCCCTGCGATGGCTTCGGTGGCGGGGCCAATAATAATATCCACATTGTCTTGAATGTAGGGATTGCCCGCCTTACCGATCTTGGCGATGCGACCATCTTTGATGCCAATATCAGCTTTGACAATGCCCCACCAATCGAGAATCAGGGCATTGGTAATCACCGTATCCACCGCACCATCGGCACGGGTAATGGGGGACTGCCCCATGCCGTCACGGATCACCTTACCGCCGCCAAATTTCACCTCATCACCATAGGTGGTGAAATCTTGCTCCACTTCGATAATTAAGGCGGTATCCGCTAGCCGAACCCGGTCTCCTACGGTGGGGCCATAGGTTTCAGCATAGGCGCGGCGATCCATGCGATAGCTCATCGGAGTGTCCTAGGGGTAGACGGTAAAAAGTAAAGCCATTGGATAGCTTACGGCACACCCGGAAACCCGACGAGTATATGACGAACATTTTAAAGAATTGAAGTGGATGGGCCACCAGTCAGCCTGGGGGAGCGGCCCCCTTAGCTAACCCGCACAATTTTCACGACTAGGTAGCATCAGCACTTCACCATCCTTATCTTTCCACTGCAGCCAGCCTTCTTCTTCACTAGCCCCTGCCAAGGGCTCACACCCATTGGTGGGACGGGTCACCCGTACCCGAATCCAGTTATCTTGTACCTCTAGGGGCTCAATCAGGCTGTTGCTGCTAACCAGGCTGAGGACGTTGCGGCCACGCTCGGGCTGCGATCTCAATACTTGGGCGTCAGAGGCATCCCGCAGGGCAAGATTTTCCGCATCCTCCAACCCTTCTTGCCAAGAATAAAACGCCAGTTCCAGGCCCCGATCATCAAATTGATCGCGATGGACCCAGGCACTACCGCCATCGGTATACTGCATCTGCATCCAACCATCGTCGCGCACCTGCAAAATGGGAAACGCCAAGCGTTCCGACTCCACACTCACCATGGTGAAACTAGCATCGCGGCCAATGGCAAATGCCTGCTGACCATTGGGAATTAACCACCCCTGCCAGATCCAGCCCCAGTGGTTACCGCCGGGCTCAGTATATAAAGGCAGTTCCACCGCCGATAGCCAACTGGCTTGTAAATCAACCGACCGTTTTGGCGCCAAATAGCCAACGCCCAACGGCATATCTGTCGTGGCCAAATCCACAATGCCATCCAAACTAGGACTAATTGCCTCGGGTAAGGCCACAGATTCTACCCCTTCGCCAGCGGGCGTTTGTTGCCCCCATGCCGGCACATTACCCAACAGCAATGCCCCCTGAAGGCAAGCGATGGCAGCAAAATGGTGTGGTCGTAGCATAGTGAATGTCAGTTAATCTCAAAAAGCGTATACATGGGCTCGATTACCCGAGCTAAAGCGGGCTAGCTATCCCAAGAGACAGCATAGAGTCACGATCAATAACTACCAGGCAACATTTCCTGATTCAGGTTATTAATCCTCCTATCAGGCATACTCAATCTTTCGTAGCTTTGTCACCCGATGAGGTGCTGATTTTTCAAGCGACTCAAACCAGGCCTAGTCAAAAAGCCGTAGAGCCCTTTGAAATCTAACAATATTTTTAACTCGAAACAAGGTTCAAACAGCGCCTTCGACCCGTTGGTTAAACCCATATACACGACGCGCCCCAGCCAAGGCCACCAAGGTCACAGAGCGCTCATCCCCCGGTTCAAATCGAACGGCTGTGCCGGCCGGAATATCTAAACGCATGCCTTTGGCTTGGTCGCGCTCAAATTGCAGGGCATCATTCACTTCATAGAAATGAAAATGAGACCCCACCTGAATAGGACGATCGCCGCTATTAGCAACGGCTAACGTGACGGTTTCGCGACCGGCATTCAGTTCAATATCACCAGCAGCGGGCAAAAGTTCTCCGGGTACCACACCATGGGCCATTATCGTAATCCTCCAAGCTGACTAATTAAATCTTGTTGCATTTGATCCAACTGCTTTTTCACCGTCTCCAGGGCTGCAGTTAGCTCCTGACCAGGGGCTGCGGCCTTGCGGCTTAGCTCCGTCAGCCCCATGTAGTGAGCTGTTTTCAGCGCTAGCTCCTCAGGTACCTTAAAGTCTGGCAGCACGCCACTACCCTCCCAGTTTTCTCCGGTCTCGGGGTTCAGCACCTGCCCCGTCGGCAAAAACATCCAAAAATGATCGTGTAGGCGCTGCCCCGAGCCAGGGTTGGCTTTGCCAGCGGTGGTTTCACCAATCAAAGTGGCCCGCTTCAGCTGTTTTAAGGTGTAGGCAAACTCTTCGGCGGCGGTAGCGGTTTCAGCACCGATTAATAGATAAATGGAGCGATCCAAATATCGAGGACCGCCCACATAGGCAGAGGTCCAACTTTGTTGAATGCGCTGATCTGCGGGCCAGCTCACATCGCTCAGGTGCACCGCTGGATAGGCGGGCAGCAAATAGCTACATAGCAAGGCGACCATGGCCGGGGAACCTCCTCGGTTGTAGCGCAGGTCAATAATCAGCCCCTCGGTGTAGGCCAAACAGGTCATGGCCGCCGCCAGGGTTTCCCCGGCAAACTCGGGGGGCTCAAACCCATAGAGTTGCAAAAACCCTACATTGCCCGCTAGCCGCTCGACTCGGTTAATGTCGAAGTTGCGCCGCTGGCTCTGTTGCTGCTGGTAGGCCAGTTCTTCGGCGGTGGGTGGCGTTTCGGCACTGAGGTTGGGTAAGGGCACCGGACTAAAGTGCACCCGTAGGCTGCGATCGCCCGTTAACGTCTGCAGCTGGGTGGTTAGGGTTTCAGCAAACTGATGCCCACTGATAATGTCGCCATAGCCCCCTTGGTCTAACCGCTGGCGAATATCGGCTTGGACCTTCGCCGCCGCATCTGGAAAGGCATAGCGATCCAGGGCATTGACAATGGCCCCTAACACGTCGCTGCGCTCCTCTTGATTCAGGTCAATATCCTGAAAAGACGCTTCCACATCACCATTTACAGACCTGTCAGACTCAACCATAGATATGCCTATCAAGGGACACTACGTGGGGTGCCCCTACAAAAATCATTGAATTGGATTATGTACGGTTACTAGCTTAGTACCATCCGGGAATGTCGCTTCAACCTGAACCTCGTGGATCATCTCAGCAATGCCGTCCATGACATCATCGCGGGTGAGTAAGGTGGTGCCATAGGTCATCAGTTCAGCGACGGTGCGACCATCCCTAGCCCCTTCTAAAATCGCGGCTGAAATATAGGCGACAGATTCTGGATGGTTTAGCTTTAGACCTCGGTCTTTGCGACGCTCAGCAACGAGGGCGGCCGTAAAAATAAGCAGCTTGTCTTTTTCTTGGGGAGTGAGTTGCATAGGATGTGCAAAAGAGTAATGACCACAAGGCCACAGCTAGCAGCCATGACTCAGGACCTATTAAACCAATATATTGTCAGGTCCACAGACGGCTAAATCTTATTTCAATAAACGGTTATTCCGGTGGTGATTTTCCCAACGCCAGCAACCCCGAACGGTGGGCAAGCCTACACCCCCCATACCCGAGGCACATAGCTGGCTTGGTTCAGCACGTGGGTCCGTAACCACTGCCAGGTTTGAATAAAGTATTGGCGGGCCATTTGGCTAGAGGCGCCACGATAGCGGACAACTAACCCATGCTCTAGCCGGGTGAGGCCTCTATCGCCAGCATGGGTTCCACCGTCTAGATTTCTGAGGGCCAGGATGTGGTCTGGCGCGATCGCACAGCCCAGCAACAAAAACGTCCCCACCACCGGATAGCCCGCCAATCCATTTTGGCTGGTGAGCGCCTCGGAGCCCCCCCCTAGCTGCTGGCGATCGATCCATAGGGGCCGCCCCCGCTGCCAAACTTCCGTGGCCGAGCGCCATTGGCCCGACTGCAGCGTTTCCCCCCGCGCACTGCGGCCAAAACGCGTAATATCCCAACCTAGCCATACGCCGCCGGGGGCCAAATCCACCCGTAGCGACTGGCGAAACCGACCACCATTAAACAAAATCAGCTCCTGGGGCAGCCACTCCATATAGGCCCCATCGGCCACCGTCAGCCGAATCGTCTGCTGCGCCCAGTCCCCCGTACTGCGATAGACCTTATGGGCCGCCGCCGTGGTCACCAAAGCTTGGGTCTTGGGCTCAGCCGCAATCGCCATTTCCAGCTGGTCGCCAGCCACCATGCCCCCCGCCGTGTGCACCACCACACTTTGGCAGTTGCCGGGGGCCGCCGCCGGATAAAACGGACGCTGAATCCGCAATGGCGAGGTGGTGTAGCTTGCTGTTGGCAATGTTTTACCATCCACCCTGGCAAAACAAAGATCCAGGGTCCCTCGCCAACCCTGGTTGGCCGAGAGATCTTTTTGGGGTAAAACCGAATTTGTTGTTGTCATTAATTCTTAGCAGGCTGCGGGTCTCTTATAGGGGCGGTGCGTGCCATACCCCTTAGGGTGTGTTATGCGATCAACATCTACGATTGACAAAATTTTTCAACACAACGCACAAAAATCTCCACCCCTGTCCCCAAAACTGTTTCATCAAAATCAAACCGGGGATGGTGGTGGGGATAGGCCAGATTTAGGTCAGGGTTTGCAGACCCTAAAAAGAAATAACAACCTGGCTTCTCCTGCAAAAAGAAAGACATATCTTCCCCCCCCATGGTCTGACATTCTGGGACCACCCCTGCCGGGGTCTCGATCACTCTGCTAGCGACAGATTTGACTAATTCAGCCATGGTGGCATCGTTAATCACAGGTGGATATAACCGATGGTAGTCAAACTGATATTTGGCACCATGGGCCTGACAAACTCCGGCAATAATGGCCTCCATCCGCTCTGGGAGAAAGTCTCGATACTCAGGATTAAAGTAACGCACAGTGCCGCTGAGTCGAGCATTGTTAGCAATTACATTAACGGCGGTGCCGGCCTGAAATTCACCGATGGTGACAACAGCCGAGTCAATGGGGCTAATGTTACGGGCCACAATTGTTTGTAATGCGGTCACGACCTGGGCGCCGACCACAATGGAGTCAACTGTCTGATGGGGTAACGCTCCATGGCCTCCCCGACCTTGAATGGTGCAATGAAAAAATTCGGTCGCCGCCATCAGTGCCCCACTGCGAACTCCCACCGTCCCCAGGGGCATATTATTCCAAATATGCAAACCAATAATGGCATCTACTTCAGGCTGACTGAGCACCCCCGCTTCAATCATCGGTTTTGCACCGCCGGGGCCTTCTTCTGCGGGTTGAAAGATAATTTTTACGGTACCGGCAAAGGTATCCCGATGTTGAGACAAATAGTAGGCGGTGCCCAGGGCGATGGTGACGTGGCCATCGTGGCCACAGGCATGCATTTTGCCATCGTGGAGCGAACGGTAGGGCACCTGGTTTAGTTCTTGGATGGGCAAAGCGTCCATGTCGGCCCGAATGGCCAGCACCGGACCGGGCGCAGCCCCTGGAATAATTGCGACGATGCCGGTTTTAGCAATGCCCGTTTGGTGTTCGATGCCCCACTGGGTCAGCTTTTGCGCAATAAAGTCAGCGGTGATGTTTTCTTCGAAGCCCAGCTCCGGTCGTTGGTGCAGGTGTCGTCGCCATTCGACTAACTGGGATTGCAGCGTTTGAATCTGCGATCGCACCTGGGGAAAATCTTTGGAAATGGTTGTATTGGGAGGCAGTGTAGAAACCATAGGACCGTAGCAGACACAGCTACAGTTAAGTATATGGTTACCAACTTAAGCCGGGACATTTTGGCGACTTCAGAATTCAGAATTCAAAAGTCGGAAAGATAAGACAAAATACTCCGAACTCCGAACTCCAAACTCCGACTTCCAAACCCCTCAGGCCACCCAAAATGCCTGGGGCATAATGGCTTCCAACGAGAGCTGACGGGCCGCAGCACTGAGCTGGGCCAGATCTGTCGGATCTGAGAAATGGGGCAGCACCCCGAGTACGGGCACCCGAGTCAGGTTACTAATCATGTCCGGTGGGGTTAGCTGCTCTACCCGTTCGCTCGCCTCTGGTGTCGTACAGTTCAGCACGATCCCCTGGAGCCGCAATCGATGTTGGCGGGCCAGGGCAGCATTGGCCACAGCCGCTGCGATCGCCCCCAGCTTCACCGGCACCACCAGCACCACCGGCAACCGCCAATCCGAGGCAACATCAGCCACCGTCATTTCATCGGTGACCGGCGAGCCCAGGCCCCCCAGCCCTTCCACCAGCACCCAGTCACACTGCTGTCGCAATGCACCATAGCGTTGCCAAGCAGGGGCCAAATCCACCGTGGTATTTTCCATCGCCGCCGCCACGGGCGGAGCCAACGGGGCTTGGTAGAAAACGGGGTTGAGCTCCTCTAACGACTGCTCTAGCTGAAATACCCGCTGGTAGAGCTCGCGATCGCCCTCCCCCGACTGCACGGGCTTAAGTACCTCCAGCCGACGAGAGCCACAGTATTTTTGCCAGTAGGCCATTAGCGCACAGGTTAATACGGTTTTGCCACACGCCGTATCCGTTGCCGCAATCAATAATCCACTCACACGCATCCCTCCGTTACTCAACCATCTCAATATTGATGCCGACAATGGCCTGGCAGGTGGGCAATGCCCACCCTCCATACTGGAACCACCCTACGACGGGGCCGACCAGCCTACGGGTTTTCGGTGCCGCCACCAACAATTTGAATATCTAAGGTAAATTCTGACGGACTGGCGGACCGCACATCAATTTGATAGCTCCCCCCCAGCTGTAGGTAACTATTCCAATACAGCACCCCTTCAGCATCCGCTATCGGTTCACCACCTGGGAATAACACATCAAATGTGACAGGCCCACTCGCCTGAACAACTTTCACCGTCATAATTTGGCCCTGCTGGGCATTCAACACATAGCGCTGCACCCGGCCCGGCCCCACTGAACTAGACCGGAGCGTTCCCGTTTGGCCTTCAGGAAACTGGATCTGCTGAGTCAGAATTTGTTCCTGAACTTCTGCGGGTTCTTCCACCGGGTCAGTGTCTGGGCTCGGCTCCTCAGGGTCCCCCTCCCCAGGCTCGGTCTCGGCTTCCCCAGGCAAAAGATCCTCGGGGGCCTCAGTCCCAGGCAGTTCGGCTTCATCGGGTTCCTCTGCTTCCGCCGCCGCCAAGCCTAGGGACAGCTTATAGGAACCTTGTTCCGTTCCACGGGTGGTCAAAATTTGCACCGTATAGCGACCATCGTCTGGCAGCTCGCCTTGCCAATCCGAGACTCGCCGTCCCCTCCGCAGCTCTTTCCCCTCCGCATCTAGCACCGATAAGACCACACCGTCGCCGTCTAAGCTTGTCAGCAAGGTTTGCCCCGCCTTGGCCTCAAATCGATAGCTAACCGTATCGCCCTGTTTAATACCCCCTTCAACAGTTTTTTGATCCCCCGCCGCCAAGCCCAGGTCAGAAGCATAGTTGGTGGGCGTCTCAGGATCTAGGGGTTTAACCTCGGGAGTCTCTTCCGGTCGAGGGGTGTCTAATTCTTCTGGAGACGGTAGGGGCTGAATCCTCTCGCTTTGATCTGGAGGCTCTGGCTGCAGCACATAGTTAACGGTGGCCCAACCGCCAAACCCCGCCAGGCTGATGGCACCTGCGAACATGGCCGTCAGCACTAAAGGGTTATCCATCCCCCCTGATCTGGGCTGGGATGTAACCACCTTGGTTCTAGGGGTGCGCGTCGATGCCGGTTGGGCCCCTGATGTACCCAGTTGAGTACTCCCCGTACTGGCCATGGGGCTACCCACCGCCACCGTACGCATTTGAGAGACCGCTGGCGGCGGTGGCTTCGCAACGGATCTAGCAGGGGGCGGTGCGCCAGGAGCGGCAGGGGCGGCAGGAACACCAGGGGCGGCAGCAGGGGCAGCCCCCTGCTGCAGAGCGCGGCTAATTTCACTCACTGATTGATAGCGATCGCTAGGCCGATAGCTCAGCGCCTGATCTAAAACAGAGGCAAAAGCGTCACTGACCTGGGCAAAGGGTCGCCAGTTCCAACTCAAGTTAGCATCATCAAACAAAGCCTGGGGTTCCTTCCCCGTCAGCAATACAATCACCGTCACCGCCAGGGCATAGAGATCGCTACTGGGGTAGGCCCGTCCTGACTGTAGCTGCTCACTAGGGGCATATCCTGCCTTACCCACCGTTGTTGCCTGCACGGATGTCGCATCCGTCTGGAGCCGCGTCACCACCTCTTTGACCACACCAAAGTCAATCAGCACAGGCTTTTGGTCACTGCGACGCAAAATAATATTGTCTGGGCTAATATCTCGATGAATAATGCCCTTGGCATGGATGTGGGCCAAAACAGGCAGCAGTTGCCCCAAAAACGCCCGAATCTCAGTTTCTGAGAAGGCCTGCCCCGGACGCTGCTGCAAAATATCTCGATAGGTTAGCCCTTCGATATGGTCTTGGACTAAAAATAATCGCTGATCTTGCTCAAAGGTGGCTCGGAATTTGGGAATCTGGGGATGGCTAATCTGGTAAAGAATTTCGGCTTCCCGCTGAAACAACTGAGCCGCTTTACTAGAGAAGCGATCGCTACCCGCTGCGGGCATAAATTCCTTAATCACGCACTCTTCTTCAAAACGGCCTTGATCCTTAGCCAGGTAGGTACGGCCAAAACCACCTTGCCCCAATAGTCGGACAACGCGGTATCGATTTTGCAACAGAGTACCGACAGCAAGGGCAGACTGCATAGCAACCATCCAAACAATGCAACAAATAAGGCAAAGGTCTGGCACGCTTAGGACAAAGACCCAGCGCCTACGCTTAAGACAAAGACCCAGCGCCTACGCTTAGGACAAAGACCCAGCGCCTACGCTTAGGACAAAGATCCAGCGCCTACGCTTAGGGCAAAGATCTAGCGCCTAGGCTCCAGACAAGCTATACCACTCTAACCCAATGATCCAAGTATGATGTGTCGCTTCAAAGTACGTTAAGAGCTGTCAAGAAACTACTTCACGGTTTAATCCGAAAAGGCTTATTAAGCCATGATTTCCAGGAACAAAACCATGATTTTTTAACAAGCCCTTAATGAATGAATAATCAATGGGCAGGATAATGGCCCAGGTTGATGTCCTCATAATGAGGACATCAACCTGGGGTCCACCATGGCCCCATTTCCATAGATCGGTAAAACCCTTTCATAAAAAGGAATCCATGGAATCTAACCACGCTTAGCAACACCTTTGATAAATTCGAGTTAGACCAAGGGAAATTATATTCAAATTACTTGCTGAGAGGGACTTTACGGTTAGCAGCGCACCATTTCGGGAAAGATGGAGTCATCAGAACCCGATTTTTCGCAGTAATCGCAATGCACTACGGTGTTACTCCAGCTGAAACCAGCCATCAGCCCACTCAACCCATCAGTCCAAGACTTGCCTGCTCATTGGATGGAATTTCTCCAACAGAACGGGACAAGCTGCGCATGAGAACGCTGGAGGAGCTGAAACTTCTAGGCTCAGCACCAATTCCGATTTTTGAAGAAGCCGCCCAAAGCGCATCGAGACTGCTGGCGGCCCCCATCTGTTTAATTAGTATTTTCAATCAAGAAAACCAGGTATTTAAGGCCACCATGGGTCTGTCTAGCCTGGGTTTGATGAACCAACTGGCCGCCACCCGTGAACTACCCAAGCAAGAATCCTTTGGCATCCAGGTCATCGACAGTGGACAATCGGTGATGCTATCGGATGTTACCAAGCATCAAGCCTTCAGCCATAGTATTCTCGTTCAAAAATATGGTGTGCACGCCTATTTAGGGGTCCCCCTAATGACGTCCGATCGCTGCTGCATCGGCACATTAGAAATCATGGACATTATGCCCAGGCAGTACACCCAGCAAGATCTAGCGCTCCTTGAGCTCAATGCTCGCTGGGCCATGAGTGAGTATGAGAAGCAGTGCTGGCTAGAAAATGGAAAAATCCAGCAAAACAGCAATAGCGCCCCGGTGGGAGATGCGTTGAACATACCGGTGCAGGGCAAAATTGATACGCTACGGGTGAATTTAATCTCCCAGCTCACCCAAGAGTTACGCAACCCGTTAACCACCATTACGGGCATGGCTAGCATGCTCAGCCGTAAAATTTATGGCCCTTTGACAGATAAACAACAGGAATACGCAACTATTGTTTTAGAGAGCAGCCAAAACCTATTGGCCCTAACCAATGAAATCATGGAGCTGGGAGTATTAGATGAGCACCCCAGTCAGTTAAGCCTTGCCTCTGAAGACATCGAGATGCTGGCTCAGCAGAGTTTACAGCCCATAGAAACAAGCTATCAGACCCAAAAATCTGACCTAAAGCTCACCGTCGAACCGGGGTCCCGCATCTGGGTGCTCGACAAAAACATTATCAAACAGCTGTTGTACAATCTTATCCTTAGTATTTCAGCCGCTGCCACCGACGGCAGCACCATTCGTCTGCACGTATCCAGAAAAGATAATCGACTCCACCTTGCAACATGGGTCAAAAACCCTTGGCTCGGTGAGGACTTACCGCAAACTGTCATTATGTGGGCCCAACGGAACAATCTGATTCCAACGCCAAGCGCCCCTGAGTCTACCTATGGATTTGACATGCTAACGGAGATGCCAGCCATCGGCGGACAAGCGGAGGAATCACAGTTAATTGATGCGCGACAGGAGCTAGGCTTACTGCTAAGCCAGCAGCTCACAGAACTCCACGGTGGAGAAATCCTCATCCAAGGGTCCTACAACCATGGATATCGATATGTGGTAGCCCTGCCACAGTTTGAAGTTCCCCAACAGCCGAAAGCGGCAATCAACACCCAGGCACCAACAGGAAGCCAAGCACCAACAGGAAACCAAACACCAATGGCCTCCACCTACGGCTAATAACCCTTTAAAAATCGAACAATAGGAAGGGGAGAGATGATAAAACATCTCTCCCCTTCCTATTTTCATTTATCGGTCCAAAAGCCTCATCAACACCTCATATTTTTACCGATGCGCACTTACGTGCTATCCGCAGGAAGCAAAGGTGAACAAGAAATATTCACCTTACAGTGAGTATAACCACCTGACATAAAGAGAAAATGCTGAGAGCAGGAGCCCAGAAAATACAAGCGGTTTAACCTAGCAACACTTCAAGTTCTTTTGGGTATCCAAGATATGTAGGCAAATTTAAGCGATTGAGAAAATATGGATTCAGCTCTTGTCAGCAAGAGTGGAATCTGAGAATCTCCTATCGCTTTTCTAAGGGTTCAAGAGTTCTGGTTTCACCTATTCATTTAGTATTACTCAACCTTAGAGGCCTGTCCGGAAAAAAGGACATTTTTATTGCTAATTTTTTTTTGAATTTCTCAGACTATTAGCAATTGCTTTCCATGTAAGGCTTTCGCGTTTTTACACGTGTTATGGCCACGGTCCTGACTCATTTTTCCTGTTTCAACTATGGCGTTGATTGCACCGAGATAGTTGTTTCACCTGCTCATTTTGTTTTCATTGGTTCTCAGAAATAATGACAAAGAATAAAAATTCTAAAGGACTCAGCTGGCAGCTTTGCAAGCCAGTCATCGCATCTGCCCTTGCCATTGGCGGTGTATTTAACATGGTTAGCCTCGTGCTAGCAGATGGGACTGCTGCTGGGACAAAAATCACTAACACCGCCACGGCCACCTATCGAGATCCTGAGGGTACGCCTCAGACTTCCACGTCCAATACTGTTGAAGTGGAAGTTGCAGAGATTGCCGGTATTACGGTTGTTAATACATCTGTTCAAAATGAAACAACCCCTGGTGCGGCGGTAGAACCGGGAGACCAGGTAGAGTTTATTTTTGAAGTTACCAACGTTGGTAATGATGAAACAGACATTAGCTTGCCTGCGATCGCAAACTTCAGCGGTCCCGTAGATAGCGTGGTGAGCATTGTTGCCGACCTGAACAACGACGGCAACTTTGACCCAGCGACCGAAACCATTACTAGCCGTACTGATTTCGAAAACCTCGCTCCTGGCGACTCCTTTGACGTTCAGGTTATCATTCAAACCTCCACCAGCGCCCAAGACGATGATGTCATCACCGTGCAGTATGGTGACACCCCAGGAGATGGCCAGAACCAACCCTATGACTCGTCTGGTGGTAGCGTCTTCACAGACGACAACGACAGCCCTGCGGATGGAACAGCAGCAGAAGCCGGTCCTGAAGCGCCGACCAATGGAGAACGGGAAGCTAGCGACACCGGAGACGTCACCGTTGGCCTAGAACCGCTGAAACAACCCCTAGTCACCCTAGAAAAAGAGTTTTCTAACCACAATCCGGGGGCCAATACCACATCTCCCATTGATGACCAGCTGACCTACGATTTAGACTTTACCGTCGGCACGACCGTGCCCACCGGTAGTACAGCTGAGGCTGCAGATTTACAGCCCATTAGCATTAACGTCGATGGTGCCGATGTTAGACACGTTCTAATTTCAGATGCCCTGCCTGCGGACACCAGTCTGGTATCTCACACATCTGCCGATGGCACATGGACCCCGGTTTATACAGAGTCTGCTGTCACCATCAACGCATTAGAAGCCCAGTGGTCCACAGGCACACCCACAGCCAATACCACCCGTGTTGGTTTTATCAAAACAGCTAACACCTCCATTGCTCGGGGTACCACCGTTACCGGGTTTGAAATTGTTGTTGAAGCTAGCGGCTATGCAGGGCAAACCCCCTTTACCATTGCCAACATTGCTCAAATCTTTGGTTCTGGAGTCGAAGACGACCCGTTAACCCCAGAGGATGAGTCCCTAACGTTTCCCGTAATGGATGAATCTGGAGACCAAACCCCTAGTGACTACGACCCCACCACCGATACCTACAGTAGCTTCAACCCAGACATCGTTGATGACCCCACCACCGATCTGCCTGAAGGCTTCACCCCCGATGATGGCTATATTGACGATCCGAGTGACCTAATCACCACAGGTGTAAGCGATAAGGTTACCAACGACGATCCAACGGACCCTGAGAACCTGGATATAGGGACGGTAGACCCTTCGGACGATAACCCCACCACCCCTGAAGATGGTGGTGGTGAGGCCATTGTTGTCGAACTAGAGCCTGAACCCATTTCTGACCTACTCAATGGTCCTGATGGTTCAGCCGATGCGGTCGGTCCCACCGGCACCAACGATGACTTTACCAACAAGTCTGCGCCCTATTCCGATGGGGATCCGCCGGTGGTGAGCTTCACCAATACGGTGGATAGCTCCAGTACAGAAGATGGCTGGGTACGTCTAGAGCCCATCGCACCGCCTACTAACACTGATCTACCGGATGAGACAACGGCCACTATCATTGCGCCGGATGGTACTCGCGTAGAGTATGAATATGATCAGCCCACCGGCACTTGGAGCAAGACTAATCCGACTGACCCTGACATTATTGTCCCCGTCCGAGCAGACGACGGCGTTCCCGGTGGTGACGACGAGTTCGACTATGGTGTTGAGGTTGACCTGCCTAACAACCCCACTGAAATTACTGAACTCGATAGCTTCCCCGTACCTATCGAAGCAACATTTGCAGGGGTAACGGACGTCCAAAACGAAGACGTTAACAACGGCGGCAACGACGGTATCGACACCACTGACATTACCAATGTTCTAGATACCTCGGATATCCAAAACACCACCATTGACCGGATTTACACCGGCTTCTTGGAACTGGTTAAGACGGCACAAGTGGTTCAGGGTGATGGCCCACCGGTCTCTGGTAACCCCGCACCTGGCAACCATATCCGCTACCGCGTGACCTATAACAACATCTCTGAGCCCGAAGTTGCCCCCATGCAGGGCAACGTAGTGTTGACCGCATCTGACCTGGCCATCATTGAGGATGGCACAGAGAAAGGCTGTTCCTTGGCAGTAACTGATGCCAACAACTGGGCATTTGATAACGATGCCAACACTGAGTTGGACACTCGCCATGTACCTAGCGCAGTGGACTTGACCAACTTAGATGCTGGTTCCACAGGCAGTGTGGTGTTCTTCAATGGGGGCCCGGTTTGTGATGGCGGTGGCACCACAGGTAATCCTGACTTCAACCCAGATACCACAACGCCCTCCGCTGAACTGTCGGGTACAACGTACAACACCGATAGCACCAAGTATGTCTTTGACATCCAAGGTGATATCGACCCCCTAGAAACTGGCTACGTTGAGTTCGAGCGCCGGATTAACTAGCGAACAGCAAAGAGAAGGAAGCGGCACAATCCCCCCTTCCTTCTGCTGACATCACCCTTGCAGTGAACGGTGTGATGCTAACTATCAACAACGTCTGAAATTTTTTACAAGTTCAACGAGAGTAATTATGATGCAACGTCTTTTTGCCAAAAAACACCTCCTCTTAGGTCTCGGAGCATTCGCTTTGGTTGGCGCCATCCCCTTGGCAACCAATCAACCCGTAATGGCTCAGTTCCAGGAAGTAAAGGAGGCCATCGTCCAGGCCGTACTGCGCCCCGAAGTAAAACTAACGCTCAGTGCTGAAAAGCAAATCGTTGGCCTAGATAAAAACGGACAAGAGAAAATCTCTTGGGAAGCCTTGGAAGGGAAAGTGACTGTTCAACCGGGGGATGTGCTGCGCTATACGGTAGATGGTGCTAACTCTAGTGAAGTTGAGGCCAAGGGGCTATCGATTACCCAACCGGTCCCAACCCAGACACGTTATGTTCTGCAGTCTGCTACCACTAACAGCAATGCTGACATTGTGTACAGCATCGATGGTGGGGACAGCTTTGTAATGGCACCGATGGTAGAAGTTACCCTGCCTGACGGAACGGTTGAGCTGCAACCAGCACCGGCGGACATGTATACCCACATTCAGTGGAACTTTAGTGACGATCTAGCCTCTGCCCAAGCGGTGAAGGCATCCTACAACGTCCAGGTGAAGTAATTAAGGGAACCACGGGAGAAGTTTTCAGCCCTTCTCCCGACTCTCCTTTACTTGATTCGATACGGTATTTTCCTAAAGATAAATACTCTCATCTCGATGAGGGCGCACCAGCGCTGACTAGCCAGGGCGCGACGAGAAAACTGCTGTGAACGCTAATTTTTTGATTATTCAGGTTTGAGGCTAAACATGAAGCTATCCCAGCTACCTAAACCACCACTAAGGACCTGGCGTAAATGGACGCGCCGTATGACGACCATCTTATTGGTAGGTGGTATGGGGCAAGCGCCATTTGTTGCGATCGCACAGGCCAGTGAAATATACAATCGAGCATCCTATTCATATCGGGATAGCGATCGCAATATTTCCCTAGGTGGCACTTCTGCGGAAACCATCATTGAAACCGAAGGACTGATTGACCCTTTGGGGCAAATCCTCGGCTGCAACGGTGATCTCTTACCCAACTATGACGGTTTCTCCGTTGTTCTATACGAGCCCGATGCCACGGGGCTAGATTTAGGGCCCTTGGTACCGCTGACCACAACAGAGTTTCCCGACATTGAAAACAACGGCATTCCTGGCGGTAAACTCCCCAACGCAGAAAACAGCAATCCGTTTTTCGTCACCAACGCGGATGCGGGCCAATATAACTTCTTATTTGATACAACTACCCCATTAGCAAGCCCAGTCAACGCAGGTCTGGTCCAAACCGACCGAGACGCCCAGTATATTCTGGTGGTCAACCCGCCAGCAGATTCTGATTTTCCCCAGCGACGGATCAAACTTGAGCTAACGGACAGTACCGGCGGTGTGAACAACTCAGTTATTCGCTATACAGCAACCGCCTTGGATGGCATTCCCATTAGTACGTCCGGTGGCAGCCAGGTCTCAGAAACCGTAGTCGAGATTTTCGACGCCGAGACCCAGGGGCTTAACCTGTTCTCCCTAGCCCTAGGCATGGTGATGTGTGAACCTAACCAAATCAGCATTACCAAAACCGCCGACCGAGCCGCCGCGCAACCAGGAGACACCATTGTCTACCGCCTAGCCCTAAGGAATCTAACAGACATTGCCCTAGAATCTATCACCGTCGACGACCTTCTGCCCCAAGGTTTCCAACTGATTCCAGAATCGGTCACCGGTGTACTTAATGACCAAACCGTAGAGATTACCCCCGAGGCATCTGGCTCAACCATCACATTTTCAACCACAACAGCTATCCCAGTGGATGGCACCATGAACGTCCTCTATGCCACTCGGGTGACACCTGACGCCCTAAGGGGCGATGGCGAAAACCTGGCCTCAGTCAATGCTGAGCGTAGCGACAATGGGTTCTTCATCCAAGATGGCCCCAGCATTCACCGCTTAGTTGTAGATCCCGGCATTGTCAACGACTGCGCCACCCTCATTGGCCGGGTGTTTGTGGACAAAAACTTTGATGGGGAACAACAGCCTGGAGAAGCTGGCATTCCCAATGCCGTTGTCTTCCTAGACGATGGCAATCGCATTGTCACCGATGCCGACGGTCTGTTCTCAGTGGCCTGTATGCTGCCAGGTGTGCGCAGTGGCGTGTTGGACTTTAGCAGCCTGCCTGGCTATGCATTAGCCCCTAACCTTTACTTCAACGAGCGCAACAGCCAGTCACGCATGGTGAATCTTGCCCCCGGTGGCATGGTGCGCATGAACTTTGGTGTCACCCCCACCTTCCAGGAGGAGACACCATAATGCCTTCCCGTCCAACCCCTTACCGGGCTTATTTAAATCTGCTAGCTGTTATCAAGCTTAAAAAGTACGACATCTATCCGAAGGGTTCTGAAGAGAGAAAGACACCGCCTATTGTCTTTTTCAAGTCTAAAGCTGAACTTCTGAATACCTTGCTCCATAAAAACAACGTGACCATGACCCGTCAAGGAACAGAATTTACCTCTCAGCTCAGGCCAAAATTAGAGACGCTGACACCTTTGCGGACCAAGCTGTCGCCGCGTCATCTTAAAACCCTTTTAAGTAGTTCAATTGCTTTATCCACCATCGCATTTAGCGGCCTAGCCCACGCCTCTGCACTGGAGGATAAATCAGCCCGTGGACAGTTCCAAGCTAATCAAGCACTAACGGCGGTCGATGATGACTCTTTTGGAACCGTCGCTGAGGGTGGGAACATTGCCCCGAAGAGCTCGATCATTCTAGGCGACACAGCCGATAATTTTACCCTCGACAATTTTTCCCTTGATAGTTCAAGTGGCATCGCACCAAGCCTTACGGTCGCCCAATTAAGTGAAAATAGCACGGTGGTTTCTCCTCAAGACGCCCCCCTTGAAACCGCACCCAACCTATCCCCCGCTGTTGCGGCTGAGCAGATTGAAATTCTCAACCCCACGACCGAAAGTGTTGTAGATGTTCCAGCTATTACCGTCATTGTTCGTTTTCCAGCTAATGCTGACCTAGAACTGCGGATCAATGACACCGCCGTTAGCAATGACCTCATTGGCCGAACCGAATCCAATCCAGCCACTAACTTGGTTACCCAAACTTGGTTTGGCATCCCTTTAGACGCAGGGAAAAACACCCTTACGGTAGTGCGCAGCAGCGACGGTAGCATTTTGCAATCACGGCTTGTGGAGGTAAGAGGTGCCCCCGTCGAAATGACGTTGCGTTCTCGGGATTCTAAAATTCCGGCAGATGGGCGATCCACCACTGTACTACAAGGACGCTTGCTAGATAGTAATGGTAATGTCTCCAATTGGGATGCCATTGTCACGCTCAATTCCAGTGACGGTGACTTTGTGGGGGTGGACTATGCCCCTGACCAACCGGGTTTTCAGGTGGAGGCTCAGAATGGCCGCTTTACGGCAGAGCTACAGTCATCGCTAGAGTCCCATGTTGTGCAACTCCAGGCCACAACAATTGGTTTGGAAACGTTTAACCAGGTACAGTTTTCTACACCACAGCGTCCAAGTATTGCCACTGGTATTGTAGATCTACGGTTAGGCGCACGGGGAACAAACTTTCATAGCAGTTTACGGGATTTTTTACCCCCGGATGAAGACAATGGGTACGGTGTAGATTTAGATGCCTCCCTCTTTACCATGGGTAATGTGGGGGAGTGGCTATTGACTAGTGCCTTTAATAGCGATCGCGCCCTCAACGAAGACTGCCGAGGTGAAACCTCCCTGTTTCGCCAAGGCGCCGGTAGCTGTAATAATTTATATCCCGTCTATGGCGATGATTCTACACAAGATATCACCACCCCCTCAACGGATAGATTTTATCTTCGACTGGAGCGCACATCACAGGTGGAAGGCGCAACTGCCGACTATGCCATGTGGGGCGATTATAACACTGAAGAATTTGCCAATTCTTCCCAGTTGTTTACCTCTACATCACGCCAACTCCATGGCTTTAAGCTGAACTACAACCTTGGCAACCTAGCCCTGACAGGACTATACGGTGACAATATTGAAGGGTTTCAGCGCGACACCATTGCCCCAGATGGCACCAGCGGCCTCTATTTTCTCTCACGGCGGTTAGTGATATCTGGGAGTGAACAGGTCTACATTGAAACCGAAGAGCTCGATCGGCCTGGCACCGTTCTTAACCGAGAACGTCTATTCCGCAATACGGATTATGACATTGACTACGACCGCGGCACCCTGTTGTTTGAAGACCCGGTCACCCAAACTGCCGTTGGCGAATTTGGGGAAGTGTTACTACGCCGTATCGTGGTGACGTATCAGTTCGAAGGCGAGGACACCGACACCAATATATTGGCTGGGCGGCTGCAATATAACTTTGATCGCAATCTTAGTCGAGAATCTTGGCTAGGCACATCCTATCTCAGAGAAGATCAGGGCAATCGAGAGTTTGTCTTATTTGGTGCCGATGCCCAGGTCTCCCTGGGTGATACTAGCCGTTTGATTGCTGAAATTGCTCATTCTGAAAGCGATTTTGATCTCTCAGGCCCCATCAGTGGGTCGGCCTATCGAGTCGAGTTAGACGGTAGCTTAAGCAACTGGTTTGATGGTCGAGCCTATTGGCGCTCCACGGATGCGGGCTTTAGCAATGCGGCTACCACTAGCTTTGTTCCGGGGCAAACCCGCTACGGTGCCCAGGCGAATTTCAAAGTTAGTAGAAGCACCACCCTGCGAGCCCAGGTGGACCACGAAGACAATGATGGTGTTGCCCCTCGCCCCATTACCAACCTTGAAGATTTGCTCACACCGGGTCAAAGTCCTGTCCCCGGTAGTCGTGTGGATAATTCACTGACCACCTACTCGCTGGGTCTGGCCCAGCGTTTGGGAGACTCAAACTTAGAGTTTGACTGGATTCATCGCGATCGCACCGACCGCACGAACCCTGGCCAGTTCAACACCAGTTCCGACCAGCTGCGCACCCGCCTGACCAGCAAGTTAGCCAATAATCTAACGTTCCGAGCCCAAAACGAACTCAACCTCTCCTCAGAGAGCGACCCGATTTATCCCAGCCGCACCTACTTTGGCATCGACTGGGAAGCCATGCCCGGCATTAATGTAGGCCTAGGTCAGGTATTTTATGGCGACAACGGTTTTAGCGATCGCGACTCTTACACCATCTTTGATGTCTCTGGAGAACGCTCCTTAGGTGAAGACACCACCCTCCGAGGTCGTTTCAGCAGCATTGACGGCCAAAACCTGGGAGGCGCGGTCGGCATTGAACATGGCTTTAAGCTAGGCCCCGGTCTACGGCTAGATGTAGGCTACGAACGCGTCTTCAATAGTATTTTTGGTGGCACCGCAGCCGGTAGTCAGTTTACCCAACCCTTTGCCGTCGGCAATGGCGGTTCATCAGTGGGCACGATCAACGGCAACACCTACACCGTTGGCCTCTCCTATACCGACAATCCCGATTTACAAGCCAGTACACGCCTGGAACATCGCGACTCATCCCAGGGTAGCAACACTGTTTTGAATGCCTCTGCCGTCGGGCGTCTTACCCCTGCCGTCAGCGCATTATTTAACTATCAGCTAAATCGTGCCGCCAACCAGCGCATTACCAACATTGGCACCACCAGCAACCTGAAAATGGGTCTTGCCTATCGCGACCCCAACGACGATCGGTTAAATGCCCTGTTGCGCTACGAACATCGCATTAACCCTGGCACCTTGCCTACCAATGCCCTGTTTGGCCGTAGCATCGACACATCCGAACATGTGCTCTCCGCCGAGGCCCTCTACGCCCCCAACTGGCAGTGGGAGATCTACGGCAAATACGCCTTTCGCTCTAGCCAAACGCGCATCAATCTACCCGCTGAAGCCGGCGGTAATTTCACATCCAACAACAACTTACATTTAGCCCAAATGCGGGCCACCTATCGGTTTGACTACCATTGGGATGCCAGTGCAGAAGCTCGCTGGTTTGGTGGCCTAGGGGACTACAGCGAACTAGGCTACTCCCTGGAAGTGGGCTATTATCCCACCCCAGATTTGCGCATGTACGGCGGCTACAGCGGTGGCGGTGCCTTCGATGATGACTTTGGCGTCAATCGTTCGGCTGGCGGTTTTTACCTGGGTGTTTCCGCCAAAATCAACAGCCTATTCAATGGCTTTGGCCTCCAAAATGTTGCTCCTGCCCAGCAACAGGAATCAGTTCTAGAATCGGAAGAACCGGTTATTTTCATCGAAGATACCACCGAGATTATTTTTCCGGGAGAAGCCGCCGCCCAAGAGGATGCGCCTGAAGAGATTTTCCTCCAAGAGGTATCGCCAGACGGTATCACCGGGCCAGACATGCTGCCTGAAAATGTGGACGTCTACGACCCTGCTACGGAGAACGGGGGGCCAGATGCAGGCATTCACTCCATCCCAGGGGAAACGTTATGAAACTGAATCCCATTCCTCAACTCTTTGCTCGCCCACTTGATGATTCGGATGCCAGCGCCATGACCTATCAAAACACGATTCGCACCCTAGCCACGTCCCTGCTATTAGCCGCTGTCGCCACTGGGGCTAATGCCCAAACTAATGCCCAACCAGAGCTGCAACCGTCTGTAGACGGTACGTTACCCAGGGTACTGATTACAGTGAATAGCTCTGGGGACGGACCCATTGCGGCTGATGATCACCTCACATTGCGAGAAGCGATCGCAATTACCAACGGCACCCTGCCCATAGAAGAATTAAGCACCCCAGAAAAGCAACAGATAACAACGACCCTAAATAGTTCAGTCATCAGCTTTGATCTACCGACTAACGATACCACCATCGAATTGCAATCTCTGCTGCCCGTACTCTCCCAGCCTGGTTTAGCCATCGACGGTACGTCACAACCCGGCTACGATGCAACCAAATCAGCCACCGCAGAAATCTTAGTCGCCGTCCCCGTGGTAGAAATCACCACAGAGGCCGATGCCGATGTCTTTCGAGGGTTAACGGTCGTCGCTGACGACATCACCATTCGAGGGCTGAGTATACACGGCTTCACCTCTCAGCACGGAGTCACCGAATCTACACCCCCCGCCGATATTTTTATTGCCCACGAGCTGCCCCCACCGGATATTACCCAGCAATATATTCCCAATGCCGAGTTCCCCTTCTATGAGGACAACCATCCCCCCAGGGGCATTGTTATTGAACAAAACTGGGTCGGCATTCCCACCAACGGCACCATACCGCAGAAAACGTCTGCCTTTGGGGTGTCTGTATTTAACAGTGAAGGGGTGACAGTAAAACATAACCGCATCTCCTACCATGACGGCAGCGGCATCATCACCGGTGCCCGGGCAGAAAACTTAGAAATCATTGAAAATCTAATTGTTAACAATGGTCTTGCAGGCATGCCCGACGCCATTCGTTTAGATGGTCACATTGATAACGGGTTAATCACCGGCAACCTGATGTGCGGCAACGATGGTAGCGGCATTTTCTTATTTAAGCCCCAAGGGGCCGTTGAAATTAGCAACAACGACATTCGCTTTAATGGTCAACGGTTGCGCAGGGCGGCTATTTATTTGATGGGTAACGACCATCGTGTAGTTAATAACAAAATCGCAAACCAAAAGGGTCCGGGGGTGGTCGTAACGGCCTTTAGCCAAGGTGGGTACACCCAGAGCCAGCGGAACATTATTGAAAATAACGAATTTGAAAATATTGAAGGCCTGAGCATAGACCTCAACACCCGCCGCAACCGTGGCGTCCAAGATTTTCAGCGGGGCGACGGACCAAACCCCATTCGAGACTCCCACAATCGTCGTCGCGACACTGGCAACAGCGCCATTAACCCACCACAGTTTGACAGCGATGAGTTTTTCACCATCGACGGCAAAGTGGTGGTGCAGGGCAAATCAGACGTGGGCTCCACCGTGCAACTCTATCTGACCCGGGGTGGCACCGGAGACTATGGTCCCTTGACCATGCCGCTGGCAACCGTTGAGGTGGATGAGAACGGCACCTTTAGCTATGGCTCTACCGACCTACAGCCAGGAGACATCATCAGCGGCATTGCCAGCGACCCCAACTATGGCACATCGGAACCCGCCCTCAACACCGTTGTTGTCGCCCTGGGTGAATCCAGCACCAGTCGCCCAAACCGGATGACGTTAGGCTCTGTTGGCAATCCCCAGTGTACGACTCCCCCGGCAGAACCAGAGCCCCCGGAACCCGTTGAAACGCTGCCGGAGGCCATCAAACTAGAGGTTCCACGCAATGTTCACTTTGGTCTCGACGAAGACTTTATCAACCCCGACAGTGCCATTGTTTTAGACCGAATTATTGAAGTATTAAAACAATATCCAACGATCATTGTTGATTTACACGGGCATACTGATTCTAGAGCCAGTGTGGCCTATAACCAAGACCTGGCCAAGCGACGGGCAAACAACGCTCGGCGTTATCTCATGGACCATGGCATTGCCCCTGAACGAATGACAATCCGATCGTTTGGAGAAACAGAGCTATTGGTTGATGAAATTGATCGTACTAACTACGCCCGCAACCGTCGTGTGGAGTTTATCTTTAGCGACGTACGTGGGGTAGATATTACCTTTGTCAACCAAGAAAACGATTTACAGCTCGAACAATAACAACTGATTTCAGCAAAGCCTGGCTGACACTATTCATAAGCGTCCCTCAGCTCTTCAGCGAGAGACATCTTTCTAATTGATTCAATGGGCCATCTCTAACAAAAATCTTTTCCATTAAAAGATTTTTTCGGCTTCATTGCAGGCACACACCCAAGCTTTCGATTTTTTACTTATCATTGGCGATGATGAATAAAGCCTATACCTCCTTTCCTAACAACTCTTTCTCTGAGGATAGTCAAGTTTCGGCAAATAACTCAGCTCAAGACGATCTACTAAACTTGGCAAAATCACCACAGACAAAATTCTGGAAAAAGGTGGTCTCCGGTGTCAGCCGTACGGCTGCAATTACCACTCTCACCACTACGGCACTGATCGCCACCTCGGTGGATACAAAGGCTGAAATCATTGGCTTTGAATATCTAGTGTTTCAAGATGGTGCCGCTGCCGTCACCGCCGGACCAGACCCCACATTCCCTGGCGGCACCGACCCCGGCGCAGGCAATGACACTGTTAATGGGGGCATTGATTACACAGGTCCTGGCGGTGTGCCCGATGGCAGCCCCGACCCAGGGAATGGCATTGCCCGTACCTTAGACATCATCACCTACGAGGGCATCTACAGTGCTGATACTGATGGATCTGGTGCATTCACCGTCTCCTTCACCATTGATAGCCAACAAGAATGGGTCGATATTAACGAACAGCTAAGCTGCCCTGGTGCCACCCTCAGCAACAATAACCGCACCATCACCTGTAATGTCAGCAGCGCCACCCCATCCGAAACCGGGTCTCTCTATGTCGACGCCATTGTACGTGGAGATAACGCCCATGGTGACATCGTAGAAGCATCGGCCAGTCTGGACCAAGGGGTCAATAACCCCACACCTATGCTGAAATATCCAAGCCAAGATCCAGATCTTGACGGCAACTTAGAAGTGCAGGTGTCTGCAAAACCCCAAGCAGATTTGGTCAAAGATAATGCCGCCATCCGTCGCCTGGGGCAAATCACCATGAGTTCAGATGGCAACTCAGAGGGTGTGGTCTATGTCTTTCCCCTATCTATTTTGGTACAAGGCGGTGTCGGCAGTGAGGCCCTACAAAGCACTATCAACATTACCGATGTCATTTGGGATGGAACAGAAGGCATTACGCCCAACTCTCTCTTATACACCTGGGGAACAGATGTAGACGGCTGCGCGCCTAATGCGTCAGGCAGTGGAATAGGCACCTCAGGAGACTTACCTTTCGGGAGTGTTGCGTTGACAGCCAATGACGATAGGGCTGTTTCAGACTCAGGCACCTGGACCTGTACCCAAAGTGCTCCAGGCGGAGATATCAGCATCACTATCCAAGACGCTGACACTAGCGGTACCCATCGCCCAGAACGCAACTATTGGGGACGCAGCCTCAACGCAGACGAAACCTGGCTAGTGGCAGGGGGTGTCGCCATTTGGATTCCCCTAGATGATATTCCCCTAAACAATGCAGCCGATACCCGCGAAGGCGGTAGCCGCAATGTCATCAATAAATATAGTTTCTTAACTACCCCTAGCGTTAGTGGAGCTAACAATGTTGAACCAGATGCCAGTGATCCCGACCCTAATAACCACGATGACTTTATCGTGTATCGTCCGACACCAGGAGGATTCACCCAGAAATTCTATCGCAATGTCTATGACCCGACTAGCAGCGAGAGCAACATCAACAATTACTGGCAAGTGCTATATCCCATGACCCATCGTCGTTCCGGCGATGGGCTTGTGGCAGCAGCCCAGGCCTTTGGCGGTGCCATTCGTTTAGGCAACAATGGTTCTGGCGTCCTAGAAGACATTGCAGTGTGTGAGGCCATCGACAATCTCACCCAGAAGCTAGCTGATCCAGCGGTCCACGGTAACTTTAGTAATTATGTACAAATTTACCAAACAGGTGGTACCACCCCTGTCATTGAGTACGGCACCGGTGGTTCAGGCACCTATCTGAACGACAGCAATCAAACCATTCGGTACTACGCTAACTATGCAGAACAGCGCACAGCCACCTGCGAAGACGGCGATTCTCCCGATGGTTGGTACACTGACCCAACGCAAGTGCCCGGAGGCCTAGAGGCCATTACCCGCATCAGGGTTTACCCACAAAAAACCGCCACAGACGATCCGGCAGCCCAGTTTGGCACCCTTCCCCAAGGAACAGAACTCCGCTTTGTTGTGCATTTAGAAGCCTTGGGACGCGACCCACGGGACCAGTCGATCTATCCGGTGGATGGTAGTCACATTTTGCCAAACCATGTCACCTGGACCACCACCAGCATTCCTTCGGTACAAACGGACACCAGTGCTGACACCCTAGGCTGGAGAGCCGATGGCTATAATCCAGATAGTCATTCTGGCGGTGACGATGGCGATCGCATCACCCTAACATCTGCCATTACCCGCATTGATAAAACCGTCAACAATGGAAACGACACCGTAGTTGCCGAAGCTGAAAGTACAGTTGAATTTGAACTACAGCCATCGATCACATCATTTAGTGCCAACCCTCCAGCAGCCACAATTATCATTGAAGACGCCTTACCGCCGGAACTTGTTTATGAGCTAGGCTCTGCCAACGTTGCCCCAGTATCTGTGGAGCCCCACCCAGATCAAACTAACTTCCCTGGCTACACCCTGATCACATGGAACCTAGGGCAAGTTACCCCAGGGGATACAATATCCCCCATCACCTTCGAAGCCAAGGTCAGAGAAGATAATACGGCGGGTGGCACAGCCACCAATACGGCCACAGTGGCTGGCTACGACTACAAGGGTGAACTCGTCGACTATTCCAGTGAAGCACTGCGGTCAGATGATGCCGATGTTCGCTTTAGCAACACCGCTAAGTTCCGCATCTTTAAGCAATCTCCCGCCCCCCTAGTAGAGCTAGATCTAATCAACGCGGATGATGCCAACTTCAGCAAGATCAACACCGATGGCACCATTGATGTTGTCTACGATCTCTTCTTCTCCAATCTGTCGAATAACACCGTTGGGGCGACAGACTTTATCGATGTCTTACCCTACAACGGCGACAGTGGTGCCAGTCCCGACGGGCGCACCCCCACCCCCAGTAACTTCACAGGCGATTTGAGCTTCGATAGCATTTCCGAAGTTGATGATGCTGGAAACCCTATTACCCTCAATGGTTTTACCTTCTTATTTACCAATGAGTCTCGCGATGACATTAATCCAAACCCCACCGATGCGAGCAACGATCTAGCCACAGGCTCAACAACATGGTGTGCCCTCGCCGACTTTGGCACAACAGATTGTCCAGCCAATAACAGCGAAGTCACCGCCGTTAGGGTTCAAATGACAGCCGTACCTGGCAATGCCCCCACCCGTCAGGTACGCTTGGTGCTAGAAGGCAGCGACATGGTCGGCAACGATACCTACACCAATGACTTTTCTGGTAAACCCCCCGGACTACAGCTAATTACCGCCCCTGATGCCATTGTTAGAACCGTGACTCGACCGGGTCTAGTGTTGGTGAAACGACTAACCGCCATCAATGGCACCCCCATTACCAATGTGGTGGATGACACCTATGACGACCCCGCCACAGCCACCATTGACGAGTCTCAATTTGACAACCATGCCTACTGGCCCAATGGCTTTTTGCAAGGGGACATCACCCGTGATGACATCCAACCCGATGACGACCTGGAGTACACCATTTACTTTATGTCCAATGGGTTTGGCGACCTCACCAACCTCAACATCTGCGACATGGTGCCCCAATACACATCCTATTTACCAGACACCATGCGCCTCAGCTTAGGCACTAGCAGCACAACAACAGCTCTCACCGACAACGCCGACACCGACGGTGGACGCTTCTTTAGCCCTGGTGTTCTGCCCCTTGTCCCCTGTCCACAACCCGCGAACAATCAGGGGGCTGTGGTCTTTAACCTGGTGAACAATCCAGACACATTACCGGGGGCAACTGGTGTGGGCACTCCTGCCAATGCTTTTGGATTTGTACGTTTTGAAGTGGACGTTGATTAGCCCACTGCTGGTTTAGAGAACCGATTTGAATAGAATCAAGCTGATTTAGGGCTAATCAAGACAATCATCTCGACAATCAGCATCACCGACGACCCTCAATACGCTTTTCTAAAAATCTTTTCCTATTTCCAGAAAAGCGTGTCCCCAATTGTTCTGCATACAACTTCAGTTGTTCATCTCTCCCTCGAAAAATGGCTAATTCTTTTCACCGGTCTAAGAAACGCAACCCGGGCCGCCAATCCCACTTCAATAAAGCCACACAGTTTTTCCTATCAATATTGTTGGCCAGTGGTGGAAATTTAGGTTTAGTCTTGCCTTTGTTAGCAGCTACACCGGCTGGGACAGAAATTCGTAACACCGCCACGGGCTCCTTTGAAGACCCCAATAACCTGGGAGATATCTACGAAGTAGATTCTAACGAGGTGATTGTAACGGTGACCGAGGTCGCTGGTGTCACCGTTACCCCATCCGGCATTGCAGAAGCTCCCAACGGCGTCAGTGGTGCAGGTGCCTCCCAAGGGAATGGCTCAATTGATGCAGATGATGTGGTGTATTTTGAATACACAATCACCAACGTAGGTAACGACCCTACCCAGTTCTTTATTCCTGACACCCCTTCACAGGTGAATGGCGGCACCTTCGACTCCGCTCTATACGGCCCCATCGAAATTGTTGGCTACGACCCCGATGGCCCGAACGGTGCAGCATCCCCCACAGACTTGAGTGGTGCCCCGGTTGACATTCCCAATGGTGGTCTACTCACAGGCGATAACACAGATGGTCTAGGGCTGCCCAATGGTTCGTTCGAGCAGAATGGCACCGTTACTGTCCGCGTCCCTGTAAAGGTCAGTTCCAGCGCTAGCTCCGGTGATTCAGTCTCCGTTACCCTTGGTGACACGGGTCCCAACGACAACTCTGCTAGCACCCAAAACCAGACGTATGATCCGACGGACGGGAACAACAGCAGCCAAGATCTGTACACCCACGACAACACCGATGGCAGTGTCACCAATGAAGCCGCTGGCACGCCTGCCAATGGCGACCCGACCAACCATCGCCAAGAGGCAAGCGCTACAGAAACAGTATTAGTTGGTGGTAACTTTGCCATTCGCGGCAACATTTTTGAAGATAATGGCGGCACCGCTAGCGGCAATGACATTTTAGATGGCGGTGAGTCAGGCATTTCCAGTATTACTGTCAGTCTATATCAAGATACCGACAACGACGGGGTGGGCGACATATTGGTATCTACGCCAGTTTCTACAGATGGGCTGGGCAACTATGAATTTACAGATTTACCCGATGGTAATTACGTTGTTGTCATCGATGAAACCGACCCTGATCTTGGTAGCTTTAGCTACGGCGGTGGCAACACAGATCCCACCCAGGTCAATCCGCGTCAAGTAACCATTAGCGGCGCAGATGAAAACAATATTAATTTCCCATTTGATGCCGCCACAGCCTCACTAACCGGCTTTGTTTGGGAAGATGTAGATAATGATGGCTTTGCCGAAGCAGGGGAAGCACCAGTGCCCAATACCCAGGTGAATCTGTATAGCACCAACGGCACTCCAGCAGATCCCAGTGATGACATTCTGGTAGGCTCCACTTTCACCGACGCGGCAGGCACCTACAGCTTTAATAATTTAGACGCTGAGAAGTACTATGTTGACTTTGTTGAACCAGCCGTAGGATATAGCTTTACAACCCAGGATGCTGGTGGTGACGACTTTATCGACTCAGATGCCGACCGTTTTACCGGTGAAACCAGCAAGTTTGACATTGCGGCTGAAGAAGCTAAATCGGGCATTGATGCGGGTTTAGTCTCCACCCCCGGCACCCTGGTCATGTGTGAAATTATTTCGCCACTCCAGGGCATGGACTGGACCCAGATAGTCAACATACCGAAGTTTGATCCCGCCCTAGGCGACTTAACCAATGTCGCACTGAAACTCGATTCCCATATCGCTACAACTGTTCAATATGAGAATACAGCCGCTAGCACAAACAACATTACGGTAGATCCCAACAGCAGCATTGCCACTGTTTTACCTGATGCCACAAACCTAAATAACACCAGCCATAGCAACGCCACTGTCTTTAATATTCCTACCTACGACAGCACAACAGACTTTGGCGGTACATCGGGGGGCACGACCACACTCAACCATGTAGATTCGGTTAGTGTAGCTAGCTATAGCAACCCAGCAGACTTTGTTGCTAGCGCATCTGGCGCTAGTGAAACGGTTGATCTGTCTGTTAGTGCCAATGGTGGAACAGCAACCATTTCATCGACCCAAGGTAGTCAATCGGCCAATATTACAAGCTATGCCGGTCAAATGTCGGTTTGTGCCACGTATACCTTTACCACCTACGATCTGAGCGGAAATGTTTTTAGAGACTATGGTTCTGGCACCGGTAGCAACGATGGCAACGATGTCTTGAACGGCAGTGAGAACGGCATTGGCTTTGTCGATGTGGAACTGTATGAAGATAATGGCGACGGTGTTTTTGATCCCGCAACAGATACGTTGTTAACAACTACCGCCACCGACGGCAATGGAGACTATAGTTTCCCAGGGTTAGGCAACGGTACTTTCTGGGTTAACACCGACACATCCGACTCTGATCTGGGCCTTAATATTTACGGTGGTGGAGATGCCGATGCCGCCCAAAAGAACCCTCGTTTGGTCACTGTCGCTGGGGCAAATGTTTCAGACGTTAACTTTCCGTTTGATCTAGCTCCGGCAGGGATGGGCACCAGTGCCATGTGCGATGCCGATGGGTTAGACAACGCCATTGATCTAGATGATGACAATGACGGCATTCTTGATGCCGACGAGGGGGGCACGTTTATTAATATTCTGCCTTCAACCGTTGGCCTGGGTGCCGGAATGAGCGGCAACAGTGGTTCCCAAGACATTAGTACATCGTTTGGCCTGCCTACCGGCAGCGTGATTCTCTCCTGGACAGGGGGGAATGCAACTGCCGGTGATGGCTGGACCGTCCCTGCCACCCAGAGTACGACATTCACAATGTCGGGAACTGTACCGGTGGAGGTGCAACTACGCCATGATGGAGACTTGGCCGACCTTGGCGACTACGATGGCATTGTTTCCTTAGATGGCACGGGCTATCGTCTGCTTAGCTCTCTAGAAACTGGATACGCCGAAGACAACATTGGTAATTTATATCGCATCTTCGCAGATGGTAGCGAGGATGGCACCAACGACGACGGTTTCCTATGGGCTTCTAGCACATCGGTCACGAACCTAGAAGTTAAAAGTACCAACACCAGCGCATTGGACAATAACTATAGTTTGTTTATAGCGCAGGTGCGGGATAGTGACGGCGATGGCATTCCCGATAAGTGTGACCTGGATAGTGATAATGATGGTATTAGCGACCTAGAGGAGAGTGGTGCCGACCGGCCAAACTTAGATCCTGACAATAACGGCATCATCGATGGTGCTGAATTTAGCGACGGTGACGGTGATGGTCTTGCTGACGCCATTGAAACGACTAACGGACCTAATCAGGGCACATCCCCTGCAGAATCTAACAACGACGCCGATGATATCCCCAACTTCATTGACCTAGACAGTGACGGCGACGGTATTCCAGACGCGATTGAAGCGCAGCTAACGGCAGACTATGCCACGAATTTCCCGGCAGACACGAATGTGACTGACGATGATAGCGACGGTGACGGCATTATCGACATCTACGATACGGGTGCAGGGGATGGTGGCACCTTTAATGTCCCGCAAGATACAGATACAGACGATACCCCCGACTATCTAGACACCGATAGTGACAATGACACTCGCTCTGATAGCGACGAAGGTGGCAGCAGCGTCACCGGAGTGAGCTATGAAGACCCCAATGGCAGCGTGGACGATCCACCAGCCGATTTACCCAACCAAATCAATGATGTTTCTGAAGTTGCCTACCGCGAACCCGGTGACCCACGGGTACTACTCGTAAAACGGATTACAGCGATTAATGGCACCACCAGCATGTCCGACGGCGGCGACTTGGGTGCCTATGAAGATGAGGTTAGTAATCCCTATGATGACAATACCTTACCCGCCGTAAGCGACCCTAGCAGCCCGTCTTTTGACCCTAATGATCCTGCCTTTGATGCTGCAGAAACTAACATGTGGCCCACCCCCCTGAGCACCTATCTGCCCGGTGGCACTAATGGCGGTAATGTGGTGGCCAATGATGAGATTGAGTACACCATTTACTTCCTTTCTTCAGGACAGTCACCAGCTGAGAATATTCGCTTCTGTGACTATGTCCCTACTTACACGGACTTTTTAGCCAACAGCTTTAATGGTAATCCGCAGGTTCCGGGTGGTATTACGGGTGCAGATCTAAGTGTTGAAGTTCATCGAAATGGTGCGTCGGAATACCATACAGGCGCAAATGATGATGACGCAGTCGTATACTTTGGCCCCGGAGTCGATCCAGCCAATGATCCACGCTTTGATGGCACTGACTGTGACAACGACGGCAACGATAGCAATGCGAATCCCAATGGAGCCATCGTTGTAGACTTAGGGGACATTTTGAATGCTAGCTCTGCAACGACAGTCGCTGATGAGTCTTATGGGTATGTGAGATTTCGAGCAAGGGTGAAATAAACGTGTTCAACATTGCCAACGTCAACAGCAGAATTACATAGGTCTCTTACAGAGCTATTCCGTAATCTTCTACAGTGCTGACGACAACTCTCAGCAAGACTGCGGAAGCTAAATGTAGCCGTGTTCAAGCATCCTAGTAGTAACCGTATCTACTGCCAGAAGCACTGTCTTTCATCAACATTTTTCTAATGTTAAATTGGATTTAATGAATCAGGTTCTTCTGTAGCATGCTTTCCATCCTTAGGGTGCCATCGAAATTATTTTTCCATATGAACACAGCACAGCCCACTGACCCATGCAAGCACAGTTGTCCATAACTAAAGGGTGGCCCAAAGCACTGGGCGCATCTTTGCTATCTTTGCTGGGAACTTGTTTTCCAGTAGCGGTGGCGGCTACTCCGTTTAACAACTGTCCTGCTGATACATTTCTAGCAAAGGCGAGTTTAGGCGATAGCGCCCACGATATTTACATTGTCAATCTATTTACTGGGGATGAAACAGAAGTCGGTAGCAATATTACTGATGCGAGTAATACACCGTATCTGATCAACGGCATTGGCTATAATCCCACCGATGATTATATCTATGGCTACGATATTGGCAATCAGAATGGTCACGTATTACGACTAGATAGCAATTACCAAATCACTGATCTGGGCGCCATTACTGGTTTACCCACCGGGGCGTTTAATGTGGGTGATGTTAATCAAAATGGTGACTTGTATCTATATCATCAAGACCGCACCAGCTTTTACGTTGTTAATGTGGATTCAAACTCCGCCGACTTTTTGGATCTGGTAAACACGGTTCCAATTCCATCGTCCCCTGATTTTTCAGATTGGGGCTTCAATCCACTCGACGATCAGCTCTATACCATTGAAAAGGTTACAGGCAATTTACTACGCATCAATCCTGATACTGGCACCATTGAGAATTTAGGAGCAACGGGTTTACCCGATGGCTCCTATGGTGCCGTATATTTTGATGGCACCGGGGCTTTTTATGTTTCTAATAATGCGACAGGCATTCTATATCGCATAGATATTTCTGATCCGGCTGCATTATCTAGTAGCCAACCGATTGATCCAGCGACTCAAATTGTACCGCTATCTACTGGGCGACCGGCCTCTAGAAATGACGGGGCTCGCTGCGCGATCGCACCGCTCCCAATTGACTTTGGCGATGCACCAGACACCGGCACGGGTGCGGGGCCCGGCAACTATCAAACCCTAGGGGACGATGGGGGAGCTTTCCACGGTGTGGACTATGCCACGTTTTTGGGCAGCGGCGTCACCATTGACTTTGATGGATTTAGCAATGGCATAGACAACAACAACAACGCCACCGACGATGGCAATGATGATGGCATTCAGCTCAATGGCACCAGCCTGCAAGGCCAGAATTTAGCCATCGGCAATACAGTTAACCTAAACGTTGTAACAACGGGAAATGGTGTCTTAAACGGTTGGATTGATTGGGATAGAGACGGCACTTTTTCTGCCGGAGAACAGATTGCCCTAGATGATAGCGTTGCCAGTGGCACCCTCAGCGTAACCATACCAGCAGGGGCCACCGCGGGCACCACCTATGCGCGTTTTCGCTACAGTTCTCAGGCAGGGCTATCTGCCACCAGCGGAGCCCCCGACGGCGAGGTCGAAGATTACCAAGTTGAAATCGTTGAAGTTGTCAGTGGCGACAAGCCTAATGTATTACTCGTCAAACGGATTACGGCCATTAACAACAATACATTGACCACCGACAATCGCAGCCTCGCCAGCTATACTGACGACCCCACCAACGACTATGACGACAACTACATTGCCCCTGTCAGCGACCCCACCAATCCGGCCTATGACCCGGCCAATGCGGATCCATTAGAAACCAATCAGTGGCCCACGGTAAATGGAACACCTAGCAGCGATCCCCTATTGAATGGGGCAACAAATGGTGGCAACGTTTCGCCCGACGATGAGATTGAATATACGATTTACTTTCTCTCCTCGGGGGATGCAGCCGCGACCGATGTTGTTTTTTGTGATTATGTGCCATCGTTCACTAGCTTTGTTCCCAACGCATACAATGGCAATGCCCAATCCTCAGGAGGCATTGGCGGCAACGACCTCAGCATCAAACTGTTTCTAAATGGTACGACCGAGCATCACACGGGGGCCAACGACGGTGATAGTGCTATTTATTTCGAACCCGGAATCGATCCAGCCAGTAGATTTCCAAATATAGACTGCGACGGCGATGGCAACGGCATTAATGCCAATCCAAATGGGGCTGTAGTGGTGAACCTAGGCGACTTACCCAATGCCAGCACCAATGCCGTAGGGGCCTATGGCTATGTGCAGTTTAGGGCACGGGTTAATTAACGGGACGTTGTTCATCCTTAATGGGATTTGGCGACCTGATTACATCAAATAATCTTGTTAAGCATCCCCTTTAAACATCGGCACACTAATACATACAGGACATTTTTTCAAAATCCGCCATTATGCCCAAATATAAACAATTTGGTGTTTGCACTGAGAAGAAACACCTCTACTTCCAGGGCATGATGGGCTAGACATCAGATGAAAAATTGTTGATAGCCTCAACCGTTTGGACAAGCCCGTTTTAATAACAAAACAGTATCTTGCCAAAACCATTGCATAACCAACATGTGTGTTCTTTAAAGGATTTTATAGTTATTGTCTGTCTCCACCAACAGATTCAACCGCCCATAGCTGCAACGACTAAATGGGTTTAGGAGCTGTTATGAAACTACTTCACGGTTTAATCCGACAAGGCTTGTTAAGCCTTGATTTCAAGGAACAAGACCATGATTTTATTTTTTAACAAGCCCTTAGCCACCTGGCTATGGCCCATGGGCGACAAACTATATTTTTACGACCAAGAGCTTACAACCCTGCTTCAACAGTTTTTCCAGCACTACCTGCGATCGGACATGGTGAAACCGTAGCTGTCACCAGCTAAAGGCCATGGTCCTATATTTTGCCGTTGTTGATTTAACGGGTGCAACGATCTGCGCACTGGGCCCATAGCCTAGGTGCGATCGCGCAAATCATCCCGAGCATCAGTAACGCTCCAGTTTATATCGCTAAAAAGTCTGATCTTTTAACTATAAGGTAGTTTGTCAATGCCCATATCGCATAAAAAATCCCGTAAGGAGATCCTCTCGAAATCCACATTACTGATGGCTGCGGGAACATTGTTGGCCACTGGCCAAGACACAATCGCCGCTGAGCCAATTGTCGATGCTTCAGCAGCTGAAAATACATCTGCCATCATCGATTCCGTGGTAACGCAAATCGCAGACGTGATTCCGCAGCCCATAGTTGTCCCCGAAGCGGCGGCTAGGGCACCCCAGTTTAGCCAACAGTCCGAAGCGATTGAGCATCCGCCAGAGCAAACTACACCAACCATTACAGAAGCTGCCACTAAAATCTCCACGACGGCAGCCGATTTAGCCGCAGCTACATTGTCTCCCACCGGTGCTATCAAAGGCACCAACGCCCAGACCGTCGCCCAAGCTGACGCCCCTGGGGATGAAGCTGAGGGCACCGTTAGCCAAAACTACAGTGCCGCCGATTTAGAAATTCCGGCGCGCTTTGGCGTCAATGGCAGTACCGCCACCAATGGGTTTGGCGAAACCATCGGTGTCCAAGGCTTTTTGCCCCTAGACCAAAATATTGAGGACCTGAATGAGCTGGACGTGACCTTCCTCGAAGGCGACCTGCAGGTGAATGATGGCGACCCCAGCTTTAGCCTCAGCCTCGGCCACCGGGGCTACCGTCAGGATGAAGATGAGACCACTGACGAAGGGGATATCCGCGGCGGCTATGTGGGCATCGACGGCAGGTTTACAGACGAAAGCTCATTCTTTCAACTGGCCACCGGCTATGAGCGCATCGATGATGACTGGGAATTTCGCATTAATGGCTATCTTCCCATTGGCGATCGCACCAACACCATCCGCAACATAGACACCGACACCGGCCTCCAAACCAGCACCGGCTTCGCAGGCAACCAGCTGGTGCTATCGGCCATTCGCGAACGCCAGCGCATTTTAGAACAAGAAGATGCCCTCGGCGGCTTTGATGCCGAATTTGGGGCCGAACTAGACGAGTGGGATGGCGGCGAGCTCATGGGCTATGTCGGCGGCTATCTACTGTCTGGCGAGGAGAGCAGCCTTGGCGGCCAGGCCCGCCTAGCCGTTAACTTCGACTCCAATTTTAATGCCGGTCTTTCCCTCCAGCACGATGGGCTATTTGGCACCACCGTGGCCCTATCCATCGGTGCCACCTGGCCCGAACTGCGCTTCCAAGAAGACGAAGAAAACGAATTCGAAGAAGAATTTGAAGTGCCCATCCGCCTGCGGGACCCCATCGCTCGACGGGACAATGTGGCCGTCAACATCATCAACGAATCCGAAATCATTTTCGACGAAGAAACTGAACCCCTACGCAACCCAGAAGAGGAAGAAGATTATCGCTTTGTCCACGTAGCCCTGGGGGGCGCTGCTGGCGACGGCACCTACGAAAGCCCCTTCGCCACCGTTGACGATGCCATTACCCTAATTAACAGCGACCCCACCACCTACAGCGATGGCAACACCATTGTGTATGTCGATGGCGAAATCGCCTCCGGTAGCACCATCCCTGGGTTTACCATTCCAGACCGGGTGCGCGTCCTTTCCCAGGGGCCCGAGCAAATTATTGCCGGCATGGAATTTTCCATCTTCCCGTCTACGGCCACCCGTTTACCCTTCTCGGCGGACCAAAACTTTAACGTCGATGCCAGCATTACCAATGCTAACGGCATCACCGTTTCATTGCCCGACTCAAACGACGGGGTCTTTCCCACCATTACTGGGGGCTCAGCCGCTGACCTGGTGACCCTGGGTAACAATACGGTCCTAGCGGGCTTCCAAATTGACGGAGCCACCCAGCATGGTGTAACTGGCAGCGCCATTGACAATGTAGAACTGCGCAACAACCTGATTTCTAACTCAGGCGGCAGCGGCATCTTCCTCAATGATGTGGGCGGTAGCGCCATTCTATTCGACAACGTGGTCAACAATTCCACTGAGCGCGGCATCTTTATTGAAAATACCAGCACCGACCGTCCGCTCCAGGCCACCATTGCTGGGTTTGACCTTAACAATAACCAGGTGGGCATGGATTTCTCCACCATTGCCACCGCTGGCACCGAATTTCCTAGCCAGATTATCTCCGTTGGCCCTAGCTCAACTGCTAATACCAGCGTTGGCACCCCAGGGGGTACGGCCCTCACTACTAGCATCCTCAATAGTACGGATGAAGGTCTGGTGCTACGGGCGGAGGGAGATTCTCTCACGGCAGCCAGTACCCAACAGCTAACGGTGAACGATACCACCATTGACACCAGCGGCAGTGACGGTCTCCAGGTGGTGGCCGATGTGGGCGTCCACCAGCAATTGTTTACCCTGGATAACGGCACTGTTACCAACAGTGGCGGCAATGGTATCGCCGTGGTTAATGGTGATACGGCCATTAATGGTAGCGTCACCGTATCCACCCCCGATGGCGCATCGCCCCAGGAAATTGTGATCACCAATAGTCAGATCACGAATAATGCCTTGGACGGTATCGACATCACGCTATTGGATGCGGGCGCGCAAGAACTGTTTATTCAGGGCAATCAAATCGTGAACAATGGTGGTAACGGCATTGATTCCGTAGCCCAGACAGCCAGTGTGCAAGAGTGGCGAACAGATAATGACACCGGTGCCCTGGGCATCAGTGACAATACCATCACCGGCAATGGCGGTCAGGCCATCACCCTAGACCTGGAAGATGTGGCAATCTTACCGGTGGTGGGCATTGGCAACAATACTATTTCGGGTAATGGGGCGACCCCCGACATTGCCATCAGCACAGACACCACCTTACCCGCCGGTAGCGTGAATGCTTGTCTAGTGCTGGAAGATAATGTAACGACCAACAGCATTGAAATCACAGCGCCCGATCCTACGTTTAATGGCAACATTGCTTCGGTACAGGTACAGGATCTCGCTGACCTGGTGGCCGATACTAACGTTGTCTTCTTGGTGAATGACTTCTTCCTCGGGTTAACACCCAGCACAGCGGGTTATGTCAATGTGACTGACAGATGTATTCAGTAACCTTCCCTAGGGCAACAGGCAGCCATCGGACAACACTAAGTAGTTTTCTGCGCATGGTTGTCTGTTGTGTGAAGGATTTCACAGGATGCACCGAAAACATACGCAACCCCATCGCATTCAGGACGACATCTTCACACCAGATTGGGCGCAGAGTTAGGAAGAATGGCGGTTATGGCGACCGGGGTAGATTGTTAAAGTTGGTGTAGATTTGGCTGCTGTACTTAGTCTCAATCGGGTCTCTACCAACTTCCTCGATTCAGTCATCAGCCTTTCGGTATGCATCCACCGCTTCATCAGTGTCCAGCTCGCTAGAGTTGTTGCGACAGAACTACCACGCTCCTTGCATATCAATAGTCTTGTATTACGGTGTGCGATCGCACAAAATCCCGGCATTCATTCCTAGGATAAAAGTTCTGCCCACCAGGCCCATGGCCTAGGCAGGCTAGCGCATCCAGCACAGAATTAACGCCTGACCAGCTGCCAGAGACACTAACTCAGGCAAGGCCAGTGCAATCAATCTATTGACATCAAACCCAACCACCGGTTCTCACACATTTTGTTGTGAGGCTCTGCCTTGCTTAAGCATTTCTATATTTCCACACATTCATCACAGAACCCATGATCAATCAGGCTTTCAGAACCGTTTCCTTCGTATTCATTGATGCAGGCGTCGCAGACCCACAACAGCTACTCCAGGGTCTGCAGCCCGGTGTGCAGGCTCATATTTTAGATGCCCAGCAAGACGGCATCCAACAAATTACGAATATCTTAAAAAAGAATCGTGCCCTGAGCGAAGTCGTTCACGAAGCGTCTCCACAGGAGTTAGGGCACGGTTTAAGGTTACACATTGTCGCCCACGCCATCCCCGGCAGCATTCGTTTAGGTAACACCCACCTATCCCTAGACACCCTCGCTCACTACACCGAGCACCTAAAAACCTGGTTTTCCCTGGACGGTGGGCAGTGCCACCCCCACTCCCCACTCCCCACTCCCCACTCCCTATCTTTCTATGCCTGCAACCTAGCCACTGGCGACGCCGGAGAAGAATTTATCACCAAGCTCCACCGCATCACCGGAGCCACCATCCACGCCTCCACCACCAAAGTCGGCAACGCAGCCCTTGGCGGCAGCTGGGCTCTAGACACCACATTTCCCCAGGCATTACCCACAATTTCCCAACTTCCGAATTCTCCTTTCTCCCTCGCTGCCCTCGCCGCCTATCCCGCCGTCCTCCCCGACACCGATGGCGACGGCGTTGATGACGACATTGACCTCGACGACGACAACGACGGCATCCTAGATGCGGACGAATTTGACAACGGTCTCCTGGCCAGCACAGCTGTCAATACTGGCGAACTGACAGACGATGGCATCATTGACCTCAATGTTGAATTGGTCGAAGATTTTGGTACCGGTGGCAGAACCACCACGGCCTATACCAACTACAACTACGAAGACGGCACTGGCGGTAGCCCCAATGTCAACGATGGTGAATATGCTGTTCTCAGCAATACTAATGATGCGAGCACCAACGTAGCTTCAGGTATTTGGAGCAACTTTACCGATCATACCGGCAACACCGATGGCCGCATGATGATCGTCAACGCAGAGTTCACTGCCGGTGAATTTTATAACCGCGTCATCACTGGGTTAGAACCCGACGGACACTACGAACTGTCTGCATTTGTTCGTAACTTGGTTAGCCCTGGCCGCAACTTTTTACCCCCAGATGTCACCTTTGAAGTTCAAGATACTAGCGGCACTGTTCTAGCAAGTTTTGATACTGGCAACATTGCAGAAGATGATCAGTGGCATGAGCTTGGCATCCGCTTTGAAAATGGCAACAACACATCCCTAAGGCTGATTTTTCGCAACAATGGCCCCGGCGGTGTGGGTAATGATTTAGCCCTCGACGATATCTCGCTAAAACAAATTGCCTATGACACGGATAGGGATGGTATTGCCGACCACTTAGATATCGATGCCGACAATGATGGCATCACTGACAACGTCGAAGCTCAGTTAACCAGTGCCTATACTGCGCCTAATGCAGATAACGCCGCTACTTACACTGCTAACAGTGGTGTAAACTCCGCTTATCTTGGTGGGCTCACCCCGGTCGATACCGATAGTGACTCCACAGCTGACTATCTCGACCTCGACTCCGATGGTGACAGAATTAACGACCAAGCCGAATCTGGCATCACCTATGCCCCCGCTGTAGCCAATGCCGACACCGACAGTGACGGTCTGCTAGACATCTTTGAAGGTGCCAACAACAACGATGGCTTTGATGTCAATGACGAGAACATTGACGGCAGCGGTAACTTTACCCTAGCCGACAGCGATGACGACACCGCTGCCGACGGCTCCAATGCTGCACCGCCCACCACTGACCTCGACTACCGCGACCAGGCCGACACCGACGGTGATGGCGTTATCAACGTCAACGACGTCGACGACGACAACGACGGCATCCTTGACACCGTTGAGCAGGTAGTCACCCAGCGCAACTACATCGACTGGGCAGGCACCAACGACCCCAACGCCAGAACAGGAACCATCGTCAACGCGGTCAATGGCGAAACAGTCAATGTCACATTTGACGGGCCTATCTGGGGACATGACTTTTACAATACCCCCACAGCTGGTTCACACACCATTGGGGAAGAAGAGTTTACCGGTGAATTTACCGGCACAGCTCCCCAAGACGGCGATGTGCTCACATTCACCTTTGATCAACCCATCGAGAACCCCACATTTCAGGTGTGGAGTCTCGGTGCAACAACTAACCCTGCCACCCACACCATCTTAGGCGACGGTGAGCCAGTTGATGTTCAAATATCCTACACCCACAGCGGCGGTAGCTCTGGCATTACCACTGGCCCTGTTTCTGTTTCTGGCAATACCATTACTGGTAACGAGTGGCATGGTGAATATGTACTTCCCGGTACCTATTCCACCATCGAAATTACCGTAACGGGTACTGCCTCTGCAGACGCCTATGGGTTTGCGCTAGTATCTACAGCCTTCTCTGACTCTGACAACGACGGCATCGCCGACTACCTCGACATCGACTCCGACAACGATGGCATCACCGACAACGTCGAAGCTCAAACCACTGCGGATTATATCGAGTCCAATGCAGATACTAACGCGGATTACACAACTAATAATGGTCTCAACAGCGCCTATCTAACTGCCGATGGGTCCGGTGGCCCTGGCCTCACCCCTGTGGATACCGATAGTGACACCACCGCCGACTACATCGACTCCGACTCCGATGACGATGGTGCCAGCGACCAAGCAGAGTCCGGTCTCACTGCTGCCACAACAACAACTGACACCGACGGCGACGGTCTTCTTGACGCTTATGAAGGTACTAACAACAACGACGGCTTCGATGTCAATGACGAGAACATCGACGGTAGTGGCAACTTTGCCCTGCCCGATAGCGACAACGATACGGCTGCCGATGGCACCGGGGCCACTCCCCTAACCGCTGACTTCGACTTCCGCGACCAGCTCGACACTGACGGCGATGGTGTTACTGACATCGACGACCTAGATGACGACAACGACGGCATCCTGGATGTTATCGAACGCGTAGGTCCCGAAGGACTATCTTCTACCATCTATCTCAACGATAACAATCAGGACCTAGTCAGAGTTGATGATGTAAATGGCACGCCTACGACCACTACTGTAGGTAACCTAGGCATTACCTTTGGTGACATCGGCATAGCTCCCGATGGCAAGCTCTATGGTGTTGAATTTTCCAGCCCTTCAGCAGTTTATGAAATTGATCCTGATACTGCAGCTACAACTCTCATTGGCACATTACCTGTAGCAGCTTCTGCCAATGCCCTATCATTTGACGAAAATGGTCTTGCCTATGCAGGCTTTGCAGGCACTTCAGAAATCCATCGATTTGATCCAACCAACCCGGCTGGGGCCACACTTTGGCACGACTTTGGCAGTGGTTCTGCCGGAGGCGACTTTATCTTCTTAGCAGATAGAGCATACATTTCTTGGAGTGATGGCGGAGCTGTCCTAAGAGAAGTCACTCTGGATGACAATAACAACATTACATCAGACACCATCCTGGGCACATTACCGGCCAATGCCTTTGGCTTAACGGCAGATGCCAATGGTGATATCTATGCCGTTGCTAACAACAGCGGCGGTCAATCTAGCCTATTACGTTTGGATGTACCCTCTAGCCCCATCAGTGGTGGCACAGGTGCGATTCCCACTACTGAAATTACAGGCACAGCATTATCTGCTGGTCTCTACTACGGTGCCACATCAGTTCCTGAATCACTGCTGGGCTTTGACCGCGATACGGATGGTGATGGGGTCTTCGACCACCTCGACATCGACTCCGACAACGACGGCATCACCGACAACGTTGAAGCACAAACTACTGATGGCTATATTGCGCCCAATGCAGATACGGCTGCCACCTACACCACCAACGATGGTGTTAACTCAGCCTATCTAGGTGGCCTCACTCCCGTCGATACCGATAGCGATTCCACTTCCGACTATCTCGATTCCGACTCCGATGCTGATGGTGTTAGCGATCAGGCCGAGTCTGGTCTGACGGCGGCCACAACAACTAACGACACCGACGGCGACGGTCTCCTAGACGACTACGAAGGTTCCAACAACAACGATGGCTTCGACGTCAATGACGAAAACATCGACGGTAGTGGCAACTTCAACCTGCCAGATATCGACAACGACACCGCTGCCGATGGCACAGGAGCCACTCCGCTCACTGCCGACCTAGACTACCGCGACCAGCTCGACACTGACGGCGACGGTGTTATTGATGCTAACGACCTTGACGACGACAACGACGGCATCCTTGATACTAATGAAGGGCTTGATGTTGTAATCGCTAACAACGATAATTTTGACTCTCCAGGTGGCATAGCACCAGGAGACTTTGCCCTGTTTGATGAATCCGCAGTCCCCTTTTGGTCCACGGATGCTACCGATGACAAAATCGAAATTTGGAACACTGGCCATGCAGGCGTAGCCTCCTACGAAGGCGACTACCATGCCGAACTGAACGCCAACCAGGTAGCGTCCCTCTTCCAAGATATTGAAATTGAGCCTGGTACGACCATTGAATGGTCCGTCGCCCACCGTGGACGAGCAGGGGTAGATACAGCCACAGTCAGCATTGGTGACCCCGGCAGCGCATTGACTGTAGTGGAAACCATGTCCACTGACAATACCGGCTGGGTCGTTTACACAGGCACTTACACCGTACCAGAGGGACAAACCACCACCCGCTTCTCCTTTGACTCAGTTTCTGCGGCGGGGGGAGCCACAATTGGTAACTTCATCGATGCCTTTAAACTAACGACCCTTGGTATTGATCACGATGGTGATGGTGTTTTTGACCACCTTGACCTCGACTCCGACAACGACGGCATCACCGACAACGTTGAAGCCCAAACCACTGCAGACTACAAGGCACCCTCCGGTACAGGCGACCCTAATAACGGTGGCAACTTTATTGACATTGACCGCGACGGAGTAGACGACAATTATGACAGCGACACCACCGGTGCCGCTAATAGTAACGGTCTCTCTCCCATCGATACTGATAGCGATGGTACTGCAGACTACCTCGACTCCGACTCCGATGGCGATGGCCTCAGCGACCAAGCCGAATCTGGCCTCACCGCTGCCACCACCACCACCGACACCGACGGTGACGGTCTCCTCGACGACTACGAAGGCACCAACAACAACGACGGCTTCGACGTCAATGACGAGAACATCGACGGTAGCGGCAACTTCAACCTGCCCGACATCGACAACGACACCGCTGCTGATGGAACAGGAGCTACACCGCTAACCTCAGACTTTGACTTCCGCGACCAGCTCGACACCGATGGTGATGGCGTTGTCGACATCAATGATATCGACGACGACAACGACGGCATCTTGGATACGGATGAAGCGTTCAAAACCGTTTTGGATCTCAGCTTTGTACCTGATTCTCTAAATGGAGCAGATATAGACAACACTCAGCAAGGAGATGTGTTTGTTTGGCGGAACGCAATTCCATTGCCAAATGGAACTTTCTATGACGTCACACTCACGATCGATGAACTTGAACTCCACACAATATCCGGTGATTCTGTAGCTATCATCAATGATAGGATTCTTGCTCGATCATTTGAGGCAAGTGAAGGTGACTACGTTGCCTTTAGTTATTCGATTACTGCTGCAGGTAGTTCAACAGATGCAAATCCCACGGGAGATGTTATCGACATTATTTCCGCAACGACTTCGTTGATGGATATTGATGGTCCTGAGGTTGGCGGGTTCTCTGGCCACACTAGCATCACCGCAGGAAACGATCTGAACCCAATACCATCAACGTTCACGCCACCTGCTGGATATACCAGTTTCGCTAGTCCCCTTGGAGATTCTGCCACGACAGATCCCGATCACTTCATCACGGCTGAGTATAGGAATGCCTCATCCATCAGCGCATATTACGGGTATGGTGTCGGTAACGCTAGCATCGGCCGCAACGCATTCATATCTATTGAGGTTGAAGTACCCTACGATACTGACGGCGATGGCATCTATGATCAATACGACCTCGACTCCGACAACGATGGCATCACCGACAACGTTGAGGCCCAAACCACTGCCGACTACATCGCCCCCAGCGGCATCGGCGCAGGCATCACCGACACCAACAACGATGGTCTCGACGACAACTTCGACGCAGGCATCATCGCCGGAGGCGTAGCCACCGGCGTTGGTCTCACCCCCGTCGATACCGACAGCGACTCCACCGCCGACTACCTCGACTCCGACTCCGACGCAGATGGCGACACCGACCAAGCTGAGTCCGGCCTCACCGCAGCGGCCAACAACAACGACACCGATGGCGACGGTCTGCTCGATGCCTACGAAGGTGGCAACACCAACGATGGCTACGATGTCAACGACGAAAACATCGACGGCAGTGGCAACTTCACCCTAGCCGACACAGACAATGACACCGACGCCGATGGTGCCAATGCAGCCCCCTCCACAATCGACCTGGACTACCGCGACGACAATGCCCCACCCGTCGCCCAGGATGATACGAACACCACCCCCGAAGACACAGCTGTCTCTGGCAATGTCCTCACCGATGGCACCCCCGACAGCGACCCCGATGGAGATGCCCTCACCGTTACGGCAGCCACAGTCGATACCAATGGTGACGGCACTCCTGAATCGCTAACCCTAGGCACCACCACCACCATCAACGACAACGGCGGCAACCCCATCGGCACCATCGTCGTTAACAGCACCGGCACCTACACCTTTACCCCCGCCACCAACTACAACGGTTCCGTCCCTGATATCACTTACACCATTAGTGATGGCACCGAAACCGATGATGGACTGCTGCAGTTGTCGGTGACCCCCGTCAACGACGATCCAGTCGCTACGGATAATGGCCCCATTGCGGTCACAGAAGACATCGCTGTCTCGGGCAATGTCATTACTGACGCAGTTCCGGATAGCGATATTGAGAATGATCCATTATCAGTCTCGGCGGCAACCGTAGACCTAAATGGCGACGGTACTCCCGATGCCCTCACCATCGGTACGCCATCTAACATCACCGACAACAGCGGCAACCCCATCGGCACCCTTGTTGTTAACAGCGATGGTACCTACACCTTTACCCCCGCTGCCAACTACAACGGCACGGTGCCCTCGGTGGAGTACACCCTCAGCGATGGCAACGGCGGTACTGACACGGCCACTCTCTCCTTTGCTGATATCACCGATGTTAACGATGCCCCCGTTGCCACCCCCATCGTTAACCAGGCTGACAACGATAGCGATGTTATCAGCTTAGATGTCTCTAGCAACTTCTCCGATGTAGATGGAGACCCCCTCACCTATTCGGCAACGGGTCTACCCACCGGTCTTTCCATTAACCCCACCACCGGCGAAATCACGGGCACCATTGACTCCTCGGCCTCCCAGTCCGGTCCCTTTAATGTCACCGTCACCGCCAGCGATGGCACGCTCTCGGTGGACGACTCCTTTGTCTGGACTGTTAATAACCCCGCTCCCATTGCCACCAACGATGGCCCCATTGCGGTTACAGAAGACACCCCTGTGTCTGGCAATGTCATCACCGATGCCACCGCCGACAGCGACCCCGACGGCGACACCATCACCGTCACCGCCGCAACCATGGACATTGATGGCGATGGCAACCAGGAGATTCTTCCCATTGGGATTTCCACCAACGTTACTGATGGTGCCGGTAACCCCATCGGTACTATGGATATCAACAGCAATGGTGGCTACACCTTTACCCCTGCCCCCGACTACGATGGCCCAGTGCCCACGGTCACCTATACCCTCACCGATGTTGATGGTGCCACCGATACCGCCACGCTCTCCTTCGCCGACATCATCGATGTTAACGATGCCCCCGTTGTTGACACGCCAATAACAAACCAGACCAACGACGACAGCGATGTCATTAGCCTCGATGTCTCTGGTAGCTTCGACGATGTGGATGGCGACACCCTTACCTACTCGGCAACGGGTCTACCCACCGGCCTTTCCATTAACCCCACCACGGGCGAAATCACCGGCACCATTGACGCGTCCGCATCCCAGTCCGGTCCCTTTAACGTCACCATCACCGCTAATGATGGCACGCTCTCCGTTGATGACACCTTTGTGTGGACCGTCAACAACCCAGCCCCCATTGCCACCGACGATGGTCCCATCACCGTCACCGAAGACACCCCGGTCTCGGGCAATGTCATCACCGATGCCACCGCCGACAGCGACCCCGACGGCGACACTATCACCGTCACGGCGGCTACGGTCGACCTCAATGGCAACGGCTCCGCTGATGCTTTACCCATCGGCACTCCCACTAATCTCACCGACCTCTCTGGGAATCCCATCGGCACCATTACCCTGAACAGTGATGGCTCCTATGGCTTTACCCCAGCCCCTGACTACAACGGCACGGTACCCACCGTTACCTATACCCTCACCGATGCCGATGGGGCCACCGACACGGCCACCCTGTCCTTTGCCGACATTATCGATGTCAACGATGCCCCCGTTGTTGACACACTGATCACAGACCAGAGCAACAACGACAGCGACGTCATCAGTCTCGATGTCTCTGGCAACTTCGCCGATGTGGATGGTGATACCCTCACCTACTCCGCAACGGGTCTACCCACCGGTCTTTCCATTAACCCCACCACTGGCGAAATCACCGGCACCGTCGATTCCTCGGCCTCCCAGTCCGGTCCCTTTAACGTCACTGTCACCGCCAGCGATGGCACGCTCTCGGTGGACGACTCCTTTGTCTGGACCATCGACAACCCAGCCCCCGTGGCCACTGACGATGGCCCTGTCCTAGTCACCCCCGGCACCATTACCAACGTACCGGCCATCACCAACGATAGCGACAGCGATGGCGACACCATTAGCATCACCGCCATCATCGACCCGGCGAACCCCGGCACGCCCGTCGCCATCAGCGTGGGCAACCCCGTCACCCTTGCCACCGGCACCATTGTTGATCTCTTAGCCAATGGCTCCTTCAACATCACTCCCGCCACCGTTGGCAGCGAGTCCGAAGTCTTTGACTATATCCTCAGCGATGTTGATGGGGCTACGGACACCGCCACGGTGACGCTCCAAATCGATACGGATGGCGATGGTGTTGCCAATGGCATTGACCTCGACGATGACAACGATGGCATTCTGGACACCGTTGAAACCCGTGGCCTTGACCCCGATGCCGATGCCGATGGGGATTTAGTCTCCGATTGGCAAGATCCCGATGCCCCTGGCTTTGTTGATACCAACAACGATGGCATCGATGATCGGTATGATACGGACCTTGATGGCACCCCCGACCATTACGATCTCGACAGCGACAATGACGGCCTGTTTGACCTGCAAGAAAGTGGTGCCACCGATACGCTGCCAGCCTTTGTTGTTGCTTCGCTAGACACCAACAATGACGGTGCCATCGATACCAACGGTGCAGGGGACACCAACGGCTTACCCAACATTGTTGAATTCGGCACCGAATCTGGATTTACTAACTATCCCCTAACCAATACGGATGGCGACGCGGATCCCGACTTCCAGGATGTCGACGACGACGGTGACTTGGTGCCCACTGCCCTGGAAATTCCAGATGCTAACGGCAATGGCAGTCCTGACGATGCCCAAGATACCGATAATGATGGCACCCCTGACTATCTAGACATCGATGACGACAACGACGGTGTGGACACCATCAATGAGGATATCGACGGTGATAATGATCCCACCAACGATGACACCGACAACGATGGCACCCCCGACTACTTAGATGTTGATGACGATGCGGACGGCGTTGACACCGAGTTCGAGAACCCCGACCCCAATGGCGACG
>NZ_JADOER010000004.1:0-241279 GCF_018739865.1 Leptothoe kymatousa TAU-MAC 1615 | reverse complement strand
CAGGATACCGACAACGACGGCACGCCTGACTACCTGGATGTCGATGACGACAACGACGGTGTCGACAGCGAATTTGAGAACCCTGACCCCAACGGCGACGGTGACCCATCCGACGCAGTCGACACCGACAATGACGGCACCCCCGACTATCTAGACGTGGATGACGACAACGACGGTGTCGACAGCGAGTTTGAGAACCCTGACCCCAATGGCGACGGCGACCCATCCGATGCCCAGGATACCGACAATGACGGTACGCCTGATTATCTCGACAACGACGACGACAACGACGGTGTCGACAGCGAGTTTGAGAACCCTGACCCCAATGGCGACGGCGACCCATCCGACGCTCAGGATACTGACAATGACGGCACCCCCGACTACCTGGATGTCGATGACGACAACGACGGTATTGACAGCGAGTTTGAGAACCCTGACCCCAATGGTGATGGTGACCCCAGCGACGCTCAGGATACTGACAACGATGGCACGCCCGACTATCTAGATGTCGATGATGATGGCGACGGCATCGACACCATCGATGAAGATGCTGACGGCGATGGCGATCCGCTCAATGATGACACTGACGGTGACGGCATTCCCAACTACCTCGACATCGACTCTGACAATGACGGCATTCTGGACGAAGAAGAAGGGAATGGCGACACCGATGGGGACGGCACGCCCGACTATCTCGACCTTGATTCTGACGGCGATGGCCTCACTGACCTACAAGAGTCTGGGTTAAGTACCACTGATATTGCAGCGTTGGACACTGACAATAACGGGGTGATTGACCCGAGCAACTCCTTTGGCTCCAACGGATTGGCAGATGCGGTGGAAACCACACCTGAGTCTGGTGCCCCTGACTACGATGGGGACGGAACACCGGACGAACCCGTTGATACGGACGGCGACGGCGTTGATGACTATAAAGACCTGGACGCTGACAATGACGGCATCAACGATGTGTTAGAAGCGGGCGGCACCGACGTTGATGGCGATGGCATCGATGACAACACCGGCGGCCCTGACGCTGATGGCGATGGCTTACCCAACGCCCTTGACCCCAGCCATAGCGGCACTCCGGTACCCAATCCTGATACGGACGGGGACGGCGTTGCTGACTTCAGAGATCTCGACTCTGATAATGACGGCATCAATGATGTGATTGAAGCGGGCAACAATGACGCCGATGGCAATGGCATTGTCGATGGTCCTGACGCCGATGGCGATGGGGTGCCCGATGATAGCGATGGCGACGGCATTGTAGACACCGTTGACCCAGCCGATGGCTTTGGCGATGGCGGCGATACCCCAGCCCCCGACACCGACGGCGACAATGTGGCCGACTATTTGGACCTTGATTCTGACAACGATGGCATTAATGATGTCCTCGAAGGCGGCAACAATGACCTCAATGGGGACGGGCTGGTTGACGGGCCTGATTCTGACGGTGATGGCATTGCTGATGTGGTGGACCCGGCCGATGGCTTTGGTGATGAGGGCGAACCCACAGCACCTGACATTGACAACGATGGTACGCCTAACTATCTAGACCTTGATTCTGACGGCGATGGCATTGACGATGTTATTGAAGGCGGGAACGCAGACCTGGATAGTGACGGTGACGGCGTTGTTGATGGATCTGACACGGATGGGGACGGCATTCTCGATGATGTGGATCCGGCACCCAACACCTTTGGTGACAACGGTGACCCCACTGCGCTTGACTCGAACAGTGATGGGGTGCCTGACTATTTACAAGCGGGTAACAGCAACCCTGAGAATAGTTCGGGTACGGCGGGTAACGATGTACTCACGGGGGGCAATGGTGACGATATCATTAATGGCCTCAGTGACAATGACATCCTGGATGGCGGTGCTGGCAATGACATTGTCAATGGCGGTAGTGACCTGGACCGGGTAGTCGGCGGTGTGGGTAACGACATTCTCAACGCGGGTAGTGATGGGGATGAAGTTGACGCTGGCGATGGGGACGATATCGTTAATGCCGGTAGCGGCGATGACGTTGCCTACGGTAGAGCCGGCAAGGATCTGCTCAATGGGGGCAGCGGCAATGATACGCTCTACGGCGGCATCGGCGATGACCTTATCTCGGGAGGCAGTGAAAATGACTCTCTCTATGGGGAAGAGGGTCGTGACCTGCTACGCGGCGGCAGCGGCGATGACATTCTGGTCGGTGGAGAGGGCAGTGATTTGCTCTTTGGTGGACAAGGGCTCGACGCCTTCCGCTATGAACGGGTGAATGAATTCGGAGATATTATCTTTGACTTTGAAATCGTGCGCGATCGCATTGACCTCAGCTCCATCTTTAACGGCAATGCCGCCCTGGGCAGCAACGTTATCGCCCAGCAAGCTGGCAACAACACCGTTATCATGGCTGACACCGGCTCTGGCATGCAGCAGGTAGCGATGTTGATGAACGTCAACGCTGTCACCATCGACAATAGCAACTTCATCTTCTAGCACATTTTCATAGCAGTCCATGGAGACGCTTTATGCGTCTCCATGGACTGCGGACGATGGAAGCTAGCAGTGGACAGTGCTTCAAACAAAAGACTCCATTAGTCGTTGCATAACGGCTAATGGAGTCTTTTTATGGGCGTTACGCCCCGCAGGCATCCACAAAAAATATTTCCAAAACAGCGAAAATCATCATAAATCAACAGAAAATTCACCTAACTTAGCCCATATCTTATGGCAAAGCGATATTCCTTATTTTTGAAAAGGAATCGGCAATTTTGCTGAGAATTTTAAATATATATTGTGCACTCTATTTTTATCAGAATAATTTGTTTCAGCCTATTTATAGGCAAAAACCATAAATAGACGAGGGAAAATCATATTCCCTTTGATTTACTGTGCAATACAGCGATTACCACCACTCGTTCAGGGCATGCAAAAACCATGGTTAACAGCTCCAGTAGCCCCGTCAACAATTACGCTTCCGTTAATCTCTGTTGTGGGAGTTTTTTGGCCAATGACTGCCGTTGCAACACCCGTCATCTACATCAGTGATGAAGTTGGATTCAACAATAAGGGTAGTCGCAACCAGGTAGAAAGTTTAGACGATCCATGGCGCAGTGCTGCCAGTGCCATTGGCGCTGCTACTATCACCCAAAATCAGATTCCGACAGGAGACGATGTTTCCATCAGTGCCGATAACTATGAGTTATTCACGACCAGTAGTGGTATTACCGTCAGTACATCACTCCATAATGTGACCAATGCCGAGCTCAGCAATCCTAACAGTGTAGGAACTGTTGCCAACAGCGCCCAGCTACGTGACAGTAATACGCTTCAAAGCGATGCACCCAGGCCCCACAGCCTTTATAACACGACGGCTCAACCGCGATATTGGAATGAAACCAGTGGCTCAACGACGAGTCGCAATGGGGTTTTATTTACCTTTTCAGAACCGGTGACAGCATTTGGTGCCTGGTTTGGAGATTTGGAAACTAATCCAAATGGAACATCAGCAATTGTCAGATTGCTAGACGCCGATGGTAATCGGATCGGTGATGACACAGTGGTGACGACCACCACCGACCCTAGCCAGTGTGGCGATGCCTCGTTTCGAGGATGTGGCAACCGCACCACTCGATGGATTGGTTTTGTAGATGAGGCTAACCAGGTAAAACAAATGTTAGTGGTCGTCGGGGACGATGACCCAGGTGATACGGGCAATCGTGAACACATTAGCTTTATTGGTGCCACTCTCGCAGAACAACCTGCGGACAATCCTCCTAAGACCCCAAATCTTCTGTTGGTCAAACGTATCACAGCTATTAATGGGGACACCGAAACCGTTAACGGCAACAACCTATCGTTGTATAGGGATGACTTCAGCAATCCCTATGACGACAATGACATCACCGTATCGGCCCCGATTAGGCCAACCGACCCCCGCGAAGATACCGATCAATGGCCCAATATCACCACCAACCTGATAGGGGGCATCGAGGGTGGTCAAGTTAGCCCCAGCGATGAAATTGAATACACCATCTATTTTCTCTCTTCTGGAAATGCCGCTGCCGAAGATGTTATCTTTTGCGACTATATTCCCACGTTTTCAAGTTTTATCCCCAATGCCTATGGCAATGCGTTAGCAGCGCCAGGTGGAATTGTTGGAGCCGATCTCAGCGTCGAACTCTTGAGAAATGGCTCCATTGACTACCATACCGGGGCAAATGATGGAGATAGGGCTACCTACTTTGCCCCAGGTATCGACCCAGCCCATAGTTTTCCTGAGATTGATTGTGACAATGATGGCAATGGGATCAATTCAAATCCTAACGGAGCCATTGTTGTAATCTTAGAAGACTTACCCAATGCGTCCTTAGACCCGACCGGCGCCTATGGGTATGTTCGCTTTAGGACACGGATAAATTAACTGGGCAATGTCTTCTTAGGGCTTGTTAAACATTAAAATCATGGCCTTGTGCATTTAAATCATGGCTTAACAAGCTTTTCTGGCTTAAACCGTGAAGTTGTTCCTTAACAGCTCCTTAGTTTGCCCGCTGCCATTGACGAATTACTTCTTCCACAACAGACCGATCCGGCGGTGAACTCACTTTGCCATTGGGATTCACCATTGCGCCGGGAATGTTTTTACTCCAGGGACTATCGGGCACCGAAGCTAGGTCCACATTGGCACTCATCGGGCGAAAACCATATTGAACAAACACAGCCTGCTGATCGGGCGCCATCAAAAAGTCAATAAACTGACGGCCAGCCTTGGCTTCTCCACCGCTGACATCCCGGCGCACAATAGCGGCCGTAGAGATGGTTTCGATGGTTGGATCCAGGTAAAGAATTTGGTATGGCTGCCCCTGGGTAGCACTGGACTGCTCCCAACGGTGCAGGGCAATACTTTCGTACACTGTGGCAATATCGGCATCGTTGGGGCCACGGGTAATAAACTCTTGCAACAGAATGTCAGTGGAGCGGGGCGGCTGATAGACCGACCGTTTGACCAGGCCAAACAGGGTCTGCACATTGTTTTGACCAAAGTCACTGGCATTGAGACTATTACTCTTGGCCTCCGCTTGAGACCATAACCCCATGGTGAGCTGACCGCTGTTGGAGCGGGTAGGATCGGTGGTAACAAAATCAAAGCTACCCCAGGCGGCATTGCCACCAATTTTGCTCCAGTTACCACCGGCCATGGCATCCTCTAAGCGTTGCCATTGAAACTGACCATCGGGAAATAGGACCTGGGCTCGTTCGGGCCAGGAAACCGCCACCAGCATTGTTTTTGCAATCGGCTGGGGCGTTTCATAGAAGGGCTCACTGCCATACTGGGCCTGCCAGCGCTGGCTAAGGTCATCTAGCAGTTGCCCATTGGCGGGAATTAGCACCGTGGGTTCAAAGTCGTTATTGTCGTCGATATATTGGTTGACGATATCTTGGGACCCTTGGAACTCAAGATTTATTTGAATTGACGGATTCTGTTGTTCGAAGCGGGCTTCGAGCAGTTTGAGGGGTTCTTGCAATTCGCTGCCGCTAACAATGGTGATGGTTTGGTTAACACCGGGCAAGGGCACAAAGGCCAGCCCCGCAGAGGCGGCGATAATGGCCAGGGAAATCAGGGGTTTGGACATGGGAGGAGAATTGGGAATTCGGAGTGGGCAATAGGGTAAAAATTAGGCTATCAACACGTCAACATTTTCTTGGAAGGCTTTGACCTCGTCGCTAAGTTCTCGCACTTCGGCGGCGGCAACAGAACTGGAGAGATCGGCCGTGCGCAGCTTGTTTTGTAGCTGTTGCAAAACGCCTCCCGATTCCACAATCAGGTTCGATAGGTTGGCCAACTGGGCTTGGCGGGCGTCTTCCCCTTGCTGGGCCAGGGCAATATTGCGTTTTAGGTTGTTGGCCAGTTTGCCCCACTGTTCCTGGGCCACGCCTTTGCTGTTGCGCACTTTCTTTTCGGCTTGTTTTAGCTGCCGCTCTAGGTCATCAACCGAGAGTAGGGCGTCTTGGCCCTCCATTTTCAACGCTAGCTGATCGATCTTTTGGGGCAGCTCCTGGGTGCGATCGCACGCATACTGCACCACCCCCAACAGCTCAATCTGGTCACTGTCCGTCAGCAAACGAGTCGCCTCTGTATTCAGCTCATCGGCCCGTTCCCCCAGGGCCACAGCCTGCTGCCGCACCTGCTGAAACTCACGGTTAATGGCCTTGTTAGTCAGCTCCACCCTGTCCGGCTCACGGGAGTTCAGCACAGCTGCCCCTGCCGTGGCAATGATGGCTGCACCGGGGATGGCCACAAACGCAGGTAAACGACCCACCCGCACCGCACCCACTAAAAAAATGCCCCCCGCCAGCACCGCCAGTGGATACTGCAATGGATTAGCTAGCTTCATCAGTGCTCCTAAAACTCTACCTGCAGATCCGCCATCAGCTGGGCAATGGTGGCCGGATCCCCCTTACGATAGTATCCTCCGTTCAGCTGGGCAATTTGCTCTAGGGCCTGGGGATTAAAGTCCCCTTCTTTGCCATAGCCCACGGTGAAAAAGGCAATGCGCTGATCCGACGAAAATCCGCTCTTCGATAGCTCTTGGCCCAACTGATCCAGGCCGATGCCCGATTCAGAATCCTCACCGTCGGTCAAAATCAACACCGCATTGATGGCATTGGCCCGCAGGTTTTCCGAGAGCCAGTTGCGGGCAGCCAGGGCTGAATCATACAAGCGGGTGCCACCGTCTGCCTGTAGGCTAGCGACAAACTGAAGCCCCCGTGCTTTCCCTTCCGGGGTGCCATCCACTAAAACGGGCTGCCGGATATCACTATCAAAATCAATTAGGGCCACCTGGTCTTTGGGACCGAGGCCATCTATGTAGGTCTTCAGCGTATTCTGCACTGATGGGAGTTTATTGCCTTCCATGGAGCCGGAGGTATCCACCACCACCACCACTAGAGAAGACTTTTTCGCCACCTGGCTCCAGGTCGTCAACATCGCTTCAGCGACCTCTGGGGCGGGGGGCCGATAGGAATCATAGCTAGCCTGGGGATCTACACCAAAGCTACTGGAAAACTTAGACCCGAGCGCTACACCAGGAGCCCCCGGTCGTAGCCCCAGGTTCGTGGCAATTGCCTGGGCTGGGGGCGATTGCAAATAGTCCACAATTTGATCAGCGGCGGCTTTTTCCTGGTCGTTGACCCAGGGGGCATTGGGCACAATGGCCCGCATGTTGGAGGTAAATGTGGATTTGGGATACACCGCTTCGTAGCGGGTGCCTCCGGGGGGCAACTCTGTATTGGCGGCAATTACCGATGATTCATAGACTGAGCCAATGGATGCCCAAAACGGCCCATTCTCCACCATGGATTTTGCCAGGGTGGAGGTGGATTTGCCGTAGCGAGTGATTTTAGTTTGAATCTGTTGAACCGCGGCCTGGTGTTGTTTCACATCGTCCAGGGTGAGGTCTTCTGGGCGTTTGCCAGAAACAGAGGCAAACTGGGAGACCAGGGTTTGTAACCCGGAGTTGGAACGGGTGGGTGCGGTGTGGACGTAGTAAACGGGCTGGGCTGGACTGCTGGAATCCAGGTCCTGATGGGTTTTGGCTGTGACTAGTTGTGAAAATAAATCGTCTACATTACGCAACCCCGGTGCCAGGTCGCTGGGCACCATAAACACCATGGGGCTGGTGGCCAGTAGCGGTGCGTCGGTAATGGCTGGAATATAGTTTTGGCCAGGGTAGAGCTGATCCATGCGATAGATCAGCTGATTTTGATAAATTTCACCATCCACCGACACAATGGTGGGAAATTCCGGCGCCTCAGGGGTAATGGCCCCCTGCTGTAGCTGCTGGGCCAAATTAACGGTGCGCTCCACCACATCACCGCTGCCCGCGGCTTCGCAACCCATGTAAAACGCCTCACCGCTATCCAGTTTGGGATTGGTTTGGTTAAACTGGGCGGCGGCCTCATCACAAAAATGGTGCAGCGCACTACCTACCAGCAGTTTCACTTCAAACCCGTTGCCGCTATCAGCAAAATTGCCGCCGCCACCGCAGCCGGCCAGCACCAAGGTTAACGTTCCAGAAACAACGGGCAACAGGCGTTTTAGTCGATTTACCATAACTCCCAATCAATGATTAGCAATTCACACGTTTGTGGCCATGCACATGTATGTGGCCGTTTCGCATCTATTGTGACCAACATGGCCCGCATCTGCCCAGGGATATCGAGTTGAATTCGGGGGGTTGAATTCGGAATTCCGAACTCCAGACGCCTGGAAAATCATTTTCCTTAGCGGTCCTCGCAGTCTGTTTGAATATCTACATCTAAGGTGTCTTCATCGATGGTGATGTACAACACGTTGGGCCGACAGCACACCTGACAGTCTTCCACATATTGTTGGGTGAGGCCGCCACTGATATCGATAAAGGTGGTGCTCGGTTCGCCGCAGTAGGCGCAGTAGTATTCGGCGGTGGTTTGCATAGGGTCGATAGGGGTGGACTAGGGCTGTCTTTGGGGCGATCGCGACTGTTTTTCTAGCTGGAGACGAATCCGGTGGTGGGCACAGCGGGTGAGGGGATAGCGATAGACACAGTAGAGACCGCCGAAGATTAACAAACTGGGACCGGCACTGGCCAACAGCCGAATCACCGATAGGCGTATTTCTGGGCTGATCTGCCCGGCCCAGTCCAATAGCCAGCCTGAGATAAAGATCGCGATCGCAATGCCCACCTTTTGCAAAAACACCATCAGGCTAATAAAAATGCCCTCCTGGCGTTCGCCGGTGCGCAATTCTTCATCGTCAATCACATCGGGCAGCATGGCAAAGGGCACCAAATAAAAGGTGGATAGCCCCGCGCCGATCACCACCCCCACAATGTACATGGCCACAATCTGACCTGGCTGCAGCAGCCCCAACACCCCGAGGCCACACAGGGCCAACGGAGCCCCCGCAAAATAGACCCAGCGCTTGCTGGTGCGTTTGGTGACCCACAGCCAAAACGGCAGCAGCAGCACCGAACTCCCCTGCACTGCGATCGCCATTTGGGTAAAGTGCTGCTCCCCCAGCCCCATCCAGTCGGTCACAAAAAAGGGCAACATCGCCGCCGTTACCTGCACCCCCACCCACGAACATAGATAGAGGCCCATCACCCAGCGAAACGCGGGATTGCTAAACACCTTGCGCAGCTGGCGGCCCATGGGATGGGGAGAGACCTCCGGCTGGTTGCGCATCACCGGACGATACTGACCGTAGGTGCCCACCACACAAATGAAAATGGCCACCACAATAAAAATGCCGCTGACGCCCCCTAAAATCATGTACTGCCGCTGGGTATCTTCCACCAGGGCAAAAATAATTTGGGCCAGCACCAACCCCACCACAGAACCGACAATATTAGCCGCCGAGCGCACCGACATAATGCTGGTGCGTTCGTCATAGTCGGGGGTAAGCTCCGTGGCAATGGCCACCATCGGCAAAATAATCACCGAAAAGGCCGCATAGCCACCGATGGCCATCAGCGTGTAGTAAATAAAAAGACTGGTCTGGGACTGTAGCGGTGGCACCAGCCAGAGCATAAAGGTGAAAAAGCCCAGGGGCAGTGCGCCCAGCACCAACCAAGGGTAGCGACGGCCCCAACGGGAACGGGTGCGATCGCTAAGCCAGCCAATGACGGGGTCGTTAACGGCATCCCACACCCGACCAATCAACAGCACAGCTCCAGCCTGGGTGGCAGATAACCCCACCACCTCAGTCAGAAAAAACAATAAATAGAAAATAGCGAGGCCAATGGGAATAGCCGTGCCTAGTTCACCAATGCCGTAGGCAACTTTGGTTTGCAAGGACAAGCGATTAGACATAATGCAAACAGTGACGCCCAGTATCTCACCATACCGAAGAGTGACCTGAGCTGAATAGTGCTACAGCATTCTGTCTTCCACACATTGCCCTTGCCCGTTTACCAAACCAGCCTAAAACCGCCAGTTAATCGATGCTGCCACCTCAGCATCCGTATCGTTGGACTTAATAATCAAGTTACCTTCAACATTCAGCACCAAACGCTCTGTAATCCCCAGATCCACCCCCGCAGTAAACATTGGATCTAAGTCGCCTTCATCAAAGTTGTAGGCCACACCGGCACCGCCAAAAAGCAGAAACCCATCATCAAAGAGAAAATCGTAGGACAGCGGCAAACGCCCCTCCAAGTCATCGCCAATGTAAACAGCAGGCCGCACCGATACACTGGACATCTCTAACGGAAAAACCTGAAATTTAGAATCCAGCACCAGCGCCGTAGAGTCGTTGAACCCCGCACGGATACCAGCCCCCGCATAGTTTTCAATCCCACTTTCCACCAGCGGTAGGGCCAGCGCCGCAGAAGATAGCCCCAAAACACCAACAGCCGCACCCAATAGCGGTTTAACTAAAGCAAAAAGACCCATAGCACTTATTAATAAAAATCGATGGATACACCACAGCCAATATTCCCAAAAACAAAGGCCATGTGACACTTTACAGGAAGCGCACAACCGACTACCCAAGGCATTCAGGGGCTTGAGGCTTACTTTATAGAAGTCGTATGAAAATATTTTTTTTGATAAGTACCGATCCCAAAAAGAACCTGCTTAAATGAAAAGCAACGTCCCCACCCATGCAGCGCACCTATTTAGTGCGTTTATATTTTTCACTGAGATAGCACAACTATCCACCAACGTTGTTTTTGCCAACGGGAGCGCATCATGACTGTTGAAACCTTGAACCACATGATGACCTACGTCATCGAAGGCTGGGCGATTATGAGCGCCACCTACCTGAGTGTGGGCTTTACCCTTTCGTTTTTGACTAAAGCTAAAAATGGCTTAAAAGCAAAGGAAGCCGCCGCCGTGCAAGCAAAGGCTGAAGAGGTGCAAAATGCCGAGCGGGTGGCGGAAATGACTGCGGTATCGGAAAAGTATATAAAAACTGGCAATCGTCAACAGATTACCAGCAGCGTCAAAATTTCTGAGCAATAGGCTGTTAGCTACGGCCACTTGCCAAATACTTTCCCCTCCTGGGAGGGGCAACGGGGTGGGTTTCGATCGTTAGCACTCGTCATCGAAACCCACCCCGCCCGCAGGGCACCCCTCCGAGGAGGGGATTTAGTCGGCTCCGGGTTTAGGTAATCACCGTGGGCTTATCAAAGCCAGTTAGCTCTTTGATTTTCGCTATCTGATCCGCAATTTGAATCAATTCACCCAGGGCGGCTTGGGTGTCGATGTCGTGCTTTGCAGAATCGGGTTCGTAGCTTTCCACATAGAGGCGCAGTGTCGCCCCTTGGGTGCCCGTACCCGACAGGCGGAACACAATGCGAGAACCGTCGGTGAAGCCAATGCGGATGCCTTGCTTTTGGCTGACGCTATTGTCGATGGGGTCGGTGTAGCTAAAGTCGTCGGCATAGTCGACGGTGTAGCTGCCCAGGGTTTGGCCCTTGAGGCTACCCAGCTGGCCCCGCAGGCCCTCCATCAATGTATTGGCTGCAGCGGTCTCCACCCCTTCGAAGTCGTGGCGGCTATAGTAGTTGCGACCATAGGTGGCCCAATGGTCTTTGACAATAGCTTCCACGGACTGTCCCTTCACGGCCAAAATATTTAACCAGAACAGTACGGCCCAGAGACCATCTTTTTCGCGCACGTGGTTAGAGCCGGTACCAAAGCTTTCTTCACCACAGAGGGTGGCTTTGTCGGCATCTAACAGGTTGCCAAAGAACTTCCAGCCGGTGGGGGTTTCGTAGCAGTCCACCCCCAGCTTTTCGGCCACGCGGTCCACGGCCTGGCTGGTGGGCATGGAACGGGCAACACCGGAGATGCCACCACGGTAGCCGGGGACCAGGGTGGCGTTAGCGGCCAGCACGGCCAGGCTATCGCTGGGGGTAACAAAGAAGTTGCTACCCACAATCATGTTGCGATCGCCATCGCCATCGGAGGCCGCACCAAAGCTGGGGGCATTCTCCGCAAACATGACCTCCACCAGGTCGTGGGCATATACCAGGTTCGGGTCCGGGTGGCCACCCCCAAAGTCTTCCAACGGCTCACCGTTTTGCACCGTGCCCTGGGGTGCCCCCAGCAGCCCTTCAAAAATCGCCTTGGTGTAGGGGCCAGTGACCGCATGGAGCGAGTCCATACACATGGTGAAATTACCAGAGGTGAGCAGCTGCCGGATTTGCTCAAAGTCAAACAGCGTTTCCATTAGGGCAGCATAGTCATTCACCGAGTCCATCACCTCAACGGTCATATTGCCGATGGCGGTGGAGCCTACCCGGTCCAGGTTGACATCCTCTGCTTCTAAAATTTTGTAGACATCAATGGTCTTACTGCGCTCAAAGATGGCGCTGGTCACCTTCTCCGGGGCAGGACCGCCGTTGCCCGTGTTGTACTTGATGCCAAAGTCGCCGTCGGGGCCACCGGGGTTGTGGCTAGCCGACAGGATGATGCCACCAAAGGCGCTGTATTTACGAATGATGCAAGAAACCGCAGGGGTGGAAAAAATGCCCCCCTGGCCCACCAACGCTTTACCGAAGCCATTGGCGGCCGCCATTTTAAGAATGATTTGAATGGCCTGGCGATTATAAAATCGACCATCTCCACCCACTACCAGGGTTTGCCCCTGATAGCCGTCCAAACTGTCAAAAATAGATTGAACAAAGTTTTCTAAATAATTGGGCTTTTGGAAAACAGTAACTTGCTTACGTAAACCAGACGTGCCCGGTTTTTGATCTGAAAAAGGCTTTGTCGAAACGGTCTGGATGGCCATGATACTCCTTATCTCTGCATCAGCAAGCTGACTCATCCTTAAAAGATTAACAGGATGACTACAACTGCACTGTGTTTGACGGATCTACATCCGCAGCGTTCCGGCTTTGGGCAGTCGGAATGGGGAAGTCGGAATGGGGAAGTCCTAAAGGCTCTAAGTTCCATAGCCGATACCCCCTTTCGACTCCGCTCAAGGGGCGCTGACTAAATTCCGAACTCCGAATTCCGAATTCCGAACTCCTAAGCAAGCTGGCGTTTCACCTGACGCAGAAAGTTGAGCCACAGCTGGGCGGGCTCACCGTAAAAGGTAAACACATCGCCATAGGCCAGGTTGGCGTTTCTATGGTGCAGCTGGTGACGCTCAGGGGTGGTGATGCAGCACCAACGGCACAGGGTCTTAATCGATTTCGGTGTGCTGTAGCTAGGGGCCTCCTGATGGCGCCAAATAACATGGAGCTCCGCCAGCAGCAGCCCCAGCATGGTGCCTACCGGGGACAGCAGCCATAAAAACGGCACCCACATTAAATAGGGGAATGCCCCTAGGAAACCGGGCAATAGGGCCTGGGGACAATGTTTGCGCACCGCGTAGCTAACAAAACTGCGATTCGGACTGTGGTGCACAAGGCTGTGATATCGGCCAAACACATGCTCTGGCACATGGTAAATGAATGTGGCGACAAAATCCCCCAACAGCAGTAGCAGTAAGGGAACTGCGAACACTGACCCTGCAATTTCTACGTATTCCATGCTGATTGCCTTACAACTCTTGGGGGCAACCTAGCAAAGTCAATTTAAAATTTATTTAATACAACATTTAATTTTTGGTTACATTCGTTAACCTATCGTGTTTTCCCGTGGTATCAACAGGTTATCGAGTTGATTGCAGCGTGCTGAAGAGTGCGATCGCAAAACAGGCCAAAATTAGCAACCAAATGATAATCCCTGGCAAAAATGCCAGCAGCCCTACTCCCCGTAATATCCACACAACCGCCGTCATCGCCATGGTGGCGAGCAAAAGTTGAGTGATTGGACGCAAACGAAAACGATTAGTCATCGGTCAAACTAATGAGGGGTTTTGCCTAGGAAACGATAAGGTTCACTAAGGTTTTACGCAATAATGTGCCTGCTTGACACCAGTCTTACGCCGTCTAGTTAATAATGGCAACGAATCAGTAAAATCTGGCAAATTCATTTGTCGTGTGAATCAGGTGCCTTTAATGCCATTATTAATCCGCTTATTTATTTGATTACACCTATATAGTTTTCCTTATAGTTCCTATGGTTTCAACGACACAACAAGCGGCTTTGCTGCGCGGCGATGTTCTAATTGCAACTCGCAATCACTCCGGTAAAGGTGCCGCCGTTACTGCTCAAATGTATGTGCCGTTGGTGCGCTCTCAACTTTGGGAACAGCTCACCGACTACAGTCGCTGGGTTCACTATTTTCCCGACATCACCCAAAGTCGCGAGCTAGAAACGGCCGTTAAGCAGCAGGTCAAGCACCAATCCCAGCGCATTACGCGCAAACTATATCAAGCTGCCCGCAAGGCCTTTATTTTATTTACGGCCCAGGTAGAAATTTATCTACACGTCGTTGAACATGTGCACCAAAGCATCCAATTTCGCCTAGAGCGCGGCACCTTTGCCGACTTTGCCGCCGACCTGGTGCTAGAAGACTTTGGCGAAGGCACCCTGCTGACCTATTCAGTCCAGGCCACCCCCACAATTCCAGCGCCCAAATTTTTGCTCGAGCAGGCCATGCGCATTGACCTCCCCGGCAACCTCAAAACCATGCGACGCGTGTTGTGTCAGTCGCAAAAGGTAAAAGTGCTGGCCTAACTATCAGCATAGTTGCAACCTAGCGGCGGGCTAGCTTCGTTCTACAAACAAGCGACCTGCCGCTAGGGCCGCACTGCTGGTGGCATAGACATACCCGTCGCTCAATACATCTAACTCACGGTTAATGACCCAACAGCGATATCCATTTCCCTGTTGACTAATTTCAATAATCCACCCGACTCGGGCAGCCACCTGTATGACCGGAGTTGCATCCATGGGAGCATTGCTCATTGATATAGCCCCAGAATAGCAAATTGCTGTTCTAGACAGCTGTAACAGAAAATTGGGATTCACAATGTTGGCGATAGAAATGTTGGCGATAGAATGGGGCCAGGCAACACTTGCCTAATTGTTAACGGCGCCTTCCCTCTCCATGTCTACCCAGATTCTTAACCTCACTGAAACTCTCCACAGCTATCTCCTATCAGTGAGCGTACGCGACAGTGAGATTTTAAAACAACTGCGAGAAGAGAATGCCCAACACCCTAGGGCAGTGATGCAAATCGCCCCAGAACAAGGCCAGCTCATGGGATTTTTGGTGGAACTGTTGGGGGTAAAAAAAGCGCTGGAGGTGGGGGTATTTACCGGATATAGCTCTTTGGTTGTGGCCATGGCACTACCTGAAGACGGCCAGCTAATTGCCTGCGACATTAGCGATGACTACACCGCCATGGCCCGCAAATATTGGCAAAAAGCCGGGGTGGATCACAAGATCGATTTGCGCATTGCCCCCGCCCTAGACACCCTTGACCAGCTAATTGCAACAGGCCACAGCAACAGTTTTGACTTTGCCTTTATCGATGCCGACAAAAGCAACTACGACAACTACTATGAGCGGGCGTTGCAGCTTGTGCGCACGGGGGGCCTCATTGCCATTGATAATGTTCTGTGGTCGGGTCGGGTGGCGAACCCACCGGCGGACCACGACAACCGCACAAAGCGGATCCATGCCCTCAACCAAAAAATCCATGGCGATGGGCGGGTGGCGATGAGTTTGCTCCCCATTGCCGATGGCCTAATGCTGGCAAGAAAGCGATAGATTATCCACCAAGGGCCGATGGTCTAATGCTGGCAAGAACGCGATAGATTATCCACCAAGGGCCGATGGTCTAATGCTGGCAAGAAAGCGATAGATTATCTACCAAAGATCGAAAAATCTCAGCAACTCGTTGTTGCGCTTGGTGGAACTCTGGCACATCCCAATCGGGAATCCGGGGCTGATCGAGTTGTTTCAGATCTAGATAGTTGTGATATCGAAATTCAATCTGTAATGCGTCCACATTAGCCATGGCTCCATAGTGGCGCGTAATATATCCGCCGTTGAAAACATGGTTGCAAGCGACCTGATAGTCCTGCCCGTTAAAGCCCGCCTTAACCGCTGTCATCCATTGATTAGAACAACTGCGACCATTGTTATTGCCTAAACAAACTTGATCGGTAATGGGGCCAGCAAAACTGTGTAAGTCGAGCAGATAAACCTGCCCAAACTGTGCGATCGCAGCCTGGAGCAAGGTCTCTAGCCGTTGATGATACGGGCGATAAATCGCATCAATGCGCCGTTGTATCTGCGGTTGATCGGGCACAACTCGGTAAAGGGCAGAGCCAAATGCGGTTTGTCGTGGCACCGCTGCCTGCCAAAAACTGCCAAAAAAGGGAGCCTTGGCCACTCGGTTGAGATCCACCACATAGCGACTATAGGCCGCTTCTAAGACCGTAATCCCTAAACTAGGCAAAAAATCATAGAGCCGATTCAGGTGCCAGTCTTGGTGGGGTAGAAAATCTTGGTATTGTCCATGGAGCAGCTCCATCATTTCGGTCGGCACCGTTAGCCCACTGTGGGGAATGCTGGCAACAATAGGACATGGGCGACCGGTCGGTGGATGAACTCGAAAAGGAGATGCATCAAACAAATGTTGCTACCTCTGACAAATGTTTGTCCATCGTAGCAAACGGCGATCGGATCCAATCCAATCCACTATTAGGCTTGCCAGCATGCTCCACGACAAGAGGGGGCAACATTTTAGTTGCCCCCTCTTGTTCCATGGAAGATTTATCGATACCGATGCCGCAGGAGCGGGTTAGATTTCGATAATGCCCCGGAAGATATTGCCGGTGGTGCCGGTGGAGTCATCATCCCATTGGCTGGTGCCGCCGAAGTTCATCACGCCAAAGTCCTGATCACCGCCAAAGTTGTTGGGCTCCCCCGGTGCCCAGTTGGTGTAGGTCACCGCCTCACCATTGACCCACCGAAACTGTCCCTCAGTTTGTTGATCCGTAAGGCCAATCCACAGCCGCTCGGTGCTACCAAAGGTTTGCTTCAGCCAGGTTTCTTCTGCGCCATCGTTGATGGTGACCAAGTTCCCCCCTAGGCTAGTGGCTTCCGCCTGGGCCTGTTCCCAGCTCTTAGCACCGTCGGTTAGCCGATAGGACTTGCCATTGTAGGTGAAGGCCGGAATCTCAATAATGCCTCGGAAGACATTGCCGGTGGTACTGGTGGAGTCATCGTCCCATTGGCGGGTGGGGCCAAAGTTCATCACGCCATAGTCTTGATCGCCACCAAAGTTGTTGGGTTCCGCCGGGGCCCAGTTGGTATAGGTCACCGCCTCACCACTCACCCATTCGTACTGCCCTTCGGTTTGTTGGTCGGTAAAGCCAATCCAATACAGTTCGGTATTGCCAAAGGTTTGCTGCAGCCAGGCTTCCTCTGCACCATCGTTGATGGTGACCAAGTTCCCCCCCAGGCTAGTGGCTTCCGCCTGGGCCTGTTCCCAACTCTTCAGGCCATTGGTCAACACATAGGTGTTGCCATTGTAGGTACTCGTAGGCGGTGGGGTATTGTCGGTGTCCCAGCGCAGAATGCTACCAGACACCAGATTGACACCATAGAGCGTGTCATCGGGTCCCATTTTCATATCCACCACAAACTGGGCACCGGAGTCAAACACTTGCACATTGGTCACCTGGCGACTGTCGTCTAAGGTGGCGGCATAGAGGGTGCCATTGTTCACATCACCAAACATGAGGGTGTTGGCATTGTAAAAGTCGCCCACCATAATGGCATTGGCATTATCCGGGGCGCCGTGGGTGCGGGGCAGGAGCGGTACTACGGCGGCTTCATCCCCTGGGTTGTTGCGATTGCCATTGTTATAAAATGCGATCGCTTGGGCTAAATTGCTGTATCCGCCCGTGGGGTTGGGGCCTTCGATGTAGGGCCAGCCAAAGTTAGACCCGGCGGGGCCAGTATTCACCTCTTCCCAAGTGGTCCAGCCCACATCGCCGATGACGGGGAGGTCGGTCACCGGGTCAAAGGCAAACCGGAACGGATTGCGCAGCCCCGAGTAAAAGACCTTGGACTGGTTGCTATCGCCGTCGCCATTGTAGAACGGGTTGGTAGAAACACCTTCGCCTGTGATGGGGTCAATGCGTAGCACCTTACCCGACAGGTTGTTGATGTCTTGCACCCTCACCGTGCGCGCATCCACAAAGTTGTAGGAGGTGCCATCGCCGTTACTCAAATAGAGATAGCCATCGGCCCCAAATTCTAAATCGCCAATGGAATGGGATTCACTATCGGTGGCCAGGTAGTCGCGGATATTTTGGTTTTGGATGCCAGGGCGATCGGGGTCATTGTCCTGGGTGCCAATTTCGATTTCACTGGCGGGTGCCGTAATGGTGGTGCCATTGACAATGCCGGACGGCGTAATGGACGTATCGCCGGTACTGTTGCCGGTGGGGCTATTGGTGTAGTCCCAGGTGCTGTTGGTGCCCGCCAATACGAGCAAACTGTTGGCATCCGCCACCATGGTGTTGGGGTCCACGGTGACACGCACCATGCGCGATGGCCGGTTGCCGTTGCCGTCGGGGCCACCCAGCCCGGTTCTACCTGCGGTCTCCGGTGGATCGTAGGTGTAGAGCAAATACACATAGGGGTTACTGGGAAATTCGGGGTGAATGGCTAACCCCAGCAGGCCGCGATCGCGGGTGCCATTCACCTGGTCGGCAATGTCAATCAGCGGCGTTGAGCGCAATACGCCGTTATCCACCACCTTAACCACACCGCCCTTTTCAGCCACCAACATGTAGCGGCCATCGGGGGTCCAATCCAGGGTGGTGGGCTGCACCAATCCAGTCACCGCCGTTGTGCGGGTTAAGGCCCCCAGATCCAGATCGTTGTCGAGAATATTAATGGTGGTGGTCAGCTGAGCGCCCAGGGCAGCATTGGTGGCAGTCTCCAACGACAGGGAAAACGTCTCATTCCCTTCCGTCAGACTATCTTCCAAAATCGAAATATCAATGGTTTGGGAGGTTTGCCCCGGCGCAAAATTAACCGTACCCGACGTGGCACCACCATAATCTTCGCCCACACTGGCCGTACCATCGCTAATACTGTAGGTAACAGACGCTGCCACCCCAGCATCGCCACTTCGCTGGACCGTCACCGTAGCCGTGCCGTCAGATTCCGCCACATTCAGCGACCCTTGCCCCAGGGAAATGGTTGAAGCAACATCGTCATCCACGATGGTAATCAGCTTGGTTCGAGGGGCGCCGAGGGTGCCGCCCGTCGGGTTTTGAATACCCACCGAAAAACTTTCATCCCCTTCACTCACGTCATCATTGACAATGGGAATAGCAAAGGACACTTCGGACACGCCAGCAGCAAAGACCACTTGTCCAGTGTTGGGCCGACCATCAAACGTGGGTCGGGTAAAATCAACATCGCCCGTGGCCGAATTCTCCCCCAGCTCATTCAGGGTATATTCCAGGGTAGCCTGTTGCTGAATGCCGCCGGTGCGCACAGCGGTGATCGTGGCCACCCCGGCGGCCTCATTGACAAAGACGGTGGTGCTGTCCTGGAGGGCAAAGGTAGACTCTTCTGGCGGTGGCGTGCCTCCATCCACAAAGTCAATACTGCCGGTAATGTCCACACCATTGGTATTAAAGACATCAGCCACCAGCTCACCGCTGCTGGAGGGGCCTTTATAGATCCAGGTATTGTTGCCAACGGTTTCAAATGTATAGTCGCTAAAGCCCCCATCTAGACGGATAAAGTCTTCCCCGACGGTAAAGTCAATGATGTCGGCATAGTCACTAAACTGGGCCCTGTCGTAAAAGCCGCCAGTTTCATCCCCCAGCACAAACACATCCGCCCCACCATTGCCCGCCAAGGCGTCAATGCCCCCTAGGCCCTTGATGGTGTCGTCACCATTGGTTCCTGACAACAAACCATCGCTGCCAGCCGTACCCAAGATAGTATTGCCGGGGGTGGGTGGATTGGGCGGGTTAGGCGGGTTAGGCGGATTGGGGGGGTTAGGCGGATTGGGCGGATTAGGGGGCGTGCCATCGTCCGTAAAGTCAATGCTGCCGGTAATATCGACACCATTGGTATCAAAGATATCGGCCACCAACTCACCACTGGAGGAAGGCCCCTGATAAATCCAAGTGTTGTTGCCCACCGTTTGGAAGGTATAGTCAGCCAGCACTCCGTTGAGCTGGATGATATCTTCTCCGATGGTAAAGTCGACGATATCGGCATAGTCACTAAACTGTGCCTGGTTATAGAAACCGCCGGTTTCATCCCCCAAAATAAAGACATCTGCGCCACCATTTCCCCGGAGGGCATCAATGCCCCCCAGACCACTCAACGTGTCGTCACCCGCCGTGCCCTGCAACAGACCGTCGGCCCCCGCCGTGCCCACAATCGTATCTAAGGTGTCTCGGTAAACCGCTTGGGTGGCCAGATCCACCGCCATGGCAGCTTCAATGGTGCCAATGGTTGTTTCCAAATCCCAATCTCCACCGAGACTGGTGTGGCCGGTCATATCATCGGAAGCAGCCACATCTGCCTGGGTCAACTGACTCACCTGTTGAATAAATTGATCGCCCCCAGCCGCAAGGTTACAGCCATAGAACAACAGGTCACCGTCGGTGGATAGGGCATCTCCCCAGGCGGCTAGCTCCTCTTCATAATCGCCTAGGTTCGCGGCAGAAAAATAGCCATTGGCAAACTGTAAAGTATTCTCACCACCATGGGAAAAGATATGAATACTCGCTAGGTTTTGATGGGCCCCCAACGCCTGAGAGATCTGCCCAATGGCATTGGTTTTATCGTTTAATAAAAAGACTTTATCTACTTGAAGACCTTGTATCAGGGTATCTGCCTGACCAACAGCACCATCAACAAAAGCGATGGATACAACAGAGGATGCATCCGATGCAGGACTATTATTTACTGACATGCTTCAAAAAAAACTTTAATTATTTGAGGCTTAAATGAAGAGATAAAGCAGAGATGAGTTAGGAAAACAATACGCAACAATTCCATTGCAACAAATGGAATCGACCAACTACATCTGCAAAATAAATAGGGCACCACCTAGAAACAATGGCACCAACATGAAATGTGTCCCCAAAGACTATAAAGCTCTTAAGTTGTTCTCAGTATATTCTCAGCTTCCCATGGTGGCCATGAGGTTTATATGAATCTAATGGTGAATGTATAAAGGATATACTTACCAAGGCAATTTAATGGTGAGCGGTTGCAGCATGATTGGCACGGCTGAAGTCTGGGTGGTTTTCCAGTGCCCTGGGGCTGGATGTACGAAGTTGTTAACAGCAAAAAGCGATCGCACTTTTCCATCGGCAAGAAAAGTTGCGATCGCAAAATTATCCCCACACGAGTTGCTGCCCCAGCTTAAACAGCATGGCTGTTGCCATCAACATCCCAAAAACAGCATCCCTGCTATCCGCAACTAGGTGATGCTGTTTTATTTGGTAGCCAACGCCTACCCCATCTGAGACGCCGTCGATAGAGTTTGACAAATTGTCTCAAACAGTGGACGTTTGCTGGGCTCTTCTGCCATACACTGCTGTTGCAACACCCTCAGTTGCTCCATAGTTGCGGCTTCCCCATCGACAGCCTCTGCCCCATAGCGATCGAGCAAGTCTTCCAAAAGACAGCCAAAGGCTCGCGACTCCAGCCACTGAAATGCTTGGGCTGTTGGCTTAGCATCTAAATCAAAGAAAGAGGCTGCCCCAAAGTCTCCCAAAATACTCTTGCCCCGAGCATTGATCAAAATATTGTGGGCATAGAGATCGCCATGCATAATGCCACGGGCATGGAGATGGGTCACAACCGACGCAATACCATAGGCAATTTTGAGAATCATGGGCAAAGAGAAACTGGCATCCTCTGGGTAGGTATCCCGAGTGCAGGTCTCTAAGCTGGGGGGATTGCCCAAGTTGCTGTAGCTGTTGGCAATGTAAGCAAACACCAGCCCCGCTTTGCCATCAATCGGCTGCCCCAGTTTCCCCAGCACATTCACTAAATTCGGGTGGGTGCCCGCAGCAATGCAGGCCTGCATTTCATCCAGGGGCAAGCCATCACTGGTCATTTCCCCTTTAAACAGCTTGACCGCCACATCTTGCACTAGCCCCGAGGGCCCGCCCGACTGCCACTGGGCTTTATAAATAACGCCCGAGGCCCCTTGGCCCAGCACCTCCCCCAGCTGCAGTTCTTCCGGTTCAATGATGGCCAAAAAGGCATTTTTCTGCGCTGCGGTTGGCTGGCAGCAGGGGTTGCCAGCATAGGCCAACCAGGTTAAACGGGGCAATGTGAACAACCAGTCTGGCAATGACTCAAATCGATTCGCCGCCAACCGCAGCAGCTCTATGCTTTTACAGTTCGCCATTTCCCCTGGCAAAGCCGATAGCTGGTTCCCCGCCAGCATGCACTTTTGCAGCTTGGTCAGGGTGCCAATGCTCTTGGGCAATTGGGTTAATTGGTTATTGGTGAGAATCAGCCACCGAATGTTGGGAGATAGGGCTGTTTCACGGATGGTGTGGAGCCGATTGCCCTTGAAGCTAACCATGGAGAGATTTGGGCATTTTGCCAAAACCTCGGGAAACTCTTCAAACTGGTTATTGTTAAAAAAGGCGATGCGCAGTTTTTTTAACCGGGCAAACTCGTCGGGCAGCGTTTTCAGCTGATTATTGGAAAGGTCTAAAATCTCTAATGATTCTGCCTGCTCTAGAATCTCTAGGGGGAACTCAGTTAAATTGTCTGCTAACTTGAGGCGCGGTTCTCCGATGGATGTCTCGAGATCTAAGCTTAAGGACTTCATATAGTGATTAATTTAGAGTATATACAATCCTACTCCGTCTTCTTTGTTCTATCCGCAACGTTTGCCCGAAGGCGGCTGGGCGACTCAGATTTGCCACTCCAGTAAATGTAGCCAAAATAGATAAGTACGCCAATCTGAACGGGCACCAAAATCAGATAGTTTTTTAGAATAGGGTGTAGCCCTAAATGAGAAAAAATCTGAAAGTAGGTTAAACCTGCGATCGCTAATCCTGCTTTTAAAGGGAGCCTTTGATTACCCATAGGTTACGGAAAAAGGAAAAAACGACACACCTACCCCAATAGGCCATAGAGCCATGACTGCTGCACCGTCACCGCCAGGGTGCCAGAGGTCCATAAATCATAGAGCCGATGGCCATGGTAGCCAACGACCATGAGCCCCACCACCAGCCACACCGACCGCCGCCGCCACCAAAGACTCAGCACCGTCCTAGTCCATAGTTCGGCACTGATGTGCACCAGGGCAACGCCCCACAGGACAATGGCAAAGGGAGCGAGCAGGTTGTATTGGATGGCCGCCGACCATTGGGCATTTGCGATCTCAAATACAGCCCGAGTCATCCCCCATGTGGGGCAGGGAATACCCACCAATGCCTGCATAAAACAGCCCCACAGATGCACCTCGTAGCCCAGCCTGTGAAGCACAACAATCAGCAACGGCATCAATAGCGCCCCCCATAGGCCGAAGCGCCCATACAGCGCCAGCCTAGATAGAGGCAGACCTAGCCTAGAGCCACCCCTTCTTATTGGTGATGTAAGTGCTGACAAATTCATCATCGGATTTAGTCAGATATAAAATCCCTTCAACCAAGCCAATTACACCGAACACAGCCGCCCCAAACCCGCAGGTTACCAAGCTCCCCACCAACATAATCACGCCTTCCGTGGTGTAGCCCAAAATAAACTTATGGACACCCAGGGCACCGAGCAGAATGCCACAGATTCCAGCCACGATTTTCTTATCAGCCCCATCTGGACTACCTGAATTAGTCATGTCGCTTCATTCCCTTTAAATGAATTTCCATCGTGTTAGCCGACTGTGCAAACAAGACGACTTCCCCGTTAAGTGGCCGGATTTTAGAAATCAAAAAACTTTGCCATAACAATTTAATCCAGACAAATTGCAGCAAGTCCGGATCACAAAGGAAAACTTGATACTGCGAAGCTGTATTAGGGGCGCACACCAGGTGTCGGCAAACTAACCTCAGACATCAGGCAACGGACTGCCCAGGGCGACTCGAGACCAGGCAATGCCACCCATCAAAACCCACCACTATATTCTCGGCGCAGACAAAAAGCCGGCAGACATATTACATATTTTTGGCGGAAACAAAACAACAGAACAGCAACAAACATCCGGGCACAAGCCCATAGGGCTGTGGGGAGAATGTCAGGCACAAACGCCAATCACCTAAATGGGGCCAATGAAATTATCTCGAGGATCAACCGCACCAATGGCTACTGCAGCTTAGCTTTTTGTTGTTTATACAGCTCCTTAAACAAAGCCTGTTGTTTTTTATGATCCACCACAGGAGCAGCATAGCCCGTCCCTTCCACATCGAGGGGGGAGATTTTACCACTCACTAAAGCACCCGTATCCACCCGACGAATTTCAGGCAACCACTGGCGAATATACTCCGCATCCGCATCAAACTTCTTCGCCTGACTCGCCGGATTAAAAATCCTCAGAGGCTTAGGATCCATCCCACTGGACGCACTCCACTGCCAGCCACCGTTGTTGGCACTGAGGTCACCATCCACCAGTTTTTGCATAAAATACTTCTCGCCCCAGCGCCAATCAATAATTAGATCTTTGGTGAGAAAGCTGGCCACAATCATCCGGCAGCGATTGTGCATCCAACCGGTTTCGTTTAGCTGGCGCATGGCAGCATCAACAATGGGATACCCCGTGCGACCTGCACACCAGGCCTCAAACAGAGTTTCACTATTGTCCCAGGGAAAATCTTTCCAAGCTGCCCGGTAGGGGCCGTCTGCCAACTCTGGGAAGAAATACATCACATGCTGATAAAACTCTCGCCAGGCCAGTTCCTGCATCCACGTTTGGACATTAGCACGGCCCTCATCACTGCGACATTGCTCGTAGGCAACGGTGGCCGTTTGCCACACCTCACGTATACCCACAGCCCCAAACTTAAGGGCGGCACTGAGCAAGGACGTGCCAATAACGGCAGGAAAATTGCGCTGGTCGTCATAGGCTTCCATGGCCTGTTGCCCAAAGCTGGCAAGCTGAGCTTGGGCCGCCAGCTCCCCTGGTTCTAGGGGCAAGGGCACCTGCCAAACAAAGCCCAAATCTTTCGCCGTGGGCAGCGGTATGGCATCCACCCCGTCCCGCTCCGCGTCACTCAAGCCCACCGCATCGTGCAGGGTCTCCACAGGTGCCAGCTTGGGAGACTTTTGCCAATTGCGCCAGAACGGACCATAGACCGTATAAGGTTTGCCAGCCCCGGTGAGCACATCCCCTGGGGCATGGAGGAGCTGATCCCAGGTTTTTGTTCGTATTTCAATGCCCTTTTCCCCCAACGCCTCGGCCACAGCATTATCCCGCTGGCGAGAATAGGGTTCTACATCCCGGTTCCAATGCACTGCCACAGCCCGTAATGCGGACGCGGCCCGGGGGATTTGCTGCACCGGATTGCCCTGCAAAATCAGTAGCTCACTGCCCACGGACCGGTAGCGTGCTTGCAGTTGGGCCAGGCACCCCAGCATATAAACTACCCGCGCTGGCGCTACATCATCTCCATTGAGGATGCCAGGATCTAAACAAAACACCCCCACCACCTTAGGACTGCGCTCCCGAGCCGCAGCTAGGCCTAGATTATCGCTAATGCGTAAATCGCGACGGTGCCAAAACAGGATGAGATCAGCCATGCGGGAATGATAAATGGAGTTTGATTAGTATAGAAGGTTTTTAAGGAAAGCACGGGAGTCGCCATATTATGGTCACTCTGACTCAGTATTCTAGAACCAATAGCAGATTAGGGGATTGCATATGTCTGGAGCACCAATCGCAAAGAAACAGCCTAAAACCCTGGAAAACCATGGGGATATTAGGATTGATGATTACTATTGGCTGCGCGATCGCACCGCTGCTGACACCCTCGACTACCTCAAGGCCGAAAACGACTACACCGAGGCCCAAACAGCCCATACCAAAGCGTTCCAAAAGGCACTCTACGACGAAATGCTGGGCCGCATTCAAGAAACCGACCTATCTGTACCCACAAAAAACGGCGACTACTTTTACTACAGCCGCACCGAAGAAGGCAAAGCCTACCGCATTTTGTGCCGCAAGCGGCACAGCCTAGACAACCCAGAAGAGATTTTACTCGACGAAAATCAACTGGCAACAGGTCACGAGTTTTTTGACCTGGGCGATTACGAAACCAGCCTCGACCATCAGCTACTGGCCTACGCCACCGACACCAACGGCTCAGAACGGTACACCCTGGTGTTCAAAGACCTAGCCACCGGCCAGATATATCCAGAAGCCATCGAAAACACCAGCGAAGTTGTCTGGGCCAACGACAACCGCACCGTATTTTACACCCGTCTAGACGACGCCCATCGCCCCTACCAAGTGTGGAAACACAAGCTCGGGGAAACGCCGGACCAAGACCAGCTCATCTACGAAGAAGCGGATGACGCCTTTTATCTTTCGGTGGGTGGCACCCGCAGCAATGCCTACTTGTTGATCGCCATCAACAGCAAAGTCACCTCCGAGCTTCGCATTTTAGATGCCAACCGGCCCGATGGAGAGTTTCAGGTGGTGTGCCCCCGACAGTACGGCGTGGAATATTCCATTTCTCACCACCCTGGAGACCACAACAGCGCCAGCCGGTTTTACATTATCACCAACGAAGCGGCCATCAACTTTAAGCTGTTGGTAACGCCAGTGGACAATCTCAGCAAAGAGACCTGGCAAACCGTAATCCCCCACCGGGCCGATGTGCAGCTAAAAGACATCGACATCTTTACAGATCACATGGTGATCTACGAACGCCAGGGCGGACTGCCCACCATTCGCATCCAAAAACTCTCCACCGGAGAAGAAACCGCCCTGGACTTTCCCGAGCCCACCTACTCTGTTTGGTCCGGCGCCATGCCAGAATTTGACAACAAAACCCTGCGGTTTTCCTACACGTCGCTGATCACCCCCTCCTCCGTGTTCGACTACGACATGGACACCCACCAGCGGCAGCTAAAAAAAGAAACGCCCGTACTAGGGGGCTACGATCGCAGCCAATACCAAAGCGAGTGGCTGATGGCCACAGCGGCCGACGGCACCCAAATCCCCATCTCTTTGGTGTACAAAAAAGATATTCAGCCCAGTGGCGAAAATCCTCTGCTGCTCTACGGCTACGGCTCCTATGGGGCCAGCATGTCCGCCTATTTCTCCTCCCCCCGGCTGTCGTTGCTAGACCGGGGCATGGTGTTTGCCATTGCCCACATTCGCGGCGGTGGCGAAATGGGTCGCCCCTGGTATGAAGCGGGCAAATTTCTCTACAAAAAGAACACCTTTACCGACTTTATTGCCTGCGCCGAATATCTCATCGCCCAGCAATGGACCCGCGCAGACCGTCTGGCCATTATGGGCGGTAGCGCCGGGGGCCTCCTCATGGGTGCGGTGCTAAATATGCGGCCTGACTTGTTTAAAGTTGCGATCGCAGCCGTCCCCTTTGTGGATGTCGTCACCACCATTTTGGATCCCACCTTGCCCCTCTCCGTGATGGAATGGGACGAATGGGGCAACCCCAACGAAAAAGAATTTTACGACTACATGAAGTCCTACTCCCCCTACGACAACGTAGCGGCCCAAGCCTATCCAGACCTGCTGATCACCGGTGGCCTCAACGACCCCAGGGTGTCCTACTGGGAACCGGCAAAATGGACCGCCAAACTGCGGCACCTCAAAACCGACCAAAACCAGCTACTGCTCAAAACCAATATGGATGCGGGCCACGGCGGCGCATCTGGCCGCTACGGCTGGCTCGAAGAAACCGCCTTTGAATATACCTTTATGCTCGACAGCCTAAACCTAGCCACAACGGAGCCACCTTTGTTAAGCAACGCAACAGTAGTTTAAGCTTTGTCAATCGATATCAAATGCACTCAGATTAAATATAAACTGTAGTCAATTACACAGTTTTGATGTTTTCGGCAGGAAAGTTTAGCAAAACGTCTCCATTGCTGGGCACACTGTCATGGCATCTACACATTTGGAGGAACCGAAATGAAGCTCTCATTTCACGGTGCAAACTACGAAGCACACTTCGAAAATATTCAGGTAACCGACACAGAAAGGATTGGCACCTATCGCGGTGCCCCCCTCAAGCGCAAAGCGTTTAAGGTGCCTGACCATGACCACCAGCGCGTACAGCTTACCTATCGCGGGGTGAAGTACAACCACGAGCTTTAGGCCCTGCCGCTGTCTAATGAATGGATATTAGTTGGAATTGAACTTACGACTGATCGCCTAAGTGAGCTAAGTTTCAGGCTGCACCATAATCTGGTCCAGTCGGCAAACTTACTGTTGATGCTGAATAGTCTTTCATCTGTTGCTGCACGTCTAGGGAGGCGTGCAGTTTTTTATGTTTTTTTGGGGGCGCCGTCGGCTCCTGCCCCTGCAAAAAAGCACGGATTAAGCCGCAAGTCTCTTCCACATCAGCTTTCGAACCTGACATAAATATTGGCTGACTGGGTTGGGGGATAAATTTCAGGGCATAGATGGCATCACCATGGCTATCGGTGCGCACATCCATCGCCACGTCTTCTAGGTCACTCAACGCACATTGCCAGTTCTTGGTCCCCAAAAGCGTGCGGCAACTAGAGTGAAACTGTTGCGTCGTAGCATCAAATACCAGTTCTTCGGACCGAAAAGAGACATATACGACCGCACCACCAATCACAACAAACATCCCCATAAACAACAGGGGAAAGAGGCTATTGCCAAGACGAAAGCGCAGATCCCGTTCAAGGGTGAGGGTGGTTTGTTCAGAGGCTAAAAACTGATTAATTTGGTCGGTGATGGCCTGCATTTCATTAGCCGTTCCCTTGCGACCATTGATGCGCATGGGCTCTTCCACATAGGCCACTTCACCATTGGCGGTTTGTAGCGCCACCCAATTGTCGACAACAGTGACGCTGCGTTCAGTCGCCGCCGATGTTTTTAGTTCAGCTACCGTAACTTGGTCAAAGGTTTCGACCGGACCAGGGAGAGCGCCCAAAAGGCGGGATTGCGTGCGATCGCACACGACCTGACTCGACTCCCGCTGACAGCTCAGTTGGGTCACCCCCAATCCGTAAATCCAAGCCCCCATCATAGCTAGGGGAATACCAGAAAATAATACAGCCCATAAAATAACAATGCCTTTACGCACGTTCGATGGCTGATTTCTCAGAATCAGCTCTGAGGGCGTCTGCTTAACAATCTGCATATGTGAATGGTGGGTGTGATGCGAATCAAGAAGTAGATGTAACTGACCGTAGTCAGTGCGGTCCCTGGCATAGACAGTCTGTCTGTAAAAACCGACGCACCACTTCACAACGGGTTCCGAAAAACATCAGCCAACACAATTAAGTGTTCCCCGTACAAATACTTAATTGCAGCCATCCATAGACCAAAGCAAAAGTACGATACTCAAAACACTTAGAAATTTATGTATAGAGCCCGCTATCACCCACTGGGCTCAACTATGGGTTAATTCAACTAGCTAAACTTGATTTCAGCCCCCAGGCCACATCGCCTAAGAACGCTCAATTATCAGAGAAGCCTGACAAATCATCAAAACTTGAAACATAGCAGCCTTACTCAATCGCTATCCCGCAGCGATTTGTGTAGCCCCCCAGCCGTTTAGCGTTGACTGGCTTCTACAGCAAATCGCCCAGAATAAACCCAATCAATTCTTCCACCCCCGCACCACGGGGTTGGGTGGTCACCTTATCCGCAATGGCTTTTAGACTAGGGAGCGCATTGGCAACGGCGACCCCCACATCGGCCCGTCGCAACAGGTCCACATCGTTTTCCGCATCGCCGATGCCTGCCACCTTTTCCGTCTCCAGATCTAGCAGTTTCAAGGCTGTCCCTAGGCCACTGGCTTTGTCCACACCTGTGGGTAGTACCATCACCGCCCGCTTATTGAGAATGACCTGGGCGTCTAAACTTAGTTCCGCAATGGTCCTTTGCACGGTTTCGCCATGGGGTTGCCAGGTGGTAACAATTACCTGCCCCTGGTGCAGCTGTTCTATATCCTGGGCCTGGAGGCTGGCCATAAATTCTGGTGGGAAGGGTTGGGCCAGCAGGGTCATTTCATCGGTGCTGGGCCGATAAAATACGGCACCATTTTCCACAACGACGCCTTCAAATAGGTCTAGCCGGGGGCAGGCTGTTTGCAAATTCGTCAGCTCCCGACCGGTCACCATCAGCATTTTGCCCCCAGCTTCGCGGTAGCGTTCCATGGCGACAATGGTGGCATCGGCAACAACGCCATCGGTGGCTAGGGTACCGTCATAATCTGTGGCAATGATTCCATATTTCATTCAGGGCACTCCGCTACCGTAGCAAGACAGATCTAGAAAGTGGTTTAAACCTTATCCGCTACGAGCGCTCGGCTGATGCTGTGCACACAACAAATCGATAAACGTTACACGGTTGATCCCTAAAGAATTTTCAAAAACTGTTTGATTGCGTCCCGTGCTTCCTCTGTCTGATGTTGGGGACTATATAGAAGCTTTTTTTTCCCTACTTTTGGCAATAGTGTCAGGGTATAGGTATATGTTTTAGAGGTTCTATCATTACGCCTAATATTTATGGTTACGTCATGAATCTCATGGAGGGGACATTGCCAGGTTTTGTTACCCAACAGGGTATGGCGAATGCAGCGAAACTGTTGGGTGGATTTATCAAAAATCAGTGTCTCGGATTGTAATGCGAAATAAGGTATGCCAAGGCCAATAGACAAAAACAAGACCAATATAGCAATCACCGACATTTGTACGGTTTGGTCACATTGCCCTTGATTTTGACTAAGCACAGACGTATTCGAAGTTAGAAGGCTGTTGCCTAGAATGATTTTCGTGCCAACCACCGTAGGCGTGACGCGGTTCAATGTAGGTTCCACAACCAACCGTGAAGGCAGCAGGTCTGGCTGGCTGATCTGGATTGAGCCTAGCTGCTGACAATTTTGCCGACCGGCTCCCAAACTGAAGACTAAGCTAAGTAGAGCTAACAAAGGTAATCCTTGCCCTAGTACCCCCCAGACTCCCACAAAAAGTTTGTTAGTCCAAGGGATCGGATTGTGTAGAGATAGTTCTGAAGCGGTGTGTTTAAAGATTTTCATTGAGCCATGGAATCGGTGCAAATTTAGAACAAGGACTTAGCCGCAGCTTAAATTTTTCATACAAACTACAGGCAATCACGACCGGAAAGCTAGCAAAATCCGTGAAGCAGCCATTAGAATCGGTATAATTTGCTGACTCATGGTACATGGCTAACTGGGCAATCACCGTTGGGATTAATCGCTATCGCTATCTGCAACCGTTACAGTGCTGCTCAAATCCCAAATGCAGGGCCTACTCGCCGTCGTCAACGACCTATTCGAACAAGACGCCACCCCAAATTGGCTTCCCCTCAGCGAAGTTACCCTTTCGGTTGAAATCAATGCCGAAGGTAACCTCAGCCTGATTGGCAATGGCGGCTCCCTCGGCAATAGCGGCGGCATCACCCTCACATTTAGCCGTCCTCAGTAGTATGGGAGCGCAACCACGCAGACTGGCGTTTCACCTTACGATAGTCTGCCAGCGTTAGCTGTTGCCACGAAAACCAGAGGCCATAGATCAACAAAGCCAAGAAAAGATTACTAAACAACAACATCGAAATCTTGGTTGATCGTCCTGGGATCTGCAACAAAATAAACAGATCCAGACTGATTACTATACACGCTGTGTTTAGTACCCACCCCCGACAGATCCGTAACCGACTTCTGCCATATTCCAACAAACTAGCTAACCGCTCAGATCGCAGATAAATATAGCGACGGTCGTCATAGTCGTCTCCATCTTTGGCATAAAACTGTTGCGCCAATTTTGACTTCCATAGGGCATCAAATAGATTGTCGGCCACCCGATCGGTGACAATGCCCAGAATGTAGGTAATGGCCAAAATTGGCAGCAATGACGGCAGGGCAAATAGATGATCAAATGGCACCCAGCTATAGCCGAAAATGCTGAGCACCAAAAGCACAGCCCAGATGGTGGCACCGACACCAATGATAATCAGCTCAACAAATAAATCGGTGGTATTCATGAGCTGCCCCTACAGTTTTTTTCTCGGCGTTGCTGATCCTCAGAATAATGATTATATCCGGCACATTAAGCCACCGTGCTAGACCGTTTCATTGCCAAAATCTGCAACGGCTATTTTTGATCTAAAAATGGTTTTGCTAAAAAGTACCCGGCAATCGATTTTGCATCTACGCCCACACCACTATGGATCGCTTTTTCAAATTCTTCTGGCGTCATTAAGACAACTTCGATATCTTCGTCATCATCTTGCTCCGGTGCCACCTCTAGCTGCTCTAACCCTTTGGCCAGAAACGCAAAAATAAATTCATCTGAGTAGCCCGGTGCTAATGGAAACTTACCTAGGTTGGTCCAATCTTTAGCGCTATAACCGGTCTCTTCTTCGATCTCTCGCTGGATGGTTGTAAATGCATCTTCCCCGGTTTCAATCGTGCCCGCCGGGAACTCTAGCAGTCTTCCCCGTACGGCAAAGCGATATTGCCGCACCAACACCAGTTGGCCATCGGACGTGATCGGTACGGCCATGGCTCCCCCTGGGTGGCGAATACATTCCCACTGGCCTTCTACTTTGTTGGGTAGCCGCAGGCGGTTAACTTCAAAGTCAAATTTGCGTCCGGCATAGAAGAGACACTTCTGCAGCAGCTGGGGAGGTTCTAAACCAAGGGACATAAGAATAGATGCAGTGGAGTAACGGCATTAGCGTACACCATCAAACGGTAGCTTCGACTGCCCCTAGCTGGCTTTGCCTGTCCTTCGCTGGCTTCGACTACGCTCAGCCAGCGAAGGACAGGTTGACCAGATCAACTAAGCCACTAATGGATAAACGCCGGAAATATCTACTTGCATCAATAATTCTTTGATTGTTTGCTGGCGGATGGGATGGGGCAACTCAGGGGCGACTTCCGCCAGCGGCATCAGGACAAAGGCGCGCTCATGCATCCTGGGATGGGGCAAGGTCAGGCTAGGGGTATCCATGACGCGATCGCTATATAGCAATAGGTCTAGATCAAGGGTGCGCGGTCCCCAACGCTCACGACGAACGCGGCCACACCTCGTTTCGGTGAGGAGTAAAACCTGGAGCACCTGCTCTGGGCTGAGGGTGGTGTGGAAAATGGCACAGGCATTGATGTAGTCGGGCTGGGGTGGACCCACTGGGGCGGTTTTATAGAGCTGCGATCGCAGCCCCAACCGCATACCATCTATTTGATCCAGTTGTGCCAATGCCGTTTCAATCGTTTGCTCCGAGTCCCCCAGGTTACTCCCCAGGGCAATGGCACATGCCGTTTCCATACCGTTTTGATAAGTCTGTCACCCCCCAGTTCGGGGGCTCTTTATCATAACCGCTGTGATCCACAGAGCGCACGGAACATTCACCGCACCTGAAAACCCGTCCCTCCAAAAGAAGAACTTCTCCCCAGAAAGTCGAGCTTCCCTAACTGACCATTGATAATCCCTACAAATTCGGCTGCAGCCGCGCCACCAACTTATCCGCACTCAGGGCACCTTCAATCCGATCCACGATCTGACCGTCTTTAAACAGCACCATCGTGGGCAACGCATGCACCTGATACTGGGATGCCACATTGGGATACTTATCCGTATCAATTTTCACGATCTGCACCTGATCTTGGAGCTGACCTTTAACCTGCTGCAATATGCCGGACATTAACTGACAAGGGCCGCACCATGTGGCATAAAAGTCCACTAGCATAGGCTTTTCAGAGCCTTCCAGCATCTCTTGAAAACTAGAAAATTGTTGTTTGACAGCCATGGTTCTACATCCAGAATGGGTTATGCCTTCATGCTAGGCGAGCCCCCACAAAATTGGGTGTGATTTAAGCTAATCCTTTGTATTCCTTAGAAAAGACCACCAGCCAGGGCACCGGCCGTTTGATCCTCGCGCCCCAAAAATAATAGAGTGATCGAGCTGTTACCCATTTCCCCCTCACCATGACTGGAGCAATGCAAGATCAGGTCGCTATCATCACTGGCTCATCCCGCGGGATCGGTAAAGCGGCAGCCCTTGCCCTCGCGGCAGAAGGCGCTAGTGTGGTGGTGAACTACGCACGCTCTAGTACCGCTGCAGATGCAGTGGTCGCTGAAATTACCGAGGCAGGGGGCAGTGCGATCTCCCTGCAGGCCGATGTCTCCCAAGAAGATCAAGTAGATGCGTTGATCAAGGCCACCAAAGATAAATTTGGTCGCATCGATGTCCTGGTAAACAATGCTGGCATCACCCGCGACACCCTGCTACTGCGGATGAAACCCGCCGACTGGCAGGCGGTCATCGACCTCAACCTCACTGGCGTATTTCTCTGCACCCGCGCCGTGGCCAAAATCATGCTAAAGCAACGCTCCGGCCGCATCATCAATATTTCCTCTGTGGCTGGTCTCATGGGCAACCCTGGCCAAGCTAACTACAGCGCAGCCAAAGCGGGTGTCATTGGCTTTACCAAAACCGTGGCCAAGGAAATGGCCCCCCGTGGTGTCACAGTGAATGCGGTCGCCCCTGGCTTTATCGCCACGGACATGACCAATGAGCTTCCCAACACCGAAGAAATTTTGAAGTATATTCCCCTAGGCCGCTACGGTCAGGCAGATGAGGTCGCAGGCCTGATTCGTTTCCTAGCCGCCGATCCCGCAGCGGCCTACATTACTGGCCAGGTCATGAATGTCGACGGCGGCATGGTGATGTAATCGCCCCTATGGGGCTTAGCCAAAAGCTCCGTTCAGGGACCGACGGCTTCGACTCCGCTCAGCCGTCGGTCCCTGAACGGAGTCGAAGCCGTCCCCTACATAGGTGCCGAAAGTTTATTTTTCGCCAACGCGGTTTGCACAGCCGCCTGCTGATCCCGGTGGGTCATCCAACGGTGGTAGGTGCGATTGTGCACCTGCACCGAGTGGCCCATCATTTTGGCCGCAACGGCATCGGGCAACCCCATCAATATTGTTCGCACCGCCCAGGCATGGCGCAAATCATAGGGAGAAAAGGGAATTTCATAGCGCCGAAACTGGGTGGTCACCTGTTGTCCCACCCGCTGTAGCGTCGTGGTGCTCAGGTCAGTATTGATCCTAGGCAGTTCTCCATTTAATAGATCAAACCGTTCCACCCATTCTGGATAGAAAGGCCACACCGCATGGCGACCGGTTTTGGTCGTTTCCTGCACAATAATTTCACGGTCAGAGGATGGCTTTGCCCCCGTGCCGCTGGCTGGCGCACAAAAGAACACCTCATGGTTACGTAAGCCATAGGTGGCCATCATGCCGTAAACATACTTCCAGCGAGGGTTCTTTAGGCGGTCATAAACTTCGAGAATTTGCTCATCTGAGGGCAAATCGCGCAGTTGGGTCTGGCTAGTACCATAGGTTCCCCAAAAGGACTTCAGATCCGTTGGCAGCTCCAAATTCAAAAACTCGGCAAAGGCGGCTAACGCGGTACAACAAATTTGACGACTGCGAGAATTTGCCTGGGTGCTTTGCACCGTGGCATAGATCGCTTCGGGCAAACTCAGATTAGGATGTCGATCTGCCGTAGTGTGCAGTTTACGCAAATAGGGCACGTAGGCTTTTTCCCAAGTGGTGCGCAAGGACGCAGCCGACGTTTCTGAAGAACGCGCGGCAAAGAAGTTAGCTTCAAAAGCATCGATCTGGGAAGATAAATCGGCCCCACCCATACGCAGCCCCGCTATGGGACCTAAGTAGTCCCGCCAATCAAAAATATTTTGCAATAACTGAGCCGCAATAATTTTAGCCGTCTGCTCACATTGCTTTAGCCCCGCTTTAGTCGCCGCAATTTTTAGGGGCACTCGCTGTTGATAGGGGCGCAGCTTAGGACTTCCAGGACGCGGCGGCAAGGTTCCTCGCAGATTTAGCCGATCGCCACGGCGCTCAATTTGCAACCCTAATTTGGCCGCCTTCAAACGCTGGTTAACCTGGGTTAAGGACGTATCTAGGGGATGAACAGAGGCTACTTTAGCCATGGGTAAATGAAAAATATTCTCATTTTCTACAAATCCGATATGCCTAGGTCGGAGTTAGTTGTTACGATAAGTCAAAGATGATTAAAACTTCGTTTAAAAGGTAAGCGCGCTGTCATGGGTCGTACTGGAGTCTTATTACTGAATCTTGGGGGTCCGGAACAGCTTGAGGATGTACGTCCCTTTCTGTTCAACCTGTTTGCTGACCCAGAGATTATTCGACTCCCTTCTCCGTGGTTGCAAAAACCATTGGCTTGGCTAATTTCCACTAGCCGTGCTAGTAAGTCCCAGGAAAATTATAAGGAAATCGGTGGTGGTTCTCCGCTACGACGCATTACCGAAGAGCAGGGAGAGGCTCTAAAAGCCTATCTACAAAAACTAGGGCGCGATGTAAAAATTTACATCGGCATGCGCTATTGGTACCCCTTTACAGAGGAAGCGGTTGCTCAAATTAAGCAAGATGGCATTGAAGAGCTTGTCATTCTGCCGCTATACCCTCAGTTTTCTATTAGTACTAGTGGCTCTAGCTTTCGTCTATTAGACAAGTTGTGGCAAGATGACCCGGCTCTACAAAAAATTGACTACACCCTAATTCCATCCTGGTACAACAGCCCCGGCTATGTCAGAGCCATGGCTGATTTGATTACCCAGGAATTGGATAAGCTACCCGATTCTAATACCGGTCATATTTTCTTTAGTGCCCACGGGGTGCCGGTCAGCTACGTGGAAGAGGCTGGGGACCCGTATCAGCGGGAAATGGAGCACTGCGTTGATTTGATTATGCAGGCGGTTGGTCGCCCCAATGATTTCACCCTGGCCTACCAGAGCCGGGTGGGTCCGGTGGAATGGCTGCAGCCTTACACTGAGGATGCCATCAAGGGGTTGGCAGCGAAAGGCATCGATGATTTGGTGGTTGTCCCCATTAGCTTTGTGTCAGAGCACATCGAAACCCTGCAAGAAATTGATATTGAATATCGAGAAATTGCTGAGGAAGCGGGCATCGAAGGGTTTCACCGGGTGCCAGCCCTAAATACCTACCCTGTCTTTATTGAAGATATGGGGAATATGGTCGTCAAAGCTCTAGAGTCTCCCCGCAAGCTATTTTCAGATGCGGCCCAGCTCCAGAAGGAAGTGCGGATCTACCCCCAAGACAAGTCGGCATGGGGACTGACTCCCTTTGCAGAAGTGTGGAATGGCCGCTTGGCCATGGTTGGGTTCTTGGCCCTGCTATTGGAAATGGTTAGCGGCCACGGTCCCCTACATATTGCGGGTTTGATGTAGTAACCGGTTTTATTTCATAGTTTTTGGCCATGGGTATTGTGTGCAATGCCCATGGCTATTTGTTATGGCTATTTGTTTCTTTTTTGGGCCATTGGCGCCAGATGGCAGAACTGCGAATCGCCAACCATAGTAAGAAGAGGGCAATCAAGCCCCCTTGCTCAGGGGCATCAAATGCTAGAAATACTAGACAAATACACAGGGCATCTTCAATAAAGATGGCCCACATGGGCGGGCTCTTAAAGCGATATAGCCAGCCCACTTGCACCATTTGAATTACCAACGCTAAGACGCCACCGGTAATGGCTAAAAGCACCAGCAGCCAGCTATCGGTGATGTCTGCTAAACGTGCGATCGCAATCCCAGCAATGGTGCCCACAAAGGGACTAATAAATAGTTCTGCACTTTGCAAAAATCGGCGACTGACCCGATCCTTAGAAATAATCAGCTCGATCAAAGACCAAATTACCAAGACAGCAATCACCAAGGTCTCTGGAATATTCGCCAAAATTGGCACCGTCGACCACAGCTTATCCCCTGCGAATAAGCCAATTAGCAACAAAGGCAAGGCCAACCTCAGACCAGTGGCCGCCGAAATTGCAAGTACGGCAAGGAGTTCTGGAATAATCACGTCGTTAGGTCAATGGAGTGAGATGAGCCTGAAGACCACAGCAATCTGAATAAAACGCAGGCCAACAAACCAGTATTAAACAGACACAAAATGAAAGGACACCCCTATCCACAGCGGTCACAAGGTGGGGTAAACAGTCAGCTTTGTTCAATCTTTAAACAGACGAATACTTAAGACAGGCAGAGGCCAGTAGCAATAACCGCCCATTTACTACCAACCAGGCACCAGCAACTTTTAAAGAGTTGACTTAATCTAGAACTAGTAGATCACAGGGTTAACTTTGGTCCTTGGATGCCACAGGTCCGTGCATGCCACGGGATAGAAAAATCCTGACCCGCAAGGCGACACCCCCCATAAATAAACAAGCAGCCTACATCAGGAATTTGTTTGGCCGTTGCTGATTAAAGGAAAGTCAGCAACGACTTGGTTTTATATAGGCTGCCCAAATCGTGAGTTCGTACCCTCTCCCACTATGTCATCCGATCGTCCTCTATTAACTGAACTAAAATCTGCCACCACAGCTCGGTTTCAGCTGTTGGGCTGTTTATTAATTTCCCTTTGGGCCATAGAAATTATAGATTTTTTAGTTTTTGGAGGCCGTCTAAATCAATACGGTATTCGTCCTCGATCTTTGAGTGGCCTGTGGGGAATTGGGTTGGCGCCGTTTCTCCATGGCGATTTTAAGCACTTAATGGCCAATAGCATTCCCCTATTGACCCTCAGCTGGTGGGTGATGCTGCAATCTATCCGCACCTGGGTAATGGCATCGGTCATCATTGCTTTTTTAGGGGGTGCGGGCACCTGGCTACTCGGCGGCCTATTGGTGGCTGGCAGCTCAGTACACATCGGTGCTAGCGGTGTAATTTTTGGCTACGTTGGCTTTCTATTGGGGCGCGGCTACTATGAACGAACCATGGGTGCGATCGCAGTAGCTTTATTTATATTGGTTACCTATGGGGCCATGTTCTGGGGTCTGTTTCCCACCCAACCCGGCATTTCCTGGGAAAGCCACCTATTTGGATTTATCAGCGGCATCATCGCCGCCTACGTACTCAAATCCAACCCTGACATGATTTCAGACAGATAGCTAGACGTCGCTTCCACAGCCGCAATAGCATCTTCGTAAAGCATCCTTGTGGGGCCCATCACCCCCACCGTTCCCACCGCCATCGAATCCCGGTTGTAGGGAGCCGAAATCAAGGCACATCCCTGCATCGGCTCTAACGGGTTCTCTTGGCCAATCCAAATTTTGAGCGGATGTTTCTCATCCACACACATCAGTGGCCAAAGCTGCTCCCGCTCATCCGCCAATAACGCCACCAAATTACGCAACCGATTCTGCTCTGCAAATTCAGGCTGGCTCAGCACATCTGCCATACCCGTCACCAAAATATGGGTTTGAGGATGGCGTTTTCGTTGGGCTAAGTCGTCAATGGCATGGCACAGGGCCAGAACATGGTGCTCGGCCGTGTCTATCTCTTCCCAATCCAAAGTAGAAATTTCAGATAGGGGCCGTCCGCGCAGCTGAGTGGTTAAAAAATTAGATAAAATCTGTAGCTCACGATCGAGATCCGTCGAGTCCTCAGCCACCCCCGTCCCCGTAGTCCCCTGGGGCAACCTCACCACCATCGATTCGGAACCATAGCCATCGAGCACGACCACCAGCAGTACCTGATGGGCCGCAATCTGCACGAGCTGTAGATGCTTGACCACCATTTTCTCTAGCTGAGGCAGCGTTACCAACGCGACATAGCCACTCAGATGGGCCAAGATATGCACTGCCTCTTGGAGCAAGGCCTCCACACTCCATCCCTGCCACTGCAGCTGCTCGCTGAGCAAACGATCCATACGCTGGGCCGTGGGCTTCGATGGTTTAATCAGCTCATCCACATACAACCGATAGCCTGAATCTGACGGCACCCGCCCCGCCGACGTATGGGGCTGATACAAAAAACCTGCACGTTCCAGGGCTCCCATAACATTGCGAATCGTCGCTGGACTCACATTTAAGTCAAATGCTTCCAGCAACGATCTCGAACCGACAGGTTCCGCTGTTGATACGTAGTGGCGCACAGTGGCACGCATCACCTGCTGCTGACGAGAACTGAGGTTACTGGTATTGTCGGGAGCCATCAAAATTCATTGTAAGCAACGTGTTTAGCACCATTCACCATTGAGACACTCTTACCAATCCATAGTAAGAATTATCCAACTGTCAGAAAGACCCATAGGATACTAAATCCTTTAATAAAAATATTAGATTGTCTTGTCTTAAAAGAGTTTTAAGAATTGAAGTGTAAACATATTGTTACAGGATGCCCTGGCACCAGGTTAATTTCCCCCCCTTGACAACCGCAGTCGTAAGAGCCACATCGTTTGGCTACGCGCCCAACATTAGGTACTGTGCTGAAAATAATCATTCAGGTTTAAGTCTTTGCTGTTTTCAATTTGACGCAACATAGACCGGGTAATGAGCTTGCCTTTTTCTACCAGCACAGCTCCTGTCAGGGGATGCAACAAATCTTGATCCGCCCGCCGCCCAATCAACGGTTCAATATCTTGAACAGAGTTGACGTACATGCCGGGGGGCAGTTCCACAACTACGCCATTGCCCATGACTCGAGCTTGACAGGCCAACCGGGAATTAGCATGGCAGGACGTAATGATGGCAAGGGTACGCTGTTCTCGACGACTGATGGGCGTCAGCGACTCCATGCCTCGGTTAACATAGATATGGCATGTGGCGCACATCCCTCGACCGCCACATTCTTTTAGGACGCTCAAATCCCGATGCAAGAGCACTGACAACAGGTTGCCGTTGGTTTCCACCGCACTTTCTTGAGCAATCGGTTCTAAACGGACTGTTTTTACCATTAAAAAATCTCTAATTATCGGTAACCGGGCGCTATGAGGTTATTCAACTAAAAATCTCTAATTATCGGTAACCGGGCATCACAAGGTTATTCAACAAATAACTATTCACCAAATAACAACTGCCAATGGGATGGCGACAGGGTTTGTGCCAACAGGATGTCATAGTCTCGAATAATGTGAGTACATCGCTGATGAAACCGCTGAATCCAAACGCGCACCTCGGCGAGCTGTTCTGGCGATAGTTCTGGGTGGCGTTCGGTAACGCTGAGGGTGCCATCCGCAGCGATTTGAAATTGCCCCAGCCAGTCGCTATCGCGCAGCTGGGACGCTCGCCAGTGATTGACCACCAGCTGAGCACCGAGATAGCGCCTAGCCACCTGACTAACGCTATTCATCGCAGCGAGCACCGTGTCCACAGGTACGGTAGGCAGCTGCTCGAGATCTGTGGCAATCGTCCCTGAGGCATTGCCCGCATTCAAGGTTTCGATACTTTCAATTAGAGCAGCATAGTCTGCCTTAATGAAGTGCATTAATTCATTGACAGCTTTTGAATGCTGACTGGAGCGCGGTCCTTCACCAAAAATCAGCAAAATTGCTCCATTCTCAGCTTTATGTAGTTCCACTTGATACCCACCAAATTGAAAAACACAGAACTCTAACGCAGGGGGGGTAGTTTGAATAATTTGCTGAATCCCTTGCACTAGCAGGGGACGCTGATCGGGACAACGGCCCTGGTTAAAGCCGACGGAATATATGTCGCTCGGGATTTCCCCCTGGTCTACGGACGTGAGGCTAAAGCCGATAATACCGGGCAGATTTATAAAATTTTGAATCAGTTGGCACTGCATATAGATAAGGGCAGACAGGTCAAATCCACATCAAAGTGAAAGTGAGTGTTGAACGATGGCTGTCGGCATTTAATATTGTTTTTTTGCTGATATTGGGAATGGTGGTAGTGAATACATGCAGGCGATAAACCAGTTCTGGCCAGGGCATCATCTGCGATCTCAAACTGTCATTCAAAAAGTTCTCTCAAAGTTTCCTCCATAAATCAACATATTAGTTAACGTTTTAAGCTATTCTCCCCTCATAAGGAATGATTGAGCTATGCATTCTGTGGACTCGACGGTGTTAATACGCTGGCTAGCTTGTCAACAGCGATAGAGTAGCGCCATCTGATTACCTATAATGCTCTTGCCAGGTTTTCACGAAACATGCCACGGATTTTGTTCGAAATACCGGCGTTGACACCCTAACCGTTATGTCTGACCTCCCGTTTACGTTAGATCAATTGCGCATTCTTAAGGCGATTGCGGCGGAGGGTAGTTTTAAGCGAGCTGCCGATAGCCTTTATGTTTCTCAGCCCGCTGTCAGCCTTCAGGTACAAAACCTGGAACGCCAGCTCGACGTCCCCCTATTCGATCGCGGCGGTCGTCGCGCCCAGCTTACAGAAGCTGGGCATTTGCTGTTGGAATATGGCGATCGCATTTTGAGTCTGTGCCAAGAAACCTGCCGCGCCATCGAAGACTTGCAGAAGTTACAGGGGGGCACCCTGATTGTGGGCGCGAGCCAAACCACGGGCACCTATTTACTGCCCAGGATGATCGGCTTATTCCGCCAGCGCTATCCCGATGTGGCCGTTCAGCTCCATGTCCATTCCACGCGGCGCACATCGTGGAGTGTGGGCAATGGCCAAATTGATTTAGCCATCATTGGCGGAGAGGTGCCGCCAGAATTGCAAGATTCCCTTGAAATTATCCCCTATGCAGAGGATGAGCTGGCCTTAATTATGCCCGTGTTCCATCCATTGGCTAGCAGTCAGGCCATCCAGCGAGAAGACCTCTACAAACTTAAGTTTATTTCCCTCGATTCCCAGTCCACCATTCGCAAGGTGATTGACCAGGTATTAACTCGCTGCGGCATTGAAACTCGGCGCTTGCGGATTGAAATGGAACTCAATTCCATTGAGGCCATTAAAAATGCGGTGCAATCTGGCCTCGGGGTGGCCTTTGTATCCATCTCCGCCATTGAAAAGGAATTGCAAATGGGCGTCATCCACCGGGCCAAAATTGATTCGGTGGTGGTGAAGCGCACCCTATCGGTCATTTTCAATCCCAATCGCTACCGTTCTACGGCCGCTGGGGCATTCACCAAGGAAATTTTGCCCCAGTTTACTAACCGGGATATTGATTTTGATCAGCGATCAGACCGCAAAAAGAATGGCGCGGGTCAATCAGCCCCGGCCAAATCACCAGCGAATGGGAAACCCATAGCTCAAAACCCGGTGGAAGAGAGCAATTAGTTTAAAGCGTTGCTGATCCATGCAATTACACTGCACTCGGCCAGGCTGTGCTCGGCCCCTTAATCCCCATCCCAATCTAAAACAATCGATTCAAACCACTGCGCAGTTGTTTTGCACTAGCTGTGGCATGCCCTTAATCTTGAGCGGCCGCTATTTGCCCACCCGGCTGCTGGGGCAAGGGGGGTTTGGCGCAGCGTATTATGCCTGCGATCGCTACACCCCCACCCAGCGCCCCTGTGTCGTCAAACTGTTCCAACCCTCCTCCCAACTAAATCCGCAACAGCTACAAATTGCCCAAACCCTCTTTGCCCGAGAAGCCGAAGTACTTGAGCGCCTAGGCAACCAACATCCACAAATTCCAGATTTGTACGCCTATTTCCCCATGGTGGTCAAATCCCCCACCTCCGGCAACGATGAAGAATACTTTTACCTAGTCCAAGAATTTATCGACGGGGAAGATTTAGACCAGATCCTCGACCGCCGTGGCAATCTTCCTGAGGGCGCCGTTAAGGCAATCCTAATTTCCATCCTAAAAGTTCTAGACTTTGTCCACCAAAACGGAGCCATCCACCGGGACATTAAACCGTCCAACATCATGAAAACAGTGGACAATCAGCTGTACCTGTTGGATTTTGGTGCCGTCAAACAAGTCACCGGGGCAACCGCATCAAACCGCTCAACCGGCATCTACACCACCGGCTATGCCCCTCCAGAACAAGTCACAGGTGGCCAGGTCTTCCCAGCCTCTGACCTCTATTCCCTAGCAGTGACCTGCATTGTGCTGTTGACCGGCAAAACCACCGCCGAACTATTTGATAGCTACAGCAACCGTTGGCATTGGCAAACCCACGTCCAAATCCAAGACCAAACCCTCGCAAACGTCATCGACAAGCTCCTGAACTTTAGCCCCCAAGACCGCTATGCCAGCGCCCAAGACAGCCTAGATGCCTTACTGCAAAACAGGGCCCCAGCAACGGCAAAATCACCACCGCCGCCAAGCGCCCCACCCTATGCCCAAAAATCACCGCCGCCACCGATTCCCGTAACCGCACCGGCCGCAGCGCCCATCAGTCCAGCGCCAGCTTCCCCACCGGCGGCGCCCCCATCCACAAAAAAAACACCACCACGGGCAGGCATATTGGCGGCAGTGGCCTTACTCATCGGCCTGATCGCTGGGGGGAGCTGGTGGATTAAACAAAAAGGATTTTTCACCAGTAATAGTCAAACGGTCCAAATTCCATCCGTCAGCAAGTTTCAGGATGTAGCTGTGCCCCCAGGCCAATTTAGCTACGGCGGCAGTACCACTTGGGCCCCGATTCGAGGAATTGTGGATGCACAAATTCAGCAGGCCATTCCAGGCTTGCAGCTGATCTATCAATCGCCAACCAATGGAGCCGCAGGCTCATCCACTGGCATCCAAATGCTCATCAACGGTGAACTAGATTTTGCCCAAACCTCTCGCCCCCTGACCGCAGCTGAGCGACAGCAGGCCCAACAACAGGGACTAACCCTAGAAGAGATCCCCATTGCGACCGAAGGGGTGGCCGTGGTCACCCACCCAGACTTACCAATCCAAACTATTCGTTTAGCAGAACTAAGGGATATTTACACCGGTCGAGCCGTCAACTGGCAGCAGCTAGGGGGGCCAGATTTACCCATCGTGCCGATTTCTCGCAGTGACGTCGGTGGCACCGTCATCTTCTTTAGCAAAACTGTACTAAATGGAGAAGCCCTGGCCACCAGCGTTCAACGTAGCGCAAACACCACGGAAGCCCTACGCCTAACCGGCAATACGCCCGGCGCCATTTACTTTGCATCGGCCCCAGAAGTGGTCGGTCAATGCACGGTCAAGCCAATCGCCATTGACCAGCATCCCCCCTACCAGCTCCCTTATATCGACTTGCAAAATTGCCCTGGCCAGCGCAACCAACTCAACCTAGATAGCTTTGAATCGGGCGACTATCCCCTGACCCGACCACTCTATATCGTAAGCACACCAGACAACCCCATAGGCAATATTTATGCCACCCTGTTGCGATCCAAAGAAGGACAGGCGGCATTAAACAAAGCCGGTTTTGCATCCCTGCAATAATTGCATCAGAGCCAAACCAGCCACAGAACGAACCGATAAAAACGGACCGATTACAGCCAACAGAAATCAAGACGGAGGACTACCCCCGCCTCATCTAAAGCGTATATATTGCAAAGCCTATCCCTGCTGTTTGAGGCTGGCACCAAAGGGAATACTGATTAAATTCTCTCCATGACTTTGAATCAAACCGCGCTGACGCAACTTACCCATCAGACGTGTCACAGTTACTCGAGTGGAGCCGATCGCACTACCAATTTGGGCATGGGTCAATGGAAAGGGCAAATAGTAGCCATTCTCACAGGGCTCACCATACTCATCCACTAGCAGGGTCAAAAAGCCCAGTAGACGATCAATAGTGCGTCGCTGGCCTAAGGTACTTAGCCATAGCAGCTTGCGCTGGTGCTGGCGGCGAAATGCATCTAAAACTTCACGGCGGAAATGGGGCCAAGTATCTAGATCATTCCAGTAAAGCCACACAATCGTTGTGTGATCGACGTGGGAAAAACTTTGCAGGGTAAATGGAGGCTGGGCCACAATTTCAAAGGGTTGACCGGCACCAACGAATCCTAAAAAGGCCTCCTCTGCTGCCACCAATGGCATGCGAGATGAAGAACTCTTTTGCTGCTTAAGGGTGGCACTGACCTGGGCACTCCCCACCAACCGCACGGCTCCCTGTTGTACTAAATACAGCAGACCTGGACGAGTAGGAATGCGCTCATCTTTACTAAAAGTACGGCATCGATAGTGTTCCTGGGCCCAGTCAAGAATGCGTTGCCACACATGGAATGGCCGAGCGTCATCCGATGGGATAGATGAGGACATGGGAACGGTACTGGAAGTTGTCGATAATTCAGTTAGTGTCATTTACCTAGTGTCAAGCCATAGAGTTTTGAGCCAAAACAAGCTGGCTGGAATGCTTTCGATATAAGAAAACCCCAGTCATTGATGCGCCCTGAAAATAAGCGTTTATTGTGAATTTAAAAGGATATTAAAGACCTACGTCACCTACCAAGGAACCGCTGTATCCGTCAACCGTAGAACCACGATCAGTATACGAAACAAATACATTAAGTACATTAATACAAACGGCTGATCCAGTTGGCATCCTGAAATCAACTTCTTTATATTTCCTTCAGCTTTCTTTGAAGCAGACAACTGAATTTTCAGTAACGCTATGTACGTTTACTTACACCTCAACTAAAAGAACCACAGAATTTTCTCTGTACTTTTACCGAGTTAATACAAATATGACATGGTTTTCGTTAAAACGGACGTTGCAATCTAACCTAGCTTCAAAAATTGATGATCTCCATCACATCAGTCAAAGAAGCAACACATTAAACCTTCACACTCCTGCTACATCTTCAGGGGTTTTATTAAGCATCGGTAAAATCACAAAGATTTGTCATCGGGACATTCCCGTAAAAAAGTTGATATGTCAGGAGACGGTTACGTATTTTTCTGCAATTCCACTGAAAATAGCCCCCATGGGCCCATGGTCTGTGGACGAAGTTGCGTCGGTATTATTATCCGTTTTAACAGAATCTGGGGACCCGGCCATTTGGGACCAGGTCAAAAAAACTGACACGGGCTGCCTGGAATTTGTGATCGCAGACCAGGGACTCCAGCAATGGCAGCAATACCTGCACCTCCATGGCCTCCCCCCTCTGACCCAAGCCGCCCCCAGTATGACGCCGGATATTTTGTGGCAATTACAGTCTGGATATGAACTATGCCACCGATGGTCTACCCGTATATCCAGCATCGATATCCAGACCGTAGGAGATCATACGCAGACAATCTATGGATTGAGCTTGATCACGTCAGTACCTTCCCTGAAGCAGATGCTGGATGGACTGTTGCATATTTGTGATGCTTGGCATGAAACCACATCTTTACACCTCGTACATCAAGCGACGGATTTGGTCTCAGCCATTGACCGATGTACAGGGCATATTTCACCCACATCACCTGAATCCTCCATCGTCTTGCCATGGATTCAAGTAGCGCAAGTGGTGCTGAAAGAATTACTACACAATAGTTGGGGCTATCAACTGGTGGAACAGTTTTGAAAAAGGTTCCATATTTTTTTGGTGTGGGGGTGACAAACTCGGCCAGTTAGCCTAAACTTGTCTTGTGTGTGAGGAGCGAACCAGTAAGGGCACCGAGACGAAACACGGCCAGTCGTCGGTGCCCTTTCTGCTTTTAAATTTTCTTCGACTATCTATTTCTAAAAATCTTAAGGAGCTTCAGAGCATCTAGCCGCGATTATGCTTTGAAGTTTTGGATAAAAGATATGGGTCGCTTGGCTTCTGACTAAATGCCGCTACCGTCATTATTTTAGTCAGAACATCAAGTACATGGCCAGCGAGTGGTGAGTGGCCAGCAATTGGTGAGTGGCCAGCGAGTGGTGAGTGGCCAGCAATTGGTGAGTGGCCAGCAATTGGTGAGTGGCCAGCAATTAGTGAGTGGCCAGCAATTGGACAAAATAGGGCCCCGTTCATAGATTATTTTTCTAAGGATTCAAATAGTGTCAGTAGAGCCATCCATGGAGTTAAGCCTACTGAATATAGACCGTATGGGGCGGGGGTTACTTTTTTTAGTACGCCCTACCAAGGAAGAATCAGTAAGGTTTTGACAAGTTAAGCCAACTGTACTGTGTTTTTTTCGCTTGCACTGTCTATAGCTGCTACTATTTCAGGGCTTTAGCGATCGCAACCAGCGAGACGGGATGGTTCTAGACACCGGACAGCAAAGGCAAACCTGTTATCGCCTACTGCTGATGCTGCTGTGGGCTAATTTGGTAATTTTGACCATTGAAGTGATTGCTGGCTGGGTCAGCCAATCGGTCACCCTATTGGCCGAAGCCCTACACACCTTAATTGATGTGTTTAGCACGGCCCTCAGCCTCACGGCGATCGCCTCGCCACAACGGATATTGGGCAAAGAAATATGGGGCCACGGTCGCGGAGAAGTTGGCAGTACGCTGATGCTGGCGGCGCTTTTGGGCTGTTTTGGCGTCAATATTTTGATCGTTGCGCTCAGCCAATTTCAAGACGTCATGGGGGGAGCGACCAATCCATTTCCAGTGGAGGTGACGGTCGCCCTAATACAGCTGATCGCCGCCATGGTGGCCGTTGCTATCGGCTTAGCATTTTTCGTCTCGTATCGGGGACGAGCCCTAGGCAGCATCGCCCTCAAGCTCACCACCCAACATGTTTTAGATAATGGCTGGCTGAGTATAGCCATGTTGGTGGGCTTAATCGGCATTTGGCGCGGCTATAGCTGGCTGGATCCCTTCATGGCCATTGCCCTTGTGACACTGACGCTGCAGAGTTTCTGGCGGGTGCTCAACACCCAGCTCCCCATGTTGCTAAAACCCACCGCCATTGCCCCAGAAGCCATTGCCCAAGTGGTGACCACCGTGGAAGGGGTAACCCGCTGCAACCGGATTCGGTCCCGAGGCATGGTCGGCCGACAGGTGTGGATTGAACTGTATTTAGCCGTGCATCCAGAGTGCCTGGGCATGTCCCGCACCATTGGGGAACGGGTGGACAGCGCCCTACGCCACCACTATGGTCCCGTCAGTACGCAAGTGTGGGTGGAAGAAGATTACACCATGCCCCTGAGGCAGTATTACTAGCTACCCCGATTAACCCTGCGCCCACCCATCAATGCTCCACCTTCGTGGCCTTGGTCAGCTCAACCAGGTTACTGGCAAAGTCTTCAATGGCTTGTTGGTTGTTTGTGGCAAACATGCGAGCCATCATAGCGATCGCAGCAAGGCGCTTTAACCGAGATTGAAGCGTTTGCAAACTCGACCCATTCGTACGCAAATCGGTACTCAAGTCATCCAATTCAAGTAGGACATCTTCCCGTTGTTCCTTCGGAAACGCCTGGGCTAGCTGTCGTAAATTCGCCAGACGATCCTGAACCGTTTGGGGCTGACTCCCTGGACTATCGGAAACATTACTCATGGTGGCAATTGGCAGTGGCTGATCAAATCTGAACCTAATCCATACTTAGCATCTAAGAGGCATTAGCAGTCTGGCAACTACACCATTCTCAGCAACTGCCACCACCGGGAAATCTTTACCCCCTCAATAGGATAGACATGAATCCTTAGGCCCAGTGGCGGCAGCCAAATAGGCATTTAAGCGACGATCGGTGTAATCGGCAATGGCCCACATTGCCCCCAGCTGCATCAGGGTGGCGTCACTGTGGGAGGATGTCACCCCCACGGTGGGAATCCCCGCCGCCACCGCCGCCCGCACCCCCGTGGGGGAGTCTTCAAATACCAGCGCTTCTTCGGGTGCTAGGGACAATTGCCCTAGGGCGGTTTGATAGGGCAAGGGATCGGGCTTTCCCCTGGGTAGATCATCCGCAATAACCACGGGCTGAAATATCCCCTGGAGGGCCAACACGTCTAACATGAATTCCGCATTGGGGCGAGGGGCATTGGTGACGAGGGCAGTGGCATAGCCCTGTTGCCCAAGGTGGTGCAAAAAATCGGTGAGGCCATCCATCCGCTGTAACTTATTCGCCGCTAGCTGCCGAAATTGGGCTTCTTTGTCGGCGCTAAAGGCGACGCCTTCCTCCAGGGATAGCTGAGGTAGCAAGTCACTGACAATGTCAGGATTCAAACGGCCACTAATATGGCGATCGTAAAAGTCCTGGTCTACCGTCATGCCATAGGGGGCTAGCAAAGCGTGCCACACTTGGAAATGAATGGGGTCCGTATGGGCCAGGGTACCGTCGAGATCGAATAAAACAGCTTTTAACATAGGGTGGTGATGCTCAAAGTATGCCGGTGAACTGACCGCACCGGGTTAACTACTTGACCATAGCCCGTGCCGACGGTCCATCGTATGGAGGTAGCCCATGAAAAAACAGATAAAACCAGACAAAGTCACCGTATTAGCTGCGATCGCAACCCTCACCCTGATTGCTAGCGTTGCCCTCGCATCCCCACTATTCTTTCCCCACAGTCCTTTGGGCTAGTTAGCGAGCATCGCTAGCTCAATCGTTCTGGCCTACGACAATGTCTCCCCACCTTCAAAGCAGTACACTTTAACTACTTTGAAGGTGGGGAGGGAGAAATTCTTACTGCGCCTTTATAAACAAACGCCCCACGGATCAATTCTTAAAACAGCGACCCAAACTCCCACTACATGCGCTATATTTAGTTCGCTATTAAATGTAGTGCCACTAGATGTAGCGTTTCTATGGTTCAACAGTTACGCGTTACTGCTTCACCCCGTCGTTCCCTGCGTGTCGCGTCCACTCCAGGGACTCCGCCCGCCAGTATTTCCAAAGGACTGCACCATCCATTTTTGCAGGCGCTTGAAGGTTCGTTACAAGTATTCACCTCAGTCCATCGCAGCTTTTTCACCAACGTGATGGTGCAATCCCTGCGTTCAGCCGACCAAGGCATGACCGTACTCGTCGCCCAGTTTTTAAAGGGTGGCATTGACCAAGGTCCAGACCATATGACCCACATGGGACAAAACCTAGACTGGGTGCGCTGTGGCTATGCTGGCTGTATTTTTGAAACGACGGACGATGCCCAGGACGCTGTTCTGGAGCTTTGGGCCTACGTTAAAAATATGATTCAAACCAATCGATATGGGTTGGTGATGTTGGATGAATTGAGTCTGGCGATTGAATACGGACTGATTCCAGAAAGTGAAGTATTAGAACTCTTGGAACAGCGTCCAGCACAGATGGATATCATTTTGACAGGGCCCAAGATGCCCTATGCCATTTTGTCCATGGCGGATCAGGTGACTGAGTTTCGACGGGAATTTTTGCCCTAGTCTGGGTCCAAATCCCATGGGCCAATAGGTCTCAAACGCTGAGTGGTAAACAACACGCGAAAAACAATGATCAAGAATGATGTCTGGATTCGGGACATGGCCACCCAGGGGATGATTGCCCCATTTGAGTCTGAACTGGTGCGGCGCATGGACCTTAATGGCGCTAATGTGCCGGTTATTAGCTATGGCCTATCGTCCTTTGGCTACGACATTAGGCTATCTCCTAAGGAATTTCGCATTTTTCGCCATATTCCAGGCACTGTCATTGATCCCAAAAATTTTAATCCAGATAACCTTGAGACCACCCAGCTGCGTAGTGATGAGCACGGTAGCTATTTCATTTTGCCCGCCCACTCCTACGGTCTAGGGGTGGCGCTAGAACGCCTCGCCATTCCCGACAACATCACCACCATTTGTATTGGCAAAAGCACCTACGCACGCTGTGGCATTATTGCGAACCTCACACCGGCAGAAGCGGGTTGGCGAGGCTATCTCACGCTAGAGTTTTCCAATTCTTCCAGTGCCGACTGTCGCATCTACGCCAGCGAAGGGGTTGTGCAGCTACTGTTCCTAGAGGGCGATCCCTGCCAGGTGAGCTATGAGACCCGCCAAGGTAAATACCAAGATCAAGCGGAAATGGTCACCCTTGCTCGGGTATAGGGCCTAATTTCCTTGGGAACGACGCCAGTTAAACCAATTTTCTGCCCAGTCCCGCCGCCATTGGCCGGGTTGCCAGCGCTGGTTTTCCCACTGTGCGATCGCTTGGTAAATCGCCTGGTAAAGGGTGCCACTGCGATATTGGCCTGCGGCCCATGGGGCCAGGGTTGGCATGGTTTCACACCGGGCTAAAACACTCACCAGATCCATCGCTCCCCGACCCATTAAATGGATGCCAATCAATGTTTTGCCTAAGGTAATGAGTTTGCAAAAATTGGTGTCGCCCCCGTGTTCAGCCACCGGTAAACACGAAGATTTAAAAACTACGGCCCTAGCGCCATACCGATGATGCGCCTGCTGCTCCGTTAACCCCCAGCGTCCCACCGGAGACAGCCCGTGAATTCCATAGAATACGCGTTCATACCCCATGGGGCGCCGGGCATTAAATAGGGCATTATCCAAGGCAATGGCCATCTCCTGCTGGGCCAGGGCAGCACGATTGACGCCGCCTAAACAGGCCCCCACAGCATACAGCTGGGGCCATTGTCGTACTTGCAAATAAGCATTCACAGATAGATCACCGGCCTCGATACCCAATTGGGCCATCCCGAGGGATGCATCCACTTGATATTGGGGGACCAGCACGACCTGGCCGGTTTCAGCCATTGTGGCCATCTGCTCTGCAGCGTAGGTAAAGTCGCCATCTAAAGCCGCAATGGCAACCCCTAAGCTACGCAGTTGCGCAGCCATCAACCGTTCAATATCCCCATCCTCTGCGGGCAACAGTCTGGGTTGGGGGGAAAGCAGCGTCACCTTAGCAAAACGACTGAGGCCAAAGGCCCATTCCACCGCCGCGGCACCGCCGCCAACTAAGGTGATATTTTCCGGCAATACGTCTAACTGCATGAGTTGATGACATAGCAAAGCTCCCGATGGCGACGGGGAAAAGCTATATCCATCTGCCAACAAATACCGACTGGCCTGAATGTGCCGCTGCTCTACTTTTAAGGATTTTGTTTGACTAAAGCTAGCCCCAGCTAAGACAACATCAACACCGCAGGCCCGCAGCTGAGCCGGGGATAAGGGCCGATGGCGACATTCCACCTCAAACAATGCCCGCCCATGGGCCCATGGGTGCGATCTCTCTAAACCAGGCTGTGCGATCGCACGAAAACTAGCCTCAACAGCATCATTTAGCTGCCAGCAGGGGGCTATCAAAGCCACACGGGCACCCATTTGAGCCGCCCGCATTGCGGCCAAACGACTCCCCGTACTGCCGCCCAAAATAGCTAAGTCATACTCAGTGCTGCACTGAACCACCGCTTTACCAAATCAAACAGAAAGTGCCGCCACTGCTAGGCGTCAACAGACTCGAATAGGCAAACAAACTGCCCACACAGCACCGAAAAACACCTAAAGCAATAGCGACACCAATAATACTTTGGAAGCTATGGCACCAATTACTTTTTAGCAACCATTTCCTTGAACAACTTACCAGCGGAAAATGCAGGCACAGTGGTAGCCGGAATCACCATAGTATCGCCAGTCTTAGGATTACGACCTTCACGTTCCTTACGATGGCGAGGCTCAAAAGAACCAAAGCCCACCAAGGTGACCTTTTCACCACTAGAAACCGCTTCCATAATGGACTCAATTGCCGCCGAAATTACCGCATCGGCCTGTTTTTTAGTAACAGAGGCCTTTTCAGACACCTTGTCTACCAGTTCACCTTTATTCATTTTTGTCTCCTCGCAGATTAAAACCAATGAATGAACTACGCCCATGGCTGAACCAACAAGCCAGAAAAATTAAGGAAAATTCCAGCAGACCGCTGAAACCCTTGAGCCCTCATATTTTCTCTGCCCTATTCTAAGGGCTACGTTGACGGTATGGATCTATAAAACATTGAATTCATATGGATTTCAGCGATTTTTAGGAAAATTCATACGTTTTTCCTGCAGGCAAAAAGAATAGGATCCATAAAAACCCGCCAAAGCCTCATGATTAAAGGCTTTGGCGGGCTTAACAAATTGTTACAGGATCAAGTTTCTTTACTCTTCTTCTCCCAACAATTCTCGAACATCTTCACCGGGCGTATAGCTGTATCCATAGATACTTTCATCGGAGTCATCCATGATTTGAGGTGTCAGTAACACAATCAACTCACGACGCTCATCTTCATTTCTAGTGTCTCGGAATAACGCACCAATCAAAGGCAAATCGCCAAGAATTGGTACCTTAGTCACGGTTACACGGTCGGTTTCCTGGATAATCCCAGACAGCAACAGAGTTTGCCCATCGCGCACACGAATCAACCCTGAGGAAAGCGCACGCGTGGTAATTGGTGTAGCAAAGGCTCCAGCATTATCCAAATCGATTTGTGACAACGGCGATGACACCGTTGGGGCAACAGAAAGATTAACAAAGCCATTATCATCAATGCGGTCAATATTAATGGCTAAATTAAGGCCCACATCCTCGAAATTCACCGTTTGGGTCTCACGGGTCACCCCTGCAGTTTCAGTAAAGTTAACTGTCACACTGCTCACCACCTGCTCCACTAGGGAAATAGCCGCATCTTGCCCTTCCTGAACAATCAAGGTTGGATCGGTGATGATCTTGGCATTACCGTTTTGAATTTGAGCATCAACATCCAAAATAAAACTACTGGCAATATTGGCTAAACTTCTTATTCCAAAGTTTGCAACACCGTCAACGATATTGACACCAACATCACCGGCACGGAACGAAAGGCTAGTGTCGACTTCTTCAATCGCCCCTAAATCAACATCAATCACTCGCACATTTACAGCCACCTGACGACGGCGCAGATCCAGCTGCACAAGCTGAGCGGTAGCAATCTCAATCTGTCTGGGAGTCCCCACTAACGTGACTGAACTGGTGCGCTCATCACCAATTACCTCTAACCCCCGCAGCAGCGGAGCAGAGTCTTGATAATCGGCCCGCAGCACCTCAACGTTAGTTTCCAGTTCGGTTCTCTCAACTTCTTCCACTTCGCCCACATCTGTGGTTGCGACCACCTCTGTAATTTCTTGCTGATCAGTAAAGGCACTTTCAGCCCCCATAAACACAAGGAAGTTAATAGCTGTCGCCACATTAACCTGGTTCAGACGCACACTGCGGATGGTGACATTGCGAGCCGACTGGGGTAAACGAGGACCAACAAAAATAGTCCGCCCCACACGATTCGCTTCTAACCCAGAAATCTGCAAAACGTAATTGAATACATTTTGCACGGGCTCATCTTCAATGTCTAAGGTCACTTTAGTGTCAGCGGCGGCGGCATCTCCACCTTCACCACTGGCATCAGTAAATGCCAAATTCAGCCCCGCAGCCCGAGCCAACAAAGAAAGCGCTTCACGGGCGGTTGCATCCCGCAAAACTAAGCGAGGTACTCGCTCAGCAGTGCCCAAGTCAATCACATCCAAACCGGCATTGACTTCAGATACGGCAATATCACCCACGGGAGGTGCCACAGCCCGAGGCAAAAACGGAGGCGCCGCATTGACCGTAGGAGCAGACACAGGGTTGCCGTCAATAATCACTTCAGGACTCGGCACTAAAATATCTGGAGTATCGGTCTCTGCCTGGGCCAGATGTGTCGGCAGCAGGGTAGCGTCAGTAACGGTTTCAAGTTTTTCCGGCAGTGGGCTAGGCTGGGAGACCGCATCGGGGCGGGTATCCAAACTCACCAACAATCCTTGGCCATCCAGCTTCTGAAGATCGGCAACGGGGGCTTTATCAGCGCCCTTAATGGTCAACCGCACCGTATTGTCGTTCAAGGCTTGCAGCTGAATTGATTTGATCGCGGGAGGCAGATTTTCCTTAGTGAAATCCTTGCTCCTGGGCAAGGCTAACTGCGCATTCGTAATGTCCGCCTGCAGCACATTATCTCGATTGACCGCAAAGATTTGAGGAGTGTCACCATCTTTCGTGGCTAGCAACAGCTCCATACCGTTTTTTGTCGTGTTAACTTCAACACTTTGAATAGCAGTAGCCGCTGCGTCAGCAGCCTGAGCTGTGAGGACGCTCAAAGCTCCGCCAGCAATTAAACTTCCTAGTTTGAAAAAGCGTTTCACAGTTCACTCCTTAATCTTATTTAGAGGACGTTGATACCTGGGACTGGATTCTCGCGAGTTGAAAGCACCTATGGTGACTGATTCATATCGCTGCTACTGGGCCTCAGCGGCTTCACCTTCAGGTGCTGGAGCCGGGGCAATTTCTGGCGGGGCATTTGGATCCGCCGTGGGAATGAGCGCATCGATGGCAAATGATGAATTAATGCGCTGTTTTGGCTGGCCTACCACTTGCCCCTGGCCATTTAGGACAGTTTCAGTCACCGTTTCAGAACCATTCAAAGAAAAATCTCTCATCATTAGCAGAGGCTCAAGGCGTTCAATATTGCCTAAAATCGACTGAGTTTGGGCAAAGTCCCCCGAAAAGCGAACATCATAGGTTTGACGCTTTAATTTCCCATTCACGTCCTCGCCTAAACTGCCATCCTCAATAACAACCTCCCCACTGGGCACAAAACTGTTTAACTTAGCCTCAACAATAATGGGCGGGATGCCACGAGCTTGGATCTGATTGCGCGCAGCCCCAATAGACGCATTACTGTTTTTGATGCGCTGGTTAATATCTAACAACAGCGTATCCATAGAAGACTCGTTAGCAAATAACGAATAAACGTTACGACGCTGAATCAGGGCCGCATCCCGTTCTTCTTCCAACTTGGCAATTTCCTCTAGGCGTTGGGCCTGGGTCTCGAGCTGTTGTTCTTTCTCGGCAATATCAGCCCTTAATTCTTGATTGCTTTGACGCACAGGCTGAACAAATCGCTGGAATAAAAATATGGCTAAGCCAATGCCAGCTAGAGCTGCCAAAATACCCAACACCTTGGGGGTTAACTCAATACCGAAGACAACAGGATTTGACGGCTCATCATATAAATCATCTTCGGCTGGGATAAAATCTCCGCTTAATGTCATTATTTGAGCACTCCTGTCTCTAAAAGGGCTTTTAACCTAGAGGAAAGACCGACAGAGGCCTGTTGATTTTCCAATTCAGCAAGCAGTCGATCAAATTGTTCAGTAGATACACTTTTGATATTGCCACCAATGGTGTAGTTCACCAGCTCTGTGGGCTCATCCCGTTGAGCTTCACCTGGGCAACGCCCTAGCACCTCTCCCCCCAAACTAGAGGTAGTTAGTTTAACGGTTTCACTCTCTAAAAAGGGAGAATTTTTCAAAGTCAACATGAAGTCGTTGACATCATCAAAGGAACAGGCCGTTCCGTTAATGCTGATGCCACCGGCTTCTGGAGTCACGGGTTCTCCTCCAGATTCAAGCGGTACGGCCTCTCCAGCCGTTTGAGAAACTTGGCCCAACTGCGCTCGGGTAGGGATACGATTCTGAATATCTTTGACAATGGCAGACCAGGGCCGAATCTTAGTGAATACACCTGCCAAGGCACGACTTTCATCTCGAGCAGCCGCGGTCTCAGCTTTAATCCGATCGACCTGGGCTAACTTGGCCTGCAACTCAGTCAGCTGAGAATCTAGCTCGGCCTGGCGTTTTTCTAGCGTGGACTCTTGATACTTCAAGAATCCAAAAAATCCGCCCACACCGGCCAATGCCGCCACTAACACCCCTAGGCCAATGGCAATGGGCGTACGGTCAGCGGTTGACTGTTGACGCACAATCGGAGCAGCGCCAGAAGCTAGTTCTGGACGTTCTTCGCGATCGTTTAGAAAGTTGATGTCGATACTATACATGGTCTAAACCTCCCGCAAACCCAAGCCGAGAACTGTTGCTAACCCAGGTCGCTGAGCCTCTGAAATTTCGTCCCCGACCTCGAGGGATAGGGCCTCAATCGGGTCAATGGGGCTAGCTGGCAAACTCAATCGCTGGGCAAAGAATTCATCTAATTGACCAATGGCGCTGCCTGGTCCTGCTAACAATAGCTGAGCCACTTCCATGTCTTCTCCTTGATTCAGATAAAAGTCAATGGAGCGCCGTAGCTCATCGGATAATTCCCCCAGCACCCTGAGCATAGCCGCTGTGCCGGGATTAGTACCGCCACCCACTTGGGGAGCCCCCATGCTATCCATGGGTGTGGCTGGCACCGTCATACCTTGAAGTAACTCAGTATTACGGGTAGGCGGCAGGTTCATCGCACGGCTCAACGCACTTTGAATTTGAAAGGTACCGATGGGCACTGTTCTAGAAAAATGAGGAATGCCATCAACAACAATGGAGATTTCTGTACTCTCAAATTGAATATCGACTATAGCCGCAGCCTCTTGGGGAGTAAATTGCCGTAATTGTTCCCGAATGGTACGAATCAAGGCAAAGCTGCTGGTTTCGACCACATCTAGAGCTAAGCCAGCCTGTTGAAAGGTTTCCATGTAGGCATCAGTCACCTCTTTTTTGACGGCCACTAACAAAACCTGGACTTTCTCAATGCCGTCTTCATCCACAAAGAAACCTAGCTTTTGATAATCCACGTCAGCTTCTTCCCGTGGAAATGGCAGGTAAAGGCTTGCTTCTTGGTTTAGCACCATTTCGCGAAGCTCATTATCGTCCAACTCAGCTGGCACTGGAATCACTCGGGTAATGGCACGACCAGGAACAGCCGTTGTGGCCCGTTTCACCCTCAATTTGCTTTCCGTTAAGGCAGACCGGATGGCTTCTGCCATAGCTGCCGTATCAATAATTTGCCCCTCTTCAAAAATGCCTTCTGGAATTTCCGCAGAAGCCAGGGTTTCTAACTTTAACTTCTGCCCTTGTTTCCGCAGGCGGGCGACATTGACCCGCTCTGGTGTTAGTTCAACACCAACACCTGGGGGTTTTCTTGAAAATAGCGACTTTAAACTATTCACAGCATTATCCGGTCACGATGTTATCCGGTCATGGAAGGCAATTTGGACTAGGCAGAGCCTTGGTCTGTGTTGGAGTACACCCAACTGTTTCAGCTTTAAACTGATTTTTTGCTAACGCATCGTACACAATTTGCGCAGGAATGGCTAGCAACCGCTAAAGAATACAGAGTTTGGTGTAGAGACTGCCCTAAAAAGCAAACAAAACGTACATTATTCAATTTGTTTTTTAAATGACCTCCTCAACAACCGAGCCCTTAGATGTAAGCACTTCTTTGGTAGAAATGCATGCTTCAGGTTAGTTTCCAGGCTTTATTCAACAGCTTCATTGCGGATTGTTAACCGCCCTGAAGGGTTGGTTGAATGAAATCTTGGTTCTCAACGTGAATCTCTATGTCCTCAACCCCAACCAACTTGAGAATAGATGGCTTTGGAAGAGAATGTAATTTTTTACGAGCGATATTACACGCAATTGGCTAAATTGATCACACGATTTCTAAAAAAATTGTTTTTTTTGAGTAACTATGGCGAACGTGGCAAATCAGCCGAACAATGGGAACTGGGGCACACCGCTCGCTTCCAACGCTCAGCGGCTTATGTTATTGGGGTCTGGAGAACTGGGCCGAGAAGTTGCCCTAGAGGCCATGCGACTGGGGATTGAGGTAATTGCGGTAGATAGCTACGCCCATGCTCCAGCCATGCAAGTAGCACACCGTTCCCACGTGTTGAATATGCTGAATGGTGAAGCACTTAAACATATTGTCGCGAAGGAAAAACCTGATCTGATTGTGCCGGAGGTGGAAGCCCTCGCAACGGACACATTAATTGCTTTAGAGCACGAGGGTTGGACGGTAATACCAACGGCCTTAGCCACCCGCCTCACGATGGATCGTGAAGGAATACGACGATTAGCCGCAGAGGAATTGGGATTGCCCACCTCTCCCTATCGATTTGCGGCCACCGAGGCGGAATATCGAGACGCGATCGCAACCATTGGCCTCCCCTGTGTCGTCAAACCCGTCATGAGTTCTTCCGGCAAAGGCCAAAGCCTGGTCAAAACCGCCCCAGACATCGACAAAGCCTGGACCTATGCCTTTGAGGCCGGACGTGGCAAAGATCAACGCGTTATCGTCGAAGGCTTCGTAGACTTTGACACCGAAATTACTCTGCTGACCGTGCGCTCCCAACCACACCTAGCCAATGCCGAAGCCAAAACCCATTTTTGCCCCCCCATCGGCCATCGCCAAGAAGACGGGGATTACCGCGAATCTTGGCAACCCTGCCCCCTAAATCCAACCACCCTAGAAAAATGTCAGGCCATCGCCAAAGCCATCACCGATGCCCTAGGTGGCGTTGGTCTATTTGGCGTTGAGCTATTTATTGCCGGCGACCCTAGCCAAGAACAAACCGTTTACTTTAGCGAAGTGAGCCCCCGCCCCCACGACACCGGCATGGTCACCATGGTGAGCCAAAACATGTCGGAATTTGAACTGCACGTGCGCGCCATTGTCGGCCTCCCCATTGGCAATATCGAACAAATTCGCCCCGGCGCCTCCGCCGTCATCCTCGCCAATGCCGCCACCGATAGTCCCACCTTTACCGGAGTTGCTGCAGCCCTGACGGTCCCTGACAGCAAACTAAGACTGTTTGGCAAACCCCGCGCCCACAAGAACCGCCGCATGGGGGTAGCCCTCGCCCTAGGGGCCACCATCGAAGAAGCCCGGAGCCGAGCCACAGACTGTGCGCATCAGGTCAGCGTCCACTAGCCTGATCCCTGGCCAAACACAAGGTGTAACCATAGAAACAAGGCCACGTCCCTAAAGTCAAAACACCACATCGGACCGTCTTGGTCTACAGTGTCTGAACACATCCATCGATTTATTTTTTGTTTACCAAAAAATCATCATGAAACTGTTTCAACGTCGGCACTTTCTATCACGTATGGCAGCCTGGGCCACTGCCGGGGTATTGCTAGCCGTAGCAGGCTGTGGCGGCGGCGATACTAGCCAAGCTGGCAAACAGGAAGTCGAATTTTGGACAATGCAGTTGCAGCCAAAATTTACCGACTACTTCAACCAGCTAATTGCCGACTTTGAAGCAGCAAACCCCGACGTGGACGTGGTCTGGGTCGATATCCCTTGGGCCGACATGCAAAGCAAGATTTTAACCGCTGTTTCTGCGGGCACGGCCCCCGATGTGGTCAACCTCAACCCTGACTTTGCGTCCCAATTGGCGAGTCGCAATGCGTGGTTATCCCTGGAGCAACAGCTTAGCCCTGAAGACCAAGCCACCTACCTACCCAAAATTTGGCAGGCCACCACGCTCAATGGAGAAAGTTTCGGGTTTCCCTGGTATCTGACCACCCGAGTCACACTGTTCAATAGCCAACTGCTGGAACAAGCGGGGATTAGTGAGCCCCCCAGCACCTATGGCGAACTCGCTACAGCGGCCAAACAGATTAAGGATAAAACCGGCAAATATGCCTTTTTTATCAGCTTTGTCCCTGAAGATGCCGCCGATGTTCTGCAGTCGTTTATCCAGATGGGTGTGCCCCTGGTGGATGACGCGGGCAATGCGGCCTTTAACACCCCCGCAGGCAAGGCTGTGTTCCAATATTGGACTGACCTCTACCAGCAAGAACTGCTGCCGCGTGAGGTCCTCACCCAGGGGCACCGTCGTGCCATCGAGCTTTACCAGGCAGGGGAAACGGTCTTTTTAGCCTCTGGTGCCGAAGCGCTATCGAACATTGAAAAAAATGCTCCAGCCATTGCCACCGCCACAAAAACAGCGCCTCAGATCACAGGAGAAACCGGCAAAAAAAATGTTGCAGCCATGAATCTAGTGGTGCCGAGAGCAACGGATGTCCCTGAAGCCGCCGTTAAATTTGCCCTATATGTCACCAATAATGACAACCAAATATCCTTTGCCCAGGCGGCCAATGTCCTACCTTCCACCGCTGCAGCGGTGGATAGCACCTTAACGGAAGCCCCTGAAGGGGCAACACCAGTTGAAATTGCACGGGCCGTTAGCGCCAACCAGCTAGCCGATGCGGAAGTGCTGATTCCGGCATTAGAAGATGTGAAAACGCTGCAAAAAGCCATCTATGACAATTTGCAGGCGGCCATGCTAGGCGAAAAAACCGTAGATGACGCCGTGGCAGATGCCGCAGATGAGTGGAACAGTCGATAAACGTATCGCCAGCACCTGGCTCAGGCTTGGCCATAGCGCGCGCGAAACGCCCCAATCAGGTACAGAGAACCACAGAAAACCTTGGTGTCATGGGGGGCTGCAACAAAATTTTCTACCCCCCCCTGCAAAGTGCCATGGGTATACACCTTGCCTAGGGCTGGACAGGCCGCATTGGCGAGCTGGGCTAGGGCGACGGGCTCGGCGGTGTCAGACTCTGGCACTGGCACCAGATATAGGGTGTCCCCTGGTCGCAGCAAGGCTTCAAAAATGTCTTGATGGTCCTTAGTGGCCAGCATACCCATGAGCCAAGCTATGGGCTGGGGCAACTGGTCCACATACTGCCGCAGCATCATGGCCGCAGCGGCATTGTGAGCCCCATCAAGCAGCAACTGCTGCCCTCGCCACCGCAGCCATTGCAAACGACCTGGCCATTGGGTTGTGGCCATCCCCTGTTGAATCGCCTCGGTGGAAATGTCCCAGCCTTGCCGTTGTAAGAGTTGAAGAATTGCGATCGCCACACTGCTATTTACCCGCTGGTGCTCTCCCAGCAAACTAGCGCGGTAGTCCACGGTAGTATCGCCTAGGCCACTGCGCCATTGGCCAGCGACAGTATCTGCCGCTGGAGTAATCGCATGCAAAGGGGCATCCAGGTCAGCCGCCCGCCGACGCACCACCGCCTCAGCCGCCTCTGGCAAGGGGCCCATCACCACCGGTCGGCCCGCCTTAATCACCCCTGCTTTTTCCCCAGCAATATCGGCCAAGGTAGGCCCCAGACGCTGCCAATGCTCACGACTCAAGGACACAATAGCCGTCACCAGCGGCGTAGGACACACATTGGTAGCATCCAAGCGGCCCCCTAAACCAACCTCCATCACCGCCAGGTCAACAGCTTCAGACGCAAAATAGGACCAAGCCGCCGCTGTAAATACTTCAAACTGGGTTGGCGTCTCACCGTCGTCAATGGCCGCAGCGACAGCTTGCAAATGAAACCGAAGCTGCTGGTCGGACACTGGCTGCTGATTGATGCAAATTCGCTCATTCCAGTTGACCAAGTGGGGAGAGGTATAGCGCCCCACACGATAACCGGCTGCTGATAGCACCGAAGACACATAAGCACAGACAGACCCCTTCCCGTTAGTACCAGCCACATGCACGATGGGTACACGTTCCTGGGGGTTATCTAGCCGACCCAGCAAGGCTTGGATCCGCGATAACCCCAGATTGATACCAAAGCGACCATACCGGTCTAAAAAGTCGTCAATGGACAACTTGTCAGCAGACACTAAACCGCTTCCGAGTTTTTCTCACCAGTACGAATACGCACCACCTCATTTACAGGGGTGACAAAAATCTTACCGTCGCCAATTTCACCCGTTCGTGCCGCAGCAATCACTTGATCCACAATGGCGTCCACCTGATCATCATCGACAACAATTTCAACCTTGAGCTTTTGGAGAAACTCTACGGTGTACTCAGATCCTCGATAGCGTTCTGTCTGACCCTTTTGGCGCCCAAATCCTCGCACTTCAGACACGGTCATACCCACAACGCCTGCGTTCACCAGTGCAATTTTTACTTCGTCTAGCTTAAAGGGCCGGATAATAGCTTCTATTTTTTTCATGCGAATTTATAGCTCCACACACACCGGGACCACAACATTGTGGACCACGATATCAAGGTTTAACGAGTTATGCAGAGGTTCCACCGTAACGGTTGCTACGATAGCGCCCATGCGCAGTCAATTTTAGATTAGAACCTGGTCAACCAACCAAATAACTTCTGGTTGAAAACTGGGATATTGAGGGCTCAGAGCGATTTTGCCTCTAGCAAGGCTAGGGCCGCATCAACGCTAAAAATTGAGATTTGGTCTTGTTCAAGGGTCAAGAGTGACGCTTCATCTCGTTTACCCTCGCATAGCCTCATCCTAATTCTGAATCTTGATAGCCCCCTAGCGATCGCTGATCAGCGGCCGCCCAACAAAATGTTCAGGACTTAGCGATCGCTGATCAGCGGCCGCATAATCAAAAAGCCAGCGCCAAAGGCGGTCAAAATAATAATGGCAATGGAAACCACCAGCCACAGAGTACTCATACTGCCGGAAGCGGAAGACTCCAAGCTATAGCGACGGTTTTCGCCCGACTGCTCTGTCACCAACTTAGAAATTTCAGCCTTTCTCACCCGCCTAGGCGGTTTTACCGAGTCTTCTACCCGAGGTTCTTGCATCATCGCCTGGGGAGCCACAGGCTCAACCGGCGCATAGGGCGTAGCAGGAAAATCAGCAGCTGGCACAGAGTAGGTCATCTCTGATTCCGCCGGATGGGCCACTCCGGCATGGTGTCCCAGCTGAAGGGCCACTTGTACCATTTGGTGAATATTCTGACGCAGCACATGATTTTGCTGATGCAGATGATTATTCTGGGCACTGAGTGAATCCACCATAGCCTTGGTAGCATGCAGTTCAGCCGCCAACTCGCGATAGACCGACACAGGTACCGACGGGGAATAGCTGGCTTCTGAGCGCACCTGATTCCTCGCCGAGTCAGAGTTGTGGGAAGGATTCATAAGCAGGTCCAAAAAATCTCCGATAAAACACAGGCGTTGCGATATCCAGGATGAGCTCAACAGTTAGCCAACGACACACCCGGGTCGTTCAAATTAGAGCAACGTCAACGCGATTCGTCAAGTGTTTGACCAAAGTTATTTAGATCCGAGGCAAATACTATTGATTTATGGACTAGTTCGGTGAGATCAATGGGAGTGGACTATACCTTCATATTTTTATCCCATCCATGGCGACTAATCACTCCCCATTGCCCACCGATCAAGCTCCTGAAGTTAAGTATGGCGAACGGGCAATTGAGGACAATGAGCTTATTACATTTCCCAATCCTCGCCCAGGACGTCAGTACGATGTCAATATCACGCTGCCAGAGTTTACTTGTAAGTGCCCATTTTCTGGGTACCCCGACTTTGCCACCATTTACCTAACCTACACGCCCAATGAAAAAGTGGTAGAGCTAAAGGCCATCAAGCTTTATATCAATGGCTATCGAGATCGCTACATCTCCCACGAAGAATCCATCAATCAAATCATGGACGACTTCATCGCGGCGGCGGACCCCCTAAAGTTCAAAATCAAAGGGGATTTTCTACCCCGGGGTAACGTCCACACCACGGTGGAAATCGAATACGCAAAACCCGCATAGACAATTTTGCAGGCGTGTTGCAAACGACGCCCCGACAAACAATTAGAACCTCGACCCCGGCTGCTGGAGAAAGGCTAATTCCGCGGCTGTACTTTGGCGGCCTAAAATTTCATTGCGGTGGGGAAATCGACCAAATTGGGCGATCACATCCCGATGGCGACGCGCATAGTCCAGGCCATGGTGTAGATGGGGCGCGTCTTGCACCAATTGTTCAAACAGTTGAACACAGCGATTTTGATCCGCTAAATTTTCACTGTGCTCAAACGGCAAATAGAGAAAAAATCGTTCCACCGGCAATAGCCTCGCCTCATCCCCCTGTTCCATCGCCATCACGGCCGTGGCCAATGCCAGCGGATCGGCCGCAAAGCTCTGGGGGCTGCCACGAAACATATTGCGTGCAAACTGATCTAACACAATTATCCTCGCCAACCTGGCCTTAAGCGTCTTCAACCCATTCTCAGATGGGGGCGCTACCATAGCCCAATACACCGCTAGGAACTGGTGGAGGATCTGGGCATCAAAGTCAGGATCTTTACGAAACCACTCTTTACGGTAGGTGCCGGCTGGTGAGCCAAACCAAAAATCTAAAACGGCTTGGCTATTGCTTGTAGCTGAAGTCATCAGTTTGGGGATAAGACACAGGGAAATCAATCATGTCCTTTTCAGTCATATTTGCGGCAGTGCTAGTGGTGGCGGTTTTCTGCTGGTTAACGGGGTATCGATTGCCGATTCGCTTTGGCGTACCGTCATTACCCACGGGCCCATCTGGGGTACCTCGATCGACTCGCCAACGGTTAATGAGGCTGGTCAATGGCAACCGAGCCGTGGCCGGACGCTTAGTAGAACGGGTCAGATCGCAAAATCCTGATCGGTCAGAACAATGGTGTTGGGAAAAGGCCATCTACGATATTGAACGAGATCGCAGGGCATAATATCTTGAGCACACATCCGGTTAAAGATGCCTGCCAAGCCATGTTAGCTAAGGATTTCACCAACCCATCCTGCGATTCATTAAACTGCATCAACAAACTTTTCAATTGTCTTGGGAGATTGTGCCAGAAACCAGTCTGTATCTTGGAATCCCACAAATGATTCTGGTGACGGATATTCTATTAGTTCATCAAACAGTTTAGTTTTATGAAGGTGAACCTATGCTGATAGTGCCAACCTAAGTCAATAACTCTCCCTAAATTAACTGTCATACTTACCATCGCAAGCTCTTTTTGAACGCTTTTATATTTGTCATTCAAAGTTAAAGCTGGCCTCCTACAAAGCGCTGCTTCCATGCAGACATTGACTGGGATGCCATGTACAGAGCTACTGACCGGAGTGATCTACTGGCAATTCTGTCGTTACTGCTGTGTTAGGGAATGGATCGAACTGACAGCGTCACTGTAAGTTTAGGTTTTACAGATTGCACCATACCAAGGAGCAGCAACGACACAGCTTTTATACATTAGAAAAAAGGACACTAAATCTATGACGCAGGCTAAGCGTGCACTGATTACGGGAATCACGGGTCAAGATGGTTCCTACCTAGCAGAACTCTTATTAGAAAAAGGCTACGAAGTACATGGCATTATCCGCCGTACTTCAACATTTAATACCGACCGCATCGATCACATCTACGTCGATCCCCACAGTGAAGATGCGCGACTGTTTTTGCACTATGGCGACCTCAATGACGGCACTATGCTGCGCCGGATTCTGGAAGAGGTGGAACCGAACGAAGTTTATAACCTGGGCGCCCAATCCCACGTGCGGGTTAGTTTTGACTCCCCTGAATACACAGTAGACACCGTTGCCATGGGGGCTCTACGCCTGATGGAAGCCATTCGCGACTATCAGCAGCGCACCGATAAGGAAGTCCGTTTTTATCAAGCGGGCTCTTCCGAAATGTTTGGCAAGGTGCAAGACATTCCCCAAAAGGAAAGCACTCCTTTTTATCCCCGTAGCCCCTACGCCTGCGCCAAGGTTTATGCCCACTGGCAAACCGTTAACTACCGCGAGTCGTACAACATGTTTGCCTGCAATGGCATTCTGTTTAACCATGAGTCGCCCCGTCGTGGCGAAACCTTTGTGACTCGTAAGATCACCCGCGCCGTTGCCCGCATCGTCGCAGGCAAGCAAAAGGATCTCTATCTGGGTAACTTGGACTCCAAGCGAGACTGGGGCTATGCCAAGGACTACGTCCGCGCCATGTGGATGATGCTACAACAGGACGAACCCGGTGATTATGTGGTTGCCACCGGTGAAACCCACACCATCAAAGAATTTCTCGATATCGCCTTTGACTATGTCAGCCTCAATTGGCACGACTACGTTAAATTTGACCCGCGCTATCTGCGTCCGGCAGAGGTGGATATTCTGATCGGTGACCCCAGCCACACCCAACAAACCTTGGGTTGGAAGCCCTCCATCGATTTCCCTGGCTTAGTCAAACTGATGGTAGATGCTGACCTCGAAGCAATTGGCCAAACGCCGATTAGCAAGCAATCCGATGCGGCTACCGTTCGTAGCGCGATCGCAGGCGTCATGTCCTAGCAAATCGACCTACTGTCAACGCTAGGCTCACCCCAGTTTTTCTAAATCAAAACGCCTTGATACGAAGGACTTTATCTTCCGTTCGAGGCGTTTTGTCGTATTTGCCAAAGAGTCTCCCACAGTCCACCACAGAAAAACTACGGTGCTGCATGGACACGGAGTTAATATTATAGGGACCAGGTTTGGAGATTGCTTAGCCTCTAAACCCAAACACGTGTAGATAGATAAAAGCATGGCAGACGAGTCAACTCCTAAGGCCCCCGCTGATAAAGCAGCGGCAAAAAAAGCACCAGCAAAAGCCAAAAAGGCTAAACCGCCCAAGTTAGAAGACAAGCCGTTTGCTGAATTTATCGAGCAGCATTTTCTACCCGCGGTCAGAACCGCTCTTGAGCAGGAAGAAGGCCTAAACGATATTCAAATTTCTTTCGAGACCCAACCCATCAATGTGATTGGCGTCGATCAAGATGCCTATCCCCAGGTCATTGGTCGCTGGGCTAAGGGCAGTCGTCAGTTCAATATTGCCTTTTTAGAAGACAGCATTACGGGCCCGAAAATTTATTCTTTTGCAACCGATGGCGCGACACCCAGCACCATTGAGCAATTTATGGGCGATGAGCGCCGGATTACGTTAGACCTCATGGTGCTCTATGTCTTACGCCGGTTGAAAGGGCAAAAGTGGTTAAAAGGGAATTAGTCCCCACCTCCTATTTCCCCCCTGGCAGGGGGGAAATAGGGGGGTTAATGCAAAAAGTGGCGGGTACCCGTAAACGCCATCACCACACCTAACTCATTGGCCGCTTTAATCGACTCTTCGTCGCGAATACTCCCCCCTGGCTGCACAATGGCTTGAATCCCAGCGGCAGCCGCCGTGCGGACGGAGTCATCAAAGGGGAAAAAGCCATCGCTGGCCAATGTCGCCCCCACTGCTTTTTCCGCAGCTTGCTCCAGCGCAATTTTGGCCGCACCCACACGGTTCATTTGGCCAGCGCCAATACCCACGGTGGTATTTTCGTTAGTCACCACAATGGCGTTAGATTTCACATGCTTTGCCACCCGCCAGGCAAATAACATTTCCGTCAGTTCGGCCGCACTGGGCTGACGTTCGGTCACCATTTTCCACTGACTCACATCTTCTTGGAAATCGTCCGAAGATTGGGTCAGAAATCCACCTGCGATCGCACGAATTGTCTGACTTGGACCGCTCACCAAGTCTGGCAGCACCAACACCCGCAGATTTTTCTTCTTAGCTAACACTTCTCGGGCTTCAGCCACACACCCAGGGGCCACCACACATTCCAAAAATGTCTGGGTCAACGATTCTGCCGTTTCCACATCAATGGGTTGGTTAAGGGCCACAATGCCGCCAAATGCCGACACATTATCCGCTTCAAAGGCACGCTTATAGGTGGATGCCATCGAAGCGCCAATGGCCACACCGCAAGGGTTTGTATGCTTCAGCACCGCCGCCGCCGGACCATTTTCGCTAGGGAACTCGGCAATAATACGACGGGCCGCCTCTAGATCCACCAGGTTGTTATAGCTCAGATCTTTGCCCTGCAGTTTTTCCGCCGCCGCCCAGCCACTGGGCTGGCTCCCCGTTTGGTACCAAACCGCTGGCTGGTGAGGGTTTTCCCCATAGCGAAGCGTTTGCTTTTGGGTACCCCCCATGGCAAACCGACCACTGGTAACATCTCCAGCCTGCTCAGTTAAATACGTGGCAATGGCCTGGTCGTAGGTGGCCGTATGCCAAAATACCTGGCGAGCACAGGCAGCCCGAAAGTCCAAGGAAGACTGCCCCTTATTAACCCGCAGTTCATTCAAGTAGCCGTCGTACTGAGCGGGGTCGCATAGCACCGTCACATAGGCATGATTTTTAGCCGCAGACCGCAACATGGTAGGCCCACCAATGTCAATATTTTCAATGGCGTCAGGGAGGGTTGCACCAGGCTTAGCAATAGTCTGCTCAAAGGGATATAGGTTCACAACGACCAGGTCAATGGGGCGAATGTCGTTGTCGGCCAAATCTTTTTGATCATCAGCATTATCCGTGCGCGCCAGCAGGCCCCCGTGGATGCGCGGCTGCAGGGTTTTAACACGACCACCGAGAATTTCAGGAAAACCCGTGTAGTCAGAGACCTTAGTGACAGGAATGCCTGCTTCCGTCAGGGTACGGGCCGTACCGCCACTACTAATGATGTCAAAGTCGAATTCTGTAGTGAGGACTTTGGCCAGGTCAACAATGCCGGTTTTATCAGATGCACTAAGCAGCGCTAAGCGAGTCATGGGATTCTACGGTCTGGGGTGTTCAACTTTACCAGGGTAGAACGTGAGGGGGCGTTTTTAGAATCGGGTCGCCCCCAGAGATGATATTAATCCTGGCTAATGAAAAACCTTTGGAATTTATAGCCATCCAAGCGGACTGCAATAGCAAAGACCTGCAGGTGTTCTGACATTAGCCCCAGGTCTTCACTACTGTTAGCCCCTATCTGCGCCCCCGCCTTTGACCAGGGCGACGACCACCTTCATCATTACTCCCACCGTGGGGACGTGAATTCCCTGGATCGCAGCCCTCTGGCCCATTGCCAATGCCCTGATTACAGTTACGACGACGACGGCGACCACGCTGACCACGTTCACGCTCTTCCCATCCGGTGTTATCAATAACAGGTGCTTCCACCCTACAAACAGGGCCAGCAATGGTACCTAAAACAACATCTGGACCTTTGGCGGCTACGTCAATCGTGCCCAGAGAAACTTCGCCTTGGATCGTGATGCTAAAGATACCGGTTGAAAATCCAGCGCCCGTTTCCCACTTGATGCCATATAGCCCCGCATTGGGATCTGGACTAACTAGCTCAGCCCTAGGTGTATAGCGATTAACCCTGGCACAAGCAGGTAGGGATAAAACCCAATTGCTAAGATCCTGTGCCCTCGCTAGCTCTTCTACACGATACTTCCATACAGATACGCCCCCTTGATAAATCACATCAATTAAGGAAATCTTGAATCCATTGGAAAGGGTTACTACCTCTGAAGAGGTCGTTGCAGCAATCGTGGATGAACGAATAATATCGGTGGTGGTAGTGGTCACAATAGAGGTGTAGCGTTGCTGATAAACAAAGCTTTCTCTAATATCACGGCCACCGCTAGCTAAGTCATAGCGAATACTAGCTATACAGTTAATTTCCACGTCCTCCAAACGCAGGTTGTCTCCCAGCTCTGCTCGCAGTTCTTCCTCTAAACGGCCAATGGAGATGACCTCCGATTGCAGAATGTATTTGCCACTAGCAGCCTCAATCAGACGCGCCCCCTGATTGGTATGAATTTCTTGCCAACGACCACCACGGATTCTGGCATATACCTGATACACCACATTTGCGTAGGTAGTTTGAGGCTTGTTTAGGACTTCTAGCTGCAGCACTAGGTTACGACCTTGCTGACTGCGGCTGGTTTGACGAGCGACATGCAAAACTGAGTCCCAAACACTTGCTCGGCTAATTTGGGTTTGTCGTTGTGACGTCCGGTGAGACGAACGGGTGACTTCATTATCAACTCGGGTATTTGAGCGATGGCGACGACGACGATCGTCATCCCAGTCATCATCGTCATCCCAATCATCGTCATCCCAATCATCGTCATCCCAGTCATCGTCATCATCGTCATCCCAGTCATCGTCATCATCCGATCCACGGCTTGCATGACTACTAGATGTTTGGCGAGACGATACTGTCTCAATAGATGATGAGGTTCGGCCAGATGTGACAGTACTGGATGTGGATGCCAGAACTACGGATGTTGTCGTAGTTGCAACGATTTCGCTATAGCTCTGGCTGTAGGTGAACCGTTCACGCAAATCACGACCTCCACCCACTAAGTCATAGCGAATGCTGACTACGCAATCTAGCTCTACATCTTCAATGCGTACATCTTCACCTAGTTCATTACGAATTTCTTCTTCTAAATCAGTAATGGAAATTACTTCTGATTCCAGAATGAACTTACCGCTTTCCCCCGGCATTAACCGTGCACCGCGGTTGGTATGAATTTCTTGCCAATCCCTAGCGCCACGAGTACGAGCAAACACTTGATAAACCGCATTGGCATAGGTAGTTTGAGGTTTATTTAACACCTCTAGCTGGAGTATCAAGTTGCGACTCCGTTGGTTACGCTCCACTAAACGCGCCACATGTAGCACGGAGTTCCAGCCATTAGCTTGACTTAGCTGAGGCGGTGACATGGATGACTGCGGGGTAGTGGACAGAACACTGCCATAACTGGATAGTTGCAGAGTTTGCCAAACCAATGGCATTAGGGCGACGGAGAGGGCAGCTTTCAATAACACAATGCGGGAAAAGGGATACTGCATAGCTTTTCGCAATGAAATTTGGCAGCTAAGTAAAGCCACCAGAGGGCAACCATAGCTTCAGATACAGACACCTTTATAGATTTGTAGACTATCAATGAAATTTATGTGGCTACTGAAGTGAGTAACTGACCAACCTCTATGGTGATGTGGGGTATGGTGTCCAGTTTTATTGCTTTCAAATTTTGCTAATAATCTGAGGTCAAGGTTATTAGCAAAATTCCATGGGCGTCACCTAGCACCTGAACGCATGATTTCGGCATATAGACGTAGACACCACATTCAACTACTTAGCTGTCAGTATAAAGAGAGCATCTTTACAAGGTTTAGCTCCGTAATTAAACGCACTTTTAGCCACTCTTAGGGTCACCAAAAGACTTATTTCAAGTACATTACATCGGCCATGATCCTGATTTTTTGGGATGACCGATGCATGTATCAATAGATACCTTGAGTCAGATGGAGAAACATCGCATTAGGTGATGTGGTGTTTCCCACCTGAACAAGCGTCTAGGAAATAGCAAATATGTCCAGACAGTCTCTAATATCAAGAGCATCCATAGCCTTTGGCATAGGGCTTAGTGCGGGTTTAATCAATATCTTGCCAGCCCAAGCATTTACCTATAGGTTTGGTGCCGCAAGTACATCTTCAAACGCAACAGCTACAGGTGCCGCAGCTAAAATTGAGTTTGATTTCGAAGATGTTGGCAATAATCAAATCCAAATTGATTTACAAATCAAAAATACAACTGGTGAGGACATCTTTGGCGATGGTGCAACTACCTCTAAGTTGACGGGCGTTGCCTTCGACATGTTTGAGGGCTTCGATTTGGTATCCCACAGTCTTGGCAATCAGCTTGATACTCTGCTGACAGAAGTCGCGTTTAAGCCTTTCAGTAACAGTCTTGGTGATTTTGATTTTGCCCTAGCTGACAATAAAAATTTCGAAGGGGGTAATGCGAATGAGGCCTTAGCTGAAGGTCTTACGGATAGTATTTCTTTGGTTTATTCCGGCCTCAATGGTGAATCGATCGATGCCTTTAGAAACCGATTTGAAACAGCCTTTGACTCTGAAGAGTTAAAGATCGCAGCTCGTTTCCAGCAGGTGGATGAAAATGCGAGTGATAAGTTGTTAGGCGGTGAAGTTGAAGTCCAAGAAGTCCCCGAACCCCATAATTTATTGGGATTAGGATTAATGACGACAGGGCTGCTGTTGCTAGGTAAACGAAAGTTTCAGCCCATGCCCAAGGCTGTCATCGCCATGCATTCTGCCGGTTAAATACGGGCTCAAGCCTGAGGTGCGAGATTTCACTCAAATTTTCATGTTCATCTGAGTTTCACGGAGTTTGCTAATTCACATTGGCAAACTCTTTTTTTGTTGATGCGTGTCATGGACTCGCTATTTTGTAGGCAACCGTGAACGGGCTAAGACTACGGTAAAATCCGTAGCGATCGCACCCACTTAATTTTTGCCAACCATGCCACTTCATGTCCTGTCTGCCGGTGACCCCACCGGAAAACATTTGCTAGTTTTGCTCCATGGCTGGGGTGCAAATGCCCAGGATGTAGCTGGCATCGCCCCCTACATGCAGCTAGACAATTACCAGCTGCTCTTTCCCGATGCGCCCCACCCCCACCAAGTCGCCGGGGGCATGGCCGCGCCAGGGGGCAAAATGTGGTACGCGCTACCTGCAATTTTTGACTTTGATCAACCCTTCAACCACCAAGCAGATCTACAAGAGAGCCGTCAGCTATTGCTGGACTGGCTTAAGGATTTACCCAACACCACCGGCATTCCCTTAGAAAAAACCATTCTCGGCGGGTTTTCCCAAGGTGGCGCCATGGCCTTAGACGTCGGCATGGAACTGCCCCTAGCCGGCATGCTGATTCTCAGCGGCTATAGTCACGGACCGATCGCCACACCGATCACCCCCCGGCCCGTTCTATTGGTCCATGGTCGTCAAGACCCCGTTGTCCCCATTAATCAAGCCCACAAAAATAAATCCGCCCTAGGGGAGTTGTCACTAGATGTTGACTATCACGAATTCATGATGGGCCATGAAATCAGCCTGCAGGTACTAGAAGCAGCCCAACATTTCTGCGCGCACGTTTATACAAACTAGGTGAACATTTCAGACGAACATGGGGACACTGCCAACGACACCACCTACACTGGAAGCATCGCCCAGCCCAAGGAGCCAGCATCATGGTTTCAAGTACAAGCAACGTTTCTGATAAGCCAATTTCTGACATCACCCAAGAAGATGTAGACCAGCTAGCTCAACGTCTAGAACAGGACGAATACGCCAATGCCTTCGCCGGCTTACAGGACTGGCATCGGCTGCGGTCGGTGGCGTTTCAGCGTCCAGAGCTTGTCGGTAAATATCTACACTTGCTGGACGTAGAAACATACGACGAAGCTTAATGAAGCCATCATCGCCCAGGGCCAACGTTCTGGTCGGTGTTAGCGGTGGCATAGCGTCCTATAAAGTTTGCGAAGTCGTATCTACCCTGGCGAAAGCAGGGACAGCGGTGCGTGTCATTTTGACGTCCTCGGCAACTGAGTTTGTGTCGGCGTTGACCTTTGCCACCCTTTCACGCCATACAGCCCATACAGATGAGCAGTTTTGGTCTGCCCACCAGCCGAGGCCGCTCCACATTGAGCTGGCTGAATGGGCAGATATTTTTTTAATTGCCCCCCTAACAGCAAATACATTGGCCAAGCTTACCCATGGCATGGCCGATAATTTGCTGACCAATACGGTCCTGGCATCCACATGCCCAGTGTTGTTAGCCCCGGCCATGAATACGGACATGTGGCTACAGCAATCTGTGCAGAGAAACTGGGCCCAGGTGTTAACCGACGAACGATACCACGGGGTAGGTCCAGGGGCAGGGCGCTTAGCCTGCGATCGCATCGGCACCGGACGCATGGCAGAACCCCACACCCTCCTGGCGGCCCTGGAATCCCTACGACATACCCACCAAAGGGATCTCCAAGGCAAACAAATCCTAATCAGCACCGGCAGCACCCAAGAATACATGGACAGTGTGCGCTACATCGGCAATCCATCCACTGGCCGCATGGGTATCGGCCTAGCCACCGCCGCTATTCACCGGGGCGCAAAAGTTGCATTAGTCCATGGCCCCATGGAACCCAACCTCAAACAAACCATTCCCGATGCAGTCCACGCCACCGAGGTGGTCAGTGCCGCCGACATGGAAGCGGCCCTCATGGCCCAGATGCATGGTGCCGACTGGATTATTATGGCCGCCGCCGTTGCCGACATGCGGCCACAACAACAGGTCACCGGCAAATTACCCAAAGCCGATCTACCCAATCCCCTTCCCCTAGAACCCGTTACCGATATTGCAGCGAAACTATCCGCTAACAAAAGAGCCGACCAAACCCTAGTTGGGTTCGCGGCTCAAACCGGCAATATTCTCGAACCCGCCCTAGACAAACTCCAACGCAAATGCCTAGATGCCATTGTGGCTAATCCAGTAGACCAGCCAGAAAGTGGTTTTGGCAGTGACAAAAACCACGGCATCTTTCTCAACAAACAAGGCACCCATGTGGAACTAGCGGCTAGCTCAAAACTATTGATGGCCCATAAAATTTACGACTTACTACGCCAGCTATAGCCATGCATCCCAAACCCACCTCCATGGGCTCAGAATGCATCATTCATCCATACATTGGAGCTGGGGTCTAACTATTCCAGATTCAAGCCTTGAATATGATTAATCACCTCTGAATCTGGCAAAAAGCGAATGCGCTCAAACGCTTCATCATCGCTACTCAACACATTCCCCGAGAGCGCGGCCAAGGAAACAACGCCAACCGTCACCTGCGTCAAATCAGGATTAGACTGTTGCACTGAATTCAAAACGCTATCTGCATCCTGCTTGGAGAAAAACATAGAAAACATGGACTCACCATTGTCGCCCCCCAAGGACAATGGCAAATAATTACCAGAGCCATCCTGCAATGCAAATAACGGCACTAATGATGATGCGGTATTACCACCAAAATTACTATCTAGGGCACGGGCCGCCGCTAGATCATCTTCTTGAGGAATAAAAATAAGCTTGAGAGGCACGTCCCGCTCTTCCTGGGCCAAACGATGCACCGTGGCCAAATCGATCACACCCACGGCACCCCCTTGATTAAATTGAGGTTCCTCTTGACGCACTTGGTCAACAAAGGTCAAAACATCAGCTTCATTAAAGAAAACCCTCAGCAACGAAACATTGCCCTCACCATCGTTAGGCAAATCGACCACTGAAGTCACATAATCACCCGAGGCATCAGCAACCACAAAAACGGGAACGGCTGAAAATTTTTCCAATAATTCATTTTCCGACAGTGCAACGGCTTGGGGGGTAGCCACTGCCACAGACAATAACCCGCCACCTAATAGACCGCAGAGTAGTCGATTTAACATTGATTTCATATCTACCTCCTGACGGGGTCAAATTTTAAAATACCCACAATTATCATCTAACACAGCTCCATTTGACTGAAAATCAATAGAGCCATTTACAAAATTGACCACTTTATTAACCAATCAAAAAGTTATCCACTCAGGCTCAAAAATATGAGCGTGCATAGCATTAGGTTTCAGCAAGTGCCGTTGCTGAAACCTAATCGATAGCTAGCATCTAGCTCCATCAGCATGATGCCAATGAAGCCACTCCAAAGAGCAGATACTAAAGCAATACACCAAACTTTGGCGCATCCCCTAAACTAACGTCGTATCTGTAGAATCGGGATGACAGGATTCGAACCTGCGACATCCTGCTCCCAAAGCAGGCGCGCTACCAAGCTGCGCTACATCCCGTAGTCAAAGCAGACTAGACTGCTTTCCAGGAGCTCTAGTCTAACAGGTTAATGACATAAATTCACTATACCTCCCTTTGCCCCATGGGTTTTTAACCATTCATGCCAAAATCATCTGTCCGATTACAAAACTGGGCGATTGAGCAATTGCCTGGTATTTCTAACGAATATCAGCACCAGCTCAAAACGCTTAACATCTCCACCACCCTCGACTTACTCAAAGCCACCCGCAATCCAGCGGAACGTTTGCACCTGGCTCAGCAGCTAAATTCCCACATTCAATACATCAACAAATGGACGGCTCTGGCTAAACTCGCGTCTATTCCCAGCGTCGGCTGCCAATACTGTGGCCTGCTGCTGCATGCCGGCATTAGCTCACCTCAGCAACTTGCGATCGCAACCGTGGCTCAGCTCCATGGCCAATTAAAGCGGCTACAAATTAAACTGATGCAAAGAGCCGACCTAAGCCCAGATACGACTCAAGTTTCCCAATGGATTATTGAAGCTAAGCAGCTGTGCAGTTAACGCACACCAACCCCTAATCTGGATACCAAAACATGCCCTTGATACCTTCGGGATCTGGCATAAAACCAAGGTTTTTATAAAAATTCACCACGTGGGGATCAGCAAACAAGGTGACGTTGCTGATATCTTCACTCCGGAGCTTTTTAATCAGCTGCTGCATCAAAGCTTTGCCCAACCCCCTGCCCTGAAAACTGGGATGCACAACAACATCCCAAATGGTGGCATTGAAAGCGTGATCAGAGGTGGCCCGAGAAAAACCAATCAGACGTTTACGAGCCCCCTGCTCTTCCCACATGGTGACTACCAAAAAGCTATGCTGAATCGCTTTCTTGACCTTACGTAGGGGACGTCGCGACCAGCCAACAGCATCACAAAGTTCTTCAAGCTCATACAAATCGATATTACGATCCGTACTAAACACAATACGAGCCGACTGATCAGCTGCCGCAGTGTTTATTGCATAATCATCAGAAACAGCTTGCGTGGGCACTGATGAAGCCTCGGTGGGACTAAATAAGCTTTTCCAGAAACCCATGCATACAAAACAGTTGGAAGTATAAACTCTGTCCTAACTTTAGCAGTATAGGTCTATCCTTTCCTAGGATGGTAAAAACATTGATTTAGAATCAATCAACATTAGATGACAAATCGATAAACTTGCAGCCAAATAAGTACAACTTGCAGGCCACTGTAAGCGTCAATAAGATTGGGGTCGCCGGTTTTTACCGTAGCTTTATGCCTGATCTGTTCAAGTGTGCGTCAGGCCTAACGATTGCGACAGCCCCTAAATAAGCAACGGCGTATGTTTTCGGCAAACGACTGGGCATGATGTTCCTTAGCAAACATGACAGGCCATTTCAGGGCATATTAATGCCAGATATTGGGAGCATATGTATCAGTGCTCAGATGGATAATGCATGTATTTAGGCTGAACCATGCCCATCACCAAGCTAGCTCCCACGTACAACATGTACAGTTTCTGAACATCTATGGCAGCCGGATTAAAGACAGCAACAGTGGAATTGCTTAAACGCTTCAATCGAGCGTTCCCCCAGTTTTATGAGCAATTTGTTAGCAGTGAAATCCAGTTACAAAACTTACGGCTTGCCTATCAGCTTTACAAGACCAAAAAGGCTGTCATTGAAATCAAACCGGAGGGCAATCGCAGCGCCCTCCATTTTGCATACCGCAATCAGTCTTTTTTGCTCAGCGATATTTTTGGTGTTTTGGCAGCCTATGGCCTAACGATTCATAGCCTTAGTCTCTACGGGCAAATCAATCCCCCCATGTTGGTGTTTGTCAAACTAGTTGTTTCCCGTGGGGGCAAAGCCCTCAGCGAAAAAACCGCAGACAATACTTGCAGGGCCATTCGTGAAGCCTTAGCCGGACGCTACGAAGTAGAAGAAATGCTCAGCGTTGAATTTAATCTCAACGCTGGCCTAGAAAAGGTGGAAACCGAATTTTATGTCGATCCTGTTTTCCACCTGCCCGCCTTGTTGATCGAAGCCGACAACCAACCCGGCCTGTTTTACAAAGTCATGTACGCCATTTGGCAAGAAGATTTACTCGTGGTGAATGCTAACCTATTGGTATGGCGAGGGCGCACCCGATTAATCTTGTATCTGCTAGGTCCCAATGAAAGTTTGATTCCAGAATATTTGGGTCACAAAATTGCAGATGGCATGCGAGAGCGTTTGTTGGGTGGGCTTTACTGATTCCTTATTTCCCTGTGGGTTTTGCTGTTTTGCCATATTGGGCAACACATAAGTTCGGTGGGACTGATTCACGTTTCGATGTCGTTGCACGCGTATTGACACCATGGTGGTGACACCTATCTTCGGAGTGCCCCATGCTTATGATTTCACTCCCGACCTATTTTCCAACAGATCCAAACATCGTTCGGTCTTAGTCTGCATCCATGGATGGCTACTGAGCCGTACCTACTGGCACCCTCTAATGGAGCGCCTACCGCCAGACATTGGCTGCTTAGCTTACGATTTGCGCGGCTTCGGAGATTCGACCCAAGGTCTATCGGCACGCACCGATGGCCATTACGACGCCACCTATGGATTAATGGCCTATGCCCAGGACCTGAATGCGCTACTCGAAAGCTTAGAGCTGGATAACGTATGGCTGATGGGACACTCCCTAGGGGGCAGCATTGCCCTGTGGGCCGCCCACTTATTTCCAGAGCGCATAAAAGGCGTGATCTGCGTTAACGCCGGGGGTGGCATTTACATCCGTAACGCTTTTGAAAAGTTTCGAACCGCTGGTCAACAAATGTTGGGCTGGCGACCCCTGTGGCTCCAAAATCTTCCACTACTACCGTGGGTATTTGCCAATATCATGGTGCGCCAACGGTTGAGCTATAGCTGGGGCCGTCAGCGCCTGATAGATTTTTTACGGGCTGACCCAGAAGCAGCGGCCCAATCGCTCCTAGAATCGACCACCGAACACGAAGTTCATCAACTGCCAAAGATTGTGGCCCAGCTGCCCCAGCCCGTATATTTTGTCACTGGGGAACAGGATATGGTTATGGAGCCTCGCTATGTCAGGCACTTAGCAAGTTTCCATCGTTTTTTCCAACAGGGAAAACAGGCGGTAGTTGCCTTGGAAAGCTGTGGACACTTTGCCATGCTCGAGCAACCACAAGCGTTGGAAAACCAAATACGTCATTGGCTGTTGGACGATTGATACAGTTGCGAGATGGACCCTAGGGGCAGGCGTGAAAAAACACCCAGGTCTAACTTGGAGCGGTGGCCCTGGTCAAAATGGGCTTCGGCCGCGCAAGCAATCATAGCTGCATTGTCAGTGCAGAATTTTAGGGCTGGCACATGGACGGTAATGCCCTGCTCAGCAGCCAGGGATGTTAATGATTGACGTAGGTGACTATTGGCCGCCACGCCACCGCCCAAAACGATTGTTGATAGCTGCTGATCTTGGGCACAGCGCAGGGCTCGCTTTGTCAGTGCCCGCACAACAGCGTGCTGAAAGCTGGCGGCGATATCGGCCACAGGCAATGGATCGCCTGTGGCCTGCAACCGCTCTATCAACCTTAGAACCGCTGTTTTCAAACCACTAAAGCTGGCATCGTAGGGATGAAACCCTCCTTCTGGCAAGGAAATATTTCCTTCTGGCAACCTAAAGGCGTTGGGATTGCCTTGTTGGGCCAGGCGATCGATCACGGGGCCACCTGGATAGCCTAAATTTAGTAACCGAGCGACCTTATCAAAGGCCTCGCCCGCTGCGTCATCCCGCGTCTTGCCCAGCAACTGATACTGGCCACAGCTATCGACCCGAATTAAGCTGGTGTGCCCCCCAGACACGAGCAGGCAAAGGAACGGCGGCGTTAACCCAGGCTGGTCGAGATAGGATGCGTAGATATGGCCCTCTAGGTGGTGCACACCTAAAAACGGTTTTTGATGCACCATCGACAGCGTTTTACCAACGCTCATGCCGACCAATAGGGCACCCACCAAACCTGGCGCACAGGTGGTTGCGATCGCATCAATTTCTTCCCAGGACCGCTGAGCTTGTGCCAACGCAGCCCCCACCGTATCCCCCACCGTCAACAAATGTTCACGGGAAGCCAACTCCGGCACAACGCCACCGTAGCGACGATGCAGCTCGATTTGAGACGCAACCACACTACTGAGGACCTGGCGCTGGTGCACCACGGCAGCAGCAGTTTCATCGCAGCTAGTTTCAATCGCTAAAATTGTCGCCATTCGTCAATTGTGTCAGCATGTAAAGTCTTGTGAGCAATTCCCCTGACAGGGTTTGGCGGAAGGGTATGATCCCTGAGAGTTAAATAGATCCTTAATTTAGTTCACTGTTGGCTTAGTTTTTAGGAATTCCTTTGAAACTATTGCAATAGTTACATCAGGCCACTGCTTGGGCACGTATCATGATTGTCTCCATGATTAAATCAGCTTTACAGTTGGTCATCTAAGTTAAGAGATTGTCTGATTTTATTTTTGTCTTTTGTAAAATACAAAGGAAACACTCTATGCGACGGTTGTTTGCTCTGGCTCTAGTTATTTGCCTTTGGTGTGGCTTCACAGCACCCGCTTCCGCCAGTCTTGCTGGAGATAACGTAGCTGGTCTGACCCCCTGTGGCGAATCTGCCGCGTTCCAACAGCGTGCGTCTGCAGCCACCACAGATGCAGCTAAGGCACGTTTCGATTTTTATGCAAATTCCACCCTCCTCTGTGGTGAAGATGGCCTACCCCACATCGTGGTAGATGGCGATCTTGCTCACTTGGGTGAGTTTGTGATTCCTGGCATTCTATTCCTCTACATTGCTGGTTGGATTGGTTGGGCTGGCCGTTCTTACCTGATTGAATCTCGCTCTGCTAAGAAGCCTGAGGAAATGGAAATCATCATTGATACTGGCTTGGCTATCAAGTCTTCCTTGGCTGGTGCAGCTTGGCCTTTGGCTGCCTTCAAAGACATGGCATCCGGTGCAATGTTTGCTAAGGACGATGAGATTACTGTTTCGCCTCGCTAAAGTCATGGTACTGAATGTGTTTTAACAGTCTCTTTCCCGAGAACATTAGCTCACATTCAGTATTCAAGCTTTTTTTGACGCTCTTATTCAGGACGAAATTATCATGATGAAATATCTGTCGACAGCGCCTGTTGTAGCTGCAATCTGGATGACTATCACTGCTGGCATCTTGATTGAGTTCAACCGGTTTTTCCCCGATCTGCTGCTACATCCTTAGTAGTTGAAACCTATTAAGTTTGGCAAGCCGCTCATCTTGCACAATAAAAAAGGAAATGGCTCACTTGATTCGAATCAAGTGAGCCATTTCCTTTTTTGCTACCTATGCCTAACCGCTAAATCTAACGATAAAAATAGCTAGGCACCCGGTTTTTCGTTTAATGACCAGTGATACTCCACCGCAAGATCTGCAACTCTACAGCTTTCCTCTAGCTGCTTCTGCTGAGACATTGCCTTGCGCAACGTAATAATCAGCTCTTGTAGTTTCTCTTTTTGCGGTGAGTGAGTATAGACAGCAGCTGCGGTCTCACGTTCTAAAAGCCGTAGCAGTAACTCGTAATGAATATGAGAGGGCAGAGGGATCGGACGATTCATAATCAATAGATCGATTGGTAAACCAGAAACTAATGGCCAATAGCTACGCTAAAACATCTAGGCCATGAGTTGACCAATAGCATTACCGGGATCAGGCTGACGCATAAGGGACTCGCCGACCAAAATAGCCTTAGCCCCAGCTTGGGCTACATAGGCTACATCACTCGATTGATGAATACCAGATTCACTCACAAACAAAATTTCATTTGCCCGTGGGTGACTCGATGCCTGCGCTAGAAGTTGATGTGTGGTCTCTAAACTCACTGAAAAATCTTCCAGGTTGCGATTGTTCACACCAATGACCTGCACCTGCTCAAGGTTAAGCACGCGATCTAGTTCTTCAGCCGTATGAACTTCCACCAGGGCAGTCATCCCCAAGGCCTTAGCAATTCGAGTGAAATATCCCAGATCTTTGTCCGATAGAATCGCTGCAATCAGCAGGATGGCATCGGCCCCGTGGATTCTAGCTTGATAAATCTGGTAGGGATATATGATGAATTCCTTACATAAAAGCGGCAGTTTCACACTCTGGCGCACCTGGGCCAGATAGTCCAAGCTGCCTTGAAAGAATTCTTTGTCGGTGAGCACAGAGAGACAGGAGGCGCCACCGTTTTCATAGGAAGTTGAGATCGCAACCGGATCAAAGTCCTCTCGAATCACCCCCTTACTCGGGGACGCCTTCTTCACTTCAGCAATCACCGCCGGAGACGTTTTACCATCCCGTAAGGCTGTGGCAAAATCCAACGCCGGAGGAGCCGTCAACACCTGACGCTGTAGCTCAGCCAGGGGAGTTCTCTCCCGCAGCCGCTGAATTTCCACTTCCTTATGCCAAACAATTTTTTCTAGGATGTTGCGGGGTTCACTATCGGGCACCTTTACCTGATAGCGCAGGGTATCCACCGCTACGGTCGGATTTGGAGAACGCCGTCTGATTTTCATGCGGTCACCTCAGCACGCTTAAAGGCTTCATCTAGAACCTCAGAGAGGGTGGGGTGCGTGTGCACAATAAAGGACAGCTCCTTAACGGTTTGCCCCTGGGCAATGGCATTCGCCGCTTCCTGAATCAGATCCGCCGCATGGATACCAATAATGTGGGTACCCAAAATTTCCCCCGTATCCTTGCGGTAAATCACCTTAGCCAAACCATCGGACTCATTTTCTGCCAGCGCTTTAGAGTTGGCCTTAAAGTAGCTGCGCACGGTGCCAATTTTGAATCCCTCGGCCTCGGCTAGCTCCTTAGCCGCAGGCTCTGTCAGCCCCACAAAGCTCACCTCAGGGTGGGTAAATGCGGCCGCAGGAATACTGCGATAGTGCACAGTGCGATCGTGCTGCAAAATATTTTCCACTGCCACCACCCCTTGGGCAGACGCCGCATGGGCCAACATCATCTTGCCAGTGGCATCGCCAATAGCCCACAGGTTAGCCACGGGCTCACCATCCCGCAGCACTTCCATGCGGTCATTCACCGGAATAAAGCCCCGACGGTCAGTTTCAATGGCCAAGCTTTCCAGCCCCATATTTTTCGTCGCCGGAATCCGGCCAGTCGCCACTAAGCAAGCATCGACTTCCAGCACATCTACGGTTTCTTTTGTTTTAAGATCCGCAAGCTCAATCGTCACCGGAGACCCAGGCGTTACCGTCTTAGCAATCACCCCCGTATGGGTCTCAATATCCCGCGGATCGATGAGGACACGTTTCGCAATTTTGGCAATGTCAGGATCAAAGGTGGGCATCAGTTTCGGCAATGCCTCAATCATGCTGACCTCACAGCCCAACGCCGTGTATACATCAGAAAATTCTAAGCCAATGTAGCCACTCCCGATAATGGCCACCCATTGGGGCAACCAATCAAGCTTAATGGCTTCATCACTGGTGAAGACGGTTTTGCCATCGGTTTCGATGCCGGGGGGCACAAAGGGCACCGAACCGGGGGACAACATAATGTCCTTCGCAGTGTACGTCTTCTCACCGTCGGCATTCGTCACCGTCACCTTTTGGGTGCCCGCCAGCTTACCCCAGCCACGAATGGTGTCCACCCCAAGACGGGTCAGACTATTGGTCAAGTTGCCTTTGAGGGTACTCACCAAGTTGCCCGCATGGTCGGCAATGGCCGCGCGATCAAACTGCACATCTCCCACCTGAATCCCAAAGGACTGCAGGTGATGCTTATCCCGCAGTTCCCGCACTCGCCCCGAAGCCGCAAGCAAGGCCTTCGATGGAATACATCCTCGATTGACACAGGTGCCTCCCATGTCAGCCGCTTCAATAATGGCGGTTTTTAAGCCACATTTCACAGCATGTAATGCTGCCCCATGTCCACCGACACCGGCACCCACAATGATTAGGTCGTAATCAAAGGATGAACTCACAACAATCTCCTGTTTCAGCACATTAGCGACGCCCTTGACCACTGCTCTCCTACCGATTGCCTGGAACAGATAACGAAGTGGGTAAACTAGGGGCAAAATCCATTCTCGACTAGATTGTGGAAATTAGACAACTCGATATTTGGCAATTCATAGCCAAATATCAATTTTTGGGTCTGTGATTCCCCTGTGTAGATAGATATATTCGTTGTTGAGCAAGGTCCCCCAAGGAACGCTCTGGGCAAAACTCAAAGTAATTTTTACGTTTTTTCTAAATTTGGAACATCCTGGCTAGAGTTCGATTCACAACTCCCATAGAAAAAGCCCCATGCTGCTCCCCTGCTAACCTACCCGTTGGCGGGCATGTGGGGCTGACTAGCAGGCAAGCGTATGGATAAACGTCAGCTAAAACAATCGGCCGTAACCGATTTTATGCAATCCCTAGAACAACTCAACGAGCTTTTAGGCGATGACATAGAGAGCGAAGCATTGGAAGAGGAGGCAACTGCCCCTGCCTTCGGTGGGGCGAACCCCCATGGCGCAATCAAGCCAAAGCCCCAACAGCCGCAATCGCCACAGGAACCTGAGACGCCTTAGGATCCATGGCGCTGGCGCTGGGCCTCGTACAGCAAAATAGCCGTTGAAATCGCCACATTTAACGATTCCACCCCAGCCGCTAGGGATATTTTCACCCGGTGAGTGGCGAGGTCCATGATCGGCTCCGATAATCCAGCGCCTTCGTTACCCATTAAAAAAATGGTGGGTGGGCGCAAATCTAAATCCCAATAGTCGAGGGAGGCCGTAGGTGTCGTTGCCACCAATTGCACGTCCAATGAGCCCAGGGTTTCAAAACTTGGCAGGGCCTCTGTGGGCAACCGAAACCACTGTCCCGCCGTTGCCCGCAGCACTTTAGGATGATCCACATCGACACTATCTGTCGTAAGCCAGAGACGATCGCAGGCCGCTGCCGCTGCCGTTCGAATCACGGTGCCCAAGTTGCCAGGGTCCTGCAATCGTTCTAGGGCCACCCCTAGGGAAATGGGTCGATCGGGAGGACTGAAATCTCGGCGCTTTGCGATCGCAGCGACACCATCCGGACTAACGGTGGTACACATACTATCCAAAACGTCAGGGGTCACCAGCCGAATATCCCCAGCCAGCGGCTCTAATTGCGTCAATAAGCCCCCGTGGTTCAGACACCAGGCCTCCGTCATAGCCACCTGCACAAGCCCATAGCCAACGGCACAGGCTTCTTGCAAAAGATGGGTGCCCTCAAGCAAGAACATGGCCTGACGTCGCCGCTCCTTAGCCTGGTGTAGCTTGCGAAATTGTCGAGCGACAGGGTTTTTGGTGCTAGTAATGACGACCGATTGCTCTAACATCCAAAATCTCGAAAAACCTTAACGTGTGATGCCGCCCACGGCTGGTGCCGCCCACGGCTGATGACGCCCACAGCTGGGCCGCTACATAGGCGAATTAAACCGAGTCCAACCAACCAATTAGCCGTCAACCTAGGCCATCCACATCAAGCACTAATGACAGACTCAAAACTGATAAGAAAAACTGAATACAGTTTTTGCTATGGGACCCATCCAAAACCGATTCTATAGCGACGTATTTCAGACATCCGAACAAAAAGCTAAGACGTCGGGCCATGGCCTAAAAGATGCGGAACCCGGGACTTGAACCCGGAAGTCCTTGCGAACACTAGAACCTGAATCTAGCGCGTCTACCAATTCCGCCAGTTCCGCTGAAGGTCGCTGGTGCGACTGTCGATTCAGAATTGTCTTCTAATCAGCAGCTTTAGTCAATCCCTATTTTGAGAAAACCAGCTCCGCTTTTTTGCACCAACCTTTAAATTGCGCCAAATAACGTTAGTCCCAATCCATAAAAGGGTATTAATATGACTTAACAAATTAGAAGATTCAGGTAGAATCATCACCAATGTTTGCAAAAAAGGCACACGTGGCTTTTTTGTGTTCTGGTTTGGCTGAACCTTGTTATTAAAAAAAGTTGGAGGATAAAATCATCAACACCTCACTTCAGGCTGATAAATGCTCCTCCAGCGAGTCTTCACCGGTCATCGAAATTTGGGGGAAGCAACCCCTAAGTGGCCACATTCCCGTTAGTGGCGCAAAAAACTCCGCTTTAGTGGTGATGGCGGGAACAATTCTTTGCTCTCAAGATTGTCGAATTCGCAACATTCCTAACCTTGTGGACATTGGCCGCATGGCAGATGTGCTCACAGCATTGGGGGTAAAGGTCACCCACAGCGGCGATACCCTCGACGTTGATGCCAGTTCCATCAGCCACTCCCGGGCTCCCTACGAAATTGTCAGCAAGCTGCGGGCTAGTTTCTTCGTCATTGGTCCTCTGTTGGCACGCTTAGGCGTTGCCCGGATTCCACTGCCAGGGGGCTGTGCCATTGGGGCCCGTCCGGTAGCACTGCACATCAAAGGATTACAAGCCCTGGGCGCACAGGTTCACATGGACCATGGCATTGTCCATGCCTATGTCCCCGGCAGTCGCGGTCGCCTCAAAGGTGGCAAAATCTATCTAGACTATCCCAGTGTCGGAGCCACCGAAACATTAATGATGGCCGCCACCCTGGCCGAAGGTGAAACCGTCATTGAAAATGCAGCCCAAGAACCTGAAGTTTTAGATCTGGCCAACTTCTGTCGAGCCATGGGTGCCCGCATTCGTGGCGCTGGCACTAACACCATTACCATTGCCGGAGTATCGAGTCTGCACTCTACCGACTACGGCATCATTCCTGACCGGGTCGAGGCCGGTACCTTTATGCTGGCAGGGGCCATTACTCAATCCCCCATTAGCCTATCGCCGATCATTCCAGAGCATCTAACGCCGGTTATTGCCAAGCTAGCGGCCGCTGGCACTACGGTTGAAATGGAAGGCCACAGACGAGCTCGGATTGTGCCTGGCAAGAAAATTTTGCCCATTGAAATTGAGACCCGTCCCCATCCAGGGTTTCCAACGGATATGCAGGCTCAATTCATGGCGCTCACCACCCTGGCAGAGGGCAATAGTGTGATTACAGAAACTGTTTTCGAAAACCGACTACAGCATGTGGCCGAGTTTAATCGCATGGGTGCTGATATTCGCTTAAATGGCAATATGGCGGTTATTCGAGGTGTACCCCAGCTATCGGGCGCACCTGTGACCGGCACCGACCTCAGGGCTGCTGCGGCTTTGCTAGTGGCGGGGTTAGCGGCTGAGGGTAAAACCACCCTGCATGGCCTGCATCACCTCGATCGAGGGTATGAAAATATCGAGGCTAAACTATCAGCGATTGGGGCCAAATTGCGCCGGGTAGAAGGGTCTGCTCCGACAACCGACGTAGCGTCCCCTCAGTCGGTCGCCGTATAGATCGCTACACTAGTAGCAATGTAAGTGTTGGGGAGGCGGACCGTGGAACAACAGTCTATTTTGACAGGACTACGGGCTAATCATTTCCGTCATCCCCTAGACCTGAGGGCGACTGAATCCCTGAAGCAATTACCTGGCTTCGATTTAGCAATTCGCACCCTGCTGAGGCCTACGGCAGAACAGTTTTTTTATTTAGAAAATATTGCCACCAGCGTCTTGGTGGGCCCGGCTCAGCTGCCCCATATTTACCAACTATTGGTGGACGCCTGTCAGGTACTAGACATTGAACAACCGCAGCTATACGTTAAGCAAAATCCGGTTCCCAATGCCTACACCTTTGCCATGCGTGGCAAACAGCCGTTTATTGTGGTCCATACATCCCTGATTGAGCTGCTGAATGATCGGGAGCTACAGGCCGTTATCGGCCATGAACTGGGCCACTTAAAGTGTGACCACGGTGTATACCTAACATTGGCTAATTTACTGGCCCTTGCGGCCAGTCAGCTGCCGTTGGGGCCGGTGGTAACCCAAAATTTGCAAAGTCAGATTTTGAAGTGGGTGCGTTGTGCTGAATTTACCTGCGATCGCGCGGCCCTCTTAGTTAGTCAAAACTCCCGAACGGTTGCCTCAGTATTGATGAAACTGGCCGGAGGCTCTCCCAACTTGTCAGCTCAGCTCAATCTGGATGCCTTTTTAGAGCAGGCAAATGCCTACGAAAATTTAAGCCAAGATCAGCTCGGGGCCCTGCTAAAAGAAATGCGTACCCAAGAATTAACGCATCCCGTGCCGGTGTTAAGGGCCAAAGAAATTACACAATGGCATGGCAGCCAAGATTATCAAAAGTTATTACAAACGCGCAGTATCCACTATAATGGTGAGACAACGGGCGGATGGCGAAATTGGTAGACGCACCACACTCAAAATGTGGCGGCCTTTGGTCATGCGAGTTCGAGTCTCGCTCTGCCCATTAATTTAATTAAGTACAGCTTTGTTCCATACGAAAAGCTATTTTATGGGGTTGATTAAACAATAGGAGTTTCCCTGCCGATGCCTTGGAGATGGGCATTGCCAGGAGGTCAACTTTTCGTTGCTTTTTGCCCTGGGAATTAGTCCTAGAACAGAACCACAGCATTCGTATTGTTGTTTATATGTAAATTTCTTTTTTGCCGCTGTAGTTTTTAATGCACGGCAAATTTCAGTATTCTCCTACCGAGAATGTAAATACAGATCTGGGCAACCTAGACCAACAGAGGACCACGCAACGCCTAGATAGGCACTGAGGCAAGGTTGGCTAGTACATTCCAGTTGGGGCTGTCCAAACCCAGCACCACGGTTTATCACATTCACTTGTTAACCCATCAAGAAGCGTTTCTGTTTGGTGACACATCGGGTGAATGCACACATCTCAATCCTTCTGGGCAAATTGCCGTTGCTGAATGGCAGCAGCTCGCAATTGCCCACCGGCGTGATGATATTCGAGTAGGTCTATGGGCTGTTTTACCCAATGGTCTAAGGGCAATCATTGCAGTGACTAACCGGGAAGGCACACTGCCCCCCAACTATGGAGTCCAAACCCCCGTTAAACCCAGAGTGCTATCGTCCTTTGTGGCAGGCTTTAAAACGGCTGCTGCAAAGCGCATTAATCTGGTGAGGGGAGAACCTGGAGCCCCAGTGTGGCAACGGGGCTATCAAGAACAGCGGATCGAGGATGGTGAAACCCTGACCCGTATTCGCCAGTTACTGACCAAGCAAGCTCAAGCAGCGGGCATTATCCAAGAAGCCCGATAGGCCAAACCGCCGCATTCAAACCAGATACCCCAAAATTAATCGATTAAACCGGCGGGTGGAGTAATTTCCACCCGTCCTTGTTTTATGTCCACGACGGGCACAATGGCTTCCACAAAAGGAATCAAGACAGTACGCGGCTGATCTGCGCTGCCCTCCCCAGTGGCCATGAGGGTGACTTCTAACAAATCGTTGCCTGCCCTGTAGATATCGTTGACTGTACCCACCGGTTCGCCGGTCTCTTGGAGAATGACCGTAAGCCCCTTCAAGTCGCCCACGTGAAATTCTCCAGGCTCAAGGGGCAAGCGATCGTCGGCCGCAACCATCAACTGGGCATCCCGGAGGGCCTCTGCCTGGCCACGAGAGTTAACGCCAGCTAGCTTAACCACATATAGCCCTTTCCCCGTTTGAAACCGTCCTTTGAGTAGCCGAACAGCTTCTGGCCTCGGGGCCCCCGACTTGAGTAACCAACGTTCGCCGGGGCGTTCAAAGCGTTCTGGAAAATCGGTGTCGGGATAGACGCGCAATTCGCCATTGAGGCCATGGGGACCGACAATGCGGCCAATGGTCAACCAGTCTGCTGACGTCATGGCTGGGGGCCTCGACTATAGATTTCCTGAGTCAACTGAGCCAGGCGGCGAATTGCGATCGCAATGCGTTCCGCCGTATCCGTCAGGCTAATGCGAAAGCATTGATGCTTGTGGTCCCAGTCATCCCGCAAACCAGGGAAAAACGGACTACCTGGCACAATAATCACGCCATACTGCTTGAGGCTTTGGTAAAACACTTGGTCATCTACGGGCAAATCCTGCAGCCAGAGCCAAGCAAAGATAGAGCCCTCTGCTCGATGCAAATACCAGGGCACATCGGGCATGGTTGCATCCAGGGTGGTTTCAATCACGGCAAACTTTTCCTGGTAGTGGGCACGAATGACTGTTTGCGACAGTTCCGCCAAGGCCCCGGATGCGATCGCACGAGCCGCAATGGCCTGCCCATAGCGGGAGGAATGGATACATAAATTGGTTTGAAACGATTCTAGGACCCGAATCGTTGCCGCATCGCCCATGGCAATGCCCACCCGCTCCCCCGGCAAGCCCGCTTTCGACAGACTGATACCATGCACCACATTCGGCGCTAGCACCGGCGTCATCTCCGTAAAATTGAGCGCGGGGAACGGGGGGGCATAGGCCGAGTCGATAAACACAGGGACATCATCGGCCAACTCCGCAATGCGACGGACTTCATCATCGCTCACCACATTGCCCGTAGGGTTACAGGGCCGCGAAAACAGCACAAAACCCGTCTGCTCAGTAATCTTGAGCTGACTAAAATCGGGACGATACTTAAACCGGTGGGCCGCCTCATCCACCTCCAAAGTGGGTCGGTAGGCTCGCACCGCCTCTGGATATAGGGACACCCCACCATAGCCCGTATAGTCTGGGCTTAGGGGCAAAATAATTTCCTTCAGCCGCTGATCGGTGGTGTATCCCCCAAAGGCATTCGCAGCCAAAAAGTACAGCGACTGACTCCCCGGCGTAATCAAAATATTCTCGGGCTTAAGGGTGAGATCGTAGCGCCGATTAAAGTCAGCGGTGATCGCCTCAATCAGAGGTTCATAGCCCCGACTCGAGCCATAGCGGCAGACAACTTCGCCATAGTCGTCACTGGCCAACAGCTCCGCCGTACAGTCACGCCACAGCTGTTCCACCTCAGGAATAATGACTGGATTGCCCGCACTTAAGTTAATAAAGTCTGCAGACTGCCCCGACTGTAGAGTTTCGATGATATCTTTCATGATTGCCCGCACCCCCGTTAGGTGGGACATCTGCTGACCAAATTGGGTAAGTGTTGGGGCCATTCAATATTGCCGCCCAAAGCGGCACTTAACGCTACAATCACGGCCCACATCGGGCCAAAACACCACAGTTAATATCCAATTTTAGGATTGCATTACTATACCGCAGCAGCCTGACACCCCTTGGAGATCTAACTGAACTACCCCCTGATCGTTCATCCTCCCCCTTCAAACCTATGCAACTTCGTCGCGCCATCAGCACTAAGCTTCCGCCCCCACTGAAACCGCTAAAACAGTTTATTTACAACTATTGGTGGAGCTGGACCTCAGAACGGGGCTCGTTATTCAGGGTATTAGCCCCTGATCTATGGCAAGACTGTCAGCACAATCCGGTGGCCCTGATGCAGGCCATTACCCCAGAACGGCTGTGGCAACTGGCCGAAGACCCCAACTACCTCAAGCGGCTACAAAACCTATCGACTGAATTTCACACCTATTTACAGCGCAGTGACACCTGGGCTCAAAAAACCGTCCCCAGTATTACCGATGACAATCCGGTCGCTTATTTTTGCATTGAGTACGGCATCCATGAGTCGCTGCCCCTCTACTGTGGCGGCCTAGGGGTGCTGGCAGGGGACCATCTCAAATCGGCATCCGACCTAGGGCTACCCATGGTAGGGGTGGGGCTGCTTTATCGACAGGGCTATTTTTCACAACGGCTCAACCGTAGCGGCTGGCAAGAAGCCCAATATCGGGATAACGATTTTGACCACTTACCCCTGGTGCCCGTCTGTAATGAACATGGTCAGCGGCTCAAGATTCGGGTCACCATTCGCCAGCGCATGATCAAGGCCCAGGTGTGGCAGGTGCAGGTGGGTCGCAGCCTGCTCTATTTACTCGATACGGACATCATTGAAAATGATGCCACCGATCGTCTGATTACCAATCAGCTCTATAGCGGGGACTCTGAAAAACAGCTCACCCAGGAAATTCTGTTGGGCATTGGCGGTGTTCGCATGCTCCAGGCCTTGGGCATTGAACCGGCGATGTATCACCTAAATGATGTCCATGCCGCCTTTGCCTTATTGGAAATGGCGCGATTTGAGATGGACCAGACCGACAGCACGTTGGACGAGGTAAAAGCTAAGGTCTGCGATCGCACCCTCTTTACCACCCACACCCCTGTGCCCACCGGGCAAACCTTTTCCATTGAACAAATTGAAAGCAGTTTTGCCGACTATTGGCCCCACTTGGGGCTAGACCGCGCAGATTTTCTGGCGTTGGGGGCCCAAACCTCCAACCCGGAGGTCTTTAGCATGACGGCGTTGGCCCTGCAGCTCACCGGCTCTGCGAACGCCGTCAGCAAACGCCATGGGGAAGTATCCCGCCAGCTGTGGCAAAACCTCTATAGCAAATCCTCCGAAACGCGAAAGCCCCTAGGCTACGTGACCAATGGCATCCATGCCCGCAGCTGGATTGCCCCGTTATTGGAAGATCTGTATCAAGACTATCTCGGTCTAGATTGGGCAGAACACATTACCGATGGGGAAACCTGGAGCAAAATCGAAAACATCCCCGATGAGCGCCTGTGGCAGCGGCACCAAATTTTAAAGGCACGGCTAATTGCCTACACCCGAGATCGCGTGCTCAAAGCCAGGCAAGACCGGAAAGAATGTTCCGATGACATCAATGCGGTCGAACATTTGTTGGACCCCAAAATCCTTACCCTAGGGTTTGCCCGACGGTTTAGTGATTACAAACGCAGCGACCTGATCTTTCGGGACCTGAGCCGTTTAACACGCATATTTTCAAACCAAAAGCGCCCGGTACAGCTCATTATTGCGGGCAAGGCCAGACCGAACGACACCGCTGGTAAGCGCATTATCCAACGCATTATGGAATGGAGTTGCCACCCAGACCTACGGGACCGCATTGCCTTTATTGAAGACTATGACATGTATACCGCTAAGCTGATGGTGCAAGGGATTGACCTATGGTTGAACACCCCCCGTCGCCCCTTAGAAGCCTCGGGCACCAGCGGCCAGAAAGTGGCCCTCAATGGCGGCATCAACTTTAGTGTGCTCGATGGTTGGTGGTGCGAAGGCTATCGAGATAGTGTCAACGGTTGGTCCATTGGCAAAGAGGTAGATTCAAGAGATCAGGAGGTTCAAGATACGATAGATGCAGAGTCCTTTTATTCTCAGCTAGAACGGGAAATCGTCCGCATCTATTACGACTGCGATCGCAACCACGTTCCCCGCAGCTGGGTTAAACGGATGAAAGCCTCCATCCGCACCATTGCCCCTATTTTTAATAGCGATCGCATGGTGCGCGATTACGTCCAACACCTCTATCTTTCATGAGCCTCCCCTGGCAGATTGACTTCTACCGCCGCCCCTTAAAAAACTCTGACCATAACCCCCTGTGGGAGCTGCTGCTGTGCACTCCCGACATGGGTTTTAGCTATGCCCAAACCTGTCCTCAGCCCCAGGCAGATGCCATGTGGCTACGACATCAGTTAAAGCAAGCGATCCATAAAGCTGGATATCGGCCCCAGACATTAGAAGTTTTTCGGCCCCAGACCCAAACGTTAGCGGAAGTTGCCTGCCGCGAACTCGATATTCCCGTCGTACCAAAGCGGGCATTGCCCACCCTAAAGCAATGGTTACGCCAGCGCACTGCCTGGTATTCGAACCTGAAAACCTATACGGGGGAACCCTATTCACCATTTGCCATCGAGCGGTCCACGCCGATCCCTTTGCCCGATAATCTGTGGGGCGAAACTTGGCGATTTGCCGGACTGTCCAATGCGGACCTGCTGCGGTTTCAGTATGAGGCGATTCCCGTACGCTCGGTGCCAAAGGAGCTACTGCCCTTAGAAATTGGTCTATCTAGCACTGTTTTGATTCCAGGGGTGGTAATCGACGGTGGACAGCGGGCCATGGGGTTAGCCCAATGGTTGGAGTCGGTGCGGCCCACATTTTTGCAATACATTGCCGGACAACCGGACGGCCTGATTTTAGAAGCCGGGCTGAGCGATCGCTTTGTTCTTACAACGTTTGAGGATGCCGATGTGCGCGGTGCGGCCAATGCATTTGAGCAACGGAAGACAACTGCTAAGGGACTACATTTTTTGCTGATTCGCCCCGATGATTCGGGCATGACCTATAGCGGCCTATGGCTCTTGCAAGAATCACCAGATACTCGGATTGGGTAGTACGTAGCCCCCAAACTCTACGCAGATAAAATTAGGTTTTGAATGACCCAAAACAGGCCCTGGGGCAAAGGCATCCACAGGGGCATCGTTATAAGTAACCCCAGATAAAGCCGGGCAATGGCATTATTTTTTGCCTGAATAAAGCCCATCACCATTAGCAGGGCACCAAACCCCAGCACCGGAATCACGGTGTATGTGGTCAGCACAAAAATAATCAGTAGCCAGTCCCGTTTGCGATGCAGACGACGTAGGGGCAATAGAAAACTGGCGGCCACTAATCCTTCGATCAAAATCGTCCAATAGGACAGCACCACACTGGCCACCGCCATGCGGGTAGTGGTAGCCAATTGCTGGGGTTCTAAAACTGCCCCCGACGCTTGCAACGTGTCAAATATTTGCCGATTTTCTGCCAGGGTGGCTAAATCTAACCCACCAAATAGAACGGCTCCCATGGCCAGACGATGGTCCAGCAAAAACGTCAGATGCAAAAACGAACCGTCTAAATATTCCCCACCCAAAAACTTCCATAGGGTGGCAAACAAAAAACACAGGCCAATAATCCAGCGGGCATTCCAGCGCAAAACCTGCTTCGGCGTCCGACTCCAAACCGCCAGAGCACACACCAGTCCCCAGTAGGTGTAGAGATATTCATGGTTCACCAGGGCAGACCAGTGCCAGAGATTATTCACCACCAGGAATATGCCCATGGCCAACCAGGCCCAGCGATCGCGCACCAGGGGCACATTGACCATCATGGCCAGCGCCAGGAGCTTTTCTGGCAGCATGGTCCAACGCCAATGATCAATGCCGTGGAGCAATAATAAAATCGTCGTCAGCCGCAGCACCATTAAATAAACGGGCGGCTGCATCAAACTGCCTAACCACTGGTTCCATTGCTTAACCCAGATCACGGTTGCACCTCAACTGGCTCAGTAATAGGGTCATAAGAAATGGCACCATCCTCATAGATCAGTCGCCATGCCTGCATCTGCAATGGCCCATCACAAGGTTTCTCACTGGCTAGTGCGGCAATAGGCTGCTTTACTTCTGGAGTATTGGTCACCAGCAATTGGCCTAAACGCTGTAGCTGAGCGTCCGTTGGGAACGTACTAATGTGAATATAGGTTTGCGGCTTAACCACCTCAGGCGACTCTGCTATTAACCCAGGTAAGGCAAGCGTCTCAGTCGGGTCACACTCTATCTGAGCAGTCACCATTCGACGCTCATCACGATCGATCGAGGCAAACATGCCAAAACCACCACCGTGCCAAGGGCTCAACCCGGCAGTATTAACCAAAATAATTTGCCGAATAGCGATGGTGCTCAGCAGCAGGGGAATGGCCCCGGTTTTAAAAAACTTCAGCAGGGACTGTTTGAGGATCATGGCTTAGGTGGGGCCTAACGACGTATCCAGTTCAGAACCCCTACCGTAGCAGCAATAGCAGCTGCAAGGTAAAACACTTGGGTGCCTGCACCGGCCCAAATAGGGCCAAAAATAAAGGGGGAAATAAACTGACCGAGGGAAGCGCAGCCGGTACCAATAGCTAACACCCCCGAGCGTTGAGAATCGGGAGATAAATCGGCCAGGGCACTGTAGAAATTGGGCATGACAAGACCAAAGCCCAAACCAAAGAGCAACCCCGCAATTAGCATCAGGGACGGCGCTAGCACACTGGGAATCGTGGCTAGGGAAAGGGCCATGAGTAAGAAACCGGTTGCGATCGCACCGCCCGATCCTAATTTCTTAGAGACCTTCGCCGCCCCCACCGCCGCAATTACCGCCGCCCCCACAGACCGTGCCGCCAATACAAACCCATTGAGCAACGAAGACGCATCAATAGCCTGCTTGAGGTACAGCGGCGCGTACACCACTACTACATAAAAAATCGCCGACGCGGTGGCCAATGCCAGCAAAAGCACCAATACTCGACTGCGCTTCAGGATAGAACCGATCCCATCGGCCTGGGGAATATTGGCCCCACGCTGCCGACCTTTGGGCAACAGCCATAGCCCCACCACCGCCACGGGTAACCCCAGACCATAGAGCCAAAACGCCAAGCGCCAATGGTAGAGACCTAACCAGCCCCCTAAAATCGGAAAAATAACCGTAGCCGTGGCCAAGGCACTGGTGGCATAGCCCATCATCCGCGTGCGGGCTTCGCCATCATATAAATTGCTCAGAATGCCGATGCTGCCAGCCCCAATGCCACCACTGGCCACCCCCACTAGGGCCCGAGAGCACAAAAGCCCCCAAAATCCATTTGCGATCGCGCCTAAACCACCAAAAACAGCGTAGGCCACCAACGAAGACAGCAAAATTCGCACACTGCCCAAACGCCTGGCCAAAAGCCCAAACACTAGGCTAGCCAAGGCCGTGGTCAACGTATGGGTGCTCACCAATACCCCTGCCCAACGACTGCTCAGCCCAAAATACTCCACAATTTCAGGAAAAACCGGCGCAACTACCGCGCCAGCAGCACTTGACAGGCATCCCGCCATCATCAAAACCGCTAACACTTGCCACGACTGGCGGATGGGAGGAGGAGAGGGAAACGGGCCTACATCAGGTACCTCAGACCTAACTGGCTGCTTATGAACGGTGGTCATAGGGGGGCACACAACAACACTTGTTAGAACAGACAGCCCCAAGGACCTATCGTTCGTGACAAGTTAATAGATGTTAACATTACCCATAACTGGTGATTAGGGGTAAGCACAGACAAAAACTTATACCCAGCCGACAAATGTTACTCAGTGCATTTGTCTAATGGCCCTTGAGGTGTTCCTAATGTTTTAACTGACCAATTTAGCGTTTTGTAGACGTTCAATTGCCAGTTCGTGAAGCGTCACCAGATTGTGGTCTGAAACTATCCCCCACCGCCATACTGCAACCACAATCAAAATCGCCTGAAAAGCAAAAAGCTCACCTGATTAGGCTTTCTCAGTAAAAATCAAGATACGTCTCGTACAGTGGGAAAGCTTTTTCGCTGATTTTCTTCAATCTTTAGCTCTAGCCGTACACGATGGAAGCATCTGCTGTTCTCAAAGGTCAACCCATATACCGGCGTGCCCGCGCTGTTGGCATCAATCCGAACTACTGGTATCCCATTTTTTGGGCAGACCAAGTCAGGTCAGGAGAAGTCGTTTCGGCACAGATATGGGACACATCCCTGGCGGTATATCGTGATGCCCAAGGCATTGTCCACACCGTGGAAGATGCCTGTCCCCACAAGGGAGTAGAACTCCATAGGGGAGAAGTACACGGTAATAACCTAGTGTGCCCTTACCATGGCTGGGAATTCGACAGCCAGGGTAGTTGTGTGGGCATTCCCTATTTTCCCAAAGAGCAAAAGCTTCCCTGTGCCCAGGCTCGCACCTACCCCACCCAGGAAGCCTATGGCATCATATGGGTTTTTCCAGGGGCAGTGGAGTTAGCCGAGCAACACCCCCTCCCCGAAGTTCCCCAGTATGGCCAGCCAGGGTGGTTTATGGTGCGCATACCGGGGCATTTTCAAGCCCATTTCTCCATTTGCAATGAGAATACAATGGATGTATTCCATGGCTTTTTGCACAAGGATCTCCAAGGCTGGTACGATCCCAAACTGCTGAACCTCAAACAGGACGACCATGGCGTTGCTGCCGATTATCAAGTGTCCTACGACGGCTTTCTCAGTAAGCTTTTAGGTCTGGGGAAAAAAGGTAGTGACAGCGCCACGCGTACTGTTTCTATTCGCTACCGTTACCCCCACTATGCCACCGCACTAGAATCTGTTTCCTCGCTCTACTTAATGCGTTTACCGGTGGGGCCCCAGGAAACCAAGTCATTTTCCCTGCTGTTCCTAAAGCTACCCCTGCCCCAATGGCTCCTTAGTGGCCCCCTAGCCAGGGTGTTAGAGAAAGTAATTTTGAACACCGTATTTATCAAATTTCTGCATCAGGACGTAGAAATGATGGAGAGCGAGCAGCGCAACTACTCTATCGACCCAAAACGCAACTACGTCGAAGTTAATCCGGCAATTATCGCGCTCCAGCGAGTCATTGTCGGCCAGTATGAGAATTTGGAGAAATTACCTAAGTCTCAACAAGAGACTTCAAAAGAGTCTCCTATTCCACCATCCCAGGAGGTTAGTAACGGTATGCTGGTGTGATTCGCCCGCTTGGGATACCCAAGCCCCGTTGCCAAGGCCTATTGATAAAGGGATATCGGCCTTTTAATTCAGACCTTGGTTGATTGATATGCTCAATGTAGGTGATGAGGAGTAAATTGTGGAAGTCGTTAATGACTACGTGCAACGTTTGCATGCAAGCGGGTTATACCCTGATAAATTCATTTGCCATCAAAAAAATGGCAATCAGATTGAAGTAGAAGAGCAAGGAACCGGCAAACGCCATAAGGTTCTAACCTTCTGCACCAACGATGTACTGGGTATGGCACAAGATGATGCCGTTACCCAGGCCGCTATTGACTCTATCCGTCGCTATGGCACATCCAATAGTTCTTGCTCTGTGCTGAGCGGTCGCATTGACTTGCACCGTCAGCTAGAGGAAGAAATTTCTGCCTTTAAGCATCTACCGCACACCCAGCTATTCTTAAATGCTTGGATGGCGCTACAGGCTTTAATGGACGGATTTTGCCATCTGGCAGTGCCTGTGCCTGGGTTTAAGCACACCCGCGAGACTATTATCTTTAGCGATGTCCTCAACCATGGCTGCATTATTGCTGCGGTGGTGAATGCGGATAATCGTTCGGGTAAGATGTTTGGCCATAACCCCAAGGTGCGGGTCAAAGCTTATCGCCACTGCGACATGGACGATCTAGAGCGCAAAATGCGTCGCTATGTACGTCCTGACGATCGGGTAATCGTTATCTCCGATGCAGTCTTTTCGATGGATGGCGATGTTGTGCCCCTGCCTCGCATGCTCGACATCATGGAAGATTATCCCGGCAGCCTTGTGGTGATGGATGAAGCCCACGCCAGCGGTGCTATTGGTGGCAAAGGTGAAGGCATTTATGACCACTTCGGCATTACCCCCCAGTCAGTGATTGAGCGGGGCATTGTGCCCGTCATTATGACCACATTCTCCAAGTTCGCAGGTTCTGCGGGAGCGGCCATTAGCGCCCCCAATCGGGAGCTGATTGATCTGTTAGATGTGTCTCCCACATCTATTGGCACCATCTCCTTGCCCCCACCGGTAACCGCTGCCGCATTGGAAAGTATTCGTCTGGTACGCAGCGAGCCTGAGCGGGTAGCGAAACTGCAAGCCAATACCCGATACCTGCGGTCGAAGTTAGTGGCAGCCGGATTTGACGCGATTGGGGAAACCAACGTTATCCCGGTGCTTTTGCCCCCAGACCTCGATCCAAAAGCCTATGCCCGAGCTCTGATGGAAGAGTATGGCATTTGGGTCTCTGCGATTTGGTTTATTGCTAAACCTCGCCTACGGATTACGGCCAACGCGCTCCATACCCAAGCCGAAATGGATCGGTTGGTAGAGTCTATGGTTGCTGTCCGTGAAAAGATCGGCGGCGCAGTTGCTCAGTACGCATAGTGATTACGGGGTAAGGGTATTAAATCCCTTGCCCCGTAATGTTCAATACTCCCCTCTGCCATGGGTACTTTTTCCATCAGGCCAGTTGCCACGTCCGACGAACAAGCTGATTTTCTAGCCGTTCCAGCTTACGTTTATCGCCATGATGTTCGCTGGGTTGCTCCCCTCGAATCTAGTATTGCTAAGCAATTTTCTGAAGAGAATTCGTTTTTTCAATATGGCAAGCTACAACAGTTTGTGGCATATCAGGACGAGCAACCGGTAGGACGTATTGTTGCAGCCATAAATGAACGACTCATCGAGCGAGAGAAAAACTCCGTCGGTCTGATGGGTTTTTTTGAATGTATTAATGAGCCCTCTATTGGGCAAGCGCTTTTGGATCACGCAACAAATTGGTTACGAGACCAGGGCATGACCCTAGCCCGTGGCCCCATTGACTTGTCCACACACAATAACTGTTGTTTTTTGGCCGATGGGTTTGATTCTGACCCGATGGTCATGATGCCCTATAACCCCAGCTATTATCTGGAGTTGATGGAGGCTAACGGCTGGCAAAAGGCCAAGGATGCCTACGCCTATGATCTACCTTTGGATAAGCCACTGCCGGATAGTTTTGAGCGGGGATACAAAATTTCTCAACGGGCGGGCATTACCTTTCGCACGATTAATTTAAAGGGTAAGGCGTTCGAACAAGATTGTCGTCATATTTATGAGCTGTTTACCACAGCTTTTTCCCACAACTGGAGTTCTAGTGCCCGCACTGAAGCCGAGTTTATGGAAGAGGCCAAGGATTTACAAACTCTCGTGGATACGGACATCTTTGTAATTGCAGAAGATCCCAAAAAAGAGTCTGAGAACAAAATGGTGGGCTTTTTTATGGCCCTGCCAGACTACAATATTGCGCTGAAACACGTGAAGGGCAAGTTGAATATTTGCGGCATTCTAAAATTTCTTTGGCATAAGCGAAAAATTGACCAGGCCAGGGTTTTAGCCATTTGCACCCTGCCCGAATATAGTCGCAAAATGGTGGCCCTAGCCGTGGTTTATTTAGGGATGAAGGGAGGCACTGAAAAAAACCCTCCCTATAAGCGATCTGAACTGTCCTGGGTATATGAGGACAATATGCGATCGCGCAATATTATCGAAAACACCGGCGCCACCATCTACAAGACCTACCGCATCTACGAAAAAGCCTTGGTCTGACGTTGATGGAACGATTGGATAGATACCAACTCATTGGCATCAGCATCCCACAAAATAAATTTGGCGCAGTCCAGCACCTCACCCATTCGAATTGTCCTTGCATGGGCAAGTAAGTGGGCATTTTCCTGATGGCAAGCCCTGAGATTATAGTTAGGAATTCTTTCCGACAGATGATGAATATTGTGGTAGCTAATATCGGCGGTAAACCACTTTAGAATCCAAGGCAATTCCAGATAACTACTGCCTTCAATTGCGCCGGTCAAATAATCCCAACCTTCCGTTTTATGGGCATAGGCGCCATCAAAGTTGTGCTGTACAAAAAACACATTAATAAAGATGGCCGCTGAAAATGTCAGCACAGCAGAATATACGCCGAGGAAAAAGCCCACCCCCAACCAATTACTTAAAAGAATCCATCCGCCCACTACAAAAATATTATTCAGAAAAATGTCCCAAAATTCCGCTGCGGTAGACCAATGCTGCGGCTGATGGGATGCCACCATGGCTGCAAAACTTGTTTTAGAATCTTCCTTTAAACATCGAAAACCATGGCAAATAAAGTCATAAACTCCCAGAATAAAAATCAGTCTTGGCTTAAAGGCTAAATAGAAAAAGCCCCCCGGAAAGGCCATTAGAGGATGTCTCAGGGCCCCATATATAGTTTGATCCGATGGGGTGAGCTGGGCGTATTCTTCAGTTGATAGGAAATCGCCAATACCTCGATATCGCTCCCAATCACCATTGGTTTTATGATGATAGGCATGGTCCCTAGACCACCAATATTGGGGCATTGCATTGACTAGGCCAAAGATAAATCCAACGATACGATTGACTTTTTTCGACCGAAACAGTGAGTAGTGGCCGCAATCGTGCATTAACGAAAAACATCGCAATGAGAACAGCACCAATAAAATAATAATTGGCGGCAGGAAGGCAATAGAAACCTTAGTTAACTTCACAGCTAAAGCCCATATCAGAAGATATGGAATTAGCGTATTTAAGACTTGATAGGTAGCGCGCCAATCATTGCTCTGCATGTAGGGAGACAGAACAAAGTCAGACTTTTGAATTATTTTTTTCATTTAATGGGGCGCTCTGATAAGCATCCTTTTTTCAGGTAAGTGTGCACTTTAAATAGACGGTTTTCATAATATATATTTTTAGATTTTAGCAATACAAAATCTAGAAATATACACTAATAAACTCAGTGATGATGGTTGCCATAATCGCTAACTTTTTTAGCTTCCTCATCTTAACTGCTTTCTAGATACAGCCGCGGATAATGGCATTCAAGAAAACGGCATGATTTCCGTTACGATAACAGCTTAGGGCCATGGGTACTGGCGAGCATAGTAGGTTTATTTAAGCATCAAGCATCAGCATGAAAGCACTGGTTACAGGGGCTAATGGTTTCACGGGTTCTCACTTGGTCAACCTATTGGCATCCCAGGGACACAGCGTCGTGGGGTTAGTGCGGCGCACGAGTAATTTAGACCGGTTGGATGGCTTAGATGTGCAACTGGTCTATGGCGACATTACCGATGCAGCGGTGCTAAAATCCGCCATGGCCGGCGTGGATGTGGTATTCCACATTGCGGCCTGTGTGGATTTGGGGATAGTTGATGCAGCTCGGATGGAACGGGTTAATGTCACAGGAACCCGCACCGTATTAGGGGCAATTCGCGCGCAGACGACGCCTCCAAAATTGATCTATTGCAGCACCATTGGCATTTATGGTGATACGGCGGGTCAAGTAATTGATGAAACCTACCAGCGGACGCAACAAGGGTTTTCGTCGGCCTACGATGAAACTAAGTTTAAGGCTCAGCAGCTAGTGAATCAGCATGTGGCTGAGGGTTACTCGGCGGTGAGTTTAATGCCGGGGGGGATTTTTGGGGCAGATGACCCCCACTTTGGCCCGGTGGTTAAGCTATTTCTCAAGGGACGGTTGCCAATTTGGCCTGGGTGCGATCGCATCACTGGCATCGTCCATGTAGACGACCTGGTGCAAGCCATGGTGCTGGCTGTCGAAAAAGCCCCCTCCGGCGAACATTTCATCATCTCCGCTGGCGAGCTATCCATTGGCGAAATGTTTCAGATTCTAGGCGATGCCGCCGGAGTGAAAGCCCCAGCGGATGCGCCAAAGCCATTGGTCAGAGCCATCGGTGGCATTCTAGACCCCATCGGCAAAGCTTTCTCTTGGAATGCGCCTTTGAATAATGAACTGGTTCACTATATCTATGATCGCTGTGTGCGTATCAGCGGGGAAAAAGCGATGCGAGACTTGGGGTGGCAGCCCCGCCCAGTGCCAGAAATTCTGACCGGTATTGCCAAACAGCTAACGTCTGCTTAGCTGGCGCTAACTAAAAAATCTGCCCTTTCTAGGATGCTTTCTGTTCACGCTTGTGGGTCAGGAGCCTATCACGAATCCCCTTCGGATCTAAGCGTGTTTCGTTCATTTTCCGCACACTTGCTGACTGGGTTCGACGTTCCGCTAAATAGCTTTCTACCATTTGCTGATGATTTAGGTAAAACGCAATCGTCGCGTAAACGTCGGCGAGTTTTAGCACTGGATAACGATGCACAATTTCCTCAGCCGTTATCCAGTGCTTAAATACATTGACAACGGTGTCTAGCGTGACGCGAGTTTGCCCAATTATTACGACGTTGTCAGCGTTGATTTCTAATGGTGGTGGATCAGCGACTATTGCAACCGTCATTGGGGTGTATGGACTACTGCACTGTAATGTTAGCAAATATCATTATGGGCAATAGTCGAATAGTAAACCTACACTAAGTGCAAGATCATTCCTGGAGTTGAGTTAGATGACTCAAACGCTGGCAGTCACTACGGCAATTACTAATCTAAATGAGGCGCATCAACGCCTTAACTTGAGACCTGCCAATGGCGCTGATTTCTTTTCTGAGTGGCAGGGTGAATTACCAGCGTTATCTCCAGAAGAAGTAGATACCCTTGACCGACTGAAGGCCCGATATCGTTACTATCAGGCAGATGGTGCCATTACAGAAAGCACCGTAGATTTTATTTTGGTGTCACCCCTATTAGAGCTATTGGGCCTATGTGATCCGCCCTATAAGCTACGCGGTGAGAAATATATCTCCATTGAAATTGAGAGTGGGGACACCGTATTGAGAGGCTTAATCGATGTACTAATCGTGCAAGATGGCTTCTGGCTAGTTTTGCTGGAAACTAAACGCTATGGGTTTAGCGTAATGCAAGCATTGCCTCAAACGTTGGCCTACTTGGCGAGTGCTGATGCTCCACAAGCCTTTGGGCTGATTACAACTGGAGAGGATTTTCTATTTGTAACAGCAGATTTACAAACCCGCGAGTATGACATCTCAGATAAATTCACTCTATCTACTCGTCATGAGAACCAGCTGCAAACCGTCGTGAAAATCATGAAAAAGCTCATTTCTTAATAAACATTGAATGTCTTTGTCTCAAGACGATATACCAAGAATATAAAGCAGTCGAAATCAATTGCCTTTACTTTTTTTGTCCACTTTTCTAGCTCCTGGATCAATATATATTTTGAAGCTATATCTATCTCTGCTCGACCAGATAAATCTTCGGTTGTAAAAACATAGCAATCAATCAACTCTGGCGATAGAGAATGCTTTTCAACGATTTTTTGCTTTAAGGTTTTTACTTGAGCAAAGACTTTATTTCGGTGGTGATTACGCCTCTTTTTTGCAGTAGCGCCTGATTGATCGGTATCTATATATTTCGTCTCAACAAGAGCAATTTTTTGTTGTTCTGTTAGAAAAATGAAGTCACACTTGCTGTCATGTGTACTGGAACCATCCAAAGCTTTTTCAAATAAAAGTAAATCGGTGAAGTTAGGGAAATAATCTGACAGATTTAAATACAAAAAAGATTGCAACAGTAGTTCTTTATCGTATGGGAAATAAACAACGCCTTCAAAAAAACGTTGGATATCTTTCTGACTTTGAGGTTGCACAGCTTTACAGAAATCGAGGAAAGATTTTAGGTTGGTCATCAACTACCTAATTTGTTGTCCTAATCCATTGACGGAATTGTTTGACTAAGGCGTTTTCACCCATAGTTTGATGAATAGTAAGAAATCGTGAAATATCTGCTGCTGTCAGCCAGGACAAGGCTCGACTATTCGTTTCGACAACATACTCATCACCTTGTAAAAGGTATATTTCCAAACGGTTGCCATTGTAACGCCAGATTTCTGGCACTCCTAAAGCTTGATAAATCGCAAATCGATTCAAAGAACTGCTAGTAATATCAATCTCAACCGCTAAATCCGGTGGCGGTAATTGAGTCAGGTCAATCTGCTCAACACCTCGTACCTGGGGTTCATTTTGAATGTAGTAACACTGGTCCGGTTCTAGACCGCTTGCCAAATCTTCTCGGTCACATGTGCGCGATCCCAAACTCCGAATTTCCAGATCCAACTCCTCGGTCGCCGCTTCAATCAACCGACCAATCAGCTTTTTAAACGATTCATGGGGATCTAGAGGCATACGAATCTCAAGCGTGCCATGGTCATAGGTCAACCGAATTGCCGGTTCCTGGGCAAAGTCATGAATCAGGCTTTGATAACTTTGCCAGCTAATATTTTGTAAAACCACCCGATCAGGGCTTTGAATAAGTGTGGCTGTCATCCGCTTCGACTCCGCTCAGGAACACCGGTCTACACTCAATGCTAATCACTTTTCCGTAACCGCTGATGGTTTATTAGCGGCCCAAAGCTGAGGCCAAACCAAACCTGATTGGGCTTGATAGTCAGCAAACTCAGGATAACGGGACAGGGACTGATCCTTTTTGCGCATATTGGGCACAAAAATCCCTAATACGAAACCAGCCAAAATCAAAAACGGCACCGGATGCATGGGCAAAATGGCAAAGCCCAAATAAATCAAAATCTCACCCAGATAGTTGGTATTGCGGCAACGGGCAAAAAAGCCTTCCGTAATCAGACCCCGGCGATATTTCAGTGTGAAATGCTTTTGGGCATCTGCCGTATAGTGCAGCATGCAGCCAAATAAATTACAGGAAACTGCCAAGGCCAGCAGCGCCGGGGGCACCTCCACACCACGGGAAATTAGCAGCCACGGGGCCACCCAATAGGCACCAAGGACCAAAAACATGACAATGCCTTGGGGCAGGGGCAACTCCTCCTCCCATTGTTTATCGGGATAAATGCGATCCTTGAGCAACCAGAGAAAGCCATAGGTGCCATGGAGCGCAAGATAAATCCAGGGGCCGGTTTGAAAATTCTGGTAAATGGCCATCATCCCCAGCACCACAAACGCGGTTAACCCCTTGTGCAGGTTGATGGCGTGTTTCAGTTTCATAGACGTTTCCTGACCGCAGCCCCTTCAGTCTAAAAGAAACTCATCAATGGAGACCGGTCACCAGGCTAGATTCTGAGGCGAGTAAACCATCTTCTAAATAGGTAATTTCATCGGCGGCATCGGTGATGCGAGGATCGTGGGTAATAATCAGCACCGTACAGCCTTTATTTTTCGCCAGGTATTGCATCAGCTCGATCACGTCTCGACCGGTGGAAGAATCCAAAGCTGCTGTGGGTTCATCGGCCATGATGAGCTCTGGTTCTCCGGCCAAGGCGCGGGCGATCGCAACTCTCTGCTTCTGCCCCCCCGACAAATCCGCAGGCAAATTATTAACCCGGTCACCCAAACCCACTTGTTTTAGCAAATCAAAGGCGATTTCTTGATTGCCTGGTCCCTTTTTGCCCTTGAGCTGGAGGGCTAGTTCAATATTTTCCAGGGCTGTGAGTGCGGGAAACAAATTAAAGCTTTGGAAAATAAAGCCAATGTGGTCCCGCCGAAAGACCGTGAGCTGTTTGCGAGAAAGCTGGGTGATTTCCTGGCCCAACAGCTCCACCTGCCCCGCCGAGGGGGTTAAAATCCCGGCCAAAATCGATAGCAACGTGGTTTTTCCCGACCCAGACGGCCCCATCATCAACCGGATTTGCCCGGAGGGAATGGCCAGGTCAATGCCCTTGAGCACCTTAGTTTCGGTGGTGCCCGACATAAAGGACATTTGGATGTTATGCGCTGCGATCGCAACCATTAAGTCTTTAACTCACACCGTACCAACAGTTCACCAGCACTCCCTAAGCCTTAAACACAATGCCGGGGTCCACTCGGGTCACCTTTTGAATGGCAAATACCGCTGACCCGACACACATCACTACGGTAATGCCTAAAACGCCCACTGCACTGAGGGGCGTAATCAAAACCACGATGCCCTGGGTGGCGGCCGTCCACGTGCCCACGCCCCAACACAGCAGCAGCCCCGGCACATAGCCCAACAGCGCCATCCACAAAGACTGCTCCAAAATCACACTGTAGATATCCCAATCAGACGCCCCCATTGCCTTGAGGGTGCCAAATTCTCTCAAATTTTCAGAAACGGAGGTGTACAAAATTTGGGCTACCACCACCATACCCACAATCACACCGACGATGGCCCCCAACCCCAGGATAAAGCCAATGCCTGTGCGATTTTGCCAATAGGCCTGGGTGCTAGTAATCAGTTCATTTTTGGTAAATGCCTTGGTCCCAGACAGCTCACTTTCTAAACGGCGCTTGAGGCGTTGCAAATTTTCGCCGGGTTTCGCCTTCACCAACACATAGGTCACTGGCGCATCGGCCTTTAGGGGTTCTGGATCAGCCACATCGGCATTGGCGGCATCGGGTTCGCGCTGAAACGCATTGATGCAGGTAATATCCCCTTCTCCAAGCTGGCAGGTCAGCCCCGCTGAAAACCCTGAACTAATATAGGCATTGGCATTAACCAGCGAAGTAAAGACAAACTTGCTGGACACTAAAGACTGGGTATCGCGGGTGAGGCCGACCACCATCACCGGCAACTGACGAATGCGGGCGGTATCGCCTACGCCGTCAATGCGAAACGAGCGCATGTTAGTGCGATCGATCAGCGCCGAATAGGGCGCATTTAGGGCCTGCATCGAATTATCAGACACATCGCCAGGGCGAAACAAATCGCCGTTGGGGTCAAAGCCAAACACCCGCAAGGTGGTGAGCTTACCATCGGAGTACCAACGACCAGAACCGATGGTTAAGGCTTCGGCTCTGGCCACCCCCTCCACTTCTTCGGCCTGGCGCACCTGCACATAGGGAAACGGTTCGGTTAGTTCAAAGTTGACGATATTTTCTGAGGCGACCCAAATATCGGCCTCGGAACTGTCGATGAGTAAGGTGGTGGAGCGGGTAAACCCTTTTAGGATGCCAGTTTGAATGGTTACTAGGCTAACGGCGAACATAATGCCCGCCTGGGCCACTAAAAACCGGGGTAAATCTTTGAGTAAGTTTTTACGGGCTAGGGAAACCATAGTTCGCACCACACAAGCGGTTGCCCGCAATTAATTTATTCTAGCGGCAAACCAAGCAATACAGGGGTTTCACCCATAGCCCGTAGCCTTGCCCCAGTCTTCTATGAAATTTTATTGACCTATTTTTTATTGGCTGCAGGTCAGGGTAGCTGACACAAATCGCTCGATACCGGCTAAATCTGCATGAACCTGGATGTTGTCATACCCATGGGCGGTGCTGAGTAGGTTTGCAATGATGTGGGCCTGGCCCTGCATATGTTCTGTCAGCCACATCCCTCCGGGATGGAGAAAGTCAGGCGATTGCTCAATCAGTAAACGGATATCATCTAACCCGTCATGGCCACCATCCAATGCCGTATGAGGCTCATGGTGAGTGACCTCAGGCTCTAAGGTCAGCACCACATCGCTGGGAATGTAAGGCGGATTGGTGATGACGCCACACAACTGTCCTCGCCAATTTTCTAAAGCGTCAAACCAGCTGCTTTGATGGAACTCAATATTAGTCACTTGATTACGCTGGGCGTTTTCTTTGGCAATCGCTAAGGCGGCGGCACTGATGTCTACGGCCAAAACCTGGGCGTGGGGTAAGGCTTTGGCTAGTGCGATCGCAATTGCGCCACTGCCCGTACCCAAATCCGCCCAGACACCAGACGCTAAAAATTTTGGTTGCTGCTGCACCCATGCCTGCACAATCTCGACGATCAATTCTGTTTCAGGCCGAGGTATCAACACATCCGGGGTCACCGTCAGCATCAAATCCCGCCACGGTGTCTCACCGACCAAATATTGCACGGGCACCCGCTCGGCAACGCGACGCTGCCACTGCTGGGTAAGCCAGTCTAGGGGATGTCTTAAGGGAACGGTGCGGTCTCGATAGAGCCCTAAGCTGAGATCCGACTGGCTTAAGGGGCTAATCCCCTGCAAAAACCAGTCCAATTCATAGACGGGAATATCCGCTTTTTGAGCATCCCCCTGGGCCTGCAGCTTCCATTGGTATAGCGCTTCGCCGGCAACAACCGTTGCCCCTTCTGGATAGGGACCAGTGCCCACGCTACTCATCGCCATCGCTCGACTTCTTGCCACACATAACTGGGTTCCCATCCCTAGACGGTGGGCATTGCCCACCCTACCACCGCCGCCTATCCCAGCACTCGCAAAACACTGGCAATGGAATCCACATCCGCCGAGGACGCCTTTAAGATTTCAAGTGCTTTTTGAAAGTCGCCTTCTTTCACTTCATGGGTCACAATCACCAGTTCAGCCAGATTATCTTGCAAGCCAATTTGCACCAGGGACTCTAGGCTCAAACCGTGCTGGCCAAAGATATCGCCCAAATGGCCAATCACCCCTGGCTTATCCTTCACCATCAACCTTAGGTAGAAGCGACTTTCCAGATCCTCCATGGGGCTGATGGTTTTGTAGTCGCTATAGGCGTTGCTCAACAAGGGGTTGGGCAATTTTTCCTCCGCCGGAGACTCCATGTGGAGGGTGGCGGCAATGGCCATCACATCGGAAACGATGGCACTGGCGGTGGGGCCTTCGCCGGCACCGGGGCCATACAGCATCACCCGGCCAATGGGGTCGCCTTCCACCAGCACCGCATTATTCACATCGTTCACGCTGGCCAGGGGATGATTGAGGGGAACCAAGGTGGGATGCACGCGGAGCTGAATCGTCGTATCCGAATCGTCATTGCGTTTTGCGATCGCCAACAGCTTAATCACAAAGCCAAGGGTTTTGGCATAGTTCACATCCGAGGCACTGACATTGCGAATGCCCTCGGTAAACACATCCTCACGACGAATTTTGCCACCAAAGGCAATGGAGGCCAAAATGGCAATCTTGTCCGCCGCATCTAGACCATCCACATCGGCGGTGGGGTCTGCTTCGGCGTAGCCCAGCTTCTGCGCATCGTCGAGAATCGGCGCAAAGTCCCCACCCTCAGACTCCATGCGGGTCAAAATGTAGTTGGTGGTGCCGTTAATAATGCCGGTTACGGTCTCAATTCGGTTTACGCCCAGGGCCTGCTGTAGGGGCTGAATCACAGGAATGCCACCGCCAACAGCGGCTTCGTAAAGCACATACACCCCTGCTTTTTTGGCGGCCTCAGCAATTTCGTTACCGTAGCGAGAAATAACCGCCTTATTGGCGGTGACGACATGCTTACCGTCTTCAATAGCTTCTAAAATTAGCGATCGCGCAGGCTCTAACCCACCGATTACCTCAACCACAATATCAATATCAGGATCGGTCACAATCGCTTCTAGGTCTGTAGTCAAGCACGCTTCAGGCAAATCAACAGCACGAGGCTTATCCAAAGAGCGCACACCCACTTTATGGATCTCTAAGGTTTCTAGCAATGGATGACGCCGCGCAGCATCCAACAAAATTTTGGCCGTACCCGTGCCTACCGTGCCCAGACCTAATAACCCAACCTTAAAAACCAATGTGCTATTCCCTGCGATTTACCATCAACCATTGTAAAAGCCAGGGAACCCTTAGGCTCACCCGGCTTTTACATATTATTTATTTGTCCATGCGACAAATCAGGTCAGCAAGACCTAGTAAGTCTCAACGTGCCAACGATGGGCCTTCTTCATAGACTTACGATAATCAGTCCAATCCACACCGGTCTTACCCGCTGCCGTGGTCAGAGCTTCGTCAATGCCACCTTCCATACCGCGCAGACCGCAGATGTAAACGTGGGTCTTCTCATCTTGGATGAGACTCCAAAGCTCATCAGCATGCTCAGCAATCCGATGCTGAATATACATGCGACCACCTTCAGAGTTCTGTTGCTCACGACTAATCGCGTAAGTCAAACGGAAGTTATTAGGATACTGGGCCTGCATTTCTTCCAACTCTTCCTTATAGAGAATGTTGGGAGTTTTGGGCACACCAAAGAATAACCAAGCAAATCCGTTGAACTGATAGTCAGGATTAGCTTCGCGCTCCTTGTCCTTGAACATGCGCCATAGATACGCACGAAACGGAGCAATACCTGTACCCGTACCCATCATGATGATTTTTGCATCCGGGTCATCGGGAAGCAGCATTTCCTTACCGACAGGTCCAGTAATCTTGACCTTAGTACCAGGCTCTAGATTACAGAGATACGTAGAACAAACACCGTTGATAGTCTCACCGCTCTCAGGATGCTTGTACGTCAGCTGTCGCACACACAAGGAGACAGTTTTATCATCCACATCATCCCCATGGGCGGTGGATGCAATGGAATAAAGTCTTAGCTTGTGGGGTTTGCCTTTCTCGTCAGTACCTTCGGGAATAATACCGATACTCTGGCCTTCAACATACTTCAGGTCGCCTTCGGAAAGGTCGAACTTAATATGCTGAACAATGCCTACACCACCTTCGTCAACCAAAGGTTCGTTAGATAAACAGGCGCCTAAGTAAGGAGTTTTAGGCTTGTAGGTATTAACCGGAACGTTAGCACCGGGTTTCTTAGCTTTAGCTTTTGTTTCGGCCATGGGTTTAGTTGCTGCAGGTGCTGTTACAGCCGCAGGAGCAGGTGAAGCATCACCACCGACCGCACGAATGCTAACGATCTTGCCACCCAGCCGCATAATCCGCTGACTTTCAACAGACATACGACTATAGGGAACTGTAATGAACGTGCTGCCGCTCTGACGCACAGGTGCAGTCGCACCATCAGTCGAACCCAGCCCTTCTACCTCGTATATAAACAGACGGTTACCAGAAACACTGACATTACCGCCGATGACGCTCGAATTGTACATGCGATGAACTTTAAGTATCTCCTAACCCTTCAGACAGAGGATGAACCACCAGTCTGAATTAAAACTATTCATCTAGCGTATCATTCTGCGCGAAACCGTTTACTCTACGAGGCCATTCCCCCCCTTGGCAATCACAGTAATGTCGGCAGTGAATCCTGCCCTAGGACTTCTTTAGTACCCTAGCCGAGAGTTTCAGACAAAATCTATAAAATGCGATGCATTTAGAGAGTTTTCTTAAACTCAAAAATCTGAAGCAATGCGTCAAGGGGGCAAGCACTCCCCTACTTAGATACAAAAGTTTACAAAAACTTTCCGCGAAATTGCCTAAAGCGCTTCATGAATAGGCGTCACAGAGTTTTTTTGAATCTGAGAACGTACGTGACAGATTGTAAAAAAACGAAAGTCTATTTATCATAAAGTACAAGCCAAAATCCTATCTGATGGTGATTACGGCCATCTTGATGTGAGTGCTTGTCACATCCCCACGTTCCGGGGGGTTGTATTTCCTATGCAACTCTTATATTTACGGAACTTGATGCCATATTAAGAGGATTTGAGATGACCATTGCAATGGGCCGTGCTGGAGCCAATCGAGGCGTCTTCGACGTCGTCGATGACTGGCTCAAGCGCGATAGATTTGTCTTCGTTGGCTGGTCCGGTTTGCTGCTGTTCCCCTGCGCCTTCTTGGCCATCGGCGGCTGGCTCACTGGTACCACCTTCATTACCTCCTGGTATACCCACGGACTCGCATCTTCCTACCTTGAAGGTGCTAACTTCCTCACGGTTGCCGTCTCTTCCCCCGCTGACAGCATGGGGCATTCCCTACTGCTCCTCTGGGGTCCCGAAGCTCAAGGTGACTTCGTCCGCTGGTGCCAAATTGGTGGACTTTGGGCCTTCGTCGCCCTCCACGGTGCCTTCGCACTGATCGGATTCATGCTCCGTCAGTTTGAAGTTGCTCGGCTAGTCGGGCTACGTCCTTATAACGCCATCGCGTTCTCGGCTCCCATCGCCGTGTTCGTATCGGTGTTCTTGATGTACCCACTCGGACAGTCCAGCTGGTTCTTCGCTCCTAGCTTCGGTGTCGCAGCCATCTTCCGTTTCTTGCTCTTCTTGCAAGGCTTCCACAACTGGACCCTCAACCCCTTCCACATGATGGGTGTTGCCGGTGTCCTCGGTGGAGCTCTACTTTGTGCCATTCACGGCGCCACTGTAGAAAACACCTTGTTCGAAGACGGTGATGGCGCCAACACCTTCCGCGCGTTTGAGCCCACCCAGGCTGAAGAAACCTACTCCATGGTGACCGCGAACCGGTTCTGGTCTCAGATTTTCGGTATCGCTTTCTCCAACAAGCGCTGGTTGCACTTCTTCATGCTGTTCGTCCCTGTGACTGGACTCTGGATGAGTGCCGTCGGTATCGTTGGTCTTGCTTTGAACCTGCGTGCCTACGACTTTGTTTCACAGGAAACTCGCGCTGCTGAAGACCCTGAATTTGAAACCTTCTACACCAAGAACATCTTGTTGAATGAAGGTATTCGTGCGTGGATGGCTCCCCAGGACCAGCCCCACGAGAAGTTTGTATTCCCCGAAGAGGTACTGCCTCGCGGTAACGCTCTATAGAGTTTGGAATAATTAGTAAAAAGGCCCCAGCGGATTAAACCGCTGGGGCCTTTTTTTATTCATCCTCTAAGGCTTATCTCGTTATCGAATGCCTGTGCTATATTGCAGAAAGCACAAAGTGCTCCTGGTATTAAAAACCGTTTAGGGATAAGGAGGTGATGCCCATGAGTGAAAGTAGTTGTATACGCATGGGTCTTCAGGTTGACGTGAGCCGGCTGTGTGCCGGGGCTGTTCTCTAGAATTAGCTTCATTTTTTTGAAACTGACCCGCTAGAGTTCCTTCCGGCAGTCTGGTTTCAACCTAAGACCCCACTAGACCGCTCCTATCTTGAAGTTGCTGCGGCACTTCCCCGGTAGGAGCGGATAGTTTTTTTAAAGGGTGTTGTTTATCGTTTACGTTCCCGCATCTATGCCTGGTCTCCTTTCCACCCAAGAAATCCAGTCTCAGCTCGCCACACTCCCTGACTGGACCCTGAACGGCAAAACCATCCAAACCACGTTGAATTTCAAAAATTTTATAGAAGCAGTTGAGTTTGTCAATCGCGTGGTGTCCCCCGCCGAAGCCGCAGGTCACCATCCCGATCTCAGCATTTCCTACAACAGAGTGACAATTAGCCTATCTACCCACGATGCAGGGGGTCTCACTCAGAAAGACTTTACTATGGCAAAAACCTTATCAACACTGACGTAACCCCACTCTCTATCAGCGATCCTGCGACTCAACAGGGAGTCTTTTGCCAACACGCGCTCCATTGGCAACTACGCCTGCCATACAGTTGTTTGAGCAGGGTCACAGTCAACACGTCTAGCCCGCAGATCCTTCATTCAGCCCAGAGAACGATTACCTTCACTAAGGTACTACCACCAAACTCTTCACCGACGCAATATTTATATATTCTGCCGCCCTTTAGGTATCTAGAGGGCGGCTTTTTAATATTCGCACTTAAACCAGAAGACCTATACCAGTCATGACTTTCACCGACTTTAAATTGGCGACAATAAAATTTTAATCTTCAGACAATGCATTTCTTAAATTTACATTTACCAAATGTGTATTCAACAGGAGATAACAAAGCCAAAGCTACTACCTAACAAGGATTATCGGAACTAAAACAACCACAAACAAAGACTTGCTTATTTATTTACCTTTAATTAACCTCAAGTTAATTCAACTCTTATTTTTAATCTTTTTTAAATTAAAATTTATTTTTTACGGCTCTATTTTTAATTTTTAAATAATTAGTTAAATCTATCTTAAATACGCCTTAATACGGCTAAAAGCCTTTTCTGAAGAGGTTTTTGGATTTGTATTCAAAAACACTGGCCATAAAAAATATGCTTTGATAGCATGCTTTCCGAGGGCTTTTAATTAACAGCTAATCCTTCTTGGATAGCCACTGCTTAATGCCCCTTTATTAGGTGTGAGGAATAGAAAAATAATGGCTAATTTCTGGAAGGCCTTCATGGCTAGCCCATTTGTTTTGGGTGCTGCTCTTTCCAGCTCTGCTGTAGCTGCTGAAACCGTAAGCGTTGATGAGCTAAGCAACTCTGACTCTATCCAGTTGGCTCAGGTTACTAGCGTTTCCGAGCTTTCTGACGTGCTTCCTTCTGACTGGGCTTACACTGCTCTGCAACGCCTAGTAGAAGAGTACGGTTGCCTTGAGGGTTACCCCGATCGTTCCTACCGTGGCAACCGCGCCATGACTCGTTATGAGTTTGCCGCTGGTTTGAACGCTTGTTTGGACGTAATCGTTCAGCTAATCGGCCCCGACGGCGGCAGCGAACTTGAGACTATCAAGCGTCTGCAAGAAGAATTTGCTGCTGAGCTTGCTACCATCCGTGGTCGCGTTGACACTCTTGAAGCTGATGTAGCTGAACTAGAAGCTAACCAGTTCTCTACTACTACTAAGCTAAAGGGTCAGCTAGACTCCCACTTGGTTGTTCCTTTCGATGTAGAAGGTGATGGCGACGAAGTTACTTTTGAGTATCGTACTCGTTTGAACTTCGATACCAGTTTCACTGGTGAAGACCGTTTGCGCATCCGTCTCCAGGCCAGCGATCGCGGTGGCAGCGGCACTCGCTCCACAAGAACTGTCATCAACGGCGGCAATGTTGACGTTGTTTCTGGTGGTCTAGCTAGTCAGAGTGGTCCTCGTAACGGCCTTGAGGACAACGTAGGTCTGGATGACGTCTACTACTCCTTCCCCATCGGTAGCCGCATCTCTGCGTTTATCTCTGCTAACAGCGCTAGCTCCGACGATTTCGTAACTAGCACGATCGTGCCTTTCGATGGTCCTTCCGTTGCTGACGCTGGTGGTCCTTTCTTCTATGACCAACTAGATGTTGGCGGTGGTTCTCTGGGTCTTGGTTTGAACGTTGCTCTAACTGAGAACATCATTCTTGACCTAGGCTACGCTACTGCCGATGCTCAGTCTTCTACTACTGGTATCTTCGACGAGTATGAGTGGATTGCTCAGTTGAACTTCCTAACTGATGGCATCATCGACGCTGCTGTCACTTACATGGATTCTGAGACTGCTGGTAACGACGAAGCTATCATCGCTGGTCTACTAAGCCTAGACTTCGGTGGTTTTGAGCTTGCTGGTTACTACGCTGACCAGGATGGCGATGAGAGCTACCAGTTTGGTGCTGCTCTACCCAACCTGCTAGGTAATGGTGTTGGTGTTTACTACACTCAAGACTTCGACGAAAACGAAGTAATTGAGGGTTACATGTCCGCCAAGATCAACAAGTACTGGACTCTAACTCCCGCTGTTATCTACGGTAACCCCACTGGTGGTGACAACGACGGCCTTTACGGTGCAGTTCGTTCCACCTTCAAGTTCTAAGATCACTTCTTAGATACCCTGCGAGGACTTAACAGCCCTCGCTAATTTCTCTGCCACACCTTAGGTAGAAAACACACACGAATAACTAACCTCTGCATAGGAGACTATATTTCCATTTTCTTCTATGCAGAGCTTCATACCTTAGAAGCACACACACCGCTCAAAGATTTTCATTCATCACGAAAATAAATTGTCTATGCACTTAAAAATTGCATAGACTCTACGCAAAGCGAGGACAGGCATATAGCAAAACGCTTAACCAAAGAAACTTTCAGCAAAAATTAAGGGCAGTTTAACTTCAGATTAATTTTCTGTATATAGACATACGGAAATTAAGTATAAGCCTTTGGTACTTTATGCCTCAGGGATTTTACGCAATGGTTATTTTACTTAGGGAAATAATTATTCATCCCGTCAATTAGGTGTGAGGAACTAAAAAATAATGGCTAATCTCTGGAAGGCCTTCATGGCTAGCCCATTTGTTTTGGGTGCTGTTCTTTCCAGCTCTGCTGTAGCTGCTGAAACCGTAAGCGTTGACGCTCTAAGCAATTCTGACTCTATCCAGTTGGCTCAGGTTACTAGCGTTTCCGAGCTTTCTGACGTGCTTCCTTCTGACTGGGCTTACACTGCTCTGCAACGCCTAGTTGAAGAGTATGGATGCCTTGAGGGTTACCCCGATCGTTCCTACCGTGGCAACCGCGCCATGACTCGTTATGAGTTTGCCGCTGGTTTAAACGCTTGTTTGGACGTCATCGTTCAGCTAATCGGCCCCGATGGCAGCAGCGAACTTGAGACTATCAAGCGTCTGCAAGAAGAATTTGCTGCTGAGCTTGCTACCATCCGTGGTCGCGTTGACACTCTTGAAGCTGACGTAGCTGAACTAGAAGCTAACCAGTTCTCTACGACTACTAAGCTAAAGGGTCAGCTAGACGCTCACTTGGTTGTTCCTTTCGATACCGACGTTCAGGTTGACACCGATGCTGACGGTATTGTTGATACCGACGCTGACGAAGTAACGTTCCAGTACCGTACTCGTCTAAACCTAGACACTAGCTTCACCGGTGAAGACCGTTTGCGTACTCGTCTTCAGTTTGGTGACAATACCAATGCCCTTGGCGGTGTTCCCGGTGGCTTCGCTGCAGCTGGTGCTGGTGGTATCAACGATGTTCGCATTGACGATGTTTACTACAGCTTCCCCATCGGTAGCCGTGTTTCCGGTATCATCGCCGCAAACAGCATCGTTTCCGACGACTTTGTAACTAGCACCATCGTTCCCTTCGATGGTCCTTCCGTTGGCGATTACGGCGGTCCTCAGTTCTACGATCAGCTAGGCATCGGTGGCGGTGGCTTCGCAGCTGGTTTCAACGTTGCCCTAACTGAGAACCTGATCTTGGATGCTGGCTATTCCACTGGTTCTGGTCAAGACGCTAGTGTTGGCATCTTTGATGAGTATGAGTACATCGTCCAGTTGAACTACCTCAGCGATGGCATCATTGACGCTGCTATCACTTACATGGATGGTGAGTCCGCTGGTGCTGATGAAGCTATCATCGCTGGTCTGTTAAGCCTAGACTTCGGTGGCTTTGAGTTGGGTGGTTACTATGCTGACCAAGATGGTGATGATAGCTACCAGTTTGGTGCGGCTTTACCTGGGTTACTGGGTGATGGCGTTGGCATCTACTACGCTCAAGACTTCGCTGACAACGAAACCATTGAGGGTTACATGTCCGCTAAGATCAACAAGTACTGGACTCTGACTCCTTCTGTGATCTACGGCAACCCCGACGGTGGCGACAACGATAGCCTCTACGGTGTCATCCGTTCCAGATTCAAGTTCTAAGACGCCCTATTAGGGACTTTGCATGGGTTCTAGTTAATTCAGAGCCCATGCTCAATTCTTTTCACGCTTTAGAATCGCAAACACATTGCTCAAAAGATTTTTTGGATTTTCATCGATAACTGGGTCAGCAAATCAACTGTCACAGCCTAGAGAAAATTTCTAATCGAATATACGAGCATGCAAAGTATAAGTAGACTGAGCACGCTAATTAATTCTGACCATTTATGGTGATTGAATTTACTGGTTCTTCACTGAAGAATCTGCTAGCATGTCTACCTAGAAGTACTCTCAATGTATTTTAATACTTTGGTTGACTTCGTTCGTGTGTTTAATAGTCTGAGTTTTTCAGCTGTTTGGCTGGATCTCGGCCTACTTTCTAAGGTGTGAGGAGAAATTAAATAATGGCTAATCTTTGGAAGGCCTTAATGGCTAGCCCCTTTGTTTTGGGTGCTGCTCTTTCCAACTCTGCTGTAGCTGCTGAGACCGTAAGCGTTGACGCTCTAAGCAACTCTGACTCTATCCAGTTGGCTCAGGTTACTAGTGTTTCCGAGCTTTCTGACGTGCTTCCTTCTGACTGGGCTTACACTGCTCTGCAACGCCTAGTTGAAGAGTACGGTTGCCTTGAGGGTTACCCCGATCGTTCCTACCGCGGCAACCGCGCCATGACTCGTTATGAGTTTGCCGCTGGTTTGAACGCTTGTTTGGACGTAATTGTTCAGCTAATCGGCCCCGACGGCAACAGCGAACTTGAGACTATCAAGCGTCTGCAAGAAGAATTTGCTGCTGAGCTTGCTACCATCCGTGGTCGCGTTGACACTCTTGAAGCTGACGTAGCTGAATTAGAAGCTAACCAGTTCTCTACTACTACTAAGCTGAAGGGTCAATTAGACGCTCACTTGGTTATTCCTTTCGATACCGACGTTCAGGTTGACACCGATGCTGACGGTATTGCTGATACCGACGCTGACGAAGTTACTTTTGAGTATCGTACTCGTCTAAACCTAGACACTAGCTTCACTGGCGAAGATCGTCTGCGTACTCGTCTCCAGTTTGGCGACAGCAACAACAGTGCTACTGGCATCCCCGGGAACCTAGCCCGTGACGGTGGTACTGGCAACAACGTTGTTATTGACGACGTTTACTACAGCTTCCCCGTTGGTAGCCGTGTTTCCGGTATCATCGCCGCAAACAGCATCGTTTCCGACGACTTTGTATCTAGCACCATCGTTCCCTTCGATGGTCCTTCCGTTGGCGATTACGGCGGTCCTCAGTTCTACGATCAGCTAGGTATCGGTGGCAACTCTCTAGGTGTTGGTTTCAACGTTGCTCTAACTGAGAACCTAATTTTTGATGCTGGTTATGCAACTGGTGCTGGTCAAGATGCTTCCCAAGGTATCTTTGATGAGTATGAGTACATCTTCCAGCTGAACTACCTAAGCGATGGCATCATCGACGCAGCTGTAACCTACATGGGTGGTTCCTCTGATGCTCTTAATGACGAGGATGAAATCATCGCTGGTCTGCTAAGCCTAGACTTCGGTGGTTTTGAGCTTGCTGGTTACTATGCTGACCAAGATGGTGACGACAGCTACCAGTTTGGTGCTGCTCTACCTAACCTTCTTGGCGATGGTGTTGGCATTTACTACACTCAAGACTTCGACGATAACGAAGTAATTGAAGGTTACATGTCCGCTAAGATCAACAAGTACTGGACTCTGACTCCTTCTGTGATCTACGGCAACCCCGACGGTGGTGACAATGACGGCCTCTATGGTGTAGTTCGTTCTACTTTCAAGTTCTAAGTTTCTAACTTAGTTACTTAATAAAAAAGGCTCTGCAAATGCAGAGCCTTTTTTATTGGAACCGTATTGAATCAAGAACTGTGAAAAAGCAACCAATTCGCTTTTATTTGACCAAGTGACAGTTTTTACGTGCTTTTGAGTAGACGCATTTCTTTAGCTAACAATACCAAAACCTCACCATCACCTTCAGTTCGAACCAACCAGTAACCTGTTTTAGATCCATCCTGAAGCGTTTCCTTTTCTAAAACCACAGTTGTTTTACCAGCAACATAGGCTGGGTATAAAATTTGAACCTTATCCCCTGGTTGTACCACTATGAAATTTTAAAACACGTCTAGATGTCTATATATTCATCTAGGATACAGCCTTATACATAGCCATTAGGTACGTGAAGAACTGACACAGTCAAAATGGGATTCGGTAGTGGTTTTACAAGATCAGGACGCCTAAGCTTCTATGGGTGTTTTTTCCAACATCAGCTTAGAGCGCTTGAACATTTCTGGAATTGCCACAGGATAGTCACCGGTGAAACAGGCGGAGCAGAAGGTGCCCGTATCTTGCTGAGTAGCATTTAGCATCCCTTGCCAACTTAGATAGGCTAAGGAATCTACTGTGATTTTGGCTTCGATTTCTTTAACAGACTTAGTGGCTGCTATGAGCTGATCTTGGCTATCGGTATCAATGCCATAAAAACAAGGATGGGTCACCGGGGGGGATGATATTCTCATATGTACTTCGGTGGCACCGGCATCTCGCAACGCTTTAACAATTTTTCCACTGGTAGTGCCGCGCACAATGGAGTCGTCCACCAACAAAATTCGCTTGCCCTGCAACACATCTCGAAGTGGGTTGAGTTTAATGCGAATACCTGCCTCTCGCATCATTTGAGTTGGTTGAATAAAGGTGCGCCCTACATAGCGATTTTTAATTAAGCCTTCTGCGTAGGGAATCCCAGATGTTTCGGCAAAACCAATGGCAGCCGGAATACCCGAGTCGGGCACGGGCATAATCAAATCCACATCGGCCGGTGATTCTTCTGCCAATATGTTGCCCAGGCGCTTGCGATAGCTGTAAAGACTCTCGCCGTGGTATATGCTGTCAGGTCGGGCAAAGTAGACCATTTCAAAGATGCATAGCCGACGCTCTGGCTCGGCCCATTGCACGGATTTAAGGCCACTTTCACTAATCCAAACCAGCTCACCGGGTTGAACATCTCGAAAATAGTGGGCGTTGACAATATCGAGCCCGCAGGTTTCGGAGGATACTACATATTGACCAGCGCCATCATGGGGGTGCTCATCGCCAAAGTAGCCCATCACCAAAGGACGGATGCCATTTGGGTCTCGAATGGCCAAAATTCCCTCAGGGGTGGCAACGGTCAGACTAAAGGCCCCTTCACACTGCTGGCAAGCATCAATGGCAGCGGCGATCCAGTCTTTGCCATCATTCACAGCATCTGCCATCAATAGAGCCAATACTTCTGTATCGGTGGTGGTTAGTAGGGTATGCTCGCGCTTTAGGAGTTTTTCGCGGAGCTTACCGGCATTGACCACATTACCGTTATGGGCCAAGGCCATATCCCCTAGGCGAGTGGATAAGATGGCTGGCTGTGCATTGGCGACTCGACTCGAACCAGTGGTGGAGTATCGGGTATGCCCAATGGCCCATTGTCCAGTCAAGTTCTGAAGTACGTCTTCATCGAAGACTTGGGAAACCAGACCCATATCTTTGTGGACGTTGATGCTGCCATGATCAAAGGTGGCAATACCAGCGGATTCTTGTCCTCGATGTTGTAAAGCATATAGCCCAAAATAGGTGAGCGTTGCGACATCGTCCTTAGGAGAAAACACGGCGAATACGCCGCAGGCTTCTTCTGGCTTATCGGGACGAACATCCACGGCAGGAGTTTGCGGGGAAAAATCAGAGGGAAGAGGCATCGTGAGTCCGCTAGGTAGGAATGACGGTTAAAAGCAGCGCTGAAATTTATGATCTAACCCCCGTATGTTTTAGACGGCTGCCTAAAACATACGGGAAGAAAATGGTGACATTAAAGGAAACAGAAAGTTTGAGTTACTGAGAACTTTGATAGCGGAGATCGATACGCTCAAATAAAGTCATATCAATGAACCAACAACTCTTAACATTTTCTTAACTACTAGTAGGATCCTAGCATCCAAAGCTGAATGGAGGGGGCTAGTCTTGCTTCGAACAGACTTAATTGTCCAGGGCTCTTTCTATAGCGTAGCGCCAGCTATCCACCATGGTGGGTAAATCTACACTAATCAGAGGGTTACCGCTTGGGGTTTGAATGGTTAATGGGTCGTTGGCCTGGGCCACTGTGCCCAATGTCATCCATTGAGCCGCGAGATGCTGGGTCAGATACTCTTCCCAAAGGCTGAAATATTGCGGGGAGACGGTCACGAGAATGCGGGCACCGCCTTCGCCAAAGAGCAGGGTATCTTGACGTTGCTGGGTATCTGGCAGGTGGATCGTAGCGCCCAGCTCGCCGCCGATGGCGGATTCAGCGAGGGCGATCGCAACTCCCCCCTCCGCCGCATCGTGGGCAGATGTGATCCAACCTTGGCGAATGCCGTGGCGACAGGCGGCCTGTACCTTTAACTCCAGATCGACATTGACCTTAGGGGGCCGGCCCGCCACCTGGCCGTGAATCACTTTGAGGTACTCCGATGCGCCTAAGGTAACGGTTTCGTCGGCAAGGTCCCCTAAGGGGGTACCGAGGAGATAGATGCGATCGCCAGGATTTTGCCAACTTTGGCCACAGATGAGATCGAGATCATCAATGACCCCCACCATGCCCACCACGGGGGTGGGATAAATCGGCTGGGGCTTGCCCTCACTATCCACAGTTTCGTTATAGAGAGACACATTGCCGCCGGTCACGGGGGTGTCAAACAAACGACAGCCATCGGCCAAACCTCGGCACGCCTCTGCCAACTGCCAATAGCCCACGGGCTTTTCGGGGCTACCAAAATTTAAGTTATCGGTGACCGCAATGGGCTCAGCGCCAACACAGCTGAGGTTGCGAGCCGCCTCTGCCACCGCCGCCAGGCCGCCCCCATAGGGGTTGAGATACACATAGCGAGGATTGCAATCGGTGGTGGCCGCCACCCCAGAATTACTGCTTGTTCCATCGTCGCCCTCCAGGGGGCGCAAACGTAAAATCGCCGCATCGGCGCCACCAGGCAGCATCACCGTATTGTTTTGCACCTGATGGTCGTACTGGTGATAAACCCACTGCTTAGACGCAATGGTTGGCGTACTCAGCAACGCTAGCAACACCTGATTCCAGGATTTGCCATCGATGCCAGCCGCAGAAGCATTGGGTAAACGGCCTTCGCTCCAAGCCCAGGCCGTTTGCACATAGGCCGGGGGTTCGGCCAAAACTTCCCGCTCATACAGGGGCGTGTTATCTGCTAGGGCAGAGGCAGGTACCTCAGCCGCCACATCTCCTTGAAATAAGATACGAACAATGGGCTCCTGAATCACCTCACCGGCCACCACCGCATGCAGACCCCAGCGCTCAAAAATATCAATCAATTCTTGCTCACGCCCTTTGTGTCCCACAAACAACATGCGCTCCTGGGATTCGGATAGCAGATATTCATAGGGCACCATGCCGGTCTCACGCACGGGGACCTTATCGAGATCCAGTTCGATGCCCACGCCTCCATTCACAGCCATCTCTGATGTCGAGCAGGTAATGCCAGCGGCCCCCATGTCTTGGGCTGCGACCACAGCCCCTGTCTTAAAGGCTTCTAGGCAGGCTTCTACTAGGGATTTTTCTAGAAATGGATCCCCCACCTGCACCGCCGGGCGATCGGCTTCTGACTCATCAGTGAGCTCTGCACTGGCAAAACTGGCGCCGCCCATGCCATCTCGACCTGTGGTGGAGCCCACATAGAGCACCGGGTTGCCAATGCCCGATGCCCCAGATTTAACAATGTCCTCGGTTTCCATGAGCCCAATGGCCATGGCATTGACCAAAGGATTGCCCGCGTAGGCCGCGTCAAAGTAAATTTCTCCCCCCACGGTGGGTACACCAAAGCAGTTGCCATAGTGGGAAATGCCAGAGACCACCCCGGTAAAAATCCGGCGGGTATTAGGGTCTTCTAAGGTGCCAAACCGCAACGCATTCAGGGCCGCAATTGGCCGTGCCCCCATGGTGAAGATATCGCGCAAAATGCCCCCCACCCCGGTGGCTGCGCCCTGGAAGGGTTCCACAGCCGATGGGTGGTTATGGGATTCAATTTTGAAAACCAGACGCTGGCCATGGCCCACATCAACCACACCCGCATTTTCCCCTGGGCCTACCAGAATACGAGGCCCTTCGGTGGGAAACTGCTTCAGCAGCGGGCGGGAGTTTTTGTAACAGCAATGTTCTGACCACATCACGCCGAACATGCCCAACTCCGCTCGATTGGGATGGCGTCCTAAGCGTTGAAAAATTTCATCGTACTCACCGGGCTTTAACCCTTCAGAGGCAATTTCCTCTGGAGAAAATGGAATCGGGGTGGATGAAGGGGTAGACATGAAACAGGACCAGGGTGGACAGTGTTTGATCTTAAACTGTCTTTGCCCACTGGTTTTATCGATAGCCTGGATTTTTATGGGGATAGGCGTCTATTGCAGGTCTGCGGTGGATTACTTCGGGCGTAGCGATCGCAATTTAAAGCTTTCAGACAGCGCTCACACCTCTCCATAGGTGCCCAGAGCCCTATGGCTACCCACCATTCCCCTAGGCAAAAAAAAACCGACAGAACTCCCGCGAGTTCTATCGGCTGGTTGTGTGTTCCCTGTAGATGACTCGGCTAGAGTTGAGTCATCCTTAGTATGCTGAATTTACAGAGGGGTGATGGCGATCTAAGTCATCATCAACCTGTGATTTTGATCACATTTGATCACATTTTTATTGATTTTGATCACAGATATCCGTACCAGCAGACGTTTTCAGCCCATTTACCCGGTTGATCTATCCCATGGCCCCCAACGTATTTTTCCAAGCCAGTTCCCGACACAAAACCTGTAAAGCCCGCTGATCGGCATTTTTAAATAAGCCCGATGCACTTAACTCAGTCAGCACCTGTTGAGTTAGCTGGGCCGCAAACGCACCACCACCGCTTAAAAGATGACCATAGTACTTAAACTGCGGACGGGCATCGGCACTTAAATGAAACTGATGGCGGCCTTTTTCTTGCAAAGCAAACACCGGTGTATTGACCGGTACAACATTACGGGGAATCCCCTGCTGACCGTAGATCTGGTTACTCTTTTGAATTAACGTGCCCACCAACACCACATTGAGCAGGGTTTTAGTTTCTTGAATCAGGTCAGGGGTAAATAATGGATCAGGCGCGCTGGTTAACTGGGGCCCATTATTCAAAAATGTTGGATTTAATAACTGTGAGTTGTAAATAATCCCCACGGCCCAGTGCTGGTGGTCTGTCTCTAAGGCCACAAACTGACCAAATCCATAATCACTGGCCACCGGGGGCTCCATGACATCTCGATCGGTATTGAGCTGTACGACATAATCACAGTGGGAATTGGACTTCACCACAGTGCCTAACTTACAACCGCGATAACTGTGCTTAGGGGACACGATTCCAATTCAGATGAACAGTGCTCCAAGCATATACAAAAAATGAGGCGTACGATCATATGTACTCCTCATTTTAAGATATTCAATTAAATTGAGACAAATCAAGGGTCCTAGCTTCAAACTTAGCTAGACATCGCCTGAATGATGTAATCGAAGTAGGGGGCCGCTTCCACAGCCTGATCTTCGGTCAGCAAACCCAGGGACGCATCCTTAAGGCACTCAATAGCTGCCACCATTCCAGGCACTGGCACATCCAAGGCGTTGTACATTTCGCGCACGCCCACTAGCCCAATATCTTCAATGGGGTCCTTATCACCTGAAATAATGCCGTAGGTGATGAGGCGCAGGTACCAGCCGTAATCGCGCAGGCACAAGGCTCTTTGCTTTTGCCCATAGGCATTACCACCGGGGGCGATAAAGTCGGGACGGCGACGCCAAAGCGCCTGACTAGCACGATCGACAATCTTCTTTTCGTTCTCAGCTAAAACTTGAGCAATACCCAAACGCTGGGGACCCGTTTGTAAAAAATCTTGAATGCCCTGGAGCTCGCCGCTGGTAGGATAGCGCAGCTCATCATCTGCATTGAGGATTACTTGGCTAACAACAGACATAGCTTAATGAATGCGGTGACTCGTAATGATTACAGTGTATCGACTCTAGGGGGCACAAGGGAAGGATGACTTTTACCTATGCCTTAAGGCTTTTATTGTTTTGAATAATAACTGACTGCGTGTTCTAGTCTGAGAGGTATGTTAAGAGAGTTTACAAAGCACTAGAACCATTTCCAGACAACGCACTGACCTAGAGTTGCCATAGAATTGGAAGCTATTCCTTGCGGATTCGACTCGTCCCACAGAACCCTCACCATGGCTGCACAGACCACGCTCTCTGACTGGAAACAGGGACAAATTATTGACGTAACAATTGAAAGCTTAAGTAACAGCGGCGACGGAGTCGGGCGCTGGCAAGAGCGCGTAGTCTTTGTCGCTAATTCTGTGCCGGGGGATACGCTCCAGGTGCGGCTAACGCGCATTAAGGCTAACTATGGCTATGGCAAATGGATCCAGATTTTGCAGCCGTCTCCCCACCGAGTTCGCCCCGCCTGCATCGTGGCGGATAAATGTGGGGGATGCCAGTGGCAGGCCGTAGACTATGCCCAGCAAATGGCCGCCAAGGAACACCAGGTACAATCTGCGCTAGCACGTATCGGGGGCCTATCCGATGTTCGGATTGAAGCTATTTTGGGGGCACCCCAGGTGCTGAAATATCGCAACAAGGTTACCTATCCCTTGGCTCGGGGAAATGGTGGCACCGTGAAAGCGGGATATTACCGCCAGGGCAGTCACCAAATCGTTAATCTGAATCAATGTCCCATTCAGCATGAACAGTTGGATCCGCTTTTGGTGGCAGCCAAGACGGCGATTCAAACGCGCCAATGGAGCTTGTACAACGAGAAAAAACACCAGGGCAGATTACGGCACTTGGGTTTGCGCGTCGGCCAACATACCCAGCAGGTCTTGCTCACATTGGTGACCACCGGCCACCTGCCCGATGTCAAACAGCAGGCCGAGCAATGGCTAGAAGAGCATCCGAATTTGGTCGGGGTATGTCTCAATATCAATACCCATAAAACCAATCGCATATTTGGGGAAGAAACCACATGTTTGGCAGGCCAGCCTTACATTGAAGAATTATTTTTGGGGCTGCGATTACGGATTCAACCCAATACATTTTTCCAGGTGAATACGCTCCAAGCGGAGAGGTTAGTTCAAATTGTGTTGGACGAACTCAATTTGCAGGGGAATGAGACCGTAGTGGACACCTACTGCGGCATTGGCACCCTATCGTTGCCCATAGCGCAGCGGGTAGCTCGCTGTATTGGCATTGAGCTGCAGGCCGAAGCGGTGGCCCAGGCCCGTCACAATGCCGCATTGAATGGGCTGCAAAATACGGAGTTTTTTGCGGGGTCAGTGGAAGAGCTGTTGCAGGACATTAGTGGGCAAGAGGCCAGACCGATCGATGCGGTGGTCTTGGATCCGCCCCGTAAGGGCTGCGATCGCACCGTGCTTGACACATTGCTAGAGATTGCTCCAGCCCGTGTGGTCTACATGAGCTGCAATCCGACCACCTTGGCCAGGGACTTGAAAATTCTCTGTGCCCAGGACTATCGCCTACAAAAGGTGCAGCCCGCCGACTTCTTTCCCCAAACGGCCCATGTGGAATGCGTTGCCTTTTTAGAGCACCGGTCCCAGGAATCATCTTCGGCTTGACCTTTTTTTGATAGCCTGACGCTGGAGACGCCAATAGCACCCACGCACCCATGAAATTTAGCGACATCGTAGAGCAGCTTGGCCTGGCAGAAACATCCAGTTTGGCAGCCTCACCTCACCTTAATCCAGATATCGTGGGAGTCACGGCGGTTCAAGACTCTGAACCCAATACCATCAGCTATGTGGAAGGGAAAAAGTTTGCCCCCTACATTGAGCAAACAACCAATGCAGCGCTGATTTTGCCCCTCAATGAAACTCTCCAGGCCCAGGCAACCGCCAAGGACATTGCCTGGGTTAGCGTTCAGGAGCCGCGGCTCGGATTTGCGCGGGCGATCGCACTGTTTTACCAGCCATTTCAATTAGCCCCTGGCATTCACCCCACCGCCGTCATCGACCCCAGTGCCACCCTAGGAAACAACGTCGCCATTGGGGCCTATGCCGTTATCCATAGCGGCGCCACCCTGGGCGATAACGTATGTATCCATCCCCATGCCGTGGTCTACCCCAACGCAACGGTAGGCAGCCACACCACCCTCCATGCCAACTGCGTCATCCATGAGCGCGCCCAAATCGGCAACCACTGCATTATCCACGCTGGCGCCGTCATCGGCTCTGAGGGCTTTGGCTTTGTGCCCACGGACCAGGGTTGGGAAAAAATGCACCAATCCGGCATCGTCATCCTCGAAGACCATGTGGAAGTGGGCTGCAACGCAGCTGTAGATCGCCCCGCCGTAGGCACCACCCGCATCGGCCGCAACAGCAAACTGGACAACCTAGTGCATGTGGCCCACAACTGCCAGATCGCCGACAACTGTGTCCTGGCAGCCCAGGTTGGCTTAGCCGGGGGCGTCGAACTAGACTCCCTGGTGATTTTAGGCGGACAGGTGGGCGTCGCCAACAACGCCAAAATTGGCAAAGGAGTACAAGCCGGATCCAAAGCCGGGCTCCATAGCAATGTCACCCCAGGCAGCATCATGATGGGCAGCCCTGCCAGTTCCTATCGCACTTACCTCAAATCTTCGGCAATCTACAATCGCCTGCCAGAGATGCACCGCACCCTAAAAAATCTGCAAAAACAGATGGCCACCTTGCAGCAGCAAATAGAAGAATTACAAACCCCAGATCCCACTGAATGAAGAACGTCAAGGGACTGATTTACAAAAAGACATAACCGCTACGGAAGCGATCCCCGCCGGAGACGTAGATTAAATCCCGGATAGTACAGTGAAATGAGTTCCATTGAGCTCACTCATTTCCTTAATCGAATGCACTCGAGAAATGCTTAAATTAGTTTAAAGTTTTACTTCTTTGATGCTGCCATTCATCACTGCTAGCTTCCTAAAAAGCTTTCCCTGAAAGTGGTTTAGCACCTTAGCTTCAACCGTAAAGCATTTTTTTTGTTCCTGAAACGTAAACATAGCTAAGGGCTAAGGCTAGCCTAGCAATTTTCCATAAGATGCTCACTTTCAATCAAAGGTTGCCCTATGTCTCTCGGATATCTTGCTCTGGTTCTCCATGCACATCTTCCCTTCGTTCGGCACCCAGAGAGTGATTTTGTTTTAGAAGAAGAGTGGCTGTTTGAGGCAATTACCGAAACCTATATTCCACTTTTGACCATGTTCGATGGTCTCAAGCGGGATGGAATCGACTTCAAAATGACGATGAGCATGACACCGCCCCTGGTGTCGATGCTCAAAGACCCCCTGCTCCAAGAACGCTACGACGAGCATCTGACCAATCTTGAAGAACTGACCGAGCGCGAAATCGAGCGCAATGAGCACAACGGTCACGTTAAGTACTTGGCGGAATATTACGCCAATGAGTTTAACCACACTCGCCAGGTGTGGGAAGACCACAAGGGCGACCTAATATCTGCCTTTAAAACGTACGTCGACAGCAACAACCTAGACATCATCACCTGCGGTGCCACCCACGGCTACCTACCGCTGATGAAGATGTACCCCGAAGCGGTATGGGCACAGCTCAAGGTTGCCGTCGAGAGCCACGAAGAAAACTTTGGTCGTGCCCCCACCGGCATTTGGTTACCTGAATGCGCCTACTACGAAGGCCTCGAACGCATGGTGGCCGACGTGGGGCTGCGGTATTTCCTCACCGATGGCCACGGCATTCTCTATGCCCGCCCCCGTCCTCGGTTTGGGGCCTACGCCCCCATCTACACTGAAACCGGTGTAGCCGCCTTTGGCCGTGACCATGAGTCTTCCCAGCAAGTGTGGTCGTCCAAAGTGGGGTACCCAGGGGCTTCGGAATATCGTGAGTTCTACCGCGACCTAGGTTGGGACGCAGAATACGACTATATCAAGCCGTATATCATGCCCAACGGTCAGCGCAAGAACGTGGGCATTAAATATCACAAGATTACGGGCAAAAACCTAGGCCTCTCTGAGAAAGACTGGTACGACCCCTACTGGGCTAGGGAAAAGGCGGCTGAACACGCGGGCAACTTTATGTACAACCGCGGTCAGCAAATTGCCAACCTCAATGGCATGATGCAGCGCAAGCCCATTGTGATCTCCCCCTACGATGCGGAGCTATTTGGCCACTGGTGGTACGAAGGTCCCTGGTTTATTGACTACCTCTTCCGTAAGACCTGGTTCGACCAAGACACCTATGAAATGACTCACCTGGCGGACTATCTGCGGGGCAACCCCACCCAGCAAGTGTGTCGTCCGTCCCAGTCTAGCTGGGGCTACAAAGGTTTCCATGAATATTGGCTAAATGAAACCAACGCCTGGATCTATCCCCATTTGCACAAAGCGGCAGAACGGATGATTGAACTGGCCCGCCGTGAACCCGCCGATGAACTAGAATGGCGAGCCCTGAACCAGGCCGCGCGCGAATTGCTGCTAGCTCAATCGTCTGACTGGGCATTTATTATGCGCACCGGCACCATGGTGCCCTACGCCGTTCGCCGCACTCGGGCCCACCTATTGCGCTTTGACAAGCTACGGGAAGATATCATGGCTGAAAAGATTGATTCTGGCTGGCTGCAAAAAGTTGAGGAAATCGACAACATCTTCCCCAGCATTAACTACCGGGTATATCGCCCGCTGTAAACCCATCCTAGGAACAGGTGGCCTTTGGCCGCCAGCTCGGCACCGGTTTAAGAAACACGATCAGGCCCCGATAGAAATCTATCGGGGCCTGATCGTTGGTTTGACTTATACAAAATCCTGACTCAGAGTGCCCGGTATTGAAGGGCAGGCTTCGACAGTAAGCTTAGCCGCCCTCCACTAGGGAATGCCCCGATGGGGTTGCCCCTTTTAACCAGACTGAATGAATTCGGATTTGTACTGTCTCTGATTGTCTAAAGCTTAAGCAACTTGGGCAGGCTCAAACTTATGGGCATAGTCCTTCAGTAGATCATTCATCTGACCGAGGAAGCCATCGCTAGAACGCTTAATGCTTTCGCGCTCTGGGAAGAAGTCAGGTCGGTTCAGACTATTTGCGATCGCATCTTTCACTTGATCAGAGATCAGTTCAGCCAGTTCCTCATTGGCCTTATTACGCTGATAAGATGCGCCTTCTTCGGTAGTGGCATACAAGGGTGGAAGACGGTTGAGAGCATAGGCAGCCACATCGCCCAGATCCAGACTACAGTCAGTGGAAGCCTCGATTTCGGCCACCCGAGCAATAGCCTCTGTCAGCACCAACTCTTCCATCACATTGATAAATTGCTTACGGGGAACAGCAACCACCTCGCCCGTGAGAAGAGAACCCATGAGCCGATCAAGGGCCATATATTCTTCAATGGAAAGCTCAGATGCAGTGTCGCAAATGCGGCCCACCTCGGCTTCCATAGCAGGAGTCAAGTAACCATCCTGCAATGCTTGGTCAACGATTTTTTCAATACTGCTCATCCTGTCAAATGGCTCCGTTGCATATCTCTGTAAACAGTCTGGGATGTTGCTGATGGGATTAGTAGATGGTCATAAATCGATGTTTTCAAAAATAGTAGGCAGAGGCTTTTACAGCTTTTTACCATTGAGAAAACGCTCCATTTATATAAGTCCATTGCCTCGGATAAAGCAATATCCTGAAGCCATAGGTTGTAGCAACAATGGAACCGCACAAACATCCTAATGGGGTTAGAAAATGTGCTCCATCAGCAACTAGCAACCCCTGTTGAATCTTGGAAAGCACCCCCAGGGATTGTGTTGACGCTATTATGCCCGGACGTTCATGAACAAACACATTTAGTGCATAAAAACACGATAGAACTAATAGAAAAAATAGTTGATGGATACTCCATTTCTTACTGAAAATACTTGATGTAATCACCGGAGAAAACTAGAATCACCGCGTTTTTACGGAGTAAATAAAAGCATCGCGATGGGGGCAATCAGCTAACTCTTTAAAACTAAAGGGTAATCCGTAAAAATATTGTGTTGCCACACGGCGCCATGATAGGTGCCCTGGCTTCTAGACCATCTTCCGAACTCCGCATCGCAGTCGATAAGTAAAGAGCGTGGGGCTAAGGTTAGCCCCACGCTCTTTAAACAAAAAAATTGTAAATAGACAACAGTGTCGAATTTATTTAAGCCGATATTTTGACATAGGCAATCGCCGCCCGCATCATCAGCATCGTTGCACCATCTACACTCAAACAGATGGCATGGGCGTCTTGCCACACAATCATGCCGTTCAATACATCACCCGTCAGCAGCTTAACTTCAACCGTACTCTGCTCGCGGATTACGCCTTGCAGCTGGCGAACGCTGGGTAAACCTGTGTCAAATTCGGTAGCCATGGCAATCTCAGATGAAACAGTAATAACGTACCCGGTCTATACTACTTCGGGTACACCGTTCACCCATATTTCCCCACGCCATGGGTCTCCCCTTTAGTAAGTATCACGGTCTGGGTAATGATTTTATCTTGGTGGATAATCGTCACCAGACAGCGCCGCTTTTAACCCCTACACAAGCGATTCAGCTATGCGATCGCAATACCGGCATTGGCGCCGACGGCGTCATTTTTGCCCTCCCTGGCGAAGCCGGTGCAGATTACACCATGCGGATTTTTAATTCCGACGGCTCAGAACCCGAAATGTGTGGCAACGGCATTCGTTGCATGGCGCAATACCTAGCCGATTTGGACACGGCCGCTGGACACCCCCGGCAGCGGCCCCATCGCTACACCATCCACACCTTGGCCGGGCAAATTGTGCCCACGCTCCAGCCCGACGGTCAGATCACGGTGGATATGGGCGAACCTCGCCTGATGGCCGCCGAAATTCCAACCACCTTACCAGGGGAGAAAGCCATTGATGTGCCCCTAGCCGTGGGGGATGACACCTATCAGGTCACCTGCGTCAGCATGGGCAATCCCCACTGCATTACCTTTGTCGACAATACGGATGCGGTCCCCTTAGCGGTCGTTGGGCCTTTGGTTGAAACCCATGGGGCGTTTCCCCAACGCACCAATGCGGAATTTATCCAGGTGGTGCGCTCGGACTATCTAAAAATGAGGGTATGGGAGCGGGGGGCAGGGCCCACACTGGCCTGTGGCACAGGGGCCTGTGCCTCGTTGGTGGCAGCGGTGCTCAATGGCAAATGCGATCGCAAAGCCACCGTTGAGCTGCCAGGCGGTCCCCTCCAAATTGAATGGTCGGCCAGCAACAATCACATCTATATGACGGGGCCTGCAGTGCGGGTATTTACAGGTGACGCCATTTTGTGAGTCACTGTGAACGTCCCATGCCCCACAAAGTTTTGACCAATATCGTTCTCACCAACGATGATGGCATTGATGCTCCAGGTATCGAAGCACTCTACCAGGCAATTGCCAGCATCTCAGACGACACCACCATTGGTGTTGTGGCCCCAGACCAACACTTATCTGGCTGTAGCCACCAAATTAACCGAGGCAACTGCGCCATCGACGTCAAACAGCAAGCTCCCCAGAGATATGCCCTGGGCGGCACTCCCGCCGACTGCACCCGGGTGGCCCACCACCTCTATCCAAAACTAAATTGGCTGCTATCGGGCATCAACAGCGGTGGCAACCTGGGGGCCGACATCTACGTTTCAGGTACCGTCGCAGCGGCCCGGGAGGCAACTCTTCTAAGGGTGCCAGCCATTTCTTTTTCCCAGTACAAAAACCAGAGTATCCCCATTGATTGGGAAAGAGCCACCCACCAAACCGCCCGGGTCTTAAAAGTGCTCATGGACAAACCCATTGCAGCCGGTCAGTTTTGGAATGTGAACCTACCGCTCAATTCCCCATCGCAAACAGAGCCCGACATTGTCTTTTGCCCGGTTTGCACCCAGCCATTACCCACAGAATCTAGCCTAGAGGCAGGTCAATTTCGCTATACTGGCACGTATAAAAACCGGCGACGCGACCCGGGAGCCGATGTTGATGTTTGTTTTTCTGGCAATATCAGTGTCAGTAAAGTGTGCCTTTGGTAGAGCACACAATTAGATTTTTTATCCATCCGCTTAGCATTGGTGCAGCTGAAGGCTTGATGCTCCTGTAGAATAGCTGCTCAGCGATAGAGAACTCACAATTGCACTATTTATGGAACAACTCAGCAATGGACTAACGCTTTTCTTTAGCTTGTTGGTGGAGGCTATTCCATTCTTGCTAATTGGCGTCACGTTTTCCAGCTTGCTATTGTTCTTTGTTGATGAACGCACGTTGATCAAACTGCTACCCAAGGGCCCATTGATGGGGGCCTTGGCCGGTAGCTTAATGGGCGTCTTCTTTCCGGTGTGTGAATGCGGCAATGTGCCCGTGGCACGACGCCTCATTGTTCAAGGGGCGCCTGCTTCGGTCGCGGTCGGTTTTTTGTTGGCCGCACCCACCATTAATCCGGTTGTCTTTTGGGCCACCTGGGTGGCGTTTCGCGATCAGCCAGAGATTGTTTTTCTCAGGGTCATTTTTACATTAATCATTGCTGTCACCATTGCCTGGGTGTTTAGTCGGCAAAAAGATTTGCGCCCCATTCTGCAAAACGCCGTGGTGAGACAGATGCCCCAGGTACAAAAAAAAGAACAGGTGAATCCGCTACTGCGCTCGGGGACGTATCTTTTACAAACCGATGGGGCCGCAATCCAGCTAGATGATCCGGCGGCAGTGCTAGCTCAAAAACCAGATCAACCTTTGGCCACAAAGCTTCAGCTGGTGGTGGATAACATGATCCAAGAGCTCAAGGAACTGGGTGCGGTTTTAGTGTTAGGCAGTGCGATCGCGGCGTTTGTGCAGGTAGCCATCCCAAGGGACTGGATTTTAGCCCTGGGGCAAAACTTTATTACGTCCATCATCGCAATGATGGTGCTCGCCGCCGTGGTCTCTATTTGTTCCACCGTAGATTCATTTTTTGCCCTATCCTTCGCATCCACCTTTACCACCGGCTCACAGCTAGCATTTCTGGTCTTTGGGCCCATGATTGACCTAAAAAACATCGGGTTGCTCATGACCCTCTTTAAACCTAGGGCCATTTTCTACATTTTTATTTTGGGCGCACAAATGTGCTTTATTTTGACCCTATTTATGAATCTCTATGTCAGCTAGACGAAACCGCAAACCACGCAAGAAAAAGACCCCCAAGCGCTCACCCCAGAAACCTTGGTTCAATCAACAGTGGCTAGATGTGGCTGTTTTAGCGGCTTGGAGTTTGACCCTATTTCGATATTGGATAACCGGCAAACTCTTCCTATTACTGCACCCAGACTATATGTGGCTAGCCAATGGGGCCGCCATGGTGCTGTTGGCCATGGCCCTGTTCAAGCTGATCAAAACCATCAAAGGACAGCGACGGGTGCAGCCAGCCCCCGGCCATACCACCTTGCTACCGCCCCAGATCAGTAGCCTCATTCTATTAGCGGTGGCAGTTCTAGGCCTAATCTATACGCCGCGAGCCTTTGCCAGTGATACGGCCATCCAACGGGGGGTTTCGGACACCCTCACCATGACCCGGTCTCAACCCCAACGTTTCGTTCGACAAACCTCCTCCGATGAAAGGACCATCATCGATTGGATTCGCACTCTTAACGTTTATCCTGAGCCCGATGCTTATACGGGTCAAAACGTTAAAGTATCAGGCTTTGTCATTCATCCAGATACCTGGCCCGAAGACTATTTAATGGTGTCACGATTTGTTTTAACCTGCTGTGCTGCAGACGCTTATCCGGTTGGTTTACCGGTGCAGCTAGCGGTATCGCGCCAGGCTTACAACCCTGATAGCTGGCTAGATATTGAAGGCAAAATGGTGACCGCTACCATCGATGGCCAGCGTCAGCTCACCATCGAGCCCACTAAGATTGAAACCATCCCCGAACCCCGCAACCCCTACGAGTATTAAGATGACCAAATTTCGTCGTCGCCAGCCTCTGGATCGTTTAGCCCAGGCCCTCATGGTCCTACTGGCAGTGATTATGGCTGGCATGGTGCTTTTTGGCGGTCCAGCTGCATCTAAGGTAAGAGAATTTAGCTGGGACAACCAGAAAATTGGCGTTGAAGACACCTCTTTTCTGATGACCTTTAGCCGTCCCATGGACCAGGCGAGCGTAGAGGAAAATTTAACCATTGAGCCCCCATTGCCCGGTCGTTTTAGCTGGGCCGGACGGCGCATGGCCTACACATTAAATTTTCCAGCGCCCTACGGCAGCGATTTTAAGGTGAGTTTACCCGTAGCGAGCGATCGGTTTAGTGGGGCATCCGCGAAGTTCACCCCTTTTGAGGCTACCTTCACCTCCCGTCAGCGCTCCTTTGTTTACATCGGTGTTGAGGGCGACGAACAGGGCCGACTCATGCTTTATAACTTGAGCGATCAGTCCCAAACGGCCCTAACTCCAGAAGGATGGACCATCCTCGACTACAAGCCCTACAGTCAGGGCGATCGCATTCTCTTGGCAGCCCTTGAACCGGGACAAAGTGGCCAACAAGATCAACAGCTATATACAGTAACCACCGGCTTAGGAGAAACATCTCAAGCCAGTGGCAATATCGAAACCGTATTAGATAATCAGGACTATCAAAATTTGAAATTTGATCTGTCCTTAGATGGTCAAACTATTGTTGTACAGCGCGTTGGTCGAGACAACCCAGGGGACTTCGGTCCCTGGGTGATTACCCAAGGACAGGCGCCTCGACGATTAGAAACTGAACCTGGCGGCGATTTTATTATCGCTCCGGACAGCCAGTCCCTGCTACTACAACAGGGGCAAGGGACGGCCGTTATCGCCTTAAATAATGCTCAGGATGAGCAAAGTGGAGAAACCTTAGATTTTTTGCCTGAATATGGACTAGTCATGGATGTAGCTAGCAATGGCGCTGCAGCGGCCATGGTTAGCTTCAACCAGGATGATCCTGAAAAACGATATACCCAAACATTGTTTTGGGTATCTAATCAGGGCGATGAAACGCCCATCCTCAATGTCACAGGGGCAATATTAGACGCGCAATTTGACCCTACCAATGAGCTTTTGTTTTGCCTCACAAGCGAACTGATAGAAGCTGAAACCTATCAGGTACAACCGTCTATCACCGTTGTGAATCTGCAAACAGGCGATGTGGAGGAGCTGCGGCAACTGCCTCCACAACCATCAAGTCATATGAGCCTCGCCCCGGACGGCTTGGCTATCTTGTATGACGAAATTACACCGGGTGCAGACAATTCGGCGATTGTAGATGATGGTGTTGCGATCGCAACTTCTAAACTTTGGCTGTTACCCCTGTATCAAACATCTGAAGCTCGCCTTAGCAAGCGACCGCAGCCCATTGAGCCTCAGGCGCTTCCCTTTGCAGGCCTCAATCCCACCTGGATTCCCTAAGTAACAGCTTAGTTTTGTGCTCTAAAGTTTCTAACGTTCAGCAGCTGCTTCAGCGCCTCTTTCCAAGTACATACTAAGGAAAATATTTGCCGCAGCTGGCTCTAAGGTTTCCAATGCCACAATAATCTCCGGGACCGAATCAGCTAGCGGATCGCTAACTTCATTGACCCATTGATTAACAGTTGAACGGGCGACGCCCATTGTTACAGCCAAACGATTTTGACTAATTCCGTACTGAGTCAGTACATGCTTAAGTGCTTTTCCTGCCCTTCCCATAGCGGTTATAAATCTCACAAAGATTACAACATCGAAAGGAGGTCATACGAGTATTGACCTGCCTATGTTCTTTCTTCCGAGCCACTGAACGATATCAGTATAAAACGGCTCAGGAATGTGTCTTTTGCCTCAAAATGCTACGCGCTTACCCTGATTTTTAAGATTTCTACAAGGATCCAGGTGGGAAGTAAAAGTATACCTGAATCTTTTACGATGTGGTAAACCCCTTGTATCCAAACACAGTAGAAATACTGAGTTCAGGTGTACTAAAATCTGCGTAAATAGACCGATATCTACGCCAGAAAACCTTTGTAGAATAAGGGTATTCACGGATGTCATCCCGAGGGGATTTTTTTTATGGAATCTGTCCAAATTTGTCCACTGATACATAAGCTACATTCATACGTATGTAGCTTTTAATTACACGTTGGTTTTTGATAATTACGAACACAGCACCAACCTATGTGCCTTCTTCTACACAGCAAGACACCAAAATAGGTATAAACCGAGCGCGTTTTCCTAACTCAGGGGACCGACCAACGGCTCATCGTGGGGGGAAATGGCACCAGATGTATCTTTGATAGACTTATCTACCTCCAGAGGGTCCTCTTCTAGAAGAGGGGGCTGTTCCGCCGACATCGGCGCCCATTCATCCGATGTAGTATCAAGCCCATCTTGTTTGAGGCTGTTTAAGCGATCTTGAATCGGGTTGAATTCCTTGTGGGGTGATTCCTTTTCCCCCCAGTTTTGCAAAGAGTCATACCCCGGCAAAGGCTCCTCAACAGGCACAACGAGCTCTTCATCAGGCTGCTCTTCTCCGCCCATGGACTCGTCTAAGAAACTACCATCCTCAGTAACCGCATCTCCTGACGGGATGCTATCAGGGACAACAGAATCTTGATTGGAAAACCCTTCGGTCCCTAAATTTTCCTTCGGTAAAGGGTTCGCTGGCTTCTCTGGTAGCGGCAGCGCATCATCTACAACATCATCAGCTGCGCCATAGTCGTTGGTGAAGGCATCAGGCTGAGCCTGAAAACCATCTAACGGTCCAACCGGGGCATTAATATTGACCGTGTTGTCATAGGGGTCGCCCCATGGATCCTCCAAATCCGATGCCGGCAGTTCTGCCTCCGCTTCGAACTCAGGCGTCGCCATTTCAGCATCCACAGACGGAATATTGGGAGCCTCTGGACTATTTAGGTCATAGCCATCCAGTTCATAGTTATCTAGCCCATAGCTATCCGGTTCATAGCCACCTGATTCATAGCTATTCGGCTCATATTGCTCCGGCACCCACGTATTCGAGTCCACCGTGCCGGCATCCGTCGGCTGATCTTCAGTCCAGGTTTCGGTCCACGGGTCAGACCAGGTTTCGGTGGCCTGAGACGGCTCTAGTTCCCCCAGGGTCTTCAGGGGAGCCGATGTTTTGTCAGGCTTTAGCAGAGGCTCCTGGGGAGGAGTTGCTTCTAAAATGGCTGGAAACCTCAAGGGTGAAGGAAAGGTGGCGGAGGCTTGACGGATCTGTTTCAAAATAGCTTTTGCCGTTTCTATGGAGGCTTCCTTAGGCCGCGCATCACGAATGCTGATGGGCAAAAATTCCACCTTCATCTGCTGATCTCGCAGCGAAACCCGCAGGGTTGCCGTATCTCGATTTTCCAAGGGAGCATCTTGAAAGACAAAATCCCCTAAGGCGTAGACAATTGGCCGAGCCTTATATAATTCAGCCCCCTGGACTTGCTTAGGGTGATACCCCACAACCAAATCTGCCCCGGCGTCGATGGCCGTTCTAGAAAGGTTAATCTGCTTCCAACTGGGTTCGGTTTCCAGCTCACCATGCCAGCGATAGTTAACCACCACCCAATCCACAGCTTGGCGCAATGCGGCAATATCTTCGACGATGCCAGCTTTGTCTTGGATGTTAACTCCAGCTTTATCAATGTCTGCGCCAAAGCTTCCTTCGGGGGCGTAGCTCAAATATGCAATTCGCTGCCCTTTAACGTCTAAAATTTCTGGTCGCCGAGACTCTTGGCTATTGCGCCCTGCACCTACTCGATATATCCCGGCACTATCTAGGGATTCGAGGGTTTCGGTTAAACCATGACGACCGAAGTCCATGGTGTGGTCTCCGGTGAGACTGACAATATCAATCCCCCCTTGTTCTAGGGAATTTACCGCATCCGCCCGGGAACGGTCCAGGTAGGTTTCTTGCAAAGAGGTGTCTGCCATGGCTAGGGAGTTGCCCAACCCCACCATGGCGACATCGGCTTCACGAAACATGTCCAAGTCTCCTAGCACCTGACCAACCGCATCAGGCGTTTGCAAAGGCACATCACCCACAGCCACATCACCACCAAACACAAGGGTGACAGTGGGATCCTGTGGATCGTTCGCTTCGTGAGGCATCACGGCAACGGGCTCTAATGCTGCAGACACAGACGGCTCGCGGATGGAAGAACGGTAGGCAACTTCCTGAGCTTCCACATCACTCAATGCACGCCAGCCCTCATCCACAGCAGGCAGTGCGGGGGACTGAGCCACTTGCCCCCGATTGAACATGACGGATTCGGTCACACAGCCCAGGATAAAGGCCGCCGCCGCCGACCCCGTGATTACAATAGCCCGCAGATATTTAAACTGGTGTTCCAAAATTTCGCCTGGAATTAGCGTCATGCGACGGCGCTGGATACGGCGGCGCAGGGAAGGCGTGCGCGTGGAATCGATATCCGCTGGGCGAATATGCACTACCGGCGCTGGAGCGGTGCTGCGATGTGGACGACGACGACGACGGTCGGAATGGCTGGATTCGCGCGGAATTAGAGCCGAGGGAACTGTATCGAGGGTTTCACTCCCATAGGGAATAGCCGTGACTAAGTCCGATGGGTTTTGTGGCACGGGGTCAGGCTGCTGGCCATCGTTCGCCAAAGGCTGTGGGGAGGGCGGATGGACCGACTGCGGTGCATGCAACGGCTGCGGCGCTGACTTGGAAGGAACTGCACCATTGGCCACCGCCGGAGCCGAAAAACGACGGCGTTTTGCCAGACGCACCCGTTGCTGCCAGAGAGGCTGCTGCATGCCTACCTGACGCCCAACCAGATGCACGCCACGAATAACGCTGGATTCGAGCAAACAAATACGATGGCAGATTAGACGGATTAGTGCGTCTTGCCTGGGTGGACGTTCAAATTCAATTAAAACTTGTAAGTAGCCAGACTTTTCATGGGGCTGTACCTGGGCATAGATTGCCTGGGGAACGAGGGGATAATTTAGCCACAGGGCAATTGAACGAAAATGGCCAGTGGAAGCTAGTTTTTTAACCTGATGGATATCTACAGGGGGGTTGCTCATATTTCTCTCGCATTGGCCAGTATCAGAGTGTAGATGGGACACCCCCGAACTTGTCTGACAGAGTGTATCAAAGATGGGTTCTTGTCAACTGTGACTCCACAGGTTTTCCTTTATTTCAGGGTTTAATCCAGAATTATTTTTGAGATATTGGTGATTCTCTGCATGATTTTGTTGGCCTAGGGCATGCCACTAGGGGGCAATTTCGGGCGCCGGCAATCGTTCCCCCGGTGTGGAGGCGGGGTCAGTGGATGCGGGCCGCTCACCCGATACGGGCTTAATCACAGAAACTGCATCATCCATGGTCTGATAAACAATTTGAGAAATGCGTCGAATCAATTCTCGGGCTCGGCCATCATTATCGGGACGCTGCACCAGGGCTGCGATCGCATAGCGCTTACCATTGGGCACATCGATCAGGGCCACATCCCCTAGGACTTCGCCAATATCGCCAGTTTTGTTATAGCTAACCGTGCCTTCATTCACCCCCGATGGCAGCAGATTTTTGTTGTAAGTACGCTGCAAAATATTAAACACACGATCTCGAGAGCGCAGGGTCAGGAGGTCTCCCTTATGTAGGTGGGCCAACATCCGCACTAGATCCTCAGCGCTGGTGGTGTTGGTGCCCTCAATATCTGGAAGGGGATTATTCAAGACCGTCGTCGTCAGCCCCCAATCGACAAACTGCTGATTGAGGGAGGCGCCGCCCCCCAACAAATCCACCATCATATTGGTGGCCGTATTATCACTATTAATGATCATTTGGGTGGCCACTTCTAATGCGGTGTAGCGCGTCCCAGGGGGCTGCACCTGCATATCACCAGACCCCTGAGCGATCTGGCTAGATTGCATCACCAGCGTTTGGTCAACGGTAATGCGGCCATCATCCACGGCCTTAAAAAAGGCCACCAAAATCGGTAACTTAATCGTGCTAGCAGCAGGCACCGCCGTCGTACCGGCCATATTTACATAGTCCCCGGTATCCAAATCGAATACATAGACGGTGGGGGTTAGCTCAGGGATGAGCTCCTGCAGTTCGGCTAAACTCCCCTTTAAGGTAGCTAGCTCCCGATTCCGCACCAGCACATCATCATCCTTATTGGCCGATGCATTCACAGCCGAGCGCACTTCAGCCGCCGTTCCTTGGCCCAGGGATTCATCCGCTGGTGTGAGCACCGACAGCAAGGTGCCGGCAATCGCCGCCACCCCTAAGCCAATAATTAAAAGCCGGACGCCATAGACCAAAGATTTTGGCAGCTTTGGAAAAAAGGACGCCTTAGATTCGGGTGGCCATGCAGAGCGCCCCCGGCGATTGCGACGCACATGGCGGGATGGATCGACCATGTCCCCAAACATGCCCGTGGCAGGACCCGTCGGCGTTGAACGCTGACGCGATGACCTGCTTTTGGGTGAGTCTTTGCTACCCCCCCTAGACAAAGGGAATGGCTTGGGGCGACGTTGCCGTCGAGGCCGACCCGATCGGCGTGAGGTGGAATGAGGCTGCTGTGGATCCGTCATAAGTGTGAACGCATTGCTAAACGCATTGCTAACCGTTGCCCTGGCTCATCGTGGCGCTCCTTAGGGAGCTGGCACATCCTTTCCCTGATGGGTTGCCGCCCAGTCTATTTGCCGCAGGATGCCACGTAACATGGCCACATCCTGGGAAGACAAAGCCGCGCGATGACCGAGCTGGCGAAATTTTCGCATGCGACTAAGCGCCGTATGGGGATAAAGATAGCCGATTTTTAACAAAACCGACTCCAGGTGGTGATAGTACCCTTCAAGCTGGTCTAGGGTAGCAACTTCCTCGGTGGAAGGTAACACCTCGGACGACGAACGTTGCTCTGCCTGGGATAATTCGTAACAGCAAATGGCAATGGCCTGGGCCAAGTTGAGCGATTCGTAGGGCGGCCGCGTTTCAATTTTAATAAATCGCTGGGCTTGGAGCATCTCATCATTATTAAGGCCCCGATCTTCAGGGCCAAAAATCAAAGCGCTGGGAGATGACTCAAACAGCCAGGGCAACGTACTTGCGGGAGACTCCAGGGGAGTCTGTAAATCTCGACTCCGGGCTGTGGTTGCGATCGCACGCTGACACCCCACCAAGGCCTCGGGTAATGTGCCGACAATGGTAGCGGCTTCAATCACATCATAGGCATGCACAGCCATTTGCTTCGCATCGGCACTATGGGGGTCGCACTGGGGATTCACCAACACCATCTGAGTGAGGCCAAAATTTTTCATCACCCGGGCAGCTGAACCAACATTCAAAGGGCCAGCAGGCTCAACTAAAACGATACGCAGCTGCGCTAGGGAACTATCAGAGGACATGCGATCTCAGAGTAGGCATCCATTCAACGCCTACGGTATACAAAAATCATCAACTAACGCATATCCTAATCCTGCACAGGCAAAAGGGATACAACTTGCCCCCAAAGGCAGCCCCACGGCCCCAGGAAAGTCCCTTACACTGAGCCTAGAACAAGTCACCAAAACCAAAGCCCGTCAGCACCATGGCCCGCCAACGCCGCAAATCCGATCTACCCACCAAACCGTGCGCTGTCTGCCAGCGCCCGTTTACCTGGCGAAAAAAATGGGCCGACTGTTGGGAAGAGGTGAAATATTGTTCTGACCGATGCCGGAAACGACGCCATCGGGCGAACACATCTAACGATGGCTAGTTTCAGAACGCATAGGCCCTAAATAACGCATTAAATAAGGAGAAAAAACCTCATAAATCAGCGTTAGTGGCTTGCCATGGTGCCAAAATAAATAGTGGCGCCCCCAAAAGGGTCCTTTTTGACCGAAGGCCGCTTCCAACGGTGGGCTCCAACCATAGTAAATGCCCTGAATGTCTCGATACAGTTCAGTGCGTAAATTGGCCAGGCTAGCCCAAATGGGCAAGGAACGATTCTTCAAATATTCATCCACATGGCTGGCTTCCCACCAGGATGTGGCATAGGCCAAACGCTGGCCAGAGGCAGTCCGCAGCCACACCTGCCGTCGCAGCCTAGGCCCCGGCACATAGCTAATCACATCGGGGGCACCATCATTGGCCATGCCCACCAAGGACATTTCAATCACATCTACCTCGGTGGGTTCTCTGGTGAGCAGCTGCAAATGACGGGTGGGGGAACCATCCCCCAGCATTAAAATTTGCCAGGCTGGCGATAGCTGATCGTGGGGCAGCCCCTTCTTCACAACGGCCTTATCCCCCTGCCAAAGCATATCCAGAGAATGCCATCCATGGGTAGTCTGAGCCTTTGGCGATGGTCCAAGCGTTGAAGTCAAAACTGTTTACAAAAATTCATAACTGTTTTCATGATATACGGTTGACCCAAGCTATGCAGCATTCGAATGGAGCCAATGGATGTACTTTCAACAAAACGGCTCACTTTGGTAACAAAAGTGAGCCGTTTTGAATAATGCGGATGGCGAGAATCGAACTCGCATGGCATAAGCCACACGCCCCTCAAGCGTGCGTGTCTACCAATTCCACCACATCCGCAAGAGCTGTTTAATATTTCCACAACAGCATATAACAGTAAACCATAAACAGCCGTCCCAAGCACCCAATTTATCTATCCAATTTAGGCAGCTTAATCTATCCAATATCAGGGACTATGCCAGGGAAGACCGCGTGGTACGATCAGCTTCCATCCTAATTGATGCTCACAAAAAACGTTTCCTTAAAGGTAGTGGCTGGCTGATGCGCTTTTCGAAAATCTTGATTGCGAACCGAGGTGAAATCGCCCTGAGAATTTTGCGCACCTGCGAGGAAATGGGCATAGCTACCGTTGCCGTACATTCCACCATCGATCGTCACGCGCTGCACGTTCAACTGGCCGACGAAGCCGTTTGCATTGGGGAAGCTCCCAGCAGCCGCAGCTACCTTAATGTACCCAATATTATTGCCGCAGCCATGACCACGGGTGCTAGCGCCATCCACCCTGGGTATGGTTTTTTGGCAGAAAATGACCGCTTTGTGGACATCTGCGCCGATCACAAAATCGTCTTTATCGGCCCATCGGCGGCGGCCATGCGGGCCATGGGGGATAAATCCACCGCTAAAGCCACCATGCAGCGGGTAAAGGTGCCGACTGTGCCGGGCAGCAAAGGCCTTTTAGACACACCGGACGAAGCGATGGCCTTAGCCAACGAAATTGGGTACCCCGTCATGATTAAAGCCACCGCCGGTGGCGGTGGCCGGGGCATGCGCCTAGTGCGGGAAGCGGGCGAAATGAATAAGCTGTTTCTCTCGGCCCAGGGAGAAGCGGAAGCCGCCTTTGGTAACGGCGGCATTTATTTAGAAAAGTTTGTTGAAAACCCGCGCCACATCGAATTTCAGATTTTGGCCGACAGCTATGGCAACGTGGTGCATCTGGGCGAACGAGACTGTTCTATTCAGCGCCGTCACCAAAAGCTATTGGAAGAAGCCCCTAGCCCTGCCTTAACGTCGGAACTCCGGCAAAGCATGGGGTCTGCTGCGGTAAGGGCCGCTAAAGCCATTAACTATGTGGGGGCTGGTACGGTGGAATTTCTCGTGGATAGCCACGGCGATTTCTACTTTATGGAAATGAATACCCGCATCCAGGTGGAACATCCCGTCACTGAGATGGTGACTGGGATAGATTTAATCGGCGAGCAGATTCGCATTGCCCAAGGGGAACGGCTGTCTTTCAGACAAGAGGACGTTAACCTCAAAGGACATGCCATCGAGTGTCGCATCAACGCAGAGGATCCGGAACATAATTTCCGCCCTAACCCCGGTCGCATTAGCGGCTACCTAGCGCCTGGTGGGTTGGGTGTGCGGATGGATTCCCACGTTTACACCGACTATGAAATTCCTCCCTATTACGATTCTCTCATTGGTAAATTAATTGTATGGGGTCCCAATCGCACTACGGCTATTCAGCGCATGAAGCGGGCATTGCGGGAGTGTGCCATCACCGGCCTACCAACAACTATCGGGTTTCATCAGCAGGTACTAGAACGTCCCGAATTTATTAAAGGGGAAGTCTATACCAACTTTGTTAATCAGATGATGGGATAACCAACAGCCATGGCAAGAGAGAGATTTTATGGCTGATAATTATCCACCACAGGTTAGCGTATTCCACCAAGCGATTTCTCGTTTTCGAGGGGTGATAGAGGTCAACACTGGCATTAAAAAGCTAGATCAAATCTCTCTTGAAGATTATAAAACCTCAGGTCCTTTAGGAGATTTACCCCATGCTCTACTACGCCGTACGGATGGCGGGTTAGACAATGAAGCCTGGGCAAATACGGATATCATTTTGTCCTATGATCGGGCTGGCTGGCTGACGTTAGAATTTCTCTCTTGGTGGGTGAGAGAACAATCTCAAAATGGGCAACAAATCCAAATGAGACCCCAAGCATTATCCCCCGAAGCCCAGGGTGAGATTCAACTGGGTCACACACTTAAATTTGTTATCGACCACTTTTGTGTGCTGTCGGACAATACGCCAAAAGTTATGTTATCTCTCTTTCAGGCCAGGGGAGATAACCTGAATAAAACGATTAATAGTCACAGCGATTTGCTAAACGATCTATTAGTGGAAGAACCATCGCCGGATTAAAGGATTAAACCTGAAAAATTGGATGGTTAAAGAGCAATGTTTGAGCTATTCTCAGCCCTGGGGGAAGTAAATTTCCTGTAGAGATACTAGCAATCAGGCTCAGGGGTATGGCAATGGAACAGGACAATGCTCAGTGGCAAGTTATTCCGGGGGGGGTGACAGCGCCCAAAGGATTTATGGCTGCAGGGCTGAGTGCAGGGCTGAAGGCATCTGGAGCACCAGACCTAGCGCTGATTGTGTCAGAGAATGATGCGATCGCAGCGGCCGTCTACACCCAATCCCAAGTACGTGCCGCCTGTGTAGACTACTGCAAACAGCAATTAGACGAGCAAGCCTCGGCCCGAGCCATCCTCTGTAACTCAGGCCAGGCCAACGCCTGCACCGGCCAGCAAGGTTGGGAAGACGCCGTCACCATGGCAACGACCGCCGCCCAGGTCCTAGCAACCAACAGCAGTGAAATCCTGATTGCGTCTACCGGTGTGATTGGACAACGCATCAAAATGGACCCACTCGTGGCCCATATTCCTCAACTCGCCGCCCAGCTATCCGACCAGGGCAGCGATGCCGCCGCCCAAGCCATCCTCACCACCGATTTAGTCACCAAATCCTATGCCCTAGAAACCAATGTCGATGGCCGCCCCATCCGCATTGGCGGCATTGCCAAAGGGTCTGGCATGATTCACCCCAACATGGCCACCATGCTGTCCTTTATTACCTGCGATGCCGCCGTTTCCCCCACCCTGTGGCAAGCAATGCTATCCCGCGCCGTCGACCAAAGCTTCAACCAAATTACGGTGGATGGTGACACCAGCACCAACGACACCGTCATCGCACTGACAAACGGACAGTCCCGCACAGCCGCCATTACTGGCCCCGGTCCTGCGGCCGACCAACTAGAAGCGATGCTAACGGAGGTCTGTATCTACCTAGCCAAAAGCATTGCCCGCGACGGAGAAGGGGCTACCTGCCTAATTGAAGTGAATGTATCAGGCAGTTCCACGGCCGCAGATGCCCGTAAAATCGCCCGTACCATTGCCAGTTCATCCCTAGTAAAATCGGCAATCTTTGGCCGCGACCCCAACTGGGGCAGAATTGCAGGAGCCGCTGGCAGAGCGGGCGTTACCCTAGATCAGTCAAACATCATGATTAAGTTGGGGAGCTTTATCCTGTTAGACCATGGTCAACCCCAACCCTTTGATCATCAGGGGGCCCACGCTTATCTCAAAGCCTGCGCCATTGACCATAAACCCGGCGCTACAGAGTCCCTAGCCAATCCTGTTCGCATTACCGTTGCAGTGGGAGAAGGGCCTGGGAAAGGCCAGGCGTGGGGCTGCGACCTCAGTTACGACTACGTCAAAATTAATGCAGAGTATACAACGTAAGTCTTCGGGAGACATCTCTCATAGCCCTGTAACAAAACAGGTAACGATCACCTGGGTCATACCGAGAGAGTCAAAAATATCATCACTCGCTCTAACCGATTATTTAGTCAATCTATAGTTCAACAACAAAAATATCAAAAGCGAGCTACCACAGGAATCGAAAACAGATCGATCGTCAAGAATAGTGGCGCACCTGCAGCACCATTGCATCTCTTTCTTCCATAGCCCAGCTATTGTTGGGCTTTATTTTCAATGAGAGATTAAAGTCCTGTAAGGCTTCATCGTAGTGGCCCATTAATTTTAATGTGGCGCCACGGGAAATTAACCACTGCCAACGCTTAGGACGATCGTGCTTGATCAAATAACCAAAATCACTAATGGCATTGCCATAATGACCTAAATCACGAAAAATAATTGCACGATTCGCATAGGCCCACAAATTTTTAGGATCCAACTTAATCAAGCGATCAAGATCTACCAATGCCGCTCGCGTATGTCCAAGGTGGACATAGGTTAAAGCACGGTTTCTCAACGCCTGTAAATGATTCGGCCGCAGCTCAAGGGCTCGCTCGAAACAGCACAGGGCCTCTTCGTATATCCGTTGCTTTGCAAATCCAAGACCTGCATCGACAAGTTGATCCGGGGTTTCAGGCATAGGAGACATCACATCGGTCGTTGTTATAGAAGTACGACGAGAGTGTCGTCTATCGTCATGTTTTTTGAAATTCGGGAACATTAAGGGGCAGACTCGTCACGAACAGTTGATTCCATTCTGGCAAAAGCACCTAGATTCTTATCTAGAAAAGTAAAAATAACCAGAAGATTTCAGGCTAGCTTCAAGAAGATTAAAATTCTTCTTGAAAAGCCACACCTTAATCACCACAAGGTTTTCAAACACGGTGAAAATCTGACAACAATCACATACGAGTGTGACAACAATCACAGTTTTTCTTCAGGAAGATTTTTGACAATCCACCAATAATTCAATATTCAGAACATTTGTGAGTTTTCAGAACATTTACAAAGTTCATTATTATTTCAAGTAACGTTGCTGGTTGAAAAAGCATGGGAGACGCCGCCAATCGTATCCGACAGATCTATGCAGCCATTAATGAGCGTGATGTCCCCCAGGCCATCGGGTTGATTGATGAAAATTGCCGATACGAAGATTTAAATTTTTCCGCCACTTTTCTCGGCAAAGCGGCGGTTCAAGGTTTATTTTCAGAGTCTTGTCAGGCGGTGCCAGCGGATTTACAGTTCGTCATTGATGACATCACAGGGGATGACTTGGCAGTCGGCATCACCTGGCATGTCGAATTGAACGAAGGCCCTTTCCCCAATGGCCGCGGCGTTAGCTTTTATCGATTTTCTCCCGAGACGAATAAACTCATCTATGCCCGCGATTGTGTAGAACCTGCTGTCAAACCTGGCAAAGCGGCTTTTATTCTGATTCGTTGGGTCACCCCTTTAGCCCGCTATTGGCTGGGGCAGAAACCCCCTGTATCCGCCCATGGCCCGTCTACACCGGCCCCAAATGACCTACCAGCCCCAAACATAGTGCTGATCCAAAAACTGCTGTGGATTGCCACGGCTATTTATGTAGGTCTATTACTCCTATCGCCCCCGGATTGGCTACCCGGTGAACCGGCCTGGGCCATTCAGCCAGATACGATGGCAGAAATCCTCAATGAATCACTAAACTTCTTTTTTATTCTGCCGTTGCTTAACTGGATGGGGATTAGCTATTTGCAAGCCCCGTCAGTGCATCCAGCAGTCCAGGGATTCTTTAATCTGGCAGAAGCGTGGATTTTTATGTTCCTCCCCCTAATGCTAATGGATGGGCGGAGTCGGCAACTACCTCGGGTCGGCTTGTGGGGCTGTGCCATGTTTCTAACTAATGTTTTTTTGATGCCCTACATGGCACTGCGCCTAGGGAAACCCGCCGGCACATCACCGGACTCCCAAAAAAAAGGAGCCCTGGCTCGGCTATTTGGGTCTGTGGGACTAACTGTCGGTAGTTTGGCAGTGATGTGGTTTTGCCTGAATCAACCAGAGCTGGGCGGAGTGCTTAGTCGCTTTGACTATCTGGGGCAGCAGCTAGCCGGCAATCGAGTCACGCTAGCCTTTGCGGTTGATATCAGCCTATTTTGGGTATTTCAGATCTGGCTGATGGGCGCCATTATTCCCGTGGGGGAACGAATCAGAGCGTTGCGCTTTATTCCGTTCTGGGGTTTGGGAATTTGGCTAGTGGTTTAGCTGGGGCGGCTATAGGCGAATGCTATGTTTCTTGAGTTCGGCCTGTTGAATTTGCTCCACTTCTAATAGTGAATCTGGTGCCATCTCAGTTTCGTGGGCAATCAGATGATCCACTTCTCGGAGCCAGAAATCTAATCCAGGTCGCGTGGCCGCATCATCTAAGAGCTTCTGAATTTCATCTAAATCAAGGGCAGTCAGCTGAGGTTTGGCCATCAGGATGGCATAGCGCCACACTTGGTTAGATAGCAGAATATCCGCTTGATTTAACTGATCGCCCCGAGGTACGGCCACTAATTTATAAAAGCCAGACGTTGGGGGCTCCCGCAGGGGGTAAAACAGCTTTTCGCAGTAGGTGCGATGGCGAACTTGAACCTTTTGGCCAAAGTCCGCATATAGCTGCTCAAAGGAGTCTTGGTCGTAGTTATGAAATGCGACCCTGAGCGCCCGCAGGGCCTTAATTTCGAAATCCCATTGTTCTTCTAATGTGGTGGCTAAATAATTACGGCTCGCCCAATGATTCCGATTGCTTTGGATTTCCGTAGAATATCGGCCCCATTCTAAGGGCTCTAGCCAACGGGTCCGCAGAATATTGAAAAAGTCGATATTAGCTTCCGAGCGCTGCTTGGTGGCTAAATATAAATCGAGCAGGGCATGATCAATGGCCTGAAGCCCCCGTTGCAGACGTTCCGGTAAAACTTCTGGGGCAATTGAGTCGACAGAAGGTGCCGATTTCCGATGCTGCGATCGCTGAATGATCGATAGACAACATTGCTGACGAATCATTCTTGAATAGGCTTTCATCCCCCACGGTGGCTTGGCCTCACCGCTGGAGGCATGTTTGACGTTTTCCATGGCTTCGTCGATAACTTCCCAAGGCATGAAGTCATCGTCGGTGAGCCCCAGCTGAGATCGCAGCCTGAGCACAAAGGCAAAGACACTGCGGGCCAGGGGATTCGAATTTTGCTGTAGAAAAAACCGCAGCTGGGGCAGACGATCTTTTTCCACCCGAGGTTGCAATTCTAAAACCAGCTGATCTAAACGGTCTAATAATTTGGCCACAATCTCCGCCTTGGTATTGGGCGTCTCAGCAGCCAACGCGGTCACGGCAACCGGCAAGGTCTTAAACAAGCTTTGGAGGATGTCGTCAACCATTTCCTGCCCCTCTTCGTGGTTCAGGTTGGTTTGGGAATAGCGTAGCGATCTCACCCACCCCCTCAAAAACTGAGCATTAGCGGCAGGGGGCGAAGCTTGCGCAAACCGAGTCAACGCCTTAGCCGACGACTCGGTTTGTGCCATCGGCTGCAGCGCCACCATGACCGACTCTTGATCGGGAACGCCGCCAGCAGGCTGATCAGATTGACGGGATTCATAGCCCTGAACCAGAACATCCCGCAGGCGTTTCTCCTTGCCACGCCCACGCCCCTCAATACCAAACTTGCGATAAATTTCCCCCAAACACTGCACACAGGCATTCACCGTAATATCCAGCTCACTAGCGATGGCACGATTGTGCTTAGCCTGCTGAAACTTGAGCAAAAATAACCTCGTTTGCTCAAGTGTCAAGCCAGCATAGCCCGCCCGCTCTTCTAAATAGGTTTGGGGCAACTCGGTAAAAGCATTCATATCCAGTAGCAGTCACATTATTTTCAGGATTTTTAAACACATAAGGATATTTTCCAGGCATCTCCCGAAAGATTATGCCAGAAAAACATCTATATCTACGTTAGATCATATCGCCTAAGCCAGAGATTAAACCTATATAAACTCATCAATTAGACATCAAAAAACCAACAAAAGGCATTATTAAAGCGAGAAAAGTATTTTATGTCTATTAAATGCCTGTATTATCGAATAAAAATAGCGACAGATAAACCGACTTTATGCCTAATTAACTGTCATTATTCACAGAGCCTAAGGGGATACCAATGATGAATCTGAAAAATTTGGCTTGGCATTTGAAACATCACACGTTTCGTGGAGAGTGCTTACGCAATGCAGATTGGACAGGATGCATTCTCACCGAATTTGACTTTAGCCAGGCCGATTTGACCGGTGCTAACTTCCGGGGGGCGGATCTCCGAGGCTCTAACTTTTCTGGGGCTAATCTGACTGGTGCCAATCTGAGTCAGAGCCAGCTACAGCAAACTGACTTCAGCCAAGCCGTCTTAGATAATGTGGACTTTAGCCATGCCCAGCTAGAACGGGCTAGCTTTCGTGGAACCCGCCTAAACTGGGCAAATTTTAGCTATGCCGAGCTCGACGCCGTTGTCTTCTCCCGTTCCGATTTACGCCATACGAACTTTCGCATGGCCCTGCTTTCTAGGGCACACATCGTATGCACAGATATTGCTGGAGCCAGTTTTTACGAAGCCGAACTATGCGGCGCTAACTTAAGGAACGTCCATTGCTATGGCATCCGCCTCCCCAATGGCAAACAAACATCCAAACTAGAACCGCTGCAAGTATTTACCCGCTGTGCGATTTCTCACCGCAGCAACTTTGTGGACCTGAAGCAATTACAGTCAGCGTCCTGACCCGCTAACCAGCGTCCTGACCCCGCCAGCCGAATCTTGGCTCGCCCGCCAGCAGGCTGACCCACTGTGCCCCATCCAGGGGCCCGTGATTTATATCACAGGCCCCTGGCATTTATATCACTAGGGGGTATCACCCATATCACCGGCAAAAGTCTTTGGTATCACAGGTTTACGGCCATGGAATCACATCAAAAGAGCTGTATATACGAGATTATTAAATCAATCCAATAGTTGGATGACATCCAAAAATTGGAGTTCCTGAAAAGCGATATCACAGTAATTACTGCCGATTTGCCGTACGAGCTGTGCTCCTTGCATTGGGATTTTGCCGAGGCTATGACCTTGACAACCTCTCTCCTCACACCGTTTCCTTCACACAGATCAAGAACACTTACTCCCCTGGCAATGCCAGAGGAGTTTTTTTTTGGTCATGATTCGAGCAAATCATGAAGATTTGCAATCTGCACTACAAATCGATTTAAGCTAATCAGAATAAGGTTTTGAGCCGGAGGCGAACAGCGTTCTAATGAGTATCAAGTTAGCTGCAAGGGTGCAGCAAGTCACTCCTTCAATGACCTTGGCCATCTCTGCTAAGGCCAAGGCCATGAAAGCTGAGGGACTGGATGTATGTAGTTTCAGTGCTGGTGAACCTGACTTTGATACTCCAGAGCATATTCGCGCTGCAGTGAAGAAAGCATTGGATGATGGCAAAACTCGCTACGGTCCAGCCTCAGGGGAACCGCGCCTGCGGGCAGCGATCGCAACCAAACTGCAAACCGATAACCACCTGGCCTACAACGCAGAAAATATCATCGTCACCAATGGCGGCAAGCATTCCCTGTATGCCCTGATGATGACCACCATTGAGCCAGGGGATGAAGTGATCATTCCAGCCCCCTACTGGGTCAGCTACCCAGAAATGGTCAAATTAGCTGGAGGAACGCCGGTCGTCATTTCAACCACCACCCAAAGTGGTTACAAAATCACACCAGAGCAGTTACAAAAAGCAATCACCCCCAAAACTAAATTCCTTATTTTTAATTCCCCGTCTAATCCGACGGGGGTGGTGTACACACCGGATGAAGTACGGGCATTGGCAGAGGTAATCGTCGCCAATAATATTTGGGTCGTCGCCGACGAAATTTACGAAAAGATTTTGTACGATGGCGCGCAACACCTAAGTATCGGTGCCGTCAGTGACGCTATATTCGAGCGCACGATTGTGAGTAATGGCTTTGCCAAAGCCTATGCCATGACCGGCTGGCGCTTAGGGTATTTGGCGGGTCCGGTGGAATTGATCAAAGCGGCAAACACCCTCCAAAGCCAAAGCACATCCAATGTGTGCACCTTCGCCCAGTATGGTGCGATCGCTGCCCTAGAATCGCCCCAGGACTGCGTAGCCACCATGCTCAAAGCCTTTGCCAAGCGCCGTCGCGGCATTGTTGACCTAGTCAATGCCATTCCTGGTCTGAGCTGCGTTGTCCCCGATGGCAGCTTTTATATCTTTATCGACATCAGCAAAACGCAACTAAAATCCTTTGATTTTTGCAGCCGTCTTTTGAATGAAAAATATGTAGCAGCCGTTCCAGGGGTGGCATTTGGTGACGATACGGGCATCCGCGTGTCCTACGCCACCGACATGGACACCATAGAGCGCGGCATAGAACGGTTGAGCGACTTTGTACAAAGCATTATGTAGTCATTCATTTACAACAACAATGCAGCACTGTCCCATAGTCTGTTTTTCCTAGATAAAGCCAGTTTGTCCCAAAACGGCTGAAGCTATTGCCATATATCAGCCAAGCGGCAGTGGCAACACAAAATACCCAGCGGTTGTTGAACTGCTGGGTATTGATGTTTAGAGTAGAGAATGAACCTGAGCATATCCCCGTGATAGTGCTGGTTAGGCAGTAACGCACTGCCTCGCATATCAACGGATGACGCCATTAAAATGATAGAGTCCCTTAGACATCAGGTACGGTAAGTGATGCCCGATGTTGCTATGAATCTTCTACAGCATTTTTAGAAGATTCCCGGAGAATTGTTCTAGGTCTGCCATGGGGCTTTATATAATTGCACCCTAATATTGTTGAGAGCAGGCTTAATCTACCTATGGGAAAGGACTTTTTAGCATTTCTTAGATTGTTGAGTTCTGATAAACTGTCCGTTTTTTTTACGGATAGCTAGATATTTCCCCAACAGGATGCTGAAGCAAGGTGCCAAAGGACAGGCCTATAAAGCTAATTTTTTCTAAAAACCAGGAATATTCCAGGATTAATTGGGGCCTAAACTATCTCGCAACCCATCACCAATGAAATTAATGCTCAATACGGTGAGAAAAATAGCAGCCCCCGGAAAAATGGCCATGTGGGGTGCGCTGTCTAAATAATCTTGGGCAGTAAACAACATTCGCCCCCAGGTGGGTACATCCGGAGGAAAACCTAACCCTAAAAAGCTCAACGTCGCTTCGGCCAGCACCGCATTACCCACGGCCAGGGTAGCCGCCACAATCACTGGCCCCAGAACATTGGGCAACAAATGGTGCCAGATTAACCGCCGGGGTTTTGCCCCTAGGGCATTGACTGCTTGCATAAAGGTACGATCTCGATTGGCCAAAAACCCAGCCCGCACCAGGCGGGCCACCGACATCCAGTTAAAGCCACCAATGACTAAGACTACCAGGGCAAAAATGCCGTTTTGGGGTCCTAAGAGCTCCCTGGCGTGGTCGCCAAATAGGTAGATCACCAGCAGCGACAGGGGCAGCTGGGGCAGCGATAGAAACAGGTCGGTGAAGCGCATCAGTAGGGAGTCGAGCAGGCCACCGTAGAAACCTGCGATCGCCCCCACTAAGGTGCCAAAGCTCACCGCCATGGCCATGGCGGCAATGCCCACCGTCAGCGAGATGCGCCCCCCTAACATCACCCGAGCTAGCTGATCCTGGCCGAGGGTATTGGTGCCAAAGGGATGGATTAAACTCGGCGGCTGGCTAGCAAGGGAAAAATCGATCGCTTCGGCGGACTGGGGATAGACGAGCGGCCCAACAACGATAGCTAGCACAATCACAGCCAAGGTAACGGTGCCAAAGAGAGTAGTAGGCTGTATTTTTCTCAGGCTTGACATGTTTTCAAATTCTGACAGGCTGTATCCAACATCAGGGGCAGGGGCAGGGTAGTACTCCTGGTAAATTCTCTTTTATCCAAATCGCACCCTTGGATCTAACCAGCCATACAACACATCGGCAACAAGATTAAACAGCACGACTAAAACCGCATAGATAAATGAAACCGCCATAACCACAGGCGTATCACTACGGTAAATAGAGTCAATTAACAATGCCCCCATGCCGGGAATCCGAAAGACTTGTTCTAGCACCAAAGACCCGGTAAACAGACTGGGAATATCCAAGGCTAGTAGGGTGACAACTGGAATAGACGCATTGCGTAATACATGAATGCCTAAAATGCGGGCCCGAGATAGGCCCTTGGCACGGGCCGTACGCACATAGCCTTGGGGTAGCTCTTCAGCGATCGCTGTTCGCATAAACCGCATCAGCACTGCCGTTTGAAATAACGCCAGCACTAACACTGGCAAAATCGACTGGCGCACCAGTTCGATAAAGCTGCTCCAATTGGTGACCACTAAGGTGCTGCTGTAAATAAACGGCACCCAGCCCAGCTGAACGCTAAACAACAAAATCAGTAATAACCCGGTAAAAAAGGTAGGTAACGACAGCCCGACAAAGGCCAATGTGGTGATCAGCCCATCTACCCAGGTGCCTTTTTTGATGGCGGACAGGGTGCCCAGGGGCAATGCCAGCAGTACGCTCAACAAATAGCCTGACCCGATCACCCATAGGGTGGCCGGTAGCCGTTGCAAAATCAGTTCGCTGACCGGACTACGACTGCCAAAGGAATAGCCAAAGTTGCCCTGCATTAAGGCCCACAGCCATTTAAAGTAGCGAATAATAATCGGGTCATCTAACCCCAGGGACCGCCGTAGGTTTTCGCGCACCTCTGGAGTGATGGAGGGGTTGGTGGCCATTTCACCCAGGGGATTGGTGGGTGCGATCGCAAGGAGCACAAAAATCACCACACTAATTGCCAACAGCGTAGGAATGGCAACTAAGAGTCGGCGGCAAACATATCTCAGCATTCGTTAGATCGCATTGTGAGCATCCCTCAACCAGGTTAAACCCCATCGACTGTGCAAACAGTGGAGTTTGACACCAACGCAACCTAACGGAATAAGAGCACCGGAACCTGCACACTTCTCAGCAGTTGCACCGTAGTACTACCGATGACCAAGTGACGAATGCGGCTGTGGCCATAGGCCCCCATCATCAGCAAACTGATTTGATTTTTATCGATGTAATCACTAATCACCGTTTCAGGGTCGCCACTGAGCACGGTCGTTGTGGAGCTGAGCCCAGCCTGCTGCAACGTTGCTTGAGCGCTCTCTAATTCGGTGGGCGGCGCAGTATCCGACTTGGCCACCGTCAGCAGATGAATATCAATATCCTTAAAGCCCTCGGCACTATCTACCAAGAAACTTAGGATCCGCTTACCCGTGGGACTGCCGTCATAGGCCACGAGCAATTTCTCAATGGGTGCAAAGGATTGGGGGGTGACCAGACAGGGCTTAGTACTGCTGCGCACAATCCGGTCGATGTTTGCCCCCAGGTGGCCCGAGGCAAATTCGGCAGCCTCACCGCGCTTCCCCAGCACCACCATGTCGGCATCAGCCTCAAAGTCATGGAGCTGATCCACCAAAAAACCAGTTTTATTGATCAGCGCCACATCGCTCAGACCTTCGGCCTTAAGCATCTCTTCGGCATGCTGCAAAATCAGCCGGGCTCGCTGGTTGTTGAGCTTGGCCTTTTCATGCTCCAGGTTCACTAAATCAGTTAATAGCTGATCTGATGCGCCGAGGCCGATGCTGCCGGTGAAGTTACCGGTAGACACCAGCTTTTGGCTACGAATATCGGTCACATACAGCACCTCTGCCTTGGCCTGAAAGTGGCGGGCAAACCAGGCTCCATATCGGTAAATGCCGTCTGCAAAGGCAGACCCATCGGAGCACATCAGAATTGTTTTCATACGCTGTGTTTTATCCTTTTTGCCTCTTATAAAATGCAGTCTAGGAGATCACGGGCACAGCAGAACTAGTCGTCCGTCAAACTTAAACATTTGGGACAGAGAGGGGGGTGGGTAAACAGCCAGAAGGGTAATCAAGCGGCTGAGTTCGGAATGCGGAAGTCGGAATGCGGAAAGGGATTAAATTCCCAACTCCGACTGCCCAATTCCGAACTCAGCGTTGCTAAACCGTCCCGCTCCACAATCCACACATAAAACCGAACTGGGCTTAACTATTGGCAACCAGGTCTTCTTCGGTTGCCAAGCGATTCAGCAGGTTGGCCGTGGCGGCATTCAGCCCCACCACCGTGACTTCCACCCCTTTACGGCGAAACTTTTGCACGGTTTTGTCCAACACTTCCACGGCCCCTTGGTCCCACAGTTGGGCATCGCTCAGGTCAATGGTGACCCGCTCCACCCGCTCAGCAAAGTTAAAGGAGGCGGAAAACTCATCGCGAGACAAGAAGAAAATCTGACCAGACACTTTATAAATGCGGTGGGCGCCATCTTCATCTAGCACCTTGTCCACAAATACCAGCTTGGCCACTTTCCGAGAGAAGAACACCGTACTCATGACAATGCCTGTGGCGACACCAAAGGCAAAGTTGCGGGTAAAGATGATCACAAACATGGTGGTGAGCATCACCGCCACTTCACTGCGGGGCACCTTCCGCAGGTTGGTAAATGAGGACCACCGGAATGTACCAATGGACACCATAATCATCACTGCGACTAGGGCCGCCATGGGCATCTGGCGCACCCAGTCTTGCAAAAATAAAATGGCAATCAGCAAAAAGATACCCGCGGACAGTGTGGACAGGCGACCGCGACCGCCGGACTGCACGTTAATGACCGACTGGCCAATCATGCCGCATCCGGCCATGCCACCAAAGAAGGCAGTGACTATGTTGGCCACACCTTGACCTTTGGCTTCCTGGTTTTTGTCGCTGGGGGTGTCGGTAAAGTCATCCACTAGGGATGCGGTTAGGAAGGAGGCCAGCAAACCCACCACCGCCAGGGTTAGGGAGTAGGGCAGGATAATTTGCAGGGTTTCTAGGCTGAAGGGCACCTGGGGCAACGAAAAGATGGGTGGGGCGGTGGGTAGCTCGCCCATGTCGCCTACGGTGGGTACATCCAAGCGCAGCGCGATCGCAGCAATGGTCATCACCGCCAGGGCCACCAACGGCGACGGCACCACCTGGGTGAACCGGGGCAAAATATAAATAATCCCCAGGGATGCCAGGGTGAGCACATAGACCATGGAGGGCACGTTGGTGAGCTGGGGCAACTGGGCCAAAAACAGCAGCACCGCCAGGGCATTGATGTAGCCAATCATCACCGCCCTAGGCACAAACTTCATCTGGCGACCCAGCTTCAGCAGCCCGAAAATTACCTGGAAGATACCGGTGAGGAAGGTGGCCGCCAGCAAATATTGCAGCCCGTGGTCCTTAACCAAATCCACCATGAGCAGGGCCATCGCCCCGGTGGCCGCCGAAATCGAGGCCGGTCGCCCCCCCAGGAAGGCGGTAATAACCGCAATAATGAACGAGGCATATAGCCCCACCTTGGGGTCCACCCCAGCAATAATGGAAAACGAAATCGCCTCAGGGATCAGGGCTAACCCAACCAAGGCTCCGGCCAGGAGGTCGTCCTTGGGGTTCAGTAACCATTCCCGTTTAATGGAACGCCAATTTAGGGACCGAAAATTAAGAGTGCGAGTATTCAAGGGGTCTCCTTAAGCTTAAAAATAAATTGGACGTTACTGAACATTGGATAGGTTGAATCTGGAGAACGATGTAGCACGTTGACCAGTACATCCTTGAGCATCAGCAACGAATAAACATTGTTAATAGGACGCTGTCTTGCCCAGTCAAACGTGCAAGAACCCAAGCCCACCGCGTAGGCTAAAGTTCCAGTGCAGGCGCATTAGACTGAGCTATCCCCCATAGAGACTAGAGCTATTGACCCGTAGGTCAGCGATTTTAGCAGCGTGTGAGCAAGTGTACTTAATATTTCTTTAACCATTCCTATCTAAAGACAAATTGCCAGCACTGTCTAGGGGGCAGACAAAAAGGGTTTGTAAAGACTCATTCGAACAAAATGGTAGGGTGAGCAATGCCTGCTTTTTTTGAACCGCTTTTTTTCTAGTTAAACCACCCGCCATGGCCAAACAACGCTTGGATGTATACCTGGTAGAACAGGGGCTATGTGAATCGCGGCAGCAGGCTCAGCGCTGCATCCGGGCGGGCGAGGTCAAGGTAGACGAGGCCATCATTGACAAGCCGGGCACCCCAATTAAAGACGGTGCGGTGGTGGTGCTGAAGCAAAAATCGCCCTATGTGTCGCGGGGTGGGGAAAAGCTGGCCAAGGCCATTGCAGAGTTTGGTGTCGAGGTGTGCGATCGCATCTGCTTAGATGGCGGCATTTCCACCGGTGGCTTTACCGATTGCTTACTACAAAACGGAGCTAAACAGGTTTACGGCATCGATGTGGGCTATGGTCAAGTGGCCTGGAAAATCCGCCAGGACCCACGGGTAATTTTGCGCGAACGAACAAATTTACGCCATCTCACCCCAGACGACCTATACGACGAAAACACCCAGCGGCCAGACCTGGGTGTGATGGATGTATCCTTTATCTCCTTAACCAAAGTTCTCCCTGCCTTTTGGAACCTCATGGCCGCCGCACGGGAATGTATTTTGTTAGTCAAGCCCCAGTTTGAAGTAGGCCGCGAGAAAATCGGCAAAAAAGGCGTAGTACGAGATCCCAAAGACCACGCATCGGCTATTTGGCAAGTTTACCTGGCCGCTCAACAACTAGGATGGCAGGCTAAAGGTCTTACCTGGTCACCCATCCAAGGTCCCGCAGGTAATATCGAATATTTGCTATGGCTGATCAGTGAGGGTGACACCATAGAACTCAGTGAGCATGACGTGGGCCAACTCACCCAAAATGCTTGCCATACCTTAACTCGCTAAAACACCCAGGGAAAATCGCCATAGCAGGCCGTAATTAAGGCGCATCCAGGTTGAATCAACTAACTGGCAGAATGTTCTGTCCATCAGCAAAACATACAATCCCTCAGCTCACCCTCGTCTACATAATGATTGTGTTAACGCACAAACGCACACGAGAGTAAGACCTAAACCGATGAACGCGCTATCCGAAGCTCTGCCCCTTGATTTTGCCCCCCTTGGTAACAACTTAGGTTTTCTAGCACTAGCCGCCTACATTGCCACCCTAGTCCCCACCACTGTCCGAATTGTTTTACCCCAGTTTAAGTCCCACAACGCCGTCCGTTGGCTATTAAAACAGCGTCGAGCCATTGGCATACTGGCGTTTGTGCTCGCTGTCGGCCACACCTACTTTGTTGTGCGCAAACGCAATTTCGACTTTTTTGACCTCCACACCTACCAGGCCAGTGCGGAAGGCGCATCCACATTAATAATTTTCACCCTACTCTCCATCACATCCAACGATTGGAGCATCAAGCGCCTTAAGAAAAACTGGAAACGCTTACACACCTTAACCTACATGGCCATGTTTCTGTTGACCTGGCATGTGATTAACAAAATGGCAGGTCAATGGACAATGATCACACCCATTGCAGCAACAAGTATTCTCACCATCACAGTCTTGTTTTGTATTCGGCAGCTAACTGAATTTCGTAAGCACCGTAGCAATTCCTAACCAAAGGAAACACCAAACTGCTATCGCCCCCCGAGAATGTCACTCTTTCCACTGAATTCAAGCAATTGAATTGTATTCGTCGTGCCCCATTAAACCCATGATCGTCACATCCACTTCTCCACAGACAACCAGTAGACTCTCTCTCTATCCAACAGACCAGCGCCATCAGCCCAAAGCTCGCAAAGTTAAAGGCAAACGGCCAAAGCAAAAATCAACCATCGAAAAACTAGGACTGATAAGTTTGGCTGCCGCTGGCATCACCATGTTGATAGACCTGGCTCCTGCTACCATAGCGACAAAAATACAGCCCACAGATATGGTCGCCAGTGTGGCAAAAGCTGACGCAGCGTTGACCTTAGATAGACAATTTGAGCCCACCCAAGCCTTTGCAGGCAATGGAGTCACCTATGCCAGTGACTTACACTCCAAAAAACATATTTTTGCCACTGGCAACTTTAATGGCACGGTTGATATCTGGGATTCAACATCGGGAAAGCTGCAACAGTCCCATGCCATACATTCAGATGCCATTGAGGACATTGTTTTAAGCTCCAATGGCGAACTTTTAGCCAGCAGCAGTTGGGACAATACTATTCACATTACAAACCTAGACAATCGTCAAAGGGGCTATTCGCTGATCGGGCACACCGATGATATCAAAGCCTTGACCATGAGCCCAGATGACCGACTGGTGGTGAGTGGCAGCTTTGATAAAAGCGCTAAGGTATGGGATGTGCAGTCTGGCAAGTTGTTACACACCTTTGAACATAGCCATGGCATTACCTCTGTGGCCATTAGCCCGGATGGTAAAATCCTAGCCAGTGGTGACCGACGGGGAAAGATCTCCCTATGGGATCTAGACAGTGGGTTAAAACAGGCCACGTTACACGGTCACACCCGCACAGTATGGGATTTGGTCTTTAGCCCCGATGGCACCATGTTGCTCAGCGGTAACCAGGATAAAACAGCGATTCTGTGGGACTTAAACACCTTGGCTCCCGTGGGCATATTTGAGGGCCATCAGCGGGCAGTTTATGCTGTTGCCTTTAGTCCAGATGGTCGCACGGTAGCCACGGGTAGCTATGACAGGACTGTCAAACTCTGGGATGTGACAACTCAGCAGCACCGACAAACCCTCGAAGGCCACAAGACTGCAATATGGGGTGTGGAATTTGACGATACTGGAACAAGGTTGATGAGCAGTAGCACCGATGGCAATATTCGCTTTTGGGCGACTCAATAGACCAGTCTGATCACATATGAGATATCAAAATTGTATGTTGAGGAGGTAGTAGCCTTCTATCTCCTCTCTTTGAAATTTCAATCAACGTTACCAACAACCGTATCGGAGTCGAAAATGCCTGACTCCGATACGGTTTTTAGTTGTTAAAAATGCCAATTCAAGCCGTTGACGACAGCTCGCCCATTTCACAAAAATGCTTACCTCAAAGGACTTACGGCTGCGGATATAACTACTTGGCAGAATGTTCTACGAATCAGAGAAATATACAAGCGTTGATCTCTCTAGCTTTTAGATAATGGCCTTGCGAATCAATCAACTTATGGGCTCCTGGAGGCACTCATGGCAACAACTGCAAATTTCTCTGACATCAATGTTCCTGTAACAGTAACGCTAGACGCCAATGGCAATGGCACCGCTACTCGTGAGACTGGTTTTTCAGTCAGCCATGGGAATGTTGCGGTTGAATCGTTAACAGCGGCTGCGATCGCAAACGATCCTGCATTCGTCACCGAAGCCCTCGCTGGCAACCTATATTTCAACGTTCACACCAAAGACTTTCCCGGTGGTGCCACTCGCGGTCAACTCGATGATATTAACGACCAGCGCGATGCCAATGGCGTTGGTTCTATCACTTTAACAGCAACATTAGATGCCGCCCAAGAACCCAGTGGCACCTCTACTTCTGACGCTACTGGCACCGCCACCGTCACATTGACAGTGGATGCCAATGGCGACGTTACTTACAGCTCCGACCTAACTTTAAACGGTCTCACCACCTCGGACCTGCTGCCCGTTGCTGGCCTTAGCGCCATTCACATTCACCAGGGTGCCCGTGGTACAAATGGCCCTGTCATCCTAGACGTGGTGCAAGATGCTGGTGGGGATACCAACGGTAATGCCCTGACTCCAGCGGCCAACACAGGTGATGGCAATGTTTTCGATGAAATATTGTCTACCGAAAACCTCACTGATGTAAATAGGGTAATTGGCTCTCCCGAAGGAGACACGATCACCAGCGCAGGTGGTAACCAAACTCTGCAGGGCGGTTTAGGCAGTGACGCCCTCAACGGTGGCGCTGGTATCGATACGGCTGACTTTTCTGACATCGATGTGCCCGTCACCGTCACCCTAGATGCCAATGGCAATGGCACCGCCACCCGCGCAACCGGCTTCTCCATTAGCTATGACGATGTCGCCGTGCAATCCCTGACCACAGATGCCGTTGCCGATGACGCCGCTTTCTTAGCGGAAGCCCTGGCTGGCAACCTGTATTTCAATATCCACACCAACGATTTTGGCGGTGGCGAAATTCGAGGTCAGCTCAGCACCATCAACGACCAACGCGATGCCAATGGTATCGGCACCGTCGTCATCTCCGGCGGGCTGGATGCAGGCCAAGAACCCGGTGGCACCTCTGATTCTGAGGCCACTGGCACTGGCACCCTCACCCTAAATGTAGACGCCAACGGCGACATTACCTACAGCACGGATTTTTCAGTCACCGGCCTCGCCACCTCAGACCTATTGCCCGTTGCTGGCCTCAGCGCCATCCACATTCACCAGGGTGCCGCTGGCGTCAATGGCCCGGTAATTTTAGACATAGTCCAGGATGCGGGGGGCGATATTAATGGTGTAGCCCAAACACCAGCTGCTAATACAGGCGATGGGAATGTCTTTAACGAGGTTACCGAAACTGACACCCTTACCTCCATTGAAAACATCATTGGTTCCAACGATGGCGACACCATTAACGGCGGTGACGGCAACAACACCCTCACTGGCAATGACAGCGCAGACACCCTCAATGGTCAAGGCGGTGACGATGTCCTTGATGGTGGCTTGGGCGTCGATACCCTAACCGGTGGTGCCGGTGCAGATGCCTTTAGGTTCTCCGATGCGCCCTTTGACCGGCAGGTGGTCGAAACGCCAACTCGGCGCGTAGGCGTGGGTGACGACTTCATCACTGACTTCGATTTTGCTCGCGATCGCTACCAGCTCAACCTTGCCAGCTTTGACATGGCCGGGGCAGTGCTTAACTTCCAGTCCCTAGACGCCAATGCTGCCGGGGCAAGCATCTCAGATAATGCCAACGTTATCGTGCTGCAAAACGCCAATGACAATGATCCAAATACGGGCTTTAACGCCGTTGCCGCCGCCGATCAGATCGCATCTCTGACCGATGAAAGTCGTCCCGGTTTCTTTGCCTACTTCAACACGGCCCTTGGCGTTAACCGTCTGGTCTATTCAGAAGACCTAAGCGACGCCAATGCAGGCATTAGCATTCTCTCACGCCAAACAGACCTAACTGGGCAAGACGCCATTGACGCCCTGCCCAACTTTACCGCCGACAACTTCGAGTTTGAAAACGGCAACAACGGCAGCACCTTTGTACTCCCCGGCAATAATCTAGTACAGCTCGACCTAGCCGCTGGCGACAATGCCCTACAGTTCACCATCAATAGCCAAAATATCAACGAGGTGAGTGAGCTTCAGCTATTTAGCACCGATGCAGCAGGCAACATCATTAGTAATAGCCCGGTCAGCACCCTGTCACTGCTTGCCGACAACAATAGTCTTGCAGGCTTCTCGCCACAGTTTACAGTGGACGACTTCCAAGATGGTGAGTTTTTCCAAGCCCTACTCGTGCAAAACGGCAACACCAGAACGGCAACACCAACCGCTCTAAACAATGGTCAGGTCACCCTCGACTTTGGGGACAACATTAGCCTAAACCTAGCCATCGGTGCCTTTGATGTGGGCGTTGGCACCAGCGCGCTGGAAGTAAATGCAGCGGGCGATGAGCTAATCAACCTCAGCGGAGAGAGTGATTCATTGACCATGAACTTCTCGGTGTTCCGGGAGGCGGCATTCGACAACACCGTGGGCTTCTACACCACTGTCGATGCTAACGGCGGTGTGACGGATCCTGTCACCGGGGCTATTCTGCAGCCAGAAGATGCGGGGTACCAAGAAGCGGCCCTGGCCAATCGGGTTGATGTTAATATCACCGGCGAAAATGGTCAGGTGGTGACTGGCACCGCCACCTTAGATGCAGGCGGGTTCCTAGGCACCTACCTGATCGCCAATGGCACTGAGGCCGCCGGCAACGATGTGTTCTTCTCCTACGGGGCAGCCAATGGTGGCAATGACCACGTTAGACAGCTGGGTAACAATACCTTTGGCTTTGAAGACCTGGTGGGTCTGGGTGATGCGGACTTTAACGACACCGTTGTCAGCTTCACCCTAACCTAGGGCACGTGAGCCATGTTTTTACCAAGCATGGCTCATACCCCGCTCAAGTCTTGCCGCAGTAAGCGTTATCGGAATAAAGGTTTCAGCGCCGGGGGCTTGTCTCTGGCGCTTTAATTATGGCGTTACAATGGGCACGGAAACCTGCCACAGTTGCCATGGTTGCTTTACCCGAGCAGTATCTAAGCGTTGATGATTATCTGCGGCTAGAGGCCGAAAGCCCCATTAAGCATGAGTATATCGACGGCCAAATCTATGCCATGGCTGGGGCCACGGATAGCCATGTGACCATAGCAGGTAACTTATTCGCGGCACTGCGGGGGCATATACGAGGGACCGGTTGCCGTTTGTATATTTCAGATATGAAGGCACAGGTGGAGGCACGAAATCGCTTCTTTTATCCGGATGTGATGGTTACCTGTGACCCGCGCGATCAGGAGACGGATACGTACAAGCGGTTTCCAAAGTTGGTGATCGAAGTATTGTCTAAATCGACAGAAGCCTATGATCGGGGAGATAAGTTTGCCGCCTATCGGGCGTTGGAGAGCTTGCAGGAATATGTGTTGATCAACACTCACTGTCAGCGATTAGAAATCTTTCGTCGTAATGACTCTGGACAGTGGGTGTTGCAATTTTACACGTTAGAAGATGAGACGTTTGACTTGAAGAGTATTGATTTCACAGGTACCTTTACTGAACTGTACGAAGACGTTGTTTTAGAACCCTCAGAAATCCCTGAAGACGTGAGGGTGGAATATGGTTAAGAGGACTAACTCCAGGTGATTCAGAGTTCTTCTGATTCTCACTAAGAGAAGTTAATTGAACTCTAGAAGAGTCACTCACTTTCACTGTCTGAAGCATCCGGTGATTCAGACTCTTCAGATGCCGATGGTTCTGTGGTTTCCTCACTGTCAGGCTCTGATATTTCTGCTTCTGACTCTTCCCCTGTTGCATCAGCATCTTCGTCCGCACTATCTAAAGCATCGGATGGTTCAGACTCTTCAGATGCCGACGGTTCTGTGGTTTCTTCACTTTCAGGCTCTAATCCTTCCTCTACTGCCTCTTCGCTATCTTCGGCCGCAATCCATTGATCTATGCGACGCCCAATGCCAGATCGTAGACTATTGGGCATCAAATAAAGCTCTCCAGGTTCAGTCTCTGGCGTAATCTCAGTCGTCATCACATACATTGAGGACCCACTAAAGTCCTCGTCGCCTAAGGCCAACGTATGACTCTCTTCAAACACAGTCATCTCCACCGTGGCCCGGGGGGCGTCTAAGCCATAGTCGTCCAGCTGCGCTGTGGTCGCTAAGATCGTTTCCGTAATCGGATCGGTGGTGATGATATTGAGGAAAAAGGCAATGGCCGACGGATCTGCTGGGGCATCTTCGGGTGCGGTCATTTGCCAGGTGCCGTCTGTTTTTTCAAAGGCGAGGGTGGTGTCGCTGCGGGTGATGGTAAATGCATCCACATCTTCCTCAGCAAAGGCATAGAGAGGCTGCCCCTTTTCGGGTCTATTTTTTTTGGTGGTTTCGATGATGGCAACGGTGGCGACCAGCGCGATCGCAACGCCCAACAACACCCCAGTGCTACGCTGTAGCTTCATGGCATATGCTCCCTAAAAAACCTAACGACGACGGAACCAAGTCACGGTGGCACCGATTAAGCCGAGTAAGGGCAACACAATCAGCGCCAAAACAATGACCAAAATCTGACGAGAAACCGTCATAGTAATGCGACGGTTAGTAATTTCCCTAGCCCGAATCGATAGGATCGAATCTTCCAGATTGCTGAGCCAGGTAACACTATTGAGAAACACATCCCCGTTTAACTGCTGACCAAACAGACCATCGGTGGCAAATGTCGCATTGCCAATCACCACCAGCCGCCCTTCACCCTGGGCGCCTTCGTCCTCAGCCTCGGATGTTGTTTCACCCCCGTCTGCAGTAGCTTCTTCTTCTTCCACAGTCTCTTCGTTTTCGGCCTCTTCTTCGGCCTCGTCAAAGGAGGGGTCTTCAAAGGACTCTTCCGAAAATTCTGTTTCTTCCAGATCCGGGTCCTGAATCTCCCTTGTCAGCACCACACCAATGGTAAACGGACCTTCCGGCGCTTGTTCCGTATCCACATTAAGCTCGCCGGTGGGCGACAGTTCTTCGGCGTAGCTTTGGGCATTGCTCAGCAATAGGGGCGTTGCCTCCACACCGTCCACCTCCTCCACCAGCACCGGACGGGCCAGGGGATAAAACGAACGGCCATTGTCAAATGCTTCGGTAATGGGGTGCTCACCATAGTCGGTCACCAGAGGTGCGGCAGGGCCTAGGCCCACCAGTTGCCCCGTATTGGATGCATCGACAATCAGACGCTCATCTAGGGTAATGCCCCATTCCTCTAGCAGGCTGTCCAGTTCTGGATTGGTTTGGGGATCTACCATTAGCAAAACGCTGCCCCCTTCATCCAGATAAGTTTCGAGGATCTCCACCTCGGGTTCAAAGAAGGTTTGCTTCGGCCCAGCAATGACCAGGGCATTGGCATCCCCTGGCACCACACCGATTTCATCAAAGTTCAGGGTATCCACCGTAAACCCATCTTCTTCTAGGGCTGCGGCGGCCTGGGCATAGCCGGAGACACTGCCGTCGATGAGGAATTCGTCATGGCCCTGGAGAAAGTACACAACGGCATCGCGATCGCGGCCAATCTGGGCCAATTTATTAGTCAGGTCCTGCTCGTTTAAGCCTTGCACCCCCAGGGGCTGCACAAAAATTTTCTTGTCGCCCACCTCTAGGTGCACTTCCCGACCTTCCCCCGACACATTAAACTCCCTGGCAATGCCTGGGTTTTGAAACGGGTTTACATATTCGTAGGTGAGGTTCTCATTAATATTTTGATAGCTATCCAGCAACTCCTTATCATTGGAATTGAGCGACGCATCAAACAACACCACATTCACGGGCTGTCTTAAATTGCTAACTACGGCCTGGGTCTCGGGGGCCAAGGTGAATAGACCGCCTTCGGTAAAATCAATGCGCGGCCCATATTGCACCGCCAAAAAGTTGGCCACCGCCAAAATCAGCAGCACCGACACCGTTGCCAGGACGGCATTCGTCCCCGCCTGGGTAGATCGACTTTGCAAAAAGTTGCGATAGCCACCCCCACCCATAAATAGGCCAATTTGGGTGAGCGCCACACCCGCCACCAAAAGGGTCACGGGGACAGCCGTCCAGGCACCGACAAAACCAGAGATCAGCCCCGCCGTGGTCAGAGCTAAACCGGGCCAAATTAACCAGCGGAGATAGGGGCGAAGGGTAGACAGCGCTTTCATACAGTGGAGGTAGAAAGAAGAGTATCAATGAAGTGGGACAAATGCTTTGGCGGGGCCAGTCAGGAACTCTACACGGGCTAGTTTCGCTGAAACCTAAAGGCTTCGATGGACTGGGCGGTTAAGAATAACCCTAAAACCGCATAGGACAGGAACAGGACAAACCCGCCGAGGTCAAACACCCCTTGGGTAAAATCGCTGTAGTGCTTGAGCAACGATAAATGGCTAATGGCTTCCCCCAGGGGGCCTTCCAAGCCACTGGCCACACCTTCTAACACAAATAGCACCAGCACCATGGCAAAGGTGAGAATAGCCGCCAGCACCGTACTTTCTGTAAGTGAGGAAATAAACATCCCCAGGGAAAGCACCCCTGCGGCCATCAAGATCAGCCCCAGATGACCGATAAACAGTAGGTTGAGGTCAAATGGTGGGTCCGATGCGCCCACAATCAGGGCTTCTAACACCAGCAGGGGCAAGACCATGGTGAGAAAAAAGGTGACCACCCCCAGCAGCTTGCCTAAGGCCACCGCCCAGTTGGTAATGGGGGAGGTGGCTAAGAGTTCGAGGGTGCCCTGCTTGCGCTCATCGGTATAGAGCCCCATGGAAAGGGCGGGCAGCACAAACATGGCCAGGGACCCCAATAGCCCTAGATAGAACTGGGTGAATTCGTAGGGCAGATCCAGGGGGGCACTTTGCAACCCGGCCTGGTCGGCAAAGGCCGACTGCTCTAGCAATCCCTGGGGACCAAACACCAGAATAATGAGCAAGAAGCTGGCTAAGAGCCAAAATATGGTGGCAATGCCGTAGGCCAGGGGAGACGCAAAGTAGCTTTGGAGTTCCCGACGGTAGATGGCAATGATGTTGCTGATAACGGTAACGATGCTATTCATCGGTCTTGGCTGGGGTGTCTTGTTCGGCAGAATCTTCTGGGGTCTGGTCGGCGGGGTCGGCGGCACTATCCGTCGGTGGCTCCGCGGCGGCTACCAAAGCGGCTTCATCGTCTGGCTCGGCCTCGGCCTTCGTTGGGTCATCGTTTTCTGGGTCATCATCTACGACAGCCTCGCAGGGCTCGGTCTCGGAATCGTCTTCTTCTGCGGTGGAGGGGTCTTCGGTGATCAGGTTGATGAAGACATCTTCCAAACTGACCCGGTTGCGGGACAGTTCATACAGGCCCAAATCTGAATTGATAATGGCGCTGGCGATCTCACTGCCCGGATCGTCTTCCGTGGCCGACACTAGCTGAAATCGATAATGATTTTCCGCCAGGCCCTCGCCGGATAGGGCCGTCACCGACTCCACCTGTTCCAAATCGTTTAGCACCGAGTTCGCCCGCTCTGGGTCGCCCGCCACCTCAATGGCATAGCCCAACTGTCCGGCCAACCGCGCCGTCAGATTTTCTGGCGTATCGGTGGCAACGATGCGCCCTTGATTGATGATGGTGATGCGATCGCAGGTCATGCTCACCTCGGGCAGGATGTGGGTGGAGAGAATGATCGTATGCTGCCCCGCCAGGCTTTTGATCAGATTTCGCACATCAATAATTTGCTTTGGGTCCAGCCCCACCGTAGGCTCATCCAAAATAATCACCGGCGGATCGTGCACAATCGCCTGGGCAATCCCCACCCGCTGACGAAATCCCTTCGACAGCTTCCGAATCAGGATCCGCCTCTTTTCGCCCAGGTTGCAGCGCTCCATGGCCGACGCCACCCGCTGGCTTCGATCGCCAATGGGCACCCCCTTGATCCGGGCCACAAAATAAAGAAACGCCTCCACCGTCATATCCGGATAGAGGGGGGGAGTCTCTGGCAAATAGCCAATGCTTTGGCGCACCGCCATAGAATCCGTATGCACCTCATGGTCGGCAATCCGTGCCGTACCACTGGTGGCCGGCAAATAGCCAGCCAAAATCCGCATGGTGGTGGTTTTGCCCGCCCCATTGGGTCCCAGAAAACCTAGAATTTCCCCCGGCTCGACTTTAAAGGACACATCCTTAATGGCCAGTGTGGAACCATAGGCCTTACTTAGCTGATCTACCTCAATCATGGTTTACCAGTCCAATATCCATAGGCTGAGCGAAACAGCTTGACCATTCTGCCACTGAATTTCCCAAGGATTGCCATAAAATTATGAGCATTTGCCATCCAAATCATGAGGATATTCCTCAAACCCAGGCTACAAGACAGTTTCAAAGGTAGCTTTGCCCTCAAAAATCAGTAACGACAAATTGCGCAACCCTATACTATTTGTCAGGGTAGGACAACCCATTGACCATGTCCCCAGCCCGTTCAAAGGCTACCCTAGCGCGCAAATATCCTAATACATCAAGGATTTGCCATGTACGACAATAATGCATCAGCCTCCCTATGACGACCAGCAATCCAGGGCCTGAAAACTCCCTCACCTTTTTGTATTACTTTGGCACCACGACACTGATTACCATTGTGCTGGCCAGCCTGGTGCTAAATCTAAGCCCCATGAGTTCTATCCCCAACCAAATGGGATTAGTCATGGGACTAGTTGGCGGCTTCCTAGGGCTATATTTCAACCGATCGATTACCCTCAAGCAACCCATCAAAGGCCACAAAGTTTTTCTCAACCAAATCAGTCAACCCCTAGCCGAACTAGGCTACACCCCCCTAGACGACGATAATTTGCCAGCAGATATCGTTGTCTATGGACGCCAAAATGTGCGCGGTCTGCTATCGGGCAAAGTGTACATCCGGCTAGAACCCAAAACCGCCTATATCACCAGCCGCGCCGTGCATATTCGCGGGCTCAAAAAAATTCTGAGCTAGCCAGCCTATGGTTGAGCACCGTAGAACGACGCTCGGCCAAACCATGGTTGAGGATAGCTTGCCCACCCACCCATGCTTCAACACAGCAGCGCCATAACAGCGACTAATGCCCAAACCAAAGAAACAAAAATTTCCCCACTTAGTAGGCTCCAAATGGACAGCCCAGCAAAGGACCATGGGTTGGCGGCATTTTCAAGTTGTCAATCGCAAAAACCAAGGCAAGCTCGTCTTCGCTGAACTGGTAGCCTCCTGCGACCCCACCGTACGCTTTTGGATTAACGCTACGGTGTTAAAAAATCGACAGCTTTGGAAAGCTGGCTGGCAAACCTTAGAAGAAATCACAGGATAGTCAGCAAAATTGCGGTATTTCTGCGCCCTTTGAGGGCATCCCAAACAGGCCGAGACACCGCCAGCAATAAGTATTGGTGTATGCGCTCAAAGCGTAACGGTAAAATTGATGTCATATCTTAACTATTCTCAAATGAGAATAGCGCTAATATATACCGTAATTAATACTCCTTACGGAAAGCTCATTGGTATTGCCTATTGTTTCTCAATACACATGCTAATTGGCATTCTCTGGAGGTTCTGTTTAAGCTAGTAATAGCTTGTGGATTTTAACTAAACATTCATAAGTACTCTAACTGTTTAGCTTAAACACAGCTGATGTCCAGTCCCAACGCCCCCGAAACAAAGCTAATGAAGGCGGTCCTAGAACCCCTCCTGAACGATTTCCAGCACTGGTTCAGTCGTTCTATTACTTTGCTCGAAGCTGAGACCATTGATTTTCTTGGTGAAGACGAACAGCAAAATTTGCTGGCTCGGGTGCGTGAAGCTCAACAGCTGGTGAGTGCATCTCAGGCGCTATTTCAGGCAACCGACAGCCAAGCTGGTGTCGATGTTGCCGTGGTAATGTCTTGGCATCAGCTGGTCCATGAATGTTGGAATGTGGCGATTCGGTTCCGACAGCAGCAAGCCCAAGCGGCTCCAGACAAACTCACAGAGGACAATTAGCGCAAACGCTTCTTCCTATGCTGCATTTACTCTATATTTTTGCGTTTTCGATTCTGGCTGTATTGGCAATTGTCAATTTAGTCCGTAATCTTATTAGCCTGGGTATCGAAACCCGGCGAGGCACTGGCAGTGTCGCTGCATCTAGACCCAAGCAGCCCCGCCGTGTCCCCCACCCGGAATTGTTAGACGACGATGGCAATGTGCTCGATGAGCCTCTGCTGGTAATGCGCTCTATTTCGATCAAAGATGCGCGCGAGCAGCTGGATGCTATCTATGAATCTTCAGGCGGTGGCACATCCCTAGAAGAGCCCAAGGAAGATTAGAAATCTACCTCAAAACTTATTAGCTTAAGGGCATGGGGAAAGGATGCAGGTTGATATGGCTGTATCCTTTCCCCATGTTTTATCGAGAAGACTATTGCAATAGGTTTTGAGTGGCCATTTCGTTAAATAAGTCCTTGGCCTCGGTTTGGATAGCGTCGTATTGGTCTAGCACCGGGGCAACGGCTTCAGTTTCGCGTTCTACATAATCGTAAAACTGGACAAAAATACGCTCCACTTCTTCGTAAATTAGGCTCAGTTTTTGGTTGAGGCGATCGGCCACATCCGTTTTGAAGCGACTTTTTTCGCTATCGAGGGCCTGCTCAAATTTAGTAATGATTTGTCGGCGCTGCCAGGCAATGCCAATGGCTAGAAAAATGACGCCGATACCGGCAAAGGCGATGCCAATGGCGTTCATAATGGCCTCGGCTACGGCAAATTCGACAATGTGGAGAATGGTGCCGGCTACGGCCACAAAGGCCCCGCCAACAATTTCGGCGGCCATGCTTTCAGCTTCGGAACCCAGGGTGCGCGTTAGCCCCTCATCGGTCAGCAGGGTGCCGACTTTGGCTTTAACGCTTTCGATGACTTCTTGGCGGCGTTCTAGGATTTTGATGGAAATGGCATTGCTTTGAAGCTGATGGGTCTGCACCGCATTCAGGTCATCGGTTAATCCTTGGAGTAGCTGACGAATGCCATCGACAAAATGCTGGGCACCTTCATTGGAAAGTTCTTCTAGGGATGTTTTGAGTTCGTCCTGGCAGCGATCTTTGAAGTCGTTCATCCAGGCCTGCAGCGATGCCTCTTTGTTAAAAATGCCGACAAAGGACCGACGCATTACGGTCATCACAGACAGGCTATCGCGAAATTCTAGTTTGATGCGGCTGGCAATGGTGTCGTAGCGATCGCTAAGGCGACTCACTAATGTATCAATTTCGGTTTGCGATCGCGCCCGGCCCCCAGCAATCTGCTGGCGAATGCCATCGGCCGTTGCCCTATCTTCATTCAGCTGTTTTTGCAGCATATTGATATCGTCCGTCAGCGCTTCAATCAGCTTTTGGGTGGTGCCGCTCACGGACCGCAGCTTCACTTTGTAGCTCTCCCCCGTGGAGACCATATCGCGAATGTACTGACGGACGGGGGCAAAACCGCTATTGTCCGCATCCCCTTCAAATTCCATTTCCGCCGATGTGGCAAAGACCATCGGGTCAGGAATCTGTTTTTGAATCGCGTAGTCCCGCACCTGCTGAACGTTAGTGGCCAAATTTTCAGACCGTAGCAAATCTGCCTGCTGCAAAATAAACACCACTTTTTTACGCCAGTTCACACTGACATAGTCCAAAAAGTCCCAGGCACTTTTCTGGTAAGGGTTTTTGGCAAACAGAACAAAAAAGGTGAGGTCGCTGTTGGGAATGTAGCGTTCCGTAATCACCTGATGGCCATCCACCAGGGAATTGGTGCCCGGCGTATCCACAATGGACACATCTCGCAAAATCTCAATGGGGCGACTCAGCTTGCGCAGATGGGGCTCGATTTGCTCAACGGTCTCTTGATCGCCATAGACAATTTGCTGAATCGAATCGGTGCAGGGGGCAATATCCGTGGCGCACACCTCCGCATCTAGCAACGCGTTCACAAAGCTGCTTTTGCCAGCTTTGACCTCCCCCACCACCACAAACAAAAAGGGTTCATCAATGTTGCGGCGCAGGCTGTCGGTGGTTTCCGCCAAGGCCGGGTTATTAATGCTGGCGGCTAAGGCCTGCATCCGCTGTAGCAGTTCCGCCAGGGCAGTGCGATAGGTTTGCAACTGCGGATCGATAATCGTTGTTGGTTTTGCTGCTGTTGCCATGGACCACTCCTACATACCGCTACTACAGTTTACAGAGGGTAATTGGTAGCAGAGGAATTGGCACGGAGAACTTAAGATGTTTGGCTGAGAAAATGACCGCATACCCCCCACATAACTGCCGATATCTGAGAATTTGCTGTTAAAAAGCTCAGCAGAATTTCAGCCACACCCTATTTAATAAGCCCAGCGCAGTTTCGTGGCAGCCCATGACCTTAGACAATACGTTAGTTATTATTCCAGCGCTGAATGAAGCGGCGACCATCCCCCAGGTGATTCAGGCCCTGCAGACCCAGGGGTTAAACCACATTCGGGTGGTGGATAACGGCAGTATCGATGGCACAGCCCAGGTGGCAGCCCAAGCCGGGGCCGAGGTGGTGCAAGAACCGATAAAGGGCTATGGGCAAGCCTGCTGGACAGGTCTGCAGGCCATGCCCACCGCCATAGAATGGATTTTATTTTGTGATGCGGACGGCAGTGATGATTTGGGGCAATTGCCGGAGTTTTTGGCCCAGCGGCAAAGTTACGATTTGATTTTGGGCAATCGCCGGGGCACAGCAGCAGGGCGCAAACAGCTGAGCCCGGTGCAAAATTTTGGCAATTGGCTGTCGGGGTCTTTGATTGCCCTTGGCTGGGGCCATCGCTTTCAAGATTTAGGCCCCCTACGCCTAATCCGCAAAACGGCCTTAGACCAAATTGGCATGCGCGATCGCAACTTTGGCTGGACCGTGGAAATGCAGGCCCGCGCCGTCGAATGCGGGTTGCGCATTTGCGAACTGCCCGTCAACTACTTGCCGCGCCAGGGGGGCACATCCAAAATTTCCGGCACCCTTGGCGGCAGCATCCAAGCCGGCACCATTATTTTGTCCACCCTGACCCAGCTGTACTGGCACAATCTCTGGCGCGGCGGCGCCACCCCCAACCCAGAAAAGCATCAGCCGGGGCTGCTCTTTCTGAGTGCTTTTTTGCTTGTGGCAGGCACCATCTACACCTTGCCCCACGGTGCTTTTAGCGAACCCACATCGGTCATTCACTTTTGGATTGGCAGCGCCATCATGGGGGTGGGGTTTATCTTGGCCTGGATGCTGCGCAGCGTTCCCGGCATCTGGTTCTGGGGAGTTGCGATCGCCACCCGACTGCTGCTCCTCACCATGTACCCCGGCAATGACATTTGGCGCTACCTATGGGAGGGCTACGTTCAGCTCCAGGGCTTTAGCCCCTACGATTTTTCCCCCATGGCCGATGTGCTTAAGCCGCTGCGCACCGAATGGTGGGACCAAATTAACCACCCCTACGCCTCAGCCATTTATCCCCCCGTCACCCAGTTTGGGTTCAAAACCCTAGCCCGCATTGGCCTATGGGTCCCCCTGTTCAAGGCCGCCTTTGCCGCCGCCGACCTAGCCGTGTGCTGGCTGCTGAGCCGTCGCTTTGGCCATCGGGCCACCCTCCTCTATGCCTGGAACCCCCTAGTGCTCTATAGCTTTGCCGGTGGGGGCCACTACGACAGCTGGTTTGTGCTACCCCTGGTGATGGCCTGGCTATGGTTTGATCGCCCCGGTGCCGCCGCAGACACCCTCCCCCCCTTCACCTATCTAGGCAGTGCTTTTTTTGTGGGCATTAGCATCGCCGTGAAATGGATTTCCCTACCGGTGCTCGCCTTTGTGGTGTGGCATGCCCTGCGGCGAGGGCGCATCGCCACGGCCCTAGGCAGCGGCATCCTCGGCCTAGGGCCCGTGGTCCTGGCCGCCGTGCCATTTTGTAGTCCCACATCTTGCCCATTAGTAAAATTTGGGTCGTCCTTCGTTGTTACCGGGCGCTGTTCTGAACTGATTCCCTATATTGTTGAACAACTTTGGGAACCCTCACGCTGGGCCAACTGGCTCTATGCCTTTCCCCTGGCGTTAGTCGTTGTGTGGCTGCTGCTGCGGGCCCATACGTTCCACAAATTCACCGAATGGTATCTGATTTTTTTGATGGTAATTTCCCCCATCATTCACTTTTGGTACTTGAGCTGGCTCATGCCTTTTCTAGTGTTCAGCCGCAACCTAGGGATTCGACTGATTAGTCTCTCAGCCTATGTGTACTTCACGCTGCTATATATGTCTGCCCAGGAAGACTACAGCTGGATTTTGCCCGAGGCCCAGCGCCATATTTTATGGTGGCCCTTTGTCCTGGGCATTGCCTGGAGCAGCGCCAAAATCACCTGGCCCAAGCTGGGGTTAACCCCAAAATTGAACAGAACTTAAGCCGCATCTCAGGCTGCATTCAGTTGGCCGTGAGAGATTACCAGTTAAGGCTTGATCCACATATTCCCCCTACGATTTTTTCAAAATTATTATGCAGCATAAGTATTTATCAGCCCTTATTCTGGCGTTCTCCGTTGGCCTAGTGGGGTGTTCCACCGGCCCCGACACCACCGCCAATACCCCCTCAGCCCAGGTGGAGATTGCCTCTGCCCAGGGGATTGACTACACCATTTACGATGATGTTTTAAGCACCTACGTCAATGACGAAGGCTGGGTTAACTACGTTGATTTGCAACAGTCTCGGGAGGTATTGGATACCTTCAACAAGGGTTTAGCCACCGTTGACGAAGCCACCGTCAGCGGCTGGAGTGAGGCGGAACAAATTGCCTATTGGATTAACGCCTATAACTCTCTTACGCTCAAGTCCATTGTTGATCAAACGCCGCTCAAGTCGAGCATTAAGGATATTACTGGGGTATGGCGTCTGCGGAAACATCCCATTCGGCAAACAGAAAAAACACTCAACGAAATTGAGCATGATGTGCTGCGGGTGGACTTTGATGAACCCCGTCTCCACGCCGCCATTGTCTGTGCCGCCATTAGCTGCCCGCCCTTGCGCAATCAGGCCTTTACCGGCGCCCAGCTAGATGAACAGCTAGATGAACAGGTGACCCAGTGGCTAGCAAGGCCCGATGGTCTAAAGATCGACCAAGAGGGCGGTGAGGTCAAGCTATCTAAAATTTTTAGCTGGTTTGGTGGCGATTGGATCCCTAGCTACGGAGTGGATAGTGGGTTTACGGGCAGCAAAGAAGAGCGCGCTGTGCTGAACTTTATTAGCAACTACGTGAGTGCAGAGGAACGGGCCTATCTAGAAGCGGGTGAGTACAAGGTTAGTTACTTCGACTACGACTGGTCATTGAACAAACAGTGATAATAAAGAAAAATTAAAATAGAGAATTATCGTGGCGATAAACGCTTGCCTAATGTTGTTTACCCGGTATCCCAAAGCTGGGAATACCAAGACTCGACTGATTCCCCACCTAGGTGCGGTCGAGGCCGCTGCACTACAGCGCAGGATGACGGAAGCCATGGCTGGGGAAATGGCTTTCCTGGGGCCAGAGATTGACCGGCAGGTTCATTTTGCCGGTGGCGAACTCGCCCAAATGCGCACCTGGCTAGGCCGACAGTTTACCTATTTACCCCAGTTTGCTGGGGATTTGGGCAATCGGTTGCACCAGGCCTTTGTGGATAATTTTGGCTTGGAGATGGAGGCGGTGGTGGCCATTGGGGCGGACTGCCCCCAGCTAAAGAACAGCCATTTTAAGCAGGCATTTCGGCTGCTTAAAACCCATGATGTGGTGCTGGGGCCAGCCGCAGACGGTGGCTACTACATGATTGGTCTGAATCATCCCCAGCCCCAACTGTTTGAAAATATTTCCTGGGGCACTAGTGAGGTGTTTGCCCAAACGGTTGCGATCGCAAAGACCCTAAATCTTTCTGTTGCCACCCTAGAACAACTACGGGATGTGGATCGACCTGAGGATTTAGAAATTTTGAACAGCGTGCTAGCCCCGGAGGCCTGGGCCAGCTAAAGCCAGCGCCCGCGCTAGAGACGTCCCACCTGCTGAGGGATGGAATACCGAGCCTTACTGGGCACCATCTGGGCATACAAATTTTCCAACTGGGTAATGTTTTTACTCAAGGTGTAACGATCCAACACCCGCTGCCGTGCCTTGCTACTCAACAGCGAGACCATTTCTGGATGGTCCCGCAACAGGGGCAAAATCGTATGCAGCTGTTGGGCCACCCGCTGGGTATCTAGCACAATGCCCGCCCCATCTTCCAACACCTCACCATCAGCGCCCGCATCTGTGGCGATACAGGCCGCCCCACAGGCCATCGCTTCCAACAAAGACAGCGACAATCCCTCAATCAGGGACGGCAAAATAAACGCATCCGCACCCCGCAAAATTTCAATGCGGCGATTTTCATCCGCCACAAACCCCAACCAAATCACCGAATCATCGGCACCATAGGCCGTTTTCAAGGCCAGTTCCAAGGGGCCACTGCCCACAATTACCAGCTTATGGTCAGGGCCCAAATTGGCCAGCTTCCAGCCCTTCAGCATCGACTCAACATTTTTTTCAATGGCCAGCCGCCCTTGATATACATACAGATACCGGGCCCGCAGCTCCTTTTTAATGGGGGAAGTCCCCGGAGAATAGCGATACACATCCACACCGTTGGGAATCACCGCCACCCGCTCCAGGGGCACCCCCAACTTCACCAATAGCTCCTGCTGGATTCTAGAAAATACAATCACTCGGTCATAGTGCGCCAACCGAGGGGCATAGAGCTGATAGGTAAAATGCTGGGTCCCCGACGTTAAATTACGGCGTTTGCGGTCAAAGGCAGGATGAAAAGTAGCCACCAGGGGAATACCCAGCTCATGGCAAATTTCTGGCAGCTTAAAGTCTAGCGGGGATAAGGATAACGAGGCGTGGACTAAATCGGGCTTAAGTTCCGCCAACACCTCCGCCAGCCGACGGGCTGACCGAAAGCTAGGAATAATTAAAATTTGGGACTTGAAGATAAATGGCAGCGAAACTTCTTCATAGCCACCCTGCTCTCCTTCAGATTCTTCAGTCGTTGCAAAGTGCAAAAACGTCACCCGGTAACCACGCTCTAGTAGCGCGTTGGTAATCTCTCGACCGTAGGTAACATTTCCACAAAAAGGGGATTTTTTACCAATCCATGCAATATGCATCTAACAGGGTGGCTATATAAGTGTTTATAAAAAGGGTTATTTCAAACGTAATAACCAAAGCAAACATTGACGGCTTAACGCTTGCAACCGTTGGGGAATTGCCCTGCGGCGAGATTGTTGTGCCCAAGCCCCAGACCAAGTTCATAAACTTAATATTGCTTAAGCAGCCGTACGAATACTTTATACGACTTTATCAGGATTTTAGAATTTACTCAGGGGTTCGTGTCCCCAGCCTTCGCGTGATCCACTCTTAAGTACGGGCATCAGCGGTCGATTCTGCGGGCACCGTAAACACCGTTTGGGTAAACAAACCACCCAACACCACAATGGTCGCCAGGGAAAATAACACCAGCCGCAGGCCAAAGAACGCTTCCGCCACCCCCGCCAATGCCAAAGGCAGACTCAACGCAATATTGACTAGATTATTTTGCAGACCAAATACTTTACCCCTCATATCTTCTGGGGTTTGCTCCTGAATAGTGGTTTGCATCGGTATGCCCACCGCAGCGGCAAACACCCCGAGCAGCGCAATCAGCCCCAGGCTAAACCCCAGGCTGTGAATGGTAGTTGCTAACCCTGCTAAAGCGGCCCCCATGCCCAATAGGCCCACCATGCTCAGGTGACGACGCTTGAAACGGTGACCCAAATTCCCAATGATGGCGGCACCAATACCCATGCCCACACCGCCAGCGGCTAACAAAACACCAAACTGAGATGACTTCAGGGCGGGGATGACTTCCGCTAAACGCACCGCCAGCACCGCCAGCGCGGCAAACACTGAAAATAGTAGGACTAGCTGAATAATGGCATTACGAATGGGGGGACGCTGTTTGATGTAGGTCAGACCATCCTTGATATCGGTCAACACGTGGCTATCGCGCTGCAGGGTTTCGGCAGCCTCGCCGGTATTCATGGCAATTAAGATCAGGCCCGCCAAACAGTAGCTGAGGCCCACCAAAATGTCTTTGCCAATGCCACTGCCGTGATCTAAGGGCGCCATGAGTTTATCTGCGATCGCAAGCAGCGGTTCCCCCACGGCAAAGCCAATAATCACCGACGCCATCATGGTGGTGGTGTAAAGCGAATTGGCCGACAGCAAATGACGATCTTCCACAATCAGCGGAATCGTCGATTGCTCAGCCGGGGCAAAAAACTGGGTCAGGGTAGATACCAAAAAGGTAATTACCAGCAACAAACAAAAGCTCACGGGAATGCCAGCAACATTTCCCCAGTCGTGGCTGAGCCACAACAGTAGGGGCAGCACAATCACCAAGGCCCCCCGAAAAATATTGGTCCACACCAACACCGGCTGCTTGAGCCAGCGATCGACATATACCCCAGCCAACGACCCAAACAGCACCGCCGGAATGGTAAACGCAATCATCACCGCCGATACCCAGCCGCTGATGGTTTGCCCCGGCAGCTGATATTGACTCGCGATGATGGCAATCATCAGCACTAAATACACCTTGTCCGCCAGCTGGGAAAAGACCTGACCGCCCCACAGAGTCAGAAAATTTCGATTTTTTAAGACCGGCCAAAAGCCGGTGGCGGGCTGCGGGGATGCCGCCTGGGCCTCAGTGGCCCTGCCGTTCTGCTCGGTCAGTGAGCCCACATCTATCTTGTCAGCTGCCGACTGCTGGTCAGCATCTGGCAGCTTAGATGATTCATTGGCGTCGGACTCACGAAGCATAAGCGGGTGAAGCAAAGCAGCTATCGATTAGCGCAGCAGAGCGAATGGGACGATCAAAGTGAAACTGGGCATAGTTCCTGAGCAAACGTTCCACCCGACGCCACAAACCGTGGGGAGCCGCATCCACTCCCCCTATAGATGTTAAAGAACGATCCTGGGTGAACACAAGCTCTGGTTGGGCTAATTGTTGTAACAACGCCAGCTCTGCCGCGCCAATTGTCGTGGTTAGCGAGCCATAAATGCGTTTGCGCCGTCCTGCGTCATAATCCGCTGGCCCCGCATTATTCTCCAACCGTTCTAGCTGCTCTAGGGTAATCACGCCTCCAGCGGCGATACTAAACCCCACCTGCCAGGGACTGTCCCCACGATCTAAACGGGGTTGAATCGGTTTCCGGCTGACACAGCAGTAACGCAGTTCTGGGGCCACCCCAGCCAGGGCCAATATATGAAATGTCCCCTGGGCCAAACAGGCTAATACGGTCCCCGCTGAAGCTGTCTCCAAGCGTTCTAGATGGGCCACCAATAGCTCAAATAATTCTTCCTGGGGTTGTTCGCTGGCCTCGCACAGCACCAACTCTGCCAAGTATTGCCCGGCGGTCAATCGGGCTAAATCGCGACTCAGCCCCGGAAAGGACTGCTGGGTTTGGGCCTGAATCATCTTGTCTAGGGACTTCCCCTTGGACAGCATGAGCTCGTTCACCACAAACAGGCCACTGCGCCCTCCCAAACGTGACTTGTGCTTGCGGGCCCCCGGCGCGATCGCACGCAGCAACCCATGCTCCTTCGTCAAAATGGTCATCAGGCGATCGTTCTCCCCCATGGGAGAGGCCTTTAAGTTAATACCAGTGGCTTTATAGGTACGAGACATGGAAAAAGCAATAGGGTTGGCAAAGCTTACCTAGGGACTAGGCCAAGGGTAGAACCACCCCTAAACTATGCATCGCCCACTTAAGCAATCGATATATCTATTTTTTTCGTTCGTTGTAGCTTACGTTAATTTGGCTCTTACCTTCGTAGAGCCAATTCATTTTTTTAGGATCTAGACCAGCGTAGTACATCAACTTAAGCAACTGATTCAGCGCCGCATGGCGATAAAGCCCGCGTTCCCTAAAACGGCGAGCCGAGGTGACGATGGTACCGGCAACCAACCGCGGAGGACCATACTGCCCCAGGGCCTTACTCAGGGCCGTATCTTCAAAAATATCCATATCGGGCACACCGCCAATATCCAGCAATGCCTGCCGCCGCGCAAAAATACAGTGATCTAGATAAAGGATGCCGCTAGCGTGCGGACGCTGGGTGGTGGAATACCAGGACGTAAACTTTAGTAGCCAATGGTCGAAGTCAAAACTATGGCGAAAGCCCCCCCACACCACCGTGCCATCGGCCATTAATGTCTCGATTTGCCCCAGGGCCTGGGGGGGCAGTAGCGTAGCCGGATGGTGCAATAGCACAATCGAACCTTGGCTCGCTTCAATCCCAATGGTTAATCGCTGGGCGCGATTGGCAGCCTCAGCTTCGATCACCTTAAAGTCTCTAGCCGCAGGATGTTGATTAATCACATCGTAGGTACCATCCGTACTCGGGCTCAGGACAATGATGATTTGCTTATTTCCAGGTTGTAACGCCAGGTTATCTAGAATGTTGGGTAAATAACCATGCCTGATCTCGTTTAGACATGGCAAAACAATAGAAATCACACCTCCCCCTTCAGCCCCTTCCTTAATGCCCCTCAGAATAATACAAAGTCTATTAAGAGTATGAGGTGTCCTGGGAAAGCTGCGCTAGCGTTCATAAAAAGGTGGTTTTCAAGCCGTCTTTAGCATATTGACACTGGTGATTTTGACCTATGACCGTCGCCCCACCCTCTATCCACAAGTCTGCGCCCCAGGTGCATGTATTTGCTGACAAAGCTGCCCTGGTGCAAGCGGCTACCGAACAGGTAATCGAACTGATTCGGGCTGCGATCTCAACCCGTGGCCGATGCACCATTGCCCTGTCCGGTGGCAGCACCCCCAAACCGCTTTACCAGGCCCTAGCCAAAACCGATTTACCTTGGGAGAAGCTCTATATCTATTGGGGCGATGAACGCTATGTGCCCATTACCCACAGCGACAGCAATGCCAAAATGACCCAGGAAGCCTGGCTGAGCCACGTCCCAATTCCTGCTGAAAATATCTTTATCGTCCCCACAGACACGGCCCCCCCCCAAGCCAGTGCCGATCAGTATCAACAAGATCTGCTGCAAAGCTTCCAGGGCAGCTTAAATACCCCCGCTGAGTTTGACATCATTTTGTTAGGCATGGGAGACGATGGCCACACAGCCTCCCTCTTTCCCCACACGGCAGCGCTCAAAGCAACCGACCGCTGGATCACCGTTGGCCAAAAAGACGATCAGCCCCGCATCACCTTCACCGCCAGTCTGATCAACCAGGCTCGCCACGTCCTCTTTTTGGTAGCTGGCAGCAACAAACAAAACGCCCTGGCCCAAGTCTTTGCACCCACCGCAGACAGCGCCCTGTATCCAGCCAGATTAATTGCCCCCCAGGGAGCCCTCTATTGGCTACTAGATACGGATGCGAGCCACGGCCTTCCCCAAAACATAAATCGTACGGCACACTAGCAATACGACCGTATGCAGGTGTGCAATACGCCGTATGGAAACGGGCAATACGCCCTTTTCCCACGTGTATGGAAGAGACTGCATCAGGAAATCACCGTTGCTGGTTTTAAGGATGAACCGATCTGCCCATGGTGTCAGCCATCAACATTGCCCAGATTCAGATCATCTCGAAAATCGGCAACGCCAGAGCATCAGACCCAGGGGAATATCCCCTGTTGCTGCCCATCACTGATTCCGCATCTACCCTATGCCTGGCTAGATGCGGAAACGCAGCAAAGATTACCTACACTTCTTGCAACCCACCGACAGAAAATCACCGAAACCATGTAGTTTATACATGGCTAGTGTGAGTCACATTGCTAATGATTATTTGCCCAAACTGCAACTATCAGAACCCGGAAGGGGCCTCTCAATGCGAAGCCTGTTACACCCCCCTACCGTCCTTAACAACCTGCCCAAACTGTGGTGCCCAGGTCCAAGCAGATGCCAGTTTTTGTGGTCAATGTGGTCATAATTTAGCCAATCAACCTGCAGCTAGCACGCCACCGCCACCGCTCCCTGCCGAAGACCCAGCCGCAGTAGAGCCACCCGCCAGCCCAATCAACACAGCTCCCATAGAGGCCGATCCCCTGGTGCCCCCAGACCCGTTAGCCGTGGCACCCCCACCCCCCATTCCCCCGGATCCAATCCCTGACAATATTCCCACCGCTGTAAATGTTGAAAATGTCCCCGTAACGACTCAACCACAAGCGGACTTAGGGGCTGCGCCTCAAACTCAACTGCAAAGTTTCTCAGCGCGTTTGCTCCATGTGCAAACTGATACCCTATTAGAACTCCCCGTGGGCATCAGTCGATTAAACATCGGCAAACCCAATGACCGCGTTCCGCCAGACATCGATGTTTCAGGCTTTCCAGAATCAGACATTGTGTCTCGAGTCCATGGGGCTATTTTGATTGAGGGAGATGTCCACTATATTGAAGATGTGGGTAGTTCCAATGGTACGTACATCAATAATCTACCCCTCGCCGTGGGCAATCGACATCGCCTGCGCCCCGGCGATCGCATCGCCCTTGGCAAGGGTGATAAAGTGAGCTTTATTTTTCAACTTGTATGAGGGATAGATCAGACATATACCCAGTGCTTTAGCGAGCGCTTTCCCACGAACCGACTTGTTACCTTGCCCTTCGATGTCTTAACGTGATTACCCTATCGTTACTCCACCCCCTGAATAAGACCCCCATACAGAATTGGACCTTTGAGGAACAGGACATTATCCGCATTGGCCGTTCCACGGATAATGATGTTGTTCTCTACAGTGCGGTTGTGTCTCGGCACCATCTGGAAATCCATAAGGGGGCAGCTGGTTGGGCCATTCAAAGTTTGGGCACCAACGGCACCTATTTAGATGGAAAACGGATCCAAAACGTTACCGCAGAAGATGGGTTAGTGGTGCGCCTGGCCCGTTCAGGCCCCAATCTTCAGATTTCCATCGATCAGCCCGAGAAGTCTTCAGCCGCGTCCATCAAAGAACTCCTGGCCAGACGCAAACAACAGCAGTTCAATCGCACCGCATCTAGGCAAACCACTAGAACAGACTTGGAGGCCATGCAAACAGACCTGCGGGACAAGCTACCTCCAAGTAATGCCAAACCCTTGGATAGCGGACTAACCTAAATGGCTAGGGGGGATCAGGTCTACGTGATGCGCGATGTGATGGGCGTGCCCTATCAGCATCATGGCATCGACTGTGGCGATGGCACGGTGATTCACTACCGGAAGGTAGGCACTGCCACCATCTCACGCACTAGCACCGCAGCGTTTGCCCGGGGCAATCCGGTATATCCCTTTGAGCAGTCTGTGTCTTTTCTCCCCGATGTCATCATTGGACGAGCGGAAAGTCGTTTGGGAGAACAACGCTACAATCTCTTCTTCAATAACTGCGAACATTTTGCAACGTGGTGCACCACCGGACAAAATCTCAGCCCCCAACTGAATGAGTTTGGCCTTCGGTTAGATCAGCTAAAAGTCCCTCGGGGATTAACGCGGCAAGCGGCCCAGGAAGAGACACCCCAAGCAATTTTGGATTTATTTGAAAAAGCCCTGGATAATATTGCGATCGCAACGACCACCCTGCTTCCCGACTATCAGCAGGCGCTAAAGGATAGCGACCAATGGAAGCATGTGGCCGAAACCGCCCTTAAACGAGGACGAGAAGACTTGGCACGCGCAGCCCTCCACAAACGCCGCAATGCCCGCCAAAAAGCCCAGAGCCTCGCGGCCAGACTCCAGGAACTATCGGACCTACAAATCTCCATCCAAACCGACCAAACCCTGGCCCTCAAGCGCCTAAGTCAGAATCCCACCATGCCCTAACCGAGCAACAAATCGTTATGATAGGCACCTAAAGGATCTTGCCATTCACTAGAGCTTCCATTGCACGCTGATCTAAGCCCGCCCTAGGGCACTGCAACCATCTGGCCGATCTTAGTGGCACACAGCGCACTTGAAGTTTACTAATACTACAAAAACTGTCATTGAGTTCAATGACCTTGGGAGGCATCGCATGGATAAGTTTCTTTCCATCCTTAGATACTATCGAAACTATTGGCCAACCACAGCCCTCAATGCCCTAGCCATGGGGACTTTTGAAATACTGGATCTGTTTGTCCCCTATGCCATAGGCCAGCTACTCAATGTTCTCTCCAAGCAGCCCCTGGACCAGCCTTTAGAGAGTTTTATCAGCTGGATGAGCAGGGTGTTGGAGCGACCAAACACCGCCACATTCTCCCTATGGGTAATCCTAGGATTAGTGTGTGTCATTTCCGTTGGCCGTGCCCCCATACAACCATGGATCGGCGCTTGGTTTAACTGGGATACGGCATTGCGAGCGCGAAGAGACCAAGCCCGTCGTTCCCTAGAAAAGATCCTCACGTTACCCCTGGAGTTTTACGATGAAAACAACCCTGGGCGCATTGCCGCCCGTGTGGCCAAGGGGCTAGCCAATTACACCTGGACCTATCCAGAAATTGTGGGTCAATTCATCCCCAAACTGTTTAGGGTCCTAGGGATCTTCGCCGTTATCGCCTGCCTAGACCGGCCCATTGCCCTCGTGGTGTTAATCTCATTCACCATCATTCTTAGCTATAGCTTGTCGCGGCTCAAAGGGTTGTCCTTGCAAGAAGAGAAAATCGATAAATATATGGAGAACACCGAGAGTCGCACCTCGGAAATTATCACCAACATCAAAACAGTAAAAGCATTTGCCACCGAAACTCGAGAACTTAAACGACAGCACCAGCGGCTTAACCGAGAGTTTAAGGTGGTGGATTATCGCATTCACCTGGGATATGTGAAACTGGGGACCTGGCAACGCACGGTGGTACAAAGCTGTACCTTTGGGGTCCTAGCTCTTACCCTTTGGGCAACGGTGGAGGGAAATATTTCCCTTGGCCACTTTGTCACCATTCTCACGCTGTCTAGCATGGCCTATGCGGAAGTGGAACCGATCTGCAATTTAGCGGAGATGTTCGTTCGCCGTTACGGCGCCATGGCTCGCTTTCAGGAATTTATTGCCCTCCCGGCAGGCACAGATGCAGGCCAAATCACAGGCAATCCCCCCAACTATCACTTCACAGGTCAAGTCCATTTCCACCAGCTCACCTTTGGCTATGTCCCACACAAACCCGTTTTACAGAACATTGAACTCTTGATTCAACCTCGCCAAACCGTAGCTTTGGTGGGGCGTTCAGGCTCGGGAAAATCCACACTGGTGAAACTACTCTTTAGATATTTTGAACCCGATGGCGGCGCAATTTTAATCGATGGCCAGGACCTACGCCATTTGGACATCACCGGCTATCGACGGCGGCTGGCTATCGTGCACCAGGAGGTAGATATTTTCAACGGCACGCTGATGGAAAACCTGCTCTATGGCAATCCTGATGCCACCGTGGAACAAGTCCATGGGGCCTGTAGGATTGCCCAGGCCCATGACTTTATTGAAAATATGCCCCTTGGCTATTTCACCACTGTCGGCGAACGGGGCGTACGTTTATCCGGCGGACAACGTCAACGCATTGGTATTGCCAGGGCGCTGATTATGGACCCAGATGTGCTGGTGTTTGATGAAGCGACATCTAGTTTGGACTATGAGTCAGAAAGGGCCATTCAGATAGCCATGCGATCGCTCTTCGGCACCCGCACCCTAATTATCATTGCCCACCGCCTCAGCACTGTCCGTGAAGCTGACCAAATCGTCGTACTGGACCAAGGGCACATTAGCGAAATCGGCAACCACCATCAACTCCTCACCCAAGGAGGCCTCTATCAACGGTTACATAGCCTACAGCAAACCGGAGATATCGTTACCGACCTTAGGGAATGACACAGAGGATTAGTTGTCCTAGGAAGAAAAAATAAAGCCCAGAAATATCAGCAGCTAGAGGCATTGTAAAGACTGCCAATATAGACAGAACCACTGATGGGTTTGGGGTTTAGGACAAATGCACCACAGATAATGATAGAATGTCCTTAATTCAGGCATGTACTGGTCGCCGTAGCGTCTTCACCCATAACGTGAGATCCTCCCTAAAGTAGGGCAACTTAAAAGCGGATCTCGATATTTGTTATAGGAGGACAGTCCTTTACATCGCAGTACTTAGTACATCCCTATCATTTCCCTTCCTATGGTTCCCTTTGGATAGGATTTGGTTAGCATCTGACAGGGGCTAATTGAAATAGCTTCATCCAAAATCCATCAGCAGCATCAAACATTCACAGTTAATTCATATAGCTTGTACTAATTTCGAAAAACATCTAGGGTGAATTTCGTGTAGCACACGATCGCGGGAAAAAACCACAATTAAGAAACACCACACGGTTTCTTTTTAATTAAAAAATTTATTGGCGGATTTTCACTCAACCCCGTGAAACCCGTAAACGTTTTTTGGCATATAGAGAAACATATTCTGATTCAGAATAGTCAACTCGAAAAGTTAGCTAATAGCTGTAACAGCAGAGGAGCCATTGACGCCAACAATTTTCTATGATATCTAGCGACCTTTATCGACTTTTTAGAAAATCAGTACGTGCCGTAAAGTTCTCGTAACCCTATCAAATGATCGCTGTTAGTCAGCGAGTTACTTGAAACTATAGGTATAACTCTGTAGGAGGCACCAAGTAGTACCTGCATTTTCTAGAGTGACTTATGCATGTTTATACTAGTGAGGCAGATTCTATGTTCCGGTACTTTCTCAGAGACAGAAACAAGGCTAATTATTGAAATTCATACAAGCTGAAGATTCAGACCTTAACCTCTGATATCGATTCAATAAAATTATTCTTCTTGTCGTAGTTCGTTCCTTTCCCCAGTGAGGTTCAATGGCATCTAAAGATAACTCTGTTCCAGAGATTGAGATAGATTTAAATAAGTATTGGCTGGTCCTCAAGCGCCGTTGGCTGATTCTTTTCACAGTTTTCGGCCTCACAACAGCCGCCGCGGTTGGTGTTGGGGTAACGCAGGACTCTAAATACAAAGCCGAAGCAAAGCTCTTATTTGAGTTATCCAACCAAGCCTCTTCTTTAGTTGGATTGGAAGGAGCTAACCGAGAGCTGCGGGCGCTAACTAATCTGGATAACCCCTTGGATACCCAGATTGAGGTTTTCCGCTCCGTTCCCATTGCCCAAGAGGTAATCGAGAAATTAAATCTTGAGGATGACGAAGGTGAAACCCTGTCTCCTGAGGATCTCTTAAAAGAATTAACGGTAACTGGTATTCCAGGCACTGACGTTCTGAATGTCACATACACATCCGATGATCCAGAGTTAGCCAAAACAATTGTTAACTCAATCACTGAGCTCTACATTCAGAATGATATTCAGGCCAACCGCGCTGCTGCGGTTGCCGCCCAGGAATTCATTACCACTCAGCTACCCGAATCTGAAGCAGCGGTGAGCGATGCTGAATCTGCCCTCCGCCGATTCAAAGAGACCAACGGGATTGTCAACCTTGAAGAAGAGTCCACAAATCTTGTTGAGTCACTCTTCGCCTTAGAGAGTACACGGATTCAGCTGCAGTCTCAGTTAGCCGATCGGACGGCTCAGGCATCTCAAATTCAAGAAAAACTGAATTTAAATACCCAAGAAGCCTACACAGTCGGTCTGATCAACGAATCTCCAGGAATCCAAGATGCTTTGCTACAGCTACAGACTATTCAGTCTGACTTGGCGTTGGCACGCACGCGCTATCGCGAGGAGCACCCTGAAGTCGTTGGTCTACGGAATCAGGAAGTAGCGTTGCAGAGCCTTTTACGGGACCGCATTGGCGTAACCCTAGGCACTACACAGCAACTGGAGCTACCGGCCGACGACTTACAGTCTGGCCAGCTAGAGCAAGACCTAATTGCCAGCTACTTAAGGCTTGAAGGCGAGCAGTCTGGTTTCGCGCAGCAAGTTTCACAGCTCAATAGTGCAATTACTCAGCAACAGAGCAGAGCGCGGTTAATTCCTGTTTTCGAAAGACAACAGCGTGAGCTAGAGCGTAGGCTTGACATTGCCCAGACCACCTATGAAACCTTGCTCCAAAATCTCCAACAAGCTCGGGTTTTGGAAAATCAAAATACAGGTAATGCTCGGGTAATTTCCCCCGCCATCCTACCGACCAAGCCCCTAGGGCCTTCTCTCAAGCTGTTCCTCATGGCTGGCTGTTTTGGTGGCGCCCTACTAGGGGTCATAGCGGCCTTCCTAGCGGACCTCATTGATAGCTCTGTAAAGACCGTTCAAGAGGGTCAAGAACTTTACGAATATCCCCTATTAGGTGTTATTCCAGCCTGCAGATATGTAGGTTTAAAAGGCAAAAATGTGCCTGAAATTGTTGTTCGGGATGAAACCCAGCCTTACTCTGTAAGACAGGCCTATCAGTCTCTGCAAGCTAATCTCAAGTTTTCGGCGATAGAAAAACCTGTCCAAACAGTCACCGTCACGAGCGCAGTTGCAGGCGAAGGCAAATCGAAAGTTGCGGCGAATTTAGCCGTCACACTCGCTGATTTAGGGCATTCGGTGCTGCTTGTAGATGCAGACTTGCGTCGCCCCATCCAACATGAAATCTGGGATCTACCTAATGTCAAAGGTCTGAGCAGCTTTGCCACGGGTGAACTACCTCTACAAGAGGTGATCGTTGTGAAAGAGCCCAACCTTCACATCCTTCCCGCTGGCATTATTCCTCTGGATCCGCTTGCAATTCTAGGTTCGGAGTACATTAACTCTCTGATCCAAGCCTGTGAGCAGACATACAACTATGTCATCATCGACACGCCACCGATTATCGGACTGTCTGACACCCTGACAGTCAGTCGGGCAACGGATGGCGTTTTACTGGTGATGAAACCTGGCATGGCAGATGCAGCCAGCATTCGCACTACCAAAGCACTACTCACCCAGGCTCGCCAGTCAGTCTTGGGTCTGGTTGCCAATGGCATCCATGTGAAAGGCAAGACCGATCACTACTTTTCCAAAAATCAGGACTACGTAACCGTTAGTTCGCAACAGTTAGTTGATGTGACCAGCAATGGTAATCATGCAGTTAAGGCTCATCAACCGCGCTAGACATAACCTGACTCTCCACTGTCCTCCTTCCTAACAGGACAGCCTCGATATTACTCAGATATTACAATCGTCCTATGATTCCTAGTTATAATCGTCTGCCCACTGTTGTGCCCATAGTTCTGGGTTTGATCTGTGGTTTTCCAGTCACTGCAAGTGCGCAGTCCTTGGCGGAAACGGCTGCCGCTGCTGAATCTGCTGCACCAGCGGCGAGTACTCAAGCATTACAGGAAGCCCCACCTCCAACCGAACCAGCATTGCCGTTTGGGCTCCCCCCCCTAGAAGAGATTGAAGAGATCCCCGCCACAGAAATGGTGGAGCCAGCCACAACACAACCTCGTGGCAGCCTGGCATCAACCTATGTATTAGGACCTGGTGATCTGATTGATATCAGTGTCTACGGATATGACGAATATACGGGTTCAACATCTGTCTTGCCCGATGGCTCCATCGTACTGCCCATTATTGGCAATATGTCTGCAGCCGGTAAAACAGCCGACCAGCTGACTCAAGATTTGCGAGCCGCCTTAAATCGAATTCTTGTTGAGCCATCGGTTTCTGTTACCCTGAGTGCCCTTCGACCAGTTGTCATTAATGTTGCTGGAGAAGTTTATCGTCCAGGACCTTTGGAATTACAGGAAACAACCAACATTGCCCGTGGTGGTGGTGGGAACAATAATTATGCCTATGCTCCCCCGTCCCTGAGTAGAGCTTTAGTTGAAGCCGGTGGTATCAAGCGGACAGCCGATCTACGTGATGTTACTGTTATTCGTGAAATGCCCAATGGCAACGTCACTCGCAGCAAAGTTAATCTTTGGGATGCGCTTTGGTCTGCCACGCTTCCTGAGGATATGTTGCTGAGGGATGGAGATACTGTCTTTGTGCCGAAATTGGCTGAAGGCGAAGCCCTGGTTGACAATCGTTTACTGGCAACATCCAGCCTAGCGCCGGATACTGTTCGGGTTCGCGTTGTTGGAGAGGTTACTAGCCCCGGTGAAGTAGCGGTTCCGCCCAATAGCTCATTGTCAAGTGCTGTTGCGATCGCAGGTGGCCCCACCGACGATGCCAGACTAAAAACAGTCGCTTTTGTTCGGATGGATGACACTACCGGTGAAGTACTACAAGAAGAAGTAGATCTTCGTAATTTGATAGATGACTATCAAGTTCAAGATGGTGACGTTATTGTTGTACCGAAGACAAGAAGTGGTTCCGTGCTAGATTTAGCAGCACGACTAGTGAATCCATTCAACTTCCTGTTCAGAATTTTCGACAATAATAACTAGGCTTAATTCAGCCAATTTAGCCCCAATTACTACACCATACCTCCAAGCAAGCAGTCAGTATTTCTCTAGATGAAGGGAGCAAATCTAAACTTACTATAGTTAGCTTTAAACTAAAACTTGCACCACAATGCAAAACAAATTCAAGCACTTGCTTTCTGACAAGCTTGTAAAAAATATTGGCTGGCTAACAGCCAGCCAAATTTTTAGGCGTGTAATTCGTATCGCAATTGTCGTAGTCTTAGGCCGCGCATTTAGCACCGAAGAATACGGCCTAATGGCAATCTTATTTGCAATTACCGATTTTGCAAACGTATTTATACAAAAAGGTGGCGTTGCGCCCAAAATTATTCAAGCTAGCGAAGAAGAAATCAAATACCTACCAGATACAGCCTATTGGACCAACTGGATCCTTTGCCTATCTATTTTTATCTTGCAATGCCTACTGGCATTTCCCATTGCCTTTTTCTATGACAATCAAAATTTAGCTTTGCCCATCATGATTATGGGGGCTATTTATCTATTTAATCCATTTTACGCTATTCAAGATGCCCTATTACGACGAGAGAACAAACTAAAAGTTGGAGCTATAGCGACAGCGCTTAGCTCCTTTGTTAGTCAGACTCTCATTGTTGTTTTAGCCCTGATGGGGATGGGGATTTGGAGCATTGTATCTGCACTGCTCATTGCACAAATTTGCTGGTTAGTTGTCTACAGAAAAAATCATTCTTGGCGACCTAGCGGTAAAATAACCTTGAAAGGTTGGGAAGACATATTTCATTTTTCCAAATACCCACTGGGTATTGAAATGCTGAACTACCTAAGATCTAACATTGATTATCTGTTAATTGGCCGCTTTTTCAGCGTCGACCAATTAGGCCTTTATTTCTTTGCGTTCAACGCAGGGCTAGGCTTAAGTTTGACCGCAATCAATATGGTATCTAACTCGGTATTCCCATACCTGTGCGAAGCAAGAGACAGCCTTACATCTCTGAAAAAGAGCTATAAGCGAAGTCTCAAAATATGCGCAGGAATTATATTTCCGTTGGTTATTTTACAAAGCAGCTTGGCTCCTATTTATGTGCCTATTGTCTTTAGTGCCAAATGGGCTCCAGCCATTCCAGTGCTGATCCTTATTTGCCTATCCGCCCTACCCAGACCGTTTGCCCTGGTGGCAGAGCAATTGCTGCTAACGGTAGATCGCGGTGGTGATGGACTCAAATGGAATATATTCTTTACTACTGCCTTTACCGCTGCCATTTTAGTAGCGGCCCAGTTTAATACATTTATAGTAGCAGCCACAGTATTAGTACTTCACTTGCTACTGCTTCCCGTATTTACACTTTTGGCATCAAAATCTGTGTTTTCCGGCAGAGGGGCGTTTTCACCGTCCTAACCGCAGCTAACTAATTCTAGATTTTTGATGACTCACGTCAACTTATTACTATGACTTCAAATCTATTAGTCTCTGTTGTTATTCCCGCCTATAATGCAGCCGATTATCTGCCAGAGGTCATTCAAGCTGTTATCGACCAATCCTATAAGCACTGGGAACTGTTAGTCATTGACGATGGTTCAAAAGATAACACAGCTGAAGTAGTCAATGATTTTTGCCAGAAAGACAGCCGCGTTCGTCTTATTTCTAAAGAGAATGGTGGAGTTTCTGTAGCTCGTAATTTAGGGGCTCAACTGGCAAAAGGTGACCTGGTTGCCTTTCTAGATTCCGATGACCTGTGGTTAAAAGACAAGTTATTAGTTCACGTTAACCACATGGCAAAGAATCCCAAGGTGGGGGTTAGTTTTTCAAGAGTTGAACTGATCGAATCCGATGGTCAAACAACTAATAAGCTGACAGACAATATTGCGCAAGAGGTTAACCCACAAGACCTTTTTTACAGCAATCCAACCGTTACCACATCAAATCTTGTCATTCGTAAATCGGTCTTCCAAGACCTCAATGGATTTGATGAATCCATGCAATATAACGAAGACATTGACCTCCTATTTAGATTAGCCATCCAAAACGATTGGAAACTAGAAGGCATTGACCAAGTGCTCGTGCAATACCGCCTACATGCATCTGGCCTCTCATCCACATTGAAAAAAATGGAAGACGGTTGGGTAAAATTAATGCAAAAGGCCCGTCAAGTAGCGCCGAACTTGGTTGAGCAACACTACAGTGCGGCTCAATCTGCACAGTTACAATATCTAGCACGGCAGACATTGCGCCTAGATCTACCAGCTCTTTTAGGAGTATCGTTTGTCAATCGAGCATTGATTAGTAATTGGCCAAACCTTTATAAAAATCCAAAGCTCGTCGCACTAGCAATTTTGATTTACTTTAAGTTCGCGACTTTTAATATGTTCAAATTAAACATTTAAAGCAGCTTATTTTAGATCGTGACTCCATTATTTCTTTGAAAATTATTAAGTCGTAATTCATATACCTGATAGGGCCCACCATGTTGAAAATCCCAAGGATTATAGAATACATTTTTGTTTGCTTTGGCCTTTGGTTCTTCCTAGGTAACCCTATCAACTTAATTACTAGCGGTGGTGCTGGTCAGCTGGTTGATGTTAGCGAAGCTAATAGCAACTTCCTATTACCAGCCATCAGTATGCTGCTGTATATGGTGGCGACCGTAGGCATTCTTCTGCGTTGGAAATTAATCCTAGCGCGACTCAAATCCAGCCCACAGTCCCTATTGCTAGTCGCCTTTTTAATACTAATTTTCATTTCACCTGAATGGTCGGCTCGACCCAATATCTCTTCGCGACGAAGTATTTTATTTCTAGGTTCAACCGCATTTGCCATTTTCTTTTCCTTCAGCTTTAGTTTCAAACAACAGCTGCGATTTTTAGCCATTGCGCTCTGCATCAATACATTCGTATGTTTCTTGATGGGCGCATTGCTGCCCAAATGGGGCGTCATGCATGTGCCACCCCATACCGGTGCATGGCGTGGCGTATATACCCACAAAAACAAACTGGGCGCTCAGATGGCTCTATCAGCCGTATTTTTACTGACCACGCAGTATATAAATTTATTCAAAGGCCATTGGAAACAAATCATTAAGGTTAGTATTCTGCTGGCTGCCTTTATGGTGATTGCCTCTAAGTCAACCACCGCCCTCTTAGCATCATTCACCATGGCGCTAACGTTCTTCGTTTGCAATGCGCTGAAGCTCAACTACCGCTTCATGGTTATTGCCATCAGCAGCATTGTTTTAACCGCGGGATCAGCCATTGTCTATATCCAAGCCAATGCTGAAGCATTGCTAGGAGCTCTCGGAAAGGGTACTGACATCTCAGGTCGAGATGAGCTCTGGCCAGCGGTCATGCACATGGTTTCACAGAAACCCTTTCTAGGCTATGGATATGAGGGTTTTTGGGGGCCGGCTGGAGGACCCGCTGACCTCTTGAGGCAACTGGTCGGCTGGCCAGCACCCAATGCTCACAGTGGTTTTCTAGAAATCTTATTAGCCGTTGGTTGGATTGGGGGCATTCTATTTTTTATTAGCTTCTTTATTACCGTTACAAAGTCCGTCCAACTAGTACGAATCACAAAACAGTCCTATGCAATTTGCCCAGTTATTATTCTTGTTTTCCTCACCCTTAGTAATATGACGGAAAGCAATTTATTTGTTAGAGACTCCTGGATTTTGTACGTCTGGGCAGCACTATCTTCTATCCCAATTTTATCCACCTGGTCTGCTGAAGAGGCTGAGCGTGACGACTCTGCTGACTATCCACCTACAGTGAGCTATGAGAGGCAACCTGAGCTATCTGGTCAAGCAACTCAAACATCATAATGATGGTGCCATTTTTTACCTAGCCAGAGTTTTCTAAAGGAATGCGATATAACCTTTTCTTATATTCTGTTTTCCCAAGGATTGATTTCTCAAAAATGGGGAACTTAATGAGCTGAATATACGAACTTAATTCAAGGTAGGATGTAAAACAAACTTAATCTACTAAGAAATAGTAAAAAATTAGTATGAAAGTTCATCTTTAAGTGGTGGGCTTTCATCTGAAACTACCGTCTTCAAATGTATACATTGTCTAGATAACTGCCTCGTCAAACGTGGGAGACTTTTAATGAAAAGAAAGTTGGTGTCTGTCGTAATCCCGGTCTATAAGGCCGAGGATTTTGTAGGAAAAACAATACATTCGGTTTTGGGGCAAACCTATAAAGAACTCGAAATCATTATTGTTGATGATGGATCACCTGATCGCAGCATTGATGTCTGCCGAGGGTTTGATGATCCAAGAATCAAAATTATTCAACAGGCTAATAGGGGATTAGCAGGAGCACGCAATACGGGCATCCGTAATTCCATCGGTGATTACATCGCCCTAATTGATGCGGACGATCTCTGGACTAAAGATAAAATCGAGAAACACGTTGCGCATCTAGAATCTTCGCCAGAAATTGGCATTAGCTTTAGCTATTCTGAGTTGATTGATGAACATGATAAGTCAACTGGCTTAAAACAAATTCCCACCAAGATCAAAGATATTACGCCTCCTTATATCCTGCGCCGGAATCCGATTGGCAATGGTTCCACACCAGTGTTTAAGCGGGAAGTCTTCAAAGATATTGAATTCAAAGCCAACCTCTACGGCACCGAAGAAACCTTTTATTTCGATGAAAGCTTTAAGCGCGCCGAAGATGTTGAATGTTGGCTGCGCATAGCTGTAGAGACCAAGTGGGGCTGTGAGGGCATTCCTGAACTACTCACCCTATACCGGGTCAATCCTGGTGGTCTATCAGCCAGCGTGCTGATGCAGTATGAATACTTAGAAAAGATTATTGATAAGTATAACAGCGCTTATCCAGAAATTTTTTCCGATGTTGTTAGCCTCGCAAAGGCTTACTTCCAGCGATACATCGCTAGAAGAGCGGTCAGCATGAGAGATGGCACTTTAGCTGTGAAGATGTTGCATAGAGCCCTGGCAAGCGATCTTAGAATCCTGGTCGAAGAACCGATTAAAACGCTAGTAACCATGGGCGCGGCTTACTTCCTCTATTTAGTCCCCATCAAGCTATATATTCAGCTCGAGCAGGCTGCTATGAATCTCGCTAAAGGATTCTAAGCACTGAAGTACATCAGACTTCTATCGCTCAGCACATGGATGTGGGCAGGCAATTGGCAAATATGTAGTATGTGTAAAGTCAATATTTTAACTAGGTTCTCAGAATGACCTTTATTTCAAATAGCAAGAAGTTTGTATTTGTCCATCTACATAAATGTGGTGGCACCAGTATCGAGCGTGCTTTAGACCAAGAAACGCAGTGGAACGATATTGTTTTAGGAAGCACTAAGTACGGCGAGAAGATACAAAAGGTATACGAAAAGAAATTTGGTATATATAAACACTCTTCTGCTGCCGAAATTAAGAGTTTAATGGGGGATGAGGTTTGGGACAATTATTTTACGTTCTCCATAGTGCGGCATCCCATTGATCGCATGGTCTCATTTTACGAGTACCTCAAAACGTACTACCTGGGTGGGCCTAGGGGAGCGGCGATTAAGATGATGTATACGATGGATCAGGTAAGTTCTATTCCTGAACCATTAACCAAACTACCTAAGCTTTACGACGCGTTTAGGTGGCCTGGGATTGTTGCCTGTCTGAACAGTGGTTCAGTGTCTGAATTCATACATTCGGAAAAGTGTTGGCAGTCCTATGGAACGATGTCTCAATTTCATCAGCTCGCTGATGAAGATGGGAAAGAGTTGCTCGTGGATTATGTGGGTCGCTTAGAAGATATTAACGCTGACTGGGATCACGTTTGTAACAAGATTGGTTTATCGGTGACATTGCCCCATGCCAATAAGTCCAAGCGCAAGTATAAAGATTGGAAAAAGTACTTTAGCTTGGATGATTTGAACTTTTTAGAGGTCAAATACAAAGAGGATATGGAAAGGTTTAGTTATACAATTTAAGGTATAGCTTAACGAAGTCGCTTAACCAATGAGAATATCGCTAAGTTAAATTCTTTAATCCTGCTCGTAAAACGCAGTTTCGCATTGTTTATATAGAGTAATCACTGAGGAATTTAGTAATGAAGTGGGCTGTTATTGCTGCGTATTTTAGACAAGAGCATATCGAGAAGCATATTTGGTTAAGTCGTTTCGTATCACCGGAAAAATATGATTTCCAGTTGATGATGCGGTCCAAGCCCATTACCAATTGGCATGATAGAGACGTTAAGTTTACAACGTTGCCTCAATGGTTAATTCACTGGAAGCATGCGGCCGCAGCCCTCAATAGCGAGGCGAAAGGTGTCATTACGCTATTCCCTCAACTCCCAACGGTTATTGGTCTACAAAAGCTATTAACTGGTTCTAGAAAGCCCGTCGTCGCCTGGACCTTTAACATTGGGAACTACAAGGTTGGACCTTTGCGACGGCGACTATCTCAACTTAGCTTAAGTCGTATTGATCGCTTTATTGTTCATAGCCGACAAGAGATCGATATTTATAGCGATTGGCTAGGTCTACCCAAAGAGCGCTTTGAATTTGTGCCCTTTCCCTGTGCGGGCATTGAGGGAGATTATGAAGAGAATACCGATGCGCCCTTTATTGCCTCCCTCGGTTCGGCCCATCGTGATTTTCCCTGTTTTTTCGAAGCTGTTAAGGATTTAGACATTCCTACGACGGTAGCGTCTGGAAAGTCAGCACTAGCAGGAATTGATATTCCTAGCAATGTCCAAACGCCGTTTGGCATATCCCGAGCCGATTGCCACCAAATTGCCCAGGAAGGTCGGCTTAATGTTATTGCGTTGCAATCCAAGGCAGACGTCACAGCGGCAGGTCATGTAACGGTGATTGAGGCTATGCACATGGGGCGGCCGATCATTGTCAGCGATTGTTATCGCATGGGTGACTACATTAAGCATGGTGAGACTGGCTGGTTGGTTAAGCCTGGCTGTGTAGACAGCTTGAAAGAAGCCATTACACTCCTCTGGAATGATGATGAGCTGCGCAACCGTCTAGGTCGTAATGCCAAGGCCTATGCTGAGAAACATTTCACAGAGGCGGCGGCGGCGAAGGAACTGGAGAGAATTTTGGACGATGTGACTGATCAAGACAAGGAAGTTTTGATTAATGCTGTCGCATCTTAAGTTTGAATCGTAATTTAGAAATTGCTTAATTTTAATTTTATATAGGCATACATTGTGAGCAAACATCCTGCTAAGGGAAGTATTTGCCTGATGTATGCCTTTTCCATAGGAATAAGTTTCTTGATGGGCTAGGGACGAAACTTACTCTGTGGGTTTTATGTCTGGTCTTATTAGTAACACCTGAACTTGCTTCATCAGGCTTTAGGTGATAGAGCTGATGTTGATAGGGCAAAGCGCTATGACTGCGAAAAAGTTCTTAAACCAAGGTGTTGCATTAGCAAGGCAAGGAAACTGCGTGGGGGCGATCGCAATTTTTGCCCAGGTCATTGAGCATCAACCGGACTACGCCAAAGCCTACTACAATCGCGGGTGTGCCCACTTTGGTATCAGCAGCTATGAAAACGCCCTAAAGGACTTTAGCTGGGCCATTAAGATCAACGCCGACTATGGCGACGCCTACATCAATCGAGGCAATACCCATCGCAAACTCGGCCATGGGGAAGAGGCCTTAGAAGATTTTGAATACAGCATTCGACTGGCCCCTTTATCCATCCCCGGCTATTACAACCGGGGGCTGCTACGCTTTGAGCACCAGGACTACAGCGGCGCTATTCGAGACTTTGACTATGCACTACAGCTACAGCCCTCTTTCCCCCAAGGGCGACTGTGGCGAGGGCTGAGCTGGTTAGAGTGTGGGCAATACCAAGCAGCCATTCGTGACTTTAATCGGGCCTTGGACGTCGCCCCCGAATGCGCCGAACTCTATAACAACCGTGGGCTTGCCTATGGGTATTTGAACCAGTACGAGCGCGCGCTAGAAAATTTTAACCAGGCGATCAAACTCAATCCAAACTTTATCGAAGCGTATAACAATCGAGCCGACCTGCGCACCAAAATGCAAGACCATGCAGGGGCGATGGCAGATTACGATCGGGCACTCCAGCTCAATCAAGAGGTCTCGGACGTGTCTACAGCGCCGTTAAGACAGAAGCAACGACAACAGCAGGCTTTGTCCATCCCAGTGATAGTTTCAACATCATCCTAGGGTGGCGTAAGGCCAATACTACAAAGCACCACAAAGAACCCACAACAAAGAACCCACAACAGGGATGAGCGGGGGCTCAATCGTCCTCCTCTTCCCAAACCTCAAAGGAATCCAAATCAATATTCGAAGTTTCCCCTGGCTGATTAAATTTGTCCAGCGTGTTCTCTAAGGTATTTTCTAAAGCTCGATTCAGGGGGCCTAGCCGTTTTTTCGCCTTAGACACCCGTTGATTTAGCTGCGATCGCAGTTCCTGCGTACGGTCCTGAAACTGCTGGGACGTCGACTGCAGCTGATCCTCAGAAAGCCAGCGCTCTTGGGCATAGTCCGACAGCCCCTGGGCCCGCTGCTGCACCTGGCCAACCCAAGACTGCGCCGTCGTTTGGGCTGTGGATTGCCAATCTTGCTGATCGACAGGCACGGCTGCATCGGCAAAATGGACGGCCTGTTCCACCGCCTGATCAGACACCATCACCCGCTTGCGACCGGCACTAATAATGGCATCGGGGGATAAACCATAGAGCCCAGCCTGGTCGGGCTGGGCAAATAGATATTGCACAATGGCCCCCCGGCGATCAAACCGATAGTCCACAAGCTGGCCCACACAGTTGCCCGTATCCGTCCACACTTCTATGCCAACCATGGATTGGGCTCCGGCCATGGGTTGGGCTCCGGCCATGGATTGGGCTCCGGCCATAGGTTGCTGGGCACCACCCTCAGCTTGGGCAGGCGGCTCTCCGCGCTGCAGCACAATGCTATCCGCACCAATATTGGTCACCTGGTGCCAGCCATAGCTTGGGCGCTGTCGCTGCCAAAGGGGTGCCTGCACCACCAAACCCACCACCACGGCCCGAGGGACATCCACTAGCAACCCATCCACCAGTCCCAGCTCATCGGTGGTGTCATAATCAAGGATCAAACGACCCAGGAGGGTACTGTGGCAAAGAACAGACGCAGCCATACCTGCATAAACAATAGGGGACACCTGAGTTATAGCACCCTTAACTGGCGGTAGAGAAACCAAAGCCGCCGACTTCGTCAGACATTGGCGTAGAAACCCCACCGCCAATTTGCTGATCTTTAAGGGTTGTGTTAATTCTGTTGGGTTTTCCCCCTAGGGACTTGCCCAGGGCTTTATAAAATAAAAGAGCGTTGCTGGGCTGCAGCATGATTTTATAAATCATCTCGCCGCCGTTCGCTGATTGCACAAAGCGTTTTAGCTTCTAGGTCAGCAAAGGTAATGTAGAAAAAGAAACTCGTGGATGTAGGGACTATGGACATCGCAATCAAGCGTCCTATTCTAATCGGTGGTTTGGGGTTAAGTGCTAGTCTGTGGCTGCTCGATATTGTCCATCACATGCCCATGGATGGATCCCTGGTGCTGGGCAGCATCGCCTTAGGAGCAGCAGGCGTTTGGTGGTTCCGTCAGCAAACCCAGACCATGGGTCTGCCTACTATCCCCCAGCAAACAGATGTGAAGCGCGAGGCCATTGACAAAGCCCTGGCCCGAGCTGACCAACTAATCGACTTACTATTAACCGAAGATAGCCAGGCCGCTGCCCAGGCAGAAGTTTTCCGCACTGAACATGACGTGCTGCTCGATAGCCTGGAGCGCACCCACCTAACCATTGGGATTACGGGCAATAAAGCCACGGGCAAAACCACGCTGCTGGACTACCTGCAAGCCTCTGAGTTGCCCTCCCTAACCATTACTGAACAATGTGACACCGCCGACCTAGTGCTGATGGTGATCACCGGGGACATGACCGCATCGGAACTCAACCGGGTCGAAACCTTGATTGATGATGGGTATCAGGTGCTCGTGGTCCTCAATAAGCAGGACCAGTACACCCCCATGGACAAGGCGGTGGTGATGGATCGGATTAAAGCACGGCTGGCCATGCGCAATGTGGAAATTGTTGCGATCGCAGCCCAACCCAACCCCATCAAAGTACGTCGCCATACAGAATCAGGAGAAACCACCGAATTCTTCGAGCAACCGGCCGCCGATGTCGCCGCCCTCAACCAAAAACTCGAAGGCATCATCGCAGAGCCCGCGCCCCTGGTCATGGCCACGACCCTACGGCAGATCCAATCCCTGCAACAAAGCATTACCCACAGCTTGAATGGGTATCGCCGCCAAAAGGCCATGCCCACAATTGAGCAAATGCAATGGATTGCAGCAGGAACGGCATTTGCCAACCCCATTGTCACCGTTGACCTCCTAGCCACAGCAGCCATCACCGGCCAGCTAGTATTAGATCTCGGCACGATTTACGGCCAAAAATTCTCCATGGAGCAAGCCAAAGCCGCCGCTGGCACCATTGCCGAACTCACAGTCAAGCTTGGCCTAGTAGAATTAGCCACCCAGGCACTGGGTACCGTACTCAAAGGCCATGTCACCACCTATGTCGCTGGGGGTGCCCTCCAAGGGATCAGCGCCGCCTATCTCACCCGATTGGCAGGGCTCACCCTCATCGACTATTTCGAAGAGCAAAGTTTACTAGAACCCACCGAACTAGACTTTGCCAGCCTGGGCGACCGGCTACAAACCCTATTCCAAAAAGCACGCCAGGGATTGGCCCTCAAAGACTTTGTGGCCCAGGCCATCCCTCACTTGCCCGCGGCCAGTGCCTAGAGATCGGGTCACGCCCCTACTCGCACCATGACAGACCCAGCCATCCTTCAGGACGTCTCCCCAGGGGATACCACCAGTGCCGCCACTGGCGCATATCCCCTGGTTGAACAAGCCCGCGAAAGCCTACGCCAGACCATTGACCGCTATATTCCTCAACTGGAGCTCACCCGGTCAAATGCCGATGAGCTCCGGCGACAGGCAGCGGTAAAATCGGGCATTGATCAACTGACCACATTGCTCAACAAACTCGACAGCACCCTATTGCGGGTGGCCGTCTTCGGGCTAGTCAGCCGTGGCAAATCAGCAGTGCTCAATGCCCTAGTAGGCGAAAAAATTCTAGAAACAGGTCCCCTAAACGGCGTTACCCAGTGGCCACGGTCCATTTACTGGACACCTGCTATAGAACAAGACTCCACAGACGAACAAGCTACCCTAAAAATTGAGCTCATCGACACCCCTGGCCTAGATGAAATTGAAGGGGCAGAACGGGGGCAGGTGGCCCAGGAAGTGGCCCAGCAAGCAGACCTAATTTTGTTTGTCGTCGCGGGGGACATTACCCGCACCGAATATACGGCCCTGCAAACCTTACACGCAACTCGAAAACCGTTGTTGTTGGTTTTCAACAAAACAGATTTATACCCCGACACAGATAAACAGGCCGTTTACGACAACCTACAAAAACTCCAGACCCAGCTAAACAAAGAACAAACAAAAGAAGAAGAGACAACCGAAGAAGAGGCAACCGAAGAGAATTCTCCGATTCCAGCCACAGATCTGCCCGTGGTGGATGATGTAATTTTAGTAGCGGCCGCCCCCGCGCCTATGCAAGTACGGATCGAATGGCCCGATGGTCGCACCACGACCGAATGGGAAACCCCACCGTCAGAAATTGAGCCGTTGCAAACGGCGTTAATTGAGCTCATTCAGGCAGAAGGCCCCACCTTAGTAGCGCTGAATACCCTCCACCAAGCCAATCGAGTAGATACAGACCTAGCGCAGGCAACGACAGAGCTCAACCAGGCCGCAGCGGATGAGATTATTTTGCAGTTCGCCAAATATAAAGCCGCGGCCATTGCCCTTAACCCCGTCGCAGTGCTCGACATCCTCGGCGGTGTCACCTCCGACTTGGTGATGATTCGCAACCTGGCTAAGCTCTACGGATTCCCCATGACCAACTTCGAAGCCAGCAAGCTGTGGCAGGCCATTGTCCGTAGCTCTGGCACGCTCGTGTTAAGCGAGCTCGGCAGTACCTTGCTTTTAGGCATCGGCAAAAGTGGCGCAGCCCTATGGAGCCTGGTGGATGGAGCCTCGGGGCTAACGGCCTATGCCGGGGCCATGGGGGCCCAGGCCGCCGCCGCAGGCTATGGTACCTATGCGGTAGGTCAGGCGGCCCGCATTTATTTAGAGCAAGGATGCTCTTGGGGACCCCAGGGGATTAAAACCCTGATGCGCACCATTGTGGACAATGCTAAGGACGATTCGGCTTTGGAAAGGCTACAAACAGAAGTGCGCCAGTCGGTGGAAGAGCAATATAAACAAAAGCAGCCATAACAAGTCAAGGCGTTAGAATCGGCCCATGCAAGCGTTCTGAGCAATTAGCCTGGTTTTCCAAAACAAGGAGTGGTTTACGTCCCCGCAGCTCTGAGATATCGACGCCACGGCAAACCCCACGGTGCGATTATGGGTTGGCTCGCGGCCTATGGGGCCTTTACTCCAGGCGTAGAGGTGGCTGACAATACGACTGTACGGCTAGATTTGGATAATGAGCCCCAGCCAGATGCTTTACCGCATATTAATGCAGACTGCGGTGGGCAGTCGCGCATTAGTGATGATGACTATGTGGAAGGTGCACCGGAACTGATTGTTGAAATTGCGGCCAGCAGTGCGGCCTATGATCTGTATGAGAAGAAAACAGTTTATCGCCGTAACGGGGTGAGAGAGTATGTTATTTGGCAGGTGACCGAGAATGAAATCAGTTGGTTTTCATTGGAGAATGGAGACTATCAGCCCCTGTTGCCTGACGGTCAGGGAATCATCCAGAGCAAGGTATTTCCTGGATTGGATCTCCCTATACTAGCTCTTTTGAAAGGAGATTTAGCCACCGTCCTGACTCAAGTTCAGCGGAATATCGGAACAGAACGACATCAACGGTTTATAGATCAGCTGTGTTAGAAAAGTTGTTTAACGGGCTAAGGAACGGCGATTAAATAACGTCCAATTTTGCCGGACTAACTCCGAGGGAGACGTTGCACGAACGACTCCGCCCAGTAATCTATGGATAGCTGCGCAACCTAGGGACTTAATTGATCCCTCTTTCCTAAGCAACAATATTAAAGCTGCGAGACAATTGTTGCCAGTTCGAAGTCCAGCTCAGTTAAACCACCAGCATCATGGGTGGTCACTTCTAGAGAGACCTGATTGTAGTTGATAGTAATGTCTGGATGATGGGCTAGTGTTTCGGCAGGGTCTACCAAGCTATTGACAAATTCAACGGCCGCAACAAAATCCTCAAACGTGCGGGTATGGAAAAGACTTTTGCCATCCGTCGTCCAGCCTGGCAACTGTTGCATCCGCAGCTGAATCTCCCCATCGCTGAGGCGGGTTAGCTTATTTTTCGTATCAACAACATTTCCCTGGTCGCCTTGGGTGGGAAGCGCTAACACCTCTGCCCCCGCATGGAGACTACTAATCAAAAATAATGCATGAAGCATAGAACGTTGCTATTGGTAGAGTAAAACGAACCTTGAAAAGTACTGTGGCTTAGCACCTTCTGCCTGAGATCATACCGAGGAGTGGCCGCATAAAACTGATGAGTATGGATAGCCTGGTGGACTTGCCCCCTGACGAAGGGTGCAAAGAGCTTCCATGAAATGCGACAATGGGGGGTGTCAATTCATTTCACATTACTTAACCGGTATTCCCAATGCTAAAGCGACTAGCTGCTCTAATCATTGTATTTGCCACGATGTTTGGCCTTCAGGCCTGCGGCGGCTCCGCCCCTGTGAGCTTGCTGGACTATGTGAATAGCTTCGAAGGATATCAGTTTGGCTACCCCACCGGTTGGGTAGAGGTCAATGTCTCTGGCGGTCCTCAAGTTGTATTCCACGACATCATTAACCCTACGGAAAATGTCAGCGTCGTGGTGAGCCCGGTGGCTGAAGGCAAAACCTTAGAAGAACTGGGCGGCCCCACGGAAGTGGGCTATAAGCTTTCGAAAAGCATCACCGACATGGCCGGTGATAACCGCGATGTGGAATTGATCAGCGCCCAAAATGTGGAAACGGATGAGGGCAAAATCTATTACATTCTTGAGTATTTGGCGACCACACCTGATGGACAGCGACACAATTTGGCTAGCGCCATTGTCCGTCGTGGTCAGTTGTTTACCTTTAATGCGTCAGTTCCCGAAGGGCGCTGGAAGCGACTAAAGACATCCCTAACTCGATCCGTTGCATCATTCTCGGTTTACTAAATGTCTGCTCCACAATTTGTGTTGGCGTCGGCATCATCTGCTCGGCGCCAGCTATTGCTAAATGCCGGGGTACAGCCTTTTGTATCCCCTAGTAAATTTGACGAAGACCAGATTACCCTAGACGAGCCAGATGCTTTGGTGAAGGCTCTATCACTGGGGAAAGCAGAGGCTGTAGCGCCCCTATTTCCCAATGCGGTGGTGCTGGGGTGCGACTCGGTGCTGGCTTTTGATGGGGAAATTTATGGCAAGCCAGAAACGCCAGACGCTGCGATTAAGCGCTGGTGGAAAATGCGGGGCAAGGTGGGGGAGCTGTTGACGGGGCATACGCTGATAGCGCCCGCAGCTAGAAAGACGATCACTCGCTGCCAGGTGACTCGGGTGCATTTTGCCTGGGTTAGCGATCGCGAAATTGAAGACTATGTGGCCACCGGCGAACCAATGAACTGCGCCGGGGCCTTTACCATCGATGGCAAGGGTGGCTTTTTTGTGGAAAAACTGGAAGGCTGCCACACCAATGTGATTGGCCTCAGCATGCCCATGCTGCGCGATATGCTCGGAGAGCTCGGGTATCGGGTGACCGACTTTTGGTCAGCTTAAACGTTGTGTTAAATGCATCAGATGTTGAGCCCACAGAGGGAAATTAGGCGAAAGAAAAAACAACGGCATAGGGAGCAATATCTACGCCGTTGTTCCTTATTCGTTTGGTGTCAAGAATTAGCTATCAAAACTGTGCTTCAGTCCCGTCACAACTATCGACCAGAATGAAGCACATCTCCTTTAAGCAATGCTGAGATCGCTTAGATTACCGGTGAATCCAGTAATTTCGATAACGGCATCGCTACTAGCGGCAAACCCGGCTGTGTCATCATTTAGCGCCACATAGGTTTGGCTACCGACGCTAAAGGTGGCCGCACCATTGCTGACAAAGTCAGTGGCGCTCAGCACTGCCTGAATGTCTGTTTCGGTCAGACTCGCCGCCGTACCTAGCTGGGCTACATCGGCAGCGGCCACGGCAGAGGGGCCATTGATAGTATCAATAACAAAGGCGCTGCCGATGTCTAGATCACTAATGACATCATGGCTGCCCAACAGTGACTCGCTTAGGGAACGGTAGATAAACGTATTGCGATTGCCCGCACCGAATAGGGTATCAGCACCAGCTCCACCAATAAAGGTGTTACGTTTTGCATTACCCGTTAGCTGGTCGTCAAAGTCGCTACCGACAAGACGTTCGATATCGATCAGCACATCACCTTCCGCATCGCCCCCTGTGGCCACACCTGTGGCCAAGTTGACGGTCACTCCGGCATCGGAGGCGTTATATAGGGCCAGGTCGTTACCTGCTCCACCATCCAGGGTGTCAGCTCCGGCTCCGCCAATGAGGGCATCGGCTCCGGCTTCTCCAGAAAGGGTGTCGTTGCCGTCTAGGCCAAATAACACATTACGTCTGGCATTACCGATTAGCTGGTCGTCAAAGTTGCTACCTTTGAGGTTTTCGACGTCGATAAAGGTGTCGCCTTCTGCATGACCACCGAAGCCAGTGCCCTGGGTCAGGTCGATGACTACTCCGGCATCGGACTCGTTATATTCGGCGATGTCGTTGCTAGGGCCGCCGATGATGGTGTCTGCGCCAGTGCCGCCAATCAGGCGGTCAATACCGGTGCCGCCTTCTAGGGTGTCGTCACCGCCGAGGCCAAAGAGAACGTCTCTATCGCCTAGACCTTGGATCAGTTCGCCAGCAGCGCTGCCGGTTAAGGTGTCAGCACCTGTCCCGCCGACAATGGGATCCCCTTCGGTGACTTCGTCACTCTGCCCAAATATTAGATAGCTCTCACCGGCATTGGAAGTGCCATTCGGATCTGCAAGGAAAGCGCCAATAATTATATCATCGACACCATCGCCATTAAAATCGCCTGCACCGCTTACCGAACTGCCTAACCGATCATCTTCATCGAGACCGCTGACAACAAATCCATTACTGCCATCCAGGGTTAAGAGATCAAAGCTGCTGCCAAAGCCATCTTGACTGCCATAGATGATATAACTTTCTCCCGCACCACTGGCACCTGGTGGTGTTGCGTTAAAGGCACTTACAATCAAGTCATCAATGCCATCATCATTGACATCTCCAGCACCGCTCACCGAAAAACCTGAACGGTCGAATACATCCACACCTTTAATAACAAACCCATTGTTGCCATTCAGGGCAGACAGCTCTAAGGTACTGTCAAAGTCTCCGTCACCTCCAAAGAGGATATAGCTTTCACCAGCAACAGGCTTACCGTCTGGAGATGCAAACGACGCACTGATGATTACATCATCAATGCCGTCACCATTCACATCACCGGCATCGCTAACGCGTCCACCCGAACGACTAAAGGGAGCAATCCCCTTAATGGTGAACCCATTACTGCCATCCAGTGTTGATAGATCAAAACTGCTATTAAAGCCAGCGCTGCTGCCAAAAATAACATAGCTTTCACCGGCACTTGACTTACCATCAGGGTCGGCACCGGATGCGCCAATAATAATGTCATTCAAGCCATCATTGTTGATATCGCCAGCCCCACTCACAGGTCGCCCTGAGCGATCGTCAGGATTCAACCCACCAATGACAAACCCATTGCTGCCATCCAGGGTTGCGAGGTCAAGACTGCTACCTAAGCTGCTACTACCAAAGACAACATAGCTTTCTCCAGCCTCTGCTCGATTATCTGGATCCGCTTGTTCTGCGCCAATAATAATGTCATCAATATCGTCACCATTGATATCACCCAGGCTGCTGACGGAGACCCCTGAGATGTCAAGGACATCAATACCGTTGATAACAATACCGTTGCTGCCGTCCAGACTGGAGAGATCAAAGCTGTTGCCAAAACCGTTGGTGTTACCGTATATGACATAGGTTTCACCAGCAGCACCGGTAAAGTTAGGATCAGCCCCAAAGGCACCAATTAAAATGTCATCAATGCCATCATTATTAAAGTCTCCTGCACCACTGACCGATACCCCTGCTGAATCAGATTGATCAATGCCGTTAATGACAAAGCCATTGGTGCCATCTAAGCTGTCCAGATCCAGGCTACTGGTAAATCCACTATCAGTGCCAAAAATGACGTAGCTTTCACCAGCATCGGTATTGCCATTCGGATCGCCATTAACGGCACTGATAATCACATCGTCAAAGCCATCACCATTAACGTCACCAAGACTGCTCACTTGGTCTCCCGAGAAATCATCGGCATCAATACCGTTCATGACAAACCCATTGGTGCCGTCCAGAGTGTTCAAATCAAAGAAAGCACTATCAGGGAAATCAGCAGCACCATTGATCCTCATGGTCACGGTGGCAGTATCGGTACCGCCATTTCCATCGGAAATAGTGTAAGTAAAGCTATCGAAGCCTAGTTGACCATCAACAAGATCTTCAAACTGACCGTTGGGATTGTAACGTAGGGAGCCATCACTGCTGACGGTTACTAGTGCCCCAGAGTTTAGGGTGATTTCTGTGTCAACGTTGGCTGTATCGCCATTAACTGCAATGACAGTAAGGGTATCTCCATCGGGATCGTTATCAATGCCATTAAAGTTATTTCGAACAATAACGTTGTTATTGTCGTTAACAAAGTCTTCATCTGTGAAGATAATATCATCGGTGGCAATGGGGATAGTATTGGTAGCATTTGCGCTGCTGCCAAAGACCACATAGCTTTCGCCCGCACTAGATTGGTTATTGGGATCGGCACGGGTTGCCCCAATAATTAGGTCATCGATGCCATCGCCGTTGACATCCCCGGCACTGCTCACCGAGATGCCTAAAGTGACATCGCCATCAATGCCGTTGAGTACAAAGCCATTGCTACCAGTCAGGGCTGATAGATTCAAGTTAGGGGCAAAGGGACTGGTACTACCAAAGACTATATAGCTTTCGCCCGAAACAGCTCCAATAATCAGATCATCGATGCCATCGCCGTTGACATCCCCAGCCCCGCTAACCGAGCTGCCTGATTCGTCACCGCGATCAATGCCGTTGATGACAAAGCCATTGCTGCCATCCAGGGCAGATAGATTCAAGCTAGGGGCAAAGCCATTAATACTGCCAAATACCACATAGCTTTCACCCGCATCAGATTGGCCATTGGAGTCGGCAAAACGTGCCCCTATGATCAGGTCATCGATGCCATCGCCGTTGACATCCCCGGCACTGCTCACTGAGCGACCTGATAGGTCATCGCTATCAATGCCGTTGATCACAAAGCCATTGCTGCCATCCAGAGCCGATAGATCTAGGCTGGCGGCAAAAGGACTGCTACTGCCAAACACCACATAGCTTTCGCCCGCAAGAGATTGGCCATTAGGGTCGGCCCCCTCTGCCCCAATAATCAGGTCATCGATACCATCATCGTTGACATCCCCGGCACTGCTCACCGAGCGGCCTACAAGGTCAATGTTATTAATGCCGTTGATGACAAAGCCATTAGTACCATCCAGGGCCGATAGATCTAGGCTGGCGGCAAAAGGACTGGTGCTGCCAAACACCACATAGCTTTCGCCCGCATAAGATTGGCCATTGGGATCGGCACGATATGCCCCAATGATCACGTCATCAATGCCATCGCCGTTAACATCTCCGGCACTGCTCACTGAGCGACCTGATCGGTCAAAGCCATCAATGCCGTTGATGACAAAGCCATTAGTGCCATCCAGGGCCGATAGATCTAGGCTGGCGGCAAAAGGACTGGTGCTGCCAAAGACCACATAGCTTTCGCCCGCACTAGATAGGCCATTGGGGGCGGCATAGCGTGCCCCAATGATCACGTCATCAATGCCATCCCCATTGACATCCCCGGCATTGCTCACCGAGATGCCTGATCCGTCACCGTTATCAATGCCGTTGAGTACAAAACCATTGCTGCCATCCAGAGCCGATAGATCTAGACTGGCGGCAAAAGGACTGGTACTGCCAAAGACCACATAACTTTCGCCCGCATTAGATTGGCCATTGGGGTCGGCACCGCGTGCCCCAATAATCACGTCATCAATGCCATCGCCATTGATATCCCCAGCACTGCTTACTGAGGTGCCTGATTGATCACTGATATCAATGCCGTTGAGCACAAAGCCATTGCTGCCATTCAGGTCAGCTAAATTAAGAGAACTCATTTAACAGATTCCTACAGTTGTTATTCACACTAGTTTCAAAATCATCCCTGACAACTGGATAGGGCCTCTTCCTGAGCAAGGCATCCTATCCCTGGTAGATCACTCGTTAGGCTCCCCCACAGAAATCACCCGACGAATCTCATCATTACGGAAGCCAATGGCCATAGGCCGCCTTATCTGGGGCATTACCGCCACGTCATACAGCTCCGCAATTACTCCTTCAATACGCAGGGTATGCACCAAATCTCCACTGCGCAAATCAATCACCCCCAGCCCACAGCGTGGCGTTGCTCCCTTGCGAGAGAGGGCATCATCCAGGGGCAGTCCCTGGAAGCTCTTGTTATGCCGTGGCTCTGAAAGACCCACCACGGCAAAATCTCCAAAAAAGGCCAGACCTCTTAAATACCCTGGACAAAACGTCACTACCTCAAAGGTTCCTGTGGCCATGTCTAAGTAACCAAACTCTCCTGTGCCAGAGTTCACTAACCACAGCCGGTCTCGGTACCAGCGAGGAGAATGGGGCATCGATAATCCGGTGGCAATAATCTCATCGTTAGAGATATCCATAACACAGCCACCGTCTACCCGATGGTCTCGCCAGCCATCGGCCACATCACTCCGACTCACTGACGTTACATAGCGGACCTGACCATCTTGTAGGGCCATGCCATTCAGATGACAGCGATCCTCAGCTGCCATTTTGCTGAGAAACGGTGGCTGCCAAACCGGAACAAAGCTATGGGTATGGCTGGGGCTGGCCAAACAACCAAACAACGTATTAACAAAAATAGGAAGAGTATTTTCTGCAGAAGAGCTATCCTGAGCTGCTTGAGCGGTCTCTATCGCAATATCATGGATGTCTAAATCTCCTGTAACATAGCTCATCTGTGGTACGTACAACGCATCATAGCCCTGGTATTTTTGACCTGGCTGCAATGTATTTTCAAACCGCCACAGTTGATACAGGGTAGAAACCCATAAGCTATTGCCGTTGACGCATAGTCCCATGCAACGATCAAAGGTACGCTCAAAGACTGATAATCGACCGTCGGGCTGAAGGCCAATCCAAAAGACTTTGCCTGCCTGATAGGTGCTAAAGGCAAGGCTCAAATGATGTTCTGCTAACCAAGATGTAAACTGGCGTGACCCCGTAATCTCCAGACGAGAGGCAGAGGAAGGTATAGCGGGTTGATCCGTCATTTTAGTAAGGGGGTAGTCGAAAGCGTCACAAAAGAAATTTTCTTATTATTTGGTGGAGTGTTGTCAGCCATATTGGTTGTCATAGCTGGCTCGAGCTATGACAACATGCTCTTTATTCAGACAGTTGTCATTGTGATTTTTTCACGAGAACAACTTTTATAGCATTTCTCATCCTTTTTGTAGCGCATGAGGCCATGGGCAAAAGTAGCTGAAAGTCTTCAGAATTTAGAAAATTTCAACAGAATCCAATTGTGTCAGACTCGAATTATGGATAGAAAGCCCACACGTCTCGTTTCTAATGTGATTTTGATGTTTTTGTAGATATCTATTCAAAGACATCATTAGAGTTGCTTTGAATGGTGATGTCCCTTGAAATTCTATTGCTAAGTGAAAGAAATAGTAGTACGACCCTCTGTTGTGGCCCTGATTGTTTAGCTATAAAGGTTGAGGACAGATGATTTGTATAACACACCTATTCAAAAGGACGTGCTATTAAATAATGCACCCACCTTACGTAGAGGATATTATGCGATACTCTTGACGCACCGATACTTTATTTTCGAGTAGATCCCAAAGATAGAAAATTCAGATGTTTTACCTATAAATCTCCACCATATCCCCTTATGCTCATAATAAACCAAACAATCTAAATAAATAGGTCAGTATTTAGGTCACTTCTTGGAAAAGATCCTTAAATTTAGCCCAGTTGCCCTAATCATTCTAAAGATGCTTGGGGATACAGCGACACACGCCTATCATGTACCCATGTAAGTACTGAGGACAATGCCCAGTGGGTCTTACCTTAAGAGCTTCCGAAGCAGGACTATTGATCGTTGATGCTGCCAGAAAGCAGCGAGGCTGGACCAAACGAGCTGAAATTTGGTGTGACAAAGCCGAGGTTAGACCCACCACCCTGAGACGATTTTGGGCAGGAGAAAAAATCAAAGAAAACAACTTTATTAACATTTGCACTGCCGTCGGCATTAATAATCACGAAAGCATTGCCAGTGATAACTTCCTATATATAGAACGCCCAGCAGTGGAGACTGCAGCCTATCAATGCATCATGCAACCAGGCAGCCTGCTAAGAATCAAAGGGTCTAAAAAAATGGGCAAAACAGAGCTGTTGCACTGGTTATTTGACTGTCCAGCCATTGAAAAGTACTACAAGCCCTACTTAAACTTTATGGGAGTTAGCCAGGATGCCCTGGATAATGTCAACATGTTTTTGCAATGGTTCTGTCGCAAAATCAGTGAGCAACTGGATATCAACCCAACCATTGTAGATACTTCATGGAATCCAGAATTGGGCAGTAACGATAACTGCACAGCCTACCTAGAGCGGGTCATTTTCCCGAAGCTAAATGCGCCATTGGCTATCTTTCTCGACAATGTCGATGAAGTCTTTCCCTATGCTCATACGGCCACTGACTTTTTTAGACTGTTACGGTCATGGCATGACGATGCCCGTATCCTGCCAGGGTGGAATAATCTGCGCCTAATTATCGTTCACTCCACTGATATTTACCTTGACCTGGAGGTTAACCATTCCCCTTTTAATGTTGGTACCTGTATTGAACTCCCCGACTTTAGTCGTAATGACGTTATTGAATTAGCAAGACGCTACAACGTAGCTTTGCAGACGGATCAAATTAATCAACTGATGGCCATAATTGGCGGCCATCCATATTTGGTGACCATCGCCCTATCTACTCTAAGAAACAACCCAGAGTTAACGCTAACAACGTTCTTAGCAACGGCCCACACCCCAGCAGGCCACTATTACAATGATTTTCTCAGAAAAATAGAAGCGCTATTGATGCGACATCCGACATCTGTCGATCTATTGCGCCAGATTTTAGCGGCTGATCACCCCATTCTTGTGGATAGAGATCAAGGCTTTAGACTGCGTAGCCTGGGCTTGCTACGCTGGCATGGTGATAAAGCAGAACCCCGATGCCATCTCTACAGACTCTATTTCCAAGCTTGCCTGAGCCAGTGAGTGGAGGTAACCCATGAATCAGCCGTCCGTCTATTCCATTGGGGGCAGCTTACAGTTAAATGCCCCCACCTATGTCTGGCGGTCTGCTGATGATGAATTGTACGAGCAGCTAATGGCTGGTCGATTTTGCTATGTCTTGACCTCACGACAAATGGGCAAGTCGAGCTTGCGCGTGCGGACCATGGCTCGGCTTCAGGCAGCAGACGTAGCCTGTGCGTTTATCGACTTAACGGCATCAGGTAGTATTGCGACACCAGACCAATGGTATAGGGGCTTACTTTACCGAATATTTAGAATGTTTCCCCAGGTCAGCGCAGCCAGTTGGGAAACAGAATGGACCAATCACAGCACGCTGCCGGTCGTACAACGATTTGGCCACTTATTAGAAACTGTATTGTTACCGTCTCTCCAACAAAATATTGTTATCTTCATTGATGAGATTGAGGCCGTACTTAGTTTTGAATTTAGAACGGATGATTTCTTTGCCTTTATTCGTGCCTGTTACAATCAGCGCGCAGAAAACCCGATTTACCGAAGGTTGACTTTTTGCCTGCTAGGAGTAACTACCCCCTCTGATCTGATCGAAAACCGACGCTTAACCCCGTTTAATATCGGTCAAGCGATACAACTCAATGGGTTAGAGTTGCAACACGCCCGTACGAAACTGACCCAGGGAATGGCTGGCAAGGTTAATAATCCAGAACAGAGTCTTAAGGAAATTCTTGCCTGGACCGGGGGACAACCTTTTTTGACTCAGAAAATATGTCAACTAGTTGGTCAACATGCCGAAGGCCATTCTAGTAGCCTTGAAGACATTATTCATAGGTATATCATCAAAAATTGGGAAACCCAGGATGACCCTGAGCATTTGAAAACCATTCGAGATCGCATACTCTATAATCCATCACAAGCAATCGCATTGTTATATCGATATCAAACCATACTCAACTCATCTGTAACCGTTTCTAATGAACCGGAAGACATTGAGCTGCAACTATCTGGCCTGGTAACCTGCCAAAACAATCGCTTAATAGTTGCTAATCGAGTCTATCAAACCATTTTCAACCAACATTGGATTGAACGACAGTTAGACAATATTTGGGAAATCAGTAACCCGGCAGATACCTTTACACAGAGGGATGCTGCCTCCATTACTAAGCAATATACGATAAAATTATTTACCTTCAACCTTGTCTTGATAACAGTTGCAACACTGTCGTTATATCTTCACTATGGAGTATTTTTAGGAGAATCTCGAACCCAAGAATTTATAAACTGTCAAGACTGTTTAAATAATCCTGGACTGGTTGAATTATTCAGGCTTCTTATTCTATTGTCTGGTGCCTCTTACATGATGGATCTTCGCTGGAAAGATCAGGCAGATGACTTGAGACAAAGTAAATCTAAGAAAGCAAAATTTTTTAGGTGGGCAATCTTAGCTATTTTTATCTGTTTATTTGCGGCATTGGCCTGGCATAACTTTTTTAATGCTCCACAGTACCTGCAGGCCAAATATCCTTCTATTGATCAACAACTAAATGATCCATTTGATAGATTTAAAGAATATCAGCTGCCTTCAATAGTTTATATAGCCTACGGCTTTATTGTTTATGTTCCAATTGCGCTCAAGTTCACAGTCATTAGTGTCTACGCAGTGACTAATGACCTAACGAAAAACTGGCAAAACAATACAAAATTGAAGTCAAATATCGCAAAAGTCATCAATACTTATTCGACCATCCCCAATCGCCTTAAACAAAAGACAGTCAGAAATCTATTCGCGCAATATTTCTTGGTTTTTATCAACATCATTAGTCCCTATACAACTCTGTTTATATGGGTTGAAGCCATTCGTATCTTTGAAGATAGAGTTGGTCTGATGACCTACACCCCTGATGCTCAAAGTTTTCAGAAAATCACATACTTTTTCTCAGCATCAGTTTTAGGAATCCTTTTTGTCTCCCTATCTCAATATCTTAAGGCTTTGAAAACTTCCTCTGATGCGCTTTTGCGGCTTCAAGATGAGAACACATCAAAATTTAGAACAGATAATGGGTTATTTCAGCTTCTGGGACGATTAATTGGTTCTAATGTTAGCTTTTTGCTGCTATTTCTGATTGTGCTTTCAAATTTTTTGAATGTTATTGTAGAGAAAATTGCCCAGGCATTTTCAGTCCTGTGAGACTGATACTCTGAAAAAATAGAGATAAATATCCATTTTTAACAAATACAGCCGTATCCTTATCTCTTTAGTGAAAAGGATACGGCTGTATTTGTTAAATTCCCAGAAAATCTCTAGGAAATTACCTGGCGGGATAATTTGGGATTAAACAATATTCAGATCGCTGAGATTACCGGTGAATCCGGTAATCTCGATAACGGCATCGCTGGTAGCGGCAAACCCGGCTGTACCATCATTTAGCGCCACATAGGTTTGGCTACCCACACTAAAGGTAGCCAAACCATTGCTGACAAAGTCAGTGGCGCTCAGCACTGCCTGAATGTCTGTTTCGGTCAGACTCGCCGCCGTACCTAGCTGGGCGACATCGGCGGCGGCAACGGCGGCGGGGCCATTGATGGTATCAATCACAAAGGCGCTGCCGATGTTTAAGTCACTAATGACGTCATGGCTGGCCAACAGTGAATCGCTGAGACGGTTATAGACAAAGGTATTGCGATTACCTGCGCCCACCAAGGTGTCGGCTCCGGCTCCACCGATCAAGGTGTTGCGTTTTTCATTGCCGATGAGCTGGTCGTCAAAGGCGCTACCGGTGAGGCGTTCGATATCGATCAGCACGTCGCCCTCGGCATCGCCCCCTGTGCCCACACCTGTTGCTAGGTTGACGGTCACTCCGGCGGCGGAGTTGTTATATAGGGCGATGTCGTTACCTGCGCCGCCATCCAGGGTGTCGGCTCCGGCTCCGCCAATCAGGGCATCGGCTCCGGCTTCACCGGACAGGGTGTCGTTGCCGTCTAGGCCAAACAAGACATTGCGTCTGGCATTGCCGGTTAGCTGGTCGTCAAAGTTGCTACCTTTGAGGTTTTCGACGTCGATAAAGGTGTCGCCTTCTGCATGACCACCGAAGCCAGTGCCCTGGGTCAGGTCGATGACTACTCCGGCATCGGACTCGTTATATTCGGCGATGTCGTTGCCAGGGCCGCCGATGATGGTGTCTGCGCCGGTGCCGCCAATCAGGCGGTCAATACCGGTGCCGCCTTCTAGGGTGTCGTCACCGCCGAGGCCAAAGAGAACGTCTCTATCGCCTAGACCTTGGATCAGTTCGCCAGCAGCGCTGCCGGTTAAGGTGTCAGCACCTGTCCCGCCGACGATGGGGCCACCATCGGTGAGGCCATTGATAGTCACTGTCACCGTAGCGGTATCGGTGCCGCCGTTGTTGTCGTCGATAGTGTAAGTGAAGCTGTCGGTGTCAGTATCCCCATCATTAAGAGACTCAAACTGACCGTTAGGATCATAGTCGAAGGTGCCATCGCTGTTGAGCGTGAGTAAGGCACCAGAGACCAGGGTAATTTCGGCACCGACATCGGTAGCGACACCATTGACTTCGGTAACAGTAAAGTTGTCACCATTGGGATCACTATCGATTCCATTGTCATTATTGGCAAAGACATCGCCGATGAGGACAGTATCTTCATTGATAGTGACTGCATCATCCACAGCATCAGGAGCTGTGGGGCTCTCAGAAAGTGAAATATTTAATTCATACGAAGTACCGCCAGGTATAGCCCCCCCATTATAGGAGCCAACTCCAACAATAAAGTCACCCGTATATGGTGCAGTAAACGTAATAAAAGAAGACTCTTGAGAACCTGTATGTCCTGGTTCAGTAGGAGGGAAGAATTCATGTCTGGTTAACAACCCCCCACTTGAGGTATATAAAAATAGACCGACAGGAGGGAGGTTATCGTCAACGTCAAGAATAATCGTACTTCCCGAAAGAGCGCTAAAACGATAAAAGTCGCTGGTGTTATCTCCTGAGCCGTTGATGGTAGCGTGATAATAAGTAGTAGAAATATTATTACCCGATAGGTCTTGAATTCCAGCATCAAAATCACGCGTGAAATTCAAGGAATCAATAAACTGAGCATTTCCTGGAGAATTATTCGGCTCACGCTCATTTAACTGCGGTTGCTCAGAAAGCGAAATATTTAATTCATACGAAGTACCGCCAGGTATAGCCCCCCCATTATAGGAGCCAACTCCAACAATAAAGTCACCCGTATATGGTGCAGTAAACGTAATAAAAGAAGACTCTTGAGAACCTGTATGTCCTGGTTCAGTAGGAGGGAAGAATTCATGTCTGGTTAACAACCCCCCACTTGAGGTATATAAAAATAGACCGACAGGAGGGAGGTTATCGTCAACGTCGAGAATAATCGTACTTCCCGAAAGAGCGCTAAAACGATAAAAGTCGCTGGTGTTATCTCCTGAGCCGTTGATGGTAGCGTGATAATAAGTAGTAGAAATATTATTGCCCGATAGGTCTTGAATTCCAGCATCAAAATCACGCGTGAAATTGGATGAATCAATAAACTGAGCACTTCCTAGAGAATTATTCGGCTCACGCTCATTTAACTGTGGTTGCTCAGAAAGTGAAATATTTAATTCATATGAAGTATCGCCAGGTATAGCCCCCCCATTATAGGAGCCAACTCCAACAATAAAGTCACCCGTATATGGTGCAGTAAACGTAATAAAAGAAGACTCTTGAGAACCTGTATGTCCTGGTTCAGCAGGAGGGAAGGAGTCATATCTGACTAGAAAAGAACCATTTAAGTTATATAGATATAGCGCTGCAGGAAAAGTGTTATCGTCAACATCAAGAATAATCGTACTTCCCGAAAGAGCACTAAAACGATAAAAGTCGTTACTGTAATCGAAATCCCCTGAGCCGTTGATGGTAGCGTGATAATAAGTAGTAGAAATATTATTGCCCGATAGGTCTTGAATTCCAGCATCAAAATCACGCGTGAAATTGGATGGAGCAATAAACTGAGCGTTTCCTGGAAAATTATTCGGCTCACGCTCGTTTACATGTGCCTGCTCGATTTGAATCGCTTGACCATCGAATATAACAGTTGTCTTATCCTCCTTGGATTTCAACCGATATAACTCCGTTTCACTGAGCACTTCACCCTGCACTATCCGTGAAAAAATCTCACCTTCATCCCCCGTGCTATCTGCTACATTAATCTGCGCATCTACCCGATGCCCTGCCTCTTCTAGCCATACCGCGACAATCTGCTCTACATCCCCTGTTGCCAACAACTCTTGCGACAAATAGATCGTATCTAGTGAAGCGGCATAGGCTCCTAGCGCACCGTTCAGTTCCGCGCTAGCGCGTACCTCTCCCCCAGCAAAAACTTCAAAGGTCCCCTCCAGCCAGTCCAACTGGAGTCTACTTGCATCGACACTCTCACCAAACGCCACTGACACCTTTTCAGCAAATTCAACATCCTCGGAAAATAGCCGTAGTCGATCCTGTGCCAAAAACAATGCATCTTCTAATGCTGTTAGCATTTCTCGTGTTAGCTCAGATGTCGTCTCAAGGACTAATCCAGTCGAAAGGGCATATAACATGACGATTGAGAACTTAGGGAATTTAAATTTTTATTGGTTGACTCGCTGATAGGTCCCACCCAGCTAGCTCAAAGATTTGGTAGAGTAATTAGATTGAGAAAGCTCTCTGGGGCATCCCACGCTAGAGCCACCTTTTTTTCTTTGATACTTCACACTGTAAGACAACGGTCTCATGACCGATTACCTGGGCCAAGCAAACTTGATTAGAACTTTGAATTTGGACGAGATTCGCTTTAATTTCAGATTTTTGAAAATCCACAAGGATTATGTATTACTTAATGATTTCTTTATGGTCGAACACTTTAAAGATCATCCAATATTATGGAACTCACAAAGTTCCCGACACAGCTTAAGAGATTTGGTTAATGGGTTCGAAGATACAGCAAACTACAGCGTCAACCTGACTCAAGATTGACATGTGCAACCAAGTTAATCGTCAAATCGCTATTGCTTTCGAAAGCCCCTTGTATACCCTAATCCTGGGGAACTTTGAGCCGAGCAACCACGACTTGTCACGCTAAATACCAATAACGTTATCTAGCTGTGGATCAACAGTCGTGCTAAATAGAACCCTTAGTATGATTAGGTGCTGTTAAGAAACTACTTCACGGTTTAATCCGAAAAAGCTTGTTAAGCTATGATTTCAAGGAACAAGACCATAATTTTAATTTTAATAAGCCCTTAGCTTTCGCGTAGATGCCAGCGCAGCAACAGCGAATTTAGCACCACGCCAATGGAACTAAAGGCCATAAAGCCACCGGCAAAACCAGGGCTCAGGGCAATGCCAAACTTGGGTAGCAAAACGCCCGCCGCCAAAGGAATACACACCAGGTTATAGCCAAAGGCCCAGGCCAGGTTCTGCCGAATTTTGTTAAAGGTGCTGCGCCCCAGCTCCAGGGCAGACACCACATCGGTAAGCTCGTCCCGCATCAGCACTATATCGGCGGTTTCAATGGCAATATCAGTGCCAGAATCCATGGCAATGCCCACATCTGCCTGGGCAAGGGCGGGGGCATCGTTAATGCCATCCCCGACAAATCCGACACAGTGCCCCGCTTGCTGCAATGCTTCAATCGCTTTGACCTTATCCGCGGGGGTCATGCCACCTGCAGAGACGGGAATGCCTAAAGTCGTGGCGACCTGCTGGGCCACCGCTGGCCGATCTCCGCTCAGGAGCTGCACATCCAGGTTTTGTTGCTGTAGCTGTTGGATCACAGCCTGGGCTTCAGTTCGGGCACGATCTGCGATCGCAATTAGCCCCACTAACCGCTGTTCCACCCCAACATAGACCAGGGTTTTTCCTTGGGCTTCTAAAGCCACGGACCGATCGCTAGCCATATCTGTGGCAATGCCTGCTGCCGCCATCCAAGCACCATTACCAAGGTACACAGTTTGGTTATGCACATCAGCCTTCACCCCTAGGCCAGCGGTGGTTGTACTGGTTGTCACGTCAGCCAATGTCAGCTGGCGCTGCTGGGCCTCGGCCAAAATCGCTGCAGCTAGGGGGTGGCGAGTTCCTTTTTCAACGCTGGCCGCCAGCTGCAAAATGTCATTTTCCGTCAGACTAGGGTCATAGCTGCCGCAGTCTGTCACCCAAGGTTGCCCCGTGGTCAGGGTGCCAGTTTTATCAAAAACAATGGTATCTAAATGGTGGGTGGTCTCTAACACATCTCCCCCCCGCACCAACAATCCGCGCTGGGCACCAATGCCAGACCCCACCAACATGGCCATGGGGGTGGCCAACCCAAGGGCACAGGGGCAGGCAATCACCACCACCGAAATCGCGAGTTTAAGGCTGACCAATAGCCTGGATGTGTGGGCCATGGCATGGGCCATATGGTCGCCATGGTGATGGGGATTCAGCGCCCCCTGAATGGCATCAGGCCACATTGCGACCCCGGCAAAATACCAAAATAGAAATGTGACCAGGGACAGGGTCAAAATGCCATAGGTGAAATAGCCAGACAGCCTATCCGCCAAGCTCTGAATCGGTGCTTTGCGGGTTTGGGCCGCTTCCACCAAAGACACCATTTGGGCCAGGGTGCTATCGGCGCCGGTGCGGTTAACTTCGATCAATATTGTGCTGGACTGGTTTAAGGTGCCGCCGATGACCGGATCGCCCATTGATTTCGCCACGGGCAACGCTTCCCCGGTCACCATGGCTTCATTGATGGTGGTTTGCCCAGATTGAATCTGACCATCGACTGGAATTTTGTCCCCAGGCAACACCTGGAGGATATCGCCCACTCGCACCTGGCTGATGGGAATTTCCATGGCAGCGGTCGTGGCGCTACTGGTCATCAGGCGCGCCACACGGGGCTGCAGCGCAATGAGGCTACGTAGGGCTGCGGTGGCCCGAAAACGAGCCCGCTCTTCTAAGGTGCGCCCCAACAAGATAAAACTGAGCAGCATCACTGGCTCATCAAAAAAGCACTCCCACCCTAGGCCAGGAAAGAGCAGGGCCACCACACTGGTGGTGTAGGCGCTCAAAGCACCAATCGCAACCAGGGTATTCATGTTGGGCCGCCCACGGCGGCCGCCCTGCCAGCCATCGGCTAAAATCTCGCGGGCCGGACCGATGAGGGTGAGGGTGGCTAAAACAAAGTGAAAGGTGAGGGTGCTGAGCACTGGCACCGAAAAATGCTGGCCCGGAAGACCAAGGTGCTCTAGATGGCCAAAAATTGAAAGCACCAGCAGCGTGAGAGCGATCGCAACTCTCCATGCTTGCCCCTGCTGCGCCGCCGCCTGTTTTTCAGCCCAGTTGCCAGGGTCTTGCCCCTGGCGCACTTGGCTCGGAAACCCGGCCTCCGTCAGGAGGTCCGCCAGGTGTTCGGGCTCTACTATGTCGGCGCGATACTGTACGGCAGCGGCCTTGGTCACCAAATTCACGGTTGCTGTGGTGACGCCATCACACTGGCGCAACTGGGTTTCTACGGCCTGCACACACCCGGCACACATCATCCCATCTACATTTAGCACAGCTACAGTAGAGGACGATAATTCAGACACGACAGGGGAAACAGGCGCCCGTGAAACCGTTGAAGACATAGGAACACAACAATCGAACCAGTCTGAGCCTAACGCTGATCACGATGCATTGGGCCAATGGTTATAAACTCTCAAGGATTTTTTTGATTTCCCCGCCGGGGCAGTGACGGGCTAATTTCCCCATGGGGAAATTAGCTAGTACACGCTAATCTGAGCCTAAAGGATTGGTTTGTACCGCCTCCAGCTGAGACGTGGCTAAGCGATCCATCCACACCATCAAAAACTCACGATTGGCCTGAATATCGTCTGGTTCAGTGGCCCCTGCCCCCTTGGGCAACAGCCCCACCAGGGCCGCATTGGTCACACAGAACATCGAACGCTGAAAACTGGCGCAAATCTTCACGCGCACATCCCCCAATTGGCGGACGGTCTGCATGTAATACTCTTCCATATAGTCAGGCATATGGCGGAACATATCCTGCATCAGCAGCGTGGGTGGAATGCCGCTACCGCCAATGGGCAATGGATCTGCATACAGGGCGCCGTAGGTAAAGCGACTTTGATCGGGCGAAATTTGCTGGGCCTGAGCGTTGTAGGAAACCGTGCCCAAAAAGGGACCACCCCGGAAGAAAATGGACTCCACGTAGGGAATGGCGGTATCCACCAAGAATGTAAGCCCGGCTGAGGCAGGCAAAATATCGTACATTTTGCCGCCAATGTTGACGCTATAGGTGATGGGGCGAGCGGCATCGGCCACTAGACCATCTTTAACGTGTTCAACAATCTGGGCAATATGCTCAATCTCTCCCTTTCGATAGCGCGCGGCTAATGAGGTAAAAATATCGCTCATTACTCGCCAGAACTGCCCCAGACCACTGTAGTAACAGAGCTGGCGAATCTGTTCGATCAGGAACTCGGGGAAGACTCGATGGAACACCTGTAGGACGGGATTGTATTTGATTTTGGCTGCGATCGCAGCCTCACAATTAGCCCGAAATTCATCGGTGTCAAGATAGGCATCTAAGCCACCGCCACCGTGCCACATCATGGCCTTCATGGTGTACTCGGCATACTCATAATTGATGCGATCGTGCCAAAAATGCCGCCACATTCTGGCCGGATTAATCTCCCCATCAAAATACTTAAAGATGGGAAACAAATTCAAAAACTGAGTATCGGCAACGTGGTTTAGATTGATTGAATAAAAATCCAAAACAATGCCATAACTATCCAGCGCTCCCATCACCTCGATCACATTTTCGGGGGTATCGGGCAGCAGGGTCTCCCCCGACAAAATGCGTTCAGCGTAGTGGGCAAACGGATGCACATTGTTTAACTTAGAATGCATAGTTTGAGTCATAGCGCACAGTCTCCATCCGAACAGGTGGCAATATCTGTTGAAGCATTGGCAAGGGGCTCAGAAGCACTATAGGACGACAGCTCCAGCTTGATCGGCATCGCCTCATACATGGCCGTTGTCGTCGGTTCAATCCAACGAGTCATCCAACTGGGGCTAAGACCAAATACAAACAACAAACCAACTAGCAAAAGGGCCGGCAATCGATCTTGCAAAGTCACCACCGGCAGCACAGGATCTTGCTCCACCGCCTGATCTTCAGATGTGGCCAAGCGGCCAAAGAAGGCGCGATTGACCAACAACAAAAAGTAAACCGCCGTCAAGCCAGACCCCAAGAGACACAGCAATGTCTGGGGCGCAAAGCTAACAAAGCTACCGCGATAGACAATAAATTCAGAAATAAAGCCCACCATGCCAGGAATACCAGCACTGGCCATGACCGCCAGCACCATGGCACTGCCGATCAACGGCATACCCCGTTCAGGATTGAGTAACCCCCGCAAAACCTTCAGGTCGCGGGTCCCGGTTTTCTTATAAACCACGCCCACCACCAAAAACAGTAGCGCCGAGATAAATCCATGGCTCACCATCTGAAATACGGTGCCCACAAAACTCAAAGGGTTCGAAGAGGCCGCGGCCAGCAGCACATAGCCCATATGGCCAACAGAACTGTAGGCCACCATTTTCTTCATATCGGTTTGGGCAATGGCCGCCAAAGAACCGTAGAGAACACTAGCAACAGCCCACCAAGCCAAATAGGGGGCCAAATCCACCCACACTTCGGAAAATGTAACCACCCCAAATCGGAAAAGACCGTAGGTACCCAGCTTTAGCAACACACCGGCCAACAGCACCGAAATCGGAGTGGATGCCTGTACGTGGGCATCTGGCAACCAGGTATGGAGAGGAAATAGGGGAATTTTGATCCCAAACCCGATGAGCAAAGCCGCCAACAGTACCGCCTGCTGAATCCACGGCAACCCGTAGGCCATCGTAGAACTGTAGTCAAAACTTTCGGCCCCACTCAGCCACACTAAACCAAGGAAAGAGGCCAGAATGAGGATGCCGGATATCGCCGTATAGATTAAAAACTTAGTGGCCGCATACCCCCGCTGGGCACCACCCCAAATAGCAATTAAAAGATAGAGGGGAATCAGCTCTAGCTCATAAAAGATAAAGAAGAGAAGCAGGTTTTGAGCAACAAAAGCACCCGCCACCGCAAAGGTAATAACCAGCAACAGCGAATAGTAAAGGCGAGGGCGACGCACGTCATCATCGCTGGCATATACCGCCACCAGCGACAGTAAGCTGTTGATAATCACCAACGGCAGCGATAGCCCGTCAAGGCCCAGCTCGTAACCCAAACCTAATTCGTCGAGCCAGGGAACGGACTCAACAAATTGCATGCCAACATTGGCCAGATCAAACTGGATCAGCAAATACAAGCTGACGACAAGATTGACCACCAGAAAGATCATGCTAAGGCGTTTAGCATCTCGACTGGCTAATTTGCTGGGCCAACAACTGACGAACAGCGCTCCCAGCAATGGAATTAATAACAGTGCACTCAGCATCAGCACCTCCTTACCACATTGCCCACGTCATCAAAAAGCCCAATAGGCTAACACCGACCACGATGGTCAAGATATATCCCTGGGACTGACCTGAAATGCTATATTTCAAGCCCTCACCACTCATCAAAGAGGCCATGCCCACAAGGTTGACGGCACCGTCTACCACATAGCGATCAAACCAGCTAACAATGCGCGAAAACTGACTCACGAGAAACACAACCGTTACCCGATACAGCTGCTCAGTGTAGAAGTCATTGGCCAACAAGTCTTGAAGCACTCGCATGGGTCGCTGGGTGGAGCGCAATAGGGAATGGCTCAAAGTCACGGTGCATCCCAACCCCAATCCGATCAAACCGGACAGAATCAAAGCGCCAAACACCCAGGGATTCCAATATCGCAGCGGCGGCAGCAGGGACATACGCACAAATGCCACGGGCAAAACCAACACAAAAATACTGAGGCCAATCATGGGTGTGGCCATCAGCCAGTTAGCTTCAGGAGAACGACGGGTTTTGGGGGTGGGGTCTCCCAAGAACACCAAGCGAAAAATACGCACCAGATTAAAGACCGTTAGGGCATTTACCAGGAGGAAGACCCCCGACAGCAATGGATGCTCCCGGTGCAAAAAGTCCACCCCTAGCTGCAACGCCCAAAAACCACCCAGGGGAAGCACCCCCACAAGACCAGCACCGCCCACAACAAAGGCGATGGTCGTCGCTGGCATCCGAGACCCAATGCCGCCCAGTTCGGTCATGTCCTGACAACTGGTGTTGTTGATAATTGCTCCAGTGCTCATAAACATCAGCGCCTTAGCCACCGCATGGGTGAGCAGCAAGCCCAAGGCTACGCCGGGCCACTCTGCCCCAACGGCAACAAACACCAAACCAATGTAGGCACTGGTGGAATAGGAAAGTGTGCGCTTGAGGTCCACTTGGGCAATGGAGACAAGGGAAGCGCCAATGGCCGTTGTAGTACCGATGGCAATCAGCGCCGTGAGCGCCAAAGGCGAGATCACAACAATAGGCTGCAGCTTAATCAGCACATAGGCACCACAGGTGACCACCACAGAGTTACGCAAAATTGAGGCTGGGCTAGGGCCTTCCATGGCTTCATCCAGCCACAGGTGCAATGGGAACTGAGCACACTTACCGGTGGGTCCCGCAATTAGGGCAAGACCGAGCAGACTAGAGGCCAGGGGACCAATATCAGCGGTTTTGACCCATTCGTACATCTCGTTGTAGTGCAGGTCACCGGCCCAACTGGCCAGCCCCAACACCCCCATCAACAAGAGAATATCCCCCACACGCTTGGTCAAAAAGGCATCTCGAGCGGCCTTGACCACCAGGGGCTGTGCATACCAGAAACCAACAATCAGGTAGGTTGACAGGGTCAATGTTTCGAGCAAGAAGTAGGCCAAGAAGAAAGACCCACTGAGCAATACTCCGTTTACCGCGCCTTCGAAAAATCCTAATAGAGAGAAAAACCGAGCCAGGGCCCACTCTTTCTCCATGTAGCCTAGGCCATAAATTTGAGCCAACAGTGATAGCCCGGTGGAAAGCTCCATAACACCGAGGTTGAGCACCGACAAGTCCAAATCGAAGCTAAGACTTAAATCGGCCACCTGCAACCAGGGCACTTCAAGCTGTACTGCGCCCACATTCCAGATACCCATGAACACGACGGTGCCATGGAGAAATGCGATCGCAGTCATGAATATATTGATATAGACCGCAGGTCTAGACCCTGTCCGCTGCACCATCCCTGTAGACCAGGGCAAGGACAAAATAACTCCTATAAACCCATAAATGGGTATGAGCCAACTTAACTCAATCAGAGACTGCATCATTGCATCAAAGAGCTCACCAGCAACCTACAACACCTCAGCCAGGCAATTACGCTACGCAAAACCCGCTGTAGCATCAGAACGCGGACCAAACCGAACATCCTGACACAGGTTCAAAGCGACTCCAGAGGACGAATAGCACGGACAATCACAACAACCAGACACGCTAAAAGACTCAGGAGCAAACTCTGTGAATGTGATCCAAAAGCCCAGATAAAAATCTATGGCTTTTTTTAGAATCACATACTTTTCTTTATGGTACCTGATGAACAGCGCCTCAAAGAAACCTCTCTATTGACTAGCCAACCCTATTTTCCAGCGAATCATCCCCAATATTTTCCACCAATCGCTACGCCCAAAATCAGCACAACCGCCCTAAGCACAAATACTCAATCAAATTCGCCACACATTAAGCGCCGCAATGCACAGCAACATTTCCTTACACTTTGCAGCAAACAATCATCAGCGTTGATAATGCTTAACATTAGAAACAATCATTGAGACTTATATTGTCAAACGGCTAACCCCCTCGTATTCTGAAATGTAGTCATGGAGTTATTGCAGACTAACGGTTTGCAAGATGAGTCTCGGTCTACTGAGGGAGCCCATAAAGCTTTTGAATGTAGGTCACCTGAGACAGAGATGCTTGAACTAAAGCTGTTTTATCTAGGAGATTTACGACAATGCCGATTGCCGTTGGAATGATTGAGACGCGCGGTTTTCCCGCTGTTGTAGAAGCTGCTGACGCGATGGTCAAGGCGGCCCGTGTGACCCTAGTTGGCTACGAAAAAATCGGTAGCGGTCGTGTAACCGTTATCGTTCGTGGCGACGTATCTGAGGTTCAGGCGTCGGTTGCTGCTGGCATTGAATCAGCTAAGCGCGTCAACGGTGGTGAAGTGCTTTCCACCCACATTATTGCCCGCCCCCACGAAAACTTGGAGTTCGTGCTGCCCATTCGCTACACCGAAGCAGTTGAACAGTTCAGAACCTAGGTTTTGAACCAAGTTACTGAATAAAAATAGTCAGCATACTAAGGTAGAAAATCGATGGCAATCGCAGTAGGAATGGTTGAGACCCTGGGTTTTCCAGCGGTCGTTGAGGCGGCTGACGCTATGGTCAAAGCTGCCCGTGTGACCCTAGTTGGTTACGAAAAAATTGGTAGCGGTCGTGTAACCGTTATCGTTCGTGGCGACGTGTCTGAAGTACAGGCATCAGTTGCTGCTGGCGTTGAAAATGTTAAGCGCGTGAATGGTGGTCAGACCCTGTCTACCCACATCATCGCTCGCCCCCACGAGAACCTAGAGTTCGTTCTGCCTATTCGCTACACCGAAGCTGTTGAGCAGTTTCGTGAGAGCGTTAGTGGCATTCGCCCCTACGGTAGATAAAGCATGCGCCTAGGCAAGGTTCGTGGCACGGTTGTTAGTACCTGCAAGGAACCGAGTCTAACGGGTGTTAAATTCTTGCTAATTCAGTTTATTAGCGAGGATGGTGACTTACTTCCAGACTATGAAGTAGCAGCTGATGTCGTGGGTGCTGGACCTGGAGAATGGGTTCTAGTTACTCGCGGCAGCTCTGCACGTCAGCACAGAGGCTATGAAGAGAGGCCGGTTGATGCTGCCGTGGTTGCCATTGTCGATACCGTTAGCTTGGATTCTGGTTCGCTTTACAACAAGCGTGAGGATTTTCGTTAAAGCTTATTCGGGAGGATAGGAGCCAATGGTGCAACAAGCCATGGCAACATCCCCTGCCCAATATCAATCGATCGTAAAACCGTTGATTGATCCTACCGCCTTCGTTCATTCGTTTTCTCAGGTCGTAGGTGGTGTTTATGTTGGGGCTGAGGTATCCATTGCTCCTGGCACCTCAATCCGGGCAGATGAGGGATTGCCCTTTTATATCAGTAGTCATTGCGATATTCAGGACGGTGTTGTCATACACGGTCTTAGCAAAGGCTGTGTACTCGGAGACAACGGCAATTCCTATGCTGTTTGGTTATCTCCAAATGTCACTCTGACCCACAAGGTATTGATCCATGGGCCAGCCTATTTAGGCGAGGGCTGTTTTGTTGGCTTTAGGTCAACAATTTTCAATGCGCGCTTGGGTGAGGGTGTGATCGTCATGATGCATGCCTTGGTGCAAGATGTTGAAGTGCCGCCGGGACGGTGCGTCCCTTCTGGTGCAGTGATTACGACCCAGGCCCAGGCCGACGCTCTACCCCAGGTAACCCAGGCCGATCTGGCGTTGGTTAGAGATATAGTCGGACCCCATATTCACGAGCGCTCCCACGACCAATCCACGGGGAACGCTTCAAAAACCTCTTTTAAATATCCCGATGGTGCAGCCAATGCTGTGTCCATTGACTCTGCCCGCCCAGCGGCGAGCGCTCCTTACACCCCATACACCACCGATAATGTTGGTATAGATACTATGCAAGCACTAGCACCCGAAGTTGTTCAACAGGTCCGTCAGTTTTTAGCTCAAGGCTATAAAGTTGGTTCCGAGTATGCGGACAAACGACGCTATCGCAGTGGCGTATGGCAAAGCTGTCCGGTTGTACAGTCCAACCGCGAAGGCGAGGTCCTCGGTTCCCTAGAAAGGTGTCTGGCAGAGCATCAGGGGAGCTATGTGCGTATTTTTGGCATCGACCCCGTGGGCAAGAGTCGGGTGGGTATGATGACCGTTCAACGTCCTGACGGTAAGCCAGTTGAGGCCAATCGAAGCACTACAGCCCCCGCTGCTGCTGCCACATCTAGCGGTGGTGCTGGTGCCGCAAAAACGGTTGTCGCAGATATTGCGGGTCAGGTGCGCGCCTGGATACGGCAGGGATTCAAAATTGGTACTGAGCATGCTGACAAGCGTCGCTTCCGCAGTGGTGTGTGGCAAACTTGCAGTCCCATTACCACCAATCACGAAGCTGAGGCATTGGCGGCTTTGGAAGGCTGCTTAGCAGAACATGCGGGTGAGTATGTGCGCATGTTTGGGATTGATCCTGTTGCTAAAAGTCGCATTTCACCCATCACAATTCAGCGCGGCGATGGCAAGCCCGCCACCATTAATTCAAATGGTGCAGCGGCTGCACCTGCTGCGACCCAAAACGGCAGTGCGCCCACTACCAGTGGCGATCTAGTGCCTCAAATTCGTTCCATTCTGGCCCAAGGTCAAAAGATTGGAATTGAGTTTGCCGATAAGCGCCGGTACCGCAGTGGCATATGGCAGACAGCCCCTGCCATATCTGCATCCAGCGAGTCTGCGGCTCTGGCGGCCGTGCAGCAAGTACTTGCTGCACACAGCAACGACTATGTACGTATTTTCGCCATTGATGCCCGGGTGAAACAGCGTGGTCGTGCTCTTACTATCCAGAAGCCTGGTCAATCAGTAAATGTGTCATCAAATGGTGCCGCTCAGCCAGCTACAGGTGGATATAGTAGCGCTGGCTCCGCAAAGAGCAACGGCAGCAGCGCTACTGTAAGTGCTGATTTAGCGCAACAGGTAACTCAGTTAGTAAACCAGGGCTATCGGGTCAGCACTGAGTATGCCGACAAGCGTCGCTATAGCAGTGGTGCATGGCAAACGGGCACGCCCATCAGCGGTAACCGCCCGTCTGAAGTGATTGCGGCCCTTAAGGCTCAGCTAGCTGAATATTCTGGCCATTATGTACGTCTGGTTGGCGTTGACCCCCGCGCCAAATGTCGTGTGCTAGAAACTACTATTCAGCGTCCATAGTCTAACGTCGTCTCTAGGGCCGTCGCGATGGAACCCTCGCCTCTACATTTTGTGAGTCACACCCATTATTATCGCGGCGGCGACATTGTTATCGATGAGTCTGCTGCGATCGCACCCGGTGTTGTCTTTCGGGCATCTCCCGGTGCCTCCATCCGAGTTGGCCCTGGCGTATGTATTGGCGCAGGGGTGGTTATTCAAGCCAAAAAGGGCTGCGTTTTTATTGAGTCCGGTGCCAGTTTGGGTACAGGGGTGTTGGTTGTAGGGCATGGTCACATCGGCAAAGATGCCTGTATTGGGCCATCCAGCACCCTGATGAATCCGGCGGTCGCCGCCAACGAAATTATTCCACCTTGTTCTTTGCTAAGTAGCAGTAGCTCCCAACCATCGAACCAAGGTGCATCTACTCCACACCAGGAAAGTGGGACTACGTTCCACACACCTAACTTTCAATCCCAGGATGGGCCAGTGCCCTCTGTGCCGATTACGCCGCGTACATCTCCCACGGTTCAGCCCCAGGCCGTTTCCCCCAAGCCCGTTGATGTGCCAGATTTGGGGCCTACAGCTGCCGCTCACCAAAATGGCAGTGGCGAGACTTTCAACCAGGGCAATGGCACTCATTCCACATCCGCCGCACCATCCGCTGTGGTCGCCCAAAATCACGACGTTTATGGTCGTGACCACCTCAACAGCTTACTATCTGCATTATTTCCCCATCGCCAACCCCTAAATAATGGAAATACGGGTGGTGAATCGTAAAAAGACTCTTAGAATAGGGAATACATAATATCTGATCGACTAAAACACTGATTCAAGGCCTTGCCTAACGCTACTTGAGATTCACAATGCCAGCAGAATCCTTCGCTCTCGCTACTTCCACAGACAAAGCCAGGTCACTACTGAACCGGGTAAAGGATTCAGCTCTCGGGATTGTGTCAACGGAAAGTTTTCCAGCCATCATCGGTGTGGCCGATGCCATGATGAAATCGTCGAACGTATATCTCGTTGGCTACGAGAAAACCGGCGGTGGGCAATGTAGCGCCATTGTGCGGGGTGGCGTAGCCGATGTGCGCATGGCGGTGCATGCTGGGGTGGAGACGGGCAAACAGTTTGGTCAGTTGGTGTCGTCATCCCTCATTCCTAGGCCCATGGCCGATATGGAAAAGGTGCTGCCGATTTTACCCAGAATTAGCGAATTGGAAGGCGTCGGTGAAACCCATATGAGTAGCGGCGCCATTGGTTTGTTAGAGACCCGAGGGTTTCCGGCCATGGTTGGTGCGGCGGATGCCATGACCAAATCGGCGGAGGTGGAGCTTATCTCCCACGAAACGATTGGTGAAGGGCTGTGCACAATTTTGATTCGTGGGTCGCTGTCGAATGTTGCGATCGCAGTGGAAGCCGGTATGCACGAAGCTGAACGCATCGGCGAGCTCAGCGCCGTGATGGTTATTCCCCGTCCGCTAAATGATTTAGAGCGCAGCCTACCGAAGGTGAAGCAAGCCAAGACCGAGAAGCCACAGAAGGTACAGCTACCGCTGAAACTAGACAAGCGTCAGAAAGAACTTATGCCTGCCGAGGCTCCTGTGGTAGAGGTGCAAAAACAAAAGCAGTTAGATTTACCGGAGCCCGAGTTGTTGCAGGCTCAGCCACCCACCATAGAGGTACAGTCACAAAAACCGTTAGATTTACCCGAGTTTGAATAATCTGGGTGATGCATCCCAAAGGATGCCCTGGTTGTTATCCTTCGCCGTAACCAACAGGAGCTAAGGGCAATCCTACTTGGTTGCCCTTAGCTTCCCATATGGCATCAATTTCAAGCACTTGGTTTTGGGCTTAAAGATCTGCGTAGCCAAAGGTGACGTTAAACTCTTCGCACCAGATGGCAACAGATTCATAATCTTCGATATTAATATCCTCAGGAATTAAATATCGCTGGGCACCGTCGAAGCTTTGCAGGTCGCCCACATAAACATAATCACTTTCATCCAGGCTAACGGGCACAGAATCTCCAGTATGCAGAACGACCTGAACCGCAGGGCCACGGGCCGTACTAAAGCCAGCATCAAATTCTAGGTAGCGCTGACCATCTTTCTCCACAATGCGGGCCGTACCCGTGGTGGCCTTGGCTTGTTCAACGGTCACGAACTGACCTGACGAAATAACACTTTTCGCTACGGCCTGAGTAACGCTGGGCTGCTCAGCTAGGGCATCAGCAACGGTAGCCATTTGGGCAAAGGGCACGGCAACAGCGGTGAGCATAATCGCCGACAAACTGGTAGAAAGTAGATTTTTCATGGGGTTGTGTCTCCTAAATCAGTGAAGCTTGGGTACGCTTGGTGCGCTGCTTGATTATCAATATCCTAGATGTGTCTGAGTCCCAGTTGATTTCTTTCTAAAGGGGCCATAAATGCTATCTGAATAATTCTGAGGAAACTTTCTAAAGGGGCCATAAATGCTATCTGAATAATTCTGAGGAAACTTTCTAAAGGGGCCATAAATGCTATCTGAATAATTCTGAGGAAGCTTGATGATCGAAATCACATTGCCCCAAAGCCAGGGGCTGCCACATTTTAGATAGGGTCCTTGGGCACCACCGAAGATATCGAAAATATGCGTCTTATTGCTCAAAAATGCTGCTTTTTCGGATTTAAAGCGCCATCAGTGTATAGAGTATTGTGCCCAGCAATGTTTGAAGACCCTAGGGAAGCTCAGAAAGCGATGATTTCTGAGCCCTAAGTAATCCCAAAACAATCTCCGTATTGTGCTGACCTCATAGTACATACCCTGTAGGTAATGTATGGGAAGCTACTGGAGATTGAATTCGTGTCAGGTCGCATCGGTGGAGCACCACCCATTGTCTACGTTTTAGGTATTTTTGCAGTCTCCGTAGGATTTTGGAGTTTAAAGGGCACCTTTGTCTCCTCATCTGCGCAACGGCCAGTCGCTGGTGCTGATGACAGCACGGGTGAGCTCGTGATCCTGGGTGACACATTTAGTGGCTACAGCACATTTCGCGCCCCCGAGTTCAATGCAGAACTTGAGCAATCCGACATATCACTGCGGTTTGAAAATGAATTTGACCAGGCAACACGGGCAGCTCGGTTAGAAGATGGCACGGCAGACCTGATTGTTACCACGCTGGATCAATATCTCAAACACGAACCCGATGGCAAAATTGTTGGCCTAATCGATCGGACTGTCGGCGCTGATGCGGTGGTGCTCAATACGCCGAAATATCCTAATTTAAAGTCGCTGAATGACTTAAGTCAGCTAGTGGCCGACGGGAACCCTTTGAGTTTGGCCTATGCGGCGGATACCCCCAGTGAATTTTTAGCCCAGGTGTTAGACATTCGCTTTGATGGATTTAATCTATCGGACTTTAACCATATAAAAGTGGCGGAGGCGTCTGAAGCTTGGAAAGAATTACAGACATCTAAGGCAGATATTGCCGTTGCGGTGCTTTGGGAACCGTTTGTGAGTCAGGCGCGGGAAGGCGGGCATACGGTCGTGCTTTCTAGCCAGGATGCACCGACGGCAATTTTGGATGTGATTGTGGCCTCGGATCAGTTGATTTGGGAAGAGCAGCAAAAGCTGACCGAATTTTTATCCACCTACTATCGTCGTATGGACCAGGCAATCCAAGACGATAGTCCGTTGAAAACCTTGATCCAAACCGATGGCGATCTATCGGAAGCGCAAACGGATCTGGTGATAGACGGCATTGACTTCTTTACCTCCATCGAAGCGGGACGTTGGATGGAGGATGGCACCCTGGCAAAGCGCATTGATGCCACAGCGGCGATTCTGGTACTGTCTGGGCAAATGACCGATGTGCCCATAGCCGAGGAGCTATACAACAATCAGTTTATGGCGGAGGCGGTGGCCAATACGGAATCGCTAATTGCCATGGTGGAGGCGGATAATCCTGAGTTGGCGGGGTTTCTTCGGGGAGATACGGGCAAAACCTCGGCGGAACTAACGCCTGAGGCGATTCAAGCGTCGCAACCCATCGGTGACTTGGACTTTAAGGGGGAGATTAAGTTTGAGGTGGGGTCTGTTGCGATCGCGCAAGAAAGTCAACAAGCCCTGACGGAACTCGCTAACGAAATCAAAGAGTTCAACACCGAAACCGTAGCCATCCAAATTATTGGCCACACCTCCCAAACCGGTGGTGCCGCCGAAAACCAACGCCTAAGCCAGGCCCGGGCAGAGGCCGTTGTCGCCTATCTCAAAAGCAAAGCGGTTAAACACAATATTTCTGCCGAAGGCAAAGGCTTTAGCGAACTACTCCCCGCCATCCCCCCGGCAGATCCCCGCCACCAGCGCACAGAAATTCGCCTGGTACGCATTAATCAATAGCCGCCCCCGGAAATTCCCCATAGGCATGATCAAGATATTTCGCCAGCTGAATATCTCGATCCGAAATCGCATGGCCAATATCCCAGGTGGTCAAATATACATTCAGCGTGCGCCAAAGGTTCTCCCACCGGGGATGGTGCATAGCAATGTCACAGCCAGGGGCCACCTGGTGCATAAAACCAATGGCATCAGAAAAGCTCTTAAACCGATAGCTACGGCATAGCTCAGTTCTAACCTTAGTCAGATCTTGAGGTAAAGGGCTAGACACGATTTTCCAGCTCGCAAGGGACGCACCCAGGGCAATGCTGATCTTTTCCTCAGAAAGGGGATCAGGCTTTTCCGGTGGTGGCGTCGGATAAACCTGACTGTCGCCCATCTCCCCACGATCAGCCTGGGTCGTCTCAACTTCCATACGCAGCTGTTGCAGCACCAGCTGAATATCATGATCCCAATAGGCATCACGAATATCCACCGCCTGCCATTGGACCAAATCACGAATAGACTCCGGTAGCTTATCAACGGGGGGTAGTTTCGCCCCTTTCACCAACACCGGCAACAGCTTTTTATCCGTCGTCAGCGCTCGTTCAATCTCTCGCCGTACCCAATCTTGGGGTTGATCAATGCGGCGCATGCCCCACTCATCACTAATGCGCAACCAGTCTGGACCAATCACAACCAGGACAATTTGGGCTGCGGTTAACGCATCCTCTAATTCTTGGGCCCATTCGGTGCCCACATCAATAGCGGCCGTGTCCATAAACACTGTGCCACCCTGTAGCTCTTTAGTAATCGAACTATACAAACGACCTGCTTCAGAGGTACTGTCAGCCCTACGGTAGCTAATAAAGATTTGCTCAGACACCGTTACAACGCATTAACTCGACGGCAATTTTCAAATTGTGCTATATGATTCATCACGGCTTCTAGCTGATGTATTAGAAGCTTATATTTGTTGATAAATGTTTAGTGGAGACGCGTTGCATGCCCGTTGATACCTGGTTTCCACTGGCGGTTTATTATGAAGACCTGCCGGAAGCCACGGACCACAAAAAGCAGCTAATGGATGCGGTGCTGCAGCTAGAACGGGATGGCTATGAGCGCAGGGCATGGCCTGAGATGGCTTGGACGGGGGACCTCCATGGTGCAGAGCAGATCCACACGGATCCTCGGTTTGGTTGGATTGTGGGCCAGGTGGAAAGCCATGTGCAGGCTTATCTGAAAGCGCTGGGTTTGGACCTAAACCAGATTGACCTTTACATTCAGCGGGCCTGGCCTGTAATCTCTCGCCATCAGCAGGAGGTGGGGGCCCACTGCCATAATACATCCCACGTTAGTGCTGTGTACTATGTGTCGGTGCCGAACTCGGGCAGTGATGAGGCGGGCAGTTTGGTATTTTTTGATGATAGTCGGCCCAATGAGGTGAGCCCTGGGCTAGGCAGTGAGAATACAAATATTGTTGTGGATTGGAATGGGCTAAATCAGGATCAGGCGATGTATGCGCCCACGGAGGGACGGTTGGTTTTGTTTCCGTCGAAGCAGCGCCATGGGGTGACGGTGAATCATACGGAAGGGGAACGGATTTCGTTGTCGTTTGATATTGTGTTGGCGGCGAAACCGGGCAGCGCGGCAGGCAGCTATGAGTTTTTGTTGCCGCCGCCGGAACAGTGGAAGAGATTTGGACGGTAGGGTGTGCACCGCGCACCGTTGGATTGTTTTCGCTATTTTCAACCCACCAAGCCGAGGCAATTATGCATCCATAAACCCTTTCAGGGCAGCCACTACGGGTTTAACCACTGGATGATCGATGGCTTCTTCGAGGGCGGTGCTGCCCCCTTCTTTGAGGGCGTTGACGACTCGGGCTTTGAGCGTAGGGTTGTTGTCAACGGATTCGACAAGCTTGGCCGTCATCATAGTTTGACCAACAGGGGTGGTAGCGTCGTAGTCGGTTTCGAGTTGGGTGAGCAACTCTTTGATGTCTTTGGCTGCTTGGGTCAGGTTCTGGCTGTTGTTGATTTGGGTGTTGATTTTGTCGCCTATGACTTTGTCGCCTGCGATGTTGTCGCCAGAACCGTATTGGTGGATGGTGTTATTCATCAGAATATCCTCTATTTGACTATCTTGGAAGTTAATTTGACTGCCTTTTATAGTGATTGAACTTACTTGCTTTGTAAGAGAACCAACTTTCTCGTTGTTTTCTTCATGTGTTGATCTGAAATTCACCAAGTCGAATGCTTCAAGAGTATTATCAGCAACAAGACAAGTTAACTGGTTTAATAAGGATTCGTTATTGTTTACATACAAAGAATAAAGAACCTGGCACTGGTCGGCTAACAGGACATACTGGATAAGCCTTGGCTCGTAAGCAATTCCATCATCGTGAACGGA
>NZ_JADOER010000003.1 GCF_018739865.1 Leptothoe kymatousa TAU-MAC 1615 | reverse complement strand
TGGGGGGGAGTTTAGGCCCCCACGAATCAGGGGGTTTCAGGGGGGCAAGCCCTGAGCGTTCCTTGGCTTTATTGACCGATAATTTTGAGCGTATTCAAGCGTGTTGGTTGATGGCAAAACCGGCTGCTTGGGGTCCCTCCGTGTTCCCTTCCGGAAGTAGTCCAATTATCCCCACTAGGCCAACTGGGTTTCCCCTGGGCAGGGCCGGAAACGCCGCCCTACAACCCAACGTACCAGGGTATCGCTAGTTGCATATATTAGGGAGTTACGGCGAGGACTATGGTGATTATTTCGACCTTGATGTTACAAGCAACCAAGTATTTTCCAATGCTTATGGATCACCTAGTCCATGGACCCCGCCGTACCCCCCTTCTTGGCTATTAGGGAAACTTTTGTTCGGGGGGTGTGGGGGAGTTTAGGCCCCCACGAATCAGGGAGTTTCAGGGGGGCAAGCCCTGAGCGTTCCTTGGCTTTATTGACCGATAATTTTGAGGTCGTTTTAAGGTGTTGGTTAATTTTAAGGTGTTGGTTAATTTTAAGGTGTTGGTTGATGGCAAAACCGGCTGCTTGGGGTCCCTCCGTGTTCCCCAAACCCCCTGGGCAGGGCCAGAACGCTGCCCTACAACCCACCGTACTAGGTTATCGAGCATTGCATAAATGAGGAGGTTACGGTGAGGACTATGGTGATTATTCTGACCTTGATGTTACAGGCAACAAAGTAGTCATAAATGCTTGTGGGATGCCTGGTCAATGGACCCCGCCGTACCCTCTTTCTTGGCTATTGTGGAGACCTTCTTTCGGGGGGTGTGGGGGAGTTTAGGCCCCCACGAATCAGGGGGTTTCAGGGGGGCAAGCCCTGAGCGTTCCTTGGCTTTATTGACCGATAATTTCGGGGCTGTTTTAAGGTGTTGGTTAATTTTAAGGTGTTGGTTGATGGCAAAACCGGCTGCTTGGGGTCCCTCCGTATTCCCTTCCGGAAGTAGTCCAATTATCCCCGCTAGGCCAATTGGGTTACCCCTGGTTAGGGCCGGAACGCCGCTCTAAGACCCAACGTACTAGGTTATCGAGCATTGCATATATTAGGGGGTTACGGCGAGGACTATGGTGATTATTTCGACAAGGGGTTAGGGGATCCCTGAAAGCTCTAAATATAGAGCTTTTAATCCAATCTTGCCCCTTTAGTGGACAGCCCTCAATTAGCGTTGGATTTTGAATCCAATGTGGGGTTAAGGCTCAAAACCGACTTGGTGCAAGATCTGGGTGATCCAAGGATTGTTGTTTGACTGCTTTATGCTAAAAAAGACTTTTTCTGCAGGATTTTGATTGGTTGTTGTAGGCAAAACGAGATATCCCATCCGTGTAGGGGCGGTGCATGCACCGCCCCTACACGGGATCGATCACCCCTAACCAATCTCCCCTGCCAACTCCGCAATCTCCCCATTCCGCCGATAATACCCAACCATTTCCCCTTCCTTCAACAACCCCACATACTCCGGCGGCTCCCATCCATCCCAGGTGGGCACATGGGGCACATAGGGCCGCTCCGTTTGTTTTACCAATGCCTTGGCCTCATCCAGCTTACTGCGGGCTTGAGTTTTGTCATCCACAGCCAGCGCTAGGCGACAGCGTTCCAGAGCCGCTTCGATTTGGAAGATCAGCATATGGCTACGCCCGGCGATTTGTTCGGCTTCGGTGAGATCGCGATGGGCGTTTTCCAGGTAGTCGGCTGGGGGCAAAGGCGGATGATCAATTGTCACTTGTGAACTCACTCGCCACAGTGCGGCCCGAGCCAAGAGCCCCCTGGTAATAAATTCTTGTGCTCCAGCCTGACGCAGCAGTGAGACACTTTGGTTAAGGTGATGGGTAGCCTGCTGTAGAAGTATCGTGAGATCGTCTGATGAGATAGATTCAACTGGATTCTTGTGTCTAAGAGTTGCTTCTAGAAAATAGGTCCGTCCTAGAGAGATGTTGTCTAATCCCGCATCTAAGAGGAAATCCTTGTCATTAGCTTCTTCTAAGGCATACTCAGCCCGCTCACGAACTTCACCACAGCGCGCCAACCAGGATGACACCTCACCGCTGCTTGCCCCAGTCTCTGCTGACGGCTGCTCCAGCCGATGGCTGGCAACCGCTTCCCCTGGCTCCAGCAGCCCCCGCTCCAGCAACAAATCACAGTAACAGAATCCCTGCGTCGAGTAGAGCAGCGGATACTCAGGCTGCCCCTCAGCCTGGAGGGTCTCGGCCTCGCGGAAGGCCCCATGGGCAGACTGCAGACGAGCCGCCTGGTGCAGGGCATCCGCCAGTGTTGTCCGATTAGCCATTCGATGAAAGGAATCGCCGCTGCGATCGCTTAGCTCCACCGCCTGCTCCCCCACCTGCACCGCCGCCGCCACATCCCCCAGCGTCAGGTACAGCTCGCTAAGGTTGGAAGCTGTTACAGCAGCATTTTTCCAATCATTTCTAGCAACTTCTCGCTCTAATCCTACTTGCATTGGCTGGGTAGCCTCAGCTAATCGTCCCAACGCTCGCAAGCGAAAGCTGGCACTACTCAACACATAAGCTTGTGTCTGTTCTGTTAAATTTGGATTTGGATGGCTAAACGGCACTTCAAACAAAACTGTTAAAGCCGCTAAATCAGTACCCATTGCGCCCAGTTTCTTTCTGCTGAAGCCCCCACCTTGTCGCTCAATTCGAGCATAAAAAACATCGTCTAAAGCTTCTTGCCACAGCCCCGCTTTCCCCCCATGGCCCATCGCATGATAAAGCGGCATCATCCCTTGCAAGGTGTCCGGCAATTCCGGAGCCACCTGCTTTAAATGCTCATAGAGACGACGATGGGCTTCTTTTGTAGCCTCCGAATATTGGCCAGCCAGCTGAGTGGCAAAATACTCCCGAATCAACGGATGGGCATCCAGGCAATTAAGAATCGAAAACTGAGACTTAGCAACAGGCTGCATCCCCTGATCAGCTAATGTTTCAGGACTTAGCAACCCATAGTCAATCAGATTCGAAACCGCCCATTGGCAATCCTCCACCGTCAACTCCACCAGGGCATCCGTCAACCCCGGAATCGCCGGAGCCGCACACACCGCCGCCAAACAGTCCCTCTCAGCCGGTCGATCAAACAGCCCCAACAGCCGCAAAATCGATAGCTCTACCCCATCGCCCAACCAGCGCTCATATTTTTCCACCAGCCGATGGGCATGGCCCCCCAACCGCTGGTCCACCCGCGACAGGTCCACCTCACCCATGCGGCGCACATCCCCATTACAAACCTTCTTCAGGTAAGTGCCCAACAACCGCAGCGCCAACCCATGGCCCTGCACCTGCCGCGACGCTGCCTCCAGCTCTGGCTGCAGCCCATTCACCCCCAACGCCCGCAGCAGCGATGCCCCCGCCCGATCCGACAATGCCTCCAGGTCAATCTTCGCCGCCGTTGGCATATCCGCCACCGCCTGCCGCGTTGTAATCACACACAGCCCGGCATTATTATCCACCGCCAGCTCCCGCACCAGTGCCGCCAGTCCCTGATCCTTAATGCGACCCACCTCCACCGAATCCGCACCCCACTGCATCGGCTCCATACCATCCAAAACCAGCAGCGTCTTGGTTTTGCGCATCAGCCGTGCCAGCCGTTCCCCCTTATCCCAGGCCGACCCTGCCTCCGGGGTTGGGTCACCCAAAAACCGCAGGGCTCGATCAATAAAATCCGCCGCCGATACCTGGGCATCCTCCCGTGAACCCTGGCTATAGAACGAATGGCCCAATACATACTGGGCACCCCGCCATTTATCCTTCCGTAGCCGCTCCAGCCAGGCGGCCACCAGCGCACTTTTGCCGACACCGCCAAAGGCCACCAAGCTGATCAGCGGCGTATTGGGATCGTCCCAGGCTTGGTCGAGTTGTGCCAGCTCTTTGTCTCGACCCATGAAGTGGGTAACGGCAGATGGCAAATGGGCAATGGCAATTTCTGGTGCAGCTTGCTGGGTTATGGCCGTCTGCGGTCGGCTCGAAAGTTCAGCCCCAGCCACCTGCCCCGCCCCTAACAGCACCGGCACCAAACTACCCGGCAGACTCTCCAGATCGATCCGATTACGGGCCAACTTAAAGGCAAACTCAATATCCCGCCCTGCCCCCAATCCATCATAAAAACCCACCGCAAACTCAATGGCCGCCTTCTCCCCGATTGCCTGATCCATGCCGATGGTGTAGGGAATATGCTGGGCGATGGCCTCGGCCTGTACCTGGGAATAGCAGGCGTTGAGCACCACGCATTCCACACAGTCTTGAAATAGCTGAAATAACTTGGACAGGGCTTCTGCGGTGACGGGTTTTGCCTGCCCCTGGCCATCCTCCAGGCTCAGGCCCGTGCCATCATCGCCATGGCCCGAGAAGTGTACAATGGCGGGCTCTAGGTTGAGGATGGCGCGCTGTAGGTCTTTGGGGGTGGTGGCCCAAATTGTTTTGAATATGAAGCGATCGCGATATTTAGATAGGGTTAATCCTTCCTGTATGTTGCGGACTTCTGCATCTAAGCGATCGCGGGTCGAATTGCTAGGACTGGACGCCACAAATAGAATTGTCTTTTGCTGCTCCATCCTTTAAACCCTTGGGCTCAACGTTCAGACTCGAAAATTTGCCAATCTTATCGAAAATATGGCCCCCAGGGCCGCTATCGACGGTCTCGGCAGGTTATTTCACCCCAGTGTGCTGATAGAAACCAAGCCTGTCAAGCCCATAAAGTGCCATGTGCTGATAGAAACCAAGCCTGTCAAGCCCATAAAGTGCAATCGTTTTGGTGTTTGTGCTAACCCCCACTCCCCAGGGTCAACCATCCCCCATCACCGCCATCGATACTACCGCCCACCGCCATCGATACTGCCGCCTGCCTCAATTGCTTACAGTGGGGGATGACACACAACCGCATCTACCTATGACCATTCCCCAACTCAGGTGTTCTCTGCGCCAAGAGATCCACGAGTTTTTGAAGTTAGCCATTCCCCTTACCAGCGCCCAGGTGGCTCAGTCTGCCACCGGATTTGTGGATACCATTATGATGGGCCGCATGGGGCCAGAAGTGCTGGCGGCGGGGGGGCTGGCGGCCATTATTTATATTGTCATTATGACCCTCTTCACCGGGGTGGTCATGGGGGTGAGCCCGTTGGTGGCGGAAGCTTTTGGCGCCAACCAACCCCACCGCATTCGGCAAGTTGCTCGCCAGGGCCTATGGCTAGCCGTTTTGGTGGCAATTCCGGCCATGCTGTTCACCAGCCGATTAGGTGGGTGGATGTTGCGCAGTGGCCAGGCTCCCATTGTGGTGGAGCTAGCGGACACATACCTGGATATTATTCTATGGAGCTTTTTGCCCATGGCCGGATTCACCGCCCTGCGGTCTACGGTGTCCGCCCTTTCCCAGGCTCGGCCGATTATGGTCACCATTGTTGTGGGCACTGGGTTTAATATTGTTGGCAACTATCTTTTGGGGTTTGGCAAGCTGGGCCTGCCCACCCTGGGGCTATCGGGGCTAGCCCTGGCCACAACGCTAACCTGGTGGGGCATGTTTGGGGCATTGGGGCTATATGTCTTGGGTAACCCGGTGATCAGGGCTTATGGCATTTTTCAATCGTTCTATGGGCCCCGGTGGAAGATTTTAAGGCAGTTGCTCTGGGTTGGGGCACCCATCGGCATTTTCTCGGGCCTAGAATCGGGATTTTTTATGACAATTATGCTGTTGATGGGGCGTTTGGGCACGGATGCCCTGGCCGCACATCAGGTCGTACTACAAACTATTGTTGTCTTTTTTATGGTGCCTTTGGGGATTTCTTTTGCCACTACGGTGCGGGTGGGACAATGGCTGGGCAAACGAGACCTGATGGGGATGCAACAGGCGACTGGGGTGAGCATCGGGCTTACTTCCGTGGCCATGTTTGCCGGGTCCCTGGCTTTTTTGTTTTTTCCAAAACAGATCATTGGCCTCTATTTAGATGTTAATAGTCCAGAAAATGAAGCCATTGTTGCCCTGGCCATGCCCCTATTAACCATTGCGGCGATCACGATGGTGCTGGATGGTGTGCAGAAGTCGGTATCTGGCGCCCTCCAGGGGGCCCAGGATACCCGGATACCGATGGTGCTCAATGTGGTGGGTTTTTGGGGGGTGGGTTTGTCGGTGGCCTATGGTCTTGGTTTTACCCTAGGCATGGGCAGTCGAGGCCTTTGGATTGGTCAGTCGGTTGCGATCGCAACCGTCACCATCCTCTTTAGCTGGCGGCTTTATCAACTCATCGGCGGTCGTGAAACCTCCATATTTTCAGCAACGTCTATGGAAATAGTCCCAACTACAGCGATAAAATCAAAACATTGATGATATGTCCTGAAGGAAAGCCCCATGCAAACTAAATCCTGGATCTTGTTGCCCCTGTGGTTGATTGCTATTGCCGTTGCCGTTAATAACCACCGGCCATTGCAAGCCCAACAGGTCACCACACCGCTCCCCATCATGACGATCCCCGTCAGCGAAGCAAATATTACCCTCCGTGTAGAAAATCAAACCCCTGCAGCCATCACCTACGAAGCCCTAGGGGATACCCAGCCCCGCGTTTTAACTTCGGGCCAAGATGCCACCTTACAAAGTCTGCGTATTCCCACCACCCTGACATTTTTCTATCAAGACAGCCAAAAAGATCGACAGCTGGGCCAAGGGCTTCTGCGGGCCACACTAGAACTCGACGAAGACACCAATACCCTCGACATCGTCATTAGTCCAACCCTTAACCTGGCCGCCGATGTCAGCAATATTATTATTGAATCCAATGGCAATGTCTTTGTTTTCTAAGCCACCAAAAGTAGCTTTTAGCAATGTCTAAACTGGTCTAGGAGATAATTAATCCCCATCCCCTAGGCCAGGCAGGCCCCGCCTAGTTTGCCAGGGGTTGAGCCGGACGGAACGGCGCCCCACTATCCTGAGAGGCCCCATCTTTAGAAACCTTAGGCGATGGCACAATGGGTTTGCTGGCAAGGACAGCCGCCGAATTGCCTAAGGCCGCAGTCAACGTTCCCAAGGTTTGCTCAACCAACGCGTCAGGATTCAGCACCGCCCAGCCGCTGTCAGTCCGCTGACGTAGCTCAAAATGCAGGTGGGGCCCCGTGGAGTTCCCTGTGCTGCCAACCAAACCAATAACTTCCCCCTGTTCTACCCACTCCCCTGCCCGCACCAACAATCGCGCCAGGTGGGCATAGCGACTTTCCAACGTATCGTCATGGTGGCGCAGCACCACCATCAGGCCATAGCCCCCAGTCGCATCGGCTAGCTCCACACGACCGGCCTGGGTCGCCACCACAGGCGTCCCCAACGGCGCCCCAATATCTGTGCCCGTATGGAACCGTTGGGCACCAAAAATTGGATGCATGCGCCAGCCAAATAGGGATGTCAAAGGGGCGGGCATGGTTAGGGGAAAAATAAATTTTTCACCCAGCTGTAGGTTCACCACCGTTTTAGCCGCTTCATTATAATAGTCACGGCTAGCAGCAGTTGTAAGCCCGGCTATCTTCTGCACACCGGGAATATTCATCACCGCCTCAGCCACATTCTGCTGCGCTGGCGCCGGCGCCACGCTTGCCCCATTGCCAATGGGGGCAGCCAATTGTCCACAGCCCGCCTGGGCCACCGAACTACCAGAACTCACCGAAAACTGACAGCCGCTGCTGCGCTCCGAAATCACCACATCTGGCATGGTTGCACCGACGTTATAGTCCGTCGGATCGACCTGAGCACTGCCATAATCCACTGGAGATATAAACTCCACCGCAGGCACCTGCGCAGGCACCTGAGATGCGTCACCCCCAGGCAGCTCACCTTTTAGGGAGTCTAACGTAGGGGGTAGCTGCTGGGCGGAGGGTTCTACAAATACGGCTCCGTAGTCCACAGCGGCAGGCTCGGGAGCTTCCGATTGAATGGAACTGGGCACAACATCGGTGGGCGTTACCGGTGTGGTCGGCTCAATTACCACGGGCGGCGGTGCCACAATTGGGGCAGGCGCTTCTACGACTGGGGTTGGCTCTGGCGCTTCAACACTTGGAATAGCTAATTCAATGGGGGCACCGTCGGTCTGCGCTAAAACGGCTTGGGTTCCTAACAAACCAGCCGCAGCAAACGCGCTCACCTTTAACAACGGCGCCCCGTGGGAAAACGACTTTTGAGCTATTCGAACAAACGTATTATCAGAAGCAGCCATGGCGAAATCAGTACTTGGTAGAATGCCGTATTAAATGTGTCCAACTTTCCCAACAGCTTTTGTTCTTAGGGAAAAGCGCCTAACTTAGCCACATAAACTTCTATACCAGTGTGGCATAAAATCCTTGTTTTGTAGGCTACTGAGGCGCGAATCACGCCCCCACAGCCTTTGACTGTACGCACAGCTAAAGGATCTCGCCCCACGCCTGTTGAAAAATGGTTTTGTGCCGTACGCAATTTAACGCTTCAGGTAGTGGCGTTATTATTTTCTGTGTTTTTCCCCAGAGGTATGCAGGCAGGTGTGGTGCGATCGCGTGGTCAGAGTCAGATTGACTGGAGCGTGTGATGTCGATACGCCCCACATGAGCAGCAGGTCTGTTGGCAGAGGGGAATCCATAGCCTACCGTCAGGGAATTGCGCCTGAATATCAGGGGCAGCGCCTAAGGCTACCGCTAAGACGGACTTACCAATGCCGCCAAGGCCATAGATGGCGCTGACCACCAGACTACTGGTTTCAGATTGAGTCCCGGTTAATAGAATGTTCTTGACGGCATTAAACGGCTCCAGACGAGGGACGTAGTTAGGGGGTAGTTTTTCGCCTGCCAGGAGTTGACACCTTAGGCATGGTGTTGAACTGTTGGGTTCGTACGGCTAACATGGCCGATGTGAAGTCAGTCGTAGTGACTCTAGAGCCTGTGTTAGAGGCCGATGTGAGAATCGGGAAAGTGTTTTTGACCAAGCCTTACGGAAGACTTAAGAGAGAACTTAGACCAAGCTCATCGCTGTATTTTAGGAGGACAATAACAATAAAGTCAGGAGAGAGTTTCGGCCCTGCCCCTCATCGGTGGGTGGTTGAGCGAACGTTTTGTTGGTCAGACAAAGCGAGACATCTGTGCCGAGACTATAATATGTTACCAGAGAACCATGAGGGGATTGTGCATGTGGTGATGATTCGCTTGATGCTGCGTCGTTTAACCGACAAGCGACGACGGTGGACGTTAAAGACGTTCCAAGTTGTTTAAAATCAGTTTACGAACTCACTTTATTGGCCTTTGTCTTTTCTAGATATGGCCTCGACTTGAGAGTTATCTATTGCATGTGGTAACAACCGACCCATACGGTCTAACCAATCTAAAATTGATTCTTGTGCTTTCCGATCAATAGGCTGTGTAACCTGGTATCGAGGCTCTTCACTAATAGAAGGATTGTAGCGTGTGGTCATGTTACTCACCATGAATCAAGTTACTGTAACCTCTGCAACTAATTATCTAAAAAGGTACGATTTCTCTGCATCAGAATCTTCTCTTCTGATTTCCCATAATACTGAGATTACTGAGATCTTGCACCACTCTCAATAAGGCTTGCCAAATTGGCAAAAGTTTGAAAAAACGGGCGTAACCAAACAGAAAAACCGGTTATGCAAACGATTCTTCAACACGCCCAAGAGCTAGTGTATACGCTGCGCGAACTGATGCCCAGTGTGTATCAAAAAGCGAGTCTCAATGCTCTGCTAGGTCTGTTTTTAGAGACACAAGGCCATGCGTTGCCCCAACATACCCCGGTGAAATCAGCGAGTTCATTAAGCCGATTTCTCAATCGTTATGGGTGGTCAACGCGTCAGGTGATTCGGGCCGTCCGTCAGGCTATTGTGGGGCAGATTGCCAAGCACCCGCCGCATCCGAGTGTTCCCATTCGACTATTAGTGGACTTAACGACCTTAGAAAAGAGCGGTAAGTTTAAGCATCTGAGTACCCCAACTGATAGTGCTCATGAGCCTGACCCTTGGGTGCGCATACTCAATGCTAAACGGGGATTACATGTCGTTATCCTGTATCTAGTCGTGGGGGAGTGGCGAGTGCCCTGGAGCTTTCGGGTATGGCGAGGCAAAGGCTACCCCAGTCCAGTTCAGTTAGCGTGTAAATTACTCGCAACCGTGCCCAAGCGATTGGTTCAGGGGCGATGTGTCATTGTCCAAGGGGATACGGAGTTTGGCACGGTTGAGTTTCTCAACGCGGTTCGAAAACGGTCTTGGCGAGGGGTGGTCGGCATGCGTGCGAATCGGACCCTGAAAGATGGTCGCTCGATTAAAGACCTCTATCGCCAAGCCAAGCGGGGACTGCAGGTCCGATTAACCGATATCGATTACCCGGTGACCCTATCCTGGTTTTGGCTCAAACGTGCGGAGGGTAAACGGGAGTTACGCTTTGTTGTCTCCACCTATCCGTATTCAGGGACCTACCTTATTCGCTTAGGCCGCAAACGCTGGGCCATTGAGGGATTTTTCAAAACCGCTAAGCATCAATTTGGATTGCACTGTTTTGGTCAAGGGACCAAATTAGGCGTCTATCGATGGCTAATCCTGTCACTGATTGCTTATCTGTTAGCGCATTGGATGGACCGATGGGCCTGGTTTCCTGATCTTGATTGGAAAGTCTCCTGTCAGATTGCTCGCAAGAAGCTAGTCCCCTCTGTCTATTGGTTTGCGCTACTCAACTATCTCCAAAATAGCGCTGATATCGCAGCCCAGTTTGGGTTTGAGATTGGTATTCACTCATTGCCTGACTGGGCTTATCAAGAATGGTGCAAGATCTGAGTTAGCCTATTTCTAACTGAGAGAAAGATTTTCAATTCGAATAGGGTATTCTTACGCCAAGATAATCTCAAATTAAAAACGGGTCTCAGCATCGCTAGGCCCGTTTTTTCTTTTAATGCTGTTGTGGATGAGTCAACCGTAAGCAACGGGGCTAGCAAGCGAAAGATTGTCGGCTTTCAAGTTAGAGCGCTGGTGGATAGAGCTAGATAGTGGGCTTCGTGGGCTGCTGCGAGATCGGCACCCCCTGATAAATAAATGATGCTTATCCATGGGCCAGATAAGCACTTTATGGAGTCATCAGACGATTGACCTGAATTTCGACATCCTGAAACGCGATTGGCGAGATGGTGCCAGCCTTCTGCACGTTTTCCGAGGTATATTCCCCATCCTGCAAATTTTTGAAAATATGGAGCTGCTTATCTTTCAAATTGACCACCCAATATTCCTGGATGCCCGATGTGGCGTAGGCACTTTTCTTGGTGGTCAGGTCCTTGGTCAGGGTAGCGTTAGAAAATTCTATAAGCCAGTGGATATCGCCGGGATAGGGGTGATGGTCTAAATAAACAGGCCCCAACGGTTTGATGATCGCCAGGTCGGGGATTGGCTCAGAATCGTCGCTGAGGGTGATGGGATGAGCTTCACTCACTTTTGCCCAAGTGCCCAGTAAGGCCCGCAGGTAGTCCCCCGCTTCTCGGTTGTAATAAGCATGAGGTTCACCCTCTGGCGGCATAATGATCAGCTCTCCGCGTAATAGCTCAACCGGCTGATCGTCAAATACACCAGCTTGAATGGCCTGGTGATAACGGTCGATAGTCCATTTGTAAGTGGTGACGGTCATAGCAGGCCCCCCACGGGAAAACGGCTGATGTATCAGTAGATTTAGTATGGCAAATTTACCTGCAGATAAATTGCCCCTTCCACAAAGGGCCAAGGCCATTGACCGAATCTATGTGGCCTCGGGCATTACAGTAATAGATAGGCTACCGTCCGTGCAAAGTTCAAACCTGCTCAATTCCGCCCAGGAAACCGGTGAGTTTTGAGCCCTTTATGTTTCTATACATAGGAATTGCCTGGGCGGGAATTAGGCTAAATTTTAGGCATGGCTTTAAGCTCATGGCCCAAAGCAACTGATAATCAGTGTTCTGGGGGAAGCTGTCGAATCTTCGAATTCCCCTGGGGGTATTGAAAAGCGCTGAAGTTGTTATCAACTTCAGCGCTTTTTGCTGTTGGTATTACATAGGGGTGAAAATTTCGATGATCACAATTGAAGTGACTGATGCGGAACTGCAGCGATTAATGGATGCCCTAACCATTGCCTGTGATGCTTATGGTGCTAGGGGGATGGAGATACAATCAATTCCGTTTGAGTTGCTGCGGGATAAATTAGAGGCGTTGCAGTCTGGTGCGGATGATTATGATTACGACTATTAGAGCGGCGGCTTTGATTACCATTCCATTAGTCGAGGGGCATAGTCGCTGCTGTCTGTTGCTTCCATGATGCGGGCGCCGTCTTGCGCTATATCTTGTGTCCATTCTTCTAGGGTGATCTAGATCACTGGCTAGACTCAGTTATTCTCAGAAAGCCCTTAATCAAGTTTCAGGTGCGGGTCAGATGCCGTTCAGGTCAGGGCGGCATGCTTGTAATCAATGAAGGTTATGCACTGAGTCTTGAAGGAGCTTTAACCATGAAACGCACACTGCTTTCCGCTTTAACGGTTCTTGTTGCTGCTGCTGCGATCGCACCTGTGGCTGCCGCCATCGAACCCACTACACTATCTTTTCAAGAAACTCGCTTAGAATCCTTTGACCGTCGCAATAAAAATACTGTTCACAAGCTACGCATTGAGCACCTGAACAATCAGTCGAAAGCTGTTGAAGATATTCAATCTACTCGTCTGTCAGGGTTGGATATTCGTAACAAAGCTGTTGAAGATATTCAGTCCGAGCGACTCAATGGCTTGGATGTTCGCAGCAAGGCTGTGGTGCGCTAAAGCAAACTTGTTGTTCAGTTAGGTTTGGGTGTCTTTTGCCATCTCCGTTTATCGGTGAAGCTTCATTCCCAGGGCACCCTTTTCTCTTTATGGGAAAACCAATCTTTCCTTTTCCCTAATACGCATTGCCAAGACCTCTAGCCCTTGGTTGGAGGCTTTGTCATGACTGCCATGTATCTATCGGCTGGGCCAGTATCTCTTTACTCCGATTGTGGCCATTCTATTTCTGCATTCCCAGGGGTTGTGTCTTTTTCGTACCGTTCTTGATGGCGTTTTGCCCGCTCTTGTTTTGTTGCCGTCGCCAAGGGTGTGGTTGAAAGTTGTTCTAATAGGTCATAACCTGCGCCGAGGTACATCAACACCAATTCTTGGATGTGAATATTATGGATGAGTTCCGGTGGCAAACTGCGCAAAGCTTTGGCGAGCTGTTGTTGTGTGGCCGGTGAACTGACCTGTTGCGGTTGGGTGAGTTCATCCCCCAATGGGATTTCAGCTGGCCATTGGTAAAAAGCGGGTTCGGTTAAGGCGACGAGCCAGGGGGCAAATTCGGGATGGTGCCAAAGGGTAACTTGATTGTTGAGCAGTGAGTTAACTAGGTCGGTCGGGTCTAGCGGCTGGGCTGCTTCTGCCGGGTCGGCGGTATAGAAATCGTCGATATTATCATTGAACCAGGCATACCAGGTGGAGCCAGTGCCATGGTCTTGAATGGTGCCGCCCTCGGAGGTGGTACTGGGGGCTGGCTGTGGGGGTAGGCTAGCTGTGTTGCGCTGGATGTGTCTGCGGATTAACCATGTAATCCATGGCATCAGCCCTAGCTTGATGCAGCTAGTGAGGATGATGTCCCGTAATGTCGATAATGGTTGCTTCCAGTTCTGTGCCATTGACTCTATTTTCCTTGGGCCTTCGACGATTACGGTGGATGAACGCGCTGGTGGATATTGATTGATTTTGTGAAATTGATTAGGTTCCCTGAATCCATTGTAAATGCTGGCATCCCGTCTTTGTAGAGGCGATGCGGCTGGCTGGGGGGATGTCGGTATGACTGGGGCAGCTGCTGGGCAAACTCGTTTTTTGCCTTTTTGCGCTGTGCCTGGGGAGCTTGGTAAAGCTTTGGCAGCCTAAGGGGGGCTTGGCTGCGCACCTGAATTTAGGCAACCATTTTGCTTATCTATTTGCTTATCTATGGCAAAACGGTTTCAAGCACCCAATTTTTGATGCGGGGATTGACGAGTTCGGGGCGATCGTCATGGGGACAATGGCCCGCTTCTAAAAAATGCTCTTCAATATCGCTGTAATACTTTCTAAATAACTCGCTGCGCTGTTCACAGTTCATCCAAGGGTCCTTGGTGCCCCACAGCAACAACAACGGTCTTTCTAACTGCGACAACAGGACATCTACGCGCTCGCCCCTGGGAGCTTTGAATAAGGCCGCGAACGCAGCGGGCGCTTCGGGGTCAGTGGCTGGACGATAAATGTTCTCAATCAGTTCTTCGGTAACGGCATCCTGATTGACATATACCTGTTTTAGCGTCTTGCGAATATAAGACTTCTTTTTTACAAACTGGAAAACAAACCAGCTGGGAATTGGACTGAGGATAATGTTTTTAATTAGGTCACCCATGGCCTTTTTCCAGGGACTGGGTGCCTGCGTCGGCATTTGATCCTTAAATGAGCCGACGCCGTTGAGCAACACTGCCCCTTGGACCCACTGGGGGCGAGTCGCTGCTGTAAATAGGCAGCTATAGCCACCAATCGAATTGCCTGCAATCACTGCGGGGCGGCCAATGACGTGCTCAATAAAGTCGCTGAGCTGGTCGCGCCATAGGTCAGAACTGTAGCCGCCAGAGGGTTTGGAGGAGCGACCAAACCCGATTAGGTCGATGGCCCACACTTCAAAATCTTGCTGGAGTTCGGCAATATTTTTAGACCAATGGTCGGTGGATGCTCCGAACCCATGCACCATGAGCAACGGTGGGCGATCGCTGTGGGATTCCCCTGCACGGACGTAGTAGACGGTGAAGTCTCGCCAAGTCCAGGTGTTGCCGATGGCGGGAGTAGCTGCGATGGTCATGGGTAAATTCAAAGGACGTGGTTTTAAGAGTGGATGGCCCACCCAGGTGTTTGTTAAGTAATGTTTCGTGACATGTTTAAGTCTATCGTGGCTTACGCATCCTTGCTGCGATGGGCCGCTAGGCTGGGTATACGCTTGTTGGGTGCTGATGCTTTTCCGTCGAAAATGCTTCTGGGCTTAACTTGGCTGTGATGGTGTTTGTGTGCTGTGTTGCCCCGCTATGGCTTTTTCTCGATCTACCCGTCGTCGTACGTTTCAGCTATGGTTTGAGCGTTTGATGGTTGCGATCGCAACCGCTAACCTCATCCTGGTTGCCTTTGACCTCAGCTATATTCGCTTTCGTGATGTTTACTTTACGGTGCTGCCGACACCGACCACCTGGTACGGTCAAACCTTCAAAGGCATCGAAGAGCACCGAGTGACGGCCACCTATTTGGCTGATGTGGATGCCCTGAAGGACACGCTGGAAAGTGAAGGGTTAGACTCCCGCAGCGCGCAACGGCAGCTGGCCAATTTACGGTCCAGCAGCATTGACCTCATTGATGAAAATCCCTTTGCGGTAGCCAATAAGTCGGGGACTTTGGAGCGCATTAAAAAGGAAATGCGCGATCGCACCGAGCAAGATAACTCATCAAAAGATGCCTTTCGTACCTTTTGGAGTCCCGCCTATCTACAAAAGGGCTGGGCCGATGAAATCGACTTTTTTGAACAGCAAATTCGACCCAAAATCGAAACCAACTACTGGCGAGGCATTGGCTTTAATGGTTTACCAAAGGATCGATTTTGGCTGATTGACCTACCGTTTATCGCCCTCTTTGGCTTTGAATTTTTAGCCCGTACCTATTTCCTCAGCCGCCGCCACGAAAATACCACCTGGTTTGATGCCATGCTGTGGCGTATTTATGATGTGCCATTATTCCTGCCATTCTGGCGCTGGTTGCGAGTCGTGCCAGTGGTGGTGCGTTCCAATCAAGCTCAACTATCCCATTTAGATCCCATTCAAGGTCGCATTAACCGCATCTTGATTAGTCAGTTTGCAGTAGAACTCACAGAAGTCGTCTTTTTGCGTTTAATCGATCAGTCGCAGAATCTAATTAAAGAAGGTCAAATCAGTCGCTGGGTCTTTGAACTCACCTCAGGTAACGAAAATTACATTGACCTCAATGATGTGGATGAGGTTCAAACCATTGCCCAGCGGCTGAGTGAGATTCTAGTGGATAAAATTTTGCCCGAAATTAAACCGGAAGTGGATGATGTACTCAGCCATACCTTCACCGGTGCCCTATCCCAGGCGCCCGCCTATCAAGGGTTAAAAATCCTGCCAGGGTTCACCAATATCTCTGAGCAAATTACCCATCAAATTTCCGCAGAAGTATCAAAAAATCTGTACGGGAGCCTGCGGCAAGCGCTCTCCGACGAAAAGGGCGCAGCTCTGATGGGGAAACTAGTGGAGAGCTTTGGCCATCACTTTCGAGAAGAACTACAGCAGGGTAATACGCTTAATGAGTTGCAAGGGTTGATCAATGACTTTCTCGAAGAAGTCAAGGTCAACTATGTGGAACGCATTGCCGTGGATGATGTCGAAACTCGCCGTGATAATACCTATCGTCTGTACAGTGCCACTCAAAAATCGCGACCTACTCCAGCAAAATTAGTCGGTCGATAATTACTGATTATCATTAGATCAAATGCACTATATTGAGAGGGCGTCTAAGGGGATCAAGGAAGGAGGATCAAGGAAAGCCGAGAATTCTTAACTAGGGCGAAAGTCGGAATTTTGAAGTCGGACTTCTGAAATGTGAGGGGTTCTGACTTCCGACTCCCGATTTCCGGCTCCCTGCGTCCGGCTCCCCACTTCCGGCTCCCGACCTTCCCTGGGGACATCGTTCCGCTTTGGGTTGACTTCTCCCCTAATGGTGGCAATGCAGGGACTCAGGAATTTACCGAACCGGTTTCAATTCGCTGTTGCCCCTTGTCATTTTGGAAAATTGACTTAATCTAAGACTTAATTTCTTACGTTCTGCTTCCTGCTTTGACTGAGACTGCTGCCACATCCACTACTCCCTATGGGTCTGTCGCTGCGCAGATTCCCCGACAGCGGTGGCACATTTTTCCGCCCCAGGTGCAGCAGTCCCAGCGAATGGCTACGGTGACCCAGCTATCGCCTCTGATTGCTCAGGTGTTGATCAATCGTGGAATCCAAACGCCCGAACAGGCATGGCTGTATCTGGACCCAGAAACCCAGCAGCTGCCGTCTCCTTTGGATGAGTTTCCCGATTTACCCCGCAGTGTGGAGCTGTTGCGACGGGCCATTGAGCAAGGCCAAAAGATCGCCGTTTGTGGTGACTACGACGCCGACGGTATGACCAGTACGGCCCTGCTGCTGCGTGCTCTGTGGCACTTAGGAGCCGATGCCCACTATGCGATTCCGAGCCGTATGCAGGAAGGCTATGGCATCAACTGTCGCATTGTGGAAGATTTTCATGCTGATGGGGTGGGGCTGATCCTAACGGTAGATAACGGCATTGCTGCCTATGAACCGGTGGCTCGGGCCGTGGAGCTGGGGTTAACGGTGATTATTACCGACCACCACGATCTGCCGCCGAAACTTCCCCCGGCCCAGGCGATTTTAAATCCTAAACTGTTGCCCACTACATCTCCCTATTACGGGGTGGCGGGGGTGGGGGTGGCGTATATTTTAGCGGTGTGCTTAGCCCAGGCCCTGAGCCGTGCTCAAGATCTCACGGCGTCTTCGTTAGAGTTGTTTACCCTCGGCACCATTGCCGATTTGGCCCCCCTGGTCGGTGTGAATCGTCGGTGGGTACGTCGGGGTTTGCAGTTGTTGCCGAGGTCTCGCATCCCCGGTATTCAGGCCCTGATTGAGGTGGCAGGGCTAGATCAGGGCAAAAAAGCCCTTAAGCCAGAGGCGATTGGTTTTCGGTTGGGGCCAAGAATTAATGCCATTGGTCGGATTGGCGATCCGCAAGTTGTTATTGACATGCTCACCACGGAAGATGTGGGGGTGGCGCTACAGCGTGCAATGCAGTGTGAAGAGACCAATACATTGCGCCAGCGGATGTGTGAGTTGATTGAGACCCAGGCGGTGGCCTGGTGCGAAGAACAACAGACCCAGGGCAAGCTAAATTTGCAACAAGCGCGGGTGCTGGTGGTGGTGCAGCCCGATTGGCACCATGGGGTGATTGGCATTGTGGCATCGCGTCTGGTAGAGCGCTATGGCGTGCCTGTGTTTATTGGCACCTACGAAGATAAAGAGAAAAAAGAGATTCGTGGTTCTGCCAGGGGGATTCCTGAATTTAATGTGTTTGAGGCATTGCAGGCCTGTGACGATCTGTTGGGGAAATACGGTGGTCACCGAGCTGCTGGGGGGTTTACCTTCGCCGCGAGAAATCTACGCCAGGTGATCTCTCGGCTGAGTTATTTTGCGTGTCAACAATTACAGCCAGAGTATCTTAAGCCTTTGGTGAAAATTGATGTGGAAGCGAAGTTGGCAGATATTAATTTTGATCTTTATGAACAAATTGATCATCTCCATCCCTGTGGCATTCAAAATAATGAGCCAGTTTTCTGGACGTCCATGGTAAATGTTGTTGATCAACAGATTATTGGGAAGGATCGCAAACACTTAAAGCTCACCCTCTCCCACACCCATCCTGATACGCACCAGGTAACGTCTATGAAGGCATTGGCCTGGCGCTGGGCCGAATATCATCCGTTGCCGCACCAGGTGGATATTGCCTATAAAATTCGGCTCAATGAATGGCAGGGGCAGCGTTCCATAGAGCTAGAACTGTTGGGGGTGAAACCCACTCAGCCAGACCTGACCGCTGGGGCTATTCCGCCGTGGTCAGTGGTATCTGAGGCCCAGCCCATGCACCCGGTGGCTGAGCCCGCTCCCTTGCCGGAGACCTCGGAGGCCGCTGTGCCAGATGTATCTGACCCTGGTCGGGAGGCATCGCCGGATTTGCCGGATTTGCCTCAAATGGCTGGCGTATCTGAGCTCTCTGAAGTAGCGTCGCCCCTGCCGCCAGATGCGATGGGGCCTGGTATCCATGCAGAATTTTTCTATGACAAGCGCCGCTATGTGAGCACCCTAGATCAAGAGAATGCTTCCCAGGAACTGAAGATTCGCAATGGGGAAGGTCAGCTGTTGGTGGTGCAACTGGTGCAGCGACGCGGTGTTTTGTACCTGCCCGGCGCGTCTCCGGAGGTGGTGGATTTGTCCGATAGCCACTATTTCAATTTGCTGCGGGCTGGTTTGAATGCGTTGGAACTGAAGCAAAAGACCAGTGCTTTGATGTATAAGGACGACCTGCTGGCGGAAAAAGATGAGTTGTTGGTAGAAAAAGATAGCCAAATTGCTAAATTGAATCAGCAAATTCAGATGCTGGAAGATAAGATTACCCAGCTATCTGAGGAGAAGCAAACGGCTTTTCAGACACTGCAAACAGAGTTGCAACAACAGCAAGCTGCGATCGCAGATCAAGAAGCGCATATTGTTCAGCTACAGACCCATCCCCCTCGCCGTCAGACCCCACCGCCTGACCCTGGGGCGATTAAGGAAGAAGTGCGACAGGTGTTGGGGGATAGCGTGTGGTTCTGTATTCAAGCCGACTCCCAAAAAGATGTTTGTGCCGCCTATCGCTATGGGCACATGCTGCAATCCAATGGTACAGATCCCGATATTGCCGATTATTCAGAAGCCGGTATGCGGCTATGTTTGGCGGTGGAGCGGGAAGTTATGGCTCCCTTTTTCGCGGACCTCTACGATTTTGTCCGATTAGAAGGGGTGTCTACGATGGCAGGGGTGGAGTTAGGACCACAACGGGGCTACCACCTGGGCCTGATCCCGGCCCTATTGCTGGCAGAAAAGTGGCGCACCTTTAAGCAAAGCGCCCTGGGCGAGCCCCAGGTAGTGCCCGATAAGCAGCTGTATTACACCTTTACTGCGGCGGTAGAACCTAGCGATCGCGACCGTACTTTGCTGGTGGAATTTTTTGAGCAGTGGGAGCATCCCATGGCTGCCTGTTTTCGGGAAAAAGCGAAGCAAGCGGCGGCTAGCCTAGACCAAATTCATTGCTTGCACCAGATTGCTACCAATAGCGATAGTTTCCTCTATGTCTGGCATTACCAATTACTGCGGCAGCTGGTAGTCGGGGGCGATAACCGACGGGGCTTATTTCGTCAGATATACGGAGGTTAAGCCCTCAGAATAATTAGCCATAGTACAGACCCTGTGGATAACTCCATAGGGCTCAGACCCCTCTTCTAGCGAGGAATTGATGGAAATCTAAAAATAGCTGAAATTTTTGAAGTTCAATGTCCTGAGCACTTCCAGCTCTTTTTAGGCCTTAATCTTTCTACCACAAATTGCTGACGTACATTACACCGATTTAACTTCCTCCAGATTTTTCCACACGTTTTCCACAGGTTTTTCCACAGCCTGCACATGTTTTCCACAGGTTTAATAATTTGCGGTTTGCATCCGTAATTCTTTAAGGGAAAGATATATTTAACAGACTCAATCAATGCTGGATCTGTGGGGACGATCTTGAAGGTGAGCACAGTGATTAATTTGACGTTGTGGAATATTCTGTATTTCCTTGATATATGGGGGCGAATTTCATAATTTCAGTGAACTTGCCTCTGCCATGTGTAGGGATATCGCAGCCAACCGGGGATCCTATAGTTGTGCGTCAAGATACACAGTGGCTGATGGCAATACTCAGACTTATGGCTGAACATAAGTCAATATGCGCTTAGGGTTGGCCGTTGTCTGTAGGGAAGTAATATTCCGTGGATTTCCTGCCTATCTGCTGACGATTTGTATAACTAGGTTAGTCGTTGTTCTGCGTGCTTTTGCCGTGTAAAGACACAGAGTCCTATGGTGAGTGGTCAAGTTATTAATATTGGTAATGATGGTCGCTTGTCTGCTGAAACTAGCGATTGTTATCGAGATGAGCTTAGGATCTGCGATCGCGTCATTAAACGCTATCCATACCATTACCAGGCCTGGAACTATCGCAGCTACCTCCTAGCTAATATCGGTCGGTACGAAGAAGCGGCCGAAAGCTATCGCCATACTCTGTCTCTCAAGTCGACTGAGCACCGTGTTTGGTGTAACTACGGCGCTGTGCTGGAAAAGCTAGGCATCTTAGACGAGGCGTCCCGATGCTACAACCGTGCACTTAAGCAGTCTCCCTATTATTTCAAAGCGCAATATCGCCAGAGCAAAAATCTGCACCGTAGGGCGCTCTATGACGAAGCGATTTTGAGTTATGAACAGGCAATTCAGCTACGTCCTAACTTCTATAAGATTTGGTACTACCGCGGCAAAGCGCTTTTACAGTTAAATCGCGTTGACCAAGCCATCCTTAGTTTTCGGAGGGCTGTGGAGCTATTTGATGGCGACAGTCAGCTATGGATGATCTTGGGCCGCACCTTGTTGCAGACCCATCAGCCCCAAGATGCCCGAGCAGCCCTAAACTGCGCCCTGCGGCTGGCCCCCGACAATGGCAGTGCCTGGAGCTATCAGGCCGCCTCGCTCAAATCCCTAGGGAAATTAGACGATGCATTGGCCAGTCTGGATAAAGCTGTTGATCTAGAGCCAGATAACTTTCGATTTTGGCATCTGCGTGGGTTGGTGCTGCTGGATTTAGAACGGCTGACCGTCGCAGAAGAAAGCTTTACCATGTCTCTCAAGCTTCAGGCCTATAACCACCAGGCGTGGTTGGCTATGGGCTGGACGCTGCAAAAAATGGAAGACTATAAGCGGGCAATTGAAGCCTATGATAAGTCGCTGTCCATCGAGCCAGATCAGCCCCTGGCGTTTTATCATCAAGCCCGGTGCCATGCGCGCTTAGGTCAAGATACATGGGCCTTAGAGCATTTACGTCGTGCCATGTCTTTGGATCCTAATATCTATAATGAACGCTCTTATGAGGACCCCTTGCTGCAATCGATTTGGCAGGATCTAGAAAATGATGATGCGGGTGATGATTTGGAAGAGTTGGAACTGAGTTCCTTTGGGTCATCGAGTTAAGCACGGGCGGCCCAGGGAGCTGCTTAAAAGCGTTCGATTTTAGGCCTTTAGCTGTCAGGCCTTTTCCATAAATAAAGGCAGCTAATTCCATAAACTAGCTGCCTTTATTCAAACTATGGAGCTAAGCGGGCTCGAACCGCTGACCCCCTGCATGCCATGCAGGTGCTCTACCAGCTGAGCTATAGCCCCTTGTCTTCAATAATAATCTCTTGCTAAGGAACTATCGTCAAGGGTTAGGTTTTGGGCGGTGCGATCGCAAACCCGATATGGCAGCCATGGCTGCCATATCGGCGGTGGCTGATGCGGCGGGTAACCGCTGGAAAATGACAGACGCTGCTATCAAAGATATGGCAGTTTATGCATTATTCATGACAGACGCTGTTACCAAAGACACGGCAGTTTATGCACTTTTCATGACAGCCACTGCCACCAAAGACACAGCAGTTTATGCATTATTCATGACAGACGCTGCCATCAAAGACACGGCAGTTTATGCGCTTTTTTCGATGGGTAATAGGGTGCTGACATTAATTTCTTCACGCACTTCCCTGCTGACATAGCAATCACCCTGGAGACAACGGGACAATAGCTTGTTGACCGTGTAGTACTCTTTGAGCGCATTTAATTCAGTACTGGTAAAACCCCAATCATGGCCAATATTTCTATGGCGAATAATCAAATCCCTTAAACTCTGAATCCACTGGTCTCCATGATTAGGCCACCACGGATCTGGGATATGAATTGTTGTCGGCAGTAATGTGGCTAAGGTATCGAACTTTGCTAATATATCTGGTTCCGATATAATGTCACGATTTTCTTTTAAGTATCGCAGTAGTCGCTCATATTCTTGTTGTAGTGTCTTTTCAGCATCATCAATTTTGTCTTGGGCTGATAAACTAGCTGCCTGGGCAATTTTATTTTGAACAACAACACTATAGTTAAGCGTATGGATTAATTCGGAGTCAATAACAAAATCCTTACTTAACTTCTGACGCTTGGTAATCTTCTGATTGATAACCAAATTAAAATAGAAAACCTGGCAAATAGAATGGAAGTTAGAGAGATTTTGAGGATTTTTTATAGAAGCAGACTTGGCGGTTAGCCAATGGATAAATGTGCCAATCCTTTGGTTTTCTTCAACAATTTTGTCGATTTCACGCTTGATGAGCCTGATTAAAAAATCTGCGTTGGGCAACATGCATGAAACCAGGATGAAGACTTCCTGCCATCTATAGTCATTAATGTGAGTGGTTAAGGATTTTAGTATTTTGATTTGTTCTTGCGGGTCTAAGGTTTTGACGATTTTTAGTGCGACAAAATATTCGTGAAATGTGCGGTGTGAGAAAGAGTAGATGCCTTTTGCTACTTCAACAATCAAACCATGCTGAGCGACCATCGACTTTAAGATGGAGCTGCAATCAGGGTCTACCTCTTCGGGGGCGCGAATCGATCTGAGAAGATTTTCTGTATACTCTCGTATCTCTGCTTCGATGGTTGCTTTTTTAAATAGTCCTTTGTCTTTCTCAAAGGTGGCGTAGGCGATTTTACTCAATAAGTCTTCTTTCTTATTTTTAGACAGTTTTCTATAGGTTTCAGGTCTTTCAATTTCTCGAGTCACATCCCATTTCCTCAAGAAAATATCTAAGCCTTCTTGATATAGCTCCACTTGGTTGTGGGGAAACTCCCCTGACTCTTCAAATACCAGGCATAGCAACGTTAAAAGTAGTGGATTGGTGGCTAGCTCGCTAATTTCTGGATCGTTATCCAAACAGGTTAAAAATTTTTCTGTTTTCAGGGTTGACCCTTTTGCCGCAAACCAATTTTTGGCAAAAAGACTAATCTGACTTTTCGTAAACTCACAGACTTCCACTTCTAAGAAATCTTCAAATTTATACTCACTGGCAGCGAGGCGACATGTGATGATAAATCGGTTGTTGCTAAAGAGTTGGGACAGCTCTCGAATTTGTCTGACGACTCGGCTAAAGTGTTTTTTGCGCACTTCGTCTAAGCCATCAAATAAAAATAAGACCCTCGACTCTTTTAGTAATTTGTTGAAAAGTTCCTTGTTAACTTCAAAGAGGCTGAGCTCATTTTCGATATGGGTTCTCAGATCAATGTGGGCATCTTTCTCTTGGAAGTCTTTTAGGGCGATAAAAACGGGTAGATGATCTGGCACAACCTCTGATCGGTTGGTGAGCGTGGCTACATACTTTAAAAATGTAGTTTTGCCAGCTCCGGGCCTACCCAAAAGCATCAGTTTTGGATACTTTTCTATGAGTTGTACCCCTGAGATCTTATCTCCATCAAAGAGTCTCGATATGGTGAATTTTGATTTGCTTGTCTGTTCACGGTGTTCATATTTTGCGACGAGCTCTTTTAATTCGATGCGTCTTTTAGAGGCAATTTGATCGGTGATTTTAACTTCTGTGAAAATCTCTTTTACCTCGATGGGCTCATTCATGTCGAGGATTTGCATCTTGCCACATCGACCCTTTATGAGGTTTTGGGTCTTGTTTTGGGCGTCATGCACAAACTCGTCAATGGTTTTAATGATTTGTGGCGAAGCATTCTCGGCATCTGGGTTTTCTTTTCGGTACATGTCCAGTACCTCAAAAAAGAGAAGTTTGGATTTTCCTGGAATGTTGCCAGAGGGGACATTAAACTTTTTGTAGACCTGGGTCATCCGTGAACTATATCGGTCTCTTGAGATATTCAGTATCTTCGCTATAACTAAGTCTGAGAGATCTATATTAGCTAGCCGTTCTACAAATGCTTCTTTTTGAAATGAGGTTAAGCGTTTTTGATGGGCTACTTTTTCAAGATAGTCTCGGGGGATAGAGGGCATGTTCAGGAACCTGGACGACTCAAGTCCGTTATAACATCAATATTTGTTTTAAAGTGCCATGGACCTGGGTAAATGTTGGTCTTTTTTGAGACAATCTACGGCTTTAGGCCGTGGATGCTACACATGGGGCTTCGGGATTCCTGATTCAGGTCTTGACTAGGTTTTGGGGCTGTAAATGCCTTGCTGGTGGGTATTTTCTCGATCTGCCTTAGGTATGTAAGCGGATGTAAGGGAAAGTCAACAGGTAGGTAAGTAGTAAATTATGTAATCTTTGAAGAGAGTAAAGTTCCTGAAAATCATTGCGATATATGCCAGGTGTAGCAAGGGGTAGTGTGACCTCTAGACGCCTGAATCCCTGTATTGATATTAATTGGCTAGAGCAATGATTCACTTCATATACCTGTTTAATTCTAATCAGGAGCTTGTAAATGTCTTATTTGGCAGAACAATGTTTGCCTGATGGGGGCTTTCCCCATCCAGATGTAGTATTTATTCTTAGTAAACTTTCAACTAAGGGTTACTTTAGCGAATTTCAAAAATCTGAGGTTATGCCCGTGGATATTGATGAGGCGTGCCTTGGTGTGGCGTATACCGAGATTACAGCCTTTAAGAAAGGCATAGTCTGTGTCAATGAGCGTCTCTGGGTTGCCTTGTCTAACAGTAAGGTACCCATTGCCCCTGGTCAGAACATTCGTGTGACAGGTCTTAGGGGTCATACGTTGCTGGTGGAGCAATGTCGGGGCTAGTAATACATATTCTTGTGAATAAATTTCAGTCTTCCGTTGGGTGTAGGTCAATGAAAGAGAATGCTAAAGAGTTTTGTGATGCTGCCTATGATGGTCAGCTTTTTAACTGCCCTCAGTGTTCGAGGCTATCTCTGCTAAAGGTGAGTTCTAGTGTATATAAGTGTATTTTGTGTAGCTCGCCCCCGCCGTTGCCAGCGCAGCGACGGCGGGTCAACGACTGGCCGTTTGTCCTATTGTTTTTGTTGCTTTTATTTCTGTTGTTATCTGTTGGCTAGCCAACGTAGGTTTTCTCTATGGAGTACTTGGGGCAGTCTACTGGGTAAGTGGGTGAGCTCAATCGTTTGTAAGTTACAAACAACCTGTTAAACGGCTTAGTATTTGTCCCCCCACTCTGAATTTTTGGGGCGTTGAGTCTGGTCTCCCCCAGGATTGGAGGGGGAGGCCAGTATGCCTACTTGGGAAAACGCAGATACTTCCATAAATAGGATGCTTCGATCTCTGATAGCTCGTGGGTCAGTAGGTGCTGCCATTGAGTCCTATGGCAACCCATGTTTAGACGCTCAGCAATCCTAGCTCATTCGATAGCGCCAAAAGTCCTGCTCCTTTTGACAGGCTTTTGGCGCTATTGGTGGTGGTTTGCGCCCCATGGCTTCGGGGCCGTGTAGGCCGTTAATGGCGATGGAGGGAGTGCATATTTTAGGAAAAGTTGCTTGGTGGCTATTGCCTTGGTGAGGGTGCGGCCTTTGGTTTGGTGCCCGGGCGTAAAAAAATAATTGCTTCTTGTGTTGGAGTTAACTATCCGCGATAAAGTCAAAAGACACTTTTCGCCTGATGTCATCTATGACCACCCCTGCTCATAATTCACCCTCAGCGGACACAGATGCCCTACTGTTGCAATTGCGCCGTAAAGAAGGCCACTGGGTCGACTGGGCCAGCGCCTGTCAGACTCTAAAAGAGTCGGGCATGTCGCCCCAGGCAATTTTTGAAGGTACTGGATTTGAGCCGATCCAGCAAAATCAGATTATTGTGGCTGGTCAGGTGTATCAGTCTCTTACTGGCGGTGCGGTTTCGGATGCGGCGCTGCAGCACTTTACGGCTCGTGGGAGTGATTCGTTGTATGAATTGAGAATCCTATCGAAGGATGATCGCGCCAAGGCGGTGCAGTTGATCTACGACCAGGGGCTGGATTCGGAGCAGGTGCGGGATATTGCTAAGACCCTCAAGGAATATTCTTACCGCAGCGAGCCACCGACGGGCTTTTCGATGCATCCCGGCGATGGGGTGGCATTTTCCTATTGGAATTTGGCGCGTCAGACGTCGGAACTGCAGGCGAGGTCACGACTGATTGCTCAAGGTTTACGCTTTGCCCATAGTGCCGGGGCGCGGGAAGCTATTGAAAAGCTCCTGACGGATTTTACGGTGGTGAAATCCAAGCCCACCCCTCGTTTGCCCTTGTATCGGTTGGAAACGGATACGGATGTGCCCTGCGTTGTGCCCATGGTGGGGGAATGGCCCATTTCTGTGGAGAGGTTGCAGGCGGTGCCCCAGATGAACCCCGATGGAGCGTTTGGGGTGGTGCAGTCTGTGGGGGAACAGGCCTGGGTGCCGTTACCGGGTTGGCAGGTGGTGCTGACGGCTAAAGATGCGATCGCATTTCTGGCCCCCGTTAACGCTTTACCCACCCAGGCGGGCAGTACCCTGACCGAAACCGTACTAGTCGTGCTCGATCGCCAGCAACAAACCTGGGATGACAACAGCTACTTTGTGGTGGTGGGCGACGATGACCAGCTATCTGTGCAATGGTTCGACACGCAGCCTAGCGTACCGTTGCTGGGTCGGGTGATCGTGATTGTGCGACCCAAGAAAGTATTAGATGAAAGCTACACCCAAGAACTGTGGCAGATTGACGAATAAATCACCCATCAACTAGGAGGACCTATGGCCCTAGAACGGCGACTATCGCGTGCAATGTTTGGAGCCACTGAAGTAGTAGAGCTACGTCAGATGTGCTTTACCCCAGGCCGTGTGTTTGAGCCCGGCAAATACATCACCGGGGATTTACCCGATGTGGCGTTTACCATGGGCCTCGTGGAAAAATTACCCCCGGTGCGTGGCAAAAGCGAAGATATTGCTAATGCAACCGAAGAAGAATAGCCGTTGCTAATGGAGAGGGGGCAACGATCTGGGGGACTGACGTCCGCATTCCACCACATTCAACAAATGGCATCATAGTTCCCATCAGCCACGCCGAATAATCATTGTCCCCCAGGGAAAGGATGAGTCGGGTCAACCCATAGGAAGGAGTCAAATCTATCTATACCCGTCCGTTAGCCAAATTAATTGAAGAATTTCAACGTCTACCGGGCGTTGGACCAAAAACAGCCCAACGTCTAGCCCTGCATGTGCTCAAGCGTCCAGAAGCCGAAGTGAGAGCCCTGGCCCAAGCCTTGGTGGATGCCAAGCAGCAGGTGGGCTACTGCTCCATTTGTTTTCACCTATCGGCTGATCCTGTGTGTGATATTTGTCGCTCGAAGCGTCGAGAAAATCAAACCCTTTGTGTGGTTGCAGACTCACGGGATGTGATTGCCATCGAACGTACGCGAGAATTTAAAGGCAAATACCATGTGCTGGGTGGTCTGATTTCACCCATGGATGGCATTGGCCCCGAACAGCTCAACATCGGTCAGCTCGTGCATCGAGTCAATAAGGACGATATCGACGAAGTGATCCTGGCCATTAGCCCCAGCATTGAGGGCGATACTACCACCCTATATGTGGGACAGTTGCTCAAACCCTTTACTAAAGTGACCCGCATTGCCTTTGGTTTACCCATGGGGGGAGATCTAGAATATGCCGATGAAGTGACCCTGGCGAGGGCGCTGGAGGGCCGTCAGGCGCTGAGTTAGGGAGAATTAGGAAGTCGGAATGAGGAATTGAGCAAGGGCATTGCGTCTGATTACTTCCGACGGTTCTGCATTCTTCTGGATGCCGACTTCCGCATTCAACATGTGCTCTACTTGAGCTTTTGTTTGATGAAGGCCAAAATCTTCGCCGTTTGATTTTTGAGCATGGCCACTTCTTTTTGTAGAGACGCCACTTGCTTCTTCAGGGCTGCAATTTCTGCGGCACTTTCGCCAGTGGTCGCGCTGGCAGCAGCGGTTTTTGCCGCACTGGTCTGTGGGCGAACTTTGCGGGCCTTTACCATGGAGGCTTTGATGGCCTCAATCAGTTCCTTTTGCTCGAACGGCTTCTGAATAAATTCAAAATAATCAAAGGGACCCGGGATTTTTTCAGTCACTTCTTCCCGCCGACCGGACATGAGCACCAGGGGAATTTTTTGCAATTCTGGCGAGGCCTGAATTGCTTGGAATACTTCCCAACCACTCATGCGGGGCAGCAAGAAATCTAGCATGATCAGGTTAGGCTTCTGGCTGCGAATAGCGTCTAACCCTTCAACGCCGTCGGTGGCTTCAATCACCTCAAAGTTACCCTGGGGCAACATATCTCGGACGCGCATGCGGATGACTCGGCTATCATCGATAACTAAAATCTTATGACTTGCTGCCACGACTGACTCCTAATAGATAGCTACAGTGTATATAAGTTAAGGACGGCTGAGACTTTTCCCGATTGCCTGCCAATGCATCCCTTAAGCAGAGTACCCATGATGGATAGATGATTGGTTTAGCAACCCATAAAGCCATGTTGCCCAGTGAATATTGTTGGTATGTTTAGCCCTGATTAGTTTCTAAGAATCATATAGGATCAAAAAAGCGTTAAAACGTTCGTATATGGTTGCGGAGGTGTCTATATCTACGTAATTCTTAGAATACCCAGTCTATAGCAATTTGCTGAAGCCATTCGGCAAATTGCGACGCACATAGCCATTGCTGCTTAACGCTTTCCAACGATTGCCCTATGCGCGCCAAATAACACCCTAGAAAAGCTGCTTGTGTCATGGAAAGTTTATCTCAAATACGTTCCGGCGATGCTACCCGGCCTGAGATTGTTCAGTTACCAGACTGGTTAAGGCGGCCTATCGGTCGGGCTAGCGAACTTTCGACTGTACAAAAAATTATTAAACAACGGCAGATTCATACGATTTGTGAGGAGGGCCGCTGCCCAAATCGTAGCGAATGCTATGCGAATAAGACGGCGTCTTTTTTGCTGATGGGGCCTGTGTGTACCCGTGCCTGTGCGTTTTGTCAGGTGGATAAGGGCCACGCACCGATGCCCCTCGATCCCCAGGAGCCCCAGAAGGTGGCGGAATCGATTCAGCTGTTGGGTTTGGACTATGTGGTGCTGACGTCAGTGGCGCGGGATGATTTGCCAGACCATGGGGCCGGCTGGTTTGTGGCCACGATGGCCGCCATTCGCACCCTGAATCCGGGGACCCAAATTGAGTTGCTGACGCCGGATTTTTGGGGTGGCCCCGAGCCAGATGCAGCGCAACGAGACCGGTTGGCGACCATTGCGGCGGCGCGGCCTGCTTGTTTAAATCACAATGTGGAGACGGTGGAGCGCTTGCAGGGGCCGGTGCGTCGTGGTGCGAAATATTGGCGTTCTTTAGAGGTGCTGCGCTGCGTCAAGCAGTTGGATGCTTCAATTCCTACTAAGTCGGGGCTGATGCTGGGCCATGGCGAAACTGAGGAGGAGCTAGTCACGACGATGAAGGATCTACGTTCGGTGGGCTGCGATCGCATCACCCTCGGCCAATATATGCGACCCTCCCTAGATCATCTGCCCGTACAGCGCTACTGGACCCCAGAAGAATTTGACCACCTGGGCGACATCGCCCGTGACCTAGGCTTTTCCCAAGTGCGCTCCGGCCCCCTGGTGCGCAGTTCCTACCACGCGGGCGAAGAATAACCGCCCGCCCGCTCATGCATCTCCTGAAACGTTTTCTGATTGTTTTCTCCTCCACAGTCCTTGCCTACAATCCTGCCCAAGCCCAGATCATCCCCGACACCACCCTGGGTAATGAGTCCTCCACCCTGACCCCTGGTGTAGCGGTGCGCGGTGGTTCAGCGGATGTGATTGAAGGAGGGGCCACTCGCGGCAGTAATCTGTTCCACAGCTTTCGGGAATTCAATATCGATTCGGGGCAGCGGGTTTACTTTGCTAGCCCAGATGGGATTGCCTCTATTCTTAGCCGGGTTACGGGGGGCAATGTCTCGAGCCTTGCTGGCACCCTGGGGGTGGATGGCCCTGCCGATTTGTATTTGCTCAATCCCAACGGCATTACTTTTACGGACACCGCCACGCTGGACATTACTGGCTCCTTTTATGCCACCACCGCCGCTGCCATTGAGCTGGGCGACGTCATCTTTAGCGCCAGTCAGCCCGACCAGAGCCAGCTGTTGGCGGTTTCACCCAGGATCTTCTTTGATAACTATCTGAACGATACGTCAGGCCGCATCACCAGCCAGGGCAATCTGCAAACGGGTAATAACTTGACCCTGGCCGCCAATAAAATCCAGATAAACGGTACTCTCGCCGCAGGCAATAATCTCAGCCTGTTGGCCACCAACGATATTGAAATCAATAACAGTTTGGTTCTCCTGTTGACCAATGAACAGCCGGTGCCAGACAGAACATTGCTAATCCAGGGACAAACCATTGCCATTGAAGATAGCAATATTTCCACTGGCCTATTTGCCCAGGGAAGCCTTGGGGATATTATTCTCATCGCTGACGGTGATGTGAACATTCGGGCAACGGCAAATAATAGGACGAGCATAGGCAGTTCTGCAGAAACGGACGGAACCGCTGGTGATCTGATTGTGAAGGCTGCAAACCTACGGGTCATTGATGAAGATGGAACCGATGAAAATAGCGTGCTGCTACTGTCTATCGGTGTAAATGGCGGTAATGGTGGCGATATCACCCTTGATGTGCAAGACACGCTCTTATTGGATCGGGGTGTGATTGGAACATTTGCTGACGGGGAAGAGCGGGTGGGCTCCGCAGGCAATATTCGTATTACAGCCACCGATTTCGCCGGGGTCAATGGCGTTAATATTTCTACGGCTACTATTGCAAATGAGCCTGGATCAACCACGGGCGACGCGGGCAACATTGTAATTGACCTAGGTGGACGTCTAGAAATGTCAGGGAGCAGACTGCTTAATGATGGTCGCCTTTTGACGAGTTTGATTGCCAGTAATGCCTTTGGTGAGAACAGCTCCGGCAATGCTGGCAGGATTCAAATCACCGCTGCCGAGCTAGCGCTGTTGGACGGGGCTTTCATCTCCTCGAGTACCAGTGGTCAGGGGCAATCGGGGGATATCACCCTTGATATCAAGCATGCGGCGCTGCTAAATGGCACCAGTCCTTTTGGCCTAAATTTCGTGAGCAGCGGTCTTCTGAGCAGCACATCTGGTCGGGGGGACGGCGGCGATATTCGCTTGAGGGCTGGGCGTTTGGCCATTACTGACGGCGCAATCATCGTGGCTGCAACCAGTGGAGCAGGCAATGCCGGGAATGTGATTTTAGAGATCGAAGATAGGGTTCAAATTGATGGGACAGATCCCATCGGTGTTGCCAGCCTGATTGCGGCCAGCAGTACTGTAAATGCAACGGGGGATGGTGGGGACATTCGGATTACGGCGAACAATCTAGAGGTGATGGGTGGGGCGAGGCTCTCGTCTTCCCTGAGCAATACCAGTGGCCGGGCCGGGAATCTCATGCTGAACATTACGGAGACTTTGCGTATCCAGGGTGCGAATCTTGAGATGCCTCCCAATGATAGAGATCTTGAGAGAAGAAGTGCCGTGCTCAGTAATATTCAAGCAACGGGCGATGGCATGGGTGGGGACATTATTATCACAGCGACGAATTTGATTGTGGCTGACGGCGGTACCTTGGATGCGTCAGTTTTAGGTCGGGGCGCAGCGGGCGATATTGTTCTGAATATTACCGAGACAGCGCGCTTTGAGGGAGTGGCTCCTGATGGCCTACCTTCGGGGACTTCGGCGGCGGTTGCCATTAATGCCCAGGGGACAGGGGGAGACTTGAGGATTACGGCCAGTAATCTGGAGGTGTTAGCCGGAGCGCAGCTAAAAACGAGCGTTTTTGGTGTTGGCGATGCGGGGGATATTGTGTTCAATATTGCTGAAACAGCACGCTTTGAAGGGGTTAATCCTGTAAATTCTGATTTTCCTAGCGGAGTTTTTAGTAACGTTGAGCCAGAAGGAAATGGCAACGGTGGCGATATTCAGATTGTGGCCCAGCGTTTAGAAATCACTGAGGATGCCTTCCTGAGTGCGACGAATGTGGGGGGCGGTGAGACTGGGAATATTGCGATCGCGCTACAGGGACCGTTTTTATTGGCAAATAGGGGCAGTATTTCAACCGCCACTAGAGAAGCTTCAACCGGCGGCAACGTGGACGTTTTTGCCCAATCGATTCGACTATTGGATGATGGCAATATCTTTGCCACTGCACGGACTGTTGCAGGCAGCGGGGGGAGTATTACCCTGACAGCGGATTCAATTGTGGCCTTGGATGACAGCGATATCCTAGCTTTTGCCTCCCAAGGACGCGGCGGCACTATCTCCCTAAACACCCCTGCCTTCTTTGGTGAAAATTTGCAGCTCTCCCCTCGGCTGACCACCGTTGAAGAATTCCAGGCACTGGACAATAACGGTCGAGTTGATGTGAATGTTTCGGGTGGTCTTGCCTCAGGCAGCGTCACATTGCCCGAGGCAAGCTTGGTTGAAAACAATCTGGGCGAACTGTCCGATAACTTTCTAGACCCAGACAGCCTAACGGCCAGCAGCTGTATTGCCCGGCAGAACGAAGCAACGGGCTATTTTGTGATCGCAGCCGGTGAACAGCTTTCCCAGCAACCAGAGGATAGCTCCTCTGTTTACTCCACAGGCCGTGTTCAAACCATTGTTCCTCCAGTCAATGGCAGTTCCCAAACGATTGCCGAACCTGATCGCATTTTTCAGCTACCCGACGGTCGTCGGGTACTCAGCCAGACCTGTTAATTGCTGGTTATCGGACTGGAGCTAAACTCTCCATCTTCAGCCGCTGCGGCTAGGTCGCGCCATTCTTGCACCGCATAGGGCGGCATCACAATTTCGCTCGGTGCTTTCCCCTGCAGTGATACCCTCAGCGTCAGGGGGACTGCCTTCTGTAGACCCGCGATCATATCGGCCACGTCGTACTGGTTAGTATTGCTAGGCAGGGCGGGGGTGGGTGGATCTAGCTTGGGTTGGGCTTGCCAGTTTAAGGTTGTGCCGGTGTCAATGGATAAGGGCCGTTGTGGCGCAATATCCACCACTCCAGGGAAACCCACCAGTCTCAGGTACATGCCTTCTAGGCCATCGGGGCGATAGCGTTTGAACAAAATGGCCTGCCAGGAACGGTCGTTGCGATCGCGCAAACTTTGTTTCGATCGGATGGTCGTTTGTCCAGGGCGCTCATGGTAAACGTGTATCGATGCCTGGGCATCCGGCACATAAACACTAAAGCTGAGTACAAAAATAACAACCCATAAACAAGTACTCAGTAGCCGCTGCACCATATAAAAAACCTGCCTTCCAACGCTGTGTCTATCAGCATAGACGGTTGCGAGAAAGACAGGTGTAATGCAGCGACAATTAAGCGTCTAAGTGCCCTAGAGCTTATTTAACGCATCCAACACAATCCGGTAGCGGGCCGCTTCGTTATTGGTGAGATATAGGCTACCGGCCTTTTCCAGGTCTGCCTGGGCGCGGATGGCATCCCCCAATCGAGCATTGGTAATGCCGCGATAGTAAAAAGCATCAGGGTCAAATACATTCGCACTGATCACTTGGGAAAAGTCAGCATAGGCGGCTTGGTAATCGCCCGCTTCGTAGTAGTTGCGGCCCCGCTCCGCATAGGCTTCCCAGTAGCCAGAGTCGATGTCGATGGCGGTCGTGTAGTCGCCGATGGCACTGGTGCTGTCGCCCAGGCTCGCAAACGCATCTCCCCGTCCCTTATACGCCAACGCATCGTCGGGCCTTAGGGCCAGGGAGGCCGAAAAGTCACTGATGGCGGCCTGCTGATCGCCCACCAGTAAATGGGCGCTACCTCGGCGATAGTAAGCTTCTGCCGATTCTGGCGACAGTTGCAGCATGCGGCTAAAGTCGCTAATGGCGGCGACATTATTATCTGAAGCAGCGTAAATTTGGCCCCGAATTAGGTAAGCATTGGGGTAGCCAGGGTCTAACGTGAGCACCTGGTTAAGATCGTCTAGGGCAGCCCTGGGGCGACCCGCGGCCATCAGGGCGAAGCTGCGGTTGTAATAGGCTTCCACATTGTTTTCGTCCAGATTAATGGCCTGGTTAAAATCTTTGAGTGCCGCCTCATTGGCACCTAGGCGATAGTACGATACACCCCGATTGATAAAGGCTTCGGTGTAATCGTCTTTGAGTTGAATCGCTGTGGTGAAGTCGCTGACGGCAACTTCAAGGTTGTCCACTGTTTTGAAAATCAAGCCCCGGTGGAAGTAGGCAAATGCATTCTCAGGGGCTAAGCGGACGGCTTCGTTGAGGTCTTCCAACGCGGTGTCTTGATTGCCCCGTTCGGAATCTAATAGGCCGCGATAGATATAGGCCATGGCCAATTGGGGATCCACCGCGATGGCCCGGTCAAAATCTGCAAATGCGCGCTCCGCATTTTGTAGATCGTAGTAAAGAATGCCTCGATTTAGGTAGGCCGCACTGTACTCAAGGTCAATGGCAATGGCTTGGTTATAGCTATTGAGAGCCGCTGTCGTATCCTCTAGCCTGGCAAAGGCGGCGCCCCGAAACAAATAGGCCGGTGCGTATTCAGAATTCAGGCTGATGGCGGCGTTAAATTCGGTGATGGCGGCTTCGTCTTTGCCCTCTTTGTATAGATCTACGCCGGCGCGAAAGCGCTCGATGTAGGTGGGGGTTTCAACTTCAACCACTTCCCCTTCTGCGGGTGTTTCGGGCGTGTCGATAACGGTGGGTGTGCCGTCGGCGGGTGTTTCGGGTGGGTCACTAACGGTGGGGCTGTCGTCGTCTAGCGAGTCCTCGGGGGCATCAATCGCGTCCGACGAGTCGTCGTCTAGAAAAATACCTTCTTCTTCGAGTAAATCTTCGGGCAGAACCGGCTCTATAAAAGCGGGTTGAGCTTCGGGCAGGGCTTCTAGACCATCAGGGTCCTCTAGGAAAATAGCCTCTGTTTCGAAGTCTTCAGCGGCAGTCGTGCTAATGACGTCTGCTAGACTCGACGCTGCGTTGCTGCCGAGGAAAGCAATAGCACTTAGTAGTATCAAAGCAAACCGATTTATTGTCATACCCAAATTCCCCGGTATTGTGATCCCTTTTCTAAAAACTTACCCAGAGTTATCACTAGAGTTTCTATTAATTCAAATTCTCTTGCTATGAAAAAACACTAAGTTTGCTTTGGTGGTGTGTCAACCGCCTATTTTTGGGAGAATTGGACCCGATCTGTTGGTGTACGTGCTTACGTAGGGCAACGGGCGCTTGAAAAACCTAGAGTTAGCTATGGACTATGACGGCTGAGCCTAGCTAGCGGCGTGCTGTGGATGACCCACTCAATGGAACGTTTTGAGATTATGGCAAACCGAGCATGGAGCGGCCAGTGTTGAAGACAAAATCTTGGCTCTGGGGATTTGGGAAACTTGCGATCGCAAACATAGTTTCCAACCTGATGGTACCTCTGGCCGGTCTCATTGATACGGCCTTCCTGGGCCATCTAGACGACATTCAACATTTGGCCGGTGTGGCCTTGGCGACGGTGCTATTTAACTTCATCTATTGGAGTTTTGGCTTTTTGCGCATGGGTACCACGGGCCTCATGGCCCAAGCCGCAGGCCGTGGGGACATCACCGAGCAGTGTCGAGTGGGGCTGCGTGGGCTGATGGTTGCCTGCGCCCTGGGTCTAGCTATTTTACTGTTTCAATATCCCTTGCGTTGGCTAGGGTTTGCGATTTTGCAAGCCGATCGCGACGTATTAGATGCGGGCATTGCCTTTTACCAAGGCCGGATCTGGGGTGCCCCAGCCGTGTTGGTGAACTATGTGCTGCTGGGGTGGTTTTTGGGGTTGGGGCGCGGTCGCTGGGTGCTGGCCCTGGCGGTGGTCAGCAATGGCACCAACATCCTGTTGGACTATCTAATGATTTTTAAATGGGGCTGGGAAAGCTACGGCGCCGGATTGGCAACGGCCCTGAGCCAATATGCCATGTTAGTGGTTGGGGCGATGCTGCTGGGGCGGTTGGTGCCATGGCGGCAGGTCTGGCAGCAGGGGCAGGGCCTATGGCGGCGGCGGGATGTATCGGCTTTATTTCGCCTCAACCGCGACATTATGGTGCGCACCTGGGCGCTGTTGCTTAGTTTTGGCTTGTTTACCAGCCTCAGTGGAGCCATGGGCACCGATGTGCTAGCGATGAATACGCTGCTGCTTCAAGCTTTGATGCTGGTGAGCTACTTTCTGGATGGGATTGCGTTTGCGGTCGAGACCTATGCGGGGCAGTTCCATGGTCAGCAAGATGATGCCAAACTCCGTTCTTTGGTGCTGCTGGGCAGTGGGTTTAGTGTGGCGCTAGGGGTGAGCGCTGCCCTTGCATTTACTATGTGGCCCCGCTATTTATTTGGTTTGCTGACCGACCACCAAACGGTGCTCGACCAGCTGAGTCTCTACGTGCCCTGGCTGTTTCCCGTCTTTGCCTTTGGTGCCCTAGCCTTTATGCTAGATGGCTATTTTTTAGGTCTAACGGCGGGGCAGGTGTTGCGCAATTCCACTGCGATCGCAACCACCCTGGGCTTTCTGCCGTTGGCCTTGCTGGCCCACCGCAGCCAAAGCCCCACCCTACTGTGGTTGGCCATGACCTGCTTTATGGCACTTCGCGCGATTACCCTAGCCTGGGCGGTGCCGGCTAGTTTGGCCGATAGACCCACCCAGTGACATATAAGGCTCCCCAGGCTTGTTTAGCTGTGGTGACCCCTACGGATCGCAGCGAATTTCCAATAAAAAACCATCCGGGTCGTAAAAGTAAATGCCCCGACCCGTAGGGCGACTCACGGGGCCATGGTCAATGGGTACCTGTTGCTGGTGCAGCATGGCCACCGCCTGGTCAAATAATTCTGGAGCAATGTCAAAGGCCATATGGTTAGCCCGGGTAAATTGCTGCTTGGGATCCGCATGGGGGGCATCAAGATCCGGTTCACCAAAGAGGTCCAAAATAGTGCCATCGGGCAGACGAAAATTGGCCACCTTCCCCTGGGCTACCAGGGTGACCAATGTTTCGGGCACTTCATCGCCGGTCAGCTCATGCAAGCCCAAAACAGCCCCATAAAAATGCCGCGATGTGGCCATGTCTTTTACATTCAGGGCAATATGATGCACCCCCTTGAGAGTATTGGGGCTGAGTCCTAGAGTCTGCTGTTGATCCATAGATATCGTCATATCAAGGCACCGCTTGCTGGTCTCTACTGTAGCGAAGCTGAGCCCAGACCGGATGATTCGCTGAGATGATTGTATTGGGGCATATTTCGATAATTCACTACCCTTGCAGTGCGTTTTATCCTCAAAATCAGCCATGGCGTATCGACAGCTTTCATATAACTGAAAAATCTTGCCAAACTATTTATCAAGAAGGTCGATAATAATTGGTATAGGTTTGTTACTGCTGATGTGAGTTACGTCTTTGTAGGCGCCCTGCCATCTAGTGCGGTCTACATTGGCGTCAGTCGATTCAGCAATGGCTAATCTTTACTGCTTTACACTGCTTTGACTCTATGAACAGCACCTTCCTCGAACGTCTGCATAGTCCCGAACGACCCGTGATCGTATTTGACGGTGCCATGGGAACCAACTTGCAGGTCCAGGAACTCACCGCCGATGATTTTGGCGGTTTGGAGTACGAGGGGTGTAATGAGTATTTGGTCATCACCAAACCCGATGCGGTGGCCAAAGTTCACCGAGACTTTTTGGCTGCGGGGGCCGATGTCATTGAGACCGATACCTTTGGTGGCAGTACCTTCGTGTTGGCAGAATATGGCCTCCAAGACCGCGCCTATGAAATGAATAAGGTGGCGGCAGAGTTAGCCAAGGGCTGTACCGCAGAATTTTCCACCCCTGACAAACCTCGGTTTGTGGCGGGCTCCATTGGCCCCGGCACCAAGCTACCCACCCTCGGTCACATTTCCTACGATGAACTGCTAGAAGCGTTTACCGTTCAGGTAGAAGGGCTGTACGACGGCGGTGTGGACCTGTTTATTGTGGAGACCTGCCAGGATGTGCTCCAGATCAAGGCAGCTCTCAATGCGATCGAAGCGATTTTTGAGAAAAAGGGCAGTCGCTTGCCGTTGATGGTTTCGGTGACCATGGAGACCACGGGCACCATGCTGGTGGGGTCGGATATTACAGCGGTGGTGAGTATTTTGGAGCCTTACCCCATTGATATTTTGGGCCTTAACTGTGCCACTGGTCCCGACCTGATGACGGAGCATGTTAAATACTTGTCAGAAACATCTCCATTTGTGGTGTCCTGTGTGCCCAATGCGGGGCTGCCGGAGAATATTGGGGGCCATGCCCACTATAAGTTGACGCCCATGGAGCTGCGCATAGCGCTCCACCGGTTTGTGGAAGATCTTGGGGTGCAGGTGATCGGTGGCTGTTGTGGTACCCGACCGGAACACATTGCGGCGCTGGCGGAAATTTCGAATGAGTTAAGCCCTAAGGAGCGAGCGATCCGTCCCCCTTCTGGCTCCCCCTCAAGGGAGAGTGGTGAACAGCCGAGACCGGCGATGAACTATGTGCCCTCGGCGGCTTCGATTTATGGGGCCCAGCCCTATGAGCAGGATAATTCGTTCTTGATTGTGGGAGAGCGACTGAATGCGAGCGGTTCGCGGAAGGTGCGGGAACTGCTGAATGAGGATGATTGGGATGGGTTGATTGCGATCGCAAAACAACAGGTCAAAGAAGGTGCCCACATCCTTGACGTCAACGTAGACTATGTGGGTCGTAACGGCGAAGCCGACATGCACGAAATGGTGTCCCGCCTTGTCACCAACGTCACCCTGCCCCTAATGCTTGATTCCACCGAGTGGACCAAAATGGAAGCCGGTCTGAAAGTGGCTGGGGGTAAATGCATCCTCAACTCCACCAACTACGAAGACGGCGACGAGAGATTTTTCAAAGTACTCGAGCTGGCCAAAACCTACGGTGCCGGTGTTGTTATCGGCTGCATTGACGAAGACGGCATGGCCCGTACGGCAGAGCAGAAATTTAAAATCGCCCAGCGTGCCTATCGCGATGCCCTAGAGTATGGCCTGCCGCCCCACGAGTTGTTCTTTGATACCCTGGCCCTACCCATCTCCACCGGCATCGAAGAAGATCGCGAGAATGCTAAGGCCACCATCGACGCCATTAAGAAAATCCAGGAGAATCTTCCCGGCGTTCACTTTATGCTGGGTGTTTCCAATGTCTCCTTTGGCCTCAGTCCCGCCGCTCGCATCACCCTCAACTCCATGTTTCTGCACGAAGCAATGCAGGTGGGCATGGATGGAGCCATTGTCTCCGCCGCCAAGATTTTGCCGTTGATCAAGATTGATCCAGACCACCAAAAAGTCTGTCTGGATCTGATCTACGACAACCGTGAATTTGACGGCGACATTTGCACCTATGACCCCCTTGGCAAGCTCACCACACTATTCGAAGGCGTCACAACAAAAGATGCCCGGTCTTCCGCATCCCTCGCCGACTTACCCATTGATGAACGCCTTAAGCAACACATCATCGACGGCGAACGCATCGGTCTCGAAGAGGCGCTACAGGTGGCCCTAGATGGGGGCACTGAACCCTTGACAATTATCAACACCTTCCTCCTCGACGGCATGAAAGTCGTGGGTGAACTATTTGGCTCCGGTCAAATGCAGCTACCCTTCGTGTTGCAATCGGCCCAAACTATGAAATCAGCGGTCGCCTTTCTCGAACCCCTAATGGATAAGGAAGACGGTCAGGACGATTCCGGTAAAGGTAAATTCCTGATCGCAACGGTTAGAGGCGATGTGCACGACATCGGCAAGAACCTGGTGGATATTATCCTCACCAACAACGGCTATAAAGTCATCAATCTGGGCATCAAACAAACCGTCGATGCCATTGTTTCCGCCTACGAAGAGCACCAGCCCGACTGCATTGCCATGAGTGGTCTGCTGGTAAAATCCACCGCCTTTATGAAAGAGAATCTGGCCGTGTTTAATGAAAAAGGCATTTCTGTTCCCGTCATCCTCGGTGGTGCCGCCCTCACCCCAAAATTTGTCTATGGTGACTGCCAGAATACCTACAATGGTCAGGTGATCTACGGAAAAGACGCCTTTGCCGATCTCACCTTTATGGATCGCCTAATGCCCGCTAAAAAAGAAGCAAGCTGGCATGATAGCGATGGTTTTATCGGTGACTATGCCCAGTACAACCAAAAGGGTCGTAAAGCCATCGAACAAGCAGAAGCAGAGCTAAACGGTGGTACCAAAAAATCAAAGAAAAAAGAGCCTGAGGTCATTGATACCAATCGGTCCGAAGCGGTCGATATTGATATCTCCCGTCCAGTGCCTCCATTTTGGGGTACAAAAGTGTTGCAGCCAGAAGACTTTGACATGGATGAACTGTACTGGCATCTAGACCGCCAGGCATTGTTCGTGGGTCAATGGCAATTCCGTAAGCCCAAAGGGCAAAGCCGCGAAGAGTACGACGCGTTTTTGGCAGAGAAAGTACATCCCATATTGGCCGAGTGGAAACAAAAAATAAAAGCTGAGAACTTGCTGCATCCCCAGTTGGTCTATGGTTATTTTCCCTGTGTGGCCGAAGGAAATTCTGTTCATGTGTACGATCCTGGGGTGATTGCTCAGGAATTTACCCCTGACCAATGTGAGCCACTCTTCACCTGGGAATTTCCCCGGCAAAAGGCCATGCGGCGTTTGTGCATTGCCGATTTCTTCTTGCCCAAAGAACACAATCAGTTCGATGTCTTCCCCATGCAGGCGGTCACCGTGGGCCAAATTTCAGCAGACTATGCCCGTCAGCTATTTGCTGACGATAAGTATACGGACTACCTGTACTTCCATGGTTTGGCGGTGCAGGTGGCAGAGGCCATGGCGGAATGGTGCCATGCGCTGATTCGTAAGGAGTTGGGCTACGGTGACCAAGAGCCGGATAATATTCGCGATATGCTAGCCCAGCGCTACCAGGGTAGTCGTTATAGCTTTGGGTACCCCGCCTGCCCCAATGTGCCAGACCAAGCCAAGCAGTTAGAAATCCTCGGTACAGACCGCATTGGTATGAGTATGGATGAAAGCGACCAGCTCTATCCAGAAGAATCCACCACAGCCATCATTACCTATCATCCAACTGCTAAATACTTCAGCGCATAAAATTGTGGCATACCCTTGTAGAGGGTAAGGTTATTGCGTACATGTGAGATCGCTGTGGTCGCATCCTCCTATTCGGTGTTGCCGCTGACCACGCGTGAAGATTATTAGCCCGACTGCAACTCTGTGTATGAATGCCTGTTTGTATGGACAAGAAGCATCAGAGTGAGATCGCTTCTCCCAACCTGCTTCATTACAAAACCGTAAGATCTGCCCCTATTCCCTTTAACAGAGGGTTACCCCCTACTTATAGTGAATAAAGCGCTGGTCTTTTCCCAAGACAGTCTAATTTGTTGAGAGACATAATCAGAATGAGAGCAATTTTGACTGCAATCCTGGCGATCGCTGCCAGTGTAATGCTTGCAACACCCGCCTATGCCGGTGATGGCTATGTGGGCGATGTCGCCGCAGGTGCAAAAGTCTTTGAAAATAACTGTGCCACCTGCCATGCAGGCGGTAACAATGCCATTGTTTCGTCCCAAACCCTTAAGCAAGAGGCACTAGAGCAATATTTATTCAATTATCGTCTTGAGCACAACGTTGAAGCCATTGAATATCAGGTCGCCAATGGCCGAGGTGCAATGCCTGCATTCCAAGGCAGAATCCGCGACAAGGATATCGCCGATGTTGCTGCCTATGTAAAATCTCAATCTGAGAGTGGTTGGCCTGAGTAGTGTGCGGTCTCAAATTCTAAATTAGCCATCCTATAGGCAACAAAAAGCCCGGCCATCACTGACCGGGCTTTTTGTTGCCCAATCGCCATCAGCAGTTTTACCACTTCAGCAAATTAAACTGCTCCATATCTACCGTGTCGCGGTTTCGGTAAATCGATAGCACAATCGCCAGACCCACAGCGGCTTCAGCTGCCGCAATGGTGATCACAAAAACAGCAAATACCTGGCCCTTAATCTCAGCCGGATCCAAATAGTTAGAAAACGCCATCAAGTTGAGGTTGACCGCGTTCAGCATCAGCTCAATCGACATCAGTACGCGAATAACGTTTCGACTCGTTACCAAGCCGTAAATCCCTACACAAAATAATGCGGCGGCAAGAATCAAAAAGTACTCTAGTTGCATGATTGACCTAATGTTTCCTGTAAATGGCTAAATACAGACGGGGCAAAATAACGGGGCTTCTAATTTTCTGATGGCTCACCACCAGTAGGTACCAACTCACGAGGACGCTCGCGCAAAGTTAGAACCTTCTGCTCATTTTCTGGCTCGTCATCGGGCACGTATTCACGACGTGCCAGAATAATGGCACCGACTAGTGCCATTAGTAGCAGAACCGAAGCTAACTCAAAGGGCAGTAGAAAGTCACTAAAGAAGTGCATGCCAATAATTTCAACGGCGGCTTCCCCAGCGGGCTCTGCTGTGGAGAGCTGCCATGGTGTGGCCAATACCATGGAGCTAAGCAAACTAAACAAACCCAAGCAAACTGCGCCGGTTGCTGCTTTTCCAATCCAAGCATTGGCGACCGGCTTGAAGTCTTCTCGCTTGTTCACCAGCATGATGCCGAATAGGATCAAAATATTGACCGCACCCACATAGACCAAGACTTGAGCGGCTGCGACAAAGCCTGCATTGAGCAAGATGTAAAGCCCTGAAATGCTAATGAAGACCATTCCCAGCAAAAAAGCTGAGTAAACAATATTCGAAAGCAGCACCACACCTAAAGCGGCTGCCAGCATAAAGACACCAAGGATGCCGGTGGAAACGAGTTGTACGCCTTCTGCTAAGTTCACTACTACTCCAGTCGTTTGAGCGTCTACGTCAGCGGTCGGGTCATCAGTAAACCCGGTATTACTTGAAGCTATTAACGGGTTAGTCGCTAGCTTCTTCTGATTTACTTGGTTTGGCTGCTTCTAGCTCTTCCAAGATCTCTTGGGGTAGTTTACCAGCGCGTCGGGCTCCTTCCGGGAGTTCATGGGGATCCATGACGCCTTTAGGTAGGTAAGCTAGCTCCCGCATTGGGGTAACCATGGGATCGTCGGTGACCTTGTAGGGCAAACGACCTAACGCTACGTTGTCGTAGTTCAGTTCGTGACGATCGTAAGCAGCAAGCTCGTACTCTTCTGTCATGGAAAGACAGTTGGTTGGGCAATATTCAACGCAGTTACCGCAAAAAATACAAACGCCGAAGTCAATACTGTAGTGGTCTAGTGTCTTTTTCTTGGTGGCCTTATCAAAGGTCCAGTCCACGACTGGCAAATTGATAGGACATACACGTACACAGACTTCACAGGCAATACACTTATCGAATTCAAAGTGAATCCGACCGCGATAGCGCTCTGATGGAATCAGTTTTTCGTAAGGATATTGCACCGTGACGGGGCGGCGCTGCATATGGTCAAAGGTCACTGACAGACCCTGGCCAATATACTTAGCGGCTTGGACGGTTTCTTTGGCGTAGTCGCCAACTTGCTTGAGAAAGTTGAGCATTGTTTTACCCTCCAAACGCAATGGGAAATGCGAGCTTGAGTGCGGCAGTGAGAAGTAGATTTACGAGTGCTACTGGTAGTAAGAATTTCCAACCGAGGTCCAGTAGCTGGTCGATACGTACCCGGGGCACGGTCCAGCGTAGCAATACGGCTATAAAGACGAGTAAGTAGGCTTTGAGCAGGGTCATCATGATGCCTAATGCAGCCAGGATGACCTGTAGCCAAGGTGTTGTTTCGCTAAGGCCCAGTCCACCAACAATTGTTTCTACTGGAATGGGAAAGCTCCAACCGCCGAGATATAGCACTGAAACCAGCATGGCTGACAGTACTAGGTTGACGTAGGAACCGACATAAAAGAGGCCGAACTTCATGCCGCCATATTCGGTTTGATAGCCAGCGACAATTTCTTCTTCGGCTTCGGGTAAGTCAAAGGGAAGTCGCTCACATTCAGCTAAAGCCGCAATCCAGAAGAGTAAAAAGCCGACGGGCTGTCGCCAAATATTCCAACTGAGGATGCCATACTCGGCTTGTTTGTTGACGATCTCCACAGTGCTGAGGCTGTTGGACATCATGACGATGGCTAGAACAGCCAGCGCCAATGGAATTTCATAGCTAATGGATTGGGCTGTGGCGCGTAGGCCTCCTAGTAGTGAGTACTTGTTATTGGATGAATACCCAGACATCAGCAGACCAATGGGGGTGACGCTGGAAAGGGCAATCCATAGAAAAATTCCAACGCCTAGGTCGGTAATCACCATGTTTTGCCCAAAGGGCACCACTAGGTACGAGACGAAAACTGGAATTACGACTATTGCAGGACCCAAGGTGAAGAGGATTGGGTCTGCCTGGGCAGGGTTAATGTCTTCTTTAAAGATTAGCTTTACACCGTCGGCAGTGGCTTGTAAGGCTCCCAAGGGACCGACATATTCTGGACCGATACGTTGCTGGGCGGCGGCAGAAATTTTTCGCTCTAGCCAGACGGCAATAAAAATACTAACGGTAGCGGCAATTAGAATGAGTGCCATCGGCAATGGCATCCAAACTACCTTGGCTACGCCTGGGGGGACACCCAAAGAAACGAGTATTTCAATAAAGCTCCTTTGCAGGTCGATTCCAGAACTCATACTCAGTGTGTATAGACAGAGTGGAGAGCTAGGCCATACTTGCCAAGCCAAATTCCATAAATGATTCTAACGCTTAATATGTCTTCAAAGGGGAAATCCTCTAGTTCTACCAATAGGAATTACTACTTGTGTGTATAGATAACTAGACCCTATATAAAAACCCCCCATGATGTGCATCAAGGGGGGCTGGAGTTCCTGAAAATCGTCACTGATATTAGTGTGGTTCGATTTTTCAGTATTGACAAGAGGGGTGATGCCCATCATGGGGTTGGCATCCGGATTTATACGGAACCGTTTTGTATGCTGCTGGCGGGCTGAGCTTGTTTATCCCACAGGTGAATTCGGTCTGCCACACTCACGTAAGGCTGCTTGTGGGGACCGGTATAAATTTGTGTAGGTCGGAAGATTCTGTTTTCTGCTAATTGTTCTTTCCAGTGTGCCAACCAGCCGGCAACTCGTGCGATCGCAAAGATGGGTGTAAATAAATCCGTTGGAATGCCCAGCTTGCGATAGACCAAACCAGAATAAAAATCTACGTTGGGATACACACCCTTGCCCCCCAACCGTTCTGTGACTGCCGTTTCCAATTCTAAAGCAATGGCATAGTACTCATCCTGGCCAAACTTATCAAATAGCTGTTCTGCCAAGCCTTGTAAAATAACGGCTCTAGGGTCTTTGACCTTATATACCCGATGTCCAAAACCCATGATTTTTGCTTTACGGGCAATCCGATCTTCCACATAGGGTCTGACATTATCCACCGAGCCAATTTCTTGCAGCATCGCGATCACTTCTTCGTTGGCACCACCATGGAGCGGTCCGGCTAAAGTGCCCACTGCCGAAGCCACGACGGCATATGGATCGGTCAGGGTGGATGCGGTCACCATGGCAGAAAAAGTAGACGCGTTGATGGTGTGCTCCGCATGGAGCGTGAGGCACACATCGAAAATGCGAGCAGCGAGGGGATCGGGCTCCTCCTCATTTAGCATGTACAAAAAGTTTGCAGCATAATCAAGATCGTCGCGCGGTTGCACGGGATCATTTCCCTTGCGCATCAGCTTGAAGGCCGCCACCATGGTGGGAATTTTTGCGAGGAGCCGGACCACAGCAGCTTGAATGTAGGCCGGATTTTCCAGTGCTCGGCGGGAATAAAACAGTCCTAAGGCGGCGGCACAGGCTTGCAGGGCATCCATGGGATGGCCACTTTCAGGAAAGCACTTCATCATGTCGCGAATGCGATACTTTAGCCGACGATGGTGCTGAATTTCATCCTTAAAGGCGTCTAATTCGGGTTTGGTCGGTAGTCCACCCCAAATTAATAAGTAGGCCGTTTCTAAAAACGTGCCCTTTTGGGCTAATTCTTCAATGCGAATGCCTCGGTACTCTAAAATCCCCTCCTTTCCATCGACATGACTAATACTTGATTCTGTCGCAGGAATGCCTTCTAAGCCAGGGCGGTAGTCGCATAGGGTCATCGTTAATCGTCCGAATGCTGTTTTCTTGTTTATTTCTTTAAGGATATCTATAACTGCACTATTAACAAGTGATTACAAGATTTTCATCATGCTCACCGAAGCTAGATATTCCTCTGTTGAGACCGAGATGGCGGTTGTTGCTTAACGCTTTTGGGGCGATCTCTTCTGTGGAAGTATGGGCAATCACCTGACAAAAGTTATAAGTTCGCTCACCTTTGTTCAGCTAAGCAAACATTTCTCAAAAAATTCCAACTATCAAGCGGGGCAGTCGGCATAGATTGCTCGTACCCACGGCTTGTCCCTGATTCACTACTGCGAGGCTAAATGGGAGCCCTACCCATTGATCGAGTTTCGCTTAGTCGGTGTTGATCACACCATCCTCTGGATTAATCAGTTTGAGTAACTTTTGTTTGATTTGGACGTCAAAAACTTCCCACTTCAGACGGTTATAGTCGCTATTTTCGTAAAACCCAGATAAAAAACCTACAGGTACTTCAAAGCCGCCTGCCATGGAGCGCCCACCACCGAAAAAACGACCCTGGTCATCTTGGCCAAAGGCTTCTTTAATAAAGTCGTCGGGATCGAGGGTAAGTTTGCTAGTGCGCAATGAGCCAATGACGACTTCCCGCTCATCTTCATCATCATGGACAATGCCGTAAACCACTGCTGTGTGGACATCTTCTTCGGTGATTAGAAAATCGGTGGCTTGGGGAATAGCATCGCGATCTTCGTACCGCAGGTAGCCTACACCCGCTATGGAGACACTATTTTGAATTTTACGATTGCGTAGGGAGCGTTCAATCACATCCATCGCCCGTTTTGAGCGCGACGCTTGCAAAATCGCTCTGAGCAGCTGAGCATCGTAGTATTGGCTCAGATATGCCGCCGCTAGAAAATCTGCTTCTGTTGCCTGCATCAGCTGTCCGGTGTCTGACCGTAATCCGTGCATGAGGGCTGTTGCGCACTTAACGTGTTTACTATTGCTGCGGTCCAGGTCCAAAAGCCCTGCTTGCAAGTATTCGGTCAAAATGGTCACGGTTGCCCGGGTATCGGGGCGAATGTCCGTAAACTCTGCAACGGACTTATCTTGTAGTTTGTGGTGGTCAATGACGACCAGCAGGGGCAATTTTGCTGCGTTGACCCTATCGAGCAGCTGACTGGTGGTGCCTTGGGTGTCGATCAGGACATAGCCCGCATATTGGTCCAAATCGGGTGGTTTTTGGTTGGACCACTTCTTGGCCGGCAGGCTGGTCAGTTTTACTAAAACAATATTTTCTTGGTGGCTGAGGGTGCCGGAATAGAAAATATCGCAATCAATATCATAGGTGGCCGCAATTAGTTGATATGCCCAAGCGGCAGACAGGGCATCGGGATCGGGGAAGTCCTGCAATAGGACTAGTTGCCGACTGCCGGAGTGGGTGATCAATAGGTGTTTGAGCGCGGCGGCAGGACCATCGCTCAAATCTATGTTTGATCGATAATTTGTAGAGCCATGAGATTTTAGCAATGCGTCTTGGGATGCCATGCAAAAACTAGGATTGGAAGGGGGATGGAGATTGGGATAGAGCCCTGTTCAGAAAATGTTAGTGGAGCGGGCGCTTTAACCAGTCAACCCTATGACATATTTACGCCATTCTTGGTGGGCATCCCCACGGGTGTGGCGGGCAATTTCAAAATAAAGACTGCTGTGGGGCTTGCGTGGTGTTATGTGCAGAGGCATCCTGGCTTCCTTGGGGGTGCGGTTGCCTTTCTTGACGTTGCAACGGACGCAGGCAGAAACCATATTTTCCCAGATATCTTTGCCACCACGGGACCGGGGAATTACGTGGTCTAGCGTCAACCCATCGCCCGCGTAACCACAGTACTGACAGGTATGATTATCACGGTACAGCAGGTTACGGCGGGTCAGTGGAATTTCCTTATACGGTATACGTACATAGTGGCGTAACCGAATTACTGTGGGTAGAGGGAAATTCGTATAAACAGCCCGTCCGTTATGCTCTACAGTCTCAGCTTTGCCCTTAATAATTAACACAATGGCACGTCGCCAACTGGTTATGTTTAAGGGTTCGTAGGAGGCATTTAAGACGAGAACCTTACTCATTGAGGTTCGATCTAGGGGTTGTGCTTAGATACTAGCACAGGTCGCTAAAATGCCTTGGAAATTGCGATACTCTGCTGTAAATGGCATGGAATAGTTTGGTTAGAGGAGGCGCGACATGCTGAGGTGGGATGATACACCAAGTGTTTCAGCCATGCGTTGCTCAAGGGCTTGGGTGGAGATCAATCTGGATGCGGTTGGTCATAATGTGCGCCAATTTCGTCAATTGCTAAAATCAACTACGGATCTAATGGCCGTAGTGAAGGCCGATGCCTATGGCCATGGTGCGGTGGCTGTAGCCCGTACGGCTATTCAGGCTGGGGCGACATGGCTAGGGGTGGCAACTGTGCCCGAGGGGATTGAACTGCGCCAAGCTGGTTTGCAAGTACCTATTTTGGTGATGGGAGCGCTGCACCATGGTGAAGAGGTGCGGGCTTTGGCGCGATGGCAGTTGCAACCCACCTTGGTGACCCCGAAGCAGGCGTTGGTTTTTGCGGATGCTTTGAGTGACGCTTGTTTGCCCTTGCCGGTCCATATCAAGCTAGATACGGGGATGTCTCGGTTGGGGTTTGATTGGCAACGGGCCTTGGAATTTGTTGAGTTTGTGGATGGTTTGCCAGCATTGCAGGTAACGCATTTGTATTCGCATTTTGCGACGGCAGATGAGGCGGACCAGACGGAAATGCGGCGGCAGCATGAACGTTTTGAGCATGCGATCGCACGACTCAAAACCCACCATCGACTACCAGCACGGCTTCACTTAGCCAATACCGCCGCCACGCTCACCGATGCGCCCAACCTCCAGTACGACATGGTGCGCGTTGGTTTAGGACTGTACGGGTTATCGCCCGCGCCTCATTTACAAGCGGTGCTCGATCTCCAACCGGCATTGGAGGTCAAAGCCCGCATCACACATATCAAGAAAATTCCAGCTGGAGCAGGGGTGAGCTACGGCCATCGTTTTATTGCGCCGCAGCCGATGACCATTGCTGTCGTTGGCATTGGCTATGCCGACGGCATTCCGCGTCTTTTATCCAATCAGCTGCAGGTGCTATTGGAAAATCGGTATGTTCAGCAGTTGGGCTCTATCACTATGGATCAGCTAATGCTGGATGTCTCTGATATTGACGGGCTTAAAGAAGGCGATATCGTCACGTTAATCGGTCGTTCGACGGCCCATCAAATCACAGCAGATGACTGGGCAGAGCGCTTAGGAACTATTTCGTGGGAGATCCTATGTAGCTTCAAACATCGACTTCCTCGAATTATGGCAAGAAATAACTCAATAAAGCTTTACCCTGCTGAGGATAGCTTGTTATAATGCAGCTCTGCACTTGGAGAAGTGGCTGAGTGGTTGAAAGCGGCTCCCTGCTAAGGAGTTATAGGGTGTAAGCTCTATCGAGGGTTCGAATCCCTCCTTCTCCGTTTTAAAATTCTTAAGTCCCTACCGATTGGCGTTGTGTACGGCCCACAGCAAGCGCTCGGGGCTAGCGTTGGTATGGGCAAACGAAAATAGATGTTGGAATGCCAGCTTGCCGGAGCGATCCACTACGAATTGTGCTGGCAGCGGTGCCCCCAATGCTTGACCCGTGCCGTAGCGACGGAAAGCCCCACATTTTGGATCGACCAGTAGGGGCATCTTTAAGCCCAAGTCTTGCTGCACCGTTTTACTCTGACGCGCATCTGTACTGGTAATCATCAGCACCTCCGCCCCTAGCTGCTCAAACTTGCTATAGGTCTCCACCATGGAAAGAATATGGGGATAGCAGAAGGGGCAGTATTGCTTTTCAGTGAAAATCCGTGTAAACAGAACCACCACCACGGCCTTGTTGCGATAGCTAGATAGCTGCAGGGGTGCTCGCTGACCGACAACCGGTAGTTTGAAGTCAGGCACAGTTTCACCTAGCCTAAACTTGGGCAAGGCCGGTAACGGCAGAAAATTTTTGATAAATCGCTGACTAATGACCCCTCGAAAGTCTAAGGAGGTCAGTTTGAAAGCGGCGGTCATTGATCTTGCAAGAAAAACTAAAGGTTGGTACAGGTGTTGCTGCGAGACTGATTAAAGCCTAATGGGAAAGCAGAATGCCTACTTTCCCATATAAATCAGCTCACTGTTTGTCTTGTGGGTACACAGGTTGCGACCGTGTGCTTGTCCCGTTATGCCGATGCAAAAAATTCCTTCGACTTGACGGGATCGGGATTCATGGTCTTTTCGCCAGGGGTCCAGCCCGCTGGGCAGACTTCATCTGGATGAGACTGAACATGTTGTACCGCTTGTAAAACACGTAGCGTTTCTTCTACGCTCCGGCCAAACGACAAATTATTAATCGTCGCATGCTGGATGGTGCCATCCTTATCAATTAAGAATAGACCCCGTAAGGCAACCCCAGCCTCTGGCTCAAGCACATTGTAGGCAATACTAATTTCTTTCTTGATATCCGATACCAACGGATAGGCTAAGTCACCTAACCCCCCCGCTTTCCGCTCTGTCTGGATCCAGGCTAGGTGCGAAAACTCACTGTCGACGGAAACCCCTAAAACTTCTGTATTAAGGCCTTTAAACTCTTCGTAGCGATCGCTAAAGGCAATAATTTCAGTTGGGCAAACAAACGTGAAGTCTAGCGGATAGAAAAACAGAACAACGTATTGACCGCGATAGTCAGATAATTTAATCGTTTTAAACTCTTGATCAACGACAGCAGTTGCTGTGAAGTCAGGAGCTGGTTGGCCAACGCGCAGACATCCTTCTGCTGGATTACTCATCCGTATGTCTCCTAGAAATTTAGTTGATGGCTATGCAAACTACCCAATTCTATGGTTTCCGGTTTTTCCAGGCAATTGTTCAACATCAACACCCCATGGCTGATGCAAGCCTTAACCAGGACCATATAAACAAACCATCTCCTTAGCAAGGGACAATGGAGTGCGTAATCAAACTATCACAGTTTCATTGAAACCATGATAAGGACAAACTAGGTAAATGGCTCAGACGTGATTTGAACACGTGACCAAGGGCTTATGAGTCCCCTGCTCTACCACTGAGCTACTGAGCCGGTTGCGTCGCTTTACATTCAGCAACTAATTAAATTTATCACGAAATGTCAAGGAACTCCACAGGAAACCATTTGATTTCTGCATGGTGCTGCAAATAAAAAGTGCTGACTTACTTTTAGGTAAGTCAGCACTTTAAGCAAATAGTCTTTGTGGTCTTCCTAGCGATTAGGTAGCATCGCCATCGGATTCACAGTGCCTTGCTCGGGCATGTGGACCTCAAAGTGTAGGTGAGGACCAGTACTGTAGCCAGTACTACCCATATCGGCAATGTGCTGGCCTTGATTTACACGCTGACCAGGTCTGACAACGATTCTGCTGTTGTGGGCATAACGAGTCATACTGCCGTCGGCGTGACGAACCTCAACCAAGTTACCGTAACCACCGGAGTTCCAACCAGCACGCTCAACAACGCCTGCTGCGGCAGAAACAATGGGAGTGCCAACAGGACCGGCCACATCAATGCCACGGTGCATACGACCCCAACGCCAGCCATAGCCAGACGTTAGTGTGCCTCTGGTGGGCCAAATATAGCCGTTAAAGTAATCTGGCGCTTCTGGCAGATATTCATCTGCAGAGGGCAGAATGGGCATCTCTGGGGAAACCACTTGCCCAGTTGATGGAGCGGGGGAAGAGACGTAAGCACTGGGATCCAGTGGTGCGGCAGCAAGAAGCTCAGCTCGCTTTTCAGCGATATCACTGGCTTGGGTACCACCTACAAATTCAGGATTGACGACGGTACTTCCGACCGATGCCGTTTGCCTGACGGCAACTAGCTCCTCTTCTTGAGTGGAACTAGCGTTAAGCTGCTGCGCAGAGCCAATGTCTGCCAACAAGTCTGCCGTGTAGGGATCTTCAACCTGAATAACTTCGGCTGTTTCCTCGGCGTCCACTTCCAACGCAGATTCAATCAAACTGGTGGCTTCGTCACCACGCAGTCGCTGCATAGTGGTGGGAACGTTGATGGGGCGTTCAACCGTAGATTGGAGACGCGCCAAACGAGTGCCGTCAAATCCACCGATGCCTGCCGCTGCTAATTCTGTAGAAGCCTCTACGGAATTGTCAGCTAGCTCTTCCGAAGCAACCAGCACATTGGCTGTGTCTTCGGGAACTGCCAGGGTTTCGCCGGCGACAATAAAGTCGGGATTTTCTAGGCCATTCACATCTGCCAGCTCTTCGGCCGTGGTACCTAGGGTTGTAGCAATATTTTCTACGGTGTCTCCAGGACGAATCTCGTAGCCTGCGATCGCAGAATCATCTTCATCAAAAGATGCTGCCGGTTGAGCGCTATCAACTTCAACCGCATCAATGGAGACTTCCTCTGCTTCGACAGAAGCTGCTGTTACTTCAATTTGCTCGGTATCGGTATTGCGTACCGCTAGCTGTTGAAGGTCCGCCTGAAATCCATCTGACTGAGAAACGATCCCCGCAGAGCGCAGCGATACATCGCCAGTAAGCTCTTCAGTTGCGACGACGACTGGTTCTTCTACAGCGTCAGATAATTCTGATGCCTCTGCAATTGCAGGAGCACTGCTTTCAGCATCTGGGATAGTTGCTAGCAAACGCTCAAGGCTAGGCGCTTGGCCTTGGCTTTGTTCGTTTGTCTGAATGCCGGGCAGCAAGGACACCAAAGTAGGACCACCTGCTTCCTCGCCCGGAACCTTAATAACCTGACCAACCTGAAGCGTTGCATCAGGAGAAATGCTATTAGCAACCTTGATATCTTGAATTTCAACCTGGTGATCCTTGGCAATTTGCCACAGGCTATCACCTTGCTCAACCGTGTGATACACAGTCAAGCCCTGGCTGTTTACTGAAGACCGTTCCAGCTGACTTCCTAAGACAGATGGTAGCTGGGGTGATTCGCTTGAAGCTTCGGACTGATTGACTTCAAAAGATCCAACCGCTGCGGTTGCTTCACTGTCAGCGAATAAAACTCCAGATGCACCAAATGAAAGTGCAAGTCCCAGCATGGCAGCAGATTTTGTTCTGCCAGCGTTTCCAGACGGAGCTTGCTCAGTCTCAGAAATCATGTCCAAAAAACATGAATGACTGATTTCAGACTTGGGCTCCTGAGAATTTGCTCGTTTCAAGGAATAACCTCCTAAGTGACCAGCGTTCAACTGTTCGAAACAGACGTGTCCCTATGCAGTTGACCGATCAAGGGCCATTAACTACAAGTTGAATCAGGTAGATGAGATACAGCACCGAGAAAAAAAGCCTTTCAGTATGCAAGCACTCTTCATACCCAACTTAGGCAAGTTTACACGACTTAATCAAAAGATCAATCCCGTAGAAATCAAGTTCCACTGGATTCTCGAAAATCAACATGAAATTAAATTTGCTATGGATTTTTATTTTGACAACGGTTTAGAGTGCTTTTCCGGAAGGTACTAAATCCTTTTGTAGCCAAGACTTCTAGCTTTTGAGTAAAAGACAATAAAAATAGGTTTTCTGGCTGCAATGGGCTGCATGTTCCCGGGATGGAGTGTTGGCTTGGGTAGATACCTTAAACGGCTCGTTACCTATATTTCCCAAGTGTTTTGGGGATTTACAGTGGGGTTCACCTAAATTATTCCTTAGCCGTCATAGGAAATTTTTATCGCAAAAGTACTTTGTTTGTAGCTTACGTGACTGTCTTGAAGAGATTAGGGGAGAAAAAGCGTTATCCCCAAACTCTGGAACATTGGCAGCTGAGCACTCTTGAGTATTTTTTGAACCTGCGCGATTGTAGCGGACTGGGTAGTTGTAAAACCAGAGAGTTGTTATGTCGTAACCTCTCTCTATATATCTATAGGTTCATAGATATATAGTCTTACCCCTTGATTGGGAAAGCCGTTGCCAGGGGTTTCCTATGGCAAAACTTGCTATGTATTAAGTGGCCTTGGGGGCGCTTGAATCTAACTGGCCCAGCTGTCGAAGTGCTTCGAATAGGCCAACTGCTGCACTGACTGATAGGTTCAGGCTACGAACGCTGTCATGGGGCATGGGAATTTTGGCCCTATATGTGCAGGTTTCTAAAAATGACGCTGGTAGTCCTTGACTTTCACTGCCAAATAATAGCCAGTCATCGACTTGATACTTAATTTCTACATAGCTATATGAGCTTTTGGTGGTGAATCCAATCAGGCGACCGCCGATAGCTTGCTGGTAGTCGCAGAAGCTTTCTAACGAGGGGTGGACTTGTAGGTTGACATGGGGCCAATAATCTAAGCCAGCTCGTTTGAGGTAGCGATCGCTAAGTTCGAAGCCCAAAGGTTCCACCAGATGTAGTTCAGTCGCTGTAGCTGCGCAGGTACGGGCAATATTGCCGGTGTTGGGTGGAATCTCTGGGTTGACAAGAACAATTTTGGGCATCGATATGTTGCTAATGGTCGAATACGTCTACGCGAAACCGTGATTTGGGCTTCTTCAGGATCATTCTAGGAGGGTTTTATATAGGAGTTTCTAATCAATCGCAATAGATTGTAGAGTGTGACCAATTTTTTACTGTCCTGATGTTAGGAAGTATGGATCTGATTGTGGTCTAGCTCCTGGGTCAATTGGTTAAGGCGACGAGATCCTGATTGCCTTAAGCCGGCTGACAAAGATCGCTTTGTAGTGCTTGCTCTTGGCGCTCCATAATTTCCACTGTTTGGGTCATGATTTGGGAAATGTCGGCGCCAGCTTGGATCTGTTTAATCCAGTTTTGGGCTTGGTTGCCTTCCCTAAGGATTTGGCGAATCGGCGTTAGGAAGCAGGCAATACCATGCTCTTTGGCTATGGGGAGGACCTCGTCATAGATTTGGGTTATCCAGTCGGTGGCATTAATCGGTTGGCCATCGTGCCAATTGCGTAGCTGGGCATTGAGGCTATCTTTAGCAACCTGTTTTTCGTTGTAGTCAATAATTTCAAGCAGATCGCTATGACGACTTTGGTTGGGCAATCGGCTAGAGACTAAGGGATCTAAGCTGGGATTGCGCTGGAGCTGTAGCAATCTGGCTTCGAGTAATGCCGTAATGGCTAAAAGGTGGATGGGGTCAGTGACTAAATCCGAAATTCTGACTTCTAATCGATTGAGTTTATAGGGGCGGCAGTCGCCATTGGGTCGTACGGAAGTCCATAGGTGCCGTACGTTTTGCATTGTGCCTAGTTTTAACTGCTCTTCTGTCCAATCAATAAAGTGCTGGTGACTTTCAAATAGGGGAACGCTGGCCGGTGTTTGGGGAAAGAGATGCCAGCGGGTGGAATGGTAGCCCGTGACTTGATTGTCGAGAAATGGAGAGGAGGCGCTAAGGGCCAGGATTAATGGAGCTTCGGCTCTGACGAGGCGGCAAGCTCGGATCAAGTCTTCTGGATCCGTAATGCCGAGGTTAATGTGAATACTGGCCGTGACTACATTGGTGCCATAGGTGTTTTCAATGTATCCGTGGTAGGGATTTTGTGGATCGGAACGATTGAAGACCTTGCTATTACCTGTGGATAGGGTGCTGCCAGGCAAAATTGTGTAATGGGGGTTCAGGTTTCGGAGGAATTTGCGTAAGCGACGGCGGGGAGAGACGAGTTCACAAAGCAGCTGCTCATATTGCTGTAGTGGAGGCGTCGTGTATTCAACGTTGCGACTATCGGGCTCCCGAACAAAACCACTGAGTGATTTGGCAATCGTGTCAGATAGACCAATGATTTCACCATCGGTCTGTCCAGTGTACATTTCGACTTCAAAACCTTTTGACAGCAGCACGGTATTACTCCGGAGTGGGTAGTTGCTGGGACAGCAATTAATACTTGTCCATCTTAAAGGTTGAGGCAAAGTCTGAAACCGTTGCTTTATGGCTGGTGGCTTAGGTCGAAGTAATCCTGGTGAGGATTGTCAGCGTTGGATTACTAGGCGGGTAGGGGGAGCTATTCCTGTCCAAATAGAGCAGTTCTATATCTATATATATGTATGCAGGATTTGGCATACATATATATAGATATGGCAGCTATGTAATGGTGAGTCTTTATGCAATGCCTAACTATTGTGGGGATAAAGTTTTTGTGGGCTGGGCACTCTACGAAAGAGCCATCTGTCTAATCTGTCTGAAGGTCCGCGACATGGTGCGTGGCTAGATAACTATTTGCTAGCTATGGGATGTCTATACCTAGGAAAAGCTGATATTTTCTCTAGACGATAGGATTATTGATTGTAGATGGGTTAAGCTACTAGGAATGAATACCTAGTGATTGTATAGCTGTCTTAATAGGTGTAGGTAGTTGTGAATCAGGACGCTTTATCACGCAGTGACAATTTAGCCTTGGACAGGGACTCGGTTGTTCAACTGAACGGTTCTTTGAGTCAGCAGGTCAGTATCAAAACTGATAAGATTTCTCGCCGTCAGCGTCAGATTGTGGCGACCGTCGAAATTCCTAGGTCCTTGGAGCAGGTGTGGAAAGTTTTAACGGACTATGAGCGTCTAGCGGATTTTGTCCCTAATTTGACCCTAAGTCGTCGGCTTGAGCGGCCCGATGGTGGTATTCGATTAGAGCAGATTGGGGCTCAGTGCTTTTTGAATGTCAAATTCTGTGCCCGTGTCATTTTAGATATGACTGAAACATTCCCAAGGGAGCTTGGGTTTGCGATGGTTGAGGGTGATTTTAAGCAGTTTATGGGCAAATGGTCCCTACAGCCTGCGGTGTTAGATGATCAGCCGGTGACGATTTTGTCGTATCAGCTGTTGGTGCAACCTCCGTTGGCTATGCCGGTGCAGTTGATTGAACGGCATATATGTCACAACCTGACTCAGAACCTTTTGGCAATTTGCGATCGCACCACCGAACAGTTCGCTTATCAATAAGTGGTTGCAGCTAACTACTGATAGATAAATACCCGTTTCGCTGCCCGTGTGAATGCTACATAACATAGCTGGTTGCGTTCTACGTCCTTAGGATTGCGCATCAAATCCGGTAGGTCAATAAAGACATCTTGAAACGTGGAGCCTTGGCTTTTGTGGACTGTGAGGCTATAGGCGTAGTTTACATCGTGAAACTGTTGTCTGAATTCCCAAAAGATTTCCCATTGTTTGTTCGTCGCATAATCTCGTGAGCGGCGTTCATAATCACTCATGCTGATATCTTGCAAGACACTTAAGTCTTGGAATTTACCCTCTTCGGTATAAACGACCAGCTGCCACACGGGCAAACCCTCTACTTTTCCCGGTTTGACTTCCAAAACTTCGCATTCTTCCGAAGTCTGTAGTATGACGCCACCCTCTTCTAAGCAGGGGTTGTTGGCGATGAGTCTCTCCCCGGGGACAAACTGTTCTAAATCTTCGCCATAAATCGCCTGGCGAATCAAGCGATTGAGCGTTTTTACTCGGTGATTGGTATACGCGAGAACCCTGACATAATTAGGATCGGCTTTATACTTTTCGCAGGTAAATGCGCGAATGAGAACCTGTCGCCAGGTCTCTTTTGGTAGTACAAAAAAGCCTTCGGTACGGCCTTCATTAATGTCATTTTCATACCGGGGCAGTCGTTGTCGCTCAATGTTACGGCGAATATCGTCCGCAATTACCCCAATTGCCCCGCCATAGCGAATAATTTGAGTGAGAGAAGACTGGTGCATAATTTGGCTAAAGCAGCAGGATTTAGTCTCATTCACGGGCGGTAGCTGGGCTGGATCTCCTACAAACAACATTTGGGTGGGAATATCTAAGCGAGAGATGGCTTCCACCAGGAGTTTCCACATTTCCTGGTTAATCATGGAGCATTCATCGACGATCACCAACCGATAGTCGGGCACCTGATTGTGTTGGTCACTGACGGACTTAAAAATTTGTTCGCCGCTGCCAGTATCAATCACGGGTTTAAGGCCGAGTAATCTACAGCAGGTAACCGACTCCACGTCCTTAATATCCCACTGGGCGGACATGGTTTTGAGCACCTTGGTGGCCTTGTTGCTAAAGGCGGTGAGCACAATCGGCCAGTCGCAGTCTTGATCGCGCAAATAGGTCACCAGAGCCTGGAGCAGGGTGGTTTTGCCTGTGCCCGCATAGCCTGTGAGCAGATATAGCTTAGATGGAGTCTGTAAAAATTCAACGATGGCCTGCAGCGCCTCCCACTGCTCTGGACTCAGCTCAATTCCTGGCAATATTTCTGGAATTGTGACCGCGCTATCCATTGAAATTAGGCATCAGTGGGGGACAGTATCTATGATATCTAAGGTCGCTTAGTTAATACAAGTGAACTAAAAAGTTTGTATTGATTTAGATCATGGACTGCGTTGAGGTGGCGAAGCGTTGTTGCATGTAAACGGCTTCCCTACAGTATGTTTTATTAGGTGTTCGATCTTCCACCCATTGTTAATGCTCCAGTTTTGCTTGTCTATAGCTAGGTCATCTTTGTAATAGCTGGGGCTGATCTGACCAAATTATATGTAACCTAACCCTATGCCAGTGGGCGTCTCCCATACTTCACGCTTTAAGGATTTTCTGGATCGCTTTATCCATGCACCCCAGACCGAAATCGCTCTGGTGGCGATGATTTTATTGTCGGTGGCGCTGGTGGTGTTGGAGGTGGTGCTAGAAACGCGAGGTCTGGCCACGCGCTGGGTGACCCATGGGCAGGCGGGGCTGACCAGCATTTTTATTTGTGAGCTGAGTCTGCGCTATTGGGTGGCGCGTAAAAAACGGCGGTTTTGGCGCAACTATTGGCTCGATATTTTAGCTGTGATGCCGATGATATCGGCGTTTCGGTTGCTGCGGTTGCTGCGGATATTGCGGCTGCTGCGGGCGGGTATTTTGTTGAATCGTAGTTTGGGGCGGTTGTCTAGCGCGATCGCAACTAGCCTAGGCTTACAAATCGGCGTCTTTATGATCATTGGCTTGATCGTATTGACCGGTGGCCTAGCCACGTATCTATTTGAAGCCCCCTACAACCCGCGCCTCGACTCTTTGCCAGACGCTATGTGGTGGAGCTTTTTATCGCTGGTGGCCGGAGAACCCATTGGCGGCGATCCCCAAACCGACATTGGCAAAGTCATCGCCCTAATGGTGATGATGGGCGGACTCACCACGTTCGCCGTATTTACCGGTGTGGTCTCCGCCGTGATGATGCGCAAACTAGAAACATTTATGGACTTCAAAGCCTTGGAAATAGATGAACTGCGCGAGCATATCGTGATTTGTGGTTGGAACCGGGGCGGCCATCTGATTGTGGAAGAACTATTGGCCGATGGCGATCTGAATCGGTGTGCCGTTGTGATTGTGGTTGAAAATACAGAAGAACCTTTTCAAGAGCTGAAACGCCTTAATCAGTCCCAACTCTATTTTTATCCTGAGGATTACACCAAGATCGATATCCTCGAAACGGTGGGCATTACCTACGCTTCACGGGCAATTTTATTGGCAGATGCCACCCACCCCCGCACCGATCAAGATCGTGATGCACGCACGGTCTTGGCAGCGCTGACGATTGAAAAACTGAATCCATCGATTTATACCTGCGCCCAACTGCTCGATCGTCGCAACGATGTGCAACTCAAATTAGCAGGCGTGGATGATGTGATTGTGACAGAAGAGGTGTCTAGCCATTTGATTGCCACATCTGCCCGCAATCAAGGTTCGGTAGAAGCCCTGGCTGAGTTGTTGACTGTCCAAAGCGGTAACCAAATTTATGAAATATCTGTGCCGTCGCACTGGGTGGGCCAGGCTTGTTGGAGTTTGTCACAACATCTAAAACAACAGTCTGATGCCCTGTTGTTAGCCCTGGAATCGACCAAAAATAATGAGCGCATCACCCAGGTTAATCCGCCCGCCGATTTAGTGTTAGAGGTGTCAGATCGCCTGATTATCATTGCTCGACAATCACCGACGTTGTAGCGCCTAGTTGTTGCCTAGCGAGACAAAATTGTGTTGGCGACGCAGGATCAAAAACAGCGAATAACAACGGGAGAACATGAGCCAGTGGCCTGTCGCGCCTAGGACTGAAGATGGGGCCAGTAAAGGGTGCAGCGTAGAACGAGCTCAAGAGTCATGCTTTACCCTTGACTCTTGAGCTTTAACCAACCCCAACTTTTAGCTTTGACACTGCCCTAGCCGTTAATTTTTGCATGTTGCGATTTTCGTAACCCGTCCTCTGGTGGCTGTATCTCTAACTATGCTGAGCGTAGCGTTTATAAGGACACATCGAGTAATGGCTAGACGACTCTGGTTATTGGCACTAGGAGCAATGGCAATGGTAGGGATATCCCAGCAGGCTGGGGCAAATTTGTCGGCGGCACCATTAGCCCTAGCGAATATCTCAGCGCCGGCTGAACCAGAGGAAATGCCAAGAATTTTAAGTCGTCAACGCTTTCAGGACTATCGCCAGGTGATCGAGCGTACGCGCTCGATGATCTATGACCAAAGCAGCCAAACCTTGGCCGATCGCTGGGGGCTGGATATTGTGGATGTTACTTGGGAAGATACCGGGCGCTACGATAATTCTGCCGTTGGTCCCAATATCAGCGATATGACCATTCAGGTGCAGCAGCAAGATCCGGACACGGGCGACTATTCGCTGCATCTTATGCCGGTGATTCGCTATCCCAACTTTGCCGACATCACAGGGGATGTGCCCTTAGATCAGTTTTATGTGCTGACAGGGAATGAAAAGGGCGATGAGCTAAGGCGTGTTTCCTTGGAAGACGTTTTGGGGGATTTGCGTAGCTACTTAAGCGAACCCGATTCCTGGCAAGGGCCTGGGAAATCCTTGTTGGCCGAGCGCGATAGTCATGCCCTGGTGAGTGCTCAGGCGGCGTTTTTGCCGATTCCTCAGGGGGAAGGTGCGATATTTAATCCGGTTTTGTTCAACTACCAGTCCTATCCGGGGGATCCGGCGGTGCTGACATTGCTGGTTACGCCCGAAGGCACCAGTGCAACCGTGATTGATAATCAGCGTGATGGCTTTGATGCGGGGGCAACCTGGGGCCAGCGATTATTTTTTAATCAAAATGGTGAGCGGGCAAGCCTGACAGGACAGCGGCTGAGCGATTTTCAAACGGATGGGGAATCAACAGAGCCCGCGACTGATCGTCCTGCCGGTGACGAGGCTGACAAAGCTGGGTTGAATATGGTGATGCTCATTCAGGTGCCGCTGAAGCAAAAGCAGCCTTTTTTGCCAGCTGAGCCGATGATGATGCAGTCGATGGCAGAGGCTGAAGCCGTATACGCATCTGATGAAGCAGCGAGGAGCGATGTGGAGGCTGCTGTTATTGGCCATGGTGCGGTGGAAGGTCCCTTTACGGAAATTGACGATCTAGAAATTGAGCGGGATCCTGATTTTCCGATTCGGGTCACGGTTCAGTTTTATAAGGCCACGAGCAACGGTGTGGTTTCTGCGGACGATATGCGGGAAATTCATAAGCAGATCCAGCAGGTTTATGACGATGCAGACTATGTCGGCAGCCTGGTGGTAGACGGTCGCCAAGGTCGCCCAACGGACTATGACGGTGAGCATACCCAGCCCGAGGATTGGTGGGGGCGATTTTGGGAGCATTCCCGTGGGCGTTTAGATATGACTGAAGATGAAGCGAGAACGCTTTTACAAAGACTGCGTGGAAAGTAATAGAAAAGGTTCTTAATGTTCGGTCAACCCGACCATATCTTTATGGACGCTCCCAGTTTTCCTTTTGTAAGCTGGGGGTAAGAAGCACCCTTCACCCAGCGCCATGTCTGCTATCGTTCCTTCTAAGCAAGTCCAAGACCGTAAGACAGCTAGCTATCTTTTGTGGATGGGCTTTTTGTTTGGCATTGGTGGGCTGCACCGACTTTACAATGGCAAAATTGCGTCGGGTCTGCTGTGGTTATTTACCTGGGGCTTTTTTGGCATTGGCCAGTTTGTGGACTTATTGCTAATTCCAGATATGGCAGAACAGCGCCATCGCAAATTGTTTGGTGATAAGCCGTCTAAATTTGACCCTCAGCCTGCTGTTTCGGCTGAAGTGAGCCAAGACACCCTGATGGTGAAGTTGCTGCGGTTGGCAAAATTGCATGGCGGTCAGCTGACGGTGACTCAAGCGGTGATGGAAACTGGGGAATCGTTTGAAAAGATTGAGTCTGAATTGACAACGATGGTGCGCTCAGGCTATGCCGATGTGACGAATCGTCCAGATTCGGGAGTGGTGGTTTATGAGTTTCCGGAGTTGATGTAACTTGGCCCTGGTGGTTCCCCTTGCCGGGGAACCGTGAAATTAAGCTAGGGTTTGCCTGTTCAGTCAGGTTAGCGGCCGAGGACCTGGTCTTTGATGCTGTCTACGACTTCGGCGCCGAAGAAAACAATTGAACCCACTAGGCCAATGGCCAGGGTACAAACGGTGAGGCCCGCTAGGCTAATGGCGCCATCATCGTCGAGGAGGCCAAAGCCGATGATGAAAATGCCGATGGCGGGCAGGGTGTTGGTGCCAGGGATGGGAATCATCATGGCCACGGACATTAATGCGATCGCAATTCCCAAGGCCAGACGACCCACGGGGCTGGTGCAAATAATCGAGAGTCTGGGTCTGGATACGGCTTCAATTTTTTGTAGCCAGGGCAATCCTTTGGTGATAAATCCAGCGACCTTAGTCCGTGCGAATCCCTTATCCATCCAGTTTTGGGGGAGCCAAGGTTTTTTCCGGCCAATCACCAACTGTACGGCCAGTAGTAGCATCACAATCCCAAAGGGAATGGAATACCCCGGTGCTGGCACGGGCAAGGCAGAGGGCAGGGATAGGATGACGAATAAGAAGCCGAAGGTTCTTTCCCCACCCAAGGTTAGAAGTTCGTTTAGGGTGACATCATCACCGGCATTAGCTACCTGGGCTGCGTCAGCTTCGTGGGCGGTAGGCGTCAAAGACGGCGCATCCAAAAAATAGCGCTGAAGTTCAGCGGATAGTTTAGCCATAGTGAATCAATTTAGAAGTTACTTATATAAGAATTCGCGGCCAATCGCGAAAGTCTGGAGGAGACACCAGTGATGGGTTTTGAAGACTTCATCAACGGGCATCAAGTTCCAATAGCCAGCTTAGCCGTATTTGTTGCCATCGTCTTCCATCCTGCTGGTTTATTCTTCTGGGGGAGTTTGGCGCACCTGTTGGCAAAATTGTTGAACGGCATGGATCGCCTGCGATCGCAAATCCACCAAGGGCTGGGCAAAGGGGGGCTGCCAATCGGATAGCCCTAATACATCGGAGGTCACTAAAACCTGACCGTCACAGCTATTGCCTGCACCGATGCCGATGGTGGGAATGGTCAACAATTTAGTAATCCGCTCCGCAACTTCGGTGGGGATATGTTCTAGCACAATGGAAAACGCCCCAGCTTGTTCGAGGGCCTGGGCTTCCGCCACAATCCGATCCGCCGATTCCGCTGTTTTGCCCTGTTTCCGAAACCCTCCAAATTGGTTAACCGACTGGGGTGTTAGGCCCACATGCCCCATCACCGGGATGCCAAGTTGGGTGAGCCGGGCCACGGTTGCCACCATCTCTGGATAGCCGCCCTCTAATTTCACCGCTTGGGCACCGGTCTCCTTAACCAGCCTGCCCGCATTGGTGAGGGCCTGTTCGATGCTGACCTGATAGCTCATAAACGGTAAATCTACCACCATCATGGCTTGGGATAGGCCACGGCGGACGGCTTTAGCATGGTGAATAATCTCGTCTAGTGTGAGCGGCACCGTAGTGTCGTATCCCAACACGGTCATGGCCAGAGAGTCACCCACTAAGACAACATCAATCCCCGCTGCATCTATAATTTGTGCCGAGAGATAATCCCAAGCGGTCAGAACAGCAATGGAGCGGCCCTCCTGCTTCCAACGAGCGATATGAGAAACCGTTATAGTCATGGATTAACACATGTTATTGAGCCTGGGCACTCTCGCTAAAAAACGCCTCATGGGTATTGGCTCTACCCGTGGTTGAACTGACCCAAGCGAGTCCTTCTGTCGTGCCTACCCACAGCTTACTACTGACATTGGGTTCAATAGAGAGAATGTGGCTGGATGGCAAATTGGGCACTTGGCTAACGATCGCCCCATTGTATGGATTGAGCTTAAATAAGCCGTTTTCGGTACCGACCCAAAGGCTCTGGGTTTTATCAAATGCGATCGCAGTGACGCTTTTGCCACGCATTAAGGTGACCGATCGTAGGAGGGCCCCCGTATCCGCATCAAACACAAACAATCCTTGGGCTGTGCCCACCCAGAGTTGGCCCTGGGGACCGGTGGCCATAGCTTGGACTGAGGCCCCTGGAATATTGGACACTCGATTGATAATAAAGGCTGTTGCCGTATCCACCTGGACCAAACCACTGAGGGTGCCCACCCACAGTTGGCCTGCTTGATCAAGGCTGAGGGCATTGGCACTGACGCCGGGTAACTCTTGCAGCGTGGTCATCAATAGACCGCGATCGGGGCTAATCAACGCCAAGCCCTGATCAGTTCCCGTCCATAGAAATCCTCGATCATCAATCACCATATCCAACACGCGATTGGAGGGAAGGCGAAAGTTTTGAGCCGTAATCTGATCAATGCGGGGGTCCACCCGGACCAGGCCATTGTAAGTACCTAGCCAGATGCGACCCACCCGGTCCTGGACCATGGCATCAATAAACCGATTGGGGACATTTACCCGCGCTTGAATCACACCGGTGGCCGGGTTGATGCGCGCTAAGCCCTGGTGGGAGCCCACCCACAGGCTACCGGTAAAGTCTGCCTGCAATGCCCCCACTTGAAAGTCTGCGGATAAAGGGTTCCTGCGGAACGGCCGATCGGACGGCAAGGGTGTTACCCGTGGCGGTGGGTCTGTGTAAATAGGCGTGTTATTCGACTCCTGGGCAATAACGGGGGCAACGATATTCCAACAAAGAGTTGTGCCTACGGCCAACTGAATCAATTGCTTAGCAGAAACCACAGTGACGTCTCCATATAGTCCACTTTATTGTTTGCTCCTGCGGCATATGCAGGCAACTTGATGCTTTGATAACTTGCCCGGGGCGCGGTGTCAATCTCATTCTCCTAAAGTCACTCATTAGTAAATCTAAAAACTTTCTTAGAAGAGAAAAGACTTTCTCAAGCCTTATGGCATAGTATTTTTGACAAATTTGTGCTGTCGCAAACTGTTGTTACTCAGTAAATCGCTACACGCTGTATCAACAGTCGCATTTGGAAAAACTTAATAGTCCTGCACGTAGATTCATAAATAAAAGTTATGAATCTATACAGAACTTCCAAAATGCTACTTATCAGATCGCTGATAGTATTCTTTAAAGAATTAGGTAGTGCAATCTGCCTAAAGATAAGGAGAACAGTCAATTTGGCTGTCTAGCAGTGTCTGCTGCTCGACACCATTATCTGAACTCAGTCACCTCAGCCAGGCAGTGGGCAATCGCTATGGTGTCCGCCTCGGGTGGTTGAGTTCGTAAGCCATCTAGTTTGATTCACAGGAAGGGAGATATGTCTTACTCTCAGACGTCGACGCAGTCGAAGGCTGGCTACAGTGCCGGTGTAAAGGATTACAAGCTGACCTATTACACGCCAGACTACACGCCTAAAGATACTGATATTCTGGCCGCATTCCGGATGACCCCCCAACCTGGGGTTCCTCCTGAAGAGTGCGCAGCAGCAGTTGCCGCAGAATCTTCTACCGGTACTTGGACCACCGTATGGACTGACCTACTGACCGACATGGATCGGTATAAGGGTCGTTGCTACGACATTGAGCCCGTACCCGGCGAAGATAACCAGTACATCTGCTACGTTGCTTATCCTCTCGATCTATTCGAGGAAGGTTCCGTAACTAACCTACTAACGTCTCTAGTAGGTAACGTATTTGGCTTTAAAGCCCTGCGTGCACTACGTCTGGAAGACCTACGGATTCCCGTTGCTTACCTCAAGACTTTCCAGGGACCTCCCCACGGTATTCAGGTTGAGCGTGACAAGCTGAACAAGTATGGTCGTCCCATGTTGGGTTGCACCATTAAGCCCAAGCTCGGTCTATCTGCTAAGAACTACGGCCGTGCGGTTTATGAGTGCCTACGTGGTGGTCTGGACTTCACTAAGGATGACGAGAACATCAACTCTCAGCCTTTCCAGCGCTGGCGCGATCGCTTCTTGTTCTGTGCCGATGCCATTACTAAGGCACAAGCAGAGACTGGCGAAATCAAGGGTCACTACCTAAACGTGACCGCTGCCACCTGCGAAGAGATGATCAAGCGGGCCGAGTACGCTAAAGAGCTCGACCAGCCCATCATCATGCACGACTTCCTAACCGGTGGTTTCACTGCAAACACCACTCTGTCCCACTGGTGTCGTGATAACGGCGTTCTACTGCACATTCACCGTGCAATGCACGCAGTAATCGACCGTCAGAAGAACCACGGTATCCACTTCCGCGTTCTAGCCAAGTGTCTACGTATGTCCGGTGGTGACCACATTCACACCGGTACCGTTGTCGGTAAGCTTGAAGGTGACCGCGCCGGTACTATGGGCTTCGTTGACCTACTACGTGAAAACTATGTAGAGCAAGACAAGTCCCGTGGTGTTTACTTCACCCAGGACTGGGCAGCTATGGGCGGCGTAATGGCCGTAGCTTCCGGTGGTATTCACGTATGGCACATGCCTGCACTGGTTGAAATCTTCGGCGACGACTCCGTACTTCAGTTCGGTGGTGGTACTCTGGGTCACCCTTGGGGTAACGCTCCTGGTGCAACTGCAAACCGGGTTGCTCTTGAAGCTTGTGTACAAGCTCGTAACGAAGGCCGCAACTTGGCTCGCGAAGGTGGCGACATCATCCGTGAAGCTTGTAAGTGGTCTCCTGAGCTGGCTGCAGCTTGCGAACTTTGGAAGGAAATCAAGTTCGAGTTCGACACTGTTGACACTCTCTAATTAGAGACACCCTCTAACTAGAGACACTCTTTAACTAGAGACACTCTCTAATTAGAGACATCCTCTAATTGCTAGAGCTAGGGCGGTTATTTTTTCTTTAGAAAATTTTGCTGCCCTGGTTACCGCATTAGCTATTTGAACCTGCTTTAATGCATTTGATGCATTAAGCTGACCTATGGATCTAAAGCGAATTGCAAAAGATACGGCTAAGACGCTGACAAGCTATTTAACCTATCAAGCGGTTCGAGTGGTCATGGGTCAGTTAAAGGAGACGGATTTGCCGCGCTCCTACTGGTTCAACGATTTTGCTACAAGGGTCAACTTGCAAGATGGAGAGGCGTTTATCGCGTCCCTGATGCAAGAGCAGGCTGATTTAGCCCTTAGGGTGATGACAGTCCGCCAGCATTTGGCCGAAGAGGTTACTGAGTTTCTGCCCGAAATGGTAACAACAGGAATTCAGCAAGCAAACATCGAACATCGCAAGCAGCATTTAGAGCGCATGACTCAAATGAGTTCTGAAGAGTTGCAAGGGAAAGCTGATGCGGGTGATAGAGATTCTCAGTCTGACTGACTAGTTTTACTAGACCGTTGTAAACCGATACTGACGAGTAGATTATGAAAACTCTGCCCAAAGAGCGTCGTTACGAAACGCTATCCTACCTACCCCCTCTAACTGATGCTCAGATCGAGCGTCAAATCCAGTATGTACTCGAGCAGGGCTACTTCCCCGCTGTTGAGTTCAATGAGGACTCTGATCCTACAACTTACTACTGGACCATGTGGAAGCTGCCTTTGTTTAATGCAAAGAGCACCCGCGAAGTTCTAGACGAAGTTCAGGCTTGCCGTTCTGAGTATCCCGACTGCTACATCCGTGTTGTTGGTTTCGACAACGTGAAGCAGTGTCAGATTCTTAGCTTCATCGTTCACAAGCCTGGTTCTGGCAGCAGCTATCGCTACTAAGGCTGAGCGCAGCTAGATAGAATTTCAGTTTGAATACTGAAAATTGAAAGTGAGGCAGCTTAAATAGCTGCCTCACTTTTTGTTTTGGCAACATATGCCCAAGCCATTGGGATGCCTTGGGGCTGGTTGTTTGACCTCTTTTGGGTTTTCCCTAGGGGGCTCCTAGGTATGGGGTAGAGCTAATGTAGCAGTCCCGCTGTCGGCAACGTTATTTCTACAGATTTATTGGCCTGAATTGTTTTTTTAATGTTCTTTTTGAGTCGAGAAAACTGCTCAAAAGTGCCTATTTTTCTTGATTTACTTATACAAACTTTGTTGGTCGCCACGCATATTTATGTGATTCCTCAGATACTAAATGTATTCTCTGTCGGCATAAATAGGTTAGTCACGTACGTTCTTGCTGGCTTTCTTATTACAGGAGTTTCACATGTTTAATTTATCCAGGGGATATCTCATTGCTGCCTTTAGCTCATTGGGTCTGGTTGCAGCTATGACACAGTCCGCTTCTGCAGTTACTTTTCGGGGTATTGAGTTTGCCCAGGGTGAAACTTCTTTTGCCGATGAAGTGGTTGATTACACCAAGTTCTATTCCGGCGGTTTATCCCAAGAGGAAGCCTACGCTAAGACCTGGAAGGCATCAGCACAGGCCTTTGACGATCCTAATGCTGTGCTAGGTGCGGCCAATTCTTCCTGGAAAGGCAACAAAATGGCCATCGCCGATCGCGATGACTATTCTTTAGGTAATGGTGGTTCAATTACGGTCAAGTTTACTGACAATTTCTTGGTTGGTAGCAACGACGATAAGGACGATCTATGGATTTTTGAAGCCGGTGGCCTTGTGGAAGGTATGTTGGTGGAAATTAGCCAGGATGGTGATAACTGGGCCTCCCTAGGCGAGATTGGTGGCACTCAGCACGCCGGTATTGACATCGATGCATTTGGTTTTACATCTGACGACACATTCTCTTTTGTGAGAGTTACAGACAACGGCAAGAACCGTTATAACCAAGGCTGGGCAGGTGCTGATATCGATGCCATCGGTGCGATTTCTTCTCAAGATGTGCCTGAGCCTGCATCGATGCTTGGCTTGCTAGCGGTCGGTGGTTTTATCACCAGCTCCGTCTTTAAGCGTCGCTAATGGGCATTGAGATATTGGGTGCAACAGGTTAGAGGGACTACTTAGTAGTTAGTGATTTAATAAGTGTTTGATTGGGTTGACGGCCTTTAAAGCTGTCAACCTTTTTTTATGTTGGAATTATTCTTGTTGATGTGGCTAAATTTTGATGGCGCTGGGTTCGGCGATCGCAGCAATAATTCGATGACACCCGGACTCGGGATAAGCCCAACCGCAGTAGCATTCCTTTGGATTGCCCCAACATAGACCGAGGTAGATCTCGCTGCGGGTGGCGCTGATGTCAGCCCATTCGGCCTCTCGAATGTAGGCCTCAACCGTGGAGATGTCGGTTTCAATAGGATCGTGACCGGCTTTCCATAGGCGTAAGCCATCGATGGAGCTACGCCAGAATTGGATAATGTTTTTGGTGGCGGCGGCCAACGTCGCTTTATCGGCTGGAATCGCCGTCAGGTCTGGGTGAATTTCGGGTAACTGAATGGTTTGACCTTTGAAGGTGCAAGGGTGCCATACTAGCCCTGAAACGTTGTGATCGCGTTGATATTGATGGATTTGATCGCGAAAGTCCTTGTAGGCAAAAACCTTGCTAAGTTTATCCGCACCGATTGCTTTGGAGACGACTGGATTAGCTAGACGATCGTCAGTGGATAGTAATACACGTTCTCCGCGCCAGGCGGCCTTAAGTTCTTGATCGAGGATGTCGATAAGTTCCTGGGTGGTGTAGGTCATTACTCTACCGAACGGCTTGATGGCATTTTAGCAATCGTTTTTGTTTGGTGCGGTAAAGTAACGGACTTGTTCATGAATTGCAGGGAATGGTTAGCGGCTGGTGGCAGCTGGTTTTTTGTTTTATGGGGGATGCAGCGCCATGCTGGTGGGCTACAGGCGGGCCAACGATGGGAGCAGCAGATCGTAGAACCCGGCTGCATTCACGGAGGCGGCCACCTCTACATTGGGGGATTTGCCTGTGCGTTGCCACCAGTCAATGACGGTGCGGCCCAGGTTGTCGGGGCTGGTGGTGTCCACGGTGGTGTAGGTGGATTTGAAGGTGAAGAGGTCTGGTTGGAGTAGGTAGGCGATGGTGCAGGGATCGTGCAACGGTGCGCCGGCCATGCCGTAGCGTTCCCTATCTGGAGTGCCGTAGTGGGCCAGTAGGTCAGCGGCAGCTTTGCCCACGGGAGTATTGAGCTGCCGTAAGGTCTGTAGGTGTTCGGCGGTGGTGAGGACCTGGTGGGTGGTGTCGAGGGTGATGAGTTTGATGGGAATGCCGGAGGCAAAGACGACTTGAGCGGCATGGGGATCGACGTAGATGTTGAATTCGGCGCTAGGGGTCATGTTGCCGTGGGTGATGGCTCCGCCCATGGCGATAATGTGGTCGATATTTTGGGCAATGTGGGGGGCTTGGATCAGGGCAACGGCAATGTTGGTAAGGGGGCCCAGGGTGGCGAGGGTGATGGGCTCGGGGGCCTGTTGCAGGGTGTCGATTAAAAATGCAACAGCGTGTTGCACCATTAGGGATTGTGTTGGGGCAGGTAGTTCTGTTCCTTGTAAACCTGTGGCTCCGTGGATATCGGCGGCGGTTGCTAGGGCGCGCAGCATGGGGCGGGGGCAGCCGGCATACACTGGAGTATGGGATTTTGCTAGGGCACAAATTTGCAGGGCGTTTTGGCTGGTGTAGTGCAACGGCACATTGCCGGCCACGGTGGTAATGCCGAGAAGATTGAGGGCGGTGGGATGGGCCAGGGCAAGGAGCAGTGCGATCGCATCATCCACACCTGGATCGCAGTCGATAATAATTGGACGGGCCATGGGTTTCGGTCAATGGATCGACAACGCCAAGAAGTGTAAAGCCTAGCCTGTTACAACGGTGATCAGATACGCTAGCCTGGTAGCGCTGTTTTCGTGGGATATCATTGCATGCAGCAACTTCAGTATCTAGTTAAATCCTTCGGGGTGATGCTTTTCTTGCTAGCCGTGGCGGGGTGTGAAGGTAGCCCCTTTGGGCAATCCATTGAGAAAACTCTGGAGCCCGATCCTCGATTGCTGGAAACCACGGATACTGCAGCGAGTACTCCGGATACCGTCGCGACGCCAGAGGTGGCGGATGCATCGGACCCTACTGAGGAAGCCTCCGGTGTAGAGGGCGCTAAACCGAGTAATACCGCAGGGTCAACGACGACTGAAGTGCCGGTTATTCCTGAGTTTACCGAGGCCAGCTATGTCGATATTGACGAAGCACCGGAAGAACTCCAGCAATATCTTGAAGACTTGGTCCAACTAGATTTGCTGCTGCTGATTGACGTTAAAGCCGATGACAATATCGAACGCAATCCCAATGAGTTTTTGCCCAATCAAGTCATTACCCGACGTGAATATGCCCGTTGGCTATTAGCGGCCAACAATCAGTTTTATGCCGATCAGTCGGCTAAAAAAATTCGCCCAGCCGTGGAAAGCAGCCAACCTACGTTTCAGGATGTGGGGGTGGCCAATATTGATTTCCCAGCTATTCAGGGGCTGGCGGAAGCAGGCATGATCCCAAGTGCCCTCAATGGCACAGCCACGGCTGTAAAATTTCGCCCCGATGCCCCCTTGACTCGCCAAGACCTGATTTTGTGGAAGGTGCCGTTGGATAAACGGTCTGCCCTGCCAGCGGCAACGGCTGCGGCTGTTTCGGAAGCGTGGGGTTTTCAGGATGCGAGCAAAATTGAGCCCATTGCACTGCCGTCTGTTTTAGCGGATCACAGCAATGGCGAATTTGCTAATATCCGGCGGGCGCTGGGGTATACCACCTTGTTTCAGCCAGATAAGGCGGTCACTCGGGCTGAGGCGGCGGCGGTGCTGTGGCGGTTTGGGAATAGTGCTGAAGGAATTACGGCGGCTGAGTTGCTGGCAGACGATGCTGGTGGTGACCAGAAGAAAGAAGACAAGGCGTCTGGGGACACGGCGTCTGGAGACACGGCTGCTAAGGACGATGCCCAAAAGAAAAAGAATGCCGACTAGTTTTTTGATTTTTATGTAGTAGTGACCCTCAAAATTGGCCTGATCGTTTAGAACATGACAACTTGTTTCGATTTCGCCCATGACGTGGGAGAATGAAGCCCCTTCTTTGTTCAGGACTAAAAACGCTGTGAAAGCCATTGTGATTGGTAGTGGCGGGCGAGAGCACGCCATGGCATGGACATTACTACAGTCTCCTAAGGTGACAAATGTCGTTTGTATTCCTGGAAATGGTGGTACGGCAACGATGCCCGGTTGTACCAATTTGGCTATGTCTGTCGACGATGTAGAAGGTATTGCGCGGTTTGCTTTAGTGCAAAATATTGGCTTGGTGGCGGTTGGGCCAGAGCAGCCCCTGGCCGACGGTGTGGCCGATGGTTTGCGAGCCCAGGGCATTACGGTGTTTGGGCCCAATCAGGACGGAGCGCAGCTTGAAGCCAGCAAGGCCTGGGCCAAGGCCCTAATGGAGGAAGCCGGTATCCCAACGGCGGCCAGCGCTGTGTTTGATAGTGGCGACGCGGCGATGGCCTATGTGAAAGAGCAGGGGGCACCCATCGTGATTAAGGCCGATGGGTTAGCGGCGGGTAAAGGGGTGACTGTTGCCATGACCTTGGATGAGGCCCACGCTGCGATCGCAGCTATTTTTGGCGGTCAGTTTGGTGCGGCGGGTCGCCAGGTTGTTATTGAAGAATTTCTCACCGGGCAAGAAGCCTCTGTGTTGGCCGTTACTGATGGCATTACGATTCGGCCATTGATACCCGCCCAGGATCATAAGCAGGTGGGGGAGGGGGATACGGGGCCGAATACTGGCGGCATGGGGGCCTATGCGCCAACGCCTGTAGTATCGGCTGAATTATTAGCACGGATTCAAACGGAGGTTTTGGATCCCACCGTTAAGACATTGCGGGAGCGCAGCATCGATTACCGCGGTGTGGTGTATGCCGGTTTGATGATTACGCCGGACGGGGCTCCCAAGGTGATCGAATTTAATTGTCGCTTTGGCGATCCTGAAACCCAGGTGGTATTGCCGTTATTAGACACTCCCTTGGAGCAGATTATGCTGGCCTGCTGTGAGCAGCGTTTGGCCGATTTCCCGCCGTTTGAGTGGAAGTCTGGCTATGCGGCCTGTGTGGTGATGGCGGCCGAGGGCTACCCCGGTAAGTATCCCAAGGGCATGGCCATTGGTAGTTTGGACGCGGCCATCGGCACTGGGGCTATGGTTTTCCATGCGGGGACCGAATTGGTGAAGGGTGTGCTGAAATCCAATGGTGGCCGCATTTTGGGGGTGACCGCTGTGGGGGATAGTTTTGAGGATGCGATCGCAAATGCCTATAGGGGTGTCAACGTTATCCAATTTGAAAATTCCTATTACCGTAAAGATATTGGCCATCGCATTAGGAATTAATTTTGGCCGGGTGATTTCTACCAAGTTGCCAGGTTATTCTCCCTTTGATAATTCATGTCACAATAACGTTGGCCGGTCTATATAGGTTGGATGGTTGAACTGTTTCAAAAAATTCGTACGCTAATTGCCGATTGGTGGAAAGATTTTACCCTCCAGACCCGATTGATGGCGGCAGCTACCCTCGTGGTGTCGTTAATTATGAGCAGCCTGACCTTTTGGGCTGTCAATACCATTCAGTTGGATGCACGCCTGAACGATACTCGTTTTGGTCGTGACTTAGGGTTATTGCTAGCGTCTAATACAGCTCCCCTAGTGGAGGCAGATCAGCTTGAAGACTTGGCGATCTTTTCGAGACGCTTTATGGATAGCACCTCGAGCATTCGCTACATGCTCTATGCCAATCCTGACGGCTATATCTTTTTTGGCATTCCCTATGCTGATACCGCTGTACAAAACTCTCTCACCCTCAGCCGCCGCATGCAGCTGCCGGAAAACTATGTCAAAAGTGTTGACCTACCTATGGTGCGTCAGCATTTAACTCCTGCGGGAGAAGTGACTGATGTTTTTGTGCCGCTCAAGTCTAAAGACAACTACCTTGGGGTGCTAGCCCTTGGCATCAATCCCAACCCCACAGTGGTGGCTTCATCCCATCTGACCCGTGATGTGACGATTGCCGTATTTGTCTGCATTTGGGTGATGGTGATCTTGGGGGCTGTGTTTAATGCCCTCACCATCACCCAACCCATTAAAGAATTGCTGACGGGGGTAAAAAATATCGCTGCTGGTAACTTTAAGCAGCGGATTGATTTATCCCGAGGTGGGGACGAACTAGGCGAATTAATCCAGAGCTTTAACTACATGGCGGAACGCCTAGAGCGTTATGAAGAACAAAACATTGAAGAACTAACGGCAGAGAAAGCAAAGCTTGAGCGTCTGGTGTCTACCATTGCAGACGGTGCAATTTTGATTGACGCCAGCCTAGAGGTCGTTTTAGCCAATACGGCCGCCAGTCGTATCTTTGGTTGGGATTCGAAACTGCCGCCCGAAGGCAATGTGTTGCAACACCTGCCGGGGCAGGTGCGGGTGCAAATGACCCGGCCGCTTTATCAAGCAGCGAAAGGCGATTCCTCAGAAAGCCAAGAGTTTCGCATTGGCCTGACGGAACCGACCAACCGGACAATTCGGGTCCTATTAAATTCTGTTTTGGATCAGTCTGGGGAAACCGTGAAAGGGATTGCCCTAACGGTGCAAGATATTACGCGGGAAGTGGCCCTCAATGCTGCGAAGAGTCAGTTTATTAGCAATATTTCCCACGAGTTGCGAACGCCATTATTCAATATCAAATCGTTTATTGAAACCCTATATGAGTATGGCGACGACTTATCCGAGCGGGAACGTCAAGAATTTCTAGAAACGGCCAATAATGAAACCGACCGGCTGACCCGGTTAGTGAATGATGTGTTGGATCTCTCTCGTTTGGAGTCCAACCGTCGCTATCAATTCACGTCATTGGACATTCACCAGCCCATTGAACAAACGTTGCGCACGTATCAGTTGAATGCCAAAGATAAGGGCATTGAATTGATTCAAGAAATCGAGGACGGACTGCCCCCCGTTCTAGGGAATTATGATTTGCTATTACAGGTGTTTGGCAACCTGGTGGGCAATGGCTTAAAGTTTTCTACCGTGGGTGGGTGCGTTGCGATTCGCGCCTATCGTTCCCCTATGTCGGTGGAGCATCCAGACTTATTAGGGAATGTGCGCATTGAAATTTCCGATACTGGCATTGGTATCGCTGCTGAAGATCAAGATGCCATTTTTGATCGCTTCTATCGAGTAGAAAATCGTGTTCACACCCTAGAAGGGACAGGGTTGGGCCTATCAATTGTGAAAAACATCATTGATAAGCACAATAGCCAAATGCTGCTAGTGAGTGAAGTGGGTATTGGCACCACATTTTGGTTTGACCTGACCATCTATGAGCAGCCGGTGGCTAAGCCAGTTCAAGAAAACCAAGGTAGTGGACAAACTTCAGATAGCGATGTGGATACGAATGAACCTGTCGCTACGCCAGTTACACCAACGGAGTTAACTTAGCCCACCAGTGACCTAAACTGCGGTTATGCTGGTGGCTGCGGCTCGAAAAGTCGGCCTGATTTAGCCATCGAAGTTTGATATTGGCGGGTTCTACACAAACCTGAGCGGCAATATCTTCTCCATTCAGGCCCAGGGCTTGGGCATATTGCTTGAGAAATCCCCTGACGTAAATTGCTTCGGGCAGCTTGCGGGCATCGCCTGTTTCAATAGCGCGTAATTGATTGGGCTGAACGCGGGTACGCTGGGAAACCTGCTGTAGGGAAAGCCCTTGATGAGTCCGTATAGTTTTCAGATAGCCACCTATCGCTGCTAGCTGTTGACGATAGTCCTCTGCGGCAGAGCAAGGCTGCACTGTTTTAGCCGTCATTTCGTTACATTTAGATACAACACACCTGTGAGTAGTTTATGAAGTCCACTTTAAGTAAGCAAGTGGTTGACTCATCGGTTTAGTCCCGAGTTAGGATGCCAGATCTAATGGATTTTCCCGTAAATAGGTGTTTTCAACCTATGGAGAATTGACAAAAGGCCTGCAATCAGGACTCTTTGGACTATATGGCTAATTTAAAGATTATTTAAAATTTATACATAGATAAACCGTGAATACGTACACGGTGTTCCCAAAACATGACATTTTTAGTTATCCCGTTTGAGATTGATATTAAACTCCCTATCGATTTAGGTCGGTGTTTGAATCGCTGAGCCATGATGGAATCAGGAGAGGAACGGACCCATGGTTGTCTGTGAGGTTTCGTTATGGCCTTTTCTCCTGCTTTGGTTTCCCATAGGCTGCAACAGCGGTTAGCGCGGCTATGGCAGCGGCGGTTTGCGCAGCGTACCTGTGAGCTTTACCTGGGTGCGAAAAGGCCGCAGGCACAAATTCATTGCCAAGAGATTTTACAAACACAGGTGCGCCTGGATGCCAATAGTCTGCAGCGATTGTTGGGTACTGACATTGGTGTTTTGCTGCTGAAAAGACTGGGCGAGTTGCTAGACCTACCGGCTGACGTGGCGGAGCGTCAAGCTTTAATTAAACGTATTGCTAAAGCAGATCAGTTATCGATTATGAGCCTGCTCTATCAGATTGCTGGCAATGTGCGGGCCGATCGCTTGTTGGAGACCTCGAAACAGGTGGATCTCCTTTTGAGCACTACGGAGGAACTGCTCGAGTTGTTGCAAACGCTGATGCAGCAGGAATCGCTGGGCCAAGAGGTATTGGGTCAAGAGGCGAGACTTGCCGGAGCCTATGGCATTTGTCAAAAAAGACTATGGGTACGACGAAAAGGATTGTCGTCCTTGCAGGTGTTTTTGTATGAGCCCCTGGGAGAGATGGCTGCATCTATTCCAGTAGTTGTTATTTCCCATGGGTTGGCGGCTAATCCCCAAACGGTATTGCATTATGCGAAGCATTTCGCGTCCCATGGGTATTTGGTTGCCGTGCCTCAACATGCCGGTAGTGACACTCACCAAATTCGTAATCTTTTGGCTGGCAGTGTGGATGAAGTTTTTTCATTGCAGGAATTTTTTGATCGCCCCCGTGACATTAGGGCTTTGTTGGATGAGTTGGAAAGGCTCAATGGGCGGGACTATGGTGGACAGTTGGACCTGGAGAATGTGGGTGTTTTAGGGGAATCTTTTGGTGCCTATACAGCCCTGGCATTGGCGGGTGCCACCATTGATTTTGAGGCTTTGGCTCATCGATGTGAGCGTCTATCGGAGAGTTTGAATATTTCTTTGTTACTTCAGTGTCGGGCGCTTTCGTTGCCCCCTAAGCCAGGGCCGCTGAGCGATCGGCGGGTAACGGCTATTTTTACGGTGAACCCCATTGGTAGTGGCCTGTTTGGCACTGAAGGTTTGGCGGCTGTGACGGTGCCAACGGTGATGGTGACGGGGAGCCATGATAAAACCGCGCCCATGGCCTTGGAGCCTCTACAGATGTTTCCTCGCTTGGGCAGCCAGGAAAGATTTTTTGCGGTGATTCGAGGGAAGTCTCATGTGCATGATGTCCGCGATTTGTTAGGGCTACTGAAGCTTTCCCGTGATGGTGATTTTCCGGGGTTGACCTTAGCACCTCCGATCATTGATACCTATTTACACGGTTTGAGTCTTTATTTTTTTAATCGATATGTCAGGCAGGTGCATGGGGCAACGTTTCATCTGCCTGCCTACGCTCACTTGATCAGTCAAGCACCCTATGGAGTGAGTCTGGTTAGTGGGCAGTCGAGCCACGCATTGCAGCCGGTGCTTCAGCGATTTCAACAACGATTGTCGCAGTTGAAATGGCAAACGTTGACGATGCAGCACCAGGATGGCATGTTTACGGTGCGGGATGGTTTGAGCCTTTACTATCAAAGCTGGTTGCCCCCATCGACCGTCAAGGCCACTATTGTTTTGGTGCATGGTTTAGGCAGCCATAGTGGTCTGTTTCAAAATGTTGTTAGGGCACTGATTCCAGAAGGCTATGCGATTTATGGCTATGATTTGCGTGGCCATGGTCGCTCGCCCGGGCAGCGAGGATATATTAATGGTTGGGCCGAATATCGCGATGATCTGGCCGATTTGCTTGCCATGGTGCAGCAACAGCATGCAGCGGTCCCTTGCTTTTTGCTGGGTCATAGTCTGGGGGGCACAATCGTCCTGGACTATATGCGCCATCGGTCAGAGTCTTTGGCAGTTTCCCCGCACTGTGGTGAACCATCGGTGGCGGGTGCGATCGCAGCATCGGTGCCGTTTGGTCCCCATGGGGCAACGGATCTGCGGCTGAAACTTGGTCAGGTGCTTGCCTGGGGATTGCCTCGATTTTCCATGGCTTTGGGGTTAAAGTCTGTCTTGCCTTCTCGCGATCGCGCCGTGGTTTTAGCCTATGCCCACGATCCGCTACGCCACCAGCGAGGAACGGCACGTCTTGCCGCAGAGTTTGCTAAAACCATGAAACAGCTGGGCGAGTATAAACAAAATCTCACTCAACCGATATTAATGCTCCATGGCACCGCTGATCAGGTGGCTGACTATCGAGTTTCTGAAGAATTTTTTGCAGGCTTACCCCCCCAACAAAAAACCTTTATTCGTTATCCAGGAGCCTATCATGAACTATTCAATGAAATTAATGTTTCAGACGTTATGCAAGATATTAGTGCATGGCTAAGCCAATACATTAACTGTGAATAGAATGATATTTTTATTCAGCCAAAACAGGATTTAAATCTGATTTAAGACGATTTAAATAGTGCCTTTGGTCCATATTAAAAGTCTGTATCAATTGCCTGTGCCCGTTGATTAATAGTGGGTTTGCTAATCTCTGACGGGGCAATAATATTACAGGCTTATTAAGAGATCCCCCGATCCCATGGGTGATCCCACTATAATTAAAGAGTAATAAAACCAGCTATCCCAGCTAAGCTTCTCTACAGACTCTAAGTCTTTTCCTATTTTATTGCTTAGTTTTTTAGCTGGGTTGGTGACTGTTAAGTTGCTTCTTTGTTGATAGAAATTGCCTTCATAGGCGATTGAATAGTTGTAGCCCTATGCCCATTTTATGGGTTCGATGAAGCTGATATCAGTTTCTGGTAGCGATCTTTTTAGATCTCTTGCTAAGGACAATGGCTAGAACAATATGCTTGATGGGTGGATGTTAATATCCATGCATGGAGACCGTTGTATAGAAAGCTAAATTCTGTTTTTCGTTTCTCTCCTCTTGACGACGTAGCTTTCCATAGATTTTTCAACAGTAGTGCCTTAGACGGTTGCTCGTTTATCGGTTTTACCTTCCCAACCTGTAGTGGAGGGTGTTTTGTGATTTCTAAAATCATGGATGAACAATGTATTTTCTGCTGTTCGCTGCATGTGGCTCCCCCATTGCAGGGGGAGGTGAACCTTCGCTACACAATCCCTAGCTTGTTGGATATGGGCTGTACCTATGGCCATACGCCCGCTTTGCATCAGTGGTCTGCCCATGGCTGGAAGACGTATACCTATCCTGCATTTCGCACGGCGGCAGAAGAGGTGGCCTTGGGGTTACGGGCCCGTGGGGTAACTGGCCCGCCAGGAGAACGAGGGCGCATTGGTTTGTTGCTAGATAGCGATGTGTATTGGGCCATGGCCGACATGGGCGGTTTGTTGGCGGGGTTGGTGACGGTGCCCATGGCTGGGGGGCAGCCCATGGAAGCCACGCGCTGGATGTTGGCGGATGCTGACTTGCAAGTGTTGGTGGTCTCTACCTGGGGGATGCTCCAAACTGTGTACGACCTGGTCAACGCCCTGACGTTGGTTGTGGTTGTGGAGGAGGGCGCGCCACCTACCTGGCTAGGCAATCAACCGCAGGTGATGACGCTAGGGGCGCTGCGCAATGTGGGGCGGCGATGCTATGCGGCTTCTGTGGTGCAGGCACTGAGGGATAATCTGCATCCTGATGATTTGGCTACGATTGTTTATACCGCTGATGCTGGGGGTGGCTTTACGGGGGCGATGCTGAGTCATAAGAGTTTGACTGGCAACATCATGGCCGCGTTTAGCAGTATGCCAGGTCTGCAGCCGGGGACGCCGGAAGTGGCCCTGTCTTTTTTGCCCCTCAATCATATTTTTGCGAGAGCTTTTTTGTATGGCCATTTTGGGTTTGGCCATGATATCTATTTTTCCTCTCCCAGGCGGGTATTGCGCCATCTGGCAGCGGTAAAACCGACCATCTTTATCACGGTGCCCCGGTTGCTGGAGAAGGTGTATGAGAAAATCAACGGTCTGCGACAACAAGCATGGTGGGGGAAACGCCTAGTGCTCGGTTGGGCTTGGCGATTGGCCCATGGTTGCCCCCCGCGGCCGCAGCCTTCTATTTGGGGCCGAGGGCAGCGTTGGTTGTGGAGCCACACCGTATTTAGGGGGTTACATAGAGCTTTTGGCGGCCAGGTGCGCTATTTGCTGTGCGGAGGGGCCGCGCTGCAACCGCAGATAACCACCTTTTTTAACGGGGTGGGGATTCCGGTGAAGCAGGGGTATGGTTTGACGGAGACCAGTTCTGTGGTGAGCTATACCCGCGATCGCTGGTTGCGCCCCGGCTCGGTGGGGGCGCCCATACCTGGTGTGGAAGTGCGTTTGGCCATGGATGGTGAAGTGCTGGTGAAAAGTCTCTACACCATGGTGGGGTACTTTCGAAAACCTGGGGCGACGGCTGCCGTCATTGATCCAGAGGGCTGGTTCCACACCGGAGATTTAGGAGAGTTCTTGGCGGATGGCTCGCTGCTGCTGCGGGGCTGTAAGAAGGACCTATTTAAGCTCTCGACGGGTAAGTATGTTGCTCCGACACCTGTGGAGGAACAATTGGAACAGTCACCCCTGGTGCGACAGGCATTGGTGGTGGGACCCGGCCAAAAGTTTTGTGGGGTGTTATTTGTGCCTGACCTAGCTGCTTTGGAGACAGTTATCGCCGTCGCAGATGGAGGGGCCGGGGAGTGGCAGACCGTTGCCCAGAAACACTATCAGCACCTGCTTGATCAGATTAATGGGCAGTTGCCCCACTGGTCGAAAATAAAGCGATTTGAGCTGATGGAGGCTAGGGCAGATGCTCGCCTCGGACGACAGCAGCTTTATCAGATTTATGGACAGGAGATTGAAGGGCTATATCGAGAGCGACAGCTGGCACCGCCGTTGGCACCGCCCAATAGCGTGGCCCAAGGGCGGCGGTGGCGGATATTTGAGCGCCATCAACGGCAGACGCATATTGCGTGATGTTGTTGGCTCAATGTTTTGGCTGTTGGGTGGCCTCACCCAACCTACGGTTATTGTTGTTTGAGGGAGAACCATTATGACTTTTCGTCCTTTCAAAACGGCTGCGGTGTTGGGGGCTGGCATTATGGGTACCCAAATTGCGGCGCATCTAGCCAATGCCGGATTACGGGTGCTGCTAATGGATTTGCCTGGGGCTGACGGGCATAAAAATGCCGTGGTGGAAGGGGCATTTAAGAAGGCACAAAAAATGTCGCCCCCCATGTTGTTTACCTCAGATATGGCCCATCGGATTGAGTTGGGTAACTACCATGACCATTTTTCTCGTCTGGCTCAGGTGGACTGGGTGATTGAGGCGGTGGTAGAGCGCTTGGATATTAAACAACAGCTGATGGCTCGCTTAGAGCAGACTGTGCGGCCTGATGCGATAATTTCTACGAATACCAGTGGCTTGCCCATTGCGCAGATTGCTGAGGGGCGTTCGTTGCAATTTCGTCAACGGTTTTTAGGTACGCACTTTTTTAATCCTCCCCGCTATCTGAAGCTGTTGGAACTGATTCCCATGGCAGAGACCGACCCAGCCATTGTTGAACGGATGGCGTGGTTTAGTCGTAGCTACCTGGGTAAAGGTGTTGTTATGGCCAAGGATACGCCGAATTTTATTGCCAACCGCATTGGTCTATTTGCTACGTTTTTGGGGGTGCATGCCCTGACGGACAATGGCTATTCCATTGAAGAGATTGATCGGCTGACGGGGACATTGGTGGGGCGACCCAAGTCCGCCACCTTTAGAACCGCAGATTTAGTGGGTCTCGATACGTTACTCCACGTTGCTGAGAATATTTATCCGGCCATTCCCCAGGATGAACAGCGGCAAATGTTTCAGCTGCCTGAGTTGTTGAAGGCTTTGGTGGAGACAGGTTCCCGTGGTGCTAAGGCTGGCCAGGGCTTTTATAAAAAAGTTGGCAAAGAGATTCTCTCTGTGAATCCTAAAACCTTTGCCTATGAACCTGCAAATACCCTGAACTTGCCTGGCTTGGATGGGATTGCCCTGTTGCCAAGTTTGATAGACCGCCTGAGGGTGCTGTATCAGCTATCGGGGAGAGCGGGAGATTTTTTCCGGCGGACTACCTTGGCATTGCTGAGCTATAGTGCTTGTCGGTTGCCAGAGATTGCTGATAGCCCGGTGGATGTGGATCGCTCTATGCGGTGGGGATTTGGCTGGCAGTTGGGGCCATTTGAGATGTGGGATGCCCTTGGCTTTCATAAAGTGCTCTACGACATGCAGGCGGCAAATTTGGCAGTGCCTGAGTGGATTCAAGAGATGGCGGCCACGGGGGAGGGTCATTTCTATCGCAGTCACCATGGTGTGCCCAGTAACTTGTTGATGGCCAATGGGGTGTTGGGTCCCCTGGGGCAGCAGCCTGTGGAGCAGCCGTCGAATGAGATTTATTTGCCATTGATTAAAACCAGGGGCAGCAATCTGTGGGAGAACCCTGAAGCGGCTCTTTTTGACATGGGCGATGGTGTTGTTCTCTATGAGTTTCGTTCGAAGGGGAATACGTTGAGCACCACTGTGGTGGATGGGTTACAGGCCGTTCTCGATCAATTAACCCAGACGGATCAGTATCGCGGGTTGGTGATCGGTAACAATAGCGATCATTTCTGTGGTGGAGCCAATCTGTTGGAAATGGGGACGGCTGCCCAAACTGGAAATTGGCAACTGATTACCGACTTGTTGGTGACGTTTCAAACGTTGTTGCAGCGCATTCGTTATTTCCATAAACCGATTGTGGCGGCGGTGCAGGGACGCGCTTTGGGGGGCGGTTGTGAGTTGGTGATGGCCTGCCCCCATGTGGTGGCAGCGGCGGAGAGCTATATTGGCCTGGTGGAGCTGAGTGTGGGGCTAATTCCTGGGGCGACGGGGACAACGCGCATGGCGAAATGGGCGGCGCAGCGGGCGGCGAGTGGCAGTGTGCAACATATTCAACCGTTTTTGAACCAGGTGTTTAAGACGGTGGCGACGGCGACGGTGGCGGGCAGTGCCTATGAGGCGATGGAGTTGGGCTTTTTGCCTGCCCATACCCATGTGGTGATGAACAATGACCAGCGGCTGTATGTGGCGAAGGAAGAGGTGTTGTGTTTGGACCGGGCTGGGTATCGGCCTCCGGCCCAGGAGACTTTTTGGGTGTTGGGGGAACAGGGTCGGGCGGTGCTGGACCATATGGCCTATACCCTGGAGCAGGGGGGCTTTGCCAGTGGGTACGATCGTTGGCTGGCGGGGCAGTTGGCCTATGTGATGACGGGGGGCACGCTGTCGGCCCCGGCACGGGTGTCGGAGGAGTATTTGTTAGGGCTGGAGCGGGAGGTGTTCTTGCCGTTGTTGCAACAGGAGAAGACCCAGGCGCGGATTATGCATTTGTTGAAGACGAAGAAGCCGTTGCGGAATTAAGGAGACAAATGCCCAGGTGACCTACCGATAACTGCATCCCCTCCTGGGAGGGGAAATGGGTGGGTTCTATTCTGGCACTGGTGATCGAGGCCCACCCCGCCCAAGGGGCACCCCGCCCAGTGGGGGAATAAGTAGACAATCTTCTTGGAAGGAGAACATTATGCGAAGTACCTATATTGTTGCCAGTGTGCGGACGGCGGTTGGTAAGGCGCCTCGGGGGATGCTGCGACACATGCGGCCCGATGATATGGGGGCGGCGGTGGTGAAAGGCGCGATCGCAACTTTCCCTGCCCTAACTCCCGACCACATCGAAGACGTGATCATGGGCTGTGCCATGCCGGAGGCGGAGCAGGGCTATAACCTGGGGCGGGTGATTGCCCACCGGGCCGGATTGCCGCCTTCGGTGCCGGGGATGACGGTGAATCGGCTGTGTTCGTCGGGGTTGCAGACCATTGCCATGGCGCACCAGGCCATTACCCTGGGGCAGGCGGATGTGATGGTGGCGGGTGGGGTGGAATCCATGAGTTTGATTCCCATGGGGGGGGACCGCTGGAGCCCCAACCCGGTGATGATGACGGATATGCCCCAGGTGTATATGTCCATGGGGTTAACGGCGGAGAATGTGGCCCAGCAGTTTGGGGTGTCGCGGGCCGAGCAGGATCGGTTTGCGTTGCGATCGCACGAAAAAGCCCTAAATGCCATCAAGGCCGGTCGGTTCACCGACGAAATTATCCCCCTCCCCGTCACCGATACGGTGTACCAAAATGGAGAGACCCACACCCATCGCACGCTGTTTGAGGTGGATGAAGGCCCCAGACCCGACACCAGCCTGAAGGCCATAGCGGGGTTACCGGCCGTTTTCCGCCGGGGGGGCAGCGTCACCGCTGGTAACTCGTCCCAAATGTCCGACGGGGCGGCGGCGACGTTGCTGATGAGCGCAGCCAAGGTAAAAGCGCTGGGTGTTACACCCATGGCGCGTCTGCTGGGGTTTGCCGTCGCCGGAGTGCCGCCGCAAATTATGGGCATTGGCCCGGTGGAGGCGGTGCCCAAGGTGCTGAAACAGGTGGGGCTGAGCCTGGAGGATTTGGGCCTGATCGAACTAAATGAAGCCTTTGCGGCCCAAAGTTTGGCGGTGATTCGTAAGCTGGGGCTGAACCCGGGGATTGTAAACGTAAACGGAGGTGCGATCGCCCTGGGCCATCCCCTCGGCTGCAGTGGTGCGAAACTTACCGCAACATTGTTACACGAGATGAAGCGTCGCCAGATCCGTTATGGCATGGTCACCATGTGCATTGGCGGCGGCATGGGGGCCGCTGGAGTGTTTGAAAATTTGTTGCTCTAGTTTATAGAGCGTGACAAAACAAGACTAGGCTTAGAAAGCATAAGGTGATATTTGTCGCTAACTGCATTTCAACAAAATTAAAGATTCTTCTGCATAGTTTGTAACAGTGCCGCAGGAAACGGTTTCACAAATTAATCGTAAACCTTAGAAGATTCTAAATAACATCACCTTACCTGCCCTAGTTCCGTCGTGACAAAAAGGGTAAAGATTATGACTCTCTTAACCATTGGTTTAATTGTTGGATTCCTAGGGCTATTGCTGGCCCTGGCCTACGTCAAGGCTCCCTTGGTGGCTTGGTGTGCCTACGACGCATTGATCCTCGGCGTGTGCCGTGCCCCCCTGTGGCTATGGGGCATCTTTAGCGTCATGACCCTGGTTTCCATCGTGCCCTTTATCCGCCAGGTGGTGATTACGGCCCCCATTGTTAAGGCAATTAAACGATTCAATCTGTTGCCATCCATTTCAGCAACAGAGCGGGCGGCCATCGAGGCCGGTACCGTCTGGGTGGATGGAGAGTTGTTTTCTGGCAAGCCAAACTTTGAACGAATTTTGGCCGAGCCCTACCCCACACTGACTGCCGCTGAACAGGCCTTTGTCGATGGCCCGGTTGAGCAGGTATGCCACATGGCCACCGACTGGGAGATACACCAGCGCAAGGATTTGCCCCCAGCGGTGTGGGCGTACCTAAAGCAAGAGCGCTTCTTTGGCATGATGATTCCGACCGAATATGGCGGTCGAGGATTTACCAATACCGCCTACAGTGCGGTGATGACTAAGCTAGCCTCCCGCTCCTTTACCCACACCGCCACCGTCGGTGTGACCAATTCCCTCGGCCCAGCCAAGCTGCTGCTACGCTACGGCACCCCCGATCAAAAGCAGCGCTACTTACCCAAGCTAGCCACCGGGGAAGAAATGCCCTGCTTTGCCCTGACAGAGCCCACCGCCGGTTCCGACGCGGCGAGTCTCCAGTCCAGCGGGACAGTCTTTCAGAAAAACGGTGAACTGTATCTGCGGTTGAACTGGCAGAAGCGATACATCACCCTGGGCGCCATTGCCACCCTAATTGGCCTGGCCGTTCGCCTCCATGATCCAGATAACCTATTGGGTAAGGGCAAAGACGTGGGCATTACCTGTGTCCTAGTGCCTGCCGATACCCCCGGTGTGCAACTGGGTCGTCGCCATGACCCCATGGGTGTGCCCTTTTACAATTCGCCCATTGCCGGTCGCAATGTGGTGTTGCCCGCTAGCCAAATTATTGGCGGTGTCGAACAGGCGGGGCAGGGTTGGACCATGCTGATGCAAAGCCTGGCCGCTGGTCGTGGCGTCAGCTTCCCGGCCACAGCCACGGGGGTAGCCAAGCTAGTCTCTCGCGTAACCGGTGCCTACAGCGTGGTGCGAGAACAATTTGGTCTCTCCATCGGTAAATTCGAAGGGGTAGAAGAACCCCTAGCCCGCATTGGGGCCCTCACCTATCTCATGGATGCGGCACGGCTATATACCTGTGGTGCCGTAGATCAAGGGGAACAGCCTGCGGTCGTGTCGGCCATTGCCAAGTATCAATTTACCGAGCTGTCGCGTCAATTGATCAACGACGGCATGGATATTCTCGGCGGTGCTGGCATCTGTCGCGGTCCGCGCAACCTGTTGGCGAATATTTACACGGCGACGCCCATTCCCATTACGGTGGAAGGGGCAAATATTCTCACCCGCAGTCTCATTATCTATGGCCAAGGGGCGATCCGCTGCCATGGCTACATTGTCGATGAGATTGCGGCCCTAGAAGACAACAATGTGGCCGCCTTTGACTATGCATTTTGGCGGCATGTGGGTCTGTTTGGCCGCAACTGGGCACGGGCAAAAGTCTTAGGATTGACCCATGGTCGTCTAGCGAAAGCGCCGGTGCGGGGAGAAACGGCCCGCTACTACCAGAAGCTGGCTTGGGCCTCCGCCACCTTTGCCGCCCTGTCAGATCTAGCGATGATCTCCTACGGTGGTCGGCTAAAGCGCCATGAGAAAATCACCGGACGCTTTGCCGATATGTTGTCCTGGATGTATCTAGCAACGGCTACGCTGCGACGGTTTGAGGCAGAGGGACGTCGGGACGAAGACTTGCCACTGGTTCATTGGGCCATGAATCATAGTCTTGGCCAGATTCAACAGGCCTTAGAAGGGCTGTTGGCGAATCTGAATATTCCTGTTTTAGGTGGTCTGATTCGGGCTACTACCTTGCCCTGGTTCCGGTTGAATCCTATTGGGGTGATGCCTTCGGATGCGCAAGGCCATGCTGTGGCGAAACTGTTGCAGTCCCCTGATGGGCGGAATCATCTGACTAGAGGGTTGCATGTGCCCAGTGATGCGGAGCAAGCCCTGGGACGTTTGGAGCGGGCCTATCAGCTATCGATTGTGGCAATGCCGGTATTTACGAAGATTAAGGCGGCGTTTCGCAATGGGGAGTTAAATATTGTGCCGCCCGTGGGTCGGGTGGAAGCGGCGTTGCGGGCCGGGGTGATTACGGGGGCAGAATCTGACCTGGCGACAACGGCGGAGACGGCGCAGTTGGATGCGATTCAGGTGGATTCGTTTACGTTGGCGGAGTATCAGCGGATTGGGAAGGAATTTATTGAGGAGGAGATTACTGGGGCTGAGTAAGAAGCGTTAAAGCGAGCATGATTTGCTCGTCCTAATTGCTATACCTTGCTTGGTTGATGTCCTTTCAAAACCGGAATTGATAATGTTGATATGTAGTGTGTTAATGCTGCGATTAGTATCAACTGATGATAACGTTCCAAAGACTTAATGCTGGTGACGTAGAAAGGCTACGACAAATACGGCTGTTGGCCCTTAAAGATGCGCCGGATGCCTTTAGTACTACATTTCAGGATGCTTTTGTTTGGCCAAGAGATAGCTGGGTGAGGCAGCTACAAAAACTACCTACGTTTGTTGCGGTTGTAGATGGCGCTGATAGTGGCATGGTACGTGGTGCATTGCATTCGGAGAAAATAAATGAAGCCTATTTACTATCGCTTTGGGTAGCGCCCCATGCTCGCGGGCAAGGAGTGGGTCAAGGGCTGATTAATGCGGTGATTGACTGGATGCGTTCCGAAGGCTGTCAGCGTTTGGTTCTAGATGTGGGTGAGCACAATGCAGGCGTGATCGCACTCTACCAACGCATGGGCTTCAAACCCACAGGCATAACCAAACCCATGCCACCTCCCAGAGAACATATCCTGGAATTCGAGATGGCTCTGGAACTTTAGTGTGTGGAATTTTGAAGGACGAAGCGCAAAATTTCATATAGTCACGTAGGGTGCGTGAGTCACGCACCGCTTCTTAGAATAGGTTGTTAGCTCAAAACCTTTAGAATATGAGAGGTTTTGATTGTTTTCGTGCCAAACGACTAAATCTGCAGCCAACGGTTGCAGAAATTATAGGGGCGAAATAAGGTGCGTGACTGATGCGTCCGCTTCTCATTGCATATTGTCGGTTGAGACTCGATGGCTTATGTTTCAGTTTTACTGTACATGAATAGATAAGCCAAATCTCCAACTATTGGTTAGAGAAATTAGGGAGCTTACCTCCGGAACACTGCTATGGGCCAAGTGTCAGATGTGATGGATGGTGCCTTATTACACCCCCTACTTGGCTGGATTGGAGTGATGTGGGGGAATTTTAAGTTTGAAAAGATGTGGCTTCGACTCCGTTCAGCCACCGGGCGAGGTTCGTTCAGCTACTGGACGGGATAGTGGTGTGAGAATGTGACTTCGACTCCGCTCAGCCACCGGGTTAGGGGGAAGGGAAGGCTGAGTGCGAGGTTAGAATCTTCGCTATTAACCGATCAACGAGGGCTGAGCGCAGTCGAAGTCCGAACCCCTGCCACCCACCGATCAACGAGGGCTGAGCGCAGTCGAAGCCCGGACCCCAGCACTGCGCGATCAACGAGGGCTGAGCGCAGTCGAAGCCCGAACCCTTGCCACTAGCTAAAATACCCATGCCACACATGTACATCCTCCAATGCTGCGACGGTTCCTTCTACACAGGCAGAACCAAAGACTTACCCCGTCGCCTATGGCAACATCAAAACGGCATGGGGGCTAACCACACCGCAAAGCGACTACCCGTGAAATTATTCTATGCCGAAGAGTTTACACGTATAGCAGATGCCTTTTATCGTGAAAAACAAGTGCAGGGCTGGAGCCGTGCAAAGAAGATAGCCTTGATGCAAGAAGCTTGGGATCGGTTGCATATTTTAGCGGAGTGTCAGAACTCTTCGCATTGGAAAAGATGTGGCTTCGACTGCGCTCAGCCACCGGTATAGTGGCTTGAGAATGTGGCTTCGACTGTGCTCAGCCACCGGTTTGGGGGTGTGAGAATGTGGCTTCGGCTCCGCTCAGCCACCGGCTTGGGTCTTTTCAGTTACCGGATTGAGGTTCCTCAGCTACCAGGTTAGTTCTGCTTAGCCATTTGGTTGCGTGGCAAGGGAGATGAGGATGCGCGATTTGGCTCTTCGCTATCAACCGATCAACGAGGGCTGAGCGTAGTCGAAGCCCGCACTCCCGCCACCCACCGATCAACGAGGGCTGAGCCCGGCCCCCAACCACACCCGATCGATGAGGGCTAAGCGCAGCCGAAGCCCGGACTCCACCTACACCAACAACATTTCTAAGCTGCCGTCCCAGCCAGTTACCATATGACTGGACTTGCTCCTATGCTCCGCAATTATCCACGTGTTATCCCATGTCTAACCAACAGACAGCCGGGCTTGGCGCTCGCTTGCTTGCCTATCTGATTGATATCCTGCCGATTATCTTAGTAACATCTGCAGTCTTTTACCTTTTCCTAGGCTTTGATGAAACCATTCAGCAATACCTCAATGCCCGTGATGACATCAATACCCGCATTGCCTTTCTAAGACAACGCAACCAAATCCGAGATTTTTCATTTCTGGTTTACATTGTCTACTGTGGCTTTCTCGAAGGCTCTGCCATGCAGGGCACAATCGGCAAGCGGCTACTAGGTCTGCGGGTGACAGACAAGAATGGACGCCCGCTAACCAGAGGACGATCGTTTGGGCGCAATGTGGCCAAGCTGATTTCCTACATACCCCTGGGGCTAGGTTTTCTCTGGGCGATCTGGTCTAAGCACAATAGAACCTGGCATGACATGCTTGCCAAAACGCTGGTGGTGAAGTGATTTCGAAGTGAGCGATCGCAATATACCCAGCTTTTATGCGTTGAACCCTTCTTGATCATTGAATGACACAGTGTAGGCCAACGGATAGAGCAAATGGTTACAGTTTTAGTAGCATTCGCAGCTTCCCTTATGCCACCTTCAAACTTCTGGTGCAGGCTTCATCGGAACTTTATAAAGAAGCCGCTAGTCGGTCTTGAGAAAAAAACATTGCCCACATATAAATAAGGGAGAGGTATATCCAAACGTTTTGATATCTCGCCAAGGTCTTCTTGCTTTGTAGTATCTATCCGACTGTGTTGAGCACAGCCAATAGGCATGAAAAAAACGCTTTTTGCCATCAGTCTTGCGATTTCATCCTGCCTGGTCTCCCTAGAAGCTAGGGCAGCCTCCTTTACTGCGCTCAATATCTTTGGCGATAGCCTGGTGGATTCTGGAAATTTATTTAACCTGACCAGTGCCCTATCTCCCCTAGGGCTGCCCGCCTTGCCCCCCAGCCCGCCCTATGCCCAAAAAAGTTCTAATGGCCCTATCTGGATTGATAATGTCGGCCAAGCATTAGGGCTTTCTCCCATCCTGGCCACAGATCTAGCCCTCAACCCTACGGCTCCAGTGCCTACCCAGGGCATCAACTTTGCCTTTACCGGTGCTCTCTCTTCAGATATTCATATTTTGGACGACGATGTTCCCCCGCTAGCGTCGTTTCTGCCAGGGTTTCAGGACCAAATTGCTGCCTTTTCCGGTCTCTCTTCCATCGTCCCGGCAGATCCCAACGCCTTGTATGTTGTCTGGGTCGGTGGCAACGACTATAACGAAGCGTTCTTTAATCCTGCTTCCTTGCAGGTGCCAACGCTTGATCAGCTACCTGATTTTGTTACTGATAACATTCTGGGTGGGCTCAATCAGTTGGCTAGCCTAGGCGCAAAAGAGTTTTTAGTGCTCAATTTGCCCGACATCGGTGAAGCGCCAGTTGCTGACTTTTTAGATGCTCAAACCCCCGTAAATATTCCCGCCACCCTAAATCAACTGATTGCTGGCCACAATAGCCTCTTGGCAACAAAGCTGGATGCGTTTAGCCAGACCCAACCGGGGGTGAATGTCACCACCTTGGATATCAACACGTTGTTTGATGACCTCCTGACAACGCCATCGGCATTTGGCCTAACGAATGTCACCGATTCTTGTTTGATTAACTATGAGCCTGGGTTTCAATTTGATGGTGTCTGCGACAACCCGGATGAGTTTTTGTTTTGGGATGACGTTCACCCCACGGCCGCTGCATCTCGGGTGATTAGCGACGTTGCCTTGGCCACGTTAGCGCCTCCCGCTGGGCAGCCTGCCAGCGTACCTGAACCAGGCTCGTTCATGGCCCTTTTCGCTATGGGTGTGATGGGTTCTGGATCACTATTCTTAAACAAGAAACGCATCTAATGGCTGATGGGGTGACAACCTCGAAGCGAGAGTTTGTTACTCAGCCTGTCGCCACAGTCTTATAAGGCATCTGTTGTGGCAACTTTAATGGGTGCGCAATAACACTCGCGGCAGTTGCTGAATTTACAGGCTAAAGCTGAATAGCACAGTTTCTCTTTTAGGTAGGAATTCAACCGATTACTCCCAGTGTAATAATGTCTCAGGTAGTTGTTTTATTGTTCGTAAAAAAAGAGATGCGTCATCTAGAGCTTGGGACACGATCAAAGCTCCTTGAATAGAAATGAGTGCGTCTTGCCCCCGTTGTCGAGCAATAGCTTCATCTAAGCCAGATTCAACCAAAATCTTGGCAATGGCGCCAATCCAGTGGGTGACTAGGGTCTTAATTCGTTGATGAAAAAGATCGCGTCCCGTGCCCGTTTCCAAGATGGCTGTCAAACAAGGTTGAGTCCCCCCTGCGTAGAGATCATGGATGTGGTCGCACATCTTCTGTAGTCGAGTGTGCGGACTTCCTTTCCCAGCTAAAAGCTGCAGCACGTTTTCTTGCAGCCAGCAGTCAGAATGATCCAGCACTGATGCCACCATATCCTCTTTGCCACCGGGAAAGTGATGGTAAAGGCTGGCCTTACCCAGTCCGGTGGCCGCTGAAATTTTAGAGAGTGTAGCTCCGTCATAACCGTACTGGCGAAACAGTGAAAATAAAGTCGGAACGTAATCCTCTTTGGGCATTTCAGCATTTTTTGATTTGGCTGTTGACATTCTACCAAGCCGTCAATATGGTTACATCACTATGAACCGATCGTTTGGTACAATGCGATTGTTGGCTAAAGTAATCTCTGAGTGCCCACCCTTTTTATCTGGGCCTAGTATGGTGTCAATTTATAATTTTCGCGTAGAGGAGTGTCTCAGCAAGATAGCTTTCAGACTTGAAACCCCATTCACGATTCACAACTCACGGTCCTAACCTAAATCTTTCGAGTTGACAGTCTACTAGTTTAATTTGTTTATTTCCGAAAGGAGTTGTTCCATGGCCATTACCCAAGGCGCTCACCACATTGGTCTCACCGTTCCTAGTATCGACGCCACCCGCGACTTTTTTGTGAATGTGCTGGAATTTAAGCACGTGGGTGGAAGGCCTGAATATCCTGCTTATTTTGTCTCTGATGGCACTGTATTTATTACCCTTTGGCAGGCGACCGATCCCAATAGTGCAACACCGTTTGACCGGAAGAACAACATTGGGCTGCATCACCTTGCCCTGAAGGTAACGGACATAGATACCCTCAACAGCATTTATCAAACCATGGTCAAAACCGAGGGCGTTAGTATTGAATTTCCCCCTGAGCTTTCCAGTGGTGGCCCTGCTCAACATTTGATGGCTTCTATCCCTGGGGGTATTCGTTTGGAACTGATGGCTCCTGGTGGCTAGCCTCAGTGGGCTCACAAGCCTTTGGTTCAGGCGTTTGTGAGCTTTCTTCTTTGATCTCTTAGGAGTGTAATAATTATGGCCATTCCCGGTTGGCAAAAAGAAGAGTCTCCCTTCCACCCAGGGGAAAAAGCTGTGCAAGCGAGGCTAGGGGCACGCGATCGCATGGAAGCGGTGGGTCGAAAAATGATTCGCGAGTTCCTGCCCGAGCAGCATCGCCAATTTTATGCCCAGCTGCCCCACTTTCTGATTGGCACAGTGGATGCAGAGGGTCACCCTTGGGCTTCGATTTTGGTGGGCGACCCAGGATTTATCTCCGCACCGGACGATCGGACGCTGCACATCGCCGCCCAGCCCTTGTTTAATGACCCCCTCATCAAAAATCTCGCCGTTGGTAGCAAGGTGGGCTTCCTCGGCATCGAACTCCACACCCGCCGCCGCAATCGGGTGAATGGTGTGGTGAGTGAAATCACGCCGGATGGTTTTTCAGTGGCGGTGGAGCAAAGCTTTGGCAACTGCCCGAAATATATTCAGGCACGGCAGTTCAACCTCCAAAACTTTGATGCCACCGCTGCTAAGCCTGTCTATGCCTTCACCATGCTAGATAGTGTCAAACGTGATGTAATAGTTGCCGCAGATACGTTTTTTATTGCCACGGCCTACCTGGATAACGCCACGGATGTTACCAACGGTGTGGATGTTTCCCATCGAGGTGGCTCCCCTGGTTTTGTTCACGTTGATGGTAATACCCTGACCATCCCGGATTTTGCAGGCAATTGTATCTTCAACACTTTTGGCAATATTGAAGTCAATCCCTTCGCCGGGTTGTTGTTCATCGATTTTGAAAAGGGCAACCTGTTGTATCTGACCGGACGGGCCGAAGTTCTTTGGGATGGCGATCCAGACATTGCTCGCTACCCCGGCGCCGAACGCCTGTTGAAGTTCTATCTTCATCGAGGGATATATGTTGAAGGTAGCTTGCCATTGGGTTGGTCTGCTGCAGAACAATCTCCTTTTCTGAGGCAAACGGGGCCTTGGGTTAGCTGATATGGCGTTGCTCAAAGCCAGGCATCTATCGGCTTGGTTTTAGCTTCGGCTTCGCTCAGCTAGCGGGTGGATACGGTAGGGGTACTTATTTTGCTGATGTAGCTACGCGAGTGTTTTGTGTCAGGCTTCCTTGGGCGGAGTCGAAAGCATTTATCGGCTGGATTTTAGCTTCGACTTCGCTCAGCTAGCGGGGGATACGGTAGGGTTACTTTTTGCTGATTTATGCTGGGCGTTAGGTCAGCAATGCGGGCAATAGGGGGCCTTTTACTTTAGGGCGTCCCATTAGTTGGGGTACACATTTGTGCAGTATCTGGATCACGGGAATATTCACCATAAAACTGATAACGGTGAGGCCTGTGCAAAATAGGGTGACGGTAATCCAGTTATCAAAGATAGCTAGGTTCATTCTGCCAATAATGGGTTTAAAGAAATCCATAAAGAAGAAATTCATCCCTAGCAAAACTAAAGTATTTTGCCCAAAGAATTTAGCCCCTTTGAAATTGGGTAGGCTCAGGGCTAAAAATATGACCCAAAGAGAGCCTGTGATTGCGGTTAAGGTGAACCAGAAGAAGTTGCCGTGGCTGGTTAGTGCGATCGCAACCATGCCCCTAGGATCGCTAAAGGGCCCTTGGTTGATATTAAACGAAGCTACCGTCGCGATGAATGTTATGGCTAGTCCAACATATCTATAGAACGATTGCTCAAACCAAGAGATAATGCCTGCCTGCCTGATAATAAAGCCCAACTGATAGAAACTCAGACCAATCAGGGCCTGATTAAAATACCAAGTCTTTAAGCCTCGTCCAGGTAAGGTTTCGTTAATGTCTGGGTTAATGCCGAAATAGTATCCCAGGGATAAAGCCACCACAGCTAAACCACAATGTTTCCAGAGATTACCCTGCAGTAAAGGATGAATCAGGTGGTTTAGTAATTCAACCGTAAATAAACAAAACAAAAACCAGGTCAGAAAATTACCAAACGGGTATCCATTTAATACATCAATAAAAATGGAGGCGATATTATAGCGTTCGAGGAATCCACTGTTGCTACGTACCACATGATCAACCAAATAGATACCAATGGCGAAAACATTAAAAAACAGGGCCGGAACAATGCGCGTTAAGAACTTTTGGTATAGGAATGACCCAAGGGGTTGCTTTTTGTACCTATACACAAAGCCTGAAAGTATGAAAAACAAGGGCATGTGAAATGCATAGATGCATTTGTATTGCTTGTAGGCAACGGTGCTGGCAACAAATCCTTCAAACCCTGCTATTTTTTCGACAAAATGGCCATAGTAAACCAAAAACATGCCATAGACTTTCGCTAAATCTAGCCAAAGTATGCGATTGTTGCGGTTAGATTGATCTAATTCTCCGGAGGGCTTGCCTAAAAGCTTGGTCGATTCGGGGGACAACATTGTGGCGTATTCTCATGTGCTGGCAAATTGCATGTGTGAGGAGCGATGGCCAAAACAGCAACTGTAGCGTGTGTGTAACTACGTAGATGTTGGCATAAACTGTTTTGTTCCACGGTTAGGTTGTTAACGTTACAAGTGGTTACAACAGTGGTGTAAATCTGCGATCGCGATAATCGTAAGGAAAACTTTAGACTTTGTTTTTTGACGACTTAAAACCTGTGAAAACTTTGCCTGATAGGATATTTAGGTTGTTGCCTTTTAAGGTAAAGAGTTGTTGCTTTTTGGGGTAAAGAGTGATATCTGGCTGTTGTCAAAAAATGTTTTGCAAAATACCTTGTTTTGGCAATAACTGTTATGTCTTTTTTGAATGGTTGTGATTCTGCGTTGGGAATAAATGTGATTCCTTTTTAGGAATAAGTTGGTGGGATTCTGTTTTGGGAATAAACGTGATTCCTGCTTGGGAATAGTTAGTGTGAGGTTTGCCTGGTTGCGGCTGGTGCTCTCCCCCGGTGGTGGAGTGTAGCCGGTGATGGCGCGTTAGGGAAACTTGCAAAAACACCCTACGTCTGACTAGCTATCACGTCAGACACATTAACTGTCCGGCTACTAGTTGCTCTTTCCATTCCGACCCTACTCCACCATGATCACTGGTTCTAGATTTCTCCCGATGCAAGTTGCCTCTAAAAAACGGCTCACAGTTGCCTATGTGGCCTTGCTACATGTTGTGCTTGGGGGTGTTTTGTGGAAATCTAACTTTTTCGCCAGTATGCAATATCGGCTGGGTTTGGTGAGGCCATCGTTGCAAACAGAGCTGACAGACTATTACCACCAGACTCTCAAATATCACCAGCACTCGGTGGCCATGGTGCCCGACGATGCCGTCATCTTTATCGGCGATAGTATTACCCAAGGATTGGCGGTATCCGCCATCTATCCACTTTCTGTGAACTATGGCATTGGCGGCGACACTACCGTCGGGGTGCTAGAGCGTCTGCCCATGTATCAGCCTGCCCTTGCACGAGCCAAATGTATTGTGCTTGCCGTTGGCATCAACGATACCTATAACCGTAGTGCGGAAGAGGCTTTAATTAATTACGAGACGATTTTAGATACGCTTCCCCAGGATCGTCAGGTAATTGTATCGGCCGTTCTCCCAGTGGATGCGGCTGCCAATGAAAAAAAGCTGGGTAAACGGGTCGAGTGGAGAAATACGTTTAATGTCGGTTTGCAGCGCTTGGCCAATGAACGTGAATTTGTCACGTTCGTCGATAGCAGTGCCGAGTTAGATACCAATGGTGATCAGCGCTTAGATCCGCCTCTCCATGATGGGGGTGGTGTGCATCTAAATGCGGCTGGCAATCGTGTGTGGGCCAAAAAACTGCGGGATGCGATTTTTAGTTTGCCAACCGTTAATTAGTCGGCGTTGCGGCCCCTCCATCAGCAAGTGCCACGGGGCTAGCTTAGGATAACTCAGATCTTGCACCAAGTCGGGTTTGAGCCTTAAACCCACATTGGATTCAAAATCCAACGCTAATTGAGGGCTGTCCACTAAAGGGGCAAGATTGGATTAAAAGCTCCAAATATGGAGCTTTCAGGGATCCTCTAACCCCTTTTAGTGGGTTTTCATTCGATTAGCCTTAGCACTTTTAGTCCAAGGTGGGCCGTGCTTCATCACCAGGTGCAAGATTTAAGATAACCGTAAGTTTCATGTGCTAACCAATTCGCTTAACAAGTGGGTAGGCCATACTGTGCAGTATGCTTCCGTAGCTACTAAGCAATAGGATGAATGGCCATGACTGAGCATGCTTCGAATCCTGATTTACCGGCTTCTGAAACGCGGCTTGTGCCCCTTACTGAGGCCGAATTACATCAGCTTGGTAAGGCTACAGAGCTATCTGAAAGCGAGGCCATACATCAGTGCATTCAGTATATTCAAACTGGATTGCAGCAGCAGTCGCTTCCCAAGCAGGTGCAAGAAGAGTTGGCCTTGCATTTAGTGATGTTGCAAGATCAACAATATCAAGACTGCCATAAAACGTTACAGGTGACGGCGCTAGCCTTAGTCAACAGTGCCGCTTCCCCTCACAATACGGAAGATAATACCGTTGGCAACCTAGTCTTTGCCCAGAAGACTCGAGAACAGATTGAATTTACTAAAGGCGCTGGCAGCCATTATCACCGACTGGTGGCTGGCTTAAAACAATTTTTGTTCTGGTTTGTCCTGGTTCCCGTTTTGGGCATTGGTATGCCCTTTCTTGTGCGCAATCTGTTTGCTGGCTCCGGTGCGTTTAGTCGCATTGCCCAAGAACAAAATGCATTGCTTACGGACGTCAGTGAGCAGTTGGAGCCAGTGCGTGGCTACATTACCCAAGAAGAAGTCCAGAGGGCACAGCTGACGGCATACTCTGCGTCAGTGAACCAAAGCATTGATAACCTCTTAAAGCAAAGTGGTGGAGCTAATTTAAGTGATACGCAGACACAAACTCTCCAAAAATCTGGCGCGGTTATAACTACTGTTGCCCAAGCCATTAGTCCAGAAACGGCGATTACCACCGCCCAGCGGCAGACTGTGGCACAACAACTACAGTTGATTAGAGCGGCGCTGGCGGTTGAGTCGCCAGCCGCCAATCCATTGGCCTATCTAAATCAGCTGGTCGCAACGCCTATTGCGGCAGATGCAACGCCCATCGCCTTTAGCCAGCAGCTTACAAATATTACTGAAGAAATTGATCGTTTAGTTGCTCAAAGTGTTTTATATCAAGATCTGCGTCAGCAACAGGGGCAATATCAAGCCATTATTAATCCTGAGGCTAATGGTGAGCTGCCTTTGGATTCGGGGGCACAAATTAATCGGTTAGATCAAATTCAGTCTAGGATTTCAACCGTGACAGCTCAGCTCACGGGGGCGTTGCCCTCATCCCAGGTAGCGGAAACGGATGGCTCGACAGAGACAGCATTGTTAGAACCGACGGAAGTGCCCACGTCTGTGGTTTCGGCCCAAACCCAGCTTTTAGCTCGGTCTCTGAATATTAATCTGCCGCAAATTGGCTTAGTGGTGGCGTTTGGGGCGTTGGGCAGTGTGGTCAGTATTATTGTGCGCTCCCAAGAAATTATTCAGCGGGCTGAAGCCGAACACAAAGACCTGCGCATTGTTGGTTTTACTCGACCCTTTGTGGGCATGGCCTTTGCAATTTTTGTATTTGCCATTGTTGAATCTGGCGTGTTGGGGAATTTTATTCAGCTGAAAGGTGCAGATTCTGTGCAGAACACCCACCTCTATATTGCGATCGCGTTCCTAGCGGGGTTTAGTGAAAGTCTTGTCTTAGGCGTAGTGGCAAGGACAGAAAACACTATTCAACCGCTGAATGCCAGTACTTTGCACAATAATAAGACCCATTAATTTTTCCGTGAGATAGTTTATGTTTAAGTGTTCTGTAATACGTATTTTGTTGCTCGTCGGATAGACAAGTGTTACTGATTATTGTGTTTTATAGATAGGCAATCGTAGAAATGACAAAAATAGGGAATTATAAAATTAATAAATTCTCCTCATGAAAATATTTCTATGGAAATTTCTTTATTAAGATTAATTTGGTGTGTTGTAGATGAAACCTTAACCCGTTGCACAGCAGGTGTTTCGCAGTGTGAAAGAGTTCAACTGATCTTGCACCAAATTGATGATCGAGTGCAGCTCTCACAAAATGAGTATGCTACAGTCAAACAATATTTGTTGGAACGTCAACAGCTGATTCAAGAGCTTTACTATGAACAGGCTATGTAAGGTTTTCTGGTCTATTCTTGTTCAAGAGTTTGTCAGAGAATAATGCTCTATTAGCCCCTTCACCATAGAGATTTTTCTGACTCACCCTAGCCAATTAATCACAGTCCTAAGAGATTTCACCCCATAGTCTGCGTAGTCGGACCAAATAAATTCTCCTGAGGTGTCAATATAGATGGTTGCCGTACCCGCACGCTGTCCCGCCATCAGGTCAAATTTATAATCTCCTACCATCACTGCTTCAGTGGGAGGGGTTCCCCAGGTGTCTAACAGGGCTAAAATGCCGTCTGGCTCTGGTTTGGGGGCATGGCAGTCACGGCTGAGCACTAATGTGGGGTCAAAAAAATCGATTAAACCGCAGGCATGGAGGGTCTCGTGGGCAATATCCTTGCCATTGCGGGTCAGTATCGCAATTTGTTTTTCTTGGGCCAAGAGCCTCTCTAGCAATGATTTTGCGCCAGGCTGGGCCGTGGACTGGCGGGCAATGTCAAATTCTATTTCCCTGAGTTGTTTTTGTTTGGTTGCCGCAATCTCGGGGGGCAGCTGGCGCAAGGATTCTAAAATGGGTGAGCCAATGGGCAGTTCTAGGGTTTGGCGGATGGCTTCAAAATCGTGGATGCCTAGGGTTAAGGTGCCATCCATATCAAAGATCCAGCAGGTGCGATTCGCTAGATTCTCACTACCGGTGAGCTCCATATTCTATGTCTGTGAATTACTTTGTTAGTGTAGCGTGGGAGCCTGGGCGGACTGTTTGGCATAGGGCTGCCGTGTCTATTGATGCTGCGTACCGTGGTTTAGATATTGGGTGAGTACCTTGAGGCAGTTTGCGATCGCACCCAAATCTGCAATTTCATACCCATGGGTATTCTGGGTTGGAAAACTCAAACAGGCACCCCTGGGCACATGGCCAAACTTCATCGCAATGGATGCGTCACTGCCAAACTGGGAAACCACTGCCTGCTGTAGGCTCACCCCAACCGCAGAGCCTGCCGCAAGAATTTCTTGATTGAGCCCTTCATCATAGAGGCCGTAACTATCTTGGGAAAACAGCACCGGTCTCGGCCCATCGGCAATGGGATATTCCTTAGACAGTGGGCAAATCTCTAGGGCAATTAAGCGGCTTAGTTTCTGGCGCTGACTAAAAAATAAAGCCCCCACCGCCCCCACCTCTTCTTTAGCTGAGGCCACCAAGTACACATCTACGGGCGGGTGCTTTATTTGTTCTGCTAGACCCAACAAAATCGCCACTGACGCTTTGTTATCCAAGGTATAGCTGGCGATATGGCTGCCGAGGCGAAAGGGGCGCTTGCGGTGTTTGCCCACCACCATGCGGGTCCCCGGTCGAATGCCAGCCTGCACCAGAGTGGATGTGGCAAGCTTGGTCTCCACCCAGGCCGTTTCCCAACTGACAGCTTTGCCCTCTTGCTGAAGCTTTTGGGGAGATTCATGGGAGACATGGCGAGAACCAAAACTCAGGATGCCTGGAATAGTTTCCCGATCCCCCAACAGATCGACAACCCCTTCCCCATAGACCCAGGGATACGATCCGCCCAGACGGCTTACCTGTAGCCGCCCGTCTGCTTCAATCCCTTTTACTAATGCTCCAATTTCATCCTTATGGGCCGTGACCGCGATTGCCCCTTCACTGGTCTCACCAGGAATCTTAATAACAATATTGTCGGCTTCATCCTGCCAGTGGTCTACGCCAATATTGTCTAACCATTGTTGAATGTAATGGTTGACCTCTGTTTCAACCCCACTGGGAGAATGGCACAGGACTAACTCCTCAATGGTGGTAAAAAAATGGTCTAGATCCCAGCGGCCCATGGTACTAAACCTCCGTTTGGGAACGGATCAGGCCTTGCACTAGGTTTTCTAATTTTTCTTCTGAACAACATTCGATTAGCGCATCAAATATATCTAGCAGTTTGGCGGCTTCCTCACCGTGCATGGCGCTAAGCCCCCATATATCTTGCGCCCAATCCTTGGGGGCCGTTTCTTCAAATATTATCCGCTCTAGTAATTGTTTTGATTCTGTCTTAGACAGGGCCATGGACTTCGCTCATCAATGCAACTGCTTTATCCTCCCATATAGTAATTGGGGTGTTGCCGATCCTCGGGATAAGTTTAGTTGCCCTCATGGGCCGCCATGGTGGGGCCACAATTTCAACCGCCTACGCTAGAATAGTTCGAAATTATCGTACAATCCCCAAGTCATGATCGATCTCTATTACTGGACGACGCCCAATGGCCATAAGATCACGATTTTTCTAGAAGAGGCCAATGTCCCCTACACCATTTATCCCATCAACATCAGCAAGGGGGAGCAGTTTCAGCCTGAGTTTTTGAAAATAGCGCCAAATAATCGGATCCCGGCCATTGTGGATCGAGCACCCGCCGATGGAGGAGAGCCCATTAGCCTGTTTGAATCAGGGGCCATTCTGCAATATTTAGCAGAAAAAACAGGGCAGTTTCTGCCGACGGATCTGCGGGGTAAAAATGAAGTGCTCCAGTGGCTATATTGGCAAATGGGTGGTCTGGGGCCGATGTTGGGACAAAATCATCACTTTTCTGGCTATGCGCCCGAGAAAATTCCCTATGCCATTAATCGCTATGTGAAAGAAACCTCCAGACTCTATGGCGTGCTCAATCAACGTCTGGCGGATCGTGAATACGTGGGTGGCGACTACTCCATTGCCGACATGTCCATGTATCCCTGGATTGTGCCCTACGAGAAACAAGGCCAGAACCTGAATGATTTTCCCCATTTGCAGCGCTGGTTTGATGCCATCGCCGCTCGCCCTGCTGTGCAGCGAGCCTACGACCAGGCCAAGGTGGTGAACCCTGCCCCCAAACCGTTCTCCGAGGAGGAGAAAAAATTACTGTTTAATTTAGAAAAATAAGGGTTACGGCCGATCTCAGCCGTTGGCCATCGGCCATGGGGGGAGGCTCCATCAGCCTGTGTCATACATGCCATCGGCTGATCCCATGGGTAAAATGCCCACAAATTGTCACAATAAGGTGGGCCTTGTATTTTCACCGACACCATGGGACAGGATCGTCTGGGGCAACTTAAACCTTCGCAGCTGCGGGTGCTCATCGCTGTAGCCGATGGTGGTAGCTTTAGTGAGGCCGCTTTGCAGCTACAGCTTTCCCAGTCGGCGGTTAGCTATGCCATTGCCACACTGGAAGAAGAGCTGGGGGTGGTGCTTTTTTCCCGTGGGCGCTATGGGGCCGTGCCCACACCGGTGGGGCAACAAATTGTGGACCGGGCCCGCCATGTGCTCCATCTCATTGAGGATATTTATAACCAGGCAAATTTAGCGAAAGGGTTTGATGGTGGCCAGCTGCGCATCGCTGCATTTCGGAGTGCGGCCACCCATATTTTGCCGGAGGTAATTGCGCAATATTGTTTACAGTATCCTGCGATCGCAATCACCATTGCAGAATATGATGACCGGCCCGATGTGGAAGCCGACTTGCGCAAAGGCAAAGCCGATGTGGGGATCACCTATTTGCCCCATGCCCCAGATCTAGAAGCATCGGAGCTAACCCGTGATGAATTTGTTGTCCTGTTTCCGCCGGATGCAGCGTTGTCCGCACCCCTGACCTGGGAGGCATTGGCGGCCTACCCTTTGATTATGGCCCCCGACGGAGATAGCTGCGACGCCATGGTGATTCACCACGGCAGGCAATTTGGTGTCGAGTTACGGTCTACCTATCAAATTCGTTCCGACGCCACCATCGTTAATATGGTGGCAAAGGGCCTGGGCGCTGCGATTAGCCCCCGCCTAGCGGCCGAACCCATCCCGGATGGAGTGCAAGTCTACAGTTTGCCAACGCCTTTTTTTCGAACTATTTGTGTGGCCACCCTGGCCAACGCCCTCTTGCCACCACCTGTTTTTGCCTTTTTAGAGATGTTGAAGGCGGCCATGGCAGAAGATTGAGGGAGCCAGCCTAAAAAAAATCTCCCTTGCTTAACGCTCAGGAGACATGTAACAGGATATTTAGGAGACACTAAGGACTGAACGTCAAACTCTTGATAGCAAGGAACTGAGCCCTTAAAATCTATAGTTGTGACTGGGAGGATTCCCTTACAGCCTTAGTGCCGTTCCACGATTTAGTGTTTGCATCAACATAACTTGTTTAATTGTTAGATGTCAACATCAAATTGCATTTTTGTTGTCTGTTGAAATCCTACTTTACCCTGGCGACAAGCAACGTAAGCCGTTGATAAATAAAACCTTAAGCTCTTGCCCTGGCTGCGGTTCAGTGTTTTTACTGTGTTCTCATGGTTGTTCCGTATTTATAGTTAAATATGTTGATTTTTGAAGCCAGAAAAGTTGTTGTTTTTCGGTGAAAACCCGTGAAATTGTCACAGTCAGGTATTTGAATAATGGTTTTCCAAACGGAGCCATACCCATCTTCTCAAAGAAAAAACCCCGTAGGCTAACTACCTGCGAGATTTTGTTTGACAGGATATTCTGGAGGAGGTGGGAGAGTCGATTCTTGTTAGTTAGCTTGGACTACCTGCCAACATGGGCCAATAGTTTTCCAGCAAGACTTCAAAACCCGTCACCTCGCTCCGAGGTTTAGTTTCACGTATCAATGTATCTAAATGTTTTGATGTTTGTCATTATCCAAAGGTGGAGTATTGTTCGTCGCTGATTTCAGGGGTTGCTCCCGGTGGTCACATTGTTGAAACAGTGCATAGGGCCAGCGAAATGACCTTGGCGTAACGCTAAGTTAAGTGGTCATACTTAATTCTTTGGGGGTATGGCCTCAGCCATGGCCTTTAAAAGCTGCTGATTTTGTTCGGGCGTCCCCACCGTAATCCGTAGCTTGGTGTGGAGTTTGGGCTGGTGGTAATGGCGTACCCAAATATCTTGGTGTCTGAGGGTGTCGTGGATGGTTTTGGCGTGGGTGTGCTGGGCTAAAACAAAGTTGCCATGGGATGGATTCACTTGGAATCCGAGCTGCCTGAGGGCCATGGTGAGCTGTGTGCGTTCGGCTTTGATGTGGCTGATGCAGGTGTTTTTGTAGGTTTGGTCGGCCATGGCCGCCGCTGCGAGGTGGATTGCGATCGCATCTACGCCATAGCTATCTTTCAACTTAAAAAGGCCCTTGAGTAGCTGGGGTTGGGCAATGGCAAAGCCAAACCGGAGACCCGCCAGACTATACCCCTTGGACAAGGTGCGCAATATGATGACATTTTCATAGTCATGGACTAACCCTAGGGCCGAGCCCTCGCCAAAATCCACATAGGCTTCATCGATGGCCAAGATGCCAGGCACGCTTTCTGCCAGGTGACGTAGCTCAAAAAGTGGGACTTGATGGCCAGAGGGGCTATTGGGCGAGGCAATGAGCGTCAGTGCACCTTGTGCCTGTTGCAGCTGGTCTAGGGGCAAGGCATGGTCCGCAGGGTAGCTGATTTCAATCACAGGAGCGCTACATTGCTCGGCTAGGGTGCGGTATAGGCCATAGGTGGGGATGGGGTAAACGATCGGTCGTTCTTGGTTGACGCAGGCCCTAAATAACAGCCCTAGGAGATCGTCACAGCCATTGCCCACCATAAGCCAATTGGCCGGGACGCCTAAAACGCTGGCCGCCACGTCACAAAACGTGTGGGCATAGGGATCCGGGTAGCGCCGTAGCCAGTCCCCCTCCAATGTGCGGAGAGCTGCCATCACATTGGGCGAAGGCGGATAAGGATTCTCATTGCTATTGAGTTTCAGGATGGATGTCCCTGGGGGGAGATAGGGACTAGGTTTGTGACCCTCAAGTGTCTGGACGATGGGGCAAAAGTATTGCATCAACTCTACGGATTGTTGTTGTAATTATTTTTTCAGACCTGTGCGTATCTTTTCGTTTTCTCTTTAGCTAGGGGCGAGGGTCTGTGTTTCAGCGTAAAGATATCGGTAAAAGATTTTGGGTTGTCAGTATGTGCGCGGATGCTAACTGAGGTGTCCCTTGTTCTTTGAGGTCGGTCCGTGATTGCGGTGGCGACTGACGGCAACTCTAGATTGCATAGGGACCCGTGAGACTACTGGGCTGAGGCGTGTAATGGCACAGCATTGTTGCCGCAATTTTCCCCATGAGGTGGGAATACTGGTTCTAAACTGATTGCCTAGCATATGAAATCCCAGCACCTATGGACGATGTTGATGGTGGCTCAATGCTGGCTTTGATTGTTGGGATCTACCTATATAGACTTGTTGTCGCACATCATGAAAGATACGCTAGATAACACTACCTTGATCCAAAAGTTTCTACAGGGCGAAGATTCTCTGTTGGCGAATCGGGAATTACATATAGAAAAAGCCCGAGAAGAAACACAGCTGTTGACTAATCAAGGTATTTTGTTGGCAAAGGCGCGATTGAAGGGATCAAACCCCTATGTTGTTGTGCGTCTCCAGTCCGACTATTGGCAGGTTGTGCACCAGCTTGCGCTACAGGCCAATTATCTGCCATTTGGTATGGATAAAGCCCGTTTCGAGGGGGCAACATTTGTCCAATACGATTACCACAGCGTGCCCGCAGGCTATGAAATTCACTGCCAAGAAGCGGCTGCATTGTGGAAGACCTGGTGGGTGAATCACCGCCAGCTAGAGTTGATGGATATGCTATTGCTCTGTGATAAGCGCTGGGCTCCTGTGAACAAAATGGTTTGCGAAACAGGCACTATCTATATGAAAACCTGGCAAGGGGAACGGGTCTTTGCCGTATCAGATACGATTGTATGGCTCGATCGCAATACCCAGAAGCGTCGTAGACGCATTCAGGTACCCAAGCATCATGCTCCCGGTAAAACGAGCCCTTCTCCCTATCCGTACCATAGTGGTGAAGATATTAGTGAGAAACCAGCGCCGGTAGATGAATCGGCCAATCCGGTGGTGCCTGACAACCTGCGTCGAGTGGTGAGGGCGGGTAAAAATAAATTGCTGATTCAAACGGCTTTGGGGCCGATCCTGATTGAAGGTGAGAACTTAAGCTGTAGCATTGGGCGCAGGACGGCCAAAAAATCTTAGTTTACCCAGAGTGGTTTGTTTGCCCAGGCCGCCCATGGCGATGGCCCATGGCGATGGCCCATGGCGATGGCCCATGGCAAAATCATATCAATCGCCGACATCAATGCGACCGACCGACGTATCGGGATAGTAAGCGGATAGGATTTCATAATACTGATAGCCCTGTTCTGCCAGGTCTAAGGCACCGGTTTGGCTCATGCCATACCCACTGTGGGCATCATCGACGATCTCTTGATTGGCCGCATAGAGGGATTCCACCACACCTCCGCCATAGCTAATAAATTCTCCGGCGGTTTCGTGCACAGCCCGCTGGGTGGAGGTGGCTTCAGTGGCGATGCCTTTATAGGCCTGGTAGCGCTGGGTGTCATCCAGATCGTAGGCCCGACGTTGGTGGCGTACGGTGTGCACAATGGCATAGGAACGGGCGGCAACGGCCTGGGCCTTCAGTGCTTCGATCGACCAGCTGGCGGACATTTCCGCTCCCACAACGCTATATAGATAGTCGCTTAGGAGGACGTGATTCACGGCCATGACGCCGCCATTTTGCCACAATAGGAGCAAACGCCCCCGATACCAGCGGTTGCCCACGGCCACATACCCGTCTTGGGGATCTAGCCAAACGGCAGTGGGGACGGGTTTGCCGTTGATAAATAGCCCATTGGCATCAGCGCTAACCTGGTAGCTAACGTTCGCGGCTACGTTTTCGATTAAGTCGCCATTGGTGCTAATAATGCTGCCCCCGGACGAGGCCGCGATGTTGACGTTGGCCGCTTGTTTGGTCAGCGCCACCCGCATTTCTGTATACCCATCAATGGTTGGATTTGCGGAGGGCTCGGGAGGCAGTGCCTGGACGGCAACGGGGGGTAAGGTGGCGGTTTGGGTATTGGAGGGTTTCTGAGCCGGAGGTTGCGCAGGTGCAGTTGCTTTTTTGGTTGCCCTCGGCGTGGCTGCTGGGGTCGCCGCTGCCGAAGCCGGTTTGGCACTGGGCCGCTTGGCTGGGTCAGCTTTTGGGGTTTCGGTGCTGGCTTTTTTTTCTGTAGAGGGCTGAGCCGCAACGAGTTTTTTGACTTTTTTGGTGACCAACCACTGCCCTAGGGCAACCACATCCGCCTGGATAAAGGGCTCGATAGGTTCTATGGCGCTTTTTCTATTTTTTTGTGCCGCTGTTGTACCGGGCTTGCTGGGGGATGGCGATGGTTTGGCCTTGGCAGGTTGAGCTGGGCTAGGGTCACTAGCTTGGGCGGATGGCTGGTAAAGTCCTGTACAAACACCAGTCGCCATAAGTCCTGACAGGATGACGCTGGCGACATTAATAGGGCTGCGACGCATAGAAGCTATATAAAATAATATTTATTGGATTGGATAAATAAAAATCAATTGTGGGTGCAAGGCCACCTCAACTGATGGGGATAGGGGTTAACGATTACGTCTAGCTGACTAATAAAAATAGTGATTTACGGTTGTGAGCCGTTCCTTATTATACGCCGCTCCCTTGAATTAACCGGTTGAATACACTAGCTGTTTTCTACCCTAGCCCCTATTAGGGCTGTCGTCGGGGCGAAGAATGGCTGAAATATGCTGCCGATTGTCCTGAAATATACGTATTTGCCCATTCGACCAGTTTGCTTAGGGCTGAAATTGATCCCAATGGTTGATGGATTTGATGGTGGCTAGGGCGGCGGATGATGAGGGGCGGTCGGCGGATCGGTCAAAGTAGATGGATTGCATGCCCAGGCGCTGGGGTGCGATCGCATCATTGGTCAAATGGTCGCCAATGAACATAATCCGGCTCGGGTTTGGATTGTCGGCTGCGGCCAAGGCGAGCTGATAAATTTTGTCCCCCGGCTTCCGATGGCCGCAGTCGGCGCTATCGATCACAAACTGAAAGTAGTGTCGTAGGCCGTAGCGTTCCAGCATTTTTGCGGGCCAATCCGCCAGAAAAAAGTTAGAGATCACCCCCATCGACACATGGCCATGCCAGCGTTGCAGCATACTTTCCACACCCGGTGGCAGTCTCAGCGTATTGGGGAAGCATTGCATAAACTCCACTTCCATTTCTGCCACCACCTGGTCAACCGTTGCGGGGGGCACGTTTGGCCGATAGGTTGCCAGCAGATTCCGAAAGCGCTGCTGCAGCGTTTGTTCTTCGGGCTTGCCAGCAATATTTTCCAGACGCCAGCGATGGTAGTCAGCGCGCACGTCTTCAATATGTTTATACAGTCCCGCCGCAACGAGCACCTGGTACATCGGGGCTAAACCAATTTCGTAACCGGAGGTGTCAAAGTCGTCAATGAGGGTGTTGAAACAGTCAAAAAAGATCCAGTCGAGTGATGTGCTCGTCGTCATAGTCGATGTTGTAGTCTATACCGCCCGGGCGAGTAGGCTTAACTAGGTTAACGTCATTGGGTACCTGCCAAGACGCTAAGCTGTTGCCAATTGTTCGAACTGCGTAACACTTCTTTCTACAATGCCCAGGCTAGCCTGCCAAAATTCTGGCGTGGAAATGTCTTGGCCCAAATGGTGTGCCACGAGTTCTTCCGCCGTCATGCTGCCCGTATCGCGCAAAATGGAGGTATAAAGCGCGTTAAACCCCTCACCATACTTGGCTTGTTGAGCATAAATGCCTAGGCTGAAGAGATAGCCAAACAAATAGGGGTAGTTGTAAAACCCAAGTTGGGATATGGAAAAATGCAGCTTGGTCGCCCAGAACATGTCGTCATATTCCGAGAGGCTATCTTCGTACCAATGGGCCCAGCTCTCCGCCATCATGGTTTTCAGTTTTGGGGCGATGGCCACCCCGTGTTTACGGGCTTCCACCAGACGTTTTTCAAATTCAAACCGGGCTGGAATATTTAATAAAAAGACCGCTGCACTTTCCGCATCTTGCCAGAGAATGTTGAGTTTTTCCGCCGGTGTGTTGGCCTGGTCCAATAGGGCTTCTCGCACCAGGGTTTCCGCAAAGATGCTGGCGGTTTCTGCCAGGGTCATGGGGTAATAGGTGCGCATGGGGGGTAGATCGCGCATCACCCAGTTGTGCCAGGCATGGCCCAGTTCATGGGCCAGGGTCATGACATTGCCCATGGTGCCTGAAAAGGTCATAAAAATCCTTGGCTCGCGCGGGTCTGAAAAGCGGGTGCAATAGGCTCCAGTGGCTCGATTGGGGGTGGGTTGGCCATCAATCCAGCCTTTTTCGGCCATCATCACCGCAAACTTGCCCATGGCTGGGGTGAGTTTGGTAAAAGCGTTGGCAATTAGATCAATGGCAGCTTCAAAGGTAAATGTGGTGGGCTCACCGTTGGTGGGGGCGGGGGCCTGGAGGTCCCAGGGGGCCATTTTGGGAATTTGGAGCACCTGTGCCATGGCCTGTAGGGCTCGTTGGCCAATGGCGCGCTGGTCATAGGTGGTGTCCATCAACGCATCCAGGGTGGCCCGTTCAATCCGACTCTGGTGGCAGCTCTTATCGAGATAGTGCAGTTCGCGTACGCCAGCCCGTTTCTGGGTTTCTTCTAAGCGCCAGCCATTGATGGCATTGATAATAGCGGTGGCCGTTGCCTGATGACCAATCCAGGCATTGCGGGTGCCTTGCCATGCCGCCCGTCGAGTTTCCCGTTGGGGATCACTTTGTAGGTTAGCCGCCCGTGCCAACCCCATGGTTTCTCCATTGACCTCGCACTTGATCGTGCCCGCTAGGGTTGTGTAGAGGTTGCCCCAGCTATGGAGACCGTTGGTGGCGAGGCCGGTGACCAGACTCTCTTCAGCCACGCTCAACAGTTGGTCGCGCAGTTTGCGCTGGTGGGTGAGCAAAAATGCCATTTCTGCCAGGTCTGTGTGGGCAATTAGATGGTCAATAAACTCAGGCGTTGCTCGATTGAGAAAAACCTCCATGGGTTTGAGGGCCTGGTTGAGTTCTGCCCCCACTTGTTGAATGGTGGGCATCAAGCTACTGGCGTTGGTGTCTTTGGCATCGACACTGAGGGCTGAGGAAATGTAAGTGCGCACATTGCCCAGTTTTTTGAGCAGGGCGGTGCGGGTTTGGTGGATCCCTCGGACCCTTGCTAGCAGCGGGGGAAAGTCGTCGGTTCCTAAGGTCTCTGCCTGGTCGATATGTTGCCCGAACGGGGCGCAGTCTGCGGCAATGTGTTGGATAGTCTCGCGGATTTCGTTCAGGGTTGTGGTGAGGTGGGGATCGTTGGTTCCTTGAAAGAAATTTTGGTTATCCCAGGTTTGTTGTAGCTGTGCCATGGTGGGTGGCCTTGGTGGGGTGGGTTTTTATTGTAGTCAGCCAGGTTAGCCATGGCTAGTCAGGGGGCAGCCGGTGGCCGCTCGCTTTTCCCAATTGCTGTAGACTGTGGGCGCAACGCTATATTTTTTGCGATCGCAGTGTCTACTATTCAACGCATATTAATTACCGGTTCCACGGGTGGGGTGGGGCAGTTGGCGGTGGCCTATGCTCTCAAGCAGGGATATACCGTCCGGGCATTGACGCGCAATGTAGCCAAAGCCCGTCCCCTGTTCGATCAGCGGGTCGAATTAGTCACCGCTGACCTGCGGCTGCCCGACACCTTGCCCGCCGTGGTCGCCGATATGGACGCCGTCCTCTGCTGCAGCGGCACCACCGCCTTTCCCTCCGACAAATGGCAGGTCGATTTACCCGATCAGCCTTGGGAACAGGCCTTCACCTGGAGTCGCGTTCTCTTCGATGCTGACTATCGCCAGATGTATGCCAAAAACTCTCCCATGGTGGCGGATGGTCAGGGCGTCACTAATCTGATTCATGCGGCAAAACAATCCAATGCTCAACGGTTTGTTTTTGTCTCTTCCCTAGGTGTAGAACGCAAACAACAGTTTCCCTTTTCGGTCCTAAATACCTATGGGGTGCTAGACGCCAAAGCAGTGGCCGAAACTACTTTACGCAGCTCGGGGCTGAGCTATACCATTGTGCGGCCAGGTCGCCTGATTGATGGTCCCTACACATCCTATGACCTCAATACCTTGATCAAGGCTTCCACAGATGGCAAACAAGCTGTGGTGTTGGGCAGTGGCGATCGTCTGTTGGGCCAAACGAGCCGTAAGGATGTAGCCGCTGCCTGCGTAGAATCGTTAGGTGACGGTGCCACCGTCGGCAAGGTATTTGAAATCATTAATCAGGGCAAACGTCCAGCAACCCTTGATTGGTCGCAGCTATTTGCCACGCTCCAGTAAAAAAGCCTGGGCCAACAATCCTGTAAAAATGTTGGGGCCGTTGACCTATGGCCTGCTGGCCACTACTACATGCTGGCCACTACGCAAAAATGGCCACTACGCAAAAATGGCGACCTACGGCTTATTGCCTCGATGGAGTCATCCTCTACCGTGGCATATTGTTCAGGCTTCCACATCGATTTGAGGGTGAGCGACGTGGGTCTGTTGCGACATATCCTCATCTTCTAAGGTCTGGTTTTTTCGCTTACCGCTGTCTTTGCGATGGATTTTTCGTGTCGTGGGCATCATCGGTGGTTTAGCCGCCGGAGCCATAATTTGAGTGACCGCCTGGGCCAGACTCAGTAACAGCATGTGGGTAAACAGCAATAACGATAGCTGTTTAGATAGGAGACGATGGGGAGTCGGGGACGGATTAGAGTCTGAAGAGGGGACGTCTGATGGCTGAGACGACATACTTCCTATTAATCTGTAGGGAAACAGTTTTGCAGTGCTGAAAGTAAAATCTTCCCAGGGTAAGTGCGTGGGCTATGCCCATCACCAGAGGTTAACGCCTCTGATCAGGTAACCGCTGGGGTGAAGTGGGTGAGTTAATTAGGCCATGTCGGAACGAGCGCTCCGACATGGCAAACTGCATCTGTTGAGATGTTGTCACCAATCATAAAATATGAATGGGTTGTCAGATCCCGTCCTATGCAAATACAGCATCTCTTAGATGATAATTAAGCATTATGGCCTATATTCGCCCCTGCTTTAGCGCCGGGTGAAACTCTCGCGGGGCCGCTATTTTGTGGCTTGTTTTAGCTCCGCCAGAATATCATCGGTGGGGTTAGGATCATCTGAGGGCTGGGGGGGCTCCACGGGGGTGACGGTGACCCAGGGGGCAAGATCCTCGGCATCAACCCAGGCAGAATAGTAGGTGAGTTCAGTGCTGTCTTCGGTGATGCTCACGAGCTCAAAGTCTCCTCGCATGGTGAGCCAGTCGGCCACATAGTTGGCGTCATCACCGGCACTAATGCCGTTTGGCCCGCCACCGACATAGTTAAGGGCTACCTGGTCCCAATGGCGGGTAAACCGGTGACCATTCCAGCTCCAGTCTCGTCCGGGCCACCAAAAATAGCCATCCTCAGGGTTGTCGTCTGGCCCCGCATAATAGTCGGCCCCCTGGTCGACGGTGGTGGTAATGCCGGGGGCATACTTCACTTCATACCGTAGGATATTGTCTATTGTAGTAACCTCTTGATCCGCCACCCATAATATTTCTGCTGGGGCCGCTTGGTCGGTCTGTTCTGTGGGGGTATCCGCCAGTAGGCTGGGATACAGTGCCTGCCCGGCGGGCGTATCAGCCATGGTGGTAAATTGCCAGCAGGTCCAGGCTTCATTGTTGTTGGCTGCGGCCCCGTCGATTTCACAAATGCCGCTGCCGGAGGCCACCCAGAGCTGTTGGTCCACCGTCCATAGGCGAGTGGGAATCGCCCCCACCAAGGGGCTATTTTCAACGGTGTGGGTTGCGGTGGCATTTTGGGCTGGTTGGTAGGCGACTAAGCCCTGGGCGGGGAGGTATGGATTGCCCTCGCCGGAATATTGGGTGCCTAGCCAGAGGGTGGCATTGTGCCCATTGCCCGTAATGGCTAAATCATTAATTTGAGTGCTGTTTAAGGCCGTCGGTTGCCACACCTTAATTTCATCGGTTGCAGGTTGATATTGGACGAGGGTCGTAATGCCACTGGCCCCTTCCCCCTGTTCAAAGCCAATTGCCCACCATAGGGAGTCTGCGGTGGCGAGGGCACGGCTAACATGGGGCACTCCGGCGGAGGCGCCTAACTCGCGCTCGATGATATCGCCATTGGTGTAGAGTACGGTGCTGCTGGGCTGGGTTGTGCCAGGTTTGATCAGTTCAAAGACGACTTGCTCTAGATTGTTTTCAGCGTTGTTGGGGTTGTCTAACCAAGCCGCATCGAGGCGCACACGGGCTTCGTAGGTGTCTCCTCCAGGTTGGTTGATGGGGGCATACTCTGGATTGCTGAGGTTTTCGTAATAGGCGTCGTAATCTTCTTCGGTCTGGCGCCGGGGGGCAACCGTGTCTATGCCCCAGGTGCGATCGCGTTTGCAGAAGGTAAAACTGTAGCGATTGCCGGCAAATGTGAGGGTGTCTTCGGTTTCGGTGACCGTTGTGGGCCGAAAGTCAAATTGTTCGAAGGGCAGTTCATTCTCCGTGGCGGGCCGTAGCGGCACCTGCTGGGCCATGGGGGCACAACGGCTGGGCTCACTTTCGACGGCGACTGGGGTTGCTGTCGATGATGTATCCGGCCTAGCGGCTGTGTCCTGGGCCGTTTGGTTGAGCCCACAGGCACTTAGTGCGATCGCACACCCGATCCATCCCCAACGCCGAATTTTCATCCCTAGCACCTCCGTTACCCAATATTTTAGTCAGCGAGAACATCACCTTTAATTCCTAGGGTAGCGAGTTCTAGCCAGAGCAAAGGGCCTGGGGCCCACCTATGCAACTGGCATGGTGACGTCGGCGCTTTGGTCCCTCTTTCACCCCTCAAAGTATGCCGGGTCACGACAATCCTGTGCAGATTTTGAACATTACTTTTAAGATCATAGGGACCCTAGCCATCACCCGGTTGCTCCATGAAAGATTTTGATATTCAAGCTCCTTTTGACCCCAAGGGTGACCAGCCTAAGGCCATTGCCGGCCTACTGGACTATTTGCAGGCTGGGGCGCAGTACCAGACATTGCTCGGAGCCACCGGTACGGGCAAAACCCATACGGTGGCAAGGGTCATTGACCAAATAGGGCGGCCCACCTTGGTGTTGGCCCACAATAAAACCCTGGCGGCCCAGCTATGCAATGAGCTGCGGGAGTTTTTCCCCGACAATGCGGTGGAATATTTTATTAGCTATTACGACTACTATCAGCCAGAGGCCTATATTCCCGTTACCGACACCTACATTGCAAAGACCGCATCGATTAATGAAGAAATCGATATGCTGCGACATTCGGCCACCCGTTCCCTGTTCGAACGGCGGGATGTGATTGTTGTTGCCTCCATTAGCTGCATCTACGGTTTAGGCATTCCGACGGAATATCTCAAGGCGTCTATTCCCCTGCGGGTGGGCATGGAGCTAAATCAACGGCAGGTGCTACGAGATCTGGCCTCGGTGCAGTATACCCGCAACGATATTGACCTGGGGCGGGGCCGCTTTCGGGTCAAGGGCGATGTGTTAGAGATTGGCCCTGCCTACGAAGACCGCATCATCCGGGTGGAATTCTTTGGGGATGAGATCGATGCCATTCGCTATGTGGATCCGGTGACGGGGGCCACCCTGCAAAGTATGGACGCCCTCAATATTTACCCTGCCCGCCACTTTGTCACCCCCGACGACAAGTTAGAATCTGCCTGCAATGGCATTCAAGAAGAACTCAGAACCCAGCTAGAATTGCTGGAAAAAGAAGGCAAGCTTTTGGAAGCGCAGCGGCTGGAACAGCGCACTAAGTATGACCTGGAGATGTTGCGAGAGGTGGGCTACTGCAACGGCGTGGAAAACTATTCACGCCATCTGGCGGGTCGTTTAGCCGGGGCACCACCGGAGTGTCTCTTGGATTATTTTCCTGAAGATTGGCTCTTGGTGATTGACGAGTCCCATGTCACCATTCCCCAGCTGCGGGGTATGTATAACGGCGACCAGGCCCGCAAAAAGGTGTTGATTGACCATGGTTTTCGCTTGCCCAGTGCGGCGGATAATCGTCCCCTCAAGGCAGATGAGTTTTGGCATAAGGTCAAGAACTGCATTTTTGTTTCCGCCACACCGGGGGAATGGGAATTAGAAATTTCTGAAGACCGGGTGGTAGAACAGATTATTCGTCCCACCGGGGTATTAGACCCTGAGATTTTTGTGCGGCCCACCACCGGCCAAGTGGACGATCTGTTGGGTGAAATTAGAGATCGGGTGGAGCGCGACGAGCGGACGTTGGTCACCACGTTGACTAAACGTATGGCCGAAGACCTCACCGAATACTTTGATGAGCACGGGGTCAGGGTGCGCTATCTCCATTCCGAAATTCACTCCATTGAGCGGATTGAGATTATTCAAGATCTGCGCAATGGCAACTTTGATGTGCTGGTGGGTGTGAACCTTTTGCGAGAAGGTCTGGACCTACCGGAAGTCTCTTTGGTGGCAATTCTGGATGCGGATAAGGAAGGGTTTTTGCGGGCAGAGCGGTCGCTGATTCAGACCATGGGCCGGGCGGCGCGCCATGTGCAGGGCAAGGCCATTCTCTATGCGGATAATCTGACCGACAGTATGGCGAAAGCCATTGATGAGACGGAACGTCGCCGTGTGATTCAGCATGCCTACAATGAGAAGCATGGGATTGAGCCGAAGCCCATTATTCGCCGCAAGAGCAATGCCATTTTGTCGTTCTTGGAAGTGTCCCGTCGACTCAATGCCCAAGAATTAGAAGAAGTCTATGAACACAGCGACGATCTGCCACTGGAGGATATTCCTGAACTGATTGGTCAGTTAGAAAAACAAATGAAGGCGGCAGCGAAAGAACTGGATTTTGAAGAAGCGGCCAAATTCCGCGATCGCATCAAACATTTGCGAGAAAAACTTTTGGGCAAGCGCACACCGGCGGATTAGCCCCTAGGCCCCCAGGTCCCAAGGTCCTTATACCCCTAGGCCTTGATGGGATGCTGATCGCGTGTGTAATAGCGATAGATAGACACCAGCATCACCTTCAACGCTCGATTGATGCCATCGGATGTTTCTAAGCAGTGGGCCAAAATGGTGAGCTTGCTTTCAAAATCGCTGTAGGAGTTGCAATAGTCGAAGGTTTCTTCTAAGAGATCCCTCAGCGTTTTGGTTTGTAAAATCTGTCGCTGTAGGGGGCTGTTGGCATAGGGGCCATACAAAATGGAATACAGCAGAATTCTTACTTGATGGGTGTCGCACTTGTCTGCCAGTTCTTGCTCGAGCATGGTGAGGCTGTCGGGGGTGGTGACCACCGAGGTAGCCCCTAGGGCATAGAGGGGGCGAAAGGCGCGCAAAATTTGGCGCGCAATCAGCTGAGCCTTGGCTGGGGATGACTGATGTCGAGTAATTTCGAGTAAATTTTGCTTGAGCTGTAGGGGGGTGGGCGATTGGCGATGGGCTAGCTGCACCAGGCTCAGCAGGTCGCTGCTGGCGGTATCTGCAATTTGGCCAGGCTTTTGCCCCAGATACCCCAGAAAGGTTCTGATAACTTCGAGATTACTGGCCTTGGATAGGGTGTCGATGACCGGCTGATAAAAATCAGATTTAGCGCGCTTTTGGACGGAGGCTGACAAGTTTGCAGCCTGCTGATCCATGGAGGCCTTATGGGCTTCCTGTGCTACAAAAACGGCGCGTATGTAATATAAAATGGTGTCTGCGATCGCAATGTAGAGCTTCTTACGATTGAGACTGTTCGCCTTTTTGTGTAAAGTAATGCGGCACTGCTGCAGTGTGGAATAGCGCCCTAATAAAACACTGACTAAGGAATGCACTGAGACTGTGTTAAGCACAGAACTTTCATTTTCCCAGGTCCCATAGCAAACACTAAACAAGAGCTTTTTGATACGTAGATGCTGGGAGTGCTGCATTAGACTATCCACCGCCTGTTCTATAGCATCTTGCTTTTTGGCAAACATCGGTTGAGGATAGTCAGTCGGAAGACCGTCGGAGGACATGGTGCTTAGCGGAATATTCGCTTCTGTTAACCTTGACTAATATTCACATCTTAGAACTAAATTGGTCACTTCAGTTCACTGACTCTTTACTGGAGTCCGGAATTTAATCTATTTAGATATTAATAACTTTACAATTGGGCGCATTCACGCACAAAAATATAAAGTTCTTTAGATACGTTAGGCGCGGTGTGCTAAGGATTCAAGCGATGAAATACGGTTGCAAAAAAAGTGTACTTAAGTCAGTGCCCACGTTTTGTCCGTGAAATTGCTAGATTGCTTGCTGGGTGTCCGGGTCAAATAGATGGATGCGATCGCTGTCAATCTGTAGATTTATCGTTTCTCCAGGGGTTAAGTTGGCCCGAGGATCGAGTCTGGCGACGATTTCCTCTTCGCGGCTGAGGGCGGCGTACACAATGCGTTCGTGCCCCATGGTTTCGACCACAGAAACCTCCGCTTGAATGTCGTGGCCCGCAATGCCCGGTGGTAAATAGTTGGGATGGTAGATACTTTCAGGCCGAATCCCCAGGATGACGGGCCGATCGATGTAGGCTTCCAGGTTATGGCGCTTGAGTGGCAGGCTAAAGCGGCTGGTTTTTACGATGGGCTGATGGTCGTGGCTGTGGAGGGTGGCCTCTAAAAAGTTCATGGATGGGCTGCCGAGGAACCCTGCTACAAAAATATTGTTCGGTTGCTCGTAGATGGTTTGGGGGGTGTCGATCTGCTGCAAAATTCCCTGATTCATGATGGCGATGCGACTGCCCATGGTCATGGCTTCCACCTGGTCGTGGGTGACATAGATAAAGGTGGTACCCAGCCGTTTGTGCAGTTTATTGAGCTCTGCCCGGGCTTGGACCCTGAGCTTTGCATCCAAATTGGAGAGGGGTTCATCCATCAGGAAGGCCGATGGATTGCGGACAATGGCGCGGCCCACGGCGACCCGCTGGCGTTGTCCGCCGGACAGCTGTTTGGGTTTGCGGTCCAGCAGGGTGTCGATACCCAGTTGTGTCGCGGCTTGCTTCACCCGCTGTTGGATATCGGCCTTGGGCACGCCCTGGAGTTCCAGGCTAAAGGCCATGTTTTCAAAAACGCTCATGTGGGGATATAGGGCGTAGGATTGAAACACCATGGCGATGTCTCGGTCCTTGGGCGGCAGGTCGCTAACGCGCCGATCGTCAATGTATATGTGGCCACTGGTAATGCTCTCTAGGCCAGCCAGCATGCGTAAAGATGTGGTTTTGCCGCAGCCAGAGGGGCCAACCAGGACGAGAAATTCGCGATCGCAAATATCTAAATTAAGATCCTTAACCGCGACGTAACCATTTTCATATTGCTTAGTAACGCGTTCGAACCGCACACTGGCCATGTTGATTTTATTTCCCGCTATGCCCTATTTCCAAAATGGTAGCGGCAATCATGATAGATAGTCATGGGAGAATAATGAATGGCAGTGTCCCAACCCCAGACCTATGGCAGAAAAATCAAATCCATTGAATAAGGTAGAACCCCTGGTGAATTCCATCATGGGTGTGCAGACCGAGGACGTAAAGCAGCGGCGGGCGTCTGAAGCTGCCGCCTCTAAAGCTATAGATTGGTCGGCCCTAGGGACCTATGTGGGGGGCACTGCGGTGCAGATGGGGGCAATGATTGCGGCCCTAGGGTTGCTGCAGCTAACGACCCAGGGACTGCCCAGCCGGGTACAGGTGGGCATCGCCATTGTATTTTTCATTCTCGTCTCTATTCGGTCCCGTGTATTTTCGCCCCTGAACAATGCCCGCACCCGTACGACCTACAGCAACGTCAGTCGGCCTGGTTGGGCCCCACCACCCCTAGCTTTTCCCATTATTTGGATGAGCATTGGGGTATTGCGCGTCATTGCGTCCTACCTGGTGTGGCAAGCCCTGGGCCAGTCTTATCTCTCCTTGCCGTTGGTGCTCTTCATGGTCCACTTAGCCTTAGGCGATACCTGGAACACTATTTTTACTGTGGAAGGGCGTTTAGGGGCAGCCGTGCCCATGGTTCTAGTGGGTCCTTTGTTGTCGGCTGTAGTTGTTGTCTTTGCCTATTGGCAAACGGTGGCGTTAGCCGGTCAACTATTGTTGCCCATGGTTATTTGGCTGGGGGTGGCCAGTGCGTTGGTGATTGCCATTTGGCAATTAAACGGTGCGGAACCGATGTATCCGCTCAAGTTAGATGACTCCACCCTGTCCTAAGGGAGAATCACGGCGAGCAGGCTACCTTAAAATGTAAACACTAGTTTGAGACTCCATTCATTGTTGTTGCGGACAATTTGAATGTCGCGGATAAATTCTCTAAAGAAGAAGCGCCGTTCTGTTTCGGACAATCCTTCCCAAAATTGAGGGATGCTCACAGCTTGGGAGAGTTCCTTGAGGTTTACTGGAGGCAGTTGGGCAAGTTGTTGCTTAAGCGTCGCCAGCTCTGTTTGCAGGCCATAGGCCCTTAGGTCTGCGGTGGTCTGGTCCAGGATGCCTTGGGTAATCAACTCGGGTAGCTGGTCCAAGATGGTTTGTTTTGCGGCGATCTTGGTTTCCAACCCAGCTTTTGGGCTCTCGGTGGGTTGGTCCCATTGGGCTACGGCTTTGGGCAGCTCCGCACAGATGGTTTCAATGGTTTCCTTTAGCAGGGTTTCATAGGCGAGGGCTTTGCATTGGTGGGGGCATTGCGTCACCCGCATGTATGTGTAGTCTTGGGTACGGCGGGGGGCACTCACCTTGCTGACGGTGAGTTTGGTTTGGCAGGCCTGACACGTGACCAAGCCCGCTAAAGACCGCTTGGCGCTCGCAGTTTTAGGGGGAAGCGAGCGATTGCGGCGCAACAGGCGATCGATTTGGGCCGCTTCTTCTTCGGCCAATAAAGCGCGATGGGTGCCCAGCACGATGCCACCATCCCCATAGCGGGTGTGGCCTCGATAAATCGGATGCTCTAGCCATCGCCTACCGGTGGAGACAGAAATTTTTTTGCCATACTGCTTAGCAATGTGGCGTACGGCCCCCCTAAGTGAGCCATACAGGATGAACTGCTCAAAAAATGTTTTAAGGATGGGGGCTGTTGTGCGGTCGATGATATATCCCTGCTTCCCACGGCGATAGCCATAGGGCGCTTTCCCTGGGGGCGGTAACGCTTTGAGCCGATTGGCGGCATGCCCTCGCCGCATGCGTCGCCGCTGATGTGCGGTGGCCACGTCTGCCAGCACCGTTGGCAATAGCTGCTTAGATTGTTCTCCTGTGGCTGTTTGGTAGCTCTGTTCTATGGCAATGACTACGGTGCCTGCTGCCTCTATTTGGCCCAGATGTTCTGTGACACTTTTTAAACAATCGCCCAGTTCATCCAAGCGACGTACCAATAGGTAGTCAGGGGCTGGAACCTTCTTTAGCAGGGCATCTAGCTGTGGTCGCTGTGGTCCTATGGCCCAATCGTGATAAATATGATCAATCTCCCAACCCCAGAGATTGTCGTCGGTTGGGGTCTCTAGCTGGGGGTCGGTGTACAGGTATGCGGCGATGTGCACAGAGATGGCATACTTTAGCTGGCTTATTTGCCAATCTACAGCTTGTAGGTGGCTTATCGGCAGAAAGGCTGATTTATCTTTAGAATTTCCACGGCTCAGCAGCCGTACGCTAAACTCCAAGAGTGCATGCTGGGGGCCTACAACAAAATGCAAAAATTAATATCTCAAGTACTTTGTTTGAGTGTGTTGCCGGTGCTTGTCGGCTGTGTAACCTCCAATCCTTCAGTGGAACCGGCGGAATCTTTGGCTACTGAGTCTGAGGTGGTTGATGTTTTGGCGGCCTCTGAACAGCCTGGGGATAGTGCTGCCACGGAGGCAGAAGACTCTTCAGTGGAAGATGTCTCTAGTGAACCTGTCGTTCAGGCAGCTCCAGCTTCGGCGGCACCTGAAACCGCTACCCCGTCCCCTGTGTCTCTGGTTAAGCAAGACTGTGGGCAGTTAGAAACGCAACAGGCTATGAACCAGTGTGCTGCGGATAATTATAAGGTGGCTGACAAAGAGCTAAATGAGGTCTACCAGCAGGTCCGTCAGGGGTTGGAAGATGAGTTCGCGAAAAAGCAGCTGACGGATGCCGAGGGGCGCTGGATTACTTTTCGGGATGCCCAGTGTGCCTTTGAAAGTTCCTACCTTGAGGGAGGGTCCATGGCTCCCTTGATTCAGTCGAGCTGTCTGGAACAGATTACGGACAATCGTACGGCTGAACTGAAACAAACGCCGGGGCCGGGAATCAATTTTGTGACGGCAGATACCCAGCTAAATCAGGTTTATGGGGCGGTGAAGTCTTTGACCCAAGAGGATCAAACTCAGGCTTTGATTGATGTGCAGCTGAACTGGCTAGACTATCGTGATGCCCATTGTGAGTATGAGTCTAGTTTGCCATCCGGGTTAAATATTGAGAACTGTTTGGCTTCGCTGACCGAGACGCGCGTATGGCAGCTGCAAGCTATTAGGAATAGTTGGTCTTTTTAGCGCGGTCGGACCTTGACCGAGACTATTGTCGTTAGGTGCAGCCATTGGGGGCAATCATGCTGATGATCGGCTGATGGGTCAGCATGGCTTAGGGCAAAGTGCCGTTGGCGCTTTGGCGGATACAATGAGCTGCCAAGTGGGCTAATAACCTGGATGGGACCCATAAAATCATTCCGAGGGTCAGAAACGCTAGAAGATATATCTAGGGAAATTATCTATCCAGGTAGTGATCGTTTGCATGCCAATAAATTTTCATCAGGGATTGTTGACTATTGCCCTTGCGGCGGCTGGCGTCTACGGCACGCTTTGTGTGGGGCTATATCTAACCCAGACCCGTTCTATTTTTAAACCTGTGGCGACTTTGACCCAAACCCCTGGGGCTTTGGGGGTGGACTATGAAGAGGTGTGGATTGATGCTGCGGGTAAAAAGGCGTCTCCACATCAAGGGATGCATGGTTGGTGGTTGCCTAGATTAGCTGGCCCCCTGGCGGAGCTGTCCCTAACGTTGCTATATCTCCATGGCAATAGCGAAAATATTGGGGCGAATCTCACCCACGCTCATCGCTATCAGCGCATGGGGTTTGATGTGCTGCTGGTGGATTATCGCGGGTATGGCCTCAGTGCGGGGCCCTTTCCTAACGAAAGGCGGGTGTATGAGGATGCGATCGCAGCCTATCGTTATCTGCTCGAAACCCAGCAAATTTTGCCCCAACAGCTTTGGTTCTTTGGCCATTCCCTGGGGGGCGCCATTGCCATTGAGCTGGCGAGTCAGCAATTGGCGGCTGGGCTGATTGTCCAAAGCAGCTTTAGTTCCATGCTCGATGTCATTGATCTCACCGGTCAATATGACTGGGCACCTGTGAATTGGATTTTGACCCAGCGCTTTGACTCAATGGCGAAAGTCCCTAGTTTGACCATGCCGGTGCTCTACATCCATGGCGTAGACGACGACACCACGGCGGCTAGCATGACCCAAATGCTCTACGGCGCATCGCCCGCACCAAAGCAGCTTTGGCTGGTGCCAGGGGCAGGGCACAACAACGTGGCAGATACGGCTGGAGCTGAATACTTTACAAAGGTTGAAACGTTTGTTCAGCAAACGCAACCCACCTTTTCTATTCAACCCCCCGCGTCTCCCGTAGAATAGACGTTGGAGTTATAAATCAAAATAGCCAATCTTGGCTCGTAGTTAAGGAGAACGGCAATGCCTGAGGCAGTAGGATCGCTAGAGACAAAAGGGTTTCCGCCCGTACTAGCCGCCGCAGACGCGATGGTCAAAGCAGGACGAGTCACACTGGTTAATTACATTCGTGCAGGTAGCGCCCGGTTTTGTATCAATATTCGTGGCGATGTATCCGAGGTTAAAGCGGCCATGGCTGCCGGCGTAGAAGCTGCTGAAAATGCCTACGGTGGTGTTTTGGAGACGTGGGTGATTATCCCCCGTCCCCATGAAAACGTAGTGGCCGTCCTACCCATCGACTTTAGTGAAGATGTGCAGCGTTTTCGCAATGCTGTGGAGCAGCCGATTTTGCCTGGTCGTCGTTAAGGGGCCAATACTTAAAAAAAATAAGCGGACGGGTGGGGAACGCAGTGTCTTCACCCGTTTTTCGTGGCTTCCGGTTCCCATAGACACACGGCATAGCCCTTGGCTGTGGCTGCGATCGCGCTTTCGTTGCCCCGTCGGGTGAATTTAGCCGCCAGTTTAAGGGCTGCAATTGCCCCTAACCCTGGTTGATAAACGCTATAAAAGCGATTGTCATGGTGTACCGCAATGATGGGCTCGGCCAGCTCGGGTACCTGCACATAGCACTGCTGATATTGGGTGGCGTCTCCCAGCATGAGGCATTTGGCTGGGCCATGGGTCGGCCAAGCATGGTGGGACTGCTTGCGGGGGCCTTTAAATGCGAGGGCCTCTAGCTCTAAAGCCCACATTGTATAGTTGCTCTTTTGCCGGGTCAGGGCCAACACTTCCCCCTGGTGTTTCGAGAGTTTTTCCAGGGCTTGCACCACAGTGTCTGCATCTTTAAACCGCCGAAACAGACTGTAGTACTGGCTGTCTATTTCAATGGCGGATAGTTTTACCTCCACATCTGGCACTTTGATCTGGCAGGTATTGTACTGGCCTTTATAGGTCAGCAGCTTACAAGCGACAACGGTCATCAGGAACTCACAGGATAATTTTAAATTCTAAAGGTTGAACATCCGCCTTTCACCCCGAAGGTGGCCGATTTTCATGGGGTCGATTGCTGAAGCACAGTGATAAAGTAACTATTACGTTGACTACAAATAAAAGATGCAGGCCCTCGCGGATACGCCCACCACATTTCCATTAATGGCTGTTGTTGGCCAAGATTCCATCAAACTTGCTCTGTTATTAGCGGCGGTGGATCCTGCGTTGGGCGGTGTGGTTATTGCCGGACGTCGGGGAACGGCTAAGTCAGTGTTGGCCCGAGGACTTCACCAGCTGCTGCCTCCCATTGAAGTGATCGATGGCTCCTGTGCCAACGTGGATCCTACTAATATGCGCGAGTGGGATGATGCCACGCTGGAGCGTTTTGGTGAGTGCCCGGATGATGTGACTAACCTTGACGATTTACCGACCAAGGTCGTTCCCTCGCCGTTTATTCAGATTCCTTTGGGGGTAACGGAAGATCGCTTGCTCGGGTCGGTGGATGTGGCTAAGTCCATTCAAACGGGGGAATCGGTATTTCAACCGGGGCTGTTGGCAGAAGCCAATCGGGGCGTGCTTTATGTGGATGAAGTCAATCTGCTGGACGATCAGATTTCCAATCTTTTGTTAGGGACCCTGACCGAAGGCCGCAACCAAATTGAACGGGAAGGCATTAGTTTTCAACACCCTTGTAAGCCATTGCTAGTGGCGACTTACAACCCAGAAGAAGGGATGCTACGGCAGCATTTGTTAGATCGCATTGCGATCGCCCTTTCCGCCGATCGTGCCCTCACCATGGACGAGCGGGTGGAGGCCACGGGCCAAGCTACGAACTACGCGGATGATCCGATGGGCTTCTTAGCTGGCTATGTAGAAGACATTGATAATCTTAAAACCCAAATTATCCTGGCCCGTGAATGGTTAAAGGATGTCGTAATTTCCCCTGACCAGGTGCAGTATCTAGTCACGGAGGCCATCCGCGGTGGGGTGGAAGGTCACCGTGCGGAGCTCTTTGCCGTCCGGGTGGCCAAAGCGAGTGCGGCCCTAGACGGTCGAACCGACATTAATGCCGACGATCTGCGGCGGGCCGTGGAACTGGTGATTATTCCCCGAGCCATCAATATGGACCAACCCCCACCGGAGGATGATCAGCAGCCCCCACCGCCCCCACCGCCAGAAAACCAGCAAGAGGACGAGCAAGACGAGTCCCAAGAGAACGACGACGATAGCGACGATGACGACGACGAGCCCGAAGAGGAGCAAGAAGAAGCGCCCCCTAGCGTGCCCGAAGAGTTTTTGTTTGATCCAGAAGGCGTCGTCTTAGATCCCTCGTTGATGTTGTTTGCCGAAACCATGAGCAAACAGGGCAATTCTGGTAACCAGAGTCTGGTGATTTCGGAAGACCGAGGCCGTTACATTAAGCCGATTTTGCCCCAGGGCCCCGTCCGCCGCATTGCCGTAGATGCCACCTTGCGCGCCGCCGCGCCGTACCAAAAAGCGCGCCGTGCCCGGCAGCCCGATCGCAAGGTCATTGTGGAGCAGGGGGATATTCGAGCTAAACGCCTGGCGCGTAAGGCCGGTTCTTTAATTATTTTTGTTGTGGATGCGTCTGGCTCTATGGCCTTAAACCGGATGCAGTCTGCTAAAGGTGCGGTGCTCAGCTTGTTGACCGACGCCTACCAAAACCGTGACCAGGTGGCCTTGATCCCATTTCGTGGAGAACAGGCGGACGTTTTGTTGCCGCCCACACGGTCCATTACCTCCGCTCGCCGTCGATTAGAAACCATGCCCTGTGGTGGTGGCTCTCCCCTGGCCCACGGACTGAGCCAGGCGGTGCGTGTGGGCGTAAATGCCCAGCAGTCTGGGGATACGGGGAATGTGGTGATTATTGCCATCACCGATGGTCGCGGCAATGTGCCCCTGGCCCGCTCCCTGGGGGAGCCCATGGAAGAGGGGGCAAAGCCTGATATTAAAGCGGAGCTTTTAGATATTGCAGCTCGCATTCGGATGACGGGTTTCCAGCTGTTGATCATTGACACCGAACGTAAATTTGTTTCCACAGGGTTTGGCAAGGAGCTGGCCAACACCGCAGGGGGGAAATACTATCAGCTGCCGAAGGCGACTGATAAAGCCATTGCCAACATGGCCCGTGGTGCGCTGGCGGATTTACAGGGGTAGTCCAAGGGATAACCCGTTGTTGTCCCTGGCTCTTTACGCAAAATTATGGTTGTTGTGAAGACCTGGTAAAGGGGCTGAAATAATCAGAAAAACGCTTGGGAAAGACTTGTCTTTCCCAAGCGTTTTTGTTGACGAATGTTGTCTCTTGTTGATTTATTTTTTGGGGCAAAACATTAGCCAAAGGTCTAGCTGTGGCGTTGAGTCCCTTGGGCTTTTTAGTTTAGTCGAGTTGCCCTAAAAGTCTTTGTTTTCCTGTGGTATGGCGAATTGTTTGCAACACTTGGCCCAGTGGTGTGAGGGGCGATGGCTGATCATGCATTGCGATTTACTCTCCATTGGTAGGGATGTAGTAGAAAGCAGGAGTTTTTTGGTTTAAGGTCGTTTTCTTGATGGTGTGATTGTGTTGTGTAAGTCTAGATGTTTGGGCTGTTTATGCTGCATTTTGCACCAGTCCTAATAATTAAAGGCTGGTTAAAAAATAAAATCATGGTCTTGTTCCTTGAAATCATGGCTTGACAAGCCTTGTCGGATTAAACCGTGCAGTAGTTTCTTAACAGCTACTAGGATAGACGTTGTCTCTGTGATGTGTGTTGTATCTGTCAGGCTGGGTGAGAGCCTATATTCCTGTTGTTGTAGGAGACGGGTAAGCCATCAAGGTTTCCCATGGTCTTCATTTGCAACGGCCAGTCATTTGCAATGGCCAGTCATTTGCAACGGGCAGTCATTTCAGGAAGTGGCAATGGATGCATACAGATGAATACATGGGGCATTTATTCTCTTAGGGATGGAAGTCCGACTTTTGAGTAACGGTTTAAACTTGTAACCATGTCGGATGATATTGCTGCTGAATATCAAGATCGACCTATGAGCCTGTAGCTGACAGCATTATTTCTGAAGTTGTGCCCCTTTCCTTGCGAAATCCTATGGTCACCTGCAATGTAGTTTCTCTGCCGCTAAATGCGGCTATTATCCGTAACCCTGGGGTTGTTTCTCCAGAGACTGCATTAACAGATGCTGTTTCACAACTGGCCGATTTACAAACCGACGACCTGGAGGCTGCTCGCTGTGGCCCTGGTAACCTTGATGCTACCCAAGGATTTTGGGCCCACCGGGGGCGATCTAGCTGTTTGGTTGTTGTCGATGCTGGGGCTGTGGCCGGTTTGATAACTGAGCGGGATATTGTGCGTCTCAAGGTGCAGTCTGCTGACTGGCAGGGGCGGTTGGTGGGGGAGGCGATCTTGTGTCCGCCGGTGATATTGCCAGAATCCGACTTTACCAGTGTGGCCCTGGCGCTGGATTTGTTAATGCGCCATGGTGCTGAGCATCTTCTTTTAGTCAACGATCGCCAACAGCTCACAGGTTTAGTGACTCATGCTACCTTATGCCAGGTGGTGCAGAAACAACAAAATGGGAGCTGTTTACGGACGAAAGAGCAGTGTCATATGGATGTGCTGCAATCTCTTCCGGTGGGGATTTTTCGTAGGAATAGGGAGCGGGAAAATATTTATGTGAATGAGCGCCACTGTCAAATTTTAGGGTTGCCTCGGGATACTACCCTGGGGGATGCGTGGCAACGGGGGGTGTGGCCTGAAGATCGAGACCATGTGCTGCGGGGCTGGGATATGTCAGTGGCGGAGAATCCCTTCCAGCTAGAATATCGGTTTCGACGCCCTGGTGGGGATGTTATCTGGATATATGAGCAATGGGTCGCAGACTGCGATGATGAGGGCCATGTGGTTGGCTATGTTGGCACCATTGCGGACATTAGCGATCGCAAAAAAATGGAGCTAGCCCTGGCCCAAAGCGAAGCCAAAAATCGAGCGATTTTGGCGGCTATTCCAGATTATTTGTTTTGCTTAGACTCAAACGGTGTCTATCGAGACGTGGTCACCTATCAAAAAGACATTGCCTTGTTTCCTGCCCATATTAATCCGGTGGGCTTAACGATGGCTGATGTTTTGCCAAAGGATGTGGCGCAACGACAACAATATTATCTGGACAAAATCTTTTCCACAGGAACGCTCCAAGCCTATGAACAGCAGGTAAGGCGAGGGAATCGCATTTGTGATGAAGAAGTGAGGGTGGTCAAAAGCGGTGAAGATGAGGCTTTGTTTATTGTTCGTGATATTAGCGATCGCAAACAGACGGAACGGCAGCTACAAAGTCTGATTGAAGGCACGGCTGCCACCACCGGCCAAGACTTTTTCCCTGCGTTAGTGCGCTATGTGGCCACCGCCCTAGGTGTGGCCTATGCGGTGGTGACCGAATTGGTGGATGGCGAATTGCATACCCTGGCATTTTGGGCGAATGGGGCGTTACATCCACCGATGTCCTACAATCCTGTACAAACGCCTTGCGAGCGCTCTTTAGAGGCAGGTCAGTTTTTTAGCGCCGCCTTAAAAGCCCAGGACTTTGCCGGTGACATCGATTTGGCCGCCATGGGGGTGAAAAGCTATTTGGGCATAGCGCTCTGCGGTTCCCACAACGAGGCCATCGGCAACTTGTGCATTCTGGATCAAAAAACGATTCGGGCCCCTCGGCGGGCGGAACAAATTTTGCGAGTATTTGCCGCTCGGGCCACGGCGGAGCTAGAACGCCATCGAGCGCTGGACTCTTTAGAACAGCTCAACCAAGCGCTGGAGATCAAAGTTGCTGAGCGTACCGCAGCCTTACAGAGGCGAGAACAATTTCTCCAGGCGGTGTTAGATACGTTCCCAATTTCGGTCTTTTGGAAGGATCTAAATTCTGTTTATTTAGGCTGTAATCGTAACTTTTTGCGCGATGCCGGCTTAACAGATGTGTCTGAAATGGTTGGTAAAAATGATTATGATATGCCCTGGGGTGCGGGCCACGCTGTTCATGCCCAAGAGGACGATCGGGCGGTAATGGAGTCTAATGCTGCAAAATTGGGCATTGAGGAGACTTTAGTCAAGGCGGACGGACAGCAAATTTGGCTGGAAACCAATAAAATGCCCCTGCGGAATCTGGCTGGCGACGTGGAGGGCGTCTTAGGCATCTATCAGGACATTACGGTGCGGAAACAATTGGAGCTAGAGCTGCAACATTCGCAAAAACAGCTGAGTGAAGTATTGGATAGTGCGATCGCAAGCATTACGCGCCTGCGGCTTTACCCCGATCGGTCCATCCACTATGAATATATTTCGCCCCATTGTGCCAGTGCCTTAGGCTATACGGTGGACGAACTGCTATCGGATCCAGAATGCTGCCAAACGTGTTTTGACCCCGATGATTGGGAAACCGTCATCACGCCTGTCATCGATATCTTGCTGACGCATCGGGGGCCATCCACCCATCAAATGGAGTATCGGCTACATCGTAGGGATGGCTCGATATTTTGGGTGATTGCCAATTGCAGTGCGCAGTGGAATGAATCTGGCGGCTATTGGGACGTGACCTGTGTTGAAACAGATATTAGCGATCGCAAAAACGCCGAGGCGCAGCTACAGAATCTTATGGCTGGCACCGTGACTGTGGGGCAAGACTTTTTCCCTGCCTTAGTGAGACATATTGCCGATGCCTTATCAGTTTCCCATGTGGTGGTGAATGAATATGCCAATAACCAGCTGCAGTCCTTAGCAGTTTGGTCTAACGGCGAACTCCAGCCCAATACGGTGAAGCCATTAACCCCAACCCCCTGTTCGCAAACTATTCAACACGGGCTATTCTATTGTGAAAAATCGGTCCAGCAACAGTTTCCTAACAATGCGAAATTGCGTGCTATGGAAGCAGAGAGCTATCTAGGAATTGTCTTACGGGATACGAAAGATAATGTGATTGGTATCCTGTGCATTATTCACCAAAAGCCGTTGCCGCATGTGCAGCGAGCAATCCAAATTCTACAAATTTTCGCGGCTCGAGCCGCAGCAGAATTAGAGCGTCAAAGAGCCAACATGGCCCTAGAGCAATTGAATCAGGCCCTGGAGGTCAAAGTTATAGAACGGACCGCTGAGCTGCGTGAGCGCGAACAGTTTTTACAAACTGTATTAGATACCTTTCCCCTCAATATCTTTTGGAAAGATCTCAATTCCGTGTATTTAGGTGGGAATCGTAATTTTCTTGCCCATGCAGGATTGACCTCACTATCGGAGATTCAAGGTAAAACAGACTACGATCTACCCTGGACTGCACTAGAGGTTGAACGCTATCGGGCCGACGATAGTCAAGTCATTCAGTCTAATGCGCCCAAGTTAGGGATCATTGCCAGTCGTCGCAAGGCAGATGGCCAACAAATTTGGACAGAAATCAATAAACTCCCCCTCCATAATTTAAATGGGCAAGTCATCGGAGTATTGGGCTCCTTTCAAGATATTACCGAGCATCAAGAGGCCCAGGCGACGATTAAACAGCAGGTAGCGGCGATCGAAGCGGCGATTGATGGGATTGGGATTTTAAAAAATGATATTTACATCTACGTAAACCAAGCACAGTTGGATCTCTTTGGATATGAACACCCTGATGACCTATTGGGTAAGTCTTGGCGCACCTTATATTCGCCATATCAAATTGCCAAGTTTGAGCAAGAGATTTTACCCATATTAGGGCGAGACCATGCGTGGCAAGGAGAAAGTGTGGCCACTCGGAAAGATGGCTCCACCTTTCCCCAGGGCGTTTCTTTAACGCTGATGGACGATGGGTTAACGATTTGTGTCTGTCGTGATATTAGCGATCTAAAGCAAGCTCAGCAACAAATTATTCACAATGCATTACACGATCCACTGACTGGACTGCCCAATAGATCCTTGCTAGTAGAGAAGATGGATCTGGCGTTAGAGCGTGCCCAACGTCTGGATGCCTACCAATATGCTGTCTTATTTTTAGATCTCGATAGGTTTAAGGTGATCAACGATAGTTTAGGTCATTTAGTCGGCGACAAACTCTTAGTGGCGGTGGCTAATCGCTTGAAGCAACATCTACGCAATACAGATATGGTGGCTCGCCTCGGGGGGGATGAATTTGTGATTTTGTTAGAGGAAGTCGCCACGGTTGACGATATTGTCCAAATTGCAGAGCGGATATTGAATGATTTCCAGACGCCTGTTTTGATCGACGGCCATAAAATTTTTACCAGCACCAGTATTGGGATTGTCATCGGTAGTGAAGCCTATGGTGAAGCCTCTAATCTGATTCGAGATGCGGATATTGCCATGTACCGTGCCAAGGCCCACGAGAGGAATTCTTATAAGTTTTTTGATGGGGCGATGCACACCGAGGCGGTGAGTCGCCTAACGTTAGAAACAGATTTACGTCGTGCGCTCATTCAGCAAGAATTTGTGGTGCATTACCAGCCTATTTTTAGTTTGTGGAATCGTACCTTGGTTGGGTTTGAAGCATTGGTCCGTTGGCACCATCCCATACGTGGGCTCGTGTCTCCAGACGACTTTATGCCCGTGCTTGAAGAGATGGGGTTAGTGTCGTCTCTGGACAGTTGGGTGATGCATGAGGCCTGTGGCCAAATGGCCCGTTGGCAGCGTCAGTTTCCCCATTGTTTTCCCCTCAAAATTAGCATTAACCTTTCCGCTCTGGATTTAAGGAATACGAATCTGTTGGAAGATGTGGATAGTATTCTCAACAATAGTGAGCTGCCGGGGGAGTTGATCGTCTTGGAAATTACCGAAAGGATGTTGATTGAGGATATTGATCGGACGATTGATTTATTAATGGATTTAGCGATCAAGCGAATTCAGGTCAGCATTGATGACTTTGGCACGGGCTATTCCTCCCTAAGCTATCTCCATCGGTTACCCGTTCATAATCTCAAAATCGATCGTTCATTTGTCGGGCAGATGCATTCCCACAATCGTAACTATCAGGTGGTGAGCACTATTTTGGCAATGAGTAAGCAGCTGGGGTTGGCTGTTGTGGCAGAGGGGATTGAAACCCCCCAGCATTTGCAACAGCTACAGCAGTTAGATTGTGAGTTTGGGCAAGGCTATCTCTTTGCCAAGCCTCTAACATCTAGGGATGTGGAGCTGCTACTAGCCCAAGAGCGCAGCAACCAAAGCTATCGTTTTAGCCCTGAGGTTTAGCCTGGGGTGTTCGTGCTAAGAAAGCCTGGGAGAGGGACATTTAGCCGCCATTGTTTATCACCATAGAATAAGACCTGATAAATATGCATGCTGCCATCGCGAAAAGACGCTTGGAACGATTGCAGATAGAGATACCACATGCGCTGGAACCGCTCATTATAGTCTGGCGAAAGCGAGGCCAGTTGCTCTCGATTGGCCACGAAGTTATCGCTCCAATGCTTAAATGTTTCGGCATAGTGGGGTTTCCAGTTCTCACAGTGGGCAACGGTGAGTTTGGCAGACCGCAGATCTCGGCAAATTTCTGATAGTTGGGGTGCATAGCCCCCTGGGAAAATGTATTTGTCAATCCAGGGGCCGTTGCGTTCAGAGCTTTCTGTTGTAATGGTGTGGAGCATGCCCACACCATGGGGTTTTAGCAAGGCGCGTGCTTTTTCCATAAAGGTGGAAAAGTTGTTCTTGCCCACATGCTCAAACATACCGATGCTGACAAATTTGTCGTAGGTGCCTTCGGTCTCTCGGTAGTCTTGGATTTTGATCGTGACTTTATCGGTGAGTCCTTTTTCGGCGATACGTTTTTTAGCGAGGGCCGCTTGTTCATCACTGAGGGTAATGCCAGTGCCGATTACCCCGTAGTGTTCAGCGGCATAGATCAACATGCCCCCCCAACCACAGCCAATATCGATGAGCGATTCTCCTGGTTTGAGGTCCAGCTTCCGGCAGATGGTTTCATATTTTTGCAGCTGCATGGTTTCTAGGCTATCGGTGGGGGTGAGCTGGTAGCCGCAGGAGTAGGTCAGGGTGGGGTCTAGGAAAAGCTGGTAGAAGTCATTGCCCAGGTCGTAGTGGTATTGCACATTGCTACGGCTGTTTTGAATCAGCAGTGGCAATGTTTTTAACCGTTGGGAAATGATTTGTAGGGCCAGGGGGACGGTGAGCTTTTGGCTGGCCTTGGAATAGACCTTGTTGCGATAGAGCATGCTGATCAGCTCCATTAGGCGGTCGTCGGCTTCATCCCACCAGCCGTCCATGTAGGCTTCGCCAAAGCCTAGGGAGGCGAAGGTAATGATATTGGCATAGGTGCGCTGGTCATAGACCTGTAAGTGCAGCTGGGGTTGGGTATCGGCAGACCCAAAGGTGAACACCTGGCCGCTGGGGTTTGTGACCTTGAGGTAGCCATCTTCGATAAAGCTAAACAGCTCATATAAATAGCGTTCAGCCGTAGGTAGATTTGCCATGACCAGAAAAAGCGTAGGGGCATTTTTAACCTAGCAAATCAATGGCACTTGATGATGAGTTTGCGGTTACAAGGCCCCTGGTAAGGGGGTAAAAAATCCGAGCTACTAGGCTTTTGGAAGATTTGGCCATGGCAAATTATCAGCTGGCATCGCGTGGTGTCTGTAATTCACACATGTAGCAAGGAAGCTACTTGATGGCGACTTGGTTGGGTCTATATGGTTTCCTTGTTTTTGTTAAAGTCGCCGCTCTGGACTGAAGCGAAGGCCTCACTTAGGCTGGCACTGCCGCTGATGCTAATTCAGCTGTCGGAGGGGGCGGTTAACTTTGTCGATACGGTGATGATGGGGGGCTTGGGCTCATCCACATTGGCGGCTGGTGGCCTGGGAGCAACGGCATTTTGGATGCTGTTTTTTCTATGTGCGGGGCTATTGGAAATGACGGGCGCGATCGCAGCAGAAGCCCATGGAGCCCAAGACCCGTATCGCGTTAGCCGCATTAACGTACAGGGGCTGTGGCTTAGTTTTGCCGTGTCTATGCCTTTGATGGTGTTGATGTGGCATTTGGATATTGTGTTTCGCCTGTTTGGCCAAAACCCCGCCATCATTGACGGTGCCATGGCCTATTTACGCGCCATCCTGTGGGGCTTACCGGCGGCGCTGGGGGGCTTTGTTTTTAAGGAAATTTTGACGGCCCTATCGCGACCGGGGTTGGTGGTGGCGCTGATGGTATTGAGTCTGCCGCTGAATGTGATCCTAAATTATGGACTGGCCAATGGCCAATGGGGACTGCCCCAGTTAGGTTTAGCGGGCATTGGCTGGGCCAGTACCCTCGTTTTTTGGTTTAGCTTTAGTGCCGCTGTGGTATGCCTCAAGCGGCAGCCATCGTTGCGGCGGCTGGGGTTATTGCGGCGCTGGTGGCGGTGCGATCGCGCCATTTTGCAGGAAATTATTCACCTTGGCTGGCCCCTTTGTGTGGATTATGGCACCGAGACCGGGGCGTTTACGGCGGCGGCGTTGCTAATGGGGCTGTGGAGTACGGAACTGTTGGCGGCCCATCGGATTGTGATGACGACCACAGAGCTGTTGCTGATGTTTTCCTGGGGGTTTGCCTATGCGGCCGCCATGCGCACGGGCCATAAAATCGGGGCCAACGATCCTCGGGCTGCTCGTCGAGTGGCCCAGGCAAATCTGCTGATGAATCTTCTGCTGGTGGTGATTTTGTCGATACCGCTGTGGGTGTTGCCCCAAACGATTGCGGGCTTTTATTTGGATGTGAGTTTGCCAGACAACAGGGAGACCGTGGAGATTGCCGCGAATCTATTCAAAGTGGGGGTTGTCTTCCAAATTTCCCAGGGGATTCGGTTAATCAGTGCCGGTACTTTGCAGGGGCTAAAGGATACCCACCTTTTGGCGACTGTGGATGTTGTGGTGCATTGGGGGCTGGGTGTGGGGCTGGGATATGTGGTGGGGCAGGTTTTGGGTCTGCAAGGGATGGGGCTGTGGTGGTGTTTGGCCCTGGGGCAAGTGGTTGCTGCCATTGTTTTGACTCGACGATTTCAACACCTGATTGCCGCGAGAATTTCTGGCTGACAGCAGTGGCAACAGAAATTCTCGCACCATGGACTAGGTTGTTTAGGAATGGCGATGAAATAACGTCTAGGCGGGTAAACGCTTATAGGTGCTGGGGTCTGCTTTCAAAATAAAAGAATCCCCATATTGCAGCACTTCTCCCGTGATCTCCACTGGGTCGGCCACCATATTTAGCACCCGATCATTCACCGCTTGCCCCTCCAGGTCAGATAGCAAGAAATAAAGCGATTGACCATTCTTATTGCCCGCCCGAAAAACAGGGGGTACCCCGCCGCTGATGCAGCGAACAGCACAGGCCCGGTGGGTTTTAGTGCGGCCCGGTTTCATAATGCCGGGATAGCATTTGCCATCGACGATTTCGCCTGCGATCGCAAATTCCCCGAGGGATAGGGTTTGGTCTGTTATGCGGTCTGCCCCAGCCGGCGTCTCAATGGCTTCGGCTTTTTGCGCCGCCAACATCTCATAGGGCTTGCGGCTCACCAACACACCCTGGAGCTTGACCCAGCTGCCCGCATTGTCCATGATGGCGCGCCTCGGCGACATCTTATTCAATCCCGACAGGGGGTATACCTTAAAGGGCTCATCCGGTGTATCTGGATTTGGCACTAATAAATGGGGGGAAGGCTCAGCCAATAGCAAACCCTCAAATGCTTGGCTGCCCTTAATTTGCCCTGGGTTGGCCTGGTCAAAATGGAGCGGTGGGCCGATCATGGCCAAACCCAAGACGCCCAGCACCAACACCGGCACAAACCACAGCAACAATCGCCGCACGCTGGGGGGCACTGGCCCATAGCCAATATAAAAATCGTCGCGTTCAGTCATCGGAGGTATCCAAATGGAAAAATTCAAGGTGCACTTAGGAGCTGTTAAAAACTACGTCATGGTTTAGGCCTCAAAAGCTCTTTTAGCAATGGTTTCAAGGAATTAGGCCATGATTTTAATTTTTAACCAGCCCTAAGCAAGTAAGGCCGGTTCGACTCTGGTCCCCGGTGGTTTCGGAATCGGGTTGACCCAGATGCGATCGCCCGCAACGCGTACTTCAAAGGTGGGAATCTTTTCGGTAAAGGGCGGTGGTGAAGCCCCTTCCGCCGGTAGATACTGATAACCATGCCAGGGACAGGTAATACAGCCATCCACCACCTTTCCTTCCCCTAGGGGGCCATTTTGATGTTGGCAAACATTAGAAACTGCTGAGAGTTTGCCCTCGTATTTAAAAATGGCTACACGTTCTCCTGCCAGGGTGACAATCTTGGCCCGATTTTCTGGAATCTCGGCGATGGTGCCCACGTCGATAAACCCAGCGTCATCCGTGCTACCCGCAGCTTTCGCATCCAGTTTCGATTCCCTGAGGGCCGTGAACAAATGCAAGCCCACAATCCATATAACACTGATGGCTACACCGATGGTCAGGCAAGGATGCTGGTTGGTTTGTAAGGGGCCTAAAATCACATGGGATACCACCAGACCATAGGCTACGTATACCCCCATGTGCAGTGCCTTCCAAATGGGGGCAGTCAGGTTGACCAGCCAAAAATCGTGGCTGGTAGCCGCCATCACAAAGAAGATGACTAGGGCCGCAGCCCCCAGACTTTCAAAGGGAAAACGGATCAAATCCCCATATTCGGTGTTGCTCACAAACAAACTGACCAAGGGCTTGAGGTTGCCAAAGTCGTGATACCAAGTGAGCACCCCCCCATCCACCTTAAACGGCAAAAATGGCAGATTCAGGCCAATGGCATGGATCAAGGCGAGAAAGAAAAACGTGACGCCCATGTGACGTCGATTAAACAGCAGTGGGTAAAAGCGTTTATCCAATCGGGTCAGGGGACCAATGGATAGAATCACGTTGAGCAAAATAAAGGCCGCAGACCCATAGGCCCGGATGCGAATGCCTCGTAAATCAAGGCTGGTACCCGTTTTGCTGGCGACCGTTAAAAAGATATACAGATACAGGCCGACCGTGCCTAATAACAGGGCATCGTAAATCAGCTTTTGTCGATTCCATTGGATGGATTTATAGGAAACACTCATGGCAAAAAAGACATCACGTTACGAGGAGATTGCTAGCAATAGTCCGGTGACTATTCTGCTAAAAAGGTAGCGATGGGATTCTCCTGATGGTTGTTGGTTTGCTGTGGCTGAGCGATAACACTTTTGCCGAGGTCTTGGCTCAGCAGTTTCCCCGTGTCGTCAGTAACGGTGGCATAGGTGGGCCTAAAGACGATGCCGGCAATAAAAATAATCGGCAGAATAACGGCGAGGGCAATGGATGCGTATAGATGGATTTTTCGACGTGAAATAATCACCTGAATCTCCGTGCTAACAGTGTTGTGTTGAGCGATTAGACGCGACTAGAACAGCGACTATGGTTGCGTGAATTTCGCCGCTTGGCGATGGGCTGTTTGTTCCACTGGATGTTGTTTCCCACGCACTAGCCGGAGGGCAAACAGGGGCCAAAAAATGCTCACCCCTGGAATGATGAGTAAACGAAAGAAGGGGGCAAAGCTTTTAGCGCCGGGGTCTGTGCGCTGCACGCCCAACAATGAAAACAAGACAGCAAAAATTAAGCCTGCGATAAAGTAAACCCGAATGGCTTTGATGAGAAACTCGACGAAAGTAATGGCGAAAGGATCCATGGTGAGGAAAATCCCTCCAGATATGTTGATGGCTGAGAAAAACTAAGCGTACCTAGTTCTAATTTCAGAATTATGTTGGATAGTATCTTGTGCCTATGAGAAAATGCTTAGAACTTATGCAAAATTGACATAAGCCTTGATTGGGGAGCTTTGTCGGCTTGTGTTGATTGCAGGGTATACCGATCTGAAGAAATATTTTATGGAGCATTTGTCTCAGATTAAAAATATATCGAGGAGTAGTACAACAAAAGTTGAAGAATTAAAGCGTGATGTGAATAATGTTGAGCGGAGTTGAGGGTGTCAAAAAAACAGCCGCAGTTCCAGGGCCAATCTAGGGCAAACGCCAGGGCAAACCTAGTATTCATGACGTGGCGCATAGCTGAAAAGCGGACTAATAGTAGGATAAAGATTCTGCTGCTGGCTGGTCCATATGGTCACGAATATTCTGATTGTTCTCGCGCTGATTATCGCCAATGGCATTTTTGCCATGTCTGAGCTGGCTGTTGTGTCGTCCCGTAAGGTGCGTTTAGAGCAGGCAGCGCGCCGGGGCGATCGCAAAGCCCAGGCCGCCCTCAAACTAGCGAAACGACCGGACAATTTTTTCTCCACAGTGCAGGTCGGCATCACCCTGATTAGCATCGTCAGTGGTGCCTTTGGTGGTCAGGCCCTGTCGGCCCCCGTCACCCAGTTATTGCGCCAAATTCCAGGGCTGGCCAACTATGCCGACACCCTTGCCTTTCCCCTAGTGGTTGCCATCATTACCTACCTATCCTTAATTTTGGGGGAGCTGGTGCCCAAGCAGTTGGCGTTGACCATGCCCGAGACCATTGCCAAGGTGATTGCGGGGCCGATGTCGCTGTTATCCAAATTGGCGGCACCCCTGGTGACCTTGCTCAGTTTTTCGACAAATTTGGTGGTGCGGTTGCTGAACATTCAGGCGGAGGATGGCCCCAGTGTGACGGAGGCAGAAATCCGTGCTTTTATTCAACAGGGTACGGAAGAAGGCACCCTGGAGGTGGCAGAACGGGAAATTATGGAGCGGGTTTTTCGCCTGGGCGACCGCGCGGTCACGTCGATTATGACCCCCCGTCCGGAGATTACGTGGCTAGATTTAGAAGATGCTCCGGCAGAAAACCAGCAAAAAATTGTGGCTAGCCGCTATCGGCGATTGCCAGTCTGTCAGGGTAGTTTAGACAATAATTTGGGCCTAATCAGCGTGAATTCGTTGCTCACCCGTGCCCTCGATCAAGATCCCCTCGATTTAACCATTGGCCTGGAACAGCCCCTGGTGATTCCGGAACTATCGCGATCGCTACCGTTGCTAGAGCAGTTCAAACGCTCCCGCGTCCATACGGCATTGGTGGTGGATGAATACGGTGTGATCCAAGGCTTAGTTACCCTGTGGGATATTTTAGAAGCCCTAGTGGGCGATGCGCCGGCCCTAGATGAGCCCACTGACAAACCCTATCAGCGTGACGATGGCTCTTGGCTGTTGGGGGGCATGATGCACATCGAAGATGTCTATGGCTGTTTGGGGTTGATTGATTTGCCCGATCGCACCGTCAGCTACTACACCCTAGGCGGGTTAGTGATTCACCAGTTGGGGCGGATTCCTAAAGCGACGGATCGGTTTGAATGGCGTGGCTTTACCGTGGAGGTGATGGACATGGACGGCAACCGAGTAGATAAGGTTTTGGTGACTCCCCCAGCTAATACCTGCCCCACCGACGAAGGGTAAAACAATGCCGCCCCAAACCAATAGCGTTGGAGTTTGGCCCATAGGTGGCCCATATATTCAGGCATATTAAGCAGCCCCGGCACGCTTAATATGCCGCCTTGGCTGGTGCTCAAATGGATAGAGCTAAGGGCTTATTTACTTGAGAACGGTGTCCAAAATTTCTCGGGCTGGCTGTGCTTTTTCCAGGGCGGTTTGGTAGTCACCATAGATGCGTACCAGTTTCGAGAGGCCGCTCACGCCTGTTTTTAGCTGGTCTAGTTCATCCCCCGATAGGAGTTCTCCATCCAGCATGCGCACAATTAAGGGTTTAATGTCGCCCACTTCTTGACGTGACTTTTGTAGCTTATCCACCGTGGTCATTAGTGTTTTGAGGGCACTAAAGACGACATCCAAATTGTCGGTATCTACTGGAGGTTCAGGCGCTTTTGCTTGAGCAGGGGCTGCCTCTGCTTCCTTGGTAGGAGCGGTGGCAGGAGCTGCTTCAGGTTTACTCGCGTCACGTGGAGCCATGGGTCTTTCAGATAAGAACAGCCCTAGTTTAGGTGCTTTCTGCCGATCTGCATACGGGTGTTGTCAGATACGAGCACAAAAAACAGGTACATGGCGTATAACACCAGGACTGCCAAGACTTTTCGAAATCTTAGAAGCCTGTTGCTACGCGCACATACTGGCTTTTGGCACGGCTACATTGGCATACAGCTCCGTCACGATTTGTTGACCTGTGGGGGTGTATTTGAGATAGTCAATGGCCCCTTCTACGTGTTCGTGTACACGGCTCCAATAGAATTCTGAAAGGCCTAGTTTCACATCGGTGAGATGGTTATAGCCTAGGCTTTGGTTGGTGCCGTTTTGTTCAAACTCGTAAAAGAGTGCGGGCAGCTTTTGTAAATAGTTGCGATCGCTAAACTGACCAATCAAATCCGCCGCCCGTCCCAGATCTGCGAGGGCTTTCACATTGGCCGGCATGGGGCGATCGATGGCCGGAAACCGGGTGCGGTCAATAATGTTTTGCACCGTGGCAATATCCAGCAACGTCGTCGTCCCAAATCGCTCACAAACAAACTGCTTACCCCGGTCCACATGGTAGGGGCTCAGGGCCGCGTCAGTGGAGCCAAACGGTAAAAAGACATACTCTTCACCGATGCCAGTGATATGACGACCCAATTCAGCATCATCCTGTTGGCATATGCCCTTGCAATAGCCAATATCATGGCAAAGCAAAGCAGTGATGACATGCAGCCAATCCTGTTGGGTGACACTGGTCGAACCTTCGCAAATCCGCTTGGCTTGCAGAATCTCTTGCCCAACAGCCGTCACTAGCAGGGTGTGTTCTAAGTCGTGATATAGAGCATCACTCTGGGCTATCGTACCCAAAACCATACGAGCGGTAGACCGCAAAAACTCACCGTAGCAAGGATCACTGCCACAAAAGACAGTGTCGTAGGTTCTTTGTAGATAGGTAGTAAAAGTTTCAATTAGTGTTTTCTTAGGGCTGTACATCAGCACAGATGTTCTAACTAACAATCACAAGCAAGGTCACCCTGAAAATCGATAAATGTTTTTGCACAAGTCCATCTGATGAATGATCGCTAGAAGATAGATAGCAATAGCGATGTGCAATACAGCCTGACGAATAACTCCGGCAGACTGCTATAGAAATGTAAATACCCGTAACTATCTTGATCTAAAATCCTGTCGCTTGGATCGGCCTCAGGAGTTCAACATGAAAAACATGCATGATATTTATGCAGGTCAAGAATAGCTAACTGCACCATAAATAAAGATGACCCAACATTGCACTCTGAGTAGGACTTAAGCTATGCGATGCTCTAGTAGCAGCATTTCGCAATGCCTTTTATCCTCAGACGTGAGTTAGGTCAACTTCGTTGCATATCTTTTAAGAAAACTTGCAAAGCTAGACACCATGGGCATCCCACAGTCTCTAACCCATCGAAAATAGCTAAAAACGAAGCGTTTCTAATATTGGAACTAGCCTTACATCGCAAGCGTAGTTGATGAATTAGCCATAACCGAAGGGTGGATTCACGCAATTTGCAACCTTAAATGGTTGCCTTGGCATCGTGATGCGGCGGGCAGCTCCTCCCCAGCCTTGGGGGCAAAGTCTATTGCGCTACCTCCTGCTGCACGTCTGCCGGGACATACATATTGAGCAGTTCCATCGAACGTGTCAGGGCGATACTGCGCTCTTTCACCTTATGGGACATTGGCAATTTCTCTACGATTTCTAACCGCTGCAGCCTGTGTTGCACCTGCCCCTTGGCACCGACCAAAAATATGTCACGGCGTTTGGCGATGGCGTCTTTCATCATGGTTTCAATGGCCAGTAAGGCAGTCACGCCTAATCTGGGCACCGTGGTCAGGTCTAAAATCAGAATTTCATAGTTTTCGACAATGGCTAACCTGCGTGAGATCGACTTAGCTGCCCCAAAACTCATGGGCCCGCTCAGGTGGAACATTAAAATGCGTCCCTTGGCAGCTTTTAATAGCGATCGCTCTTCCGGGGTGAGCCAGTTTTCATTATCACCATGGGTCACGGCCCGCATATCCTTCACTTGGATATCGGTAATGGCTTTAATGGTTAATAAATTTGCTAAGAATACGCCAACGGCGACGGCGGTGATCAAATCGACAAAGACCGTTAGGCCCATCACCAAATACATTAAGCCTGCGCCCTTGGTCGAAAGTCGGTGGGCGCGCTTTAAAAAGCCCCAGTCAATGATGTCAATGCCAACCTTGATCAAAATACCGGCCAGGACTGCGTGGGGAATGGGCTCGGTTAAGTTGCCAGCTTTTAAGACAATCACCGCCAGCACTAGGGCATGGATCATCCCAGAAAGATTGGTGCGACCGCCGGACTGCACATTAATCACTGTTCGCATGGTGGCCCCAGCTCCCGGCAGGCCGCCAAATAATCCGGCTACGCAGTTGCCAATGCCTTGGCCGATGAGCTCACGGTCAGAATTATGTTGAGTGCGGGTAATGCTATCGGCGACCAGGGAGGTTAGCAGTGAATCCAGGGCACCTAACACTCCCAGCATCAGGCTGTAGCCCAGCATTTCTCGGATGGTGTCCCAGGTCAGGTAGGGCATTTGCAGGCGAGGCAATCCCTCTGGAATATCACCAATGCGGGGAATGCCACTCTCGGGAAAATAGTAGACCGAGAGTAGGGTGCAAAGTACCAGGGCAATTAATGGGGCGGGCAAGATGCGGTTGAGTTTGGGGGGGGCCGCAAACACAATGGCCAAAGTGAGCAGTCCTAAGCCTGCAGCCACCGGATCAATGTGGCTAAAGACCTCTGGATATTGCCGAATGGATGCGACGACGCCGCCAGTGCCGATATGGCCCAGCAGTGGCCCAATTTGGATCAAGATAATAATCACGCCGATCCCGGACATAAATCCTGAGATCACGGTGTAAGGCATCAAGGTAATGTACTTGCCTAGGTGCAAAACCCCCATCAGGATTTGAAATAAGCCCCCCAAGATGACCACCGTAAAGGCCATGGCTAGGCCTGTTTCTGGATGTTTGGCGGTGAGGGCTGCAAATGTGGAGGCCATCACCACGGTCATGGGCCCCGTGGGACCGGAGACCTGGGATGGCGTGCCGCCAAAAAAAGCGGCTAAGAAGCCAACAAAAATTGCTCCGTAGAGGCCCGCGCTGGGACCCGCACCAGATGCGACACCAAAGGCTAGGGCTAGGGGTAAAGCTACGATGGCGGCGGTGAGACCGCCAAAAATATCTCCCCGTAAATTATGGAACTTGAGACCGGGCTTAAGGACGGATAGAGAAATGGTCATGGCTGATGTCTGACTCCAAAAGCACTGATTTAATTAGGCAAGATAAAAGTTGTTGATATTGGGGATCTAAACCAATGCAATTTTTCCAAAATAATTATTCTCCAGGCCAGGGGATAACGGCAGATAGCCTCACTAGGTCTGAACCGCCATGGAATAAGCCAGGTAGAAATAGATCCTCCCAAGGCCAATGAATTACTTATCTACGATGGAGATCCGATGGGATATCTCTAAACCTGGCTGGACATGGGTGAACAAATGCCCGTTGCCCATAAAACTTGAACAAGGGTTATAGCGATTTGAAGCTTGCCAAGCTCACCATTTAACGTATTTGATAACTAGCGAACAGTTACAAATGTTACGACTGCTGGGGCGTAAGTGGCTATGAAGATGGCAACAACGGGATAAATGTTAACTTGCGTCCAGAGTGTAAAAAAAGAATTAACAAAATCAAGGAAAATGGCATTGATGTGAGATGTCTGTTGCCAAGCAGTTTTCCAGACAGGTTTTCCAGACAGTTTCAAATAATATCGCCACAACAATAGGTCTCAACCTATTCTTTATCCTAACTTCAGGGCGATCTGATGCTGGTGCCGGGTAATGGGGGCTAGCCCAGACTTGCATGCAGCAAGGGATTGGGGCCGATTATGTGATGCAGCCGTCGCAGTTCCTATGTCATGGAACGATGTATGGCAGGCAGTCTCTAACGGCATGGTGATAGATTGGCTATGGCCAACGTATTACTACATGTAAAAAGACGTACCAAATCTCTTCTTCATACGTCCTTTTTTGAACATTTGTTGAAGTATGTTTCGCTAGAGGTGATGTTTTAATATCTCGTAAGGTTTCTCCTCAGTCTGTGTCTTCATTCCAGAGATCTGTAGTTTGTCGCAGGCTGGTAAAGTCGCCATTGCCAAGGATCAGGTGATCTAATAGCGGAATGCCTAAAATATTGGCGCTTTTGAGCAGTTGGTGGGTCAGATCTAAGTCTGCGGTGCTGGGTTGGAGGCTACCGCTGGGATGATTGTGGGCAACAATGACTCGGGTCGCCCCCTGTTTAATCACTTCACGAAAAATCTCACGGGGGTGGGCTAGGGTTTCTGTTGCTGTGCCCAGGGAGATCACTTTGGTGCCTAAGAGGCGATGTTTGACATCTAAAAGAGCGATCGCAAATCTCTCCTGGGATTGCCACATTAAATCTTGGCTTAGGGCCGCTGCCGCAATGGCGGGATCGTCTACGACGGTGCGGTCGGTGGGGCGATTGTGTAAAACGCGCTTGCCTAGTTCCAGCGCTGCCAAAATGGTACTGGCTTTGGCCGGTCCGATGCCGGGGACTAGCATTAGCTCTTGGTAGGTCACCTGCCTGAGGGCATCCAGGGCAGAGCTGCCCTCCTGGGCCAGTTCATTGAGAATATGTTGGCCTAAATTAACCGCAGATAGCTTATTGCCACGACATACCCCAGTGCCCAGTAAAATTGCCAGCAGCTCAGCCGATGTGAGATTTTTGGCCCCGTAGGTCATTAAGCGTTCGCGGGGGCGCTGGTCTGCTGGCATGTCGTGGACCCGCAAATTATAGCGGGGGGCCTGCTCTTGAGTGCGATCGCAGGTAAGTGTCATAGGCGTAGGGTCAATGGCATAATAGCGCTGGTGCAATGGCGCACCGTCTCACTCTAGTGAGCCCATCCCGCCCACGACTTGCAACCCTCAACCGCGTAAAATCGCGAACCTGAGATCGTTAGCACTATGCTCAAACTCAAACCTACCCCGGACAACCTTAAAAAGGTACGCCAGCAACTGGCGCAGTTTAGCTGTCTTGCGGTTCCCCCCAACCTCACCCACGATCAAAAACGATCGCTGGTGGATGCCCTGCTTTGGTTTAGTCACCTGGCAGACTACGAAACCCTAGGGATTTGCACAGAGACATTGGCTGCCGCTAAAGCTGCCACAGAAGCCTATGTCCATAAACTAGCCCAGCCCGTCAATTTAGACTTGCCTCCCCGAGATGGGTCTGTGTACCTAAAATTTAATACCCTCAAAGGGGCCTGGTATTTAGATGACTACAGCGGTCCCAACCGGGGAGTTTTAGTCTCTTTCCATGCCAGTGAACCGGAGTACGATCTGGTCAATGGCACCTATGGTCCCTTTCCCTTAGATCTATTCGACTAGATCTAGTCGAATAGATCTAGTCAAATAAGCCTTTAAGTCGTCACTAGGCCATGTTCTAGGGCAAAGCGTACTAGCTCTGTGCGGCTGTTGGTGCCGGTTTTGCCAAACAGTCGGCTAACGTATTTCTCCACGTTGCGGACCGTTGTGCCTAGGCGGCTGGCGATTTCCTTATTCATTAACCCTTCGGCTACCAGATTTAAGACATCCTGTTCCCGAGGGGTGAGGTCAATGCGAATAGGAGAGGTTTTTTGAGGGATGGTGCCCCGTTGGGTCAAGAGTGCTTTAATTTCTTCAATTTGCCGCGCCATGGCAGCAATATCAGGAGTAGCGCCTGCTTCAGGTGTGCGGGCAGCCTGACGCTCGATTAAGTTAGTGACCATGGCCACCAGCTCTTCAGGATCAAAGGGTTTAGAGAGGTAAGCGTCGCAACCAGCGTTATATCCTTGGATGCGATCGCTCGTCATGCCCCGAGCCGTTAGAAAAATAACCGGCAGTGACTTGTAGCGAGGATCTTCACGCACCTGCTTAAGAAATTTATACCCATCTACCTCAGGCATCATAATGTCTGAGATCAGCACATCCGGTGTTTCCTGTTGTAGCAGCTCCATGCCATCCCCAGCATTACTGGCGGTACGGACCTCAAAGTTGCTGTCCTCTAAGTAAGCCTGGACGGCTTCCCGTAGACCCGGCTCATCATCCACTAACAGGACTCGTTTTGCTGCCTCTGCCATCGCTTTTCCTTTGACGCTACAGTTCCTAAGCTTAATCGGTATTTGGAAACATAGAGCAACGGTCAGCCTGGGAATGGCCTTATATCGTAAATCTAGCGGACGAATCTCCTGCGTACACCTATGCCTACACCTCAACTCTGGAAAATCCTATCCTCCCGTTTAGCGTTTGATCATCGCTGGTACAAAGTCCGCCAAGATACCGTGTGTCTTCCCAATGGCAAGGTGATTGACGACTATTTTGTCAGTGTCCGTCCCGATGTCGCCCTAGTTTTACCCCTGACTGCCCATGGCGATATCGTCATGATTCGGCAGTACCGCCATGGTGCCCAAGCCATTTTGCTAGAGCTGCCAGCCGGTACATTTGATCCCTCCCAAGAAGATCCGCAAATTGCCGCCAAGCGTGAACTTGAAGAAGAAACGGGCTACACCGCCCCCACCTTAAAATTTCTCAGCGTCTTATATGACAACCCGGTCAAAGAAACTAACCGCATTCACCTATTTCTTGCGGAAAATGCCTATCTCGTCGGAGAGCAGCGCCTCGATGAAACCGAAGACATCGAAGTCGTTCTCCTATCGATTGATGACATTCACCAGTACATCGCCGCTGGTTACATTCAAGTGGCTGGGACCTTGGCAGCTCTGTATTTAGGCCTGCAGCACTGGTCAAACCCAAGTTAAAAAATGTGCAGATTTTTTCTTAGACGTCTGGCACAGTTGATACCATTTGAGTCCTTTCACGATAGGATAATTAAGAATCATCTAAACTCCGGTCGGAATACCGGGGTTTATGAGATGCTTAGTCCACATAGCCTGGATACAGGTCGTTAGTGCAAGCATATATTGCTGCGATTAAAGGAAATAAACAGGAAATTCCGTTATGGCACTTCAACTAGGGGATCAGGTCCCAGACTTTACCCAAAAATCCTCCGCTGGGGATATCAACTTTCATGAGTGGGCTGGCGATAGCTGGGTCGTGCTTTTCTCCCACCCCGCAGACTATACTCCTGTCTGCACTACCGAACTTGGTACCGTTGCTAAGTACCGTGCCGAGTTTGAAAAGCGCAATGTGAAAACCATTGCCCTCAGCGTTGACGGTGTTGACTCCCACAACGGCTGGATTGGTGATATCAACGAGACCCAAAGCACTAACGTCGATTACCCCATCTTGGCGGACGAAGACAAGAAAGTGTCTAACCTATACGGGATGCTCCATCCCAACTCCAGCACAGGTAATACATTGACTGTGCGATCCGTATTTGTAATCGATCCCAATAAGAAGCTGCGTCTTTCTATTACCTACCCTGCGAGCACAGGTCGTAACTTTGACGAGATCTTGCGGGTCATTGATTCGCTACAGCTAACCGACTACCACAAGGTGGCAACGCCTGCTAACTGGCAGGACGGCGGAGACTGTGTTGTGGTGCCTTCTATTTCCACTGAAGATGCTAAGAAGCAGTTCCCCAAAGGTGTTACCGAAGTGAAGCCTTACCTGCGCATGACTCCTCAGCCCAACAAGTAGGGCGACAATGGGTTACTGGCTTTTGGCTAGCTAGTCTTTGGCAGGATGTTCCATCGGAGCATCCTGTTTTTTCGTTTGAGTCATCAGGGGAATCCGAATGGTAAACGTGGTGCCTATGTGCTCATCGGATTCACAGCTAAGCTGGCCGCCATGGCGTTCATTGATAATTTGATAGCTAATGGATAGCCCCATGCCCGTGCCTTTACCCACAGGTTTAGTGGTGAAAAACGGATCAAAGAGCCGGGGTTGAATAGATTGGGGAATGGGTGGCCCATCGTTATGAATTGCGATGATGGCCATTGCTTGGTCTGCCTGGGTAGAAATTGTAATTTGCAATGGGAGGGGCATCGCTTCTGTTGCCATGGCGTCTTCGATGGCATCGATGGCATTCACCAAGAGATTCATAAAGACCTGGTTGAGCTGTCCTGGGTAGCATTCTACTGGGGGCAGCTCCCCATATTGTTTTTGGATGGTAATCGCGGCGCGTTCAGTGGTTGCCTTAAACCGATGCTCCAAAATCATCAAGGTGCTATTCAAGCCATCGTGGAGATTAACGGTTTTCATCTTGGCTTCGTCCATGCGAGAAAATGTTCGCAGGGACGATACAATCGCCCGAATTCTTTCGGCACCGACGCTCATGGACGACAGCACTTTGGGTAAGTCCACCATCATGAAGTCTAGATCCATATCGTCTAAAAGGGTTTGGACGACATCGTTGGGTTGGCCATCTGCCCCTCGATAGGCGCTGATCAGTTCGATGAGTTCTTGGACATAGGACTGGGCATGGCGAATGTTGCCGTAAATAAAGTTGACGGGGTTATTGATTTCGTGGGCGACCCCTGCCATTAATTGACCCAAGCTCGACATTTTTTCATGTTGTACGAGCTGTAGCTGGGTTTGTTGTAGCTCTTGTAAGGTGGCTTCGAGTGCCGCTGGAGTCTCTGGGGTTTCAGGATTTATTGGGTGGTTTATAGTCTGACATTCTGTCAAGATGCAAGACTTATTTGTGGCTAAGGCAATTAGAGACTTGCGGACAATGATGGTCTGGTTGTCGCTATGGCTGGTAAATTCTACGGGAGATTTTTGCTCAATGATTTGAGCATCAGCTTGGGTAAAGCTGGCAATTTTTTCGGGGGGCAAGCAGTCGGTGTCGGTCTTGGTTTCGCCCAGGTCAATGGGGCCATGGTTCCATAATTTCTGGCTGGCATGATTGGCGTAAATCCATTTGCCATTCAGTGTTTTGAGATGGATGGCCGTATTTAAATGGTTAAACAGTTGAGGCCATAGCTGTCTGCTATTGGCCAGCATTTCAAATGTAGTGTCACTGCATACCATTGTTTTGTCTATATGTCCTTGGTTTAGCTTGCCCGGTTCTACCTTGAAACCTCGATAACTGATAAATTCTAAACTACGGACTGACGCTGTGACGTGAACCTTTAGCTTGGTTAAAGGCTGGCTGGTTATCGCCGTGCACTTATGGTTCAGATTTTTCCTAGGATGAAGGGTGTGGCGATGGGGGCATGACCCAAAATACCCCAGCCCCTTTGCTCTAATTTTGTGTATAGATAGAAAAAACTGTGGTGATATCGCGGCGTGGTTTGTTGCAAGCGGGCATTGGTTGGCTACCTTGGCGGGCCATGCCTCGCCTCACGATGCAGCTAGATTGGCATCTCAATGCTCAGTTTGCTGGGCTATGCGTGGCTGAATCTCTGGGGTATTATCGACGCGCAGGGCTTGTGGTCAATTTAAAGGCGGCTGAGCCGGCCATGGATGTGGTGCAGACGGTTGTGGCACAGCCTCAGACCCTAGGCTGTGCCGAAGAGTCGTTGATTTTGACGGCTCAGTCGGAGGGGATAGATATCGTTGCGATCGCTGCCATGCTGCAGGCCTCACCCTTAGCCCTCATGAGTTTGCCCCAGCAATCCTTAACCCATCCCCGGCAGCTCATCGGTAAACGTATCGGTGTGCACAGCGACGGGCGTAAAGCCGTAGAACTTGTTCTCTACAGCCATAACATCGATCCCCAGCAACTAGATTTAGTCGATATCCCCTATGACAAAAAGTACCAACGTCTTAGCCAAGGAGAGTTCGACGCCGTTCAATGTTACGCCCTCGATGAACCGATCGAATTTGCCCAACGCTCGGGGCAAGTGCCGACGGTTCTACCCTTAAAAGACTATGGGTTTGATGCCTACAGCCAGGTTATTTTTGCGCCGACTTCCTTAGTTATGGACCAACCGCAAAACATTCAGCACTTTTTATCTGCTACCTTTGCCGGCTGGCGTTGGGCCATAGAGCACCCCTCCACAACCGCCAATCTACTCGTGGAGCAGTATGTGGAACCCGATTATCAAAATATTGCCTATCAGCAAGCGTCCCTTGAGATTTTGGCTGACTATGTCCTCCCCAAGGACGCCCCGCGATTGGGGATCATTGATGCTCGACGATGGCATGAATCTGCGAAACAGCTTCAGCAAGCTGGATTGATCGCAGCTTTGCCACCGATGGCCATGTCAGTTAACGACAATCTATGGCCCTAGGGCAAAGTAAATTCTTTCATTCCACTGTTTTCCCTGGGCCATTCCCCATTAGGATAATAAAGCTGCGTCGTTGCTCACCCTCGGTATGATTGCATCCGTAAAGCGCTGCTACAAGGCCGTGTTTTCAGAAGCATTCATGCTTTAAAGTAGCACCAGCACAGATCATTCCCCAACGTTTATTGCATGAAGGCTCCCATGGATATCAAGCAAGGTTTTGTTGGCACCGTTGGCAACACCCCGCTGATTCGGTTGAATAGTTTCTCCGAGGAAACCGGCTGTGAAATCCTAGGTAAAGCTGAATTTCTTAACCCTGGTGGTTCTGTCAAAGATCGTGCGGCGCTATTTATTATCGAGGAAGCAGAAAAAAAAGGTTTACTGAAACCTGGCGGTACGGTTGTTGAAGGCACCGCTGGCAATACGGGCATTGGTTTAACCCATATTTGTAATGCTAAGGGGTATAAGTGCGTCATCATCATTCCAGAAACTCAGTCCCAAGAAAAAATAGAGTTACTGCGTACCCTAGGTGCTGATGTTCGGACCGTGCCCGCTGTTCCTTATCGAGACCCCAACAACTACGTCAAGGTTTCGGGACGATTGGCAGAAGACATGGATAATGCCATTTGGGCAAATCAATTTGAGAACTTAGCCAATCGTCAGGCCCACTATGAAACAACGGGTCCAGAGATTTGGCAACAGACTGATGGCAAGGTAGATGCCTGGGTTGCAGCCACGGGAACTGGTGGCACCTATGCGGGCACAGCCATGTTTTTAAAGGATAAAAATCCAAATATCAAGTGTGTGGTTGCCGACCCGATGGGCAGTGGTCTCTACAGCTATGTCAAAACGGGGGAAATCAAGTCGGAAGGTAATTCTGTTACGGAAGGTATTGGCAATGGCCGGGTGACTGGCAATATGGCCGGTGCCCCAGCTGACGATGCGGTTCAGATTGATGACCCGTTTGCGCTGCGCGTGGTCTACCAACTGCTCTACAGGGATGGTCTGTTTATGGGAGGCTCTGTTGGTATTAACGTGGGTGCGGCTGTTGCCCTGGCAAAACAGATGGGGCCTGGCCACACTATTGTGACGGTACTGTGTGACAGTGGCTCTCGTTATCAATCCAAGCTCTTTAATCGAGAGTGGTTAGAGTCTAAAGGCCTTTGGTCCGACGAACTCTTGCCACCGGCTTAAGAAGACCCATCCCCCAGACAATACTATGGGGTGCTTTGGAGCCTCATAGTGATGCCCATAAAATCTCTAGGCAGCCGTGAGAACTGAGCTGGGTTCTTGGCACGCTTGGTGAATGGGAATTTGGATGGTAAACGTTGTCCCCTTATTCGGTTCAGATGTGAATCCTAGCTGCCCACCGTGGGTTTGGGTAATAATTTGATAGCTAATGGACATGCCGAGACCTGTGCCTTCGCCCACGGCTTTCGTTGTGAAAAACGGATCAAAGATACGATTCTGGATATCTTCAGGAATGCCAGCACCGTTGTCTGAAATTTCGATGTCTACGCCTTTCCCGGTTGTTGCCAGTCCTGTTTTAATCGTAATGTGACGACTGGGATTGGAACGTGTTTTGGGATCTTTTAAAGCGTCGATAGCATTCGCCAATATGTTCATGAACACCTGATTTAGCTGCCCAGGATAACAATCGACTAGGGGTAAATCTCCATAGTGTTTGATGATTTTAATGTCGTATAGATTTTGCTTTAAAATCACCAGAGTACTTTCAATGCCCTCATGAATGTCGACGCTTTTCATGTCTGCCTCGTCTTTGCGCGAAAAATTACGCAAGGAGATGACAATCTGCCGAATACGATTGGTGCCTAACGCCATGGATTGTAGCGTTTTGGGTAAATCATTCTGGATGAATGGCAAATCAATGTTGTCAGCCTTTTGTTGAATGTCGGCTATGGGCTGGGGATAATGCTCCTGGTAGTGGGCGACTAAGTCGAGCAAGTTTTCGGTATATTCTTTGATATAGGTGAGGTTGCCATGGATAAAGTTCACCGGATTGTTAATCTCGTGGGCAACGCCTGCTACAAGTTGGCCCAGCCCCGACATTTTTTCTGATTGAATGAGCTGTGATTGTTGTTCGTTGAGTTGCTGGAGCGCGTTATTCAGGTCTGCATTTTTGCATTCTAATTCTTGTAGTAAACACTGGACTTGTGTAATTAATTGGTTCAGTGATATACCCAACTGGCCCGTATCGCTTGTATTTGCCACAGGCACCTGGAGGGTAAAGTCGTTGTTGTGTCTGACTTGTTGGGCCACATCGATGACGGCTTTGATCGGTTGGGCAATGTGATTGCTGGTGTAGAGGGCAACTAAGGTTGCGATCGCAACCGATAGCATCAAACTAGTGGCGATAATCCGAGTTCTTAAGCGTTCCGCTTGCTGTAGAGACGTTTTACCTAATTCTTCTCGTTGTTCCAAATACTCCGAGAATTGCACCAGTTTTCCCGGAAATTCAATATACTGCGCAAACTCTTCACTTTGGACAAACTGCAACAGATGTTGCCTGGCAACAGCTTCTGGCATGGTATCCAGATCCTGCATTACTAAAGCAAACGTCTCCACCCGCTGTCGAAATTGCTCAGTTGCTGCGTCTAATTCAATCAGTAAATTATCTAACTCCCCATGGGTTTTATCATTTGTGTGGGGTGAACTAGCCCTAGCTAGCCGGTATTTCCCTAATAAAACTTGGACCTGCTGAACCCTAGCTAAGAGTGCGTCAGTGGCAATCTTAAATTGCACCGAATCATCAAGATGCGGAGATAATTGTTTGGTCAAGTGGTTTTGCAGCATACGAATCTGCAACTCATTCAACAGCGATCTTTCCGTTGTGATCTGCTGCAAAGTTGTCAGCGCCTTTTGCTGATAAGCATTGCCCAAGTAGAGTCCTACCGCTATACCTGCAACGGCTATGCCCAAAACCAGAGCATAGCCGGAGGTAATCCGTTGACGAATTGAAAGACGTTTTAGCACAGTGGAAACTATACTGGCTCAAGACAACTGGTTCCAGTATGCCCAGGTTCCAGGGGAGCCATCTCCGGCAGATCTCTTAATACTCAGCCTTAATCTGCTGCGTCAATCTTCTCTGAAACTGTATTGCTTTAGCGAAAATTGTCAGGGCTTAATAATTGCTTCGAGGGTGTTAAGTATTCCCCCGTACCACCGTCAGCAGGGTCTAAATAGGGCTTTAAATAAATACCAGATGCTCTTTGGCGCTGAGGTGTTTGTCCAGACAACACATTGCCCAGCGTCTCTGCGATTGAACTATTCCAGACCTCTGAGTCGAACAGCTCCGTTTCTGGCAATTGGGTGCCGCCCACAAATGTATTGACTCCACTCGTTGAAGTCCCACTGTCTGCCAAGGTAATATTCGAAAAAACAGCATCACGAGTGGCCGTGGGATCTTGCCCAGGGGGAACCGTGAAGACAATTCTACAAGACTCTAAATTGTCTTCAGTGGTTGCACATACGGTGTTATAGCCATTCTCGACATCGGTCCGCAGTTCCACTAAGCCATCCGGTCGATATTCTTCTAAACGAGCGCTGATCGTTTCACACCGTCGTTGTGGAGTCCAACCACCTCCCATGGCAGTTGGCACGGCCCAGGGATAAGCTTGTCCCGGTTCACTTTTAGGACGATACATGACTGTGTATGAGCCATTTTGCAGTTCACAGGTGAAGCGAGAGCTAAGGGGAGCCGCATCGGCCTCTCCATTATTGGCAAGGGCGACTTCTACCATCGGGCCCGACACAGAACCCATCATGACCAAAACACTAGCTTTAGCCACGGTGCATCCCTTCAATGAGGTTAATATCTGGCCGCAGCTTTGAAGAGACGTGATCCAACCCATGGTTTTATTCCTTGCGCAAAACTAACTCAATACCTGTTTACTAACGCTAACCTAGCGCGCTTCCTCCAATTCTGAGTGAGGACCAGTGCGTAAATTGTCTACGTGGTTAGACTCGTCTTTTTAAGTTTTTCCCAACTATGGCCACGCATGGGTGCAGTGTTCTACCCCCGCAGGGTCTTAGCCATGACAGTGCTTGAACTTTTTGCCACTGCCACACCAGCAGGGCTGATTTCGCTTGGGTAATATGGGCGGTAACATTTCGCCATCGACATAAAACCAGCGATTATTTTCCTTTATAAAGCGTGAACGTTCGTGCAGTTGTCCCCATTCCGGCTGACTATGGACCGCCATAAATTCCACATAGCCATTGGTGTGGTTTTTGCCGCCCTGCTGGGTCCTGACCACCGTAAGGTATTCCCACACGGTAGAACGCACACTTCTAATTAAATTAATACGATCATCAAACTGACGTTTGGATGGATGCCGCGTGTCAACTAAGTAGTTCACATTGCCTTTGCAATAGGCAACATATCGCGATCGCATCAAAGCCTCGGCAGTTGGTGCTACAGATGCATTCACCAAAAATGGTTCGCAGCAACTGCCATAGGACTGTTGACTACCACAAGGACACAGATTAGAGGACATAAGGTTGCATTGCCCCCACAGTCGTTGAACTATTAGACATAAGACCACTCTAATTTGTTCTTATATCCGATAAATCTACGATAGCGGTTACCTAATCAACTTCTAGGCTATCAATACATAACGGCACAAGCTCGTGGTCTGTTGTGAACGCTATCCACATCTCTTCCTCGGGCTCAATCGTTTCACCCGTAAGGGCGCATCGTTCGGGGCGCTGTGCTTCAGCAGCCATAATCGCTCGAATTTGCTGACGCTGAATTTGGAACCCTGGATCATCGGAGTGCTGGCGCACGTAGTCCCACAAAATCTCACGTACTAAGGACTGATAGCCACGGCTGCCGGCAAGCGTCTTCAATTTGTCAATGAGCTCTCGCTCAAAGCGAATACTAGTGACTTGCATATCAGTGGTGGGCAGTTTTGTATTTAGGCTCATTAATCGTATTAGAGAACTGTAATATGGACTTCTATACTACAAGCAGTAGCGTAGAGAAAGGCTGACCTTATACTCTAGAGTGTACCGCTCCTTTGGGAAGTTGCCAGTAGCTAATATGCTGATTTTAGCCGTAGATGAGTTGCATATCTGTTGCAATCTTGAGTAATCATACGATTTAGATAGGATCCGTGATCTTTATATTCCTATAAGGAATTAGGTATGTAGCTTATTCATAATAATCACGTATTCCTTGTATGTAGTGTCACTCAGCTGTGGTACGTCTTTTAGAAGATATATTGGGAACACATTTGTCCATTTTTGGTCAGGCGTTTAACCCGTTTTTTTGGTCTGGTGCATGGGCTTACGGTGTATGGGCTTACGTTTAAAGGATTTTAGGGGAAGCAGGGGGGATGTCAGCCAATGTGCGTAGTTCTTTAAACATCCTTTTAATTTAGATGTCAAATCGATGTAGGTATCAAAAAAAGTTGTTGTAATACGGTTTGCGCGTAATCTTTGTTACGCGTTGTTCATCTCTTTGGGAAGATTGTTCCCAAACCCATCAAACTTATTTGACTTAAGTACTTTTGGCTGAAAAAAATTAGTCAAATATACGAAATATGTTGCAGTGCTGCTGTAGCTATAGGTGGTGCTCGTTTGAGGAGGCTGCCATGGTTTTTCCTGGCTGTATAGGCTCATCAAATCATGATTGCCTTTCTACGCCGTCAGATGTGCTTGGGGCATCGTGGGCAATCGTCCTCGGTTGGTGCCCAGCATCTAACGGCGTAGTTTGTCTAGAAACGCCAGTGTTAGCATTGGCCCAATAGAGCTGAAAGCCTTTTGCACAGCAGCCAATAAAAGGGCGCTGTAGCTAATATCACTGATGTGCAGGAAGGCTTACTGTCACGCTTTAGTCCATTGATGTACCCACAATTAAGAGATGCTTACGTTAAGCTGATTGCTGATGTTCCTGTAGAGTCCGTATTTGGTGATATAGGCTACTTAAGAAACCAAACTTCTGATACAGGGGTCTTTTGACTTGAGTCGCATTGTAATGAGCTAGTGTCCGTAGCCAATGCAGAATGATGTATTGCTCCGGTTCCATGGCATGTTCACAGAATTTGTCATGTTATTGCTCGAATTTGTCCATTAGCTGACAGGGATCGCCATGACTATTAATCGGCAAGTGCCTTACCTGATTGGGGATAACAAAAAGCAATCCTATGCTGGTCGCTTACATCAGCGGCTAGATGAGGCGATGCAGGAGGGTACCGAAGTTCAGGTACGCCTTCCTTGGGGTGGTTTGAGCGGTGTTCCCGTGTATCTAGATGAAACCTGCGTTGAAATTGTCTACGTACATGTGTACGAGCCCGATGAGGATGACGAGCCCGATGATGAGGTTTCCCGTCGAACTGTATGGCTCGTGCGCCTGGAGGAAATCAGTGCTGTTTCCTTTGTTAGTGATAGCTGGTCTAAGGACCGTCTAGAAAAACTATTCATTCCAGAAGACGGGAAGGATGAAAGCAATTCGACCCAGGAGCTGGGCACTGAAGATTCCACGGATTAAAATCCGGTTTTGGCTTCAGGTGTAATGGCTTGAGTCGGGTGGGTGGCTGATATCAGCCACCCACCCGCTTGCATATGGGGGCGTATCAACCCTCCATATGCAAGCGGGTGCAAGGGCGGAGCGCTTACTATTGCTGGTAAAGATGTGCTTTAGGCGAGAGTTAGCGATGGCATTTGCTAGAACCGCCCATACTCTTAAGGGGTAAAGCTAATTAAGGGGTAAAGCTAAACTTTTGCTGTACCCATTGCTTTGCCCGTGTAATAGCTTCGCGGCGACTGTAGGCTTTGGGCACGGCCACAGCACTCCCGGTTTCGTAATCAATCCAAGCGGTATAGATTTTGACCCCCAAATGCGTGCCAGTGGTAATTTGAATAGTTACCCCACGGTAGGGAAAGGCAACTGCGGTCTTAATGTAGTCTGGATCGGCAATGTGCATAGATCGATGCGTCTGATCTTGCTATCTGTCTAAAGCAATGCAATGGGCGTAGCTTACGTATATAAATCTGCTACATATTCGCCATAGCCGTTATAAATAACTGTGTCCTGTTTTACCCAGTCCCATGATTCGCCTTCCCCTACTAGGCGTTCACGCTTCTGTGACCAGCGGGGATGAGCCACATCCGGTTCCACATTGGCTTCAAATTTATACTCATTGGGGGAAATAGTATTCCAATAGGTGGTAGGTTGCTCGGCTACAAAATCAATTTTGACAATGGATTTTGCCCCTTTGAAGCCATATTTCCACGGCAGCACCATGCGGATCGGTGCACCGTGTTGTTTTGGCATCGTGCGACCATAAATGCCGACAGCAAAAAATGCTAAATCGTTAGCCATTTCCTCAATGCGAAGCCCCTCATGGTAAGGCCAGGGTAAGTTCGAAAATGAAATGGCTGGGCCTTCTGTAATTTGTTCGTCATAAAAGGATTCAAACCGCACAAATTTGGCGTCTGACTGGGGTTCTACGTCCTCCAGAATTTTTTTCATGGGAAACCCGATCCATGGGACGACCATGGCCCATGCTTCAACGCAGCGAAAACGATAAATGCGCTCTTCTAATGCAAATTTATTGTATAGATCGTCTAAATCGTAAGTTTTTGGGTTTTTGACGAGTCCAGAGACCTCTAACTTCCAAGGGTCGGTCGGTAGTTTTTGGGCATTAGCCCAAATATTTTTAGTTAGGCCAAACTCATAAAAATTGTTGTAGCGACTGGCGAACTGCTGATTGGTGAGCGGTCGATTGGCATTACTGAAGGTGCTGTTGACTGTGAAATTGTCTATCGGTTCACCGAACGTCTTTTCTAAGGCTTCTGCCCCTTGGGCGCTCAATTGCCGACCACGGCAGCTCGTGGCCGCTATCCCTAGGCCAACGCCAGCCAAATTTTTGATAAAGCGGCGGCGGTTGAGGTAGGCCTTCTCAGGTGTTGCTAATTTTTCGGGGAGTTGCCAGTTGGGACGAATGTGGATAAAGCTCATGGTGTAGCGGACACAGCGGGAAGATAAGCAAGTAAATTCATTCGCCGTCAGCTTAACCTATTCTTCTGAGTCTCAAATTAGCAGAGGCTGAATAACGTCATTAGCCGCACTGTGGCACAATTAAACCTAGTCGTTAAAATACCTAGCGTTTTAAAAAGCCCTGTGAGTACTGCTACCTCTAACCGGCGTGCCGTTTTCCCCTTTACTGCGGTAATTGGCCAAGAAGATATGAAGCTGGCCCTGATCTTGAATGTGATTGATCCTAAGATCGGCGGTGTGATGATTATGGGCGATCGCGGTACTGGTAAATCCACGACTATTCGTGCCTTAGCGGATCTTTTACCCGAAATCAGTGTGGTGGAAAACGATCCGTTTAATCGAGCGCCTGAGGACCCTGAGGTGAAGCGCGAGTTTGAAGGCCAAGGGATACCTGAAGGTAGGATGAAGGTGCCGATGGTAGATTTGCCGCTGGGAGCGACTGAAGATCGCGTATGCGGCACAATTGACATTGAAAAAGCCCTTTCTGAAGGGGTGAAAGCGTTTGAGCCCGGTCTACTTGCTAAGGCCAATCGCGGTTTGCTGTATGTAGATGAAGTCAATCTTTTGGATGACCACTTGGTGGATGTGCTGCTGGATTCTGCGGCGTCTGGGCGTAACACCGTAGAGCGTGAGGGCATTTCTATTCGCCACCCTGCTCAATTTGTTTTAATCGGTTCAGGTAACCCTGAGGAAGGTGAACTCCGCCCGCAGTTGCTAGACCGTTTTGGCATGCATGCTGAAATTCGGACAGTGAAGGAGCCTGCGCAGCGAGTGCAAATCGTTGAGCAGCGTTCTGAATTTGATCAAGATCCGGATGCGTTTCTGGATAAATATCAGGCTGAACAAACCGCACTGCAGGAAAAAATCGTTAGCGCGCAGCAGCGGTTGAAGGAAGTCACCATCGATCATGAGTATCGTGTCCAGATTTCCCAGGTATGTTCTGAGCTCGATGTTGATGGTTTGCGGGGCGATATTGTATCCAACCGGGCTGCGAAAGCCCTGGCTGCCTATGAAGGCCGTACAGAAGTAACGCTGGACGATATTCAAACCGTTATTGCTTTGTGTCTGCGTCATCGGCTGCGGAAAGACCCTCTAGAGTCGATTGACTCTGGTTATAAGGTTGAAAAAACCTTTGGCAATATTTTTGGTGTGACTATTCCAGATCCATCGACCAATGGCCGTACCCCTGTGGGCGCACGATAAATGCGTAAACGAATCCTGGGATTGGATCCAGGCTTAGCCATCCTGGGATTCGGTATTCTTGAATATGATCCAGCGACCACTAGAAATTTGAACCCAGACTTGCAGGTGGTTGATTTTGGGGTGATTGAAACTCCGGCTGGGACGGAGGTTGGTTCACGGCTATGTACGATTTATGATGATCTTAATAGTCTGATTGAGACGTATAAGCCTGATTCGGTCTCAATTGAAAAGTTGTTTTTTTATCGCATGGGCAATACGATTTTGGTGGCCCAGGCACGTGGTGTGATGATGTTGGTGTTAGCCCAGCATAGTTTGCCGTTTATAGAATTTACCCCTGCGCAAATAAAACAGGCTTTAACGGGCTATGGCAATGCGGATAAGCAGGATGTGCAAGAAGCGGTGCAGCGAGAATTAAAGCTGCAAGTGATACCTCGTCCTGATGATGCTGCGGACGCTCTTGCGGTCGCTGTAACTGGTTGGATGAATCTTCTGTGAGCTGCTGGCTTCTTTGCTATGTGCCTAAGATGGCCAAAAGCTAGACTGCTGGGCTTTGCTGATGCTCGTTTAGACAATTCTGTAGAACTTGTAGTAGTTCTTTATCGAGATAAGGTTTAGTCATATAGGCAGAGGCCCCTAACTGTTTAGCAAGCAAGCGATATTGGTCGCTATTGCGATAGGTGAGCATGATGATGGGAATGGTGAGGCCACTGCGTCGACATCGACTGAGGAGCTCGATTCCGCTCATGTGGGGCATTTCGATGTCACAGATGATGGCAGATGTATCAGAATTTTGTTCTAACAGGGGGAGGGCTTCTTGGCCATCTTTGGCTTGAATAACTCGATAGCCGTTTTTGTGTAGCGTTAGTGCTAGAACACTACGGATTGTCAACGAATCATCGACAATCATGATGGTGGGGATAAATGTATTTTCTATAGATGGCTGGGTAATCGATAGCTTGGGAATTTGTGGATAGCGCAACTGGAGGCAGCGTTCTACTAAAACATTGCCATTCAATACGGGTAGAAGTTGTCCGTCGCCCAAAATAACGGCTCCCTGTAAGTAGTCAGGGGGCGTGATGAAACTATCATCTAGCGCTTTTGTTACCAGTTCTTGCTGGCTTAAAATCTCGTCAACGCGTAGGGCGACATAGGCTTCTCCATCTCCAATAATCAGAATATGAAAGCTACTGGCCGTATTGTCTATGGCCACTTGCTCGACGGCGCTAGGTCCCAGCCATCCTAATGCTTCGCGACTGACTGAGGGTAAAGGATAGCGATAGGTTAAAAGATGGAATAGGGTGTAGAGGGGAACTTTTTGTTGTTTCCAAAGATAGTAGATTTGATTTTTTTCGGATTTGAGCCGTTTGGGTGTGGCATAGGTTAAGGCCACAATGGTGTCTACAGCAAGGGCATATAGCTGTTGTTGGCTGCGAAAGAGAAGTAGTTTTGTAACTGACGTATTCGCGGGTAAGCGTAAGGTAAAACGTGTACTGCTTCCGGTTTTTGAGCTGACCCGGACGGAGCCTTGACAATCATTGATTTGGGAGCGGACGGCATATAGACCCACTCCACGGCCAGATATTTGGCTAACGGTGGCGGCTGTTGAGAAGTTAGGTTGAAAGAGATAATCGTGCAAATGTTGGTTGGGTACGGAGTCGGCTTCTTCCGGTGCTAACCATCCTTTTGCTACAATTTTGCTACGAATGGTTTCGACATCAATGCCTCGACCGTCATCTTCTACTTCTATGTAGATGGTATATCCTTGGCGTTTGACTCGGATGGCAATGGTTGCTGGCAAAGACTTTTGAGCAGCCTGACGGATCTCATTGGGTTCAATGCCATGGTCAATGGCATTGCGAATCAAATGCAGGAGGGGCTCATAGAGTTTCTCGAGGATTGTTTTATTGACTAGGGTGGTGTCGCCTGTAATTAGCAGTCTGATGGATTTGTTTTGTTGTTGGGATAGCTGTCGTACTATGCGGGGAAATTGATTGAGGACAACGCTGATGGGCACCATTTGTGCCTGTAATAGTTGGTTTTGTGCTTGTTTAAGTTGCTTGTGATGTTGCTTGAGTAAATGCTGGTGTTGTTGATAAACCAGGTTAAAGTCTTTAAAGAATTCCCCTAGTTGTGACATTTCGGCAGACATGTCTTGGAGGTCTGCTTGTAGTCGCTTATATTTTTGTTGTTGTATACGATATCGTAAGCTGCTTTCTGTATCTTCCTCGGAGAGGGTGTTTTGAGCCGATATGTAGCGATGCTGTAGGTTTATGAGCAGTTGTTTTAGTCGAAACAGTGACCGCTCACCCACAACTAAGGTCTCCTTAGATTGAGTTTGATGTGCCATTAGGCGACTGTCAAGGGTGACCATTTCTCCGACTAAGTCGTTGATGCTAGTCCATTGTTGTTCATCATTTTGTGATGATAATAAAATCGGTCCTGTGGGACTGATGGGTGGTGATGGGAGGCGTGCCTCACTGCTGATCTGGGTTTCTAGCGTTTCTTCGGCGGCGAAACTTTCGGGTGTTGGTTCAGTGTCTGGAGGGGCCACAACGTTGGCTAGGGATGCTAATGCCTGGGATGGGGTGCCCCCCTCATTGCGGTCTCCTTCTATTACTAGGCTTTTGGCAGCGGTGAAGTCATTGAGCGCAACTGTACCAATGGTGTCAAATTGTTGGGGTTCTTGTTCGAGGGCGGTTAGGGTGGTGGTTGCGATCGCAATAAACCCTGGCAAATTGGCAATCTCACCAATGCCCTGAAGAATCTCCACCTGAATTTTAAAGGTTTCTAGACGCGCGGGTATGGTCTGATCCGTTAGCAGTTGTTTTAATCGTTGTAGGCCTTTAGTGACATCCTCCTTGAATAAAACATGAACTACATCCATCTCTGGAGCATCATCTGTTTCCGGTGTAGGAATCTGTTGATTTAGGGCATCAAGGACCGGTTGCCCCTGTAGTAAAACGCTGTGGCTACTGCCGCCCTTCACTTCCTCTACAACCGCAGCCTTTAAATAATCTAGGGCTTGGAGCAATAGCTCTTCTGTCGCGAGGGCGATCGGTAGAGGTTGCTCGGCTAAGACCTTGAGGCAGCTTTCCAAATGGTGCGCATAGTCTTGGATTGCATCCATGCTGGCACAAGCTGCACCACCCTTAATGGAGTGGGTGGTGCACATCAGATTCCAGATATGGTCTATCTCAGTACTTTGGTGTAAGTTAAGAAACCCTGATTCTAGTGCCTGTAATAACTCAGGTACTTCTTGCAAAAAGAACTGATATGACTCCTCAGGACGAAAGTCTGACACCATAGGTCAACAAATATGGCAGTGAAAAAACAGTTAATGAACCTTAAATTGGTCAATCCTTGCCTGGAGTCGATTAGCCACATCGAGTAGCTGTTGGAAAGAGTCTGCCACGCTGACAGCAAGGTGGGAATTCTCTTGAGAGATCTGTCTGACATCTTGCACAGTGTGGGACACCGAGGTCGCCGCCTGATTTTGTACGAGGGTTGCTTGGGCAATAGCTTCCACTAGGATGCGGATTTCGCCACCTAGGGTAGAAATGGAATTCAATCGCTGTCTCGATGTTTCCACAAGGCCCATGCTTTCAGTCACGTCTTCACTCCAGGATTCCATGGTGCTCACCACCTGATTGGTTTCCGTTTGGATTTCCTCCACCAAGGTTTCAATCTCTCGAGTGGCAACGGTGGATTGTTCAGCCAGGGATCTCACTTCTTCTGCCACAATGCCAAACCCTTGACTCTGATCTCCAGAACTATTCGCTTCAATTGAGGCATTGAGCGCCAGCACATTAGTTTGGCCTGCTAAATCTCGAATCAGATTGACCACGCGGGAAATATTTTGTGAGGCTTCTCCTAGCCGCTTAACCTGTTGCGCCGTTTCTTCTACTTTAGTCTGTAGTAAAGAAATTGAATCTACCGCCCGATTCATGGCCTGATCGCCTGCTTGGAAGACCTGATCCGCTTGTTGCACCTTTAACTGTGCACTTTGGGCATTGCTATCGACCTGTTGAATCTCATTGGCAATCGCCTCTACTGTTTGCATCGCTTCGGCGAGTTCGTCCGATTGGCGTAATGTTGCTTTAGAAAGCTTTGCCACATTAATTTGATTACCATCCGCTGTTTGGGTCATGGTTTCCGATGCCAGTCGGACTTCTTGAACAAGCTGTTGTAAGTGTTCAATCGACTCATTCAAGAAAGAGGCAAAAATGCCAATATCGCCTTCTGGAACGATGGCGCGGGCCCTTAAATCGCCCTTGAAAGCAACTTCCAAAGACTGTCTTAAGTCTGTGAGCTGATGCTGAATTGTTTCACGCTGGTGACGCTGCTGTGACGATACCTGTTCTGCTGTGTGGCGAGCATTTTCCAGCTCAGATATAAAATCTAAGTGCCCCAAGGCATATTCAGTTTGTGTCGCGAGTTCTGATAGAAACTCGATGTCAGCTTGGGTCCAGACCCTGGCGCCGTCACAATGGTGCGCAATTAAAAGTCCATACAGTTCCCCCTGCATGCGAATAGGTGCCACGAGATTTGCTTTGACGTCATACTGCTCTAGTGTGCGGATGTGACAATCGGACAGGCCAGGTTCCTGATAAATATCGTTGATTGGCCGTACTCGACCGTTGCGATACAGGTCGACATACCGGCCTTTGAAGCATGGATCAAAGATTTTTGTATTTAAGACCCTCGGCCAGCGCTCTGAAGAAACGGCTTCGTGGGTCATGGTCCCACTCCAGTCATCATTAAACCGGTATATGAGCAACCGGTTGGTGCGTAGCATTTTAATGCCACCTTCCAGGACTATCCGCATGACGGCATCCACGTCTAGAGACTGTCTGGTTCTAAAGGCAATGTCGCCAAAGAGGCGGGAGCGTTCCACCGAACTTTCGAGGTCTCTGAGTGAATGGAGATGTTCAAGGGCATAGCCTAGCTGTGTAGACGTTTGTGCCACAATATCCAGGTCTTCTGATGTCCAGGTTCGCGGTGCCGAGCACTGATGGGCAATCAGTAATCCAAACAGTTCATCCTTCAGTCGCAATGGCGCAATTAAGTTCGCTTTGACCTCATATTTTTCCAGTAGGCGCACATGGCATTCTGTCAGCCCTGGCTCTTTGCGAATATTGTTGATGCCGCGCACTCTGCCATTGCGATATAGATCGACATAGCGCCCTCGAAAACAGGGATCATCAATTTTTTCGTTGAGGACTGACATAAAGTCACTGCCCACGGATTCTGCCACCATAGTGCCAGTCCAGTCGGGGTTGAATTTATAAACCATGACTCGATCTGTCGAGAGTAACTGGCGTAACCCTTTGACGGTCGACTTAAAGAGGTCGTCGAGGTCATTTGTTTGTCGAGCTCGGAAGGCGATATCTCCTAGAAACCATGCGTGGCTTGCGCTAGCAGTTTTCTGTTGATTTTGGATGATGAAGTCTAATTGATACTCAATTTCTGTTGCTACTTGGGAGGTGAGACTCAGTTCATCCTCTGACCAATATCGAGCATCTCTGCAATGGTGGGCAATCATTAATCCCACGAGTTGATCATTCCAACGAACGGGCACGACTAAATTGGCTCGTACTCGATATTGTTCCAGCATCCGAATGTGGCAATCGGTTAAGCCTGGTTCTTTGTATATGTCTGCAATGGCTCGCGTGCGACCATCTTTATATTGAGCTGCGTGGCGTTGGTGAAAGCAGGGATCGCCAATAGTTTCGTCTAAGGAGGCTGGATAGCGTGGATCCACCGATTCTGCCACGATGGTTCCAGACCAATCTGGGTTAAACCAATAAATGACGACTCGGTCGGTATCGAGCAAGTCCCGTAACCCTTCGACTGCGGTTTCGAATAAAATATGGCGCTCAGGTATTTGCCGTACTCTGAAGGCCAGCATGCTCAACAATTGAGCCTGACGGTTTTGTTGAGCATATTGCTGGGTTTGAGTGAGGAAGCCAATGTGGTACTCAACTTCGGTCACTATTTGAGTCATCATGTTTAGCTCAGTGTCTGCCCAGGATCTAGGGGCACGACAATGATGGGCAATTAGTAGGCCATATAAGGCGTCATTTTGGCGAATAGGCACCACGAGATTAGCCCGCACCCGATATTGTTCCAGCATGCGGATGTGGCAATCGGTTAAGCCTGGTTCTTCGTAAATGTCGGCAATAGCTCTGGTGCGACCATTGGCATATTGAACCGCGTGACGTTGATGAAAGCAGGGATCTCCAATTGTTTCATCCAGGGACGCTGGGTACTGAGGATTCACAGATTCAGCAATAATGGTCCCAGACCAGTCGGGATTAAAGCGATAGACAATGACTCGATCGGTATCTAATAAGTCGCGCAGCCCTTTTACAAGCGTTTCAAACAGGACGGATTGTTCCGGGATTTGTCTGACTCGAAAGGCTAGCATGCTTAACAGCTGATACTGTTGAGCTATCTGGTCTTTTTGTTGTGTTATGTCGGCTAATTGGGCAGACAATCGATTATTGTCCACTTCCAATAGGTCCATCTCGTCATATTTTAATGTCTGATAAAGCTCAGTTGAGGAGCGACGTCGGGAAATAATTAAGCTACCCACAAGCGCTGTGACAATGCTTCCTAATAAAGCGCCCACTAAAGGCTGCTTGAGCCACAGCATCAGGGCCGCAATACCAATCACTAGGGGTAAGCTGAATAAAATGGTCAACAACAGGACTTGCCAACGTGGTCCTCTTTGAAGATGAGGGGGCATATTTTGGGGCGTTACTGGCTCCTGTTCAGTTGCTTCGGGGCTTTTGGCCCCAACTTGGGTGATAGTTGCTAGTTGTTTTTGGGGGGCAGCTACGTCCATGTTTGCTTCGGCTGCATTGGTGGAGAGCGGCGAATAGTCTTTCTCTGCTTGATCCCCGCCGTTATTGGGTTGTGGGTAGTGGTTAGAATTCATGGCCTATACTGTCATTTCGTTGTTTTTCAAGAGGTCAAACATTTTGCTGCTTTGTAGGGACAGCATGGTGACATTATTGTCGGTATAGATACCATTGATGCACCAATTTAAGCGTTGGACTCCTGGGTTCTGGTAGTCCTTTTGGAGTTGCCCCTCCTTGAATGTGACCATTTGCCCTAATTGGTGGACGGCAAATCCGATGGTTTGCTGCTGGGCGCGTAAAAAAATAATGCTACAGACTTGGCGGGTATTGGCTAGGTAGAGGGGGGTTAGGTCTAGTAAGCACGGTAAGTCAATAATCCAAACGGGGTGGCTACGATAGTTGTAGATGCCCATGGTCGCTGGGGGGGTATCTGGAATAGGCGCAATGCAGTTGGTTTGAATTGTTGTGAGACCGATTAATTCGTTGACTGAGATGACGGCTTGTAGCTGGGAGGTTAAGCGAAAACTCAGCATCGATTGAGTTTCAGATGGTTGCGATCGCATAAAAATAGATGCCCTCCTTAAAAGAGGTATGTACGCCCATAGAATCAAGGACTGACTCGATTTAAAAAGCTATAGCCAGGACAGGGATTTTGCTCAACATAGTTAGCCAGTGAATCAGCAAAATCAATGCGCTTATAAATATTGGACCATCGACTAAACCACGGCACGGAATTTCTTTTTAAATAATAAGATTCAGGAATTTGACATAAATACTGAGCGGCATCGATTGGATTATTATGGGTGCCAGCCGATACATAAATGCCATAGCTATATTGCAAATCATGCAATACGCTTTGACACTGATCACTCAGTTGATTTTGTGCCCGTAGCGTCAGGAGCTGATTGATGGACGTTTGCATTTGCATCGGTTCCAGAGAAAGTTTGGCGAGAACAGCATCCCGTAGGTCAGTCTCTTGATGGCAGTGATGATTAGCTGAAAGAGGAATATACCGGAAGATACTCTGTAACACTATAAATGCCAGAATAGAGAGTAGGGACGTGAGTAACAACCAATTTCCTTTGCTCTGTATCAAGGGACGGTCCAATTGTTGCTCAATCCAAGGCGCATTGAAAACGCGCCGATAAATTGGATTTGCTACTTTAGTCTGTCCACGAGCATTCTTAGATAGCAATCCTCCTTCTACCAAAGCATTATTTTCGACTTGGTACCCTGGAGGTATGTTATGGGGCTTAAGTAATACGGCTTGATAATATTTGAGCCGCCGATAGTCTTGCCGCTTATCTTGGAGCAAGACTTCTTTCAGGCGAGTTAGCAAAGAAATGGTTGGCGTCTCATCCCTGTTGGCCACTGCAAGTAAGTCTGGAGAAAAGTAATCCTTAACTTCCTGATTGACTAGCTCTAGGGCAGTGCCAGAAAAAGGAGCTTCTAATCTGCGGAGTACTTTATCTATCAAACACTGAGTTAGCTCAGGTTGTCCATTGGTCCAGGCCATAATCTGTTGAGCGATGGCTTGGGGGGCCTGGATAACGACCGAGCCCTGTTGCAGGCGATGGACCACCTGGGATAGGGAAAGAGACGTAACTATCGTAGACACCTCAGGTCGGCTCAACGGTGACCTATCCATTTCTCGGACTCCTTTCCACGTCTTTGACCATGTTTGTAAACGTTGTCAGTAAATCCGTGGCGTTGTCTGGGGTAAGAGCCTTTTGGATCACCGATGTTTCATTGATTAGGGACAATAATTGCGCAAACTCATCGCGTAATCTTTGCGCAGATTGATTGTCAGGCATCAATGCTTGAACCTCTTCTACATCTCGGCGTAAATGCATTAAACGTTGTTTAATGGTTGGGCACAGTGTTTCCAAAAGAGTCGCTTTCACCGACATCACCGGGGTAAGTGGCTGCTTGGGCGGTGATATTGTTTTAGTTGGGAGAGCCGTATCGCTATCACCATAGTTCTGAAGGATCGCGTTACTTTCTGCTGATTCGGTAAACGGCTCAGTTAAACTGCCAAGGGAAGAGTTTGTTTGTTGCAACTGGGCCGCGATGGCCGCTCGTAGCTGCTCGCTGGTCACTGGTTTGCTTAAATAATCGTCAGCTCCCAGGGCTAATCCTTGGCGAAATCCGTCTTCTGTAGCAGAAACAGTCAGAAAAATAAATGGAATCGTGGCCGTTTCCATTTGCTGTTGCAATGTAATCAAAACATCGTAACCATCCAACTCTGGCATGAGAATATCGCAAATGATCAAGTCCGGTAGATGGGCTTGAGCCAGTTCAATCCCAATGCGTCCATTGGACGCTTCTAAGGTGTCAAATCCTTCTGAGGTTAAAAAACTAATTAAGTTTTTACGGGTAAGGCGCTCATCCTCGATTACCAAAATTGTTTCAGCCATGTATTTTGCCTCCCATCAGCCCAAAGAATAGGGTGTGCCACCCTGGGAACGGCGGAATGGTACGGGATGACCTATACCGTAACCCTGGGCATAGTCCACACCTAATAGGCGCAGTTTTGCTAAAATTTCTTCATTTTCTACGAATTCGGCAATCGTTTGGATGCCGAGCTCATGACCAATGCGAGTAATGGACTCAACCATGACGCTATCCACTGGATCTTGGATAATGTTGCGAATAAAATTGCCATCGATTTTAACGTAGTCCACTGGTAGGGTTTTGAGATAAGCCAGAGAACTCATGCCGCTGCCAAAGTCATCTAAGGCAAAGGCACAGCCTAAATTTTTGATTTCTTGAATTAGATCAGCAGCACGGGATAAGTTGGTAATCGCAGCTGTTTCGGTAATTTCAAAACAAATCGTCTGGGGCAATATTTCATGGAGTGTAAATTGTTCCTTTAAAAAAGCTGCTAAGTAGTCATCATTGATGCTCATGCCTGAAAGATTAATGCAATACAGTGGCATGTAGTCTGGTCCTTGGGCATGCTCAGCCTGCATTGTATTTGCTTGCTGGCGTATTTGATACTGGTTAAAGAAACTACTAATAACCCAACGGTCGAGCTTGGGCATTAGGCCATAGCGCTCAGCCGCAGGAACAAATGCCATGGGGGGTATGACTTCACCTGTTTCACTGATCATGCGGAGCAACAATTCGTGGTGCGTGACACCACCTTCAGTGGTGTGGATTGGCACAATAGCTTGTTGGTATAGGCAAAACCGGTCTTCTTCGAGGGCCTTTAAAATGCGAGCAACCCATTGACGTTCACCCCTCTGTGTTGTCAATACTTCATCATTTGATCGGTATACATGGAAGCGATTGCGACCTTGGTTTTTAGCGGCAAAACAGGCTGCATCTGCGGCGCCTAAAACGGAGTTGATGTCTCCGCATTCTTGATTAATTTCCACTAGACCGGCGCTAGCACCAATGGAAAATGTATTATCGTGCCAAACAAAGCGAAACCCTTGAAGTGCATGGAGTAACTTGTCCGTTAATCCTACGGCATTGTCCAAGGAGCAGTTTTGTAAAATAATGCCAAATTCATCGCCGCCAATGCGGGCAAGTACATCGTTGGAGCGCAGCTGTTTGCCCATCAATCTAGCTAGCTGTCTGAGAAGTTCGTCTCCAGCCGCGTGCCCACAGGTATCGTTAACGACCTTAAACTGATCAAGATCTAAATAGCACAAGCTATGTTTCTTGTTGTGAGTGCGGGTATTGTCGATAGCTTGGGCAAGCTGTTGCTCAAAATCTCGACGATTTAAGAGTCCAGTTAAAAAATCATGGCTTGCTTGCCAGGAAAGTTGCCGGGCAAGCACTCGGTTTTGAGTGATATCTCGGAAAACGACCACTGTGCCAATGACGCCTTCTTTGCGGTTACGGATGGGCGCTACTGAGCCATCAATGGTACGTGGCTGACTACCTTGTAATACAAATGCTTGGTCCGCTGTGATGTTCACCACCTTGCTCAAACTTTTGGCAGTTTGCAGGGCATGGTTGATACTGCCACTATGGTTCTTTTCATGGCTTTTAATGAGCCATGATAGAGGTTTACCAATGGCTGCTTCTAAGGTGTATCCAGTGATTTGTTCAGCAGCGGCATTAATATATTGAATTTGACCTTGGGCATCGGTTGTAATGACTCCATCTCCGATGGATTGCAAAATATTTTGAGCGAGTTCTTTTTCTTGAAACAGCGCTTGCTCAATATACTTATGTTCCGTAATGTCTTGCCAAGAACCAATGATTTCAATGCTATTACCGGCTTCGTCTAAAATTAGATTTCGTTGATCTTGAATCCAACGAAAATCTCCATCTTTATGGCGGAAGCGGTACTCAAAAATTTGCTGTGTTTGATGGATTAAATCTGAAGATTCGGAAAGGGCATAGTCTACATCGTCGGGATGAATACACTCTTTCCAGAGATCAAAATTTTCTAAAAAGTCTTGGGGTTGATAGCCAAACTGGCGGATACTTTCACTAACGAAAATGATGCCGTAGCTACCTGCAGCCTGACAACTGTAAATAACGGCAGGACTTGATGCTAATAACCGCTTGAGGCGATCTTTCGTGGCTAACAGTGCTTGGGTTGCTCGCTGCCAGCGGCCCAAGTGCTGTTTTAACTCGACATTACTTTTTTCTAAATTACTAATATTATTGGTCACACCACTTATTTCAAGTCGAAGAAATACAAATAGATTAACTCAGTTTATGGATTTTATTGTCATTGAGATAATTGCTAAACATCGAAAAACTAATGATGTGAAATAACTTTAAAGTATCAAGGGAAATTGAGGTCTTCAAAGTTGATAATTCGATTTCAGTTAGCTTTATATTGGAGCCTTGTTTTAAAGTATTCCCATTATTTAAAGAAAAGTTGATTGAATTCTTAGATGCTGGCTATTGAAATTCTAAGCTTTTTTTTTATTCATGCCGAGAAGTATTTAATTTTGCAACGGATGCTTTGCCTGTAAAGCAAGGTGGATGCTTGCTGCTTTTTGCTGCGATGAGTTACGTGGGGTGATGCTTTTGTTGGTTGCTAGTCTGTGGGGCATTATCTTCTACAAAATCAGTAAGGACGACTGAATGGGGTTGGGATACGTCCTATCAGTCGTCCTATCAAAGTTGTTTGATTATATAGAAGTGTGTTGCGGCTACTCTGAAAGTATTATGCTCACACTATTAGCGTAGTTTCTCGGACCAAATACGTGTGGGTAGACCCCAGACATAGATGAACCCTTCGGCGGCTTTGTGGTCAAATTTATCGTCTGCACCATAGGTGGCGAGTTCTTCGGTGTACAGTGCGTTGGGCGATGTCCTGCCAACGATGGTGGCATTGCCTTTAAAGAGTTTGAGGCGGATAGTGCCTGCAACTCTTGCTTGGGTTTGTTGGATAAAGGCATCTAGGGCTGCTTTGAGCGGACTAAACCAAAGACCGTTGTAGACTAGCTCGCTGTAAGTTTGTTCAATGCCACGTTTGTACTGGGTGACATTGGCGTTGAGTGTGAGGCTTTCTAGGTCGCGATGAGCTGCGATCAGGACTAGTAAAGCCGGGGTTTCGTAAATCTCGCGGGATTTGATGCCTACTAGGCGGTTTTCGATCATGTCGAGGCGACCGATGCCATGGGTGCCAGCTAAGGTGTTGAGCTGGGTGATGAGTTCTACAGGGTCCAGGCTATTGCCGTTTAAGCCCACAGGAATGCCTGCTTCGAAGTTAATCTCGATATATTCTGGTTCGTCTGGGGTATCTTTAATGGCTTTGGTTAAGGCATAGACTTCCTCCGGGGGTTCAGTCCACGGATTCTCTAAGATGCCAGCTTCTACGCTTCGACCGAGTAGATTGCGGTCAATGCTGTAGGGGGAAGATTTTTTGACGGGAAAGGTGAGGCCAAATTTTTCACCATAGGCGATGGCTTCTTCTCGGCTCATGCCCCATTCACGAGCAGGTGCTAGCACTTTGAGGTTAGGGTTAAGGCCTGCGATCGCAACATCAAACCGGACCTGGTCATTCCCTTTCCCCGTACACCCATGGGCGACGGCATCGGCTCCATATTTTTCAGCCGCCGCAACTAGTGCTTTGGCAATCAGGGGGCGCGCCAACGCAGTGGATAGGGGATATCGATTTTCATAGAGGGCATTGGCCTGAATCGCTGGGAACGCATAGTCCGTAATAAAGGTTTCCGTGAGATCCTCCACCAGAGATTCCATGACGCCCGCAGCTAATGCCTTTTCTTGGATGGGGCCCAGTTCTTCCCCTTGGCCCAGATCCGCTGCTAGCGTAATAACTTCTTTGACACCAAATTCATTCTTTAAGTAAGGAATGCACACGGTAGTGTCTACACCGCCCGAATAGGCAAGTACAACCCGTTCAGCCCGACCCATAATTGATTTCCCATCAGCTAAATTACAAACCTATATCTTACGGTAGGTCGTTGCTGATCCCTGGTATGATTTCGCTGACAAAATAATGTTTGATCAGCTGTCTTGACCATGGCTATCTACTGCTGATGGCAATCGTTACAGCCCATATCGCTCGCAAACCGTGTTGCCAAGATTGTTGGTTGAGACCGCTATGATAGAGCTTGAGCCCTTAATCACCGATCCATGTTTTTTAGCGTTGTTATTCCCACATACAACCGAAAACCCATTTTAGAAAAATGCCTGCGAGCCATGGAACAGCAGGTTTTGCGCAGTGATACTCAAATCCAAGGGTACGAAATTGTTGTGGTAGATGACGGCTCTACCGATGGCACCGTCGAGTGGTTAAACGCAGAACAGCTAGCCCACGTAAAACTCTATGGGCAGGATCATAAAGGGGCTGCCGGTGCCCGCAACCTTGGCGTAGAAGAAGCCATAGGCGACACCATTATCTTTATTGATAGTGATTTGGTGGTGCTAGATGGATTTTTGCAGCACCATGCCGATGCGCTGACTGAGTACTACACCACCCACGGCAATGATCGCGTGTTTACCTATGGGCGGGTGGTGAATACGTGCAATTTTGAGCAGCCTACCTCTGAACCCTTTAAGGTGACAGACTATTCCCAAGCCTTTTTTGCCACTGGCAATGTTGCGATCGCAAAACACTGGCTGACAGACGCTGGATTATTTGATGTCCAATTTACCCAATACGGTTGGGAAGACCTAGAGCTAGGCGTTCGCCTAAAAAACCGTGGTCTCAAATTGGTCAAATGTCCAGAAGCCGTTGGGTACCATTGGCATCCCCCATTTAGTCTGGATGACTTGCCGCGTCTCATTGATGTAGAAATCCAGCGAGCCCGTATGGGTGTTGTGTTTTACCAAAAGCATCCAACCTTGGATGTGCGCATGATGATTCAGATGACCTGGCTGCACCGGGGGCTGTGGGGGCTGCTATCCCTGGGCGGTTTGCTGAATGAGCACAGCCTGAGACCTCTTTTGCAGTGGTTGATCAACCAAGGCCGTCCTCAGCTTTCCTTAGAAGTTGCTCGTATTTTTCTGAATTGGTACAACGTGAATGCGGTGTATAGGGCGTATCAAGAGCAGCAAGCGCGTTAACCGCAGATGTCCAGTCAGTAACCAGTTAGTAATATTAATTAAAAACGACTTACTACCCCCAGGGGGGACTGCCATCAAGCAACACCTGGTCTACGATCAGCATATCCGTAGTCAATCACACCTGTGGATATCAGCGTATTTGCCTATTTTTAAGGGTTTGTACCAGTTGTTACAACTAGCCAATCCTGAAATGCTAACGTAGTAACTGCTTTAATTATTAAAAAATATTGTATTAGCGTCTAGAAGGGGGCTTGCTATGCAGTCCGAAGATATTGAGCTTTTCCGCATGTTAGTTGAGGCTGGTGCTCAGCCGGGTCAGGACTTTTCCTATGATTTAGGTCAGGGCTCCTGTCATATTAATGAGCGGGGGTTTATTCTTCTGCAAAATGCATTCCCCCATATTGACTGGCATGGCATTTCCAGTTTAAGTCAGCGAGATTTGGATGCCCCTGTCCAGGCCTTAAGCCAACAACTAGGCGTGGCCAACTTTGCCGATGGCGTTATGCAGCGTCTGCAGCAGCGCCTAGAGCAACTCTCCACCAATGAAGCGGCTTGGTACGCACACCAAATTTTAGGCGGTGTAGAAGCCAAGACAGGGATTGCGCTATATCAACTCATTCAGCGAGATTTGGCGCAGCCCGTTTGCCAGCGGTTAGAGCAGCTGCTGAAGTTAACGCCCATCACCCCCTGTAATTTATGGATAGAGGACTTAGTGGTGGCAGCAGGGGGCTCCCATGAAGACATCACCTATGATGGCGAAGAAGTGTTGCTAAGTGAGGCCGGTGTTCACCTGCTCACTCAAGTTTGGATAGGTGAGTTAGAAATTCAGGATGAATTAGCCGCGTAAGCTCCCATTTGTGGGCTTTGCACCTCTTCTCATCCCTGGCAAAAAAAATGCGAAGCGGGCTCTACACACTCCGCTAGCAGAGCGAAGTCTAAGGATTTTGGGCGCAGTTAACTCTACGTCTAAGCCCCTTGTGCCAGTTGGGTGGAGTCGAAGCTAGATGCTAGAAGGCGCATCCATTGGGCAGGGGCGGTGCGGCTTCTAGACTAGGTAGGGAATCTGCAATAAATTCAAAACCAGCATCGACGGACCCTTCCAACACTTGTCCCCCATAATGGCGTTGCACTCCTCCCATGTGGGCTCGAATGACCACCGTTTGGTCTGAACTAATATTCACAGGGCCACCGCTGCGAGTAAACGGCTGCTCATTTGTGTGGCTATGGGCCAGGATTCGCCGATAGAGAAGCTCCTGGGTTTGCACATCGGCGACTTCCCACCAATCAGCATATTGCTCACATCCGGTGTCAGCGCTACTAATGGTGACGGCAAAGGTGTAGTTGCCTGGTTCACCAGAAACAGCGACCGATACGACATCGGCCACCGGCAGTCCACTATCGTTGGTGGGGGCGGTTTCTGCTTCTACAATAACGGGTTCTACAAGAACTGCTGGAACAGATTCGACGGTTGGGGTGGAGGCGTTGTCAGGCGGTGGATTGGGGGGTTCTGAAGAAACGGTGCAGCCAGTCAGGAACAAAAAAAAGAGGAACAGGACTCTAGCCATGGGTTTGGGGCTTAAGGGAGAGTGACGCTTTGATAGAGCTTACACGGCAGCCGCGACAGGTGCCTTGGTCAAAATATCCACACCATCTTTGGTAACAACCACCGTGTGTTCAAATTGAGCCGTAAGCTTTCTATCCTTAGTCACTGCTGTCCATCCATCCGGCAGTAGTTCCACTTCGTAGCTACCTACGTTGATCATGGGTTCAATGGTAAACACCATGCCGGGTGCCAGCTTTTTGCCCTTGCCAGCAGTGCCATAGTGAGGAATTTGCGGCTCGGTATGAAAGATGCGATGCACGCCATGGCCGACGAAATCACGCACGACGGAAAACCCTTTTGCTTCCGCATAGGTTTGGATAGCGGCACCAATATCACCGACCCGCGCGCCGGGTTTCACCGCTTGAATGCCTTTGTACATCGATTCTTCGGTGACTGCTACTAGCTGGCGAGCTTGGGGGGCTACGTCACCGACTAGAAAGGTGCGAGAGGTATCGCCGTGATAGCCATTCAAAATGGGGGTGACATCAATATTGATAATGTCGCCGTCCTGCAAAATTTGCTTAGCATTGGGAATGCCGTGGCAGACGACTTCATTAACGCTGGTGCAAATTGACTTGGGAAAGGGATCTACGCCTTCGCCACCGGGGTAACCCAGGGGCGCACTTTTGGCATCGTGGGCCTGGGTCCATCTTTCGGCTTCATCATTCAACTCTAAGGTGCTGACACCCGGTTGAACCATTGGCTCCAGGTGATCTAACAAGCGCGCCGCCAGTTGGCAGGCATTGCGCATTTGTTCAATTTCCCGTTTCGATAGCCGAATGATTCCTTTGAATGCAGCTTCCACGATACTTTTATTGATTTCCTACTGAATGAATGTAATCCAATGAGCGTTAACGCTCACTCCCACTCTAGCGCTATTGCTATCCTCTAGCCGTCAGATAATCGAAAATTGGTGTAATAGTTTTTGGCCTGGATGGCCTGGGGGACCAACGTCTTGACTGTTGTGGGTTTGGTCGAGGGGTGTGGTGTTAGGGAAACCATACATTTCCCCTGGAATGGTCAGTGGGTGTGATACAACGGGGCAAAATGATTTGGGTGAACCATCATGCGGCTGTGGGCGGCAGGCATTGTCTATACATATATAGGATTGCAGCTATTTAATTGGTTGACGGGTCTGCATCTTTTGAGTGAATTTGGGCTGCCGTTGACCATTGTTTCAGGGCTGGGGTTAGCGATCGCAAGTCAGTCGGATGGTTCTGTGGCCAAGGATGATGGGGCGGCTGAATCGAATAGTGCCGTGCCTGGGGCTGCCGTAGATGCCATGGAAGCACCGGCGGCACCACCTGCGAATGGCGACTCCATTTCATTTACCATCCGCAAAAATGTGCGTCCGCAATAAGGGGCGCTGCAAAAATTATGTGTCGCATATGTGGCTAAAGTAGGGAAAACATACGGTCAACCGATCCAATTGTGGGGGTTCTCTCTCCATGGGGTAACCCTTAGGCGAGAACACTTTCGGCAAGTACTAAAAACGTGTTGGGTTCTCTCCCCTGGGTGGGTTGTATGTTCTGCGACATCATAGTGATTGTAAGGCAAACAAAGAGATTCAACAGATACTCAACACTCTCTTATTTGCTGGATTCAACACAATCGCGAACTGAGGAACAACACAATGATCGTACGTTATTGGCAGCCCCTTCAAGAAATCGAAACCATTCGACAGCAGCTAGATAGTATTTTTGAAGATTTCACCCCTGCCGCAACAACAGATTGGATTCCCACCGTGGATCTCGTCGATGCCGGTGATGACTATGTGCTCGAGGTCGTTCTCCCGGGGATGAGCGCAGATGATATCAACATTGAAGCGAGCCGCAAGAGTATTACTATCTCCGGTGAGCGGGCCGCTGCTGATGTGGATGAGAGCCACACTGTGCTACGGCGTGAGCGCCGCTATGGCAGCTTCCGACGGGTGGTGCATCTACCTGTTGTGATTGATCACGAGCAGGTGAAAGCCGATTACAACAATGGCATTCTGATGGTGCATGTGCCTAAGGCGGCTGAAGTGCGTAATCAGGTTGTCAAAGTGAATGTGGCGAATACTGACGCTGGCTAACGGCTGGTTGTCTGGCCAAGGCCATCAGCTGGGAATACCTGATGGCCTTAGCTAGTTCCCTGTGACTCTCCTTCAAATTCTCCTAGTTTGGCTTTTGGCGGTAGGTTTATCCTGCCGCCTTTTTTTGTTGCTGACCTTCTGAAAATCCGCAACGGCCATGTTGGATTTCCTTGGAACCCGCCTGGCCATGGGGAGGTCTCCGGGCGGTTTGGGGGGCGGTTTAGGGCTGTTCCTTGAGGCTATTGGCGTTTAAGCTGGAGATTGCGTACTAGTAATTTTTTATTAACCGACCGCGATGAGCAGTCCAGACCTGACCAATAGCTATTCAAGTGCGGCTTCCGCCTCTGCTATGCCAAAAATTGGCCTATTTACTATGTTGCGCTTAGGCGTTTTCAATATGGGCTTGGGCATTATGTCCCTGCTCACGTTGGGCGTTTTGAATCGCGTCATGATTGATGAGTTACGGGTGCCGGCCCTGGTGGCGGCAGGTGCGATCGCAGTGCATCAATTCATGGCCCCCGCCCGGGTTTGGATTGGTCAGATGTCTGACGCCAAGCCATTGTTTGGCTACCATCGCAGCGGTTACATCTGGTTAGGTATCGTTTCCATGGCGGTGTTGGCATTCACCGCTGTACAAGTGGTCTGGCAAATTGGCAGCCGTTTAGAAAGCGGTTGGAGCAGTGCCGTTTATCCCTGGGTGGGCCTATTGGCCTTTATCTTTGCCCTTTATGGCCTCGCCCTGGCATCCACCTCTACACCCTTTACGGCTCTGCTGGTGGATGTTTCCGATGAAGAAACCCAGTCTAAGCTAGTGGGCATTGGCTGGGGGATGTTGATGGTGGGGATCGTTACTGGGGTGATCATCACCACCATTGTGCTCAAATCTTTGGGGGACACGCCCAGCTTAGATGAGTTGCGTAGTTCCATAAATCGATTATTTATCATTGCCCCAGCCATTGTGTGTGGTATCGCTATTTTGAGCACCTTTGGCATTGAAAAAAAATATTCTCGGTTGCAAGAACGCACCCGCGAGCGGGACGACCAAATTACCTTTGGCACTGCGATTAAGGTATTGACGGCTAGTCGACAGACCGGTTTGTTTTTTGTATTTTTGTTGGTCTTAAGCCTCAGTCTGTTTATGCAGGATGCCGTTCTAGAGCCTTACGGCGGTCAGATCTTTGGTATGGCTATTGCCGAAACGACCAAACTCAATGCCTATTTTGGCATGGGCACTCTGATTGGCATTGTGGCCACTGGCTTTTGGTTAGCCCCAAGGCTCGGGAAAAAACGCACCATTAAATTTGGGTGTTTGTGGGCGTCCTTTTGCCTCATTCTATTGATTGTGTTTGGCACCACGGGTAATCCCCAGCAGCTGATGCTCGGGGTGGGTTTGTTTGGCTTGGCCTCGGGTGTGCTGACTACGGGGTCCATTCTGTTGATGTTGGATCTCACGGTGGCGGAGGTGGCGGGTACCTTTATTGGGGCTTGGGGCTTGGCCCAGGCCATTGCCCGGGGCACTGCCACCGTCCTCGGCGGGAGTTTATTGTCCTTGGGGAAAGGCATGGTGGAAAATATTGCCGGTGGTCCGGTGCCCGACTCCCAGCTATTGCCCGCCTATGGTTTAGTGTTTGGCACCCAGGCGGTGGGCATGTTGATTGCGGTGGCCATTGTTAGCCGGGTGAATATTCGCGAGTTTCAGACCACAGCCCAAAGTGCGATCGCAACCGCCTTAGAAAGCGACATGGACTAAGTTTCCAGGTCCCCTTTTGTCTGTCACCATTAGCCCTTCTCCAGATCTCCCATGAACCAACCCGACTGGCACCATATTCTAAATGTGGCTGAATCTGCCACTAACATGGTCGGAGCTCAGCTGCTCAAAGACTTTGGCAATGCCACCGCAGAGGAAAAAGCCGATGGTAGCCTGGTGACCCAGTCTGATAAATGGGCTGACGGTGAACTGCGAAACCATTTGCAACAGGCATTGCCCAGCCATGGCGTCCTGAGTGAAGAGGGCACCCATGTGTTCCCTACCCAGGACTTTTGTTGGATTATTGACCCCATTGATGGCACCACCAACTTTACCCGGGGCGTTCCCCTGTGGGGAATTTCCCTAGGGCTGTTGTACAAAGGCACCCCCGTCTTTGGCCATGTGTACATTCCCACCCTAGATCAACGGTTCCACGGCTTTTTTATGGGCCACTCTGGCCTAGAGGGACCTCGGGGTGCCTTTCTGGATGGTGAACCTATCCATACCTCCACCGATGCCGCTGCGGGGAGTCAGTTTTTTAGTCTCTGTGCCCGCAGCACCAAGGTGTTACACAAGCCATTTCCCTGCAAAATCCGCATGCTAGGGGTGGCGACTTACAACCTGCTCACCGTCGCTGCGGGCATTAGTTTGGGGGCCGTTGAAGCCACGCCGAAAATTTGGGATATTGCAGCGGTTTGGGCCATCACCCAAGCGGCTGGTGCCGTTTGGACCCCCTTGGAAGAGGCCGCCATTTTTCCCCTCACCGTGGGAGAGAACTATGGCAGTCGTCCCTTTCCCACGTTAGTCAGTGCTCGGGCTGAATTAGATAGCCAGTTTCGCCCCCTGGTAGATGTGATTCGATGACGGTGCGGTGCGAGCCCTATGGAGCTAACTGGTCAGCGGTTGCTTTACAGGTTCATAAAATCTTTGAGGGCATGTTTGTAGCGATTTTTGAGGCGCTTCGAGGCGAGCCCCCCTGTTTGAATGCGCGTCAGCACCGTTTGTGAACACTGGCCTTTGGCACTACGATTGCCGGTCGGCATTAGTTTTACCAGGTCTTTGGCATTTAACTCGCGGGCAAATCGGTAATTGATCACCGATTCATGGACAATAAAATTCGGCACGTCGGGCCCCGGTTCTAGAATGCAGACGGTTTCTGATTTGGGTTGACGGCTGTTGATACTGACAAAGAGATAGCGGGTTTTAGATGTTTTTGCTATGGCAACATATAAATGCTTGCCCTTCGGCGGAGTCTTAATCAAAAATGCGTCGCCGAGCCGAATGGAAACACTAGCCATCCACCACCTCGGTGTTTAGCACTTCATTTAGGTAAGCCTCACGCATGGCATCTTCTTGAATGCGAATAATTTCCGCATCGCTTTTGCCCAGATTTTTCAAAATCTCTTCTACTACAATGGGAATGGCCGATCCTTCTGGGTCTTGCCATTCCGGTAAATCATGGGTCCACTCGGCGACTTCAAAGGGGTCCAATTGCCCAAAGGTGTCATATACCTGGTGTAAAATCTCTTCTTCCTCTTCACACAGATCTCCATCTCCTGGATCGCCTAAAAGAGAAATAAAGTTGTCTTGCCGTGGGGAAATAAACATCGACCATAGCGGTAGGGCATCTTCTACCGGCAGACCTTTGACCAAGTCATATACCCCACTGAGGACGGGGCCATAGTCCATGGAAACGTAGTTGTCCCCTGTAATCGGTTGCTCCATCTGGGCTAAAGCAACGCGATCCGCAATGTATAGCATCTTCAATAACCCGAGATATTTCATTGGTTCACCATGTTGCTTTAGTAAAAAAGCAGCGGCCTGAACGGCTTTTTCTGGGTGAAACTGAAATTCAATGGTCATGGTTTTACGTTCTTATGCCGGACTTCGACCTAGGACATTCCCGGTCCTGATTAGGAACATGAAATGATCTATGTAGAGTGCTTTGGAGCGGCATCTGTGAAATAACGTCATACGGTGCTGCAGCAACGCCAGTACATTTTTATTCTAGATACAGAGCTACGCAATGTCTTCCGTAGAGTTAATGGGGGAATGTTCGTAAAAAACGTTGAATATTGGCCTGTGGGCCGATCGTTCCACAATCTTGAATGCTGTGGGTAAGCTGTAGTCAGTTCACCCAAGGGCAGCTATGCGCGATCGCATCGATCAAATTGTTCAAAACCTGAATAAAACCATTGTTGGTAAGGAAGAGCCTATTCGCCTAGTGCTAGTTGCCCTACTGTCCGGTGGCCATGTGCTACTGGAAGATGTCCCAGGTGTCGGTAAAACCTTATTAGCTAAGTCCCTGGCCCGTTGTATTGACGGCAAATTTCAGCGGGTGCAATGTACGCCCGACTTGCTGCCTAGCGATGTCACCGGTACTAATATTTGGAATCCCAGTAGTGGGGCTTTCCAGTTCATGCCAGGGCCGGTTTTTGCCAATATCCTCCTCACCGACGAAATTAACCGCGCCACCCCCCGCACCCAGTCCGCCCTGTTAGAGGTGATGGAAGAGCATCAGGTCACCCTCGACGGAGTTTCCCGACCGGTGCCCGACCCATTTTTCGTCATCGCTACTCAAAACCCGGTGGAGTATCAAGGCACCTTTCCACTCCCCGAAGCCCAAATGGATCGTTTTGCCTTGTCCCTCAGCTTGGGCTATCCCTCGGCTGATGAGGAACTGAAAATGCTGCAAAACCTCTCCCAAGGGGTAAAACCTGCTGACTTGCAGTCCTGCATAACCCTGGAAGAAATGCATAGTTTGCAGCAACAATGTCGGCAGGTCAATGTAGATACCGCTGTGCAGCAGTACATGATCAGTTTGGTGCGATCTACCCGAGAGCATGACGATGTTGCCCTTGGTGTGAGTCCGCGGGGCACCGTTGCCCTGTATCGAGCCGTCCAGGCGTTAGCGTTTCTAGAAGGTCGCGATTATGTGCTGCCTGATGACGTAAAATTCTTGGCCTCATCAGTGTTAGCCCACCGCGTGATTGCCAGCGGAGGGCATAAAAGTGCGCCAATTATTGCCCAGTTGTTAGATACGGTGGCGGTGCTTTAGAGCCCTACTGCACAGATCCCACTTCCCAAAAAATCGACTATCCTTAAGTTGCTGTTACACACTTTCTTTCCTAAAGATGCGTAAACTGCTGGGGCTCGCTTTGACTACAGCCTTACTAGCCATTGGCTGTACCCTCATTAATCCATCGACCTCCAGTCAAACCCCAGCAGCAGCCAGCCCGTCTGCTGCCATGGCAGAACTCCATAAGGATGATGTGCCAGTGGCGTCACCCATAGCCAAGGACGTTGATCCCGATACGGTGACCACTGAAGATGTGACCTATGGCACCTTGGGCGATGTTCCCTTTACGGGCTATTTGGCCAAACCCGCCGACGCATCTGCACCGCTGCCTGGACTCATTGTTATCCAAGAATGGTGGGGCCTCAACGACAATATTCGCACCATGACCCGTCGCCTAGCGGCAGAAGGCTATACGGCCTTGGCTGTCGACCTTTACGATGGCGCCGTTGCCGACAACCCCGCTGATGCCAAAACCCTAGTCCAAGCTGCGATTCAAAATTCTGACCGCCTCACTCAAAACGTTGTCGCTGCCTACAATTATCTAGTTAATGATCAGCAAACGCCAACCGTTGGCAGCATTGGGTGGTGTTTTGGCGGTTCCTGGTCTTTAAATACGGCCCTCGCCCTGCCGACGGAGCTGGATGCTGCGGTGATTTATTACGGTGGCCAAGTCTCCACCGATGCAGCTACGTTAGAACCGTTGCAAATGCCAATTCAAGGCCATTTTGGTTCCCTCGATACCAATCCATCCCCGGAGACTGTTCAAGTATTTGAGTCCGTCTTAAACGATCTCGATAAAGACGCCCAAATCTATATGTATGAGGGTGCCAACCATGCGTTTGCCAATCCCTCGGGTACTCGCTACAATGCCGAAGCCGCAGAGCTTGCCTGGGAAAGAACGATGGCGTTCCTCAACGAATATTTGCAAGACCCTAGCTAAGGTTGGATGATTACGACGGCTGGGTATGCGACGTCTGTGTGCAGAGTTGCTATCTGTTAACCTAGAGTGCTTTTCTCTAAATCTACTGGCTTACACCCAGTGACTCCACACCCAGTGCCGCACCACCAGTGCTGAGGGTGTGTTGCACTGGTGGTGCGGGTGTGACTATATCCCGTCATATGGCTGAATCTATAACGCTAGTGACGTATTGCGGACGTTGAAGCCACTTTCCATGTTCTACATTGAAAGTGTGAGTCGTTAGCCTGTGGTGAGGTATACATTTGTCTCACGATAGGTTATTCCTGCTTAAGCTAGCCCCTGTCATTTTATTCTCCATGCCCACCAGTCAAGATCTTTTCCCAGAGCTGGAAGCAGCTTGCAATAATTTGCTGTGGCGAAGTGAGTCAGATTATCCCTTTGAGGTTGTTGTTTTTCCATCGACTAATAGCCCCACTCAAATCCTGAGTGCCTATCCAGAAAATACTCCCATTAAAGCTATTAATCTTGACGACTTTTTTGGTCAGTCTACCGTGGAGAGAGCGTGGTTCGATTCCCGCGAATTAGAGCTAGTGCGGCGCTATCGCAACCTACGCGACTTGCTAGAAACCACGTTAGATAACCTACAGGTCTATCGTATAGGTGATGTGGAAATGGATGTCTATCTTGTCGGCACAACAGAGGATGGTCAAGCAATGGGCGTCAAAACCACAGTAGTAGAAACCTAATGTTTGTACTGTAATACATGCTGGTCTACCGTTGACTGCGCCGACTTTCCAGCTCGTTTTGCAAGGCCTCTGGAATATTGGACAGTAGGTTATAGCCCGTGGCTAATTCAATCCGGTCCACTGAGGTTTGGTAGCTTTGCCACTGCTCATCCAGGTTGGTGTCATTCGGCATATCCACGGCGATAATTTGGGTGCTATAGGTCACATTTTCGATGCTGGGTTCTTCATCAAAAACGACAATCACTTTCCAGGTACGGCTAGGGGGAATGACTTTGTCCTTGGCAATAGGGCGTTGCTCCCCATAGATACCCGCAATGATATACAGCGTCTTACCCTGTTGGTACATCAAGTCGCGACTGTAATTTTCTAATTCTCGCCACGGTCCTCGATTATTCTCCGCTGTTTGAGGAAAAATGTTAGTCATTAAAAATGTTGCCGAATTATCCTGCTCATTTGCGGTTCGATCGGCTGAGGGTACCATGTGGCCCCTGTCATAACCACTGCCCGTATAGTCTCGTGGTGTGACTTGATAGGTTCCTTTTGGCAAAATGCCGTCCGGGCGAAAGTCATTCTGCCGTTCGGCGGGGCCCACCCACTGGGGACTGAGGACCCAACTAGCCCAGCGCAAAACACCATGGCTTTGGCTGTAGGCGAGGGCATATTGCTCTCGGTCAATCAGGTAATTATCGATATTTTCCTGACCCCCGTGGCTGGGATTGCCCAACACCAGGTGAGGGCTATTGGAAAAATAGGTTTCCCAGTCTAGTTCTGGGGTGGTGGCAGGCCGTCGTTCACAGGCTTGCCCGTTCCCATCGCCATCTAATTTGAAAGGATCGCCTTGGAATTCATCTAAGACAAGCTGGGCTAACTCTTGGCTAATAAAGTCACCACAGTCACAGTTTTGTTCCACACAGGGTGGGAGATGGGCATTGGGATCTGATATCTCGGTGGCTAAATTTTCACAGCCGGTCAATATGCATAGGAAGGTGCCGACTGTGCTGATATGGCGAATCCAACTCCAGCTATTGCTTAAACTCTGATGCCGTTTCAATGTTTTACCCATGATGTCTATTGATGCATCCTGAGTGTACTGTGACGTTAGTACAAGGATATTATAAATATTACAAAATACATCCTTATACATCCTTTGGTATCCCCCATGGAGGTATAAGAAAACGGCAGTATACTGTTAACTGCGCTGGACTATTTTGCTGGATGATTTGATTAAATTATTGTTCAGTAGAGTGTCTAGTAAATAACCCATCAACTTGTTTAACCGATTGGTGACTATGCTCAACAACGCAATTGCATTACTAAATGCTTGGTTCCCCCCCACTGAGGTTCATGCCCACTGTGATGGTCCCTGTGGTGTTTACGATCCATCTGCTGCTCGCATCACTGCTGAAGCTGTGTTGTCGATGACGAAGAAAATTTTGGCCCTTGAAGCACCAGCAGATGCAGCTGGTAAGGCGGCCTACGCTAATACGTTGTCTCGCTATATTGCGATTAAGGAAGAACAAGCTCAAAAGACTAAGGACGATCTTCTGATTCTTTGGACTGACTATTTTAAGCCTGTCCATTTGGAGTCCTATCCCGATTTACATGACACATTCTGGAAAGCGGCCAAACTTTGTTCGGCGTGCAAAGTTGAAGTTAATCAGCAGCATGCTGAAGAACTGATGGCTGCTGTGGAGAAGATTCACAAGATCTTCTGGGCAACTAAAGGCCGTGATGTGGCTTGGTATACCGCTAGTTAGTTGCCATATAGCCAATTTTTTTCTGAATCCCGCAAGGTTTTGTTTTGCGGGATTTTTTTATGGGATCGCAAATATGGCAAACAGCGGCTGGCCAAGTATTCCGTCAGCGAGTTGGGGAGAGTATCTTCAGTGGTTGCGGCGTCGGCGCAAACGATTTGTAGTGAAGGAAACGTCCATGGTGCCTACCTTGATGCCGGGGGATACGGTCTTAGCTGAAATGGGAAGATCGGTGCAGATAGGGGATATTGCAATTCTTCGGTTACCCGGTGCGGGGATGGCGGCATCTGTGGGGACTTCCTCCGAGCTTTTGCTGGTTAAGCGGGTAAGTCAGGTCTTTTATGACGGTGGTGTCTACGTAATCAGCGATAATTCAAAGGAACCTAGCGCCCGCGATAGTCGACATTTTGGGGTCATAGCAGCAACTCAGGTGTTGGGGCGAGTGACCAGTCGTTTGACAACGGCAAAATAGTTGGGTTTATTTTGCTTGATGATGAGGATGAAATAGTCTGTCGAAAATCGCTGTGTCGAGAATTTTCAGACAAAGTTATTTTCAGTTTTAGCAATGTTAGTTTTTTACTCTGCTTTTTACGAATTGCTCCATGGCAGCTCCCATAGCTATTAGTCCTGCAACTGTTGATGATGTGCCTTTGCTGTTTGAGCTAGTTATGGCTCTCGCGGAGTATGAAAATTTGGCCCATGAGGTGACAGGCGCACCAGAGGATTTAGAAAAATATCTGTTTGGTGAGAATCCTAAGGCCTATGCCATTGTCGCTCGTATTGATGGTGCACCTGCGGGCTTTGCTTTATATTTTTTCAATTTTTCTACTTTTTTGATGAAACCTGGTATTTATTTAGAAGATCTATTTGTTTTGCCTGGATATCGCCGACGGGGAGTGGGTACGGCTATTTTTCAGTATTTAGCGCAGATTGCTTTGGCCAAAGGGTGCGGGCGCTTTGAGTGGAGTGTTTTGGATTGGAACCAACCTGCAATTGATTTTTATATGTCGAAGGGGGCGGTCATGTTGAATGATTGGCGTACCTGTCGAGTGACTGGCCAAGCCCTTGCCAATTTAGCGATTAATGATGCGCTTTGATGTGTTTTTGAGCATGTCCATACGATTATTCGCCCGGTTGAAAATATTGCTGTAGCGATTGAAGCATGGGTTGCAACTCAGGCGGTAGTTTACGCACAATTTTCCGTTTCACCATGTCGATAGGCACTAGTAAAACCTGGCCGGTCACGCACAGTGTTGGTTGGTTATGGGTGATGTCGTAGATCTCGTAAAACCAGTTTAATTTCACTTTCCGGCTGGTCTCTAAGCGTGTTTTGACTAAGCCGTTTGCGCCTAATGTCAGGGCATGATGATAGCGCAGTTGGATGTCAACAACCGGTAGGTCATACCCTGCTGCGACAAAGTCTCCAAATGCAAACTCCACAGTTCTTAGGCATTCAACCCTTGCTGTTTCCATCCATCGGATATAGTTTCCATGCCAAACAACACCGCTGTAGTCTGTGTGATGGGGCTGGACTCGAAACTTATAGTCAAACCAATGGTTAGCCATAGATCATTTGCTTACCAAACAACGAATTGTGAACCCGGCTTACTGGGATGAAAACGGCGTGATTATCATAGATATTTATACATCCTTGTGAGTCCATTCAATAGGTTTTAGTCAATGATCGAAAAGATTTTGCTTGCTAGCTCTGGTCCCGGCAACACTGAAACGATGTTCAAGGCCTTGCTGGAAATTCCTATGATTCAGCGATCGCAAGTAACCGTCCTTAAGGTAGTCCCACCCAAGCTGATGGCCAGCACCATGGGTAGCCAGATTGCCGATAGTGAGCAGCAGCTTGCGGAAACAATTTCCCGCCTCGGAATCGAGTCGTCAAAGGTGACGCCCATGCTCCGGGAAGGCGACCCCAAAGATGTGGTGTGTAAAGTGGCGGATGAGCTCGATGTCGGTTTGATCATCATGGGCTCTCGAGGCCTGGGTGGTTTGAAAGCGATCTTCAAAAATTCAGTTAGCCAATATGTGTTTCAACTGTCGTCACGGCCTATGTTGTTGGTGAAGGATGAGCTCTACAGCATCCGCCCCATTAAGCGGGTTTTAGTGGCCCTAGATGAGTCGGATATGTCTAAGGAGTCGCTCAAGGTAGCCATTGACTTGACCCGCGACGTCAAAGGCAGTGAACTGGTTTTTGTTCATACCCTTTCTAACCTGCGCAACTCTGTGGCTGAAGCCATCAATGCGAATCCCTCCACCGATCCTGTGCTGGCCCCTGCCATTGCCGAAGCCAAGCGTTATCGCATTAACTATCGTTGTGTTGCGCCCGAAGGTAAGCCCGGTGAACGGATTTGCCAACTGGCGGATGAATTGAGCGTGAATCTGTTAGTTTTGGGGTCGCCCGATCGCCGTCCATCCATTGCGAAAGGGTTGCCAGATATTGACCGCTTGCTGGGTGGGTCTTTGTCTGACTATGTTCGGATCAATGCTCCCTGCCCGGTGCTATTGACCCGGATTGCGTCCAACTAACGCGTCTCGTCCATTACACTTCCATGGAGATGAGTAAAGGATAGAACCGTTTGATATCCTTTATCCACTTTTGTCAGCGTTTGTGACTATGGCGTCTTTATCCCACACCATTGAAGCCATCCTCTATCTCAAGGCTAAGCCTTTGACTATTGCTCAGATTGCGGAGTATGCGAGCTGCGATCGCGAAGCGGCTGGAGAAGGCATCATTCAGCTCATGGGGGAGTATGCCCATCGGGAAGGCGCGTTAGAGATCGCTGAAACGGAAAGTGGCTATAGCTTGCAGCTGCGTCAGCCCTTTAAACCCCTATTGGATGAGCTGATTCCTTTAGATATTGGCTTAGGGGCTCTACGCACCTTGGCTGCGATCGCGATGCGTGGCCCCCTGAGCCAAACGGACCTTGTGGATTTACGGGGATCCGGTGCCTATGGCCATGTGCATGACCTGGTAGATCAAGGGCTAGTGCGTCGCCGTCGCCAGTCAGATGGACGTTCGTTTTGGCTGCAAGTGACGGAGAAATTTTACCAGCGGTTTGAAATTGATAAACTTCCGCAAATTAATTTGCCAGAAACGTCAGATCCCACACCTCAGTCGGAGGACATAGCCGCCGAAACTGCCACCCCTGCGGAGGCAGAATCCGCCAGTGAAGAACAGGAAGCCGTGGTGCTGGATGCGGCTACTGGCGAGGAAAATGCCCCTGAAGCCTCAGTTGTCACCGAATCCTAAAAAGTTCATTAAGCTACGGACAGCCGTAAGGATACTGTTGGCAGGCATGATGGCTTAGGGCATCTTGGATGCAGACAGTTCACACTGAATCTTCGTGTAACGGCTGGTTGAAATCGGCATTATCACGCTAAGGTAATTAGGAGCAATACATAGACATTTATGTTTAATCCCGATAGCACCCAATTCATCGGCATGGGGTCTGATGATGCGCAGGTTAATCAACTGCTTAAGTACTTGCAACATCAGCCACCTGAAGTGCTATCTCGTGTTGCCCAGTCTGTGAGTGGCGAGATCAAACAAATTATTTCCCAAAATGTTCAGGGATTAATTGGTGTACTCCCGTCCGAAGGATTTAACGTCCAGGTGACGACCGATCGCGAGAATTTAGCTGGTTTACTAGCATCGGCGATGATGACAGGATATTTCCTGCGCCAGATGGAGCAACGCATGGAGCTAGAATCGAGTCTTTCTGGGATTTCGGCTTTGGATACCGATACGGAGAGCGACTTGGCAGAGTAGCGTTCTGAACGGGACGGGCAGCTCTGTGTTTGTATAGCTCTTCAACGGTTCAAGGATTTATAGTCTATGAATCCTTAGTTATTTTGAACCAGAAATAAAAACAAAAATCAGGATGGTGGGGCCGCTTTAAGATTAGCCCGCCATCCTGATTTTTTTATTGCCCAGGCTACTTCAACGTGTCTGGCATTTTAGCCTGATTTTTTTATTGCCCAGGCTACTTCAACGTGTCTGGCATTTTAGTCGGTTTGATTTGTAATGTTTTAGCTTTCCCTTGGCGATCAATTTCAACGGTCAGGGGTTCACCGATTTCGCTATCTTCCACCTGGGACTGGACATCGGTGGCGGTCATCACCTTGGTGTCGTTGACTTTAATAATCACGTCACCCCGCTCGATGCCACCTGCTTCTGCCGGCGTGCCTTCCATCACGCGGATCACCATGACTCCAGATTCTGCCACCAGGTTAAAGCCAATATCGCTATCTTTATTGATGCGATCGCGCATTTCTGGATCCAGGTTAATCATCTGAATGCCCAAATAGGGATGCTGCACCTCGCCATCTTCAAACAGCTGGTCGCCAATGCGTTTAGCCGTTTCAATGGGGATGGCAAAGCCCAGACCTTGAGCGCCAGCGCGAATCGCTGTGTTCATGCCAATCACGTTGCCTTGGGCATCGAGCAGAGGTCCGCCTGAGTTGCCTGGGTTAATGGCCGCGTCTGTTTGAATAAACTGCACCCGTTTATCGGAAATGCCCACTTGGGAGCTGGTGCGGCCTAGGGCGCTAATGATGCCAGCGGTGACCGTATTATCGAGGCCCAATGGGTTGCCAATTGCGATCGCCCACTGACCGGCGGCCAAATTCTCCGTATTCCCCAAGGGCGCGGTGGGTAAATTTTTCCCATCAATTTTTACAACCGCAACATCAGTCACAGGGTCGGTGCCCAGCACCTTCCCTTGAAATGTGCGCCCATCGTTCAGGGTGACGGTGACGGTGTCAGCCCCTTCTACCACATGGGCATTGGTCATCACCTTGCCGTCGCTACTCAGAATAAAGCCAGACCCCGTGCCTTGTTCTAAGCGTTCGGGGAGCTGCTCTTCTAGGGGAGGGAGCTCATCGGCAAAGAACCGTTTGAAAAAAGGATGTTCGAAGGTATCTGTCACCCCGCGCACCGATCGGGAGGCATCAATACGCACAACGGCAGGGCCTACCTGTTCAGCGGCAGCTGCAATAAAATTTGGGTTATCAATGGGGAGAGAGCTGCGCTGCTGGGTTTGGGTATTTTCTTCGGTTGCCTCTGCTGATTTGACTGTGGTCCGTGACACTGACGTAGCAATGGGCAGCTCATTATCCTGGTCTTCAACGACCGGGGTGAAAAAATAGCTACGACTAGCCCAACCGGCACCGCTGCCAACTAGAAGTAAACCAACATATAAACCGACTTGTTTTGGAGAAAATCCCATTTATGCTTCCCCACAGGGTGAAATGTATGAGGGCTTTGACGACTCTACCTTAGCGGAGGTTCGCTTGGAAATGCACTGATTTGAGACCATATCCATGTCTAAGCTTTACCTATGTTACTGAATGCTGGTGTCCTTACCTGGGCTTTTTAAGGTTGCTTCCAGAAGCGTTTAAATCTGGCACTGTTCATAACTCTGGGGTGTTTCTAGAATGCACATATTCCCAAAAATTCATAACGTTCTATTACTCAGCTTAAATATTGCGTTGGTGCCCATGGCGCTGGCGTCGCCTGTTTTGGCATCGGCTTGTCCAGAATCAGCCTTGTCACAGTTGCGCACCCATCGCGCGGGGGCAGGCGAGTCCCTGGACGCAGTCGCCGCTCAATATGGATTGCAGCCCTCTACATTAGTTATGGCTAATCCGAGCTTGCCTACCCAGGGTGCATTGCCGCCAGGGCAAGCCGTGGCCGTGCCTCCCTTTAATGGCACGGTGGTGCAGGTTAGTCATAACCAAACCTGGCAATCATTGGCTGAACGCCATGAGACGAGGGCCGATCTTTTATTTGAGGTCAATGGCTGTCCTGAAAAATTACCGAAACAGGTCTTTATTCCGGGGGGGAACTCTAGGATTGCTGCCGTTGTGCCAGTGTCTTTGTCCTATCCTTTGCCAGCCCCAGCCCCCGTGGTGTTGAGTTATGGCTGGCAGCCCCATCCCCAACGCGATGAACTTATTTTTAACAGTGGCATTGCCCTGGCAACGTCCTCAGAGACAGGCGTGATCGCTGCTGCTGATGGCACAGTGGCCTTTGTGGGTGACTATAACGGAGCTGCCATGGTTATTATTAATCATCGGGATGGGGTGCAGACTCGTTATGGTAACTTGGCCAACTCTGATGTAGAGGTGGGTAGTGTCGTTACCCAAGGCGATACCTTAGGCACTGTAGCGGGTGATCCGCGCAGCTCATTTGTGTATTTTGAAGTTCGGACCAACTCTGAAGAGGGTTGGGTTGCGCGTGATCCAGGGCAGTATTTGTCTGAATTAGACTTGCAGCAGTAGTGAACGCTAGAGGTTAAGTCACTTAGCCAATTTTCTGAAGAATTGCAGAGCAATGCTAGTCATCTTGATAAAGAAGGCTTACAATGCCGGTATTCTACGTCACAGTTATTGGTGAGGGTGCTTTTATAAGGAACGTATTGTGCTATGGCTAAGCATCCAACTTTGTTTAAACGCTTTGCTAGGAAGTCAAAAATGCTTCTTGGCAGCACTTCGAGGCGTTTAACAAGGGCACAGAACCATCAGAAAATTAATAAGTCTGTTAAGTTGAAAACCTCTCCAGCCGCCGCTTCTCCAGCTGCTGAGAAGGAACAGCCCCTGCGCCAGCCTACTCCGAAGGCTACCCGAAAAGGAGGCTCCCCGAGGCCAGTGAAGCCATTTGCTAAGCCTCGGAGTCTTTGGTCAAGTTTATTTTTGGTCCACCCCTGGCTCTTAGTGGGGGCCTTGTGGATAACGTTTATTGCCATGATTGCGATCGCCCTCGTGGGCTTATCCAATCCGGGCCGTGAACTCGCCTTAGATCCCATTCACTCTGTCAATGAACCGCCGTTGAGTGCCCCTGATGTGGCAGCGGCTTCTCGACTATCGACGCTGGATGCGGACGGTGATTTTACCCATCGCGATCCAGCCGCCATTACGCCTCAGGCTGTCGCTGAAAAAGACATGCCTGCCTGGCCTTTATTGCTCATGGTGTTGGCCTGTGCCGGTGGCTGCATGCTGATGTCCCAGCAGGGAATAACCTTGAGCAGCGAATCTCGACGGAGCAAACGTCGGGCAGCTCCCCAGCCATCTGTGCCACGACCTGTCAGGTCGGTTGCCGTGGGCGGTGGTCGCAAGCGTCGTAAACAAAGACGAGTCGCCCCTCACCGCCCTGCGTCTCAGGTAATGGCATTTCGGACGGGCCACAAGCTGCGCCACACGACTCCAGGGCCGAAACCTGCGCCATCCAAGCCAGTATCTTTTGCTGTTAAAGGAGACTCATCCGCCAAGCCAGTGAGCGTTGTGCCGGCGGATGAATCTTCTCCGCTAGATTGGAAGGAAGGCAGTCTTGCCCACAAATTAGACGTTCGTCAGCAGCGCTCCATTAACTCGTTTCTTTAGTGCCGCTGGCGATGGGAGGCGGCTTGTCTGGTCTGCCGGTAATTTATCACCCCGACTATGTCACGCCTTTGCCCCAGGGCCATCGGTTTCCGATGCCGAAGTTTCAGTTATTAAAGGATTTGTTGCTGCGGGATGGTGTGATCAGTGAGGGGCAAATCTATCAGCCGGGATGCCCACCGCGAGAATGGTTAGAGCTGGTCCATGATGCGGAGTATGTGCGCGCCTATTGTGATGGGGGGTTGGACGCTAAAGCCCAGCGACGCATTGGGTTACCTTGGAGCGAAGCGTTGGTGCGACGGACCTGTACCGCTGTGGGGGGAACTATTCTCACGGCTAAACTAGCCCTGAATCATGGTTTAGCTTGTAATACTGCCGGTGGCACACACCACGCGTTTCCTGGCTATGGGGCTGGGTTTTGTATTTTTAATGATATTGCGATCGCAACCAGACTCCTCAAAGCCCAAAATCTGGCTAAAACGTTCCTCGTCGTCGATTTAGATGTGCACCAGGGGGATGGTACCGCTTGGATCTTTCAAGATGATCCAGGAGTCTTTACCTTTTCCATGCACTGTGCCGTTAATTTTCCAGGGCGCAAGCAAGTGAGTGATTTAGATGTGCCCCTGGATGAAGGCACCGAAGATGATGAATATTTAACAAAACTAGCGGCTCATTTGCCGGGTCTGTTGGCCCAAGTAAAGCCCGATTTAGTCATGTATGACGCCGGGGCAGACCCCCATCGCGACGATCGTTTAGGCAAGTTGGCCATGACGGATGATGGCTTATATCGCCGCGATCGATATGTACTAGAAACCTGTCTCCAGGCTGGCTATCCCGTTGCTTGCGTCATTGGAGGTGGCTATGGCAAAGATATGCGGGCTTTAATTTATCGTCACTCCTATCTCCATCGCGCGGCTGTAGAAGCCTATCGAAAATACAGCTAAAAATCTAAGATGTAGCAGTACATCTTTTTAACCCTGACCAAGGACCATCAGTGGTCGTTATTTCCCATGTCTTGGACCGTCATCACCTTTTATAAGTTTGTGCAGCTAGATGATTGTGGGGCAATGCGTCAGCCGCTTCTAGCGTTGTGCCAATCCCAGGACATCAAAGGAACGATTCTACTGGCCCATGAAGGCATCAACGCCACGGTGGCAGGTACTGATGAATCCTTAGCCGTATTACTATCCGCCCTTCAACAAGATCCACGTCTAAGCGACCTGACCCATAAAACTTCCTGGGCTGAGGAACAACCCTTTGCCAGAATGAAGGTCAAACTCAAAAAAGAGATTGTTACCCTAGGGCAACCCGAGGTCAGCCCTACCCATCAGGTGGGCACCTACGTCGCACCCAAGGACTGGAATCAAGTTATCTCCGACCCCGAGGTCTTGGTCGTTGATACTCGTAATAATTACGAAGTTGATATCGGCACGTTCCAAGGTGCCACGAATCCGCAAACCGATTCATTTCGTGAGTTTCCTGACTATGCAGCGGAACAGTTAGACCCAACGAAACACAAAAAAGTGGCGATGTTTTGCACCGGAGGAATTCGCTGCGAAAAAGCCTCATCCTACTTGCTAGACCAAGGCTTTGATCAGGTTTACCACCTCAAGGGTGGCATTTTGAAATATTTGGAAGATGTGCCAGCGGAGGAGAGCCTGTGGGAAGGCGAATGTTTTGTCTTTGACGAACGGGTGACGGTGCAGCATGGGTTAGAGCCAGGCAGCTATGAAATGTGTCGTGGCTGTGGTCACCCGATCTCAGTAGAAGATACCCAGTCGCCTCACTATGAACCAGGGATTGCCTGCCCCCACTGCTATGACCAACTCACGGAAGATCAGCGCACGCGTTTTGCCGAACGGGTAAAACAACGCCAGCTAGAAAAGAACCGTCAGCTTTGATAGTCTGCGTAGTTGAGGTTGTGTATACAACATTTTCCCATGTGGTTTACCCATATGGGTTGGCTGGGGCTGACACGGTTAGCCCTTGGGCTGCGTCGTCTGTTTGTGCCGCCATAATGAAGTCGTTGCGGTGTAATCCGTGGAGCGCATGGGTCCACCAGGTTACGGTCACTTTGCCCCATTCTGTGAGTAAAGCGGGATGATGTTGGGCGGTCTCGGCGAGGGCCCCCACTTTGTTGGTGAACTCTAAAGCAGTTTGGAAATTGCTGAAATCATAAATCCGCTGAAGTTGGTCGACTCCATCCACAGAGATGATTTCCCAGGCTGGAATTTGTGGTTTTAGCTCAGCAATTTCTGCGGCGCTGGCAGGTGGCACCTCCCCACTACAGGGAATACAGGTCTGTTCCGTTAAAGAGCAACTCATGGACTGGCCTCTTAAGCGTGGAAAAACAATTGGATGCCAACTTTAGTGCGGGAAGTTTTCCCGGGCTAGGACTCAAAAAAGAGATCAAAATCTTGCGCCGTCTGGCTTCCTTCCATGCCTTGCCCAAATCAAGTGGCTCCTCAGCGATTTTATCTATCCTCCTAACTAGGCTTGCCGATCATTAAGGGCAACTGCAGATTTAGTATGCCTGACCTATCGTGCTGTCGAGCTTGGGGCCAGTGATTGTGTGCGGTAATTTCCAGCTGTTTTCAGTCAGTGCTGCTAGGTGTTTCGCTCCAGCCAGCCACGCATTTTGCCAGGATTCAAGAGCCCATAGGGGTCGACCTGGCCTTTAAAGGCGACCTGGGTATCATTGATTTCCTTACGGCCTCCGTCTTCCAAAATATAGGTGTGAGGATTGGCAATAAATGCGCCTTGGGTTTCGTGGTAGCGAATGATCTCGTTTAGCCTTGCTTCTGTGGTGTAGCGCACGAGCTGCAGTGCCGCTGGACAGACCTGCCCATGAACTCGGAAAAATTCTAGATGCATCAGGACTTCATCCCCAAAGTGCCGATACATATGCTCCACTAATTTGAGGTCCGTATCGTAGGGGAATAGGGTTTGCAAATAGGTGAGGTTAGTGTCCACATTGCGGGCATGGAGCGTGGTGTGGTTCCAGGTGAATTCTGCTAAGGCGGCTCCCTTTTTGGCGGCTTCAGCCGTTTTTTGGTAGGTCACCGTGCCGCCATAGGCTTTCACCAGTTCTCCAAACGGCTCTAGGGAAGATTCTGCAATCATCAGCAGAGCGGCGGTTTGGTTGGGGGGTAAAAACTCTTGCAGGGCGGCAAAATAGCTGGGAACGGGCCATGCGTGAATGCTAATGAGCTTTTTGATGATGCCGTCGGCTTCGCCCAGGGTATAGCCAAAACGAGCGGCCTGCATGAAGTCATCAAAGGTGACGATAACTTCTGCCCAGGGATAGGCGGGTCCTAGGGGAATTTCTAGTTCGGTGATGATGCCATTGGTGCCGTAGGCGTGGTTCACTTTTTGAACGTCATCGCCCCGCAACTCGAGGATTTGTGGCTCATCTTCCATGGTGACCACCCTGACTGCGGTGAGGTTGCCGCGATCCGCTAGCTGACCGTAGGTGATAGAGCCGATACCGCCGCTGCCCCCGCCGATAAAGCCGCCGATGGTGGCCGTGCGATAGGTGGAGGGCGCCATCCGAATTTCCCAGCCCTGTTCTCGGGTGATTTTGTCGATGGCGGCCAGCTTTGCCCCTGCTTCCACACAGGCGAGACCCGGCTTAACCCATTTGGTGCGGTTGAGTTTGCTCAGATCTAAGATAATGCCCCCTTCTAGAGGAATGCATTGGCCGTAGTTGCCGGTGCCTGCCCCGCGTACTGTTAAGGGGGTTTTGCTGGCGACACAGGCTTTGGCCACTTGTAAGACCTCCGCTTCGGTGGCGGGGCGAATGACCACATCAGCGACTTTGTCTTGTAGCTGGGCGGTCAACACGGGGCTGAAGTGATAATAGTCCTTGGAGAGTTTTGCAACCTGGTTGGGGTCTTGAATCACCTCAAGATTAGACGGCAGTAGAGGCAAGATGGGGGAGGCCATATTCGAGAAAAATAGGGTTGTGTATCAGCGTTAGGCCAGCGTTGGGGCTGTCAAAGTAGTGTGGCAAGAAATTCTGGGTGAAGCAAGGTCTAGCCGCCAGTTCCGTTAGGCCAAGGCTGCGATGCCATGGCGGTTTTTGCTAAGCGCCGTGGCTCCATAAAAAAAACAGCGACGCTGTGGCCGCTGTTTTGATTGCGTATGATAATAAATTTCAGATCTCAAGCAAGCAGATGTGCTTGGGCAAAGCCAATTTAGTGCAATGTGGTTAGAGCTACGCAGGATAAGAAGCCAGCCACCACATAGAACGCACTAACGACTTGAATCTCTGACCAGCCAGATAGTTCGAAGTGATGGTGCAAAGGTGCCATTTTGAAGAGGCGTTTGCCTTTGCCATCGGGACCCTTAGTGGCCTTGTAATAACTCACCTGCATAATGACAGATAGGGTTTCGGCCACAAATAGCAGGGTGATAATAAATAGGGCAAATAGGTGACCGCTCAGGATGCCTACGGCAGCGAGGGCACCACCCAGGGCTAGGGACCCCGTATCGCCCATGAATACTCGTGCAGGATTGCGGTTGTGGGTCAGAAAGCCAACGCAGGCACCACTCATGGCTGCACAGAACACCATTAGCTCTGGATAGTCTGGAGCGATGAGGGCACCGAGGCCTAGTAGCGCGATCGCACCGGTTCCACCCATCAATCCATCTACACCATCAGTCAGGTTGGTGGCATTACTCTCAGCCACCATTGTGAACCCTGCCAGGGGCCAAAATAATAGGCCGAGGGGAAGCAGAATACCAAAAGGTAAATCTAATGTAGTGACTTCAATTGGCTGGGTTGCCATGGCCCAAGCGCAGAAGATGATGGCAAAACCAATTTGCAATGCCAGCTTCATCTTGGGCGAAATACCCTTATTAGAGCGGCGCTTCAATACTTGCCAATCATCAATCCAACCAATAAAGCCATAGGCCAGGGTCAGCGCACAAACGGCCAACGTATTGGTGGCGCCACCCGAGGCCAAAATTGCAATCAACAAAGCGACGGGGACAAAAAAGATGCCACCCATGGTGGGGGTGCCAGCTTTTTTCAAATGAGCCTTAGGGCCTTCCTCACGAATAAACTGACCCGCTTTGAGGCGTTTCAACAATGGAACAACTACGTAGCCCAGCAGAGCTGCGCCTACAGCGGACAGTAGAAATGGCATCAGTAGGGTGGATTGGGTTAACCAATCACGCCCGACCCACATATCTAAGCCCGCTGCTAAACATGACAAGGTACCCATTAAAAGTACCGAAAGACCTGTACCTGTTAGGGTCGTCGCCCTGGAGGTAAAGAATTTAGCATCCACAATTTACTTCCTTCACACACCACACATTTCAAGCGTTTAGCCCCATTTTCCGTACAGAATCATCTGTAGATACGGAGTACTAAAAACTAAAACCTCACAAGATTGATTCTCTAGTGAATCTTGCTGAAAGTCTAGGAACCTAGGCTACAAATTACCTAGGTATAAAGGCTTAATTATTGCCTTAGCTTTAGCGGAACAATGACTTAGTCGCTAGCTGAGTCACTGCTTTCTTCTTCGTCGAAGCTGTTATCTTCGCTGCCCATCAGATCCGAAATTTCTTCACTGTCGGCTTCGTCAGGGGTCGTATCCACAACTTCACGGGGAATCAGACGCCCTGTGCTCTCTAGCCAACGTAAGATGGAAGAGTCGCGGCGTTCAGGAATCACCGAAGCATGTTGTTTGCGGGGGATTTGACGTACGGAAGGATTGTACTTAGTCATACGCATTCGTGGTTAAAAGGAGGATTAGGTAATTTAGCACCTAATTCAGTTAGTAAGGACGATTAACAGAATTTCTGCATTAACCAACTGACTTACTTTTCTTATACAGAGAGTATGCAACTCTGCATCAAAATATACAGTACTTCAGAATCCATCATGAAATTTGATGGTCGGAGTCCTGAATATTAAGGATTTTTTACCATGTCATGCCAATAAAGTATGAAAGGATGCGGATGTCAAGACCCTGACAACAATAATTTGCTTGCTGGAAACCTCGGCAGCGATTGGTTGACTGTTCTGTAGTTGCGATTCTGAATTCCATGCTTGAAAAAAATGATCTTCTCGCTGCGATCGCACCGACCAATCGTGGCTTGTTAGCGACAGCTGAACAGAAACAAGACATCCTTGCTAAAGTTGCCCAATTGGAAATAAAGAACCCCACGGCTGCGCCCCTAGAGGCCGGGGACTTGCTCAATGGCAACTGGCAGCTGCTCTACACCACCAGTGCTGAACTTTTAGGGATTGATCGGTTTCCCCTATTGGCCTTGGGCAATATTTACCAATGCATTCGCCTCCAGCAGCAGCGCATCTATAACCTGGCAGAAATCAACTCCGTATTGGGTGGTTTAGTGTCCGTCACGGCCACATTTGAGGTGGTTTCCGAAAAGCGGGTGGATGTGCGGTTTGATCGGGCTATTTTTGGCTTGCAGCCTGCTTTGGGCTATCAGTCGCCTAGCCAGTTTATTGATGCGATGCAGCAGACGGCTAAGTTCAATCTGCTCAAGGGGATTGATTTTACGGTGAATTCTAATCGTGAGCCGGGTTGGTTAGAAGTGACCTATTTGGATGACACCCTGCGCATTGGTCGAGGCAACCAGGGCAGTGTGTTTGTGCTGCGCAAAGTGTAGGGCAATCCATGGATTTACCGATTCTGTCCTTATCCCAGACCCACCTGACGTTATTGGAAACCTGTCCACGGCGGTTTCAATATATTTTTGACCAATCCCTGGCGGTGCCGCCAAAGCAGGCAGGGCAGGAGGCGGCTGAGTGGGGGCGACAGTTTCACTTGCTGATGCAGCAACATACCTTGGGCATGCCCATCGATGTGATGACGACGGCCAATCAGGACATGCTGGCCAAGGTGGTGGCGCTGCAAGCCCAATCCCCCCAGCTATTTCAAGCGCAGCCCCGTGAGTATCTGCGACAAAGCGAACACCAGCGGACCCTAGCCTTTAATGGCTATGTGTTTACCGTGATTTATGACTTGGTGGTGTTGACCCCAGACTCGGGGCTAATTGTGGATTGGAAGACCTACCTTAAGCCTCCACCCAAGCATCAGCTGACGAACCATTGGCAAACCCGTCTCTATTTATATGTATTGCTAGAAACAACGGAGTTGCTGCCCGAGCAAATCACCATGGCCTATTGGTTTGTGCGCCATCGCGATCAGCAAGCGAATGATTTACCCCCGAGTGAGTATCGGTTTACCTACAGCCTGGCCCAGCACGATCAAACTAGGGCCGATTTACAGCAGCTGACGGACAAATTGTCCGATCTGCGGCAAACGAATAGTTTTCCAAAAACGGACATTCAAGATCGCTGCGATCGCTGTCCGTTTCAAATTCGATGTCAGCGTTTTGGCGTGCCTGAGCTGCCCCTGGACCTGGCAGCCATCGAAGAAATTGCTCTGGAATAGCCCATTTAGCAGGCTCTCGCAGCTTCCATAAACCTATTTAAACAATCCTATTAAAAATGATCTATGGAAACGCTGGACCTTTTGAACCCGGATGATTAAACTTAATGTAAATAGATTTTAATAAATCATTTCTGATTTTGGATAGACCTAGGTCAATGATCTTTGGGTCGTTTATAGGTTTGCTATCTGGGTCGGAGATGTTGTCTTCGATTTGTTTGTGGCATCTGTTCCTATGGGTTGGTGCCCCGGTTTCGCTGTTGCTGTTGTAGATCCCTCTATGGCTGAGATTTATTTGCAATCGGGATGGTTAATCCCGCTGTATCCGCTCTTGGGTATTTTGCTGACGGTGCCCTGGATGAGTTTGCGTCGTACTGGGCCACGACCTGCTGGATATCTCAATTTGCTAACAACGCTGTTTGCGCTTGTGCATACGCTGTTGTGTTTGCAGGCGGTGTGGGGCGGTAAATCCATCAGCTGGTCCTTAGATTGGATGCAGGTGGCCGATCTGTCGATTTCTCTACAGTTTGAGCTGTCTACGTTGAATCTGGCCGCCGTGATGTTGGTGACTGGGCTTAACTTTTTGGCTCAGGTTTATGCCATCGGCTACTTGGAGATGGATTGGAGCTGGGCCCGCTTATATTCTCTGCTGGCGCTGTTTGAGGCGGGCATGTCGGCCCTATTGCTCTGCGACTCGTTGTTCTTCAGCTATATGATGCTGGAGATTTTGACCCTGGGGACCTATCTGATTGTGGGTTTTTGGTTCAACCAGCCGCGGGTCGTCACTGGCGCTCGGGATGCTTTTTTGACCAAGCGGGTGGGAGATTTAATTTTGCTGATGGGGGTGATTGCGCTGTATCCCCTGGCGGGCACCTGGAACTATGGAGAGCTAGCGGAGTGGGCCAGCACCAAGCCCATTAGCGGCACCACCGCCACCCTGGTGGGTCTGGCGCTGTTGGCGGGCCCCATTAGTAAGTGTGCGCAGTTTCCGTTGCACCTATGGCTAGACTCCGCCATGGAAGGGCCGCTGCCAACCACAATTCTGCGAAACTCCGTGGTGATTCCGGTGGGGGCCTGGGTGTTGATTAAGCTGACGCCGGTATTGGTGCTTTCTCCGGTGGTGGCGACGGTGGCGGTGGTCATTGGTACTATCTCGGCCATTGGGGCGGCGTTGATTTCCATCGCTCAGGTGGATATGAAGCGGGTGCTGTCCTATTTGACCAGTGCCTTTATGGGGCTGATTTTTATTGCAGTGGGTACATCCCAGGTGGGGATTGCCTTCTTTTTGTTGATGAACTTTGCGGTTGCGATCGCGGCACTCATTGCCAGCACCGGTTCAATTATTCTCAACTGTGTCACCCAGGACCTGACCCAGTTGGGTGGTCTTTGGTCCCGTCGTCCAGTGACGGGCTTATCCTTTATTTTTGGAGCCTTAGGGCTCCTTGGTTTGCCTCCCTTTGGCGGCTTTTGGTCCATGCGCTTTTTAGAGACCAGTCTCTGGTACGAGCAGCAGATTGTTCCCTTCGTCATTGTGCTGGTGATTAATGGTCTGTGCGCCTTAAGTCTGGTGCGCATGTTCTGCCTGATATTTTTGGGCAAACCCACAGCGATGACCAGTCGTGCGCCAGAACCCATTTGGACGGTGGTCATTCCCATGGTGGCGATGGCAGCCTTGACTTTGCACGTACCGATCATTTTAGAAACCCTGAAACTGTTGCCCCTGACGCAAACGGCCATTGGAGATGTGGGTTTGCTGATTATTGGGTCCAGTGTTGTCGGCTTGGGCTTAGGCATTGTCTTCTACGGCCTTCCACGGGAGAAGTTGGCAGCAGACTCTTTCCCCAGGTGGTTGGTTAACCTGATGGCCGACGACTTCTACACCACGGGTCTATATCAAAATCTCTTTATTTGGCCAGTGGCAACCACAGCAACAGTGTTTAACTGGCTAGAGCGCTACGTGATTGATGGTGTTGTCAACCTAGTGGGTGTGGCGTCACTACTCAGTGGTGAAACCCTCAAATATAGCAATGTGGGACGGTCTCAATTTTACGTTCTCACCATTACGGTGTGTGTCGCTCTCCTGGTTCTATTCATGAGTTGGAGCTATTTCCCGAGTTTTGGGTGATTTTTTGCCTTTAGGGGTTCCGTTTTGCCCTTAGTGTCCAAAAAACTCTAAAGAATAGTTGTTCTCAAAGTCTTTAATAAACCCCTTGTAACTGATTAACAGCGATGATGTTAACTCTCCTCATAGGCCTGCCGCTGCTGGGGGCCCTGGCCATACTTCTCTTTCCTGCCACCAAGGCAAAGCTAGTAGCCCTTTGGGGGGCAGGCATTCCCCTGTTATGGAATATTTGGTTGTTTAGCCAGTTTGACCTTGGTAATAGCTCCTTCCAGTGGGGAGAGTCAGCGGCTTGGTTGCCAGTTCTCGGTCTTAACTATGAGCTGGGCATAGACGGGTTGGGGTTGCTGATGGTGGCGCTCAACACGCTTCTGACTTGGATTGCGATCTACAGTGCCCGACCTGATGTAGAACGTCCTCGCCTGTTTTATAGCTTGATGCTAATGACCAGCAGCGTTATTTCAGGGGCGTTTTTGGCACAGAACTTTCTGTTGTTCTTTTTGTTCTATGAAGCCTGTCTGATTCCCCTATATTTGCTGATCAATATCTGGGGTGGTGAACGACGCAGCTATGCGGCCACTAAGTTTTTGATTTACACCGCCATTTCCGGTGCTTTGATCTTGGTGGGTGGCTTTGGGTTGCTATGGCTAGGTGGGGCGGAAGACTTTAGCTATGCGGCCCTAGCAGAAACCAATTTGTCGTTGCAGTGGCAGGTGCTACTGCTAGTGCCCTTTGCCATCGGGTTTGGCATCAAGGTTCCCATGGTACCGCTACATACCTGGTTGCCCGATACCTATGTGGCAGCTTCTACGCCAGTGGCCATTATGTTGGGTGGTGTGCTAGCAAAGCTAGGGACCTACGGCTTGTTGCGGTTTGGTTTTAGTCTGCTGCCCGATGGGTGGGCGGTGATTGCCCCCTGGATTGCAATCTGGGCAGCCATGACTATTATTTACTGCGCATTTTTGGCCATCGTACAGCGGGATATTAAGCGTATGGTGGCCTATAGCTCTGTGAGTCACATGGGCTATGTCTTGCTAGGGACCGCCGCCGGGAACGATTTGAGTTTGTCAGGGTGCATTGCTCAAATGGTGGCCCATGGTCTGGTGTTGGCAATTTTGTTTAATCTAGTGGGTCTGATTGAAGCGAAGGTGGGCAGTCGTGAGCTAGACCAGCTCAATGGTTTGATGAATCCGGTGCGGGGCTTGCCATTTGTGAGTGCGACCTTGTTGTTAGGGGCGATGTCCAGTGCAGGTATTCCTGGATTGGTGAGTTTTGCTGCTGAGTTTGCCGTATTTCAGGGCAGCTATCGCGTGTTTCCATGGCAGGCCCTGGTGGGCATTGTCGGCACTGGTTTAACAGCGGTGTATTTTGTGATTTTGTTGAACCGTACCTGTTTTGGACGGTTGGATAATCAGCGAGCCTATTTCCCAAAGGTGTCTTTCAATGAGAAAGCCCCTGCCCTGGTGCTAGTCATTGTCATTATTGCCCTAGGGGTGCAGCCCAACTGGTTGTTTCGCTGGAGTGAGCCAACCGCCATTCAGGCAATTGAGATTGTGCCTGGCACCCAAACGGTGACTCTAGAGGATATGGGTGATTTGTTGTTGGGAGATGCCAGTAGCGCGACGCCTCTGCTCGATTAACCTGTTGGGTTGCGTAAGTTTTTCAGTGGATAATGTGTGGGTTGGTAGCGATGAACCCAACCTACGTGATTCTTTTTTGTTTGGGTAAGGATTATGTCTACAACAATGTCTACCTCATTGCCTCCGTCTACTCATCCCCATGCTGATGTCATTCATCGGTTGGAAGCGGGTGGGTCGATGCTGCCGGATACTCCCGAAAATCTGATGCAGATTATCGGGATCTATAAAGCCTATGCAGTGCCGATGGACTTTTATTGGCGAGACTTGTTGTACATTGGCGAACGGGTCTTTTTGCAGCCACTGCCGTTTTTTAAGTATTTTCTGTCTAAAAAATACTTGGATCGCCACAATACCTACTCTGGCGATCGGTCTTCATTAAGAATCTGGCGCGGGCGCGGGGAAGCGCATCCTGAACTCACGGAGTTTATCGATCAGGGCGCATCGGGTCGTCGCTGGCCCCGACTGTTGCACCACCTGGGCCATGACCGGATCAATATGGAGTTTGCAGAAGCCTGCATGCGGTCCATGTTTTGGCATGAAGACATTAATCCGAAATTTAATGCCTACCTCTACACCGAGGAGTATAAGACAGCGGCAGATAAAGCAATTAAGGCTTATTTCAAGGGCAATATTGCCATGTTGGGGCTGTACAAGCTGTTTCCAGAGATGTTTTTGGAACAGGTACGGCAGGCGTCTTACTATGCCAATCTGGGGTTGTTTTGGGAAGTCATGGCTCCGGTCTTTTTTGAAATGTCGGATATCTATGACGAAGGCGGTTTCAAAGGTGTCCCCGATGCCATGGACTTTTTAGTCAATGGCATCTTTGCGGTGGCAGGACGTCCCATTTATCACCATGTGTATGTTGGGGATGAGTGTTTTGCAATTATTCCGAAGTCCGCTGGTTTTACTTGGCTCTATGAGGCTGCGCTGCCCTATGTAGAGGCAATCTTCTATCGGACCACACCCTTCCGAGGCACTAAATCCTATGATGCACAGCTGAACCAGGTTCCCCGCGATCAGGCTGATTTCCACTACGGCATTCTCTATGCAGATGTATTTCCGGTGGGTAGTGCGGGCATTCCCCCCACCTTGCTGATGCACGATATGCTGCGCTTTCTGCCCCCATATCTGGAGGACTATTACCAGCAGCACTGCCGTGGGGAAGACGATCAGCTGATTCAGTTAGGCATTACGTTTCAGCGCTCTATGTACAACGTGACATCAGCGGTGATTCAAGCGCTGCGTGCGGCCCTTTACTATCCCCTGGACGATCCTAATCCAGAGCATTTATTGGCCAATCGCCAATTTTTTGAGCAGCAGATGGATCGTTTGACACGCCCAGAGGCGCGCTTGCGAGATATTCAGGTGTCGGATTATCGGTAACGTGGCCCAGCAGGGAGAGTAAAAATCATTGGAGAGACCAATAGACGGATCTCACCAGAAGTATTGCAGTTTTTCTTGAGTAACCATGGCAACAATAGTTGATATTGCTATAGACAACCCTGGATTTGAAACATTGGTAGCTGCGGTGAAAGCTGCCGATTTAGTAGAAACCTTGCAAGGCCATGGGCCGTTTACCGTGTTTGCTCCCAATGACGATGCGTTTGCAAAGCTGCCCCCCAATACGGTCAACAATTTGGTGCAAAATCCGCCTCAATTGGCCAGAATCCTGGCTTATCATGTGGTCGCTGGTCGCTGGACCAGTGCACAATTGGCAGATACTTCAGAACTAATATCTTTAGAGGGTTCACCGATTCCCATTCGTTGCCACAGTCCGCTGGAGGTTAAAAATGCCTCGGTGATAGCGGCGGATATTGAGGCGAGCAATGGTATTGTCCATGTGATTGATACCGTTATCCTGATGGGATAGGGATGGGGGGCAAAGTAATCCCTATTCATTCTGCTTGTTTCTAGGGTTTCGTGTCAGAATGTAAAGCGTGTGGATTACTTCATCTCCTACATCGGCAAAAAGGCCGACTAAGATAGCGCTTGGTAATTTTGATGGTGTGCACCTTGGCCACCAGCGTGTCATTGAGCCTGTTTTGACCCACAAAGGCGGTTTGCCCTCCCTAGAGCTGTCTGACGACATGTGTTTGCAGTCGTCTTCTGCCTCGGGCTATAGCGATTTGCCTGGCACAGCGACTTTTGATCAGGTGGATGCCTCTGGGCCGCATGACTGGGCTTCGGTGGTGACCTTTTTTCCCCATCCCAAAGAATTTTTTTCTGGCGCGGCGCGGCCATTGCTAACACCATTGGAAGAAAAAAGCCGCCAGCTCGCCTGTTTGGGGGTGGACCAGTTGGTGCTACTACCGTTTAATGCGGAGCTGGCCAACCTCGATGCGACGGCGTTTGTGGAACGGATTTTGCTGCGGGATCTGCAAGCCACCCACATTAGCGTGGGGAGTGATTTTCATTTTGGCAAGGGTCGCGGGGGCGATGCCAATTTACTGAGGGAAATTGCCACCCAGCATCAGATTCCGGTGACCATTGTGCCGTTGCAAAATGATGTGCAGGGGCGCATTAGCAGTTCCCGTATCCGGCAAGCATTGATTGACGGTGAGCTGGCTAAGTCTAATCAGCTGCTGGGGCGTCCGTATACGATTACGGGCTTGGTGGTGCCTGGTAAACAATTGGGGCGCACCATTGGCTTTCCCACCGCTAATCTGAAATTGCCGATCGATAAGTTTATTCCTCGCCAGGGGGTGTACAGCGTCAGAGCATTTGGTATTTTGCCGGATCAACAACCGGTTTTGGGGGTAATGAACATTGGTAACCGCCCGACGGTTGCTGGCCAAGATCTAAGTGTGGAAGTTCATTTATTTGATTGGCAAGACGATTTGTATGGCAAAACTTTGACAGTGAGTTTAGAGAGTTTTATTCGACCAGAGCGAAAATTTGATTCTCTAGACTTGTTAAAGGAGCAAATTGCACGGGATTGTGAGCTGGCTCGCCGGACATTGAATTGAGGGTTATCCGCGACTGCTCAGCCATAGGACGACGGGTAGAGTGCCGAGGCTGAGCAGGGTGGAGACGACAATTGTTCTGGCGACGCGCACCGTGTCTCCGCCCAATTCGGTGACCCAAATAAGTGAATTTACAGCGACTGGCATGGCTGCTTGTAAAACAACAACTTGTCGATCCAGTGCCGTTAGCCCTACTAAATTTGCAATGTTAAAGGCTAATAGGGGAGAGATGATCAGTCGCAGTCCGGCGCCTAGGAGTTCATAACGGCCAAAGACAAATGGGGTTTCTGATAGCTGAATGCCTAACATTAGTAGGGCGACAGGAATGGCACCGTCGCTGAGGAGGGTGATGCCTCGATCTAGGGGGACTGCCAGGGTTGTGTTGGTGCTTTGTAGAAGAATACCTGCGATCGCAGCCCACAGCACGGGCAAACATAGGGTATAGCGTAAGCCTTTGGCAATGCCGTCACCTTTTAGCACAATGGGAAAAACGCTGGCGGTCATTAGGCTAGAACCCACCAAATAGACAATGGCTCGCTCCAAACCGGCTTCTCCTAAGGAAAAGAGAATGAAGGGCAGGCCCATGTTGCCGACGTTGGCAAAAATTGTTGTGGCGATTAAACTCTTTTTCTCATCCGATGAGAACCCTAGGAATTGGCTAAGGCCATGGGCAATGAGGTAAAGCAGGGCGGTGTTGAGTAGGAAGGCGATGAGAATTGCGATCGCATTTCCGAGTTCTAGTGTGGTGTTCGCTAAACTATGTAGTACTAATGCCGGTACTAGGGCATAGATGCTGAGCTTTGCCAGGGTTTGCCGTTCTAGCGAAAACGTTTTTCCCAAACATATTCCCACCAAGGCAATCAGGGCGATAGGTAGGACTGCTGAAATGAGAATCCCCATACTATCTTGGGTAGAGCAATGTGGTGATTGTGGTTGGTTGCTTGGTAGCGTTTGGTATAGCAGGGCAGCCTCAGGAACTGCCCCTAATGAATTTGGATTTCATTGAGGGAAGACTTAAAAATTCCTCCTAAATGAAAAATCAACGTAACTAGCTGCCTGCTAATTTAGATTTGACCAAGGCCTGAACCTTAGCTCCGTCGGCCTTACCTTTCATTTTTTTCATTGCCGGTCCCATCACTTTACCCATCTCGCGGGGGCCACTGGCACCGGTTTGGGCAATGATCTCATCAATGGCGGCTTCGATATCTGCGTCAGACATTTGTTCAGGCAAATATTCTTGCAGAATGGCTAGTTCCTGCGCTTCTTTTTCGGCAAGATCGTCACGCCCAGCTTTTTTATATTGTTCGATCGAGTCTTTACGCTGTTTTGCGAGCTGTGTAACAACTTCGATTTCTTGCTCGGGCGTCAGGGCATCTTGCCCCTTAGGCCGTACTTCTGTTTCCTTTTCAAGGATAACTTTTTTAATTCCACGAACGGTTTCTAGACGAACCTTATCGCGAGCCTTCATGGCGGCTTTAATTTCGTCGCTGATGCGGTCTTTAAGAGACATTGGGTATAAGGGGTGTGAATGGTGACAGTGCTTGGTAGTTTAGTGTGTATTCCTAATGGAAAACACACTAAACCAAAGTGTCTCTCCTCAAAGTCAACACTTTGGTTTAGACCCTAATTTTTTGATGCCGTTGCTGATGTCATCAATCGCATTCTGCCTCTGAGAGAGTTGTGCAGAACGCTTACTTTTCTACATCAGCAGCGGCATCGTTTCTGGCGCTTAATATTGGGGAACTGACGGATCCACCTCTCGACTCCAGGCTAGGATGCCGCCGGTGACATTAGTGCCTTCAATGCCAGCATCCTTAAGGATGGCCAGTGCTTTGGCAGAGCGACCACCCATCTTGCAGTGGGCAATCAGTTTATGACCATTCACGAGCTCACGTACTTTTTCTACGCCAGCGCCGTTTTCAATCTCAGATAGAGGAACTAGCACGGCACCAGGAATTTTTGCAATCTCGTATTCATTGGGATTGCGCACATCCAGTAGTACAAAATCGTCGCTACCGCTGTCGATCAAGGTTTTTAGATCAGTGACGTTCATTTCTGTCATGGCTGCTTGCTGTTCGGCCTCCGCTGCTTGGGCATCTGGGATGCCGCAAAATTCTTCATAGTCAATCAGTTCTTCAATCACGGGACGTACTGGGTTAGGCCGCAGTTTGAGTTCCCGGAAGGACATATCCAGGGAGTTATATAGCAATAAGCGCCCGCTGAGGGTATTGCCTTCTCCTAGAATGATTTTGATGGTTTCGGTGGCTTGAATGACGCCGATGATACCGGGCAGAATGCCTAGAACGCCCCCTTCGGCACAGGAGGGCACCAGCCCCGGCGGTGGGGGCTCGGGGTATAGATCGCGGTAGTTGGGGCCTTCTTCGTAATTAAAGACGGTGGCCTGACCTTCGAATCGGAAAATAGACCCGTAAACGTTGGGTTTGTTGAGTAGAACGCAGGCGTCGTTCACCAGGTAGCGGGTGGGGAAGTTGTCGGTGCCGTCAACAACAATGTCGTAGGGTTCAAAAATCTCTAGGGCATTGTCAGAGCTTAAACGGGTGTTGTAGAGATCAACCTGGCAGTGGGGATTGATTTCCAGGATACGATTTTTGGCCGATTCGATCTTGGGCTTATTGACCCAGGAGGTGCCGTGGATGATTTGGCGCTGGAGGTTGGAATAGTCCACCACATCAAAATCAACCAGGCCGATGCGACCGATGCCCGCCGCTGCTAGGTAGAGAATTAGTGGGGAACCCAGGCCACCGGTGCCGATGCATAATACACTGGCGGCTTTGAGTCGTTTTTGGCCATCAACACCGACCTCGGGCAAAATTAAATGCCGCGAGTAGCGTTCATAGTCCTCTTTGGTTAATTGGATGTCATCCAGATTAGGATTCAGCATGGTTCCTTAAAGAACAGAGAAAAAGTGGGAATGAGTTGGTGTCAACACCACGATAAGCAGTGATGGTGGTTTCAGGACGACAAAAGCGGCATTCGATCCCGAGCCGCTGATGCGGGGGCGATTTTCATGGGTTCAGGTTGGAATTGATGATTGTTATCTAGCTGCCAGTTTTGTAGATCGACAGCGATACCGTTGCGGATGGAGACAATGATGTAGGAGTAGGTGGACCAGGCTAGTTCGCGATCGCACTCCGAGGGCACAGCCTCAGCGTTGGGATGGGAGTGATAGACCCCAATAATGCTCAGTCCGTCTTCCCTCGCTTGGCGTTGGGTGGCCAATAACTCTTGGGGATCGATCCAGTATCGACGGGCTTTGGTCATGGCGGCAGCCTGGGGCTGACCGCGCTCTGCCAATGCAGCGGCAACGTCGGCTGCCCAAGCGTTCTCTAGCAGCACCAGCTTTACCAAGGACTTTTCCTCGGTTTCAGGGGCGAACGTCCCCACCAGCAACCCGCATCCCTCGTGGGGATAGGCTTGTGCTGCATGGGCTTGCATGCGCTCAATATGTTCTTGGGTCAGGATCAGCGCCAAAACCGAACTGTATAAAAACGTCAGGCTTTCAATTGTATAGCAAAGGTCCTGTATCCATGTTGGGATTTTAATGGGGTAGTAAGGGTTCAATTACCCGATCCATCTCGACCGATCGGGATGCCTTGAAGAGGATGCGGTCCCCAGTTTCCATGTGTTGCTTGAGGTGCTGTGCTAGTTCAGTGTGGTTATTGAATAGCTGACTGGGTATGGCCCCAGCGCCCTTGGCCATGGCTTTGGCCTCGGCGGGATCCGCCAGGATCAGCAGTTGATCGATGCCTAGTTTTTTGACCAGGTTACCAATGGTGTGGTGCAGCTCGACCGACTTATGGCCTAGTTCCTTCATGGTGCCGAGTACCGCAATATGCCGTTGCCCAGCTTGAGCCTTGAGTAATTTCAGGGCCGCTGCCATGGATTCGGCCCCGGCATTGTAGGTTTCATCCAGGATCACAATATCGTTGGCTAATTCATAGCGCTTAGCTCGGCCGCTGGGCAATTCTACGGTGAGCCCATGTTTGAGCGCGTGCCAGTCTAAGTTCAGTGCCTGGAGCGTTGCGATCGCGCTTAAATAATTCAGGGCATTGTGCTGCCCCTCTAGCGGTAACGGTAGCGCCAAACCATCAACGACCACTGTTTGCTCCTTATACTGGCCATGGATGTCGCCCCCCGTTAATCCATAGGTGATGGTTTTGCCGGACCAAACCTTAGCCGCCGTATCCATGAGTCGACTATTGTCATAGTTGAGCACAGCAACACCGTCAGCGGGCATGTTTGTCAGCAGCTCACATTTGGCATCGGCGATGGCCTGCTCGGAGCCCAAGCGACCAATATGTGCGGTTCCCACATTGGTAATCACGGCAATATCCGGCTGGGTAATCTTGGCCAGGACAGCAATTTCACCGGGACCTCGCATGCCCATTTCCACCACACCATAGTCATGGCCTGGGGTGAGTTCCAATAGGGTCTTAGGCACCCCAATTTCGTTATTAAAATTAGCTTGGGTTTTGTGCGCCTTCCCATGCAGGCTGAGGACCGCTGATATCAGCTCTTTGGTGGTGGTTTTACCGACGGACCCGGTAATGGCCACAATCGGCAAGCCCAATTGCTGACGCCACCAGCGCCCCAATGTTTGATAGGCGAGCAGGGTATCGTGTACTTCGATCCGGGGGGTGTCGTCCGTGATGATTCCCTGGCGGGTGATGGCCGCAGTTGCGCCGGTTGAAAGTGCCTGACGGACAAATTGGTGACCATCAAAGCGTTCACCTTCTAGGGCCAAAAAAATGTCCTCGGGCTTGATGGTGCGGGTATCGGTGCTGATAGTTGCCACCCGTTGCTCTAGCTGACTGGAAGATAACGTATGCTTCACCAGGTGATCATTAAGGGCTGCTAAAACCTGGGAAATAGAACCAAGACTAGACATATAAATAAAAGCGTTGAAACAGGGATATGGGGAGGGACGATAATCAGCGCTAGCGCAACATGTGTATGTAGGCTTAATGAAGATAGGCTCATGACTTTACACAAGCTTTAGCAGATCAGACCATAGCCACATAGTGTCTGAAAATTCCGGTAGGTTAAACTTACCTTACGTGGATTTGATGTGCTTCACATCACTGTTACAGCTCTTTGGGGATGATAGCGTTAATCCACGCGGCAACTGTGACTAGTGTGTGAATGCGGAGACATTAATAAATGTTTTCCATTGATTTTCTCGATGTTGATTAAATTTTCGGCGATCTAAACCGTCTAGCGAATCATTCTTGTGGGTGTTTTATCCTTACAAAAATATCTAGGATTTTTGTAATTATTAGAGCTGTCCTCCTTGAACGCGAAAAGTTAGACTGGTGGAAAGTGAGCAATATTTTGGTTGCTGTATGCTTCCCTGTATAGATTTGTCGTCTCAATAAGGTGTATTTGCTGAGGTTTCACTGGTGAACGTTTCATCCAGCTATTCGCGCTCTAATTACAGCACGCGATTAGTGAGTCCACAGGAGCAAGTGCTCTACGATCACTGGCTTAGTTGCGTTAATTCTGAACAACCCGATGTAATAGTGCAGCGTTTCAGTCAGCTATTCATCGATGGTACTGGCTATGAAGATCGTCAGGTTGTTGGCAGTCTCGATGAGATTCTGCAGGATAACCAGGTGGATGTGTATTTTCACCACATTTTGAATCGTTGCTGCCACATTCTGATTAACCGCTGGCAAAGAAACCGCGAGTATCAGCCAGCAGTCGCCGATTTAGTGGCTTTATTTGACTACTACCCTAGCAACGGGGTGCGAGAGGTTTCTCGGGCCCGTTCCGTGCGGCGTTTGCGAGATATTGTGTCTCAGTTTCGTAAAACCGAGCAGTATCTGATGCTCACACGCCTGGTGCAGGTGATGAATGAGGCCAATGGCCCAGAACGTTCTCGCCAGCCTTTGGGCACGCTCATTGGTCGTTATCCATATTTGTATGAGCACTGTTTGCTCAGTGACGAAAGTCCTAAGGAGCAGAAAACCCATGTCCGTCGCATGCAGCGGCAGGTGCAGAAAAAAGTAGAGCTGGATTTATCGCAGTATGTCAATTATCGGGTGCGTCGGTCTCGCCTGAAACGTCAGGGCTTATTGGATAAGCAGGGGCAATGGCTGCGTCCGGCTGAGAACCCCACGTTATTGAGCGATCGCGAACTGGTCGACTCGCTCCAGCAGTTTTCTGGCAAAAATAGCGAAGGACGCACCTACACCGATTTAGCACTGTTGTTTCGTAGCCAGTGTTGTGAAGCGGTGACGTTCAAGTCCTTCAAAGACGACCTTTACGAATACCTTTTGTCGGGCGTGGATCCCTCCTATGGTCGGCAGCACTTCAACGATGCGCTGTACCAGCAGCTAGTCGATCTATATCCCGAAAATAATAACCAGCGCCTCAATGATTTCTTGCTGGTGCGTACCTGTTCTCAACTCTTTAATTTTCTGGTTGTCGATCCGATGGGGGCTCGGTCCCACTTTGTCTTCATCGACTTAATCAATAATCTAGGGGCTACCCTGACCACCGGGCTGCTGCTGAGGATTTTACTTTTGTGTCGTAAGGTAAAACCCTATTTGGAGCGCAGGCTGTCTACCCTCTTTAGCCACTATGAACTAGCTAAGCAAGATTCCGTCGCTTGGCTAGTGAAGATCTTAGAAACATTAAACCTGGCTCTGAGCCTGACCTTTGGACATTTGGATATTTCCCATGCCATTGCTAGGTAGCGGATTGGTATGGCCCCTGCTAGCTTAGCCCTAATTACGATTTGGGGTATTTTCCGGCAGTTTTTTTGGCGATGACACTTAAAAAAAAATCAATAAGATTTCAATTTTCCTTTTCAGTTTGCGGTATAGTCTGCTAACTTTCTAGGCAACTTATGTCAGTTTATGGACATTACGCTATTTTGAGTCTGTCTATAGTCGTTGCTACCCAATCGTACTTGTCACGTTATGAGCCAATCTAGACGGTCTAATGCCACGGCAGCTGCCAATGTGGGTAATAATCCGAACGCCGATACCTTGGCGGATAACTACGCCGAAGATTTGATGGATGAAATCTTTGAGGACGTGGATCGTATTTTGGCGGGGGATGAGGCGGCTATCTATGCGGAAACCGCTACTCAGGAACCTGTGGCTTCAGCTGTATTTCAGGCAGAAGCGGTGACAGTACCGGCGATGATTGTGCCCTTGTCAGCGGCCCAGTCGATGGAGGCGAGTGCCACACTCCCCATCGCTGACCCCATATCGTCTGATGAGGATGGGGCGGCAGAGTCAGAGCCAGCGACCGAAGAACCTAGCAAAAAGCGACCCTGGCGCAAGCTTGTGTTGGGTGTGCTGTGCGTCTCTTCCCTAGCGGCTGTAGGCGTTTGGTGGATGCGCCAGCAGCGTCCTTCCCTGTGGCCCTCCTTTGCCCCTGCGGTGGTATCAGAAACACAAACCACCGTGGCAGCACCTCCGGTGTCTGGGGAAGAAGCCTTTGGTGAATATCTCACCCGTTCCTTGCGAATCATTGGCGGTGAGCGGACGGCTCAGCGGGAAACCCAAGGGGCAAATGGTGCGGTTTCGACGTTGCCAGTGCCCACATCAGGCAGTCCCCAGGTAGCTAGCAAGCCTGGGGTGATTGAGCGTGTGTTTGTGCCGCTGTTGCAGCCCCGGGCCACTACTCAAAACCCGACGGCTACCGCGGCTAAACCCTCTGCTTCTTTGCCCGCTCCCAATACGGCTGAACAACCTAGTGGCGCACAGAATGGTGCTGCGGCTACAGTACCTAATATTGCAGCGGTGAACACCTATGAGCTCGTCGGCGTGCTGGAGTTGGGCGATCGTTCTGCGGCTCTGTTTGAAATAGATGGCACCTCTCAACGGGTTTACATTGGTGAAACCATCGGCGCCAGTGGTTGGAGCATTGTTTCCATTGGCAACGAAGAGGTGGTCGTTCGTCGTAATGGTGAAGAGCGTTCCATTTATATTGGTCAACAGTTTTAATTGAGGAACAGCATCGCTGACCCCAGGTTTCTAGCTCAGTAACGGCTCAAGAACGTCGTTTCTCTATCCATCTGCAACGGCAAAAATGAGTATTTTTGATGATTTCAGCCGCTTTTTAGAAACTCGTTTGGATGAGTTCCTAAAGGCTCATCCCCATTTGGAAATGATGGCCCTTGAGGAACAGCTGCGGGGACAAGAAGAGGATGCGATCGCAACACTAATCACCCTAAAGCGTCGAGAAACTGAGCTGGAAGCAGCGGTTCTAGAAACGGCCCAGGACATTAAACGCTGGCATGAACGAATTGCAAAGGCAGAGTCTGCCAATCGGTTAGACCTGGTAAAACCTGCCAAGGAAAGAGAAGCCACCCTGCTGCGCCAAGGCAATCACCTCTGGGGACAAATGAAAAGCGTCAAGTCGCGTTTAGCTGAAACCAAGCAACTGCGACAACGCATCCAGGCAAAGCGTCAGGAAGTAAAAGCCAAAATGGCGGCGGCGCAAACCGCCACCCAGCCACCCCCAACCGATTCGAGTACGACCGGCTGGCACCGGAGCCCTTTCCAATCGAAACCTTTAGATCCCCTAGAAGAGAGTTTTCAGCGCTGGGAAACGGAAGCAGAACTGGATGCCCTCAAGCGGGAGATGGGCCAATAATAGGCCGTCGAATCACGCTTGTCGTCATGCGGTTGGTTTCCCATAGGGGCTGTGGGCTCCGCGCGGTCTCACAACACTATAGCCTTGAGGATAGGTCCCTTAAGGCTTCCACCGTTTGCACAACGGCCTGGCCCACCTGGTCCACTTCCTCAGCTGTGGTGAAGCGGCCCAGGCCAAAGCGCAGGGAGGTATAGGCTAACTGGTCGCTATGTCCCAAGGCTTTGAGCACATGGGATGGAGCTGTGCTAGTGGAACTGCAGGCCGAACCAGAGGAAAGGGCAACCATGGGCTGTAGACCCAATAGCAATGCTTGCGCATCCACACCCCTAAAGCTGACGTTGAGATTGCCGGGCAAACGGCAGCTAGGGTGGCCGTTGAGGTGCATGTTAGATAGTTGCGTTAGATGGTTGAGCAATTGAGACCTCAACTCACCCAACTGCACTTGTTCCGTTGCCATGGTTGCCATGGCCAGTTCCATCGCTTTGGCAAATCCCACAATCTGTGGCGGATATAACGTCCCCGAACGTAAGCCGCGCTCATGGCCACCACCATGGAGTTGGGCCGCTAAATTGACGCGAGGGTTGCGTCTGCGCACATAGAGGGCACCGATTCCTTTGGGCCCATAGACTTTATGGGCTGTCATGGACATCAAATGGATATTCATGTCCCGCACATTTAACGGGATTTTTCCCACGGCCTGGGCGGCATCGGTGTGGAATAAAATCTCATGGGATTCGCATAGCTCACCAATTTCACGGATGGGTTGCAGCACACCAATTTCATTATTGGCGGCCATCACAGAAACCAAAATAGTATCTGGCCGAATCGCCTGTTCTAGTGCGGCTAACTCCAGTAGCCCATCGGCCTGCACCGGCAAATAGGTGATTTCGAACCCTAAGGACTCAAGATAATGGCAAGGATCTAACACAGCACTGTGTTCCGTTACGACAGTGATAATGTGTTTCCCATGGCCAAAATATGCCTCTGCGACTCCTTTGATGGCTAGGTTGTTGGCCTCGGTGGCTCCACTGGTGAAAATAATCTCTTCTGGCTCTGCATTAATCGCCTGGGCAATGGTTTCACGACTGTTGTTGATGGCGGCAGCGGCACTCCACCCATACTGATGCAAACTGCTAGGATTACCAAAATGCTCAGTAAAGAATGGCATCATTGCCTGCACAACTGCTGGATCTAAGGGGGTCGTTGCATGGCAATCTAAATAAATCGGTGGGTCAGCCATTGGTTTTATCCCACCGTTTGTTGGATTGGAATGAATCGATTCAAGATGCCGAGACTTTTCACCCGTACTGCTGGAATCCTTGTTGTGTAAAGGCTGAACAGACCAAAGTTTTGGCGTTGAGTATTATCTTCAATAAACTCCGCTAGATCGTCTTCACTGATCAGTCGTCCTTGCTCGACCGCTGTCGTGCAGATATCTCCTAAGGCTTTGCCGAGTTCCCCTAGCCAGCTATCCAGTTCTTTGGCTTGGCAGAATGCTGAGCGCACTTCATTTTGCAAGGTTTCTGCCGCAAAGGCGTTGTAACGGTCTTGACCGGGGTTAGTGGCAATTAGCACGACTGCCAATGTACCTGTTCCCACCATGCCCAAAAATGCTTTTACGTTCATTGATTGCGGTCGTGTGCCAATAATGTGAAGCCTACTCTACCGTTCTAGCACAAGACCGTTTTACATAAGGGGGGCTTACCCGAGGGCACAGTCGAGTTACAAAAATGCGATGGCTGATGATTAAAACGCTAGGTAAATTTTAGAATTGAGAGAGAATGCCTGTAGTAAAAATGCTACATGTAAAAAACTGTGTTTAAATTTGCTTGATAGGGTGATGACGGTAAGCTCGAAGTGGGTTGACCAGTAAGCTCAGCCTCAATGTACGGGAGTATGCCTATTATCTACGGCCATGACTGATACGTTTCATCAGGCGACGGTAGTTGCGCCCACACCAACCCTTGAACTCAATAATCGGGGAGAGGTCAGCACATTTGAACTGATTGAGGACTGTCATCACTTGGGTCGGGATCCTAGTTGGTCTGACCTCCATATAAATCAGATTGGCTGGGGGGTGCTTTCCCGGCGGCAGGCTTTGTTGGTGCGAGAAGGGGATAACTATCGTATCTTTGATGGCGATGGTACCCAACCTAGTCGGAACGGTATGTTTTGTAATCATACCCGTATTACTCCGAATACTGGATTGCTGCTACAGGATGGCATGCAAATAGAAATAGGCTTATCTCCTGAGAACCGTATTGTTGCCACCTACCATGGTTTGCCAGATCGTTTTCCCGTCGCTAAGGCGGTGCTGTCCAAGCGTAAGTTAAATTTGCGGGACCTGAACGAATGGCCTGTGGAATTGGGCCGCTCTCCGACGCCCAATCGATATGCTTCTATGCAGCTAGATTCGCCAACGGTTTCTCGTTTGCATGCCAAAGTGTATCGAGACGCGAGTGGTCATTTGACCCTAAAGGATAGTAGTACTAACGGTACCTATGTAGACGGTAAGCGCATTACTCGCCCTTATCCCCTAACCGAACGGACCCGTATCCAAATTGGCCCATTTACATTGGTGTATGAAGATCAGTGTCTTGCTTTGGAAGATACGGGGAGCCAGATTCGTTTGGACGTGCATAAGCTGGTGCGTAATGTGCGCGATAAGACAGGGCGGCAGAAGACAATTTTAAACAATATTTCTCTGGCCATTGAACCTGGTCAGTTAGTTGCATTGGTGGGGGGGAGTGGTGCTGGCAAATCCACACTGATGAAATCGTTGGTGGGGATTGCGCCTACGACTAGTGGTGCTGTCTTCTTAAATGGGGATAATGTGCGCCAAAATTGGGGCATCTATCGTTCTCAAATTGGCTACGTGCCTCAGGATGATATTGTGCACCCCGATCTAACCGTGGAGGAGGTGTTGCGTTATGCCTGTCAGCTTAGGCTACCGCCAGATACTGACACTGCTGCAGTTTTGGAGAAAACATTGGAGCAGATCAAGCTCTCCCATGTGCGCCATACGTTTGTGCGGAATTTGAGCGGTGGTCAGCGGAAACGCGTCAGTATCGGTGTGGAGCTGTTGGCGGATCCAAAATTGTTTTTCTTGGATGAGCCCACTTCTGGTCTGGATCCGGGGCTGGATAAGTCGATGATGTATTTGTTGCGGGAGCTGGCAGATCAAGGGCGTACGGTTATTTTGGTGACCCATGCAACGGCGAATATTTCTATTTGCGATCGCATCACCTTTCTGGGGAGAGGTGGATACCTATGCTATTTTGGTCCGCCGGAAATAGCCAATTCCTTTTTTGATTTATCTGAGAATGAAGATTTTTCAGACATTTATCTCAAGTTAGAGCAGGGTAGTACCAATGCGGAAAATCAACAGGTTGTTACCGGCTGGAGCCAGCGCTATCTAGCTTCTGCGGCCCATAAGGCCTATGTGGAAGAGCCCCTTAGTCCAGGCAATCAGCAGCAGCGATCTGCGGATGACCGAGTCTACACCGGGATCTCTTTGATCAAGCAGTTGATGCTATTGGCCCAGCGTTATCTTAATCTTATTTGGCGAGGACGCTTGAGCCTGGTTTTGACCCTCTTGTCGGGACCGATTGCGATCGCTTTATCTGGCTTGATCTTGCATCAGGAGACACCTTTAGGTCTATTGGACGAGCTTGACGCAGCCCAGGCCCCTTTGGCCCTAAGCTTGGTGTTTGTGTTTAGCTGTATTGCCATTTGGATTGGGTTATCCAGTGCGGTCCGTGAGATTGTCAAAGAATCGGCAATTTATCAGCGAGAACGGCTGATAAATTTAGGTCTGGTGTCTTATTTGGGGTCCAAAGTTTTGATATGGCTGGGGATTGCGGCTGCCCAGTCATTGTTGATGACGGTGGCTATTTGGCTCTCGTTTCTCGAACATCCAGTGGGCAATTTGTTGCCCTGGGCTCTGGGAATATTTGTCACCAACTTTCTGATTGTATTTGCCAGTGTCAGCCTGAGCTTGACCATCTCAGCCTCAGTGAAAAATGAAAATGCGGCCAATAACCTGTTGCCGCTGATTATGATTCCTCAGATCATTTTTTCCGGGGTGTTGTTTGATTTATCGGGTATCTCTAAATATCTGTCTTGGTTGATGATTAGTCGCTGGGGAGTGGGGGCCTATGGAGCCTTAGTCGATGTCAATGTCATGGTGCCCGATCCCATCACGTTGCCCGATGGGACAACGCTGCCCCAAGTGTTTGCGGGCTCCTCCATCTATGAGGCGACCTGGGGTAATTTGGGTCTAAATTTGGGGATTTTGTTGGTCCATGGGTTGGTGTATCTATTGTTGGCATTGTGGTTGCAGAAACGCAAAGATATTTTTTAGGTCGTGGTTGAGTTGAGGGGGTGCATATTGGATCACTAATAAACGTACTCATGGTTGCAATCTTCGCTGCTGTTCATTGAACATGGGCAACATTATAGAGATAGGAACATGCCAATCTCACTTGGGACAAGTCAACCGGCCGATGCCCTCAAGTCAGGGGCTGCTAAACTGTGGGTGCTGCTGGTAGGGGTGAATCACTATCAGGATGAACGGTTGCGATCGCTCCAGTATCCTGCCCCCGACTGCCAAGGGTTAGCCCGGGCCTTACGGTCTGCGACCCAGGCATTTCCCAGTAAAGAATTTTATATTCACCATGACTTTGCCGAGCAGCTGCCCACCTTGGCGGCAGTGCGCAAACAGCTTATTTATTTAGCGACAGCGGCTCAGCCCCAGGACACTATCTTGTTCTACTTTTCGGGGCATGGCATGTTAACTGCTGAATCTAAACAGGCTGTGCTCTGTTTGCAGGACACCGATAAAACAGAATTGGCGGTAACTGGATTACCCCTAGGTGAACTGCTCACCACGCTGGGCCAATCTTTAGCAAGGCAGCAGCTAGTGTGGTTAGATGCCTGCCACAGTGGTGGTTTAACCCTGCGTGGTGCTAAGGGGGAAGGAGATCAGAAAGACAGCGAGCTGGTGAACCCTACGCCGCATCTGGTGGATGTATTACGACAGCGAGCGGCCCAGGGAAAAGGATTTTATGCGCTACTTTCTTGCGATCAAGAGCAGCGTTCCTGGGAGTTTCCAGAGCTGGGCCATGGCGTCTTTACTTATTATTTGATGAAGGGGCTGAGGGGAGAAGCTGCCGACTCTCAAGGGATTATCGACGCTGATGGTCTCTATAAATACGTATACCATCAGACCCTGCGCTATATCGACAAGGCCAACCAGCAAATTCGCCTGGTTAATCGGCAAAAACAGGGGCGAGGTGAAATTGAGTTTCAGTCAGAATATCCTTTGCAAACCCCCAAGCGGATTGTGGAGGGGATGGGCGATCTGATTCTAGGGATGCAGACGGCTGAACTAACCACAGGCTCCCAGCGTAGGGCGTTGATTTTTGAAGGACTGAGCCACTACCCTACCAGTCTGGCCTTGGGAAAACTGTTGCAGCAGGTGGGACAGTTTGCATTGCAATATTGGCCACAGCCAGACCAGTCTTGGGAAACAGTCAAAGCCTCCATTCAAGATGTATTAACTCCCCAGTCAGAGGTGAGTGACACTGTGCAAACCGTTTTGATATACCTGCGCGGACATATTGAACAGAGTCCAGAGGGCGAATCTTGGCTGGTGTTAGGCGATGGCTTAAGGCTATATCGTTCCTGGCTAAGACAACAGCTGCGGCGGGCGCGAGGCGTGCAGCAAATCGTGATTTTAGACTGTCCGGGAGCCGTTAACTTACAAGAGTGGGTGGATGATTTATCCCTCACCGAGGATTGGGGACAGTGTGTAATTGCCGCTGCCCCCCTGTCTGCCCAAAGCGATCAGTTTGCTCAATCATTGTTAGATACCCTCCAGTCCGCTGATGCCCAGTTAGGATTGCCGGTGGCTGCCTGGATTGCGCAACTGCAGGTGCATCTGGCGGGCACACCGCTGGCCCAGGCAAGCCAAGAGATTTTGCCCCTAAGTTGGTTATCTGGCACCAAGGGGGTGATAGAAATGCTGCCAAGTCAGCTGGGGCGGCAGGCAGGACCGCGTTCTCAATCCCTTGATTTGGGCCTTTGCCCCTATTTAGGCTTACGGGCCTTTGCGCCGGAGCAGTCGCAATATTTTTATGGTCGTCAAGGGCTGACCGAGCAGTTGATTGCGCATGTGCGACATAACTCTGCCCTGGCGGTGGTAGGAGCATCGGGCAGTGGTAAATCTTCAGTTATGCAAGCGGGGTTAATGGCCCAGTTATTCCAGGGACAGCGAATTCCCGGTAGCGATCAATGGTGGATTCGGCTATTTCAACCGGGGGCTGAGCCGCTTAAAGCCTTGGCGGCTAGGCTGGTGGATCCAGGCTCAGAACGGGAGCGGGGCTATCAGGCGTTGCAGTTAGAGGGCTTATTACATCTGGGCAGCGATGGCTTTGTTCGGTGGTTGAGGGAGCGCCCTGAACCCATGGTGGTGCTGGTGATCGATCAGTTTGAAGAAATTTTTACCCTGGCTCCCGAGGCTGAGCGGCAGGCATTTCTGGCACTGTTGCACGGAGCTATGACCCATGCGGCGGATCGGTTTAAATTGGTTTTGGGGGTGCGGGCCGATTTTGTGGCCGCCTGTTTGGCAGAACCCACCTTGGTCAATCTGTTACAGACTGGGAGTGTTTTTGTGCCACCACAGCTGACCACAGAGCAATATCGTGAGATAGTTTTACAGCCCGCTGAGCAAGTGGGTCTGCAGGTGGAATCGGGGCTGGTGGATCTGTTGCTGCGGGAAATGGATAGCTCTACAGGGGAGTTACCCCTATTGGAATTTGTTCTCGAAAAATTGTGGGAAAAGCGTCAGGCAGGTCGCTTAACCATAGCGGCATATCAAGATTTAGGCGGGATGCAAGGGGCCTTAGAGCGACAGGCGCAGGCCGTGTACGAGAGTTTAACACCTGAGGCTCAGAACTGTGCCCGCTGGATCTTTTTATCCCTAACCCAGCTAGGGGCGGGAACAGAAGATACCCGTCGTCGCCTTTTGAAGACAGCCCTAGTGGTGAAGAAGTATCCGGTGGAGCTTGTGGAGAGCACCTTGGAGGTGTTAACCGCTGCCAAGCTAATTGTAGTGCGGGCATCGGCCTACGAAGAACCAGAGACTGTTGTCGCCCAAAGCCGAACTGGCCAGGATGCGGAGACGGACTCTGATGCTGCCCATGCTGAGTCGGCTGAACTGTCGCCCGATATTCAGGGTGCTAGTCCGACGGTTGAAATTGCCCATGAGATTTTGATTCGCCATTGGTCTACTTTGCGCTGGTGGCTCGATGAAAATCGCAGCCATTTGCAGGTGCAGCGGCAGCTAGCGCAGCAGGCGGCGGACTGGCAAGCGAGCGATCGGTCCCAGGATTTTGTGTTGACAGGGAGTCGTTTGAGCGAGGCGGAGTCGCTATATATCAAATATACCGATGAGCTGCCAGAGATGGTGCAACAGTTTGTTGAGGCTGGTTTTGCGGTGCGTCAGCAGCATCAGCGCCTGGCCAAGCGGCGGCTGCGGCGGGCGCAATTGGCTGCGGTGGTGATGGGGGGCTTGGGCCTCTTGGCGCTGGGCTTAGGAGGGCTGGCTTTGCGCCAAAGTGCGATCGCACAAGCTGAAGAAATTGAAGCACTCAATGCGTCCACTACGGCGCTACTGTCATCCCATCAACCCTTAGATTCTCTCAAATCGGGGGTTCAATCTGCGTATCGCTTAGACCAGTTTGATGTCCTCAAGCAGTGGTTGGTAGGAGGAGATCGCCTCAAGGTTTTGCAGTGGCAGACTGCAATGGTCCTGCACCAGTCCCTAGATCAGTCGCACCTGCTCAATCGGTTTAATGGCCATACTCAAAAAATTGAAGATCTGGTGCTGAGTGGTGATGGTCAGCAATTTTGGTCCACTGGCGATGATGGTACCGTGCGGGTTTGGCGGCAGGATGGTGCCCTTGTGCACACTATTGATCTTAATCGTGATCGTGAGGTGCCCGTGGGCATCGTCAGTCTGAGTCTGAGTTTAGATGAAACTAGGCTCGCCGTGGGATTGAACGATAAAACCGTTGAGCTATGGCAAGTTAGCGATTTATCACAGCCTCAACGTCTGCAAAGCTGGGAGGTGGGACCGATACCTCGGGTGGCCCTCAATCCAGCCGGTAACTTGTTAGCCGTGGCCACCCGAGGGAGTATCGATGCCTCCACTGTGGGGCTGACCCTTTGGCAAACCGATGGAACGCTATATCAGCGATTTAAGGGACATCTCGGTGGTGTGGGGGATGTTGTGTTTAGTCCCAATGGTCAGGGTCTTGCCTCTGCGGGGGATGACGGCACCGTACGTTTTTGGCAGCTGGATGGCACGTCGCTCCAAACATTTAAGGGGCATCAAGATGCCGTCGCCAGTGTGGCTTTTAATGTAGAAGGTACTGCTTTAGCCTCTGGTGGTGACGATGGCACCGTACGGCTTTGGCCTCTTGATAGTGCTCGTCCAGCGACCCAGTTAGGCGAGCCTCTCTCTCCAGCTGCAGCAAACCGGGTGCATGATGTGGCCTTTAGTCCCGATGGCTTGACCATAGCTGCAGCCAGAGCTAACGGCCAAGTGCAGCTATGGTCTGCGGATGGCAGTTTGAACAAAACGTTGGTAGGTCACCAGGCCGAGGTGACCCGGGTGCAGTTTCGCGCCGACGGTCAAGAGGTAGTTTCTGCTAGTGGCGATCAAACCCTGGCACTATGGCAGGTCGCGCCGCCCATGGTGCGGTTGGGGGAAGGCAGTGTGAATGGGGTCCAGCTAGCTGGACTAGATGGACCCCAGCTATTTGCCGTTGGTGGTTGGGATGGGGCCACGATTTGGGAGTATCTAAATGGGGGCATGTCCTCATTACGCCAGCGTTTGGATATGCCTGGGGGAGCAGTGGTGGAGGCCCTAAGCATCAGCGAAGATGGGCAGCTTCTGGCTACGGCCTTATCCGATGGCGAGTTAGGGCACCAGTTGCAGCTCTGGAAAATAAGTGACGGTACCTTGTTGGCCACCCTGCCTGGCCATGACGCGAGGATTACTAGCCTGGCATTTAGTGCTGACGGTCAATATCTGGCATCGGGCAGTGACGATCGGACCGTGAAACTGTGGTCCCTTGAGGCCGAACCAAGGTTACTCAAAACATTGCAGGCCCATACCGATGGTGTCACTGATGTGAGTTTCCATCCCACTAAGCCTTGGTTAGTATCCAGCAGTTATGACCGCACCGTACGTTTATGGCAGCTAGATATCCAAGGCAACAATGTACAGGGTACGGTCTTTCAAGTATTGGATCTTTTCCAAGCAGCGGTGGCGACTGTGACCTTTAGCCCCGATGGCAATGCTCTGGCTGCGGGTAGTTGGGATAGCCAAGCCTATGTGTGGCAGCTTCGGGGCCAATCTGTCGCACACTCCAAGGTGTTGCAGGGGCCAGTGGGTGGGGTGCCCGATGTGACATTCACTGCCGATAGTCATACCCTCATCGCAGGCAGTGGTCAGGGGGGGCTATATCTCTGGGAAGTGGCGACTGGTCGACTGATTCAAGGGGGGTTGAACACGCACGGCATGATCCATAGTGTCAGCGTTCAAGGGCCACTGTTGGTGGTGGGGACCGCTGGCGGTGCCGTGGTTCGAGATTTAACCTTGGCAACGGTGATGGCAAATAGCTGCGATCGCATTCGCAATTACTTACTGACCAATGCCCGCCTGTCTGATAAGGATCGACATCTTTGCGATTAATTCCTAGAAATGATTCAAAAAACGTTTGTTATCCCTGCATACTTCTCTAACGCCATACATACAGAGGATTGAGGAAAACAAAGCCAATCAAAAACATCTCTCCTCACGTTAACTCCTTGTAAGCTATTGAGGTAAATCCCATGACTATTAATTCTTCTTCCGTACGTCCCAAAGTTTTACTGGGCATTTTGTTAGGCACATTATCTTTGGGGGTGGCTGCTCCCCAGGCTTCAGCTAATCCGCTGCTAGAGGCATTGCCTGGTGGTTCCATCATTAATTCTATTTTAGGTGGCCAGTCCCAGTCCCAGCCTGCCCCTTTACCATTGCCCCCGATGGATTTAGGGTCCGACAATGTTCGTAACAATAATTTCAACCTGTGCGTTGTCAGCTGTGGTGGAGCGTTGCCTGGTGGAGCGTTGCCTGGGGGCGTTTCTCCCCAAGCGCGCCCCTTGCCCCCCCAGGGTATTCCCCAAGGTCGTCCTCCTCAAGCTCGTCCTCCTGTGCCTTCCCGTGGACCAGCTCCTGCCGCTCGTCCAGCGGCTCCTACCAGCCCCACGTTGGTTGTGCCTCCCATTCCCATTCGTCTGTAGCTTCGGTTTCTCCGGCATCAAACGCAACTATTAAACACCACACCTAGGCTTAAGAGATGTTGTCGATTTCGACTGTCTCTTAAGCCTTTCCGCTACATTGAGATATGTGAAAATGCTACACGCCTTAGCTGCCTCGTTGTCCCAAATCTTTAGCGATCGCACTCCCATGGTGAACTTTACAACCGTTAGTCGTTGGCTACCCCTCGTCGTCTGCGCCAGTTTGCTCGGTTGCACTGAACCTGAACCTGAGACCAACGAAAGAATGACCATTGGTGTTGTGAGCTACGGTGCTTCCAACGTTTCATTGGAAAAATATCAACGGTTTCAAAATTACCTGGCCGAACAGACTAAAATTCCCTTCGACTTAGAAATTGCCTATAACGAACTTCAGGCAGCCCAACAAATTGACCGAGGCAATTGGCAAGTCGTCTTTGCACCGCCAGGTTTGGCTGCTATGGCCGATAAACGCGGCTATGAACAGCAATTTGTGTTAGATAGGCCCAATCAATCAGAATACGCCCTGATTGTAGTACGGGCTGATAGCGAAGTGAATGAGGTGGTTGATCTTGGCTTTAAGGACATTGCCATGGGGGAACCGGGCTCTGCCGCAGGGTATTATTTGCCGCTGTATTACCTGTATGGCTTGACGCTGAACAAGGTTCATTTTGCACCAACCCCTGCCACAGTATTGGAGTGGGTTAGTGATGGCACGGTCGCCGCTGGTGCAATTTCTGAGCAGGAATTCGAGACATTTCGCACCAAGTTTCCCGATACCGAGTTTAAAGTTTTACTCCATAGCAAGGATCAAACTGCTAAGGAACGGCCTATCCCACCGGGGGTTGTCCTGCTTGGTGTCGTAGAGCGTGGCCAAGGAGAGTTTATCGCTCGAATAATGAGGGAAGCCCCTGCGGATATTACTAGTGATGCGCAGTATATTCCTACTGGCAATCTTCCCGACTATAAGGAAATGGTTCGAGTGGTTGAAAAAATTAAGCCCCTCGAATCGCAAGTGAAGCAGTCGCCTGCCGTACTGACCTTAGAACATTTAGATGCCGTATCATCCAAAGAACTAACACAACCGGTGGAAGCAGCGCCCGTTCCAGAGACTGTACCTGCTGATAGTTGACGAAAACTGGCTGAACGTTATGGGCCTTGATTATGTAGCCTTCAAAGATTCACATTCTTGTATTGGGTTTATTCAGGGTGCATGGCGGTTCATTTCCGTCCCTATTAATAAGAGTAAAGCAAAAGCAGGTAGCCTATTCTCTAAGCTGACGTCATTGATGCCCCAATTATATGTTCTGTAACCTATCGTGGGTAGTCACTTTCAGCATTCATTTAAATAGGGTTTAATAAGAATAAGACAGTTAATCAACTAAGTTTGATGCATTGCTGCTTCTGGTTTAGTTACTAAAGCGTTGTCCTATAAACGTTCGCAAAACTTTGATCTTTTATTGAAGCCCATAGACATAATGAATGATAGGGATAGCTGAGCCTCATGCTGGTCGACTAAGTTTTTAACGATTATGCAGATGACCACTGGGAAGGACTTGAAAAGATGTCAAAAATCATCATGAACAAGCCAGAAATACAAGGTGGAACCTTAATTGATAATCGATACTTAATTGATAAGGTATTGGGGCAAGGTGGTCTGGGACGAACCTATCTGGCGGTTGATACTCGACGCTTTAATGAGCCTTGCGTACTGAAAGAATTTGCCCCTAGTGGTACAGGTCAACACAGTTTGCAAAAATCGCGTTCTCTGTTCAAGCGCGAAGCTGAGATTCTGTATCATATTGAACATAATCAAATTCCTAACTTTTTGGCCTGCTTTGAAGGGGATGGCCGTCTTTTTTTAGTTCAAGAATATGTTAATGGCCGGACATATTCTGATTTACTCAAGGAACGACGTGACCAGGGCTTGGCCTTTGACGAAGCAGAGATAATTGACTGGCTACATAAGCTCTTGCCAGTCCTTAACTATATTCATGAACGTGGAGTGATTCATCGTGACATCTCCCCCGACAATATAATGTTGCCAGAAAATGGTAATTTACCTGTCTTAATCGATTTTGGTGTTGGGAAGCAGATTGTTGAGAACTCCAACTTGAATGAACGCGATATCAATGAGGTTTCCTATGTAGGAAAAATGTCTCTGGTGGGCAAAGTTGGCTACGCCCCTCATGAACAGATTCGTTTAGGCATTTGCTCTGCCAGCAGCGATTTATATGCGCTGGGGGTGACTGCCATTGTGCTCCTCACGTGCAAAGATCCGTCGATGCTGATGAATCAGTACACCTTGCAGTGGGAATGGCCCAATCACGTTGATCTCAGTCCTCAGTTTTCGCAAATTTTGGACAAGTTATTGGCCGATACGCCTGCCAGTCGGTATCAGTCGACGGCTGAAGTATTGGATGACTTACAAGCGCTGACTCAAGATTTTGATAGTGAGCTACAGCCGGAGGAAACCCTGCTCAGCCTTTCCTATGATGAGGTAATGGCCTCCCAAACGCTAATATCTTCACCGCCGCCAGGCTTGGCGACTCCTACTCAGGATGCTTCCTCATTTAATAATGTGGCGCCAGTGGCAGTTCCGGCACCGAAGCAAATAGCTCAGCCCCCTTCGGCTTTGGCGAATAATGTAACTCCTGCCTTTATTGATCGGTGCAAAGAGAAATTGGCCGACTATATTGGTCCCATGGCTCAGTTTGTAATTGATGAGGTCTTGGATGTCCACGCGCCTGCTAGTATTCATCAACTGGTTGATCTGCTGCTACAAGAAATCCCTAGCCCCCAGGAAGCTGAAGAATTTCGACGTCATCTTTTGTAGAGTCTTTGTCACTGCATCGGATTTTATACATTGACTATAGGCTCTGCTGACAGTGGCATGATGCCCCAGGCATTTAGCGTTTCGAATTTAGCGGGGGAACTCATTACGAGTTCCCCCGCTAAATTCTTGTTTTGGTCTCGTCATGCAGTCTTTTGCTTGATTTGTTGGCCTCAACTCCTGGTATAGATGGTTCCTTATAGGACAATGCCTGGGTCGGGGGTAGCCGAAACCTAACCAATGTGGATTGGAGAGGAGAAGCCATAGCAATGGGGGGTGACACCATTGATCTTTGGGCGTATTGGTGCTGCATTAGATTTGATGTGATCTATGTTGGCCAGGTGCGATCGCTAATTTTCTAGTGTTAGTGTTGGGGTTCGAAAAAATATTTCAGAAAAAATGAGATATGGAACCCATGCTAGGCAAAGGTTTTAGTTAATTACTTGTTTTAGTCAAGACTTTTTTTCGCAGATCGGTGCATACCTTTTTAGATTCCTCCTATTGAAGAGATGTGGGGTTCACACCTGAACC
>NZ_JADOER010000015.1 GCF_018739865.1 Leptothoe kymatousa TAU-MAC 1615 | reverse complement strand
TCGCTCAATCCTGTCAATCGGTTGAGAACTCTCTCCTGTGAACTTTGAAACAATATTTGTCTAAACTCCAGTCAGTGAACGCCTACGTCGATTCCGTCGGCAATCTGTTATTGATCTAAATGCTGCGTTTATGCCTGATATCGACCTGTCCAAAACCTACATGTCGGGTGGGGATTTGACCGATACCAATTTAGCGCGTGCCGACCTCAGCGGGGCCGACCTCAGCGGGGCCGACATCAGCGGAGCCAATCTCAGCGGGGCCAATCTCAGCGGGGCTGATCTAGAGGCCGCGACCTATACAGATACCAACACCTCCAAAGAGATCTGCGAAAACCATTTATTGTTACCAAGTGGGACCTCCACCTGCCCAACTCTCTTTCCTGATGGGTTTAATCCATCGGAACACAATATGAATCTCTTGCAATAGTGGGTGTTCTTGCTGAACATGCCAATCGTCCAGAACAAGTCCGTAACAACATGGGCTTGACTATGGGCGTTGCTAGGGTCAGTAATCCTAGCACAAGCAAAAAACTGATACAAACAAGAAAAAACATCAGCCATGGTTGACGCTTTCAAAGTCCGTACGCTAGCATTGCCTCATCGAGTATTTTCATAAATCTCCCCTGTCATGAACGCCAACCAGCAGCTATCGCTACACAGTCAGACTAGCCCCAAAGGGCTGGGTCTGCTGCTGCTGCGCCTGGCGCATACTCATTAGATTTTACCCAACATCAATTTACCCAAATCAATATATCGGCAGACTTGTTGAAAAGGCTCAAATCGCCTGTGGCGCTTGTTAGGCATGCTTTCTAAGCAAGCTTGAAAACTAACAGCATTCAGCGTTGGCCCACAGGCAAGTTGTTCGTCAGCCACGGATAGAGCCGGGGCGACAACAATTTTTTCTGTTTACCTTCAGCCTGCCCATACCCAATTCCACGCTCCCGAAGTGTTGGATTCAGATTGTCCTGTCTTCCCAATCACATCATGTTGCAAACTCCTGCTCAAAAATACCGTCCCGTTCAGCCCATTGATTTACGCGATCGCACCTGGCCCAACCACACCATCACCCAGCCCCCCGTATGGCTCAGCACCGACCTGCGCGATGGCAACCAGGCCCTAGCCCAGCCCATGTCCATCGACCAAAAGTTGAGATTCTTTAAACTGTTGGTGCAAATCGGCTTCAAAGAAATCGAGGTGGGATTTCCCTCCGCCTCCGCAACAGAATTTGAATTTGTACGACGGCTAATTGAAGAGGACCATATCCCTAACGATGTGACTATCCAGGCGCTCACCCAGGCTCGGGAAACTCTTATCCATCGCACCTTTGAATCCTTACAGGGAGCCAAACAAGCCATTGTCCATGTTTATAACGCCACGGCCCCTGTCTTTCGTCGGGTGGTATTTGGCAAGAACAAAACCGAAACCATTGAACTAGCAGTTGCCGCCGCTACGCTGATCCGACAGCTAGCGGACCAACACCCCGAAACAGCCTGGCGCTTTCAATATTCCCCTGAGGTGTTCACCTCCACCGAGCTACCCTTTGCCCGAGATATTTGCAACGCGGTTTTGGCCGTGTGGCAGCCCACACCGGATGCCAAGGCTGTGATTAATTTGCCCGCCAGTGTGGAGGTGGCCACCCCCAATATCTTTGCCGACCAGGTGGAGTGGATGCACCGCCATTTAGCCTATCGCCATGCGGTGGCCCTGAGTGTGCACCCCCACAACGATCGCGGCTGTAGTGTGGCCGCCGCAGAACTGGCCCAAATGGCCGGGGCCGACCGGGTGGAGGGCTGTCTGTTTGGCAATGGAGAACGCACGGGCAATGTGGATTTGGTTACCCTGGCGATGAATCTCTATACCCAAGGGATTCATCCTGGCTTAGATTTCTCCCAAATTGATCAGGTGGCGGAGGTGGTGAAACATTGCACCCAGCTCCCCATCCATCCCCGCCATCCCTATATTGGCGAACTGGTGTTCACAGCATTTTCCGGCTCCCACCAGGATGCCATCAAAAAAGGCTTTGCCCAAAGGCAGCCCCAGGATATTTGGGAGATTCCCTATTTGCCTATGGACCCAGCGGATGTGGGTCGTTCCTATGAGGCCATTGTGCGGGTGAACAGCCAGTCGGGGAAGGGCGGCATCGCCTTCTTACTGGAGCGCGATTTTGGCGTGGTGTTGCCAAAACGGCTGCAGGTGGAATTTAGCCAGGTGGTGCAGCGGGTGATGGATAGCACGGGGCAGGAAGTGACAGCCGCAGCTATCTGGCAACTGTTTCAACAAACCTACGGCCCAGCCTCGGGGCCACTGGTCTACGAATCCCACCATTTGGAAACAACGGGGGACCATAATCTGCTGCAGCTGTGGCTCCAGGACACTGAAAAACAGCACCATTTCCAAGCTTCGGGGAACGGCCCCATTGATGCCCTGGTAACGGCGCTGGGCCAGGGTGGGTTTGCCATTGAAATTGCCAACTATGAGGAGCGGGCCCTGAATGCGGGCAGCGGTGCCGACGCCATCGCCATGGTGGCGGTCTCGGATGTGGCAACGGACCATCAATACTACGGGGTGGGCATCCACAACAACATTACAACGGCGTCCATTTTGGCGGTGATTAACGGCCTCAATCGTTTGTTGCAGGCAAAAAGCCGTGACGAATCACGACGATCTGTAAGCCTATGTGGGTAGCACCCATGGAATAGTTGAGGCGTTCCCTTCGACTCCGCCCAGGGAACGCCTACGGGTCATCTTTCAGCAGTGGCAGTGCCGCTGGCTTCGATCAGCCAGCAAAGCCAAAGCAGTGCCATGGCCCCATGGACCCGCTTTGGCACCTAGCCCCAGCAACACATCATCCCAAGCCAATAACGACTGACTGGGGCCGAACCGAAATTCTCCACAAAGACCGCAGCCCCCATAAAAAGCCTTGAAACTTAAAGAACAAAAACAAAGGCTTATCATTTTGTTTTATATATCACCAAAGAAAACATTCTTAACAAGATGCTGAGCATGGGCTATCTGATTTACTTTTTCGAAAGTCAATCACCCTGGGTCTTGCCGCCAAACTACAGAACATTGGTCAAACCAAAGGCAGCTGTAAAAAGCTACGCCGCCGCCCCCGGTCATCCAATGCAAGCATGGTCAAGATCCAAGGGGGGAAGGGGGAAGGCCATGGCGAAACCCTTTTCCTAATTGATACGGAAAGCCTGAAAAAATTTGCTTTTTGATCTGATATACCGATTTTAAGATAGGCAAATCTATTTTTAATACTCAAATAGCTTTTTTTAGGGATATTCAGGGTTTAGGGAATGAAAATATACCCTTTAGATAATTAGGATCGAATTTACGCAGTATTTTCATTTTCTATACGCTATTCAATTTTCTATTTATTGCTCACAATGGCTCCACAGATCAGGTCCTTGCGACCACCCACCTAATTAGGAGACAACGAGCGTGAAACTCTCGGTCTATGGCAAAGGCGGTATTGGTAAGTCCACTACTAGCTGTAATATCTCCGTCGCCCTCGCTAAACGCGGGAAGAAAGTGTTGCAAATTGGCTGTGATCCCAAGCATGACAGCACCTTTACCCTGACAGGTTTTCTGATTCCGACGATTATCGATACCCTACAGGAACGGGACTATCACTACGAAAACATTTGGCCCGAAGATGTGATCTACAAGGGCTATGGTGGTGTTAGCTGCGTTGAAGCGGGTGGCCCTCCGGCGGGGGCAGGCTGCGGTGGCTATGTAGTAGGTGAAACCGTGAAGCTGCTCAAAGAGCTGAATGCCTTCGATGAATACGATGTCATTTTGTTTGATGTGCTGGGCGACGTGGTTTGTGGTGGGTTCGCCGCGCCGCTAAACTATTCCGACTATTGCATGATCGTTACGGACAACGGCTTTGATGCGTTGTTTGCGGCAAACCGCATTGCTGCATCGGTGCGGGAAAAAGCCCGTACCCACCCCTTGAAGCTGGCGGGTCTGATTGGTAATCGCACCTCGAAGCGAGACCTGATTGATAAGTACATTGAAGCGGTGCCCATGCCGGTGCTAGAAATTTTGCCCCTGATCGAAGACATTCGCGTCTCGCGGGTAAAGGGCAAGACCATGTTTGAGATGGCTGAGACCGATCCCTCCCTAGAGCCGGTGTGTCAGTACTATCTGAATATTGCCGACCAGCTGATCGCCCAGCCAGAAGGTGTAGTGCCTAAGGATGCGGCGGATCGCGAGCTGTTTGCCCTGCTGTCCGACTTCTATCTAAATCCACCGGAAGAAGTGCCCGCTCAGCAAAATGAAATGGATCTGATGATGGTTTAACCCATCGATTTGACCCAGCTTGGGTCAACGATTTCCCGGTTAACCCGATGGGTATTAGCTATCTATTTGTTTTAACTTTCTCAAAAGGCTGGCCATTCTGACGCTGAGGTGCTAAATTGCTGCGTGCCTAGTTAGTTTTTGTAACAGTCTCAAGATATGGCCTTTTTTGAGAATTTCACCACATCTATCCGCGATAAGTGGTTGAACTATGTGCAAGACAATCGTGCCTGGTTAGAGCTACAGATGAATAACGTCTCCGTCAGGACCCCTGATGGCGGCCGTAGACCATCTTCGCTACTGATTTTAGGTGTGATTAATGCCATAGAGCCTAAGCTATCGAATCTAATGGTGCCGTTTTATAAACTCAACTCTGATGAGGATGCACTGATCGAGGTCTTAGGACTAAATTTCGACCCTGAAATGGTATTGGATGGTAAGAGTGAGTTAGGTCCTACCCTGGACGCGTCTTCTGGGGAGGATACACCTCTGCTAGAAGGGTTAGAGGGTCTATAGATAGCCTACCCATCGATTATTTTCCGGAGCATAACAATCGCTAAAGAGATCATCCCCCTTAACAGACTCTTTCAGCAAGTGTCGATACTGTTCCAAGGACTTTAATCACGATGACAACAACTGCCAATACTTCAGCCCTTGAGTTTGATTGCGACACGGGCAATTATCATACGTTTTGCCCCATTAGCTGTGTGGCATGGCTCTACCAAAAGATTGAAGATAGTTTCTTTTTGGTAATTGGCACCAAGACCTGTGGCTATTTTTTGCAAAATGCCATGGGTGTAATGATTTTTGCTGAGCCGCGCTACGCTATGGCTGAGCTGGAAGAAGGTGATATTTCTGCCAAACTCAATGACTATGAGGAACTAAAGCGCCTATGTTTGCAGATTAAGCGCGATCGCAACCCCAGCGTCATTGTTTGGATTGGCACCTGCACCACCGAAATCATCAAAACCGACCTAGAAGGCATTGCGCCCAAGCTAGAGGGAGAAATCGGCATTCCCATCGTCGTCGCCCGCGCCAACGGCCTAGACTACGCCTTTACCCAGGGTGAAGACACGGTGCTCGCGGCCATGGCCCAGCGCTGCCCCACCGAGGAGCCTGCGACACCCGCCGTTGAACCCGAAAAGCAAGAGCGTAACGGCATCGGCAAACTCCTATCCCTCGGTCGCAAAACCGAAGCTGCGGCCCCCGATGAGGCCCCAGCAGCCGATGAATACTACGACCATACGCCCCTAATCCTGTTTGGCTCGGTACCCAATCCCGTGGTTACCCAGCTAAATTTAGAACTCAAAAAACAAGGGGTTAAGGTGTCGGGCTGGCTACCGGAAAATCGCTACACCGATCTACCGGTAATCAAAGAAGGGTACTTTGCCTCTGGCGTGAATCCTTTCTTGTCACGGACCGCATCTACCCTCATGCGCCGGAAAAAGGCAAAAGTTATCGGAGCCCCCTTCCCCATTGGTCCCGACGGTACCCGGGCCTGGGTTGAGAAAATCTGCTCCGTCTTGGATATTGAACCCAAAGGCTTAGACGAACGGGAAGCCAAGATTTGGGAATCCGTTGAAGATTACGTCAGCCTGATCCGGGGCAAGTCCGTTTACTTCATGGGGGACAACCTATTGGAGATTGCCATGGCCCGCTTCTTGATCCGTTGCGGCATGACGGTACCAGAAATTGGTATTCCCTATATGGATAAGCGGTTCCAGGGGGCTGAACTACAGTTCCTAGAGCGCACCTGCGAAGAAATGGGCGTACCCAAGCCAAAAATCACAGAAAAGCCCGACAATTACAATCAAATCCAGCGCATTCTAGAGATTGAGCCAGATCTAGTCATTACGGGCATGGCCCACGCAAATCCTTTAGAGGCTAGGGGAATTAATACGAAGTGGTCCGTGGAGTTTACCTTTGCCCAGATTCATGGGTTTGGTAACACACGGGATATTTTGGAATTGGTAACTCGTCCGTTGCGACGGAATAGTAATTTGAAGGAACTGGGCTGGGATAAATTGGTGAAGGAGGATGCTAAGGTTTAGGCGGTTTTTTCCCTAAGCTAAAGGTTATGTAGGGCCCCCAACCTCTTAAGGTTGGGGGCTTTGAGTTTTGCCTAATTTTTGTTGGCCCATGGGGAACAGCGTCATCTACACCCAAGGATTTTCCCTAAATAGGCCGTTTACAGTTGTAGAAATAGGTGGGCTGCCATATTACGGCTCCCTGGGGTGACATGTATTGACCGCAAAAATCGTATTGTCACAGAGTTGGGCGTTTATGGCCGGGTTTCGCACATTTAGCTGGATGTTGAGCATGGGGTTATTCCTGGGCACCTGGTCCGCCAATGCCGCCCCCGCCATCCCCCAGGTACCGCCCACCGCCGAGGCCCAAGCGCACTATCGCCACGGCCAGTCATTTTTGCAGTTGGGCAATAGCCAGGCGGCCATTCGCTCCCTAGAAACAGCGGCGACACTCTATGGCCGGGGGGGCGATGCCATCGGCGAACACAATAGCCTGGTTGAGCTCAGTTTTGCCCACTATCGCCTGGGTGACTACAACCGCGCCCAAAACATCTTAAATAAAGCAGAACAACTATCGCTGCCCCACTCCGTCGTGCGCCAGCGCAATCGAGTATTTCTGATGCAGTCGCTGATCTGGCTAGAACAGGGAGCCATTACCCGCAGCTGGCAGCGACTGCGGCAGGTACAGCCGGGGCTGCTGCCCAATTTTAGGGCGCGAAATCGGGTCAACCTGGCCCTGGGGGAAATCTATCGCCACACCGGGCAGTACAGCCGCGCCCTCACCCGGTTGCAGGTCGCCCTATCCCAGGGGAACGACCGGGTGGATCGGGCTCGGGCCCTGGGGGAAATGGGCAACATCCACTACACCCTGGGGGACTACGACCAGGCAGAAACCGCCTATGGTGAGGCCTTAGCCGCCGCCAAGTCCGTGGGCTATTGGCGGGGTGTTCCCCGCTATCTCAATGGCCTAGGCCATGTTTATTTACAGCGGCAAACCTATGACCAGGCGCTGGATGCTTATTTAGAAGCGAAAGACATGGCCATTTCCCTGGCCCAGTGGCACGAGCTAGCCAGTATTTTGAACAGTTTGGGGGAGCTATACGCCGAACAGGGACAGGTGAACAAAGCCTTGAACACCTTTACGGAAGCCCTGGGCTATCGGGACAAGTATGTGGGGCCGGAATATAGTCGCACCCTGAGTCATTTGGGGCAGCTATACCTGGTGCGCCAGGACTACGAAACCGCCCGAGAGTATTACACCGATGCCTATGGCTGGGCCAGAAACAACTCTGATGAAGTGGGGCAAATCACGGCCCTCAGCGGCCTGTCTGATATTGAACGCAGCCAAGCAGATTACGGCCAAGCCGAACAGACCCTATACCAGGCATTGGAGAAATTTGAATCGCTGCAGCCCGGTCTCCAGGATGTGAATAAGGTTTCCCTGTTCGAGACCCAGTCCTATCTTTACGATCAGCTGCAACAGGTTTTAATTGAGCAAAACAAGGTGGCGGCGGCCCTGGAAGTTGCAGAACGGGGGCGGGCCAGAGCCTTTGCGGAGCTGTTGGCCGACCAATCGTTGGAAACCAGTGCCCCGGTGGTGCTAGACCATGTGAGCATTGGCCAGATGCAGGCCCTGGCAAAAAACCAGGGCACCACCCTGGTGCAATATTCCATTATTCGCCAGCCGTCCCTGGGGCGCAGTCGATTTGAGGATAAAACCCTATTTATGTGGGTGATCCGCCCCCAGGGCACCGTACATTTTGAACAGGTGGATTTGGCCCAGCAGTCAATTGCCCTAAAAACCCTGCTACAGGCGAGTCAGGCAAATTTGGGGGTACGGGGATTTAATGCTTGGGGCAGTGGCACGCCATTGGCCCAAACCGTTGGGGACGAGGGCGATCTACGGCGGCTCCATGGGTTGTTGATTGAGCCCATTGCCCAGTATTTGCCGGACTCTGCGGATGAAAAGGTGATGGTGGTGCCCCATCGGGAATTGTTTTTGGTGCCATTTCCCGCCTTGCAAAGTGCGGACGGCCAGTATTTGATTGAAAACCACACCCTGGTGACGGCGCCTTCGATGCAAACGCTGAATGTGTTGCAGCAGCGATCGCAAAACCGCTCAGGACAATCCTTGGTCGTTGGCATTGACCGTAACCAGGCCGCCGTCATTGTGGGCAACCCGCACATGCCCTCGGTGCCCTTTAGGCCCGGTGGGCCGCCCATGCCCCTAACGCCCTTGCCGGGGGCAGAGGCCGAAGCCGTTGCGATCGCCCCCCTGCTCAATGCCAATCCCCTACTGGGGGCAGCCGCCACCGAATCCACCGTGCGCGATCGCCTGGCCGATGCCGATATTATTCACCTGGCCACCCATGGATTATTGGATGAACGCCAGGGACTAAGCAGTGCCATTGCCCTCACCCCCGTGAGTGCGCAAAATTCCTTGGATGACGGGTTGCTAACGGCCCAGGAAGTGATGCAGCTAAATCTGAAGGCAGATCTAGTGGTCTTGAGCGCCTGCAATACTGGGCGCGGGCGCATTACGGGGGATGGCGTAGTGGGGCTATCGCGATCTTTTTTAGCCGCCGGGGCCAACAACCTGGTGGCCTCCCTGTGGGCGGTACCCGACGAAGCCACGGCACTGCTAATGACGGAATTTTACCAACAGCTCCAAACCGAGCCAGACAAAGCCGTTGCCCTGCGGCAGGCGATGTTAACGACCCGGGCCGCCCATCCTGAACCCCGCGACTGGGCAGCCTTCTTTTTAATTGGGCTGTAATTTGATCGGGCTGTGGTCGGAGATGCCCTATCTTGATTTTCCTTGAGTCAAACGGGATAACAAATACCCCCTGGGGAGATGCGGCGGGGTGCCCGAAACCCTGGTATCCAGGCACTTTTTTGGGGTGGGGTGGGGGCAAACGTGAGCGCCTAGGCGTCCCCTTCCAAGTTAGACAGAAGCCATTTCGCTTCAGTGAGCTTAGTATCTAGTCTGAGTAGGGCAGATCTGAGCACGCCTATTTTATGGGTATGGTGTTGCAAATTGTCTTCGGCTTCCAAGGTTTGCTGGTTAGCAATACGGATATCAATCTCTTGTCGAAATTGTTCTATTCCTTCAGACATCTCCATAATCATCTGAAGTAAGGTGCCTTGGGGGTCTTCAACGGTACGGACAAGCGATTTAATATCGACCTGGAGCAGTCGATTGACCCGCGCAAATAATTGTTCCACTGACTTGAATCATAGCTCTGATATAAACAAAACGTCACAATACAGTAGAGCAACTTGTCTAGAACCGTTGCCTCCACTGCAGTTTAATATTGTGACTCGTTAACTGTTGCGTAACGATAGTTAAGACGTCAATTTTTTAATCCCCTTATTCAACCTAACACTTACTCGAGGAAAGTTAAGGGTGTTCATTGTTACTTTACTATCTTCTTTAGAACAGGAATCGATTGTAGGGGAAAACCTGCTACTGCAATGTCCACCGCCATTTTCATCATCGATCTTTAAATTCTCTTTTAGAGTCTTTTTCAAGTCTTTGTGAATAGAGTCCAGATTTCCAATTGTCCGTAGTTCACTGCACTTTAAACGCCCCTGCTGGGGCGATGGCACCGATCAAACTCTCCCACCCCCCTTATTCAGGTTTCATTGGGTTTTGCTTCGTTCTAAGTGGGTGAACTCAATCTTTTGTAAGATACAAACAAGCTGTTAAGCTGCTTGGGTTCTGCCCCCAACCCCCCAATTCTGGGGGCTTTGAGTCTGGCCTCCCCCAGAATTGGGAAGAGGGGGCCTCGATATCTGAAAATTAATTAGGATCACCTACTCACCCAACCTAAGCCTGAATTGTTGTGGTGACAAATTAAATGGGTAAGGCCCCGCTCCGTGGCTTTGATGACGGCCAAACACGACAATGGACTGCCCCCAGGGAGCAGTCCATTGCTGGCAAACCGGAACAACCATTGCCCCCTGCAATCTATTGCCCCATGCAATCTATTGCCCCCTGTCTGGCCCTACTGTTTCACCTGGCAGCTCGTCCCCACCTGCACCTGGCCATCAACAACGCGGGCCGGATACACTGGAATGGTTACCGTCGCATCATCTAAACAGGCACCGGTTTTGAGGTTAAAGTTCTGCTTATAAATGGGGGAGGCCACCTTTAATATCCCCTGGCGATCCCCCAGGATGCCCCGCGACATCACAAAGGCTTTACTAAATGGGTCAAAATTTCCGGTGGCATAGACTTCATCGGTGGCACCAATGCGAAATATGGCCACCTGTTGTGTACCCACCAGGGCATTAACCCCTGTGTTGGGTGCGATCGCATCCAGCGGGCAAATTGTTATCCAATTTTTTACATCAGCGGTCGTCGTGGACTGCACCATGGAACGTTCCATCGGTTTCAAAATCTCCCAAAAGTACTTGCTCAAAATTCTCTAAACCAGCCGTCGCCTACTGGGCGGGGGTAATCATCGCGTCGTGGCTCTGATTTAGCACCACCCGTTCCGCCTCGGTGGCCGGACGCTTTTGCCCCCGCTCCTGCACATAGGCCAGGGATGGATCGGCCGCATCCGTATTCACAAAGTGATTAAACCGCTGCACCTTCTCCGGAGTTTCAATGGTGGTTTTCCACTCGCACTGGTAGGTGTCCACATGGTGCTGCATCTGGGCCTCTAACTCATGGGCAATGCCCAAAGAATCTTCAATAATCACCTGTTTGAGGTAGTCCAGGCCCCCCTCCAGCTTGTTAAACCAAGTGGAGGTGCGCTCTAGCTTATCGGCGGTGCGAATGTAGAACACCAAGAACCGGTCAAGGTATTTAATCAGAGTCTCTTTATCCAGGTCCGTTGCCAGCAGTAGCGCGTGCTGGGGCTTCATGCCACCGTTGCCACACACATACAAATTCCAACCATTTTCCGTGGCAATAATGCCAAAGTCTTTGCCCTGGGCCTCGGCACATTCCCGCGTACAGCCAGACACCGCCGACTTCAGTTTGTGGGGCGATCGCAGCCCCCGATAGCGCAGTTCCACCTCAATGGCCAAACTGGTGGAGTCCTGCACCCCAAACCTGCACCAGGTACTGCCCACACAGGACTTCACCGTGCGCAGCGCCTTACCATAGGCATGGCCCGACTCAAACCCATGGGCCACTAGCTTCTGCCAAATAATCGGCAGCTGGTCCACCCGTGCCCCAAATAGCACCACCCGTTGTCCACCGGTAATTTTGGTATATAGATCAAATTCCTGGGCGATTTGTCCCAACACAATTAACCGTTCTGGCGTAATCTCCCCACCTGGGATTCTGGGAATAACAGAATAGGTGCCATCCTTTTGAATATTGGCCAGGAACGAATCGTTCGTATCTTGCAAACCCACGTGGGGGGTGTTCAACACATAGTCGTTCCAGGACGAGGCCAGCATAGAGGCCACCGTCGGCTTACAAACCTCACAGCCATAGCCACTGCCATATTGGGCCAACAGCGCATCAAAAGACCGAATCTCTCCCACCCGCAACAGATGATATAGCTCCTGGCGAGAATAGGGGAAATGTTCGCAAATATGGTTTTTGACCTCGATCCCAGCCTTTTTCAATTCTGTTTTGAGAATATCTTTGACCAGGGGCACACAGCCACCGCAGCCCGTGCCTGCGGTGGTGCATTTTTTCAATGTTGGCAAGTCGGTGATGCCGTCTGCTTGGATCGCCTCACACAGCTGCCCCTTGGTAACATTGTTACAAGAACACACCTGGGCCGTATCGGGCAGGTTGTCCATGGTGAGGGCCGCAGCGCCATCGCCCGCAGGCAACAACAGCCCGAGGGGATTGTCCGGCAGGGCAATCTGGTTCTGCATTAGCTGTAGCAGGGTGCCATAGGCCTCCGCATCCCCCACCAAGATTCCCCCCAGCAACCGATCGCCGTCGGCGTTTACCACCAGCTTTTTGTAGGTGCCAGCCACCGTGTCGGCTACCGTTAGTTCTTTTGCCCCAGTTGTTTTAGCAAAGTTATCGCCAAAGCTGGCCACATCCACCCCCAGCAGCTTTAGCTTGGTGGACATATCCGCCCCGACAAACTGTTGCGCTGCCGCCACCTCTAACAGCTGATCGCTGGCCACCTCCGCCATGTGATAGCCCGGTGCCACCAAACCAAAGATACGCCCTTGGTACAGGGCACATTCTCCAATGGCATAGATATTCGGGTCAGAGGTTTGGCAGGCGTCATCAATGACAATACCGCCCCGATCCCCCAGCTGCAGCCCGCAATCCCGCGCTAGCTCATCCCTGGGGCGAATGCCCGCCGAGAAGACAATCATATCGGTCTGGAGCGATGTCTCGTCGGCAAACTGCATCGAGACCAGCCTGCCCCCGTCGCTGACAATATCCGTGGTGGCTTTGCTGGTGTGCACCTGCACCTCGAGGGCTTCGATTTTCTCCTTCAGCACCTCACCGGCGGCCTCGTCAAGCTGCACCGGCATCAAGCGGGGGGCAAACTCCACCACATGGGTCTCTAAACCCAGGGACTTGAGGGCATTGGCACATTCCAGCCCCAGCAAGCCACCGCCTACGACAACCCCCACCTGTGACTGGGCGGCATAGGCCTTAATCGCGTCCAAATCTTCAATGGTACGATACACAAAGGTGCCCGTGGCGTCATTGCCCTTGATCGGCGGCACAAATGGGTAGGAGCCCGTCGCCAATACCAGCCGGTCGTAGGCAATTTCAACACCGTTGGCCGATTTTACCCGCTGCTGCCCTCGATCAATTTCAACAATGCGATCGCCCACATAAATCCGAATCCCATTGTCTTGATAAAACCCAGGGGTTACCAGCGTCAGGTCCGCGGCTGTTTTATCGACAAAGTATTCACTTAAATGGACTCGATCGTAGGCAACTCGCGGTTCTTCGCAAAATGTAATCAGGTTCCAATGCTCTAGGGCACCCTTGGCGACCATCAGTTCAAGCAACCGATGCCCGACCATACCATTGCCAACAACGATGAGAGTTTGCTTGCTGCTCGGCATACTGAATCTATTTTTTAACTCACTGTTCCATACAGTGATCGATCCCTTTAAAAAAGACTAGCCACCTATCCAGGTTTTGCCCAGAATTGATGCGTTAATCGCATAAACCGACAAAAATCACAGCTTAGTCCATTGCGAAGTCAACATTTACGACAAAATGCAACGAAATTGACAATTGATGCAACATAACAACACTATGGCTTTTCATAGCAGTCGGCCATAGTGATTTATCCAGCAAGGCCTGGTTTACCCCCCTACAACCAATTGCCTAGCAGCACATAAGGCGCCCAATATTGAGGATGTGCATAGATCGGATTGGGGTATTTGAAATCCCTTAGCAATCTTAGTTGAGTATTTCTAAGGGCTTGAGCTTTAGAAATATTCGATTTTTTTAACTCCCGATAGAAAAGATCAGAAAAGACGGCTCCCGACTCGTCGTCTAGGTTCCATAGAGATGCCAGGGTGCTGCGAGCGCCTGCTTGTACCGCTATGCCTGCTAAACCTAGGGTTGCGCGTTCATCACCTGCCGCTGTTTGACAGGCACTTAAAATCAGCAACTCAATGGCATTTTGGCGTAGTTGTTCCCCCTGCCGGAGCAAGCGGTTCAACGCATTCATGGCAATTCGTTGATCCCAGGCCAACACAAATGTTTCATCAGGGTTGGAGCTAAATTGACCATGGGTAGCTAAATGGACCAGGGGAAAGGGGGTACTATTGATGGCCGATTCTAAATTTTCCGTTGTAAATGTTTCATTTAAGAGAACACGACTTGGGAGGTTCTCTTTCACTTGCTCAACTTCCTTTTCAACGGAGGGTAATTCAGAAAAATCATCGCGAGCTTTACTCAGCCCCGCAATCACCACAGCTAAATCTTTTCGTTGTAATGGCTGAGGATCGACCAGCTGTAAGCCCGGTGCAAGGGCAACGCTGTACTTTTCAACCAGGTACTGTTGTCCGTCATATAAGGCGGCCATGGGAATATTCCGCAAAAAGCCGTCTAAGACAAATACTAAGGTGTCGATTTGATTTGTTCCTAAGGTGGCCTCTATGGGTTGAATTAACCACTCATAAAGCTGGGCTGATTCAGCCTTAAAATCTTTAATCTTAAAGGGGCGCAGCAAGTCACGTTGTAAATCCTTGAGTAAGGATGTGAGCTTATCCTCAGGAACAGGGACAGTATATTGTTGCAGCGGCTGCTGTGGCAGCTTGATGATAACTTCTAACCGATCCGGTAGGATAATGGGGTAAACAACAGCGGTAGGTGAGGTTGCGTTGTCGATAATTTGATCAATATTTTGACTAATGGGAACGCAGGGCTCTTGGAAAAAGTTTTCTAATTCGGCTAGCTGTAATGCTTCGATAGCTTGGCGGGCTTTGCTCAGCTGGTTTTGTTGTAATGATGGCGAGCTTTGGGGGGCTTTAAGCAGAAGGTCTACCCATTCGCGATAAACGGGTTCCACTTGTTTTCGAAAGTTAAAACGTAAATCGGGTGCAACGGCGATTAGGTTGCTACGCAGATCCTGTAAGTTATTGACGGCTTGTTCGTAGCTGTTGCTGGCCTGGCGGATTTGCCCTGTTTGTTGTTGCAATTGCCCTAGATGCCAGTGCCATTGATAAGCTAAGTCCGGTGCATTGAGCTGTTCTAATAGGGCCAAGGCTTGGCTAAATTGTTTTTTTGCTTTTTGCCATTGTTGTTGTTGGCTATACAGTTCACCCAGATATCCTAAGGCGTAGGATTCAGCTCTGACATCGTTTAGGTCAATGGCTTGTTGCTGTGCGATCGCAAGTTCCTGTCCTACCTGCTCCAGATTAATAGATTGATCTAACTGCTGGCGCGCCAGCTCTAAATAAGCATTCACCGTGGTTCGATTAACCGGTAACGATGCCAACGCCGTCCGAATCTGCTGATATAGCCTATCTGCTTGGGCTACATCACCCATTTGCATCAAAAGAGACCATTGGCTAACCTGGGCTTGCAGCCTTAGCTGAGCTGTATGTGCCGTAGCTGCTGCACGCTGATAAGCCTCTAGGGCTACTACAAATTGCTCTTGGGATTTGGCTATATGCCCTAAGCTCAACTGAATATCAGCAATAGTCTCTACGTCATTCACAGACTGCGCTGTTGTTAGGGCAATTTCTAACGTTTGTTGAGCGGGTTCTAAATCGCCTGTAGCTCTTTGCAAGTCTCCCAGTAGTTTGAGTCCGGTGGCTTTAGTTAAGGAATCAGGTTGATCGCTTAAGGCTGTCTTATTTAGCAGGGTAATAGCACGACGATAAAACCCAAGGGATTGCAATGTCTTAGCTTGGTTAATTTGACTGAGCAGAGTACCGTTATTATCCTTAGCTTGACCGTAATAGTCCTCGGCTTTTTCAAAAGATTCTAGCGCCTGGGTGAGCTGAGAACGCGTTAGTGCCAGATTGCCCTGGGTATTCCAGACGCGGCCAAAGATTTGGGCTGTTTCAGTCGAAATGCTGGATTCTAGCGCCCTTAACAGGTCGATACTTTGGGTAATGGCTGCCTGGGCCTTTTCCCAGTTGTTGAGCTGTTGATAGGCCAAGGCTAAATTAGCTAAGGCACTGGCTTGGTTTAGGGTATCGCCTTGAGCAGCTAGGTTTTGGGCCACTTGCTCCCAGGCAGCAATGGCAGCGTCGAGTTGGCCTGTTCCGTAAAGTTGGTTGCCTTGCTCTAAGTTAGTTTGGGCAAGGGGGCTATCTGTTGCCACAGCAATAGACAGTGGCAACACCATTGGACTAATGGTTAAGGTAAAAGAAAGAAAGAAACAGACTAGGACAGTGAGGGGGCGGCAAGATTTCAACATGGTTACTACCTCCTGACTACCGAGCAAACGGCTGTGTATTGAGCCGAGGCATAGGCATGGTTTGGTGGGGCGGTCAGTACAACGTTGCCAGTTTCGTTACGTTGCCATCCTTGGGCTTCGACGATAGGTTCAGATGGTTCAGGTGCGGCATTGCTGACGGTCGAGGGGGCTGGACTGTTGCCTACTATTGTGTTGCCCAGGTCAACTAGGCCTGCTGATTCGTTGCGGACGATATCACCTGGTGAGGGAGAAGTACCGCCCTGTCCAGTGACGACAAAGGCGCTTTGGCCTTGGCTATCGGCCAGGCAACGTTGGGCTACGGTCGGTGCTGTGGTGTCGACAGGGAGTTCGGTAAGATCGTCGGTGGGGTCCAGTTCTGGATCGTTGATGAGAACGGTACCACTTTGGCCAAATTGGGAACTGGCATCGATGTCATTGGTACCGTTACCGTCAACTGCAGGACGTTCCACCAGGTTGAAAATACCCTGGGCGGTAATATTAATGTTTCCGCCATTGCCGGTAACTGCTCTGGCTATAATGTCACTGTCTTCTTCAGGAACAGTAATTACAAATCCATCCGGCATATTGAGGTTAATATTACCGCTTCTGACAGTGGATTGAGAGGCACCAGATTCGACATTAATGCGCCCTCCGTTACGAAGTAATACAGCATCAGGGTTGTTAAACTCAATATTACCACCAGTGCTACTTTCCGTACGAGCACTGATTTCTGCTTTATCACGCACGACAACAATAAGGTTGCCATCAACAGTTTCATTGATACGGATATTACCCGCCGCCCCATTGCCCTCTGCACTTGTAAAGAGTCGACTACCAGTATCTGAGATTTCTATCTTTTCAACAGCGTTGATAATTAAGTTTCCACCAGCCCCTAACTGTGATGCCTCAATATTAGGAGCTAGCAAAGAACCCTGAGGAATTAGCAGGGAGCCAGCTCCAACAGTACCTCCATCTTGGATATATAACCGTCGCACGTTAATTTCTGAAGTGAGACCATTACCAGAACCGAACGTGTTGGCAGATATTTGCCCACCATCTTCAATCAGTAAAATATCTGTGGAAATACTTAATTCACCTGCATTACCACTCAAACTATCATCAGCACCACTCAATTCAACCGGCTGTGAAGACACAAAAATACCACTAGGTGCTGGATTCTCTGTAGTAATCAAGCCTCTTGGGCTCTCTCGATTAATCACTTGCCTTAAATCAAGGATATCAGTATCTTCTGTTACCAACCTTTCTGCCTTTTCGACTTGTAATGCATAACTGGGATCTTCCCCAGAGATAAGTATTTGTTCAAAGGTGTTAATAGTTACATTGCCAGCATCTCCTTCACCAAAGGTAGATGCAATAATTTGTCCACCACCAACTAGCTCAATGCGGTCAGCTGTAATATCCAGATCTCCTCCAGAGGAACGGCCTTCTGTAACAGCATTGATCACTGAGTTCCCGGCTAAACGGAGGGATTTTGTATCTATAATTATCTCACCACCGTCGCCCTCTGCATTTGGACGACTACGACTAAAGAAGCCACTTGATTCAGTAGATGTTTCTTCGAAAACGTATATATGATCAATATCAATCGAGTTAGCCGTAACATCGATACGGCCTGCATCTACGCTACCAAATGTGGAAACTTCAATAAAGCTACGGTTCTCTAGCTCTCCCCGATTACCCAAGAGTATATCGTCAGCAATAATTGTAATATTGCCATAATTCTCAGAATTACCACTTGACTCGGCATTGTTACTAGAAATAGAAGCCGTAATAAAGCTTTCACTTAAAACCTCTAAGTCACCACCTTCAAGATTGAGAGTAATATTACCAGGCAGTCCGTCAGCACCGCTTCTACTCTGAGCTTGAATAAAACTAGTTTCTTCTAGCGTAAGAGATTGGGCATTGATTTCAATATTACCGCCATTGCCTATGGCTCTACGTTGTATAGCTGATTCAATTTTGCCACGTTGAGTCATAAAGATGGGACCATCAACGGTAATAACAATACTACCTGCATTACCGCTAGTATCTTGTTCACTGGAATTTGCTGTAATCCCACTAGAACCTGATATGCCTGGACCAATCATATTGATTCGATCAACCGCAATACTGATATCACCACCATTACCTTGACCTTCAGTCCCAGTGCTAATCTGCGATTGCTCCGATTTTCGAGTACCGTCATCGGTTTCCATATACAGCGAAACAGCTTGGATATCGATATTACCAGCATCACCGTTTCCCCGTCGGTTTACAGTATTGAGTATTTTAGATGTATCGAGGACTAAGTCTCCCCCGGCCCTAACAAGAATATTCCTACTACCGCCAGTACCACTAAGTTCACTCGTGATCCGTGTTCGATCTAGGTGAATATCACCGCTAGCAATCAAACTAATTTGACCACTTACGCCCACTGAAAATTTAGATAAATTATTCTCAATCAGGCTTCTAATCATGATGATATCTCCCGTTGCATCAAAGGTAATATCACCTGCCTGGCTGCTAGAGGTGCCACGACGTTCTCGAAATCCAGAGAACAACTTAATGCCATCTAAGCTAATAGTGTCTCCATAAAGATTGATATCACCACCCTGAGTAATAGAGCTATCACCATTCAATCTATTATCCAGTCTGGCATCTACTTCCGTATTGGAGATAGATATAGCTGCTCGATTAACATTCTGTGAAAATAAGAGATTGCCATCAGCGGATAATCCGACTTGACCGGGCTCTGATACTCCTCCTAACTCAATCAGTCCCTCACGAGCTCTAATCAAAGAATTGAGACGAGCATCGGTATTTTTCTTAATATCAACAGTGCCGCCTACTAATTGCAACTGTTCACCATTATCAACTCTTAAGCGAGCCTCACTAACAATTGATCCTGAGCTAGGACGACTGTAAATTAACGCAGAGGGTTGAATCGTTAGCAATGTCTCAGGTGGAACATTTTGAGACATTGTATTAAAGTTAAAGTAGTCCCCAAATGCGACACTATCCGCTGTTGTTGCAAGAAAAGAACCATCCAGTTTAAGTTCAGCGTCAGGACCAAAAAAGATACCGTTTGGATTAATTAAAAAGAAGTTAGCATCTCCAGAAACTCTTAATGCACCTAATATCTGAGAGTCGTTAACTCCCGTGACACGTGTAAAAATAGATTCGACAGTAGAATCAGAAGAAAATTCAATCTGTTGACCAAGATTAATATTAAACTCGGCAAAACTATGAAACAGGTTACCACCTCTTATGGCACCACCTTCCACAGAACGCGAGTTTCTGTTCTCGGGTGTCAGGATAGACGACTCACTTCCTAAAGAGGTATCAGGAACAATGGGTAGAGCATTAACACTACTAGGAATTCCACCAAACATCAAAGAAAATAAGCCTACAATTTGAAATAGCTGGCTTTTCTTTACTTGCAGGTAGCACGAAAATAACACCATCGTTTTTCCTATGGGGCAGTACAAAGTGGAAGCTTATGAGTGTCAATAAAGAAACTCACTTATAACGATCGGTTAAGTAGTCATTTATCTAATAAAGATAAATGACTACTTATTTCGCCTACACTGCTTTCGATAAAGTTTAGAATCATGGCTCTCCAAATCATAGGGGCTCTTATGGCATTCGTTATGTTCGGCGGGGCTATGCCCTGGGTGCTTCAAACACCACATTTACTTATCTGGAGAGATTTCAACTTTTTTGCAATTATTCCAATTTTTTTATCGTGGCTAGCTGCTTTATCTTGTCCTTAAAATCAGCCTAAAATCTTTAATGATTACACACAAAATACACTGTCCAGTTTTCAACCCTAGACAGTGCAAAGGTAAGTGCCCAAAACACTAACAGAAGAAATAAGTCTCGCTCCAATCACCCTTCCTATCCTAATTTTTATCTCGCTGAAGTCGTTGAAGAGCGATATCACTGAAACTAAAATTCTAGGCTCGTGAACTTTTATGAACCTAGAATTATCCCTTAAGACTGGATAGAAGACTATAAACTATAGTGTTCTACATTTAGGTTGTATGAAGTATTACCCGTATACTGGTACACCTGGATAAAGTAGTTACCTGCCTGCTCAATGCCTGAGATTACTTCATTAGCATTATTCCAATTTTGGGATATACCTAGCACTTCATCTGAGTCAACAATGCCATTGTTATTGTTGTCGCGAACTACCCGTATATCAGCATCATCACTCAGCCCCTCTAACAAAAGGTTAACTCCTTCATTGGCCCCCAATGAAAACTCATAGGTGACAGTTGTCTTTAGGTCTCCAACATTTCCTTGTAAAACCAGATCGTCGTCGATGTTGCCTAGCTCAACATCAGTTCCAAGCAAATTGCTAGCGTTGTCAGTAGTCGAAATATCTAGATCATAATAGACTGAACCCTGACTGTCATACTCATAACGCCTTACTTGGGCAAAATAGGTGCCACTATCAGCTTGTAAGCTAATGCTGTCATCACTATTGCCACTATTCCAAGAATACTGGATCTGCACATCATCATTATCAAAGATGCCGTTATTATTTGTATCTTCATAGAGATACAAATCTGCATCATCGCCAGAGCTAATATTATGCAGACTCAGGTTGAGATTTTGAGTGCCGTCGACACTAAACTCAAATACATCAGTTGGAGATGCCTCACTGACAGAATATCTATTGAGTGAAACAGGTGTTTCATCAATTAGACCTAATCCCCTCTCTTCATTACTATAAATAAAAGAAAGATCGAGATCGTAAGAGATCTCAGAGGAACCAGAGTTAAGGCTGTAAAGAAATACCTCAGCAAAATAAGTCCCTTGCGTTGTTGGAGCTGCATAATCAATAGTCTCTGAACTATTACCTCCATTGGTTGAAGAGATAACCAACTCATCATTGCTATCTAAAAAGCCATTGTTATTACTGTCGTAATAAAGATTCAGATCAGCATCACCACCGTTCACATTATGTAAATAAAGACCGATGTTGCTTCGGTATCCATAAACATCAAATTCGAAGATATCGCTACTTTCGGAGTTGTTGAGAGTATTTTCATTTTGGGAAACAGGAGTGCTCTGTATTCTTTCTAGATCAAATTCAGCCATAATTTACTCCTTTGAGTTTGATGTGTGTTAAGGTACTGCCTTCATTGGGCTATAGTCTTTTAAGAAAAAGATTTTTATCTCATTTTCTTCATGACTTAGAAGCAATACATAGGTAGCTTGGATGGTTTTCTTTTTAGCTGCCTTACTCACCTATCAGGTGAGATTTTAGCTTTTTTGCAATCATCTCGAATTTTCTTTGAGTTGTTCTCTCGCCTCTTGCCTGAGTGTCTTCACAAGACTTGGTCAAGATTGATAAGGCAGAATCTAAACTTAAAAGTAGTCAGTCAACACCTCAATAGAAAACTACCCTCCCTATCTGAAGAAGGAGATAAGGTTCATCAAGGGATATCGAGAGTGACATGGAAGCAATGCGTTTATGTCTGTTGTCATATCGTTGTGCTATCTAGAAGCATCATTTGTTGATGACATTGACAAAAATGATAATGCTGACCGCAGCTCATGATTAGTATTCCTATTTATATAGGAGTTTTATGGTCACACTCAAAAAGTTGTTTTAGCTCGAAAAAGTTTGCGTAATAGTAAACATCTGAAACAGTCAGAATATTTCCTAAGTTCAGGCGTTGTAAGTCGTTTTTTACCTGGCATGCGGGTAATCTATTGATTTTAGCTACAGTATTCTTCATTGCTTAGCACCTGGATGGATGAGAATTCGACTTTGTAGGGGGCTGTTCAGTCAACACTCTTAATCGAGGTTAAAGACTGTTCAGAGAAAACGAATGTTTGCTATCAGGGCATTTCATGTAGCCCTTGGGATGGCGTGTCTGCTTTAAATAAAAAATGTAAAAGCGACCATTAAAAATGTTGAACTGTCTGAGATTAGATTTAGTCAACAACAATTTTTCAACGCATATTCATTTATCGGGTTGATTATTAGTTTTTTTGCATAAATCTAACTAATTTGAAATGGCATTTTGCTCGAGAGAGGTCCTTTCTCTTTAAATAAGATGGATAATCTGCGGCATAGATGGCTAGATTGTCTCAATCAGTGATTTTTTTTACTAATGCTGATTTGAGAATTAGCAGGACCTTCCGTTTATTAAAAATCTTTACAATGACGCCATCGGCAAAATATTATCTGATGTCGGTTCGCAGTAACACTGAAGGATCAGCCGTATTTTTTTGAAGGGCTGCTGCAAAAAAAATATGGTTGTGCCTGATAGCTTTATAGAAGCCAATAGCCATCGTTCCTTTACAGAGCGATACTCTTGATGAAAAAAACGCAGAAACAAATCCAAGACCTAGTTGCTGAAGCGTGTCGTCATCCCGTGGGTAGTGCCATACGTCAAAAACGACTAACGCAGATTATTCGGTTGGTTGCTGATCAGCTTTGGAACGAACAGGTGCCGTACTATCAAGATGCGTTACAGCAAACCTGGATTTATTTTTGCCAAAACCTGTGCGAATCAAACACAGGTTGTACATATGATCCGGAGAAAGCCAGTGTTGTTACTTGGCTAAATAATTATTTGAAATTTCGGCTAAAGGATAAATACATAGCTCGGCAAGCGGAAAAACATAGAAATATTGATAAGTCAAAAAATCCAAAGGGAAGTATGGATAAACCCACTGATCCGATCGACAGATTAGAAGCTCAGCCAGATATTCCACCCATATTAGATGAAGTGCAGCAGTGGGCGGCAACAGATCCGCGTCTTGAGAAAATTCATATTAAGGGACGTCCTGAAATTACCGGCCGTTTACTAATCCTAAAACGGTTGCCCCCGGAAGTGCCTTGGAAAGATCTATCAGCAGAGTTAAATATCTCGATCGGGACATTGGCTAGCTTTTACCAGCGACAATGTATGCCTATTCTACGAGAGTTTGGACAACAACAAGGCTATCTGTAAAAGACGATATCTAAACAATCCAGTTTCTAAGGGTAAACATCATGCGACAAGATTTTGATATTAGTTATGACGTGGCGGTGCCGCTGCCAATTCCAAAAGCTGCAAGACAAATGGCTGATAAATTTGCAGCAGAACAGCCGTCGATGGAAAAAGCTAACCAGGTTCGTCACAATACGTTAGCTGTTTGGGTAATGCATGATTATTGTAATATTCTTGGTATTGAGACTGACCTGAAAAATAGTGATAGTTGGAATAAAACGACTCGTTTGATGGCGAATGTGGCAGATTTGGTGCTGCCGGGTATAGGTAGGTTGGAATGTCGTCCGGTATTAGCAAACGCCACCCATTGTTCTTTTCCTGCTGAGACTTGGACCCTCCGCATTGGCTATGGCGTGGTGGAATTGAGTGACAATTTTCAGACCGCTCGATTGCTGGGTTTCGTGCCCGTAGTAGAAAAGGAAACATTAGCACTTCGAGAGTTAAGCACTCCAGAAGCAATGATTGACCATCTCCATAGGTGCAATCAATCTGAAACTGTTACGGTAGGTGAACGGCTATCAGAGGTTATGGCCCCTCTAAGTCAGTGGTTTGACAAAATTTTTGAACCTGGTTGGATCGAGGCTGGTTGGCAAACAGTGGATATGTTGTTTGAAACAACACAGCTAACGCCAGCGTTTACTGTTAGAAACAGCTTATTTCGTCAACTGAAACAGGAACCGGAAATTGGCGTTCGCAAAGGTAAGCTGATTGATCTGTCGTTACGACTAGGGCGGGAACAGTTACTGCTTTTGATTCAATTACAATCTAAAACAGTGGATGAAATCCATATTGGTGTACAAGTTTATCCGGTGAGCCGTCCCTATTTGCCACCGAATTTAGAATTACGCATTCTCGAGATGTCGGGCCAGGTGTTTATGCAGGCCCAGGCAAGGCAGGCGGATAATTACATTCAGCTACAGTTTATTGGTCAGCCGGGTGAACCGGTCACCACACAGCTTAATTTGGAAGGTATTGAGCATTCAGAACAGTTGATTGTTTAGGGGCGATCGATGGATAAGCGAGTTACCTTAAAACTACATAATGGAACGTTAGCGACGGGCTTTTCGGTAAGCTTACAAATCGGGAATGAAGGCGAAGTTCCATCTACTGAACTTTTAGGTGCTTTGCCGGCTGCACCTGACTTGGATGATATGTATCAGAAATGGCAAACTAGCTATCGCCAGTTGGGTAGTGCTGCATTGCGGTTAGGCATTAGTCAGGATGGGTTTGCGAGTAATATCTCATATCTAGATGATTGTCACGACTTGGCGGAAGAGCTCCAGCATCGTTTTAATGAGTGGTTAAAGGCTAAGTCTTTTCGCCCTGTGCAAGAGAAGTTTTTAGAGCAGCTGAACCCACAGGATAAAGTGCAGTTAATTGTGCAGACCCAACAGATTAGGGTGCAGCGATTACCATGGCACCTATGGGATATCTGCGATCGCTACCCCAAATTAGAAATTTCCCTTAGTGCGCTGATTTACGAAAAACATCTGTCTAGCATCACCAAAAATCGAAAAAAAGTTAGAATTTTAGCCATCCTAGGGGATAGCCAGGGGCTAGATATCGATACAGATTTGGCCCTATTAAACCACCTATCCGAAGCCGATGTACATTGCCTGACTGAACCCGACCGACCAACCCTGGATCAATATCTTTGGGATGTCCAAGGGTGGGACCTTATCTTTTTTGCAGGCCATAGCTTTACTGAGGTCAGGCAAGACGACGATAATACAGAACAATTAGTTGGCCATTTTCAAATTAACCCAACCGAAACCATTACTGTTCCCAAGCTCAAAAATGCATTGCAAACCGCTGTGCAACGAGGGTTGCAAATCGCTATTTTTAACTCCTGTGACGGGCTAAGGCTAGCCCAATCCTTAGCCGATTTACAAATCCCCCACATTCTTGTGATGCAGGAAGTGGTGCCAGATCCGGTTGCCCATGTTTTCCTGAAAGCCTTTTTAGAAGCCTTTGCTCGGGGAGAATATTTTTCTCTAGCTGTGCGCGAAGCGCGCAAGAAATTACAAGGCCTAGAAAATGATTATCCCTGCGCTTCTTGGCTTCCTACCATTTACCAAAATCCGGCAAATAGGCCTCTTTTGTGGAGTGGTTTGTTACAAAAAAAAGTACCTCCACCGTCATTGCCACTGGGGTTGAGGTTACTCACCCATGCGGTAATGACGATCATGGTCATTGCCCTTCGCTACATGGGGATTTTCCAGGGATGGGAATTAAAAGCGTTTGATGGCTTCATCGGTCTGCGGGCCAAGGAACTCCCGGATGAGCGTTTGGTGGTGGTAACCATTACAGAAGAGGACATTCAAAATCAGCGCCATGAAAACCCTCGAGGATCTTTATCTGACCAGGCCTTACTGGATAGTTTAAAGCAGTTAGAACAGATGCAGCCTCGGGTAATTGGCCTGGATATTTATAGAGACTTTTCAGCGCCACCAGGGTTACCTGAGTTAGCTCAACAGCTGACCGAGAATGACAAGTTTATTGCCGTTTGTAAGAGTAGTGAGGCTGAAACCAACAATCCTGGCATTGCGCCACCGCCGGAAGTGCCGACCAATCGGATTGGCTTTAGTGACTCCATCGCCGATGCTGACGGTGTATTGCGACGACAGCTATTGGCGATAACGCCACAACCGACATCTCCTTGTTTAGCTACCTATAGCTTAGGTGCTCAATTGGCTTTGCATTATCTCTCCAAGGAAGGGATGACAATCCAGGCTTCCCCTGAAGGCTATTTACAAATTGAAGACGTTACCTTTAAGCCCATTGGGTCCAATGCGGGGGGCTACCGAGGCATCGAAGCCTGGGGGCACCAATTATTGCTAAACTATCGCAGTTTAGATAGTCCTAAACAAATTGCTAATCAGATTACATTGACACAATTAAGAACAGGAAACGTAAATCCAGAGGCAATTCGCGATCGCATCGTCCTAATTGGCACTACCGCCAACAGTTTTGGCGATTACTGGATGACGCCCTATAGCAAGAGCCCCCGGATAGAGCACCAAACCAAGGGGGTGTTTATGCAGGCCCAAATGACCAGTCACTTAATTAGCGCGGTTTTAGATGATCGTCCACTGCTAAAAACCTGGCCAGAATGGGGGGAGACCCTTTGGATTGTTGCCTGGGGATGTGGGGGGAGCTTACTCATTGAAGTGCTCTTATTTAGACGTAGGGATAAAGCAAAACACTTTTTCAACTATTGGGCCCTGATTTTAATGGGCACGGAATTAGGTCTTTTAGGTATGTGTGGGTTGCTATTGGTAAAGTCCTATTATTGGGTGCCTTGGGTGCCCGCAGCAATTTTACTGTTAGTCATTATGGCGAGTGTTCCTATTTCTGATTATCCGTCATTATCTCGTTTGTTGTTCCGTGAAAAAACTAACGTACAGGAGGCTTTATGAAACTATCTCCAGTCATCTTTGCCCTATGGAGCAGTGTGCTGTTATGCCCATGTCTATCACCATTGTCGGTTGCCCAAGCTCAACAGAGCACCATTGACACCCCCAGCTATAACTACAGCGCCCCCATTTTGGCTAGCTTAGGCTCCCCCCCTGGGCGACGGGGCTCGGCAACTCGCAATGAGACTCCCCCCGCTTGTGTCCCATCCACCCCATTAGACTTAACTGCGTTGGTGCCACGAACTCGAGAGCCTCTTGTTAGTGACACATTGGGGCAATTGAATAATAAAGACTATGAATCGGTGCTGAGCGTCACTACCCAGGAAAGCCCTAGGTTTTGGTTTTATGTGCCTAATTTTCCAGATTCTGTTTCCTTCGAATTTGTTCTACAGGATGACCAGGAAAATACCCTTTATGAAAGTACTCTAGCTACTAGCACTGAAGGGATCATACAGTTCACCTTGCCTGGGGATGTCCCTATACAGGTAAATAAATTATATACATGGTCCCTAGTTGCTAATTGTGACCCTGTAAATCCACCCTTTGTCTATGGCTCCATTGCTCGGGTGACCGTAGACCCAAGCGTAGATCTATCGCTAGCAGAGGCTACCCCCAAAGAGCAAGCCGCCATCTACGCTAGTAATGGTCTTTGGCAAGACGCCATCACTCTATTGGGGGAACTTTATCAAAGTGCGCCGAATGATCCAGATATTGCCAATGCTTGGACGAATCTTCTATCGTCAGTGAACCTGGCGGAGGTTGCTGAACAACCCATGCCTAACTGTTGCACCCAGTAGAAGGGATAGACCTCGGTCTAATCTTTTAAGTCTTTCTCTTACCAAGCGATCTGTAAGAGGAAGCGCCCATGGCAGCTCCTTGATTAATTCAGTAAGGGCTGTTCTTGGTCTTCCTGATCGGCTGGCTCGGCTTGTTCTTCCTGCGCCTCCGGGCTGGTCAGTTCTATGGTTTCCGGCACTTGCCGTTGGTCTACAACACGCTGCCAGTCTTGAATACGGTTTTGGGCATTGGAATAGGCGGTGGCCTGGGATGGAATCTGTTGTGCCAGGCTAATGGCACGTTGCAGGTTGTTATTGGACTCACTTTCCGCCAGGCTAAGCAGATCCCAACTCCATTGATTAATCCGGGTTAGGGCCGTTCTATGCTGACTACTGGTGGCGGGAATTTGATTGGCGGTGACAATGGCTCGGGCCAGATCGTTGGCGCCGCCAGAGCGGGCAATGTTGTTGGCTTCTAGCAAACGGGTCTGGTTTTGTTGCTGATCGCGCCAGCTATCTAAATCGTTTTTGGCTTCGCTATACAGGGCGCGTTCGGGGGAAATGCGGGAGGCTGCCGCGATCGCAGCGCCTAAATCCCCAGTGGTGGCCAACCGGCGTGCTTCATCCAGCAAGGGCCGATCCTCAATTGCTTCGAGCTTCTTCTGCCAGCGATCAATGCGCGTTTCCGCCTGCGGTGACAACGCCCGACCGGAACGAATCCGCCGCGCTTCCCGGATGGCCAGCTTTAGGGACTGGGGGGTGCCCACCCCAGCCAGCTGATCCGCCTTATTCAAAATCGGCAAATCTTCCGTCGTTTCCACCCGTTCTTCCCACTGGTTAATTTGGGTAGACACCTCATCCCAACGGGGGTTTTTTCGGCTCACCTGGCGGGCCTGAATAATGGCAGAGCGCAGATCGTTAACATTGCCAGGGGCCGCAATTTGCCGTGCCCGATCCAGCTGGGCCAGGGCCTTAATTTCAGCCCGCCACTGCCCCATTAACTCCTGGGCACGGCCATAGAGGGGCCGATCGGGGCCCATGCTTTGGAGGCGGGTGATGGCAGAATCCAACCCCAAGGCATCGCCGCTCCAGGCGCGGCGATAGGCATCGGTAAACACCTGGAAATCCGCAATTTCTTCATCTAGACCTTCATTGCGGGGGATGGCGGCCAAAAATTCTTCGGCCTGGGGCACCTGCCGCCGAGCGAGAAATCGTTCGGCCTCCCGCAGCATATCCTTGGCAATGGAGGCTTTTAGTTCCTTAGCATCGCCGTGTAGTACGCTCTCGGTACTAATGGAGTTAATCAGCTTAAGGGCTTCTTTAAAGCTTTTGATCGAGCCTGCATTGACTAGCCGTTTCACCTTGCCCAGCTTGCGGCTGTCTTCACGGGCCATGCCAATCAGCTTGGTGAGCTCGGCATACTTGGTTTTCGACCAGTGGTCATTGCTGACGTCCAACAGCCGCACCGACAGGCCAAAGGCATCCTTAAAGTTGCCCTCCACTAGCTTGGTCTGGGCCTGTTCAAAAATTTCTGAGGCGTCTCCCCATATCCGCTGCCAGCGGCGAACGGTGCTCTCTACTTTATCGGCTGCTGCGGTGTGGGTGGGGATTTTGTTGGCGGTTGCGATCGCAGCTTCCAAATCCCCCTCATGAAACTTATTGTCGGCTAGATCCAAAATTTCACTGGACCAACGTTCTACCTTCGCATTAATTTCAGCCCGCAGGGGATGATCGTCCGGCAGCTTTTCCACCAGGGAAATAGCCTCTAGCAAAAAGTCAACGTTGCCCTGGTCCGCATAGGACTCTGCACATTGCAAACGCATGGCGGCCGAGGCCGTCGGCCAGAAAATAGCCCGACAGTTGGGCACACTCGACATGCGCAGCAAACTCGACATCGCCAGGGACACCGTCCCCGTCAGCAGCACCAGGGTGGTCAGCAACAAAAACTGCCAGCTACCGATCCACCGCAGCAGCGCCACACCGCCCAGCTTGCTCGACTCAGGCATGGGTGCCTCTGTAGGCATGGGTGCCTCTGTGTCTGGGGCAGCCGTGTCGCCAGCCGCCACCCCCGCATAGGACGGTTCTGGCCTGCCCCTCCCATCCGTGGGGGACTGACGGCGGGGCACACGGACAGGTTTAGAGTGACGATTAAAGGGACGTTTGGGGGTCATAAACGTATCAGCCAGAGGAAAATGAATGCTGAATATGGCGTTACTTTAGCGCACTGAATCAGCACTGCATACAGCCATTTAGCTAAAAATAGCCATTGCTGATGGCGGGGATGAAACGAGCTGCGAAACCAGCCAATGGCTAGCTATGACAGATAAAATCATCCTAAAGTTCAGCAACAGCCAAAACGTTATTGGCTGTTTGGGCTACGAAAGAAATCATCGCCCATGGTAACCCGCTCTCTCAATTTCGTCTCTACTGACACCCTAACTATTGAATACCTGCCCCACCACCAATGCCCGGATCTGGCTCCCAGCCGAGATTGTGGTTTCTCCCAGGGGTACCTGGGCTAACCCATTGGTGCGAGTTAGGTTGACCAAATTGCCAGAACTGTGGCCACCGGCCGCCAGTGTAAAGCGATAACCATCATTACCGAGGCACAACCGGCCCCACAGGAAGGTTTCTCGTTTGCCCCCGGCCCTCAGGTCGCTGTCGGTGGTGGCGCTGACAAAGGTGGGGGCCCAGCCACTGGCCAGCCCCGAGAGCTTGCGTAGGGCCGGTTGCACAAACCGCCAAAAGCTCACCAGCGAAGAAACCGGATTCCCCGGTAAACCAAAATAGAGCTGGCGTTGCTCCTCAGCATCAAAGGTGGCCACCGTCAGCGGCTTACCCGGTTTTACCGCCACCGCACGAATATGGATCGTGGCCCCCAGTTCCGCCAGAATCTGATCCACATAGTCGTAGTCCCCCACCGATACACCGCCGGAGGAAATCACCATATCTGCCTGGGCTAGGGCCTCGGCAATGGCCTCGCGGGTGGCGGCTTTTTGGTCGGGCACAATGCCCAGGGGCACGGGGATGGCCCCCGTCTGGGCAATCAGGGCCGCCAGGGCATAGCGGTTAGAATCGACAATTTGCCCTGGCCCCAGGGGTTGATCCACCGTCACCAGCTCATCCCCTGTGGACAGGATGGCCACCCGAGGACGCCGACGGACCGGCACCATCTCACATTGGGCCGCTGCCAACACGGCAACTTCAGCCGCACCGACACAAACTCCCGGCGTTAGCAGCTCTGCCCCAGCCTGGTAAAAACTTCCCCGCTTACGCACAAAGGCCTGGGCCTTGGGAGATTCTAAAACGGTGACCTGGACTCCCTGGCGCTGGGTATTTTCCTGCATCACAATCGTGTCTGCCCCGGCCGGTAGCATGCTGCCGGTGAAGATGCGGGCGGTTTCGCCGGGTTGCAGGGTTTTCTGGGGCACCTGCCCGGCGGGAATTTCTTCGATTACCGTCAGCTGGGCTGGCACCGTGGCCACATCCCCATGGCGCACGGCGTAGCCATCCATGGCGGAATTATCCCAATGGGGAAAATCTAGCTGGCTGCGGATGGTATCCCCCAGTACCCGGCCGAGGCAGTCCCCCACGGGCACCATCTCGGTTTCATCCAGGGGGGTAACCAAGTCTAATATGAGTTTTTCCGCGTCACTGGCAGGCACCATAGTCTGAATTGGGGTTAAATTCAAGGAATCATACGTTATTCTCGGCCATATTCCCATGGTCGCCCGCCATGCCCCTTGCCCCAACGCTTAAACAACGTCGCCAGCGCCTGGCTAGCCACTTCAATGCCCCGGCACTGCTATGGTCCGGGTGCGCCACCCCGCGCAATTTTCCGGCCAATACCCATCCCTTTCGCCCCAGTAGCCATTTTTTATACTTTGCCGGGTTACCCCTGGAAAATGCGGTGATTCGCCTGGCGGATGGGGAGCTGGCCTTGTTTATGGATGAGGCCACACCGGCCCAGGCCCTATGGCACGGCCCCAGCCCCAGCCGCGAAGAGCTGGCGGATAAAATGGGGGCGGAACAGGCATTTCCGTTAAAGGAGCTGGAACGGTTTGTTGGTGATGCGGTGGCCACCCTGAAGGTGCAGGACAGTGCCACCGCCGCCCACCAGGAACAGCTGTTGGGGCGGTCTCTGCCGGTGGCGAAACGGGCTGAACACCAGGATTTGCAGCTGCTGCAGGCGATTGTGCAACTGCGATCGCGCCACGATCACTACGCCCTCGAAGAAATGCGCCGGGCGGCGGCGGTGTCGGTATCGGCCCACAAAGCGGGCATGGCGGCCACCCAACCCGGCCTGACCGAGGCCCAGGTGCGGGCGGCCATGGAACAGGTGATTATGGCCCAGGGGATGACCTGCGCCTATAACAGCATTGTGACGGTGCATGGGGAAGTGCTGCACAACAACCACTATCACCATGGATTAGGAGAGAATGATTTAATTTTGGCGGATGTGGGGGCGGAAACGGAGACGGGCTGGGCAGCGGACATTACCCGCACCTGGCCGGTGAGTGGCCAGTTCTCGTCCACCCAGCGAGAGATTTATGACATTGTTCTCGCCGCCCACGATGCCTGTATTGCAGCGGCTAAGCCGGGGGTGGAGTACCGGCACCTGCATTTGTTGGCTAGTCGTGTCCTGGCGGCGGGCCTGGTGGATTTAGGCATTTTGGTGGGTCAGCCGGATGATTTGGTGGCCCAAGATGCCCATGCGCTGTTCTTTCCCCATGGGGTGGGGCACCTGTTGGGGCTGGATGTGCACGATATGGAGGATCTGGGGGACTTGGCGGGCTATGCCCCTGGCCGCAGCCGCAGCGATCGCTTTGGGTTGGGATTCTTGCGGTTGGATCGGCCTCTGCAGGCGGGCATGGTGGTGACCATTGAGCCCGGATTTTACCAGGTGCCGGGGATTTTGCAGGATAAGGGAAATTGCGATCTCTACAAAAATCTTGTCAATTGGGACCGGCTGGCCCAGTTTGCCGATGTGCGGGGCATCCGCATTGAAGACGACGTGCTGATTACAGACAGTGGCTGCGATGTGCTAACGGCGGAGTTACCCACCGAAGCTGACGACATTGAAACCATGGTCCCTGAGCCAGAATAAGTTGGGACTTTGCAGCTCTCTCCTGAGCTCAGACTATAAACGGGAGCAGAATATTAACATTCCCAACGTTGAATCTGCCCATTACTTTGATGAAGCCGAATCTGCAAATTGTTGGATTAAACAGGTTCATTAGTCAGCAATTTATCCCTAGATACCTCCAAACTAGCCCCATACACTTGGAGGTAAGATTCACTAGTGGAGTGACAGCCCATGTCTTCCGTTCTCTTTAAAGGCAATAAAACGCTACAAAATCATACTTTAAAGACATTCATCTTGAGTGCAGTGGCACTCCTGGCTGGAGGATGGTTGTTAACCCAGCTCCCCCCAATTTTACCCTGGACAAACACAACTGCCGGAGCAGCATTCTTCCCCTGGCTCTTCAAAGTTTGCTGTATAGCCGCTGGCGTTACTGTTGTCATTGCCGCTGTCCAGGCATTTTTCTCCTATGTGCGTGAAGAATTTGATCTGGGTCCAACGCCAATCTGTACCTTTTTTATGATTGGGGTCATCCTGGCACTGTTAAACACGTTCTAACGGCTAGATGTTGTTTTAATTAAGCCAATGGCTACTGCCAATTGCCCACCACCACAAATGACAACCAAAAATAGGGGTGATTAAAATCTTCGCTTAGTTAGAGTAAGCCGGTGGCGATCTCCATGTTTCCCGCATTCCCTATTGCCATTTCGTCATTGGCGCTGGCATAAATATCCTCCCCTGGCCCTGGCCGTTCAGCGGTACTTCAAACAGATAGGCTTACCGGCTCACTGATTCGATTTAAGCGCATGTCGGGCATCTGTTGTTTAATCAAATCGATAAATGTGGTCAAATCTGGATTGGTATTGTTGCGATGCCATACCGCCGCTAGGGAAATGATTTCTATGTTTTGTTCTAACGGAAGATGAACAATATCGTTGCGGGGGCAGCTGGCAATGGTGGATGCGGGCAATAGCGATATGCCTAGCCCCGCCGCCACAAAGCTCATAATCAGATGGCGGTCTGAGGCCGTTTGCACCACCGGGGGCTGAAATTGCGATAGCTGCAGGCTGTAGCGCATATTTAGGGTGACGATATCAGCATAGTCCTTATGCATAACAAACGGTTCATCGGCTAAGTCGTAAAACGACAGTTGCGATTTAATGGCCAAGGGGTGATGGCTCGGCAAGATAACCACCAAAGGCTCATATTTGAGCACATGTATAATCAAATCCCCTGGTACCCGCTGGGGCGCCATAAACCCAATGTCCATCTGGTGAGCCTGGATTGCTTTGCATTGCTCCCCATGGGCCATCTCTTGGATGATCGCATTCTTGCCCAGATTTTTAGTTAAGGAGACGGCGCGATCGCAGGCCGGTACAGCACTATCAATGGCAATCTTAAGTTCTCCCTGATTACCGTTGGCAATACGTTTTGCCAATTGAACACTATGTTCAAACTGTTGCAAAAGCCCACTTGCATGTTCCGCGAAAACTTTACCGGCAGCCGTTAGCTTGATCTGGGGGCGCGTACGTTCAAACAACTTAATGCCAAGGTTTGCCTCCAATCGACTGATCTGACGACTGAGGGGTGGCTGGGAAATGCCTAATCGCTTGGCCGCTCGGCTAAAGCTCATTTCCTCTGCAACAATTAAAAATGTTTGTAAGTGCCGTAGATCTAGGGACACCCGCGCAGAAGATTCAGGAAACATAAAATAGCTGTTTGTTAAAGTCACTCTCTTAGAAATATCCTATGCCCACTCACTTAAAGTTGCTGTATGAAAATGTGTCATGCTGTCGGCCACAGTGTATGGGGGTTAACTATACTCTGTAATATGGCCTGCCACATCAGATAACCATGGGCTTCAACCCTTTATGGGTAATACGTTCCAGATAGTTTATCCAGAAGATTCACGAAAAATCAGATAACTTGTGTTACGAACACGCCTTATTAATCTAGGCATGGAAAAAGATTTCGACATCTGCCATCCGTCACCTCTATGGTCTCCCTAAAGCCATAAAAATTGACCATGACTAAAGTCATGGGACAAATTACAGCGACTGTTTTTCTGGGTGATTTGCCTAGGCTAATTTTTTGAACCTTTTTTTCTTTATTCCATGGCTTCAATTTGTTTGGTAGCTTGGTGGTGGCCCTTCGCCACGACTAAAGCTTGCTCTGGGTCAGTCATAGCTTGACCCAAACTAGGGACGTTGTTCTTGTACATTGTGACGATCGACAAAACATTCTGACGATTAATTTCAAGGGAGTTAGGGCTTTTTGAAAATTAAAATCATCGCCTTGTTCCTTGAAAACATGGCTGCACAAGCCTTTTCGGATTAAACCGTGAAGTAATTTCTTAACGACCCGTTAGGGCTTGTTAAAAATTAAAATCATGGCCTTGTTCCTTCAAAACATGGCTGCACAAGCCTTTTCGGATTAAACCGTGAAGTAATTTCTTAACGACCTGTAGGGCTTGTTAATCCAGCAAATATCGTTCTGAAAGTAGCAAAAAAACTATCACCATCCCTACCAAATAGACAGTCATCACCTCTACGGCTCCCCTGACAGGGCTTAGGATGGACGTTTGTTGACCGTTTCGATTAGTTATGACCATAATACAGCTAAAGAACTAAATCCCTCTTGATGGTAGCTAACAACATTGAGGCCTGACATGGGGCTAAGGACCTATTTGGCAGCACAACGTCTGCTGTTAGAAGATGAAGGATTTATGTAAGATTTCAGGCTACATCAAGCCCATTGGAGTTATCTTCAGGATTAGCAGCACTCAAAGTTTGAGCCGTTAAAAGCTATGGGGGATTCAACATTGGCTTGGATGGTAAGCGCTGGGATTGTTTTTTGCGATCTTAGCCATACCTAAAAAGGCATGCAGATATCCATTTGCGATCTCAGCCCAAAATCTCAAGGGCTTTCAGCTAAGGGCTGGTTAAAAATTAAAATCATGGCCTTTTTGGGTTAAATCATGACTTAATAAGCCTTTCAGGCTTACCCCATGAATTAATTTCTTAACAGCTCCTAAGCTTGCTGATCAGGCTTTATAGCCATTTTTGCATAGGATTTTAGGCATTCATTTTGGATGTTTCTTCGCATTGGGAGGACTTTTGAAGGGATGTGGGGAAAACCGCCCCAGAGCAAACCCTGCGCAAAACCATCCAAACAGCCCTAGGATTTCCTACTAACTGATGGGAAGGCTTTTGTATATTCAGGCTTTCAAAATAATCAAGTCTCGATTCTTGAATGAACATTTGTCTAAACTCCAGCATCAAGCTTACCGCTATGTAAATCGACGTCACCGTAGCGATGGTATAAATCGATATTGCGATGAATACCCAGTCATTTGACGTCATCATTGTTGTTATTGTCTGCTGTGCCATGACTACCCTGACTAAAGGACCTATGGTTATGACTATTAACCATGCAAACAATATCTAAGTATCCATACATCTTGCTGTATGAATTTGTGTGCTTTCCTCGAAGAGTATGTATGTTAATCCAAGGGGCATAGGGCCACTATGGACAGCAAACAAGCAACCGTAGATTGGAAGTGCTCAGCCCACGGTTGTCTGTATCACGATTGTCCAAACAACTTTGGTTGAAGGGTGCTGACAATAATGATGAAAACTTTAAACCCCTTTGATTGGAGGGCATTGGCAATAATGAAAACTTTAAACCCTTTGATTGAAGGGCACTGACAATAATAAAAACTTTAAACCCTTTGATTGGAGGGCATTGGCAATAATGAAAACTTTAAACCCCTTTACCAATATGCCAACGTTATATAGGCCAAGAAATCATATAATAAAAGTATTGTTTGTTTCTGTATAAAAATGTGTGATCCCGCGTTGAGTTTTGTGTGATTAAAACACACATGCCCTGATCCATGTGTGAGTTCAGCAACGTAGAAATTGGCGAAGTCTCTTCAAATAAGACCTGGTTTCATTGGTTGCTGGTGGTTGGTGTCGTAGCTTTCTTGTTTACCGTTGCTGATTTGGGGAATAAAAAGATCTTGAACGTGGCCGCATAGGCTGGATTTACCAGATAAAGTCATTCTGAGGATCGGCAACATCCTTTTTAAAATCTCAATATCGTTAACTGTGTACTACCTTCTTCAGAAAAAAGCACCCTTACGTCGATGTCTTGCCAGTGGCATGGTGGCCCTGGGCTCTCTATTGGGCATGGCAACTGGCGCATCAGCCTCCACGCCTGACCTGTTAGACCAGTGGCTAACGGAATTTAAGCCACCGGATATTGGTCGCCCTGAAACAGCGGGTAATGGCAGCTCCCGTCGTCCCCTCAGTTGTTCTCCTGACGAAGCCGTAATCGCACCTTTACTCCCCGCCGATCGCTTTGGCCTTACCTTAAAAGATCATCCCCAGATCTTTGTTGATATGCCAGCAACATCTGCAAAACAAGTTTTTTTAACATTTCGTGGTGAGTCGCCAGAGGACTATCGCCAAGCCATGGTGCCAATTTCCCCCCAAACCGGATGGGTTGGGTTTGGCTTACCCGACGATGCTCCGGCCCTAACGCCTGGCGTCACCTACGAATGGTCCTTAACCCTGGTGTGCGGTAATTTTATGACCCTAAACGATCCGATATTAACCGGTTGGGTGCACCGTACAGAATTGGAAACCAGCCAGTCTGTTGTCCATACCCCCGAAGCTATGGCTCAGTGGTTGAGCGAGAATGGTTACTGGTATGACCTGGTGGATTTAGTTGTTGATCGCGCCCATTATTCTCGTGCCGTGAGGTAAAAGAACTGAGGATTTCGTGTTCGTAGGTATTAATCAGAGTTTGGGTTTCTGTATTTTCTGCCTGCTTTAGATATGCGATCGCAATTTTTCCCACCGCCGGTTTTTCTTGGGCAACCGTTACCAAGTCGGCCATCACCTGGCGCAAAATGCGCCGATCTAGCTGACGGGCCGTCACCACCGGAATGGCAACTACGCCCATAATGTAGCCTAGGGCCGGGGGCACCACCGCCACCCACCAGCCCCACAGGAAGGCACCATAGGTCACCGCCACCAGCCCCCCCACTGAAATTGTTGTTAGGGCTAACACAATACCTGGTTGATGCTGCCACCGGGCGGCGACCAAGGCTCCCCCGGTGGCCCACAACAAAATCCACAGCCAATCCCACTGCCGTCGGTATGTGCGAATCAGGGGACGACCGTCGAGGGCCGCACTGAGCACCATGGTAATGGTGTGGGCATGAACCGTAACCCCCGGCATGTAGCCATTGTCGGTTTGGGTGTAGGGGGTGAGTAACAGATCATTGACGGTGGACGCACTGGAGCCCACAAGTACGATGCGATCGCGAATCGTATCTGGATCGACCTGGTCAGTCAACACATCGGTAATAGACACCGTAGGTAAGTTGCCGGCATAATTCAACAGAACTTGATATCCCCCCATTTCAGCCCTGGTATAGCCCCCATGGTTGCGGATCAGGGGTTTGATCACCGTTCGCCCCAGTTGCTGATAGCTGGGGTTTTCTGGCAACGCAACAGAATTGATTCCGTCAGCCGCCAAATAGGCCAAACTGAGTTTGAGGGGAAAGCTAAAGATAACGTCACTGCCATCATCCGCCGCTGTCACCCCATCGGCGCTCATGCTTAATAGGGCGCGGCGGACGGTGCCATCATTATCTAACGTCTGATCGGCAAACCCTAGGCGCTCGCTACCTTGTAGGACCGGTGGCCCAGCAATGGGGGTGCCCATAACTTTTTCAATAGCCATCAGATTGGGGAGCTGTTCCAAGGTGGCGAGCAGGTCACCGTGGCCAGGTTCCACCGGCAGGTCGCGATACATATCCAATCCAATCAGGCGGGGGCCATAGCTGTCGATTGTTTTCAACGCTTTGGCCAAGATGGCATCGGGGATCGGAAACTGACCAATGGTTTGGATATCTGGTTCATCAATGGTCACCACCACCACCCTCGGTTCAATGGTTTCAGTGGGTCGCCAACGAAAATAGCGATCTAACATCGCTAGCTCTAGGTTTTGTAATCCGCCGAATATGCGCACGGCTCCCACCAGTGCCGTCGCTCCCATGGCGGCCCCCGCAATCCACCCCGCCATGTTGCGCGGCCGCGTCGCGTGCTTTCTTGCCTGCCGTCGGCTGTGGGCCAAGACTTGGGTGGCTTCGGTGGCGGCAGCCAGGGCAAATTCTGCCCGTTCTCGCTCCTCTATTTCCTGGGCCAGGGTGGCTTCCACCTGGTTTTTTTCTGCCGCCTGGCTGGCTGCTAAAAAGCGATAGTCGGCATCGCTCAGTTGTTTGGTGTCAGCCCAGGCTAGGGCGGCTTGTAGCTCCAACCCTTTAAGCAAATGTTCCTGGGTCTGCCCCCCCGCGGCCAGCCATTGTTCAAAGGTGGGGCCATAGGGGCGCAGGGCGTCTAACTGTTGAGCCACCCAGCGCTGATCAAAGACCGCTTGGTAAATGGGGTTGGCAATGGCCAAACGCCCCTGGGCATCGATGACTAACCCCGACAACCGCAGCACCAGTTGGGGTTCGCTGTCGTCGGTGGCAATGTCTTCCCCTTGGAGCAGTTGTTGATAGATCCCCAGCACACGACCGGCCAATACGGGGTTATATAAGATGCGATCGCGAATAGTTCCTAAATGTTCAGGCTGATCCTGGGCTTCCCAATTGTCAATAATATGTTTTTGCACCAACAAATCAACGGTGATCGCCTCCCCCAGATTTGCCGCAGATCGCCCCACCAGCTGACACAGCTTCTGAGTCAAAAAAGGTTGCCCCCCGGTCCAAGCCAAAATATGGTGAACCGTTTCATCAGGGTTATTCACCAATGTCTGTAGGCCCTGCACCAGAGGGCAACAATCCTCCCGTTGCAGTCCATGTAACGTAACCGCACGACCAACATTAAACGGCGTAGTCACCGGATCCTTAATCAAATCCCCAGGCACCGCCACACCCACCAAAGCAATCGTCAATCGCTTGTACGCTGGGTTATCGGCACGGTTGTTGTAGCAGGCTCGCAGCAGCGCAAAAAAGTCATCCGTCACAAACCCTAGCTGCAGCAGCACATCGATTTCATCCATAAACAGAACAATCGGTGCTTCAATATGCCCCAGCAGTTCGTCGTCTAAAAATTCCGCCAGTCGCTGCACAGGAGACAGGCATTGGCGTTCCTGCCACCAAGCCCGAAACTGGGTGGGCAGTCGAAAGGTGCGAATCAGTCGCCGCACCAAACTGGCATACCACTGATCTTGACTAATTTCATGGGTACCTAGCATGGTCATATCCAACAGACCGCAGCGGATACCTGCCTGCTGGAGACGAGCCATGGTGCGCACTCGCAAGCTCGATTTCCCCATCTGTCGAGCCGTTAAAATATAGCAAAATTGTCGCTGAATCAAAGCATTGTAGAGTTCATCATCGGCAGCACGACAGACATAACTCTGGGCATCGGAAGATAAGCTCCCACCAACTTGATACATGGACTGAAATACCTAATTGACGGCACTTAGACATACCCATATTTTACCCATCAAAAACAACAGATAGGCCCTCACACGTAATTAGTCATGTACGGGCTTCGACCTACAAACCATTCGACTAGGCAATCCACTAAGGCGTCTGCATGAAAATAATCTACCTCTTTGAGACATGTTCGAGGTGTGTTGTCCCCCTTCGTAAGGGGGACTTACAGGGGGTTATCGACAGTTAGCGCTATCGGTCCAGACCCCTCCGCCTACGGCACCTCCCCTTCTTAAGGGGAGGAGGTCCTACGACATATTCTGTGATTAGGAATTTATTTATGTGCATTCCCCTAAGGACAGCGAAACCCTTTAAATCCATAGTTTTCACAGCTAGTCACAGAAGCCTGAGCGGAGTCGTATAGCCCGAGCAGCATGGGCAAGCCTAACGGGCAACGTCTCCCTCGGGGTTAGTCCGGCAAAATTGGAATTTATTTAATCGCCATTCCTAATCTTAGGAGCCGTTAAGCAACGACTCCACGGTTTAATCCCAAAAGGCTTGTTAAGCCATGATTTCAAGAAAAAGACCCTGCTTTTAATTTTAACCAGCCCTTAGTTTTACCAATGCTTGGACCAATTTAATTTGGTATATTCAGACCAATTGCATAGAGAGCCTTATGTTAACTATCCGCGAGGGCACTGCCCCAAAGGGTAAGCATTACCAACCTTTTACTACAATCAACACAAAAAGACTTTGCAAAGAAAACTAGGCAGCAGAGACTTTTCTTTAAGCCCATGAGAAGATTTCACCAAAACCGACAGGAATGTCCATAAAGACTTATTGGGCACCACCTTACTTTACCCCCATGGGCATAGTGCTCCCCCCTGTTATACCCTGAATAACATTAGACAACCTCCCGTCAGTATGCCACGATAGAAAACACATGGGGGACAACCTTGATCGTTCTTAGAATATTCCCAAAACATCCCCTAAGGAAATCCCATCGTACTGGCAACAATATTTTCAAGGGTAGCCTTTGATAACTGTTTAAAGAGATTACCTAAAACTATTTCTAATAGACATTATTTATTGAAAAATGGCCAGATGCGATCGACATAGAAAGTACCTAGGAAAATTGGGACGTAAACGATCACCACGAGCATAACAAGGTTGCCTTGACCCTCTGCGACCTTGTTATTTCCATTGATGAAGAATCACAGCTAAGAGCATCAATAAATAACGCCCATATTGTTTTTCGAGAATTTTAAATCGCTATGACAAAAGCAGGAGAAGCCTTGAAACATGTAATGGCCCAGTATGCCATTACCCAAACGCACCTAGCAGAGACCATGGGAATAGACTGTTCAACAGTCAATCAATGGGTGGATGAAAGTCAAGACCCATGGGCAGACTCCGTACCAGAAATTTTAGCTGCCCTAGAAACATTAAACCTCACAGCCGCCTATGTCTTTTTGAGCATGTATCTACAGCCCTCTAAAACAACGCAGGATGCTTGATACAATAGCAACTCCGATAGCTGCATTCCGAGAAAGTCGTATGTCAATATTTAATTAGATATTTAATATCTGCAAAGATAATTTATTCACCGAATGAAAGCATTGAAGAGTTTTTTCAATGCTTTTTATTGTGGAATATTTTATATTGTTCCCGAAATTACCAACCACTGAAAACTCTTTGGGAGATTTTTGAAAACGGTTTATATTTACCTATTAATCATATTGAAATCTTTATTAATTATAAGCCCTCAGCCCTAGGAACATATTTTTTATCGTTTTTTTAGTTTGTTGTGCATACAAAAAACTTAGGGTAACCATACATTTTCCTACAGAAAAGAACATGCGCTACGCTCTATATTTTTGTTGTTAGTCAAAACTACTCTGTATTGACTAAGGCTATCTAAGGGGGACTTTTTCTGGCATAGGCCTAAATTGCTCTAGCTAGATTCCTTAGATGTTGTCGTATTACATCTTTTTTCTTTTAGAGCTTTGTCATGCAATGGCCTGCCTATTGCACATCGCTATGTGCTGCAAACAATTTAACTCAATGTTACTTTAAATAAGCAATGTCTGATAATCAAACGATTAAAGGTACTAACGGTAACGACAGTTTAAAAGGTCGAAGTGGAAATGATACATTATTTGGAAAACGTGGTGACGACAGTCTTTTTGGGGGGAAAGGCCGTGATTATCTTGACGGAGGCAAAGGGAACGACACTTTAAACGGTGGTCGGGGTGCTGATACGCTTATCGGTAGCAAGGGCAATGATATTTTTCAAGGCGGTAAAGGCCTAGATACAGCCGATTACAGTGACCTGGGCCAAAAAATCACGCTAAAGGCTGCTGGCATTGTTCAAAAAGGCTCCATCGGCACGGATCAGATCTTTGGTGTTGAAACTATTATTGGCGCTGCTGGGCTTAACAACACAATTGATGGTTCTACGAGTATCAGTGGTGTTACGTCTTTTTATGTTGATCTTTCCAACAAGAGTCTGACTGTACGAAATGTTCCCGGTTTAGGTGAACTAAATTTTAATGTCAAAAATTTTGTAGATGTCATTGGTACTGATAATGGCGATCACCTTATCGGTAATAACAAAGCTAACTACCTGGAAGGTGGTGCTGGACATGACTGCCTTGTGGGGGGCGGTGGTCGAGATACCTTGATTGGTGTTAATCGGTCTGATTCTCATCCTGGGGCCTATGAAACCGATCATTTGATTGGTGGTCGTGGTAGAGACACATTTGTTTTAGGGGAATCTGGAAAGGTCTTCTACTCTATTTCCGGTGAATATGATTTTGCTGAAATTGCTGATTTCAAGAGTGGTGTCGATACGATTCAGCTCACCGGTGGCATTAGTGATTATTACTACAATGATGAGAAAACAGAGCTTTACACTAGCAATACCCATGATTTAGTAGCGCGCTTTACAGGAGGGGCATTTAATGTGACTGACTTTACCTTTGCGTAAAAACAGACCGTAGACAACATTCCATATCAAGCTAACTAATTTAGAGGAAAGCTAGCTTAGGGAGGCAATCTTACAGACTGCCTCCCTAGATTCGTAGGATTGCTTACCCAGAATCAGGCAGCCTTATCGCACTACTTTCGAGACAGTGTTTGATACTCATTGAGTACTATTAAAAACAATCAGCAATTGCATTAGCTGAGAACATTCACTACCTTAGCTGCATTGTAAGTCTTACCGCCAATAGAATATTGTTCAACATCGTTAATCGTTTGGGTCCAACTATCGCTATTACCTAACTTATCCTGGGTGCCGGTGATTTGAATACTATTTTCTCCCAATAGTTCAATGGACATGGTGTCACTATCAAAAAAGTTGAGCTTGATCAAATCAGTACCCTTCCCGCCAGAAATAGTTGCTTCGCCAATGCCAGTGTTAAAAATATCCTTGCCCTTCCCACCGGTAATCAAAGCGTCGTCCAAGTCCAAGTTGACCCCACGAATATAAAGACGGTCGTCACCACTACCGCCTGACACTCTGGAGTTGTTCACCCCCACTGCTATTGTTTGCGATGCGTCTCTTGTAACCTCAATGGAAATGGAGTCATTACCGGCTCCACCATATACTTTGGAGCCACCATAGACACCTATAAAACGCTCTCGAATTCCTGGAACAGATCCTCCAGATGGGGCAGTTAGACGATCAACAGAAACCTTAATGTTGATCGTATCGTCATTGTCTCCACCATTGACAGTTGACCCATTACCAATGCCAACAGCTATCGTCCTAACTCCTGACTGAACTTCGTCTGTTGCTACTTCAGGGTCGAGATTTACCACGGTAGAAATGTTTATAACATCGCTACCTTCGCCACCTAATATAGTGCCTTGATCTACACCATAAGCAGATAATTCGCTCAACCTATAGCTGTTCCCTCTCAGGGACTTACCTAGAACCTTTGTGTTGATGTTAACAGTATCATCTCCTTTACCAGCGTCTAGGGTACTATTGGCTACACCAGAGGCTTTCACATTAGGGAAATAGACAAACCCAAGGTTGGTAGAAAATGCTTTAATGTCAACAATATCCCGACCCGACCCCATATCAATCGAAGACTCCGAAAGCCCAATTGCGTTGGATCTATTTATCGATGCCACTTTACTGGCTATGGAGAGATTATCTCTTCCCTTACCCATTTTAATGTCAGCCGATTGCATGCCAATGCCAATGGAACCGACACTCAGTGATGGCCCCGAATATGTATCGAAATCTACGGTGAAATTGGTGACTGCTTTAATGAAATCATTGCCACCACGACTTCTGATGGTGAGATCATCAGCTGCAATGCCTGTAAAAAAATCTCCATCGAAACCACTGATATCTAACTGACTAATGTTTTTGATTTTCCCCATATAGGAATCTTTTTTACCAGTGCCTTGAAAGTTTCCTGTTAGTTCAACCATTATTTAACGTTCTCCGAAATGTACTTACTTGTTAAATCAATTCCGAGCTGAATGATATAGTTTGTGCCATGGTAATTACTGTATGAAAATGTATGAGTTCTATTGTTGTCTGTAAGTTGTCCTAACCTTTTCATTAATTTTCAAAAGTGAACTCAGGAGCTGAAGGTTCTATGAATTGAGAGTTCCGGCTTGCTTAATGTTCACCTATTAGACTTCTGTCATGCAAATCAGGTATATGTAATACCGAAGACTATATTGATTTAACTCGACACTTTATATATTGATGCAACATTTTAGTAATCGTTTAGGGTGCCAAGCAACAATATCTATAGGGGAGACTCTTCCATTTGAGCTAACTTAAATTTTGCATAAGGTCAGTCCCCATTCAAATACCATAGGAGACTCTCTTTAGACTTAAATTGGCAACATGAAAAGCCTTGGGCCTAAATAGATATTGAGCGGCATTCAGTTATAGACAGCATTAAAATGCTGCCAATGTAGCAAGTCTATTAGACTAAGAGTTGAGGTAAGGGCTTGTCAAAAATTAAAATCGTGGCCCTGTGCATTTAAATCAGGACTTAACAGGCTTTTCAGGCTTAAACCGTAAAGTAGTTCCTTAACAGCTCCTAAGTTAAACAACTCGTATATGCATTTACATCTATTCTATGTGTTTTTTTTACTTAACATGACTTGAAAGTATTGACGATAGAGATTACATATAACTGTTATTTTGTTGTCCTGAATGTCGATCAGTCCCATGCCAGAGAGCTTTAAACGAGTGACGGGTGTAAATAAGGAAATGTCGTTCTCAATAATCAACTGAGTCATTGCCGCTAATAGTTTTGGGCAGCTTTGTATTGCCCAAAACTTCTTCTCAAGATGATTACTATATATGCCTGCAGTACTTAGGGCTGTTTCAACAATCTCATCCATAGAAAGAGATTGTTTTTTTGCATGGTATAGCGTTATCCGAATTAGATAAGGATGCCCTCCTACCAGGTTCATCAGCTTTTCGATATCGTTAATTGTCCAATTAAGCTGATGGCGTTGCACCAAATCCTGCACTTGTTCAAGGGTGAATGGTGGCAACTTAATAGGCAAGCCTACATTAAAGGGAGATTGGTGAATGTCTAAAGGAATATAAACTTCAGTTGAATAGACCGTAACCAAACGTAGCTGTTGCCAAATTTCACTTTCAGGACCACCGTATCGGGCACTTTCATACCAGGCTCGCAACATGCCAAATAGCTCGGTTGCAATGGTCGGGTAGTTAAAAACAGCATCAATGTTATCTAATGCCAACACTAAGGGGCGAGATAACTCTGGTAGCAGATAGGCTTCAAAATATTCAGTGCAGTTCGAGCGACTGCCACATACGGGTTCCCAATAGTCGTCTAAACGGTTAGGCAAGCGCAGAGCCCTACCAACAATCACGCAAAACCAGCGCAAGAAATCGCTATTTTGATTTAAAACATCTGTGCTAGCCAGCTCTAAATTCAGGGTGACCGTGGCATAGTCTTGCTGTCTGGCAAAATCTAGAATCCGAGCCATCAAGGATGTTTTACCCATTTGCTTCGGGGCTCGAATCCGAATCAGTGCCCCAGGCTTAGTAACGCTTTCATTGCAAATAGATTCTAGGTCTCCCCGCACAATATAGGCCTTAGAACCCAGGGGAACCTGCCCTTGGGGAAATTCTAAGGCGTCGGGGGGATGACTGCTGACAGCAGTTAGGTGCTGTTGCACAACAGAACGAAAATTGGATTTTGTAACTTTGATATCTAAAGATTGGGATAGCGCTTGCCAAAGCTGAGCCCCCACTGCGCGTACATAGTTATCTTCATAACCAGTAACTGTGGCAATTTCTTGATAAGTAACGCCGATCCAGCAATGCTCAATCAGTTGCTTTTGGATCGTTGTGAGCTGATGGGGGTCTAAAAGCTTTTGAACCTGATTCAGGGCCGCTGTAGGTATGCTTTCTAAAGGAGCTTGAGAATCATCACGTACACGCACTTCACGCAATCAAATCACAACTTAAGGACAATCATACAAACTGATTGACTAGACATATAGGTTTGTACGGATGTTTCCGTACAATCACTGTAGCCTTAAGCCACTCAATGGTGGTCCATTGGGAAGCATTAGTAGGGCTGCTCTAAGCTAGTTTTGTCTGGGTCCATAGATGTTGCTCGTAGCTATTATCCTTTCAAGTTAAGGCTTTCTGCCATTCAGCATAGCTAGGTAGACGAGCGCATCGTTACTAATTGGCCATGGCCATCCAATGGGCTGATGTCTTCTTTTTAAGCACAGCTATGTCCCCCTTGGTTATTAGGATGCCCTTAAGATTCACCAAAATATACTTAGGCTTGGCAGCTATGAATAATTTTCGACATGGCTACGGACTGCTTTGAAACCGTAAAATCACACAATAGTGACCAAGGATCATACATATAAGCGGCTTTAAACATACAGTTCCATACAGGTATTTCTGGTAGCTCAGAATATGATCGCAAGTATACCGCTGGGGGTATTTTCAGGACCTGTAAAGATCTCTAGCAACGCGCTTGTGGTTATTTTTGGCAACATGAAATCTTCTCAGTTTTTACAGGATACTTCGTTAAGTTTTAGAAATCTCCAGACATTTTTGATTATTGCCGAGGAGATGAGCTTTAGTCAGGCGGCTGAACGCTTGGGTATCGCCCAACCTCCCCTGAGCCGACAGGTGCAGCGTTTGGAGTCTCAATTGAATGTGAAGTTGTTTGAGCGTACTCGTCCTAGGATTCGGCTGACGGATGCGGGGCAGATTTTTGCAGAAACTGCAAAGAGCATTTTGCAGCAAATGGAAAATAGTATGCAGGCTGTGCAGCTGGTTGAACAAGGGTTGGTGGGGCACTTATCCATTGGTATTGATAGCGCCGCTCCAGCGTGCGATCGCGCCGTTCAGTTAATTAGCTCATACCAAAGACAATACACAGATATTGAGTTCAAAATCCACGAACTGAGCGGTTCTCAACAGTTAACAGCATTAAGGCTAGGCCACATCGACATGGGGTTTCTTGTTCCCCCCACAATCCCCAAAGACATCAAGGCCCAGACCCTAGTAGAAGAATCCCTGGTGATCGCGTTACCCGCAGAACACCCCCTCGCCGCCCAACCACAAATTACCCTGGCCGACATTTCCCAAAGCCCACTGGTAATGAACGACCATCATTCTCAAATTCTCATGGCCCATGGGCAATATGCTGACCTTCAAAGTCAAATTAAACAGACTATTTCAGATAGTCGTTTGTTAATGAGCCTAGTCGCATCCGGGTTAGGCCTATCAGTTGTGCCTATTTCCATTAGCCACAGCCATTCCCGACCCGACATTGCGTTTCGCCCCATTGTGCCCAACATCCAGGTTGTCTCATTAGCCGCCGTGTGGCATCAATATCCCAAGTCAACAATCGCTCCATTTATTGACTTTCTAAGCGCCGGTTCTCGTCAGCTATAGGCAAGTTGATCCAGGCTTTGGGGCCGCCAAGGTAGGGGGAAAATGCGATATATCAATATTTTTTGAACTCTAGTCGGCCTCTGAGTTTTAGTATGACAAAATTTATAATATACCGAACAGATGGGATAAGTCTTTAAAGAAGAGAGGAATAATCTGGTTTAAATTACTGATAACTGAGTCTGTAGAATCACTCAGCCATCAAAATCCCAGAATGTTCCCCCAGCATGAACGATATTTCACATGTGCCTAGTCGTAGAAGGTGGAAAAAATGCTGGGGTTCCTCTGCAGTCTTCTTAACAACAGCGGTTACCAACGTCTTCGGGCATTGTTTACCAAGCCATGCACAGGTCTCTATCGATGGCACTACGGACACTGCTCTAGGTGTCAACGCAGCGGGCAACTTACTCATTACCGAAGGAACGCTGCGCCATAGCTCGAATGATGGGGCAGTTTTATTTCACAGCTTTGAAGCATTTTCCCCTGGCACACAGAACGTTTACTTCAACCTCAGGGACAGCCTTAACCACTCAATTGATACCCGCTCTGTTGAGATAATTGTCAATCGTGTCACAGGCACATCCAATTCATTCATTGATGGCAGGATTGGAATTTTCCAAGACCCAGGCACCCCTGCCCCCGATGTCTTTTTAATCAATCCAAACGGCATCACGTTTGGTGAAAATGCTTCCATCTTTTTGCCAGGGTCCTTTGTCGCTAGCACGGCTGATAGTCTTCTCTTTCAAGATGGTTTTGCCTTTAGTGCCACAGCGCCAGATCGGGTTCCACTGTTGACCATGAGTGCTCCCATCGGTCTAAATTTTGGCGCTACGCCCAACCCCATTGCACATCGAGGAACCATCGCGGTTTCAGGAGACCATGGCACAGCTGCCTTAGTAGGGGGAGCTATCAACCTGAATGGTGCTGATATTAAGGCTGGGGGCCACAACGCCCTAGGCAGTGTGGCCCAGAGTGGCACCGTTAACCTATTGCCCCATGGGTCTGGGTGGTCTTTTGATTACAGTAATATCGATACATTTAATGATATTTCAATTGACCAAGGGTCTGAAGTATCTCGCGCCTCCAGTGCCCAGCTGGTTGGGCAAAATATAAGCGTGTTAGGGGGTTCCAGTCTATCCATTCAAGATCACACATCGGGCGATCGCTCTTTGCACATCCAAGCCACGGATGCTCTGACCGTTCGAGGTGATAGCGACAATGACATCTACCTGCCAAGCGAAATAGCTAGCCTCATGGTGGCTGATGAGCATGTAACCGGAGCTGATATTCGTATAGAAGCCCACACTGTTCTGGTTCAAGCTGAAGCAGAAATTTACAGTCAAGTGGAGCTTGGCGAAGGGGTTACGGGAGGGGATATTGTCATCGACGCAAATACTGTTCTCGTTAATGAGAATGGATTAATCAGTAGTGATTTGATAGAAGGGGAAAATGTGGACGGAGGCAACATTATTATTCATGCAAGTAATGTCCTCATCCAAGATAAAGGTGCCATCTTGAGCCTGATTGATTTCGGACAGGAGATACATGGAGGGGATATTTTTATCAATGCAAATAATATCTCTATTCAAGGGATGGGAGACATTGCAATAAGCAGCTACATGGGTGATAGCAATACCATTGGCAATATAACTCTACAGGGCAGTTCTCTGAACATGGGTGATTTCAGCGATATTTACACCGATGTGTGGATAGGTGCTGCCACCGGTGGAGATATTAACCTTCAGTTTGATCGAGCTTATATTAGTGAAAGCGCATTTATTTCAGCAGATAATGACTCAAGAAATGTAGACGCTGGCGGAAATATCTCTTTAAGCGCAACAGAAGAAATTATTATGGACGGCCTAGGAGAATATTTTGGAGCTAATTTAAGCACTTTTTTAGAACCTTCCGCTGCAGGCAACGCTGGTAATATCACCGTTGATACAGAGCGGTTAGTTATCCGTGGGGGAGCTAGTATTTCAGGGATTGCGTTCGAAAGAGGTAATAGCGGAGATATTACCCTAAGGGCTACGAACGAAATCATCATCGAGGGAGAGCTAAATCCAATCAATCCATGGGCAAGCGGCGTCGCCACGTTTACCAGTAGCGCTGGTATCCGTACGTTTATTGATCCTGCTTACGAAACGACAGCATCTTCGTTTACTCAACAAAATATAGACGGCATCGAAAATATAGCAGGCGATATTTCCATAGAAACAGCGTCCCTACATCTTATTAATGGTGGGCAAATATATTCTCAAACCGACGATATCGGTAATACTGGCAATATCACCATCCAAGCGGAAAATATAGATATTAGGGGCAGTTCCCCACTGCCCACGTCTTTAGAAGAACGAAGATACAGGCCAACCCACGGTTCAGCGATATACACAACCGTTGATTTCGACGCCATGGGTTCAGCGGGAGATATTAATATTCAATCTGAGCAGCTTCAGCTACGCCAGGGGGGGCAAATTTTAGCCAATACACTTAGCCATGGCAACGGGGGCAATATTCAATTACAAGTAGCAGATGAGGCCATTATCGATGGCTCTGGAGTGTCATCTATGAATGATTTCCCAACAGGTATCACCACATCTGTCGAACGTACGGGCATTGGCAACGGCGGTAACATTGGTATTACCACAGGACATCTGAGCGTTCTCCATGGTGGTCAAATTATGAGTTCCACCAATGGCATCGGAAGTGCTGGGGACATCACTATTGATGCGGTCGATATTAATCTCTCCGGAGCGGTGGTGAACGATCATTCAGAACCTACTGTCGCAAAAATTTCCACCTCTGTTGACTCCAATGGCATCGGCAATGGGGGCAATATCAACATAAATGCAGATACTGTTGCCTTGCAGGCAGGTGGACAGTTCAACAGCCAAACCGCAGGACAGGGCAATGCTGGAAAGATTAATGCAACGGTTAACACCCTCCAGATTCAGGGACGCAGTGCCGACGGCAGCCAAATCGTCAGTGAAATTAGTGCTCAGTCCATCGGTGAATTTGATGCCGGCACCATCAATATCTATGCCCAAGGTGCCTTGGAACTGAGAGACGGCGGCCAATTGACCGTAAACAGTGGCGCCAGCGGCACCGCAGGTAACATTAATCTAGTTGCTGATAGTTTACTAATGTCGAATGATGCCATGATTACGGCCCAGGTCGCAGCAGGTAATCGGGGAAATATTGATATCACGACAGATCGTTATATTGTGCTGAATAACCATAGTCATATCACCACCAATGCCACTGACAGGGCTACGGGGGGCAACATTCGCATTGCTGCGCCTATTTTGCTAGGCAACGGCAACAGCGACATTACGGCTAATGCCATGCGGGGCAATGGCGGGAACATTAATATTGCAACCCAAGGACTATTGGGCCTGGAGCTTCGCGACTATCTCACCCCTAAAAACGATATTTCTGCCAGCTCTGAGTTTGGCTTAAATGGTGCGGTCAATATTCGCCCTCTGGTGCTAAATCCAGAAGCTGGTTTAACGGCCCTGCCTACTGACTTAGTAGACCCATCTAGTCAAATTGTTGCGGGATGTATGGCGGATACAACCGCCCACTTTGTCGCTACGGGGCGGGGCGGTGTCCCCATCGGCCCGGACCAGTCTATCGCAGAAGATATTTTGCTCCAGGCCTTTGAACTGAGCCCTACCCATAACAATGAGGAGAGTCCGATGGAGCGTTCCACGATGGCCTCCCCGTTGGCGCCGATTGCACCTCACCCCCCCGTTGAGGCCACCCTGTGGAGCCGTAATCGCGCAGGGGAGGTGATGCTCACGGCACCCATTAACACAACTGCTTCGACCACGGCCTGTTTGGGAGGGGGATCGGAATGAAAACTCAAGCGATGAACCGAATAGTCGGTGCTTTTAGGAGAGCCTTGGTCTACCAGTGGCTCAAGCCTTGGGTTTATGCCGGGTTAGGGATGCTGATCTGCGGGTGTTTAGTATTGAGCCACCTGGGGACAGCCCCCTCCATGGCCCAAACAAGTGCGAGATCATCTGCGCCAAATTTAACGGCCCTAGAGCTGGGGAAACAATATTACGATGAGGGCCAATTTAGTGCCGCCATTACCCAGTGGCAACAGGCAACGCAGGGAGAGTCCCTGGGGCAACGAGCCGTTGCCCACAACTATTTAGCCATTGGTCATCAGGCTTTGGGGCAATGGGAGGCTGCCGCCCTGGAAATTGAACAGGCCATGGCGCAGTTAGCAGCAATGGAGCCGACCGCTGGACAGACCCAGTTTCTTCGCGCCCAGGTGCTTAACACCCAAGGCAGCCTTCAGCTCCAGATTGGCCAGGCGGAAGCGGCGCTGGATACGTGGAAACAAGCGGAACAAATTTACCGTCAGCAAAAGGCGACCCAACCTTTGGTGAGAACGCAGATCAACCAGGCCCAGGCCCTGCGTAGTCTGGGCTACTATCGGCGGGCACGCCAACAGCTAGAACAGTTGAATGGGGATTTGGCTAGTTTGGAGCCTTCCTGGCTACAGGTGCGATCGCAACAAAGCCTGGCCGTTATTTTACGCACCGTGGGCGACCTGGCCGAGGCTAAAGCGTTACTCAATCAGGCTATGGATACGGCCCAATCCCTGCCGGCCAATCCCCAGACCATGGCAGAATTACAGCTTAGTTTGGCAAAAACCCAGGCGGCCTTAGGCGAAAACGATGCCGCCACAGCCCTGCTCCAGACTCTCTCCCCCCAGGCCAATGCCCGCACCCAGCTAGAAGCAAGCCTTTTGCAATTTAGCCTTTGGCAACAGCAAAGCCAGTGGGCTACGCTCATCCCGGCCCTGCCGGACCTAGAACAGCGGCTACAGGCCCAGCCCCCCAGCCGTTGGGGGGTGTATGCCCAGGTGAATGCCGCCAACATTGCGATCGCAGCCGCCCAGGCCACCGATAACGCAGCCCAACTTACCGCCACGGCCCAGCTCCTGGCCCATGCCGTACAGACCGCCGAGACCCTGGCCGATCAGCGAGCCAAATCCTATGCCTTGGGCCAACTGGGGCACCTGTACGAAATCGCAGAACGCTGGTCCGAGGCCAGTTCCCTTACTCGAGAGGCCCTGCAACTGGCGCAGCAGACCCGATCCCTAGATATGGCGGCCAAATGGCAATGGCAGCAGGGCCGACTGCAGGTGGCCCAAGGACAATCAGACCAGGCCATTCTCGCCTACACCGAAGCCGTCAACGCCCTAGAGGCGATCCAACAAGACCTGGTGACCATGAACCCGGAAGTCCAATTCTCCTTCCGCGAGCAAGTGGAACCGGTGTACCGTCAGCTGGTGGATCTCTTATTGACAGACGTGGACCAACAGCCACAACCACAACAGCAACAACATTTAGTCCAGGCCAGAAACGTCATCGAATCATTTCAGCTGGCAGAACTACAAAACTATTTTCGAGAAGCCTGCCTCACCTACCAAACCCGCCCCATCGAAAAAATTGACCCCCAGGCCACCATCATCTACCCCATCCTGCTAGATCAACGCCTGGAGGTGATTGCCTCTCTACCCGGTCAGCCGTTATACCACTACAGCCAAGATTTTCCAGAAACAGAACAGCAACAATTTTTTGAATCCATTTTCTTCAAGCTGCACCCCAGTCAACGGGCCACAGCCAGTTTGCCCCTAGCCCAAGACCTTTATGACTGGCTAGTGCGACCCATAGAAAATGAACTAGAACAACAAAAAATTACCACCCTGGTCTTTGTGCCCGACAAATTTTTGCGCAGTTTGCCCATGGCCATTTTGCACGATGGGAAACAATACCTAGTCGACAAATATCGCATCTCCCTTACCCCAGGGATGCAGCTGCTCAACTCCCAGCCGTTTGAAACCATGAACTCCCTCACGGCATTCACCGCAGGGCTATCCGAAGCCCGTGACATTTTCTCGGCTCTCCCGGCGGTGAAACAAGAATTGACCTACATTGATAACCTCATCGAAACCGATAGCCTACTCAACGAAACCTTTACCAAAGCCAACTTCTTTGACACCATCCACAAAACCTCCGCCAATATTGTTCACCTCGCCACCCACGGGCAGTTTAGCTCCTCTCCAGACAAAACGTTTCTATTGGCCTGGGACCAGCGCATTGGGTTGCGAGAGTTAAATCAATTGTTTCCCAGCGGCGATCAAGAACCGATTGAGCTACTGGTGCTGAGTGCCTGTCAAACGGCCAGTGGTGATGATCGTGCGGCCCTAGGCATGGCCGGAGTCGCCGTCCGATCTGGGGCACGCACCACCGTGGCCACCCTATGGTCGGCCAATGATGAAGCCACGGCAAGGCTGATGCAAACCTTCTATCGCCTACTCACCGAAGAAAATCTACCCCGCGCCCAGGCGTTGCAACGGGCCCAACTCTCTCTACGCAGCGATCCAGCCTACAGCCATCCCTATTATTGGGCCCCCTTTGTCATGGTCGGCAACTGGCAATAGGCGACGGGCAGTGAGGCCCATGGGCCGGTGCCTCAACCTATTGTTGATAGTTGCACTCACTGGTAGCGCCGGGTTTGAGCCGCACGGTAAAGGCATCTTGCCAGTCATCGGCACTGCGGTATGTGGTCATATAGGTTTCGTAGCCTGTTTTATACACACACCAGTTCCAGAAAAAGATCTCGGCGCCATTAAGCCTTAGCAGTTCTATGCGCCACTGATATTTCGAGTCAAACTGTACCAGACCTTCATTGTTGGTGAATTTGAGCTCATAGCCTTGGGCGATGCCGTTGGGATATGAGCTGGCAATTAAACTCACCTGCGCCCCTTCGACCGGTTTGTTTTTCTCATCCAAGATCGTGGCTTTAGTTTCTGGTTGCAGCTTTTTTTCGATGGGATAAGGGATACATCCAACGGTGGTGATTAGGATCAACAGTAACCATGCACCGGAAATAGATTTCATTGGGTTAACTCGCATCCGTACCTACCGCATCGTGACAAATTCTTCCGCAGAGCTGGGATGGATACCAATCGTGGCATCAAAGTCAGCCTTGGTTGCTCCCATTTTTATTGCGATCGCTACACCCTGAATAATTTCCGCCGCCCCATCACCCACCATGTGGGCGCCCAGGATGCGATCGTTTTGCACATACACAATCAGCTTCATCAGCGTTTTCTCTTCTAGCTGGGGCAATGTGTAGTACATCGGTCGAAATCGAGACCGATAGACCCGGATGGCCACTTCACCATACTTCTCAATGGCTTCCGCTTCCGTTATCCCGACGGTGGCCACTTCCGGTGTGGTAAATACCGCCGAAGGCACATTGTCGTAGTTCATCACCCGGCGTTGCCCACCGTAGAGAGTATCGGCAAAGGCCCGTCCTTCACTGATGGCCACCGGTGTGAGATTAATGCGATTGGTGCAGTCGCCGACGGCATAGATATTCGATTCCGTCGTTTGACTGTGGGCATCCACCGCAATGGCCCCATTGGTCACCTCTACGCGGGTATTTTTCAACCCCAAATTATCGAGGCGGGGTTTGCGCCCCAGGGCCGACAGCCCCACCACATCGACCAGTACCATATTGTTATTTTTCAGATTCACCTGCAGGCCAGAGTCTGTTTTCTCTAGGCTCACCAGCTCATCGGTGACAATGCGAATGCCGTGGCGCTCCATGGCCGTTTGCACCTCAGTGCGAATATCGTCATCAAATCCCCGCAAAACTTTATCGCGACGGATGATTTGGGTCACCTCTGTGCCCAAGGCATTTAAAATGCAGGCAAATTCACAGCCAATGTACCCGCCACCAAAAATCACCATGCGCTTAGGCTGCTGGGCCAGGTGAAAAATCTCGTCGGACGTAATGGCTAACTCAATCCCTGGAATCTCTGGTCGATGGGGCTTACCCCCCACCGCAATCAAAATCTTTTCAGCGGTAACCGTTTTGCCAGCCACATCGATGGTGTGGGCGTCCACAAAGCGGGCATGCCCCTGGTAGAGGGCAACTTCCGCATTGTCAATCATCTGTTGATAAATGCCGTTCAGACGAGTGACCTCGTTGTTAACCGCCTGAATCATGTGGTTCCAGTCAAACTGACCGGGCTCAAAGGTCCAACCGTAGCCTGCGGCTTCCTGGACATGGCTAGCAAAATGGGAGGCGTAAACCATGAGCTTTTTCGGCACACAGCCCCGGTTAACACAGGTTCCCCCCAGGCGATCCACCTCCGCCACTGCCACCTTCGCGCCATATTGGGCCGCCCGCCTAGCCGTTGCAATTCCCCCCGATCCTGCACCGATGACAAACAGATTAAAATCGTAGGCCATTATTTTCTTGCTCACTCACTCACAGCCAAAACGGTTGATTCTCTGATGTCGTCAACGCACCACTAGCTTTTTAATTTGCGCTAGTTTAGACGCATTATAGGGGGCATATCGCCAGTCTAAGTCAAACCAAAATGTCTTCTTAAGCACACTCTTGTGGTGGGAAAAGGTGTCAAATGTGGCCTTGCCATGGTAGCTGCCCATGCCGCTTTGCCCCACCCCGCCAAAGGGTAAACCGTTTACCCCAATGTGCAGCACTGTATCGTTTAGACACACCCCACCAGAAGATGTTTCCGTGAGCACCTGTTGCTGTTTTCCGTGATCCCGTGAAAAGAAATACAGGGCCAGGGGCTTCGGGCGGCCATTGATTTGGGCGATGGCCTGGTCCAGAGTCTCGTAGGTTAATGCGGGCAAAATTGGGCCAAAGATTTCATCTGCCATCACCGCCGAATCCCAGGTGACGTTGTCTAACACCGTGGGGGCAATGTAGCGGGTACTGGCGTCGGTTTCGCCACCGACAATCGTAGTGCCGCTGTTCAGTAGGGCGGTTAATCGATCAAACTGTCGTTGATTAATAATGCGGCTGAAATCCGGGCTCTGGGCTGGATTATGGCCAAAGAAATGGTGAATGGCCGATTTGAGCTTGGCCAGAAACGCCTCTTTGATGGTGTGGTCAATGAGTAAATAGTCTGGGGCAATGCAGGTTTGGCCCGCATTGATAAATTTACCCCAGGCGATGCGCCGGGCAGCGTGGTCTAGGTTAATGTCGGCATCGATGATGCAGGGGCTCTTGCCGCCTAGCTCTAGGGTGACGGGGGTGAGGTGTTTGGCGGCGGCGGCCATGACGATGCGGCCAATGGCGGTGCCACCGGTAAAAAAGATGTGGTCAAATTTTTCGGCTAAGAGCTGCTGGCTGGTGTCGGCATCCCCTTCAAATACGGTGATGTAGCCTGGCTCATAGGTGGCGGCAATGAGGTCGGACACCACCTTAGCGGTGGCGGGGGCATGTTCCGACGGTTTCAGGATGGCACAGTTACCGGCTGCGATCGCACCCACCAACGGCGACATCATCAGCTGAAACGGATAGTTCCAAGGGCCAATAATAAGCACCACCCCCAGCGGTTCCGGCTGAATCCAGGCCGATGACGGAAAATTCTCCAACGTGGACTTTACCCGTTTGGGTTTCGTCCAGGTTTTCAGCTTTTTAATTGCCAGATTAATTTCCGAAATGGTGGCAATTTCAAAATACGCTTCAAATTCAGGCCGCCCCAAATCGGCCTTCACCGCTGCCACAATATCCGCCTGGCGATCAATAATCGCCTGTTTTAACCTAGTCAGCTGAGCTAAACGAAATTCGACCGATTTAGTGTGGCCTGCCCCAAAGAACTGACGCTGATGTTCAATGGCGGAAGGAATGGCAGAAGATTTTGTTAGCTGAGCCGTCATAGTGCAGAGGGGCAGGGGTAAATTGATAGGACAATTAAGCGTATTCCATATCCTATGATGTCGCGAACTTAAGGATCTGACTAGTCTTACCCCCGATTGCCAAAACCATTGCCCATTTTTCGAAGACTCTACACTTAGCCCAATTAGCAAAACCATTGCCCATTTTTCGGAGACCTTACACTTGGCCCAACGGCCAACACCATTGACCAATTATCGGAGACTTTACGCTTGGCCCAACGGCCAACCCTATTGCCCAGTTAGCGGAGACTTTACACTTGGCCCAGTCCCCCATGTTTCAGACCACCCGTCGACGGCTGGCCCTTTGGTACACCAGCGTCACGGCGGTGCTGCTACTAATTTTTGCCAGCGGTGTTTATTTCTATGTGCGCAATACCCTGGTGGAGCGAGTGGACGACACCCTAAACCATGTGGTGGAAGTGGTGCAGCGCTCTTTGGTGATTGAAACGGCCGCTCCGTCTACGAGTCGGGTGCTCACATCCACGGGCGTCACGGGCCGGGCTCCGTTAAGGGTCAACGTGGACGATAGTTTTCGAGACAATGCCCCCAACCTGGAAGACGACCACATCGATATTGAATGGTTTTCCCCCAATGGTGAACTCCAGTGGAGCACCCTCTCGGTGCCCACCGGGCTACCGTTGCAGGTAAATGCGGCAGGAGAAACCGTCCATATTCACCACGGTCAGACTGACAACGACGACCAAGTATTGCGGCAAATCAGTCGCCGGGTGCAGATCAACAATCAGGTGCTGGGCTATTTGCGGGTGAGCCATCCCTGGTTTGAGGTGAGTAAACCCAGCCGTCAGCTGGTGATGGATCTGAGTCTTTGGTCCGGGTTAGGAATTGTGGCCACGGGCACCATTGGCTGGCTGCTATCGGGGCTGGCCATGGCTCCGGTGCGCCAATCCTATCAACAGCTCAAGCAGTTTACCGCCGATGCCTCCCACGAATTGCGCAACCCGATCGCGGTGATCCAAACCAATGTGCAGGTGGCCCTGGCCGATTCGGATGCAGACTTTCAACACAGTCAGCTCCAGGTGGTAGAACGGCTAACTCGACGGCTGGGGCGACTGGTGGACAATCTTTTATTTTTAGCCCGCCAGGATGGGGGGCTGATTCCCATGCAGCGAGAGGAGTTGAACCTGCACCAGCTGCTCACGGACGTGATCGAAGAACAAACCCTGGTGGCCCAACGCCAGGGGCTGGATTTGGTCTATCGCCCAGCGGCGACAACAGCGCCGGATCCGTTGCCAGCCCCCCCGCCGGATCTCTTGGGGGATCGGGACCAGCTGATTCGGCTGTTTACCAACCTGATTAGCAATGCCATCCAGTACACCCCCCAAGGGCAAGTGACGGTCACCCACGCCCAGGGGCAAACGGCCCATAGCATTGCGGTCCAGGACACGGGCATTGGCATTCCCCAGGAACTGCAGGCGCAGGTATTCGATCGGTTTTATCGGGTGGATAAGGCCCGCAGTCGACGAGATGGGGCAGGCTCTGGGTTGGGATTAGCGATCGCAAAAGCCATCATCACCAACCATCAAGGACAAATCCAACTAGCCAGCCAGCCCAACGCAGGCACCACCATAACCGCCACCTTGCCCATCAAAAAAGGAGAACCCCTAGGCTAAGTGCAGAGTCAAAGGTCAAACAACTCCTGGCCCCATAGCCCTAGGGGCATAGGGGCCAAAGCATCAAGAAAACGGTGAATTACTGGGCCAATGCGGCCACTTCCCCATCACCGGGCTTAAAGGTTTGCTCAACCACTGTTCCAGGCTTACCCATGGGCTCTGCCTTGCCCTGGTTATAGGTAATCACCACACCCCCAGCATTGCCCGCCCGAATGGTCAAAGATTCCTTCGCAGTCCAAGACCGTTCCGTTCCCTGCTGCAAAATCCCTTCATAGGTCTGACTCCCATCGGCGGTCACCCGGACCCAAGATTGCTGCACCACCTCAGCACTGATCACAATCGGTGCTTCCGGTGCCGGCTTTTCCTCAGGTTTGGCCGCGATCGTTTTGTCTGGGCTCGGGGTTTTAGGCTGTAGGGTCAGCTGCTCCACCGCCACCGGATCAATAATTGGCTCCGCCGCATTTTGGGGAATTGCCCGCTGCATCAAATAGGACAACCCACTCACCGAAATAGCAATCAGCGCCACATAGGCCCCATACAGGTGGTAAGGGCGCAGTTGAACAGACTCTTGCGACCACCCACCAGACCCACCTTTGACAGACTGAGGGGCCACATAGTTTCTAGCCAGGGTTTCCCCGTCTAGACCCAAGGCATCACCGTAGCGTCGAATAATACCCCGTACATAGATCGGCTCTGGTAATTCATGGGTGTAAGCCTCTTCCAAAGCCAACAACAACCGAGGTCGTACCAACACCTTCGCCGCTAGCTCGTCTAAACTTTGACCACTGGATTCACGGGCATCACGCAGCACGGTGCCAAGGGCAAGCAGTTGCTCTTGCTGCGAATTACTCGTGTAGCCTTGGCGTTTCATAGGATCGATATATATCTCAATAATTTAAGCACATTGCCAGCGTGGTTCCAGCATACGAGGCTTTGAAGCCAATGTCAGAGAAGATCCAGGAGTTTTTCAACTTCTTCTGGTGTCAGTTCTCGACAGGTGCCCACGGGCAAATCCCCCACATGGATATCGCCGATGGCGGTGCGGTGCAGCCTCAGCACCGGATGGCCCAATTGCTCTGCCACACGACGAATCTGACGATTACGTCCCTCTCGCAAAATCACTTCCACAAGAGCGGGTGGTTTGCGATTCAATATCTTAACCTTAGCAGGCGCAGTCATACGCCCGCCTAAACTAACCCCTTGACACCATTGTTCAACAGTTTTAGCCGCTGGGCACCCCTCTACGGTGACTCGATAGGTCTTGGCAATATGGTGGCGGGGATGGGTCAAGGTTTGGGTTAACTGACCATGGTTGGTGAGCAATAGGGCCCCGGTTGAGTCGGCGTCCAAACGACCGACAGGATGGAGACGAACATCTCCAAATTCAGCTGGCAGTAAATCAAGCACGGTTTTACGCCCCTGCGGGTCGTCACAGGTAGACATCACCCCCCGAGGCTTATTGAGCAGTAGATAACATTTGCCAGGCCGATTTTCGAGTTTGAGGGAACGACCATCAATGCGAATATCATCTATCGCTGGATTAGCCCGTTGACCAATATGGGCCTTAACCCCATTAACGGTGATATGCCCATCCATGATCAGCTGCTCGGCCTGTCGCCTGGAAGCCACCCCCCATTGGGACAGGAGCTTTTGCAGCTTTTCATCGGAAGATGGTTGGGGTAATGATTGCTTAGACAAACGCTAATTAACCTACAAATTCAAACCGTGAACAATAAACTTTAGGTGAATGTCATATCAATGGTGAACGCCATATCAATGGTGCATGCCATATCAATTTTTACACTTACCTATACACAACCTCGCACCTACAAATCAGGCAATTTAAATATAGTTTCCGCAATTCTACGTAGGAAACTCGTTACTCTGACACACTATAGTCCATATCTGATGTGGTGAGTTTTTTGGGTAGCCATATTTTTAACCAAGCGCCACCAGTGTCAGGGTGGTTTTGGGCTTGGACTGTGCCCCGATGAAACTCAACGATTTTATGCACTATGGATAGGCCCAGCCCCGTGCCATTTTCGTTTGTATCCGACCGAGTACGGGATTTATCAGAACGATAAAAACGGTCAAAGACAAAGGGCAAGTCCTTTTCTAAAAACCCCGAACCACAGTCAAATACATCCAACTGTAGACCGGCCATCGTCCCTTGGGATGCCGTCTGGATTTTGGCATAGATGGTCTGATTGGCAGGGCTATATTTGAGGGCGTTATCCAACAGGTTGAGCACCATGCGATAGGCCAACCCCCGATTTAAAGCGGCAATGGCACAGTCTGGTCCGAGATACTCCAGATTTTTATCGTGTAGTTTGGCCTGGGGCTCCAAACTCTGCCAAGCCTGGTAAATCAGCTTGACGAGATCCGTATCTTCCAAGCGCTGGGGTGGCTGCTGTTCTAAATGACTCAGGCTGAGCATGTCATCCACCAAGGCACTGAGCCGATTGACCTCCCGCAGGAGCCGATCCGCCCAGGTGACCAGGGCGGGATCGATACGGTTGCGCAGGGTTTCCCCCACCAGTCGAATAGAGGTGAGGGGGGTTTTTAGTTCGTGGGCGACATCAGAGGTCCAGCGATCGCGCTGCTGCGCTAACATCACGGCTTCCTGTCGATTTTCTAAAAACACACCCACATTTCCCTGGCGCAGAGGAATGCCATAGCCACTGAGGGGATAGGCCGGACGCTCCAATGCGTGGGCCGGATCGGGCGAAATAGAACGAAATGTCCAATCTTTTTTACAGTCCGTTTGGGTGGTGCGAGTTTGTTCTACCAGCTGATCTAATTCATAGGAACGGGCAATGGCCAATAGCAGCCTGGGGGCATCGTAATCTACCTGTTCAATGCCCAGTAGGTACCTGGCCTTCGCATTACACCATAACAACCGATTTTCTTGATCTACCTTCAGATACCCCATGGGGGCCCGCTGTAGTACCCCATTAATGTCATTTACCTCGGCCTGTAAGTCGTTCAGAGTAGACGACTGGCTGGAGATTGCGCTGGCAATCTGAGCCTCGTAGGAAAAAAATTGGGCTTCTGGTTCAATGCTAAATCGCTCAAGCAAAGCCTTACGCCTTGCACCGGAGCGCAGACGGGTAACCAACAGACAGAATAATCCGATTGATAAACCTGCCAAAAAAGAGAGCACAAAGTACAAGAATGACTGCTCTCAGAATAATACCCCAGCAAAGCAAAAACCGCAGAACTGCTACAGGATAGGTTTTTTAGAATGTTGTAGCGCGTTCAAAATAATAAAATCTGTTGCTGATTCCAGGGAATAAGGCAAGCGCGTCAACGAAATGAGGCCGGGGGGATTCCCACAAAAAAGCCCCCTTACCGAAGAAAGGGGGCTAATAAAAAGACATGCGGACCAAAAGAGGCTTACGCCTAATCTATTGATCTAGACATTAAATAGAATCTTAGCGAACTTGAGCGCCGCGATATCTTAAACCACTAATGGTGCTATGGGCAGCTCCCACAGCTTTTTTGACTCGGTAAGATGCGCCGCGATAGCAAGCAGTATCGCCATCTTCCACAGTTACGTTGCGCTGGGGAACAGTATATTTAACTCCACGGTAAGACAGTTGCATGGATTTCGCCTCCTTAAATTCAGTAGCGTAGAGAGTTAAGATGAGGCGCGTTCCTTCGGTCCGGAGGCACAGCCCCCCTTCCTACTTCCGTTCCTGACTGGACCAATGGCAACCGGTAGATGCAATTAATCCGGAGAGGAATGAACGTTTTCATTTCTGTATCTAAATATACAGAAACTATTTTGGACTGTCAACAGTTTATGGTTCTTTTTTTTGAGATTGGACATTGAGCGCGTCCTAATTTAAGAATGACGGGTATTCTGACAAATACCTGTCTAAAAAAACAGCTACAGATATTTAATTGAGCGATACTGAGCGATGTGGCTAGGAGATGTATGGTTAATCGCCTGCAATCTTATTAGGTTTCGCTCTTCAATCGGTACCTAGGCATAACTATGCATCAAACGATTCCCCCCCAGCGGTTTTATCCTTACCTCACCTGGCAGGATATTGACCAAATGGTCGACAAGAACAAGGTGGTCATTGTGCAACCGGTGGGTGCCATTGAGCAACATGGTCCCCACTTGCCCCTAGCGGTGGATGCAGCCCTGGGTATGGCGGTGATTGGACAGGCATTGGAGCAGCTAGACCCCTCAATTCCGGTCTACTGTTTGCCCCCTCTGTACTATGGCAAATCCAATGAACATTGGGGGTTTCCAGGCACGATTACCCTATCGGCAACCACCTTGGTGACGGTGCTGATGGATGTGGCGGAAAGTGTCTATCGGGCTGGATTTCGTAAGCTGGTGCTGTTAAATTCCCACGGCGGGCAACCCCAGGTGTTGGAGATTGCCGCTCGGGACATGCACCAGCAGCGCCCCGATTTTTGGCTATTTCCCCATTTTGTGTGGAATGTCCCCCACCAGGTGGGAGAGCTGCTCAGTCCTCAAGAGCGGGACCACGGCATCCATGCTGGAGATGCGGAAACCAGCGCCATGCTGGCTATTTTGCCAGACCAGGTCAAGATGGATAAGGCTCTGAAGGAGTATCCGCCTAAACAAAAGGATGGACTATTGAGTTTGGAAGGGGCCCTGCCGTTTGGCTGGAGCACCCGTGACATTTCTAAAAGTGGCGTTGTGGGGGATGCCACCGTGGCTACAGCGGAAAAGGGCAAAAAAATCTTGGCCCAGGTGGCGGCGGGTTGGGTAACAGTTTTGGAAGAAATTTATCGGTTCGAACCACCCCAGCGCTGGCAAGAATAATGACAGGCAGAATGGGGAAGATATCCTTTTGTGATCCGGTTTACACGACCTAAGGAGCTTTTATGCTGACTGCGAAGCAACCTGCCACTCAGCCCATGGATAATTCTCAAAACCAGTCTGAGCACACCCAAACCGTGACGACGTTAGCGGTTGACATCGGCGGCAGCGGCATTAAGGTCATGCTGCTGGACGCCCAGGGGCAGCCCTTAGGGGAGCGGGAACGGCTGAAAACGCCTAAGCCTGCCACCCCAGAAGCCGTCATCGATGCGATCGCAAAGCTGGCCACCACCCAGCCCGCCTTTGACCGAGTTTCCGTAGGGTTTCCGGGGGTGGTGCGCCACGGCATTACCCACACCGCCGTCAACCTCGACAAAAAATGGATTGGCTATCCCCTGGCTGACACCTTGGCCCAGCAGCTCAACTGCCCGGTGAAAGCGGCAAATGATGCCGACATTCAAGGCTTTGGGGCTATTTCTGGTGAGGGGGTGGAAATGGTGGTGACCCTGGGCACCGGCTTTGGCTCTGCCCTGTTTGTCAACGGCCATTTAGTCCCCAATTTGGAAATGGCCCACCACCGCTTCCGCAAGAACCAAACCTACGAAGAGCAGCTCGGCCGTGCCGCCCTAGAAAAAGCGGGCAAAGAAAAGTGGAACCGACGCCTGGAAAAGGCCATGGAATCCTTGGACCATCTGTTTAACTACGATCGCCTCTACATCGGCGGCGGTGAAACCAAAAACATCACCTTCAAGCTCCCGGAAAATGCCCAAATCGTGTCCAATCGATTGGGGCTACTGGGGGGCATTGCGCTTTGGCAAGACCAGTAGGAATCCCCCTGGCAGCATCGCATTCCTTCACAGTATCAATTGAATTTAATAAAAACGGAGGGGAAACTGCTGTTTAGCACGAAGGCAGCGGGCACTATGGGATAGACAAGTCGCCGTTGATAAAACTGAGTATGAATGTCCAGGGACAGGACCCATCGAAAGAGCTGCGTCCGATTTTTGGACTGCCGGCCATTGCCTTGTTTCTGGCAGTTTGCTTGATCTATCTAGCCTTTCTAAAACCGGGGATTTGGGGCTTAGACGGCACCGACATGCTCCACATGTCCCGCTCATTGATCGAAAAAGGAAATTTTTCCATCCCGGAGGGCGCGGGTGGCATACAGGGCCCCGATGGGCAGTTCTATTCCATCCGCTATCCGCTGTTGCCGGTGATGGCGACCCCCTTCGTCTGGGTCGGCCTGACCGTAGGCAATGCCTTAAACTTACCGCTGCAATACACCGCAGGTACCTGTGGGTTGGTGCTAAACATTTTGCTGACGGCAGCAACGGCGGTTTTGGTCTATGGTTTGACCCTACGGCTGGGGGGGCAGCGGCGCGGTGCTTTTGTGGCGGCGTTGGGCTATGCCTTTGGCACCACGGCCTTGGTCTATGCCAGGGAATTTTTCGCCGAACCGCTGCTCGGCTTTATCATTACCCTTTGTCTTTATGTGGCCTTTGGCACCACCCGCTGGGAGCACTGGTGCACCGGGCTATTGGCTGCGTTAGCCATTGCGGCCAAACCGGCCGGCATTCTTTTGGGGCCGATTGTGGCCTTTTATTTTTTACTCAAGCGCTACAGCTGGGAGCGGGTCCTGGCGCCATGCATCGGTACGGTGGTGGGCGTTGGCCTCTACCTGGCCTATAACTATGTGCGGTTTGGCAGCTTTACGTCCTCGGGGCAAGATACGTCGCAGCTCGGGTTTGATGGCTTTTTGCTGCGGGCCTTGGGCCAGTGGATTAGCCCCGGCAGCGGCGGCGGTATGTTTTGGTATTGCCCCCCCACGCTTTTGGCCCTAGGGGGGCTGTGGGTACTGTGGCAGCGGCGCAAACTAGAATTTGTCGCCCTGGGGGGCATTGTGGCGGCCTTTTGGCTACTCCATAGCGGCTGGGCCTTCAATGGTTGGAATTGGGGTCCGCGTTTTTTGGTGCCGATTATTCCCGCTTTGATGGTGGCGGTGGGGCTGCTGGGTAAACGCTGGCACATGCCCGCTGTGGGGTTAATTATTCTGGGATTTTTAGTGAATGCCCCCACCCTGGTGGTGTACTACCAACGGTATTTTGCCGAACTTGCCGACGAGAGCACGGCTATTTTGATGCAAACCGTGTCCCTGTGGGATGCCCCACCGGCCCAGGCGCCGATTTTTAATCTCTGGGCGGCGGCGGGACGGCAGCTGGCGGATGCCTTTAGTACGCCAGTGCAGGAGATTTTTAGCAATGTGGGGGCGCCGCCGCCGCCGGGGCAGTTGGTTACGTCAGAACTGCTGCGAATTGTGGCGGTGTGGTGGTGGTTTTTGCCGGTGGCGGGCATTCCCACCTGGATTGGTATTGCGATCGCGCTATTGATGGTCAGCCTGGGGTTGTGGCTACTGCGCTACAGCTGGCAGACCGGGTTGAATCCACCCATTCGGCTAAAATCAACCCAAATTGACTTTTAATGTAATCGGCATTGCCAATCTGCGGCATGTCGCTAACGCTAAGCTGCCGACCTGATAGCTCTTAGCCATCGCCCAAACCCTCGCTATATAAACACCTAACCCTCGCCCCGGCCCATACAAACTTCCATGAAACTGATTATTCAAATTCCCTGTTACAACGAAGAAAACACCCTGGGGGTCACCCTTTCGGAACTGCCGCGCCAAGTAGCCGGTGTGGACACCGTAGAGTGGTTAATCATCAACGACGGCAGCATGGATCGCACGGTGGATGTGGCCAAGGAATGGGGCGTGGACCACATCGTCAACTTTGACCACAATCAAGGTCTAGCGCGGGGGTTCATGGCCGGTTTAGACGCCTGCCTCAAGGCCGGTGCCGACATCATTGTCAATACCGATGCGGACAATCAGTACTGTGCGGCAGATATCCCCAAACTGATTGAGCCCATCGTCAATGGCAGTGCCGAAATTGTGGTGGGAGAACGCCCCATCATGGAAATCAAGCACTTTTCGCCCATTAAAAAAATGCTGCAGCGGCTGGGGAGCTGGGCCGTACGAATGGCCAGCAAAACCCCCGTTGCCGATGCCCCCAGCGGGTTTCGCGCCATCAGCCGCGACGCCGCCATGCAGCTAAATGTCTTTAACGAATACACCTACACCCTAGAAACCATTATTCAAGCGGGCCAAAAGGGCATGGCGGTGGCATCGGTGCCCATTCGCACCAACGGCTATCTACGGCCCTCCCGGCTGGTCAAAAGTATTGCGTCCTATGTGCAGCGGTCGTTGTTCACCATTTTGCGCATTTTTGTCACCTATCGTCCGCTATCCTTTTTCACAATTTTGGGAGCGATTCCCCTCAGCTTCGGCACCTTAATCGGGGTGCGATGGATTTGGCTGTACGTGACAACGTTTGAACAAACCGGCCGCAGCCACGTGCCCAGTTTGATTTTGTCCGCCATCCTAATTTTGATTGGGGTGCAGTGCTGGATCTTTGGGCTGATGGCCGATTTAATGTCGGCGAACCGTAAATTGCTAGAAGATATTCAACTGCGGCTGCGCCGTGCCGAAATTGAGGACCATGTGAAAATGACCCGCAAAAAAGAGATGCGGTCGTAATTCTTGGGGCGGGCCATACCTGCCCGATAGCCCGAGTCTTCCAGCTAGTGGGCCGTGCCCACCCTACCCCCCATTCCCTCTACCAATGAAAGACCTATTTGCCAAAGCCGCCCTAGATCAGATTCCTAAAATTCTGACGCTGCAGGACCGCAACCCCCACAGTCCCAACTACGGCTGCTTTGACCGCAACTATTGGCAGTACAAAATCATTGATTTTCCCAGCGGCATGTCCCAGGAGTTTGTGTGGCCCCTGGCCCTGGTATATGCCATGCCCCTGCCGGACAATCCCTATCACCAGCAGCCCAATATTAAGGCCTGGGTCGAGGCGGGCATTGAGTTTGCGGCGAAAAGCGCCCACCCCGATGGCTCCTGCGACGATTATTTTCCCTTTGAGCGGGCGGGCGGGGCGGCGGCGTTTTCACTGTTGGCCTGTTTGGAAAGCTACCGTCTCCTTAAGCTAGACAATCAGCGGGCCCTAAAATTCTTTGAAACCCGGGCAGATTGGTTGGCCCATCACCAGGAAAGCGGTCGCTTAACCAACCACCAGGCCTTGATTGTGCTCTGTTTAGAAATGGCCTCGCGGGTGCTCAATACCCAAAAGTGGCAGGGGGCGATTCAACAACGGTTGGAACAGGTGCTGTCCTGGCAAAATTCGGAAGGCTGGTTCCAGGAGTATGAGGGCTGCGATCCGGGGTACCACACCTTAACCATTGCCTGTTTGGCGCGGGTGTATGACCTGGGCGATCGCAAAGACGACCGATTGCGGGATGCGATCGCAAACGGCGTGCGATTGGCCAGTCACTTTGTCCACCCCGACGGTTCCTACGGCGGCGAATACACCAGCCGCAACACCTACAACTATTTCCCCCACGGGTTTGAGCTAGTGGGCCGCTGGATGCCCGAAGCCCTCAGCATCAACGATCGGTTTCTCAAAGGGTTGGCCAATGGCTGCGGCTCTTGCTATGCCGACGACCACATTGTCGGCCACCACACCTGGAACTACCTACTCACCTGGCAGGACTTTGTCGATGTGCGTCCCCCCACAAAGCCCCCCCACGAGGGCCGCGTGTGGTTTCCCAATGCCCGCATCCTCATCGACCAGCGAGGCGACACCAAACTCTACCTGGCCCTCAACAAAGGCGGGGCCTTTAAGTTCTTCCGCCAGAACAAACTCGTCCTTTCCGACACCCAGTTCTCACTGCAGGTAAAAGACAGCGGCAAAGTCAAAAACGCCGTTGGTCACCTGGTGGGCGATTACCAATACGACATTCAAGACGACGCCATCACCATCGAAGGGCCGTTGGGCTGGGCCAAACAAAAACAAATGACGCCCTTGAATTTAATGATTTTGCGGGTGGTGATGTTAACGGTGGGGCGATTCTTCCCCAACCTGATCCGCAAGCTGTTGCAGAAAATGTTGATCACCGGCAAGAACGATGCTCCTTTCCGGTTCCAGCGCAGCTTCCAATGGCAGGGTGACCACTGGCAGCTAAAGGATCGCTTAGTGGCCACCAGCGGTTGGAAAAATGTGCTGGCCGCTGGCATCGGTAGCGACCAAACCTCAATTTATGTTGTCATGAGCCGTACATTCCAAACAGGGCAACTGCAGCCCTGGAAAGATCTCACCGGTGAAATGACGGCGCTTGCCTCGGGCCAGCCATTGGAGGTGGAGCGACAGCTGTAGCGCCATTCCCCATTCTCCCCTGCTCGGTGGACCGTGCCCACCCTACCCCCATTCCCTAATTTCCAATGAAACGCTTTATCTCCATCGCCGTTAGTACGCTGATTTTGGTGATCTTGTACAACAAGGTTAACTTTCCAGAACTGTTAAAAGTCTTTCGAGACTGCAACCCTTTTTGGATGGTGGTTAGTTTGGGCATGGTTATCCCCATTACCTTTTTCACTGGCTGGCGACTCAAGCAGCTCATTCCGGTGCAGGCCAAGCTAAATATCTGGGAAGCCAACAAACTGATTTTGGCCGCCAGCGTATTAAATATGGTGCTGCCCTCCAAAATGGGAGACATTGCCAAGTCCTACTTTATGAAGGAGCGAGGCAACCTCAGCGGCACCCTGTCCCTATCCATCGTGATCTTTGAAAAAGCCTGCGATATGCTGTCGCTGCTGCTGTGGTGTGCCTTTGGTCTGTTGCTATATCCCCAAAAAGATGTCTTTTTTTGGACCATGACCGTGGGTATTCTAGGGGGACTGGTCTTTGGACTATTGATGCTGGGGTCTAAAGGGTTTGCCCGCCTGGGGTTTACCACCATGCGCAAAATTGCTCCGGGCAAAATTGGCAAAAAGCTGGCTTCGTTTCAGGATTCCTGGGATGAAATGCACGATTATTTCTGGGGCAATCCGGCCCAGCTATCCCGCATTGCTGGCATGTCCATTTTTGTGTGGTTTTTGCACCTGTTGCAAATCTGGCTATTTATATTGGCCCTCAATGCCTGGGCTCCCCCGGTGATTAGTTTTGCCCTGGCCCCCCTCGCAATTTTGGCCGGTCTGCTCCCCCTCACATTTGCTGGTGTCGGCACCCGCGACGCCGCCTTGGTGGCCCTCTATGCCCCCTACTTTAGTGCCGCCACCGGAGCTGCCTTGGGCGTGCTCTGCACATCGCGCTATTTCTTGCCCGCCATCGGTGGTTTACCCTTTCTCAATCAGTATTTGAGCACGGTTAAACAATTCAAGAAAGCATGAATTAGTTAGACTACCGCCCTGCCTAATCTATTGAACTTTTGGCTAGTGGGTCGGTATAGTCTTGGGGTGTGGTCCCGCGCTCAACCATTATGGCAACCCAGTTCAAGCCGAACTCTGATCAGCTGCTCCAGGCAATACAGCTTTTTGAACAGACACTGGGTCCCTGCAAGTCTGAGGTGGAGCTCCAGGCCACCCTATCAGCGTTGAGGGCTGTCATGGACATCGAAGGCGACGATGTGCGCCCACAGGTCGCCTTCGATGCCCAGCAAAGTCAGCCATTAGAACCGCCATTAGAACCGACCTCAGAGTTGCAGGCCATTGTCCAAAGGGCCAAGGGGCGTTTAACCAAGGCAGAAAAGACTCTAGTTGCATTTGTTCGCACCTATCTGCAAAGAATATCGTCGAAACTATCGGCGCAAGAGTTTACCGCCATGGTGCAAGCGGCGGTTGTTTTATTGGATAAGGAACAGCCGAGACACGTTCTTAGCTTGCCTGAACGCAAATATTTGTTGTGCCATGCCCTAGAAACGTTTGGCGATCACCTATCGCAACCAATTCCAGCCATTGGGGAGAGAATTAATCAACCAGTTAAACGGCTAATTACGCGTTTGGTGCGATATCAAAGGCTAAGCCGTGTTGACGGTGTAAAGGCGGCGGTTGACACCATCGCTCAACAGTTTGTAGGGAAACCCGCCCAGGCATTAAGCCCAGAGCTAATTTTGGCCCAGTTGGACCACAGTGAAATGGTTCAGGGTGCCCATGAAGCGCTAGCTGAACTAGCTGAGGTTGTTTGCTTTCAGCTGCAACTCTCACCTGCCACAGCGACTCACATCGACCCCAAAATTAAAGCGCAAGTTAACCAAACGATTGTGGCCTTCCAGGCGAAGTATCGACCCTGGGTAGTAGATGTGGCGAAGCCGGTGTGGGATGGTGAGCTCTCTGTGGGTAGTTCTTTGTTTAGGGCGAATGGATTGGTGGCCACTGGCAAGAGACTGACTTGGGCAGGAGATGTTGTGGCTAAAGATGGCTCTGTGGAGTAGTCACAAAACAGACCTAATGGCTAAACAATAACCAGATGCCTAGGAGGGCAACAACTGCGCCGCAGATGGCACGTGGGGTAACCCGTTCTCCGATGATGAGGGCCATGGGCAATACCATAATGGGGCTGGTGGCCAGTAGGGACTGGGCGATGCCAGCGGGGGAATGTTTGAGGGCAATCTGTTGGAGCCAGATGGCTAAATAGGTGCCGAAAAAGGCTGCGATCGCAACGCCCCCCAGCAACCGACTAGAGAACCGGATCCCATTGGGGGCAACCGTCTGCCTACGCCACAGCAATAGTCCACCAATACACACCAGCCCCGCCGAGAGTCGCAACAAACTACTCCACAGCGGATCCACAACCGTATCGGCCAACGCCGCCCGCGACAGTACGCTGCCAATGGACTGCCCCAGGGCGGCCATAATGCCAAAAATAACCCCCATGGGTGAGCCCGTACCTTCAGCTTTTGGGCTGCGCTCACTCACCACCCAAACAATGCCCCCTATGGTCAGGGCCATGCCCACCCAGGCCACCACCGCCAGCTGCTCTTGCAAAAAAATAAGCGACATCAGCGCCGCCATGGGCGGGGCCAACATTTCCAACAGCAGCGCCCGCCGTGCCCCCAGGGCGTTGACCGTGGCAAAGTAGGCCGTATCCCCCAACCCAATCCCCACCACACCACTGACTAGCAGCAGCACCACCGACCTAATGGGCAATGACGCCAATAGCTGCTGCCGCACCGCCAGGGTGAGCACAATCAACCCAATGGCCATGGCCCCTTTAACTAAGTTCAACACCAGTGGGGGCAGCTGCTTCCCCAATCGGCCAAACATCAATGTGGCAAATGCCCACAATCCGGCCGCACTCAGCGCCGCAATTTCCCCTTGAAACATTGGTTAAGTTATTGGTTATGTGGTCGGTCCTAAATTAATGGCATCCTACACAACTGCCTGCCGGTTAGAAGTTTGGCCGGATTGGGTGTGCGGAAAGATGGCGCATAGATAGGAATGTAGAATCTAAGGGTCAGCCTTTAGCAAGGAGATAGCCTCTGCCTGCTAAAGGCTGACCTCCATATATGGCCTAGACAAAACCTATGTCAGTTGCCCTCAATCTGGATCAGACGGCTCAGCCACAGCGTCAAAGTAACGGGCTATCCCCGACCCTCAAAGCTCGCCTGGCCACTCCCCTACAAATCGGCACCGTCGATGTGCATAGTCGAGTACTCCAGTCCCCCTTGTCTGGCGTCACTGATTTGGTATTTCGTCGGCTGGTGCGTCGCTATGCGCCCCAGTCCATGATGTACACCGAAATGGTCAGCGCCGCTGAACTGCACCACGTGCGCAAACTGCCAAAGGTGATGGAAGTGGACCCGGACGAGCGCCCCATTAGCATTCAGCTGTTTGATCGACGGCCTGAGTTTTTGGCAGAGGCAGCCAAAAAAGCGGTGGACCAGGGGGCAGACACCATCGACATCAACATGGGCTGTCCGGTGAATAAAATCACTAAAAATGGCGGTGGCTCATCCCTATTGCGGGATCCGGATACCGCCGCCCGCATCATTGAAACCGTCAGCGCGGCGGTGGCGGTGCCGGTCACTGCCAAAACCCGCATTGGCTGGTCAGAGGATGACATTAACGCGGTGGAGTTTGGTCGCCGCCTAGAAGCGGCCGGGGCCCAGATGATCACCCTCCATGGCCGCACCCGCTCCCAGGGCTACAACGGCACCGCCGACTGGCATTGGATTGCCAAGGTCAAACAGGCGGTATCGATCCCCGTGATTGCCAATGGCGATATTTTTTCGGTGGATGCGGCCATCGATTGCCTAGAGCAAACCCAAACCGATGGGGTGATGTGCTCCCGTGGCACCCTGGGCTATCCCTTTTTGGTCGGGGAGATTGACCATTTCTTGAAAACGGGCAAGCGGTTAGCGCCACCCACCGTAGTAGAACGGCTGCGCTGCGCCCAGGAACACCTGATTATGCTGGCGGAATACAAGGGTAAAAGCGGCATTCGCCAGGCCCGCAAACACATGGCCTGGTATGCCAAAGGCTTTGATGGTGCCGCAGAACTCCGGGAACGTCTGTGTCGGATTGAATCAGTAGAGGAAGGCTGCGGATTACTCGACGGGGCAATTACGGTAATCTCTCCAGAAGTTTGCCACCATAGCCCCCGAAAGCCCGCTATAGTATAAGCATTTTCTGAGCGTTTCCGAGTCAATCATCAGTATGTCATACGCCACTTACAGTTCCAGAGCAGATATGGGTGAACTTCGTCGCCTACGTAGTTTGCTGCCTCCAGAACTGCAAAGCTGGGTTACGGTAGAACCCGCTATGGATGTTGGCCCACCGTTGATTACTTCTGAAGAGCTAGGTAAGGACCAGGTGGAAGTGCAAATCGACCTGCCCAAATGGGAACAGCTTGCCATCGATCAGCGAAACCTGTTGTTTTGGCACGAGGTTGCCCGGGTGCAGAACGATACGATTCCCCGCGATGGCTGGGAAATGGCAGCCTTAGCCATTGGTCTGGGCGGTGCCGTGGGCGAACTGTGGGTCCAGGACGGTCTGTTGTTAATGCTGGCGCTAGGTCTGTGTAGTATTTCGGGCTGGCGCTTGTATAAGCGCAATAACGCTGAAAAAACCTTGCGCGAGTCGATGGATGCTGATGAGAAGGCCATTGCCCTGGCAACTCGGTTTGGCTATTCCCTCCCCAATGCCTACAAGAGTTTGGGCAGTGCCCTCAAAACATTGATTGAGCAAACACCGAAGAAAAAGCAGCGCGATCGCTACGTGAAACGCCTTGAAGCCCTAAAGCGTAGTGCTAATCGAGCGAAGGATCGGATCCGTTCGGATCGAGATACATCCCGCGCCTATTAAGGCCCTGACCAGCAGCTCAATATCATAACTACAAACCACCCCCGTGATTAGCCGCTCAGCCCTAATCCCGGGGGTGGTTTATTGTAGTGCCCCATACATTAAAAAAATATGCAGTTAGAGTTTAAACTCTGCGTAGATTAAATCCATTTTTTTGTGAAGAATTTATCTACTTTTCTAGAGATTTTTACTCTGGTATCGTAAAGATGACTACAGGGTATGTGCAGTCAACTTTTGAAGTTCTACTATATGAAGAGTTATTGATGGATTGTCTTTGCACCATGAATCATTGCTTAAAGGAACTTTGATGCATTTATTAGGTTCTTGTAAAACATGTGGTTACTGTTAAATGCAATTCAAAACTAACGCTTTCGTAGAGTTAAACGCCCTGTCTGATTTGGCAATCTAAACGTTGTGTAAAATCTTTCACGATTTTCATAAATTAATATTGAAGTAATTCCGTAGATGTATCACTTGTTCCTTATCTTGTTGAGGTAATGACTGCTTTGATATGTCTTTGATATCTACCGTTCCGTAGCATTGTTGCAAACCATAAATCCTGCAACGTTACTAGCTCTTTCGTGTCTTTAAGTTAGCTACGGGGAATCTGCTGATGCTGCTTAGGGTGACTAGGCTCCATTATTTATTATTAGGTGCTGTCTACTAACCTTTTGGATCTTTAAAAGTCCTTTGGGGAATCCTTAGCGTATCCATTTCCATCAGAAGCGTGCTGCCCATCGGGCATATTTGCGAAAGACACCTTGGGCACACTGTAGAACTGTGTTAATGAAGCTAGCCAAAGCTTCGAAGTCTGGTCCTCTTAAATTTGAGCCTTTCTTGCGCTTGTTGCTTATTTGTTGACCGCGACATCAGTAGTCAGAGCGATTTCCATGCGTATACTTTTATATTCGTACAATTACCATCCTGAGCCCATTGGGATTGCCCCCTTAATGACCGAGCTGGCAGAAGGATTGGTGGCCAAGGGGCATGAGGTCCGGGTGGTGACGGCCATGCCTAACTATCCTGAACGCAAGATTTATCCTGATTACCGTGGTCAGCTTTATCGCGAGGAAGAACGCAACGGCGTTAAGATTCAGCGTTGCTATGTGGCCATCCATCCCAACCCCGGTGTACTGACTCGCATTTTGCTGGACGGCAGTTTTGCGTTGCTGAGTTTTTTCCAGGCCCTGAAGGGATGGCGACCGGACATCATTTTATTTACCAGCCCCTCTTTACCGGCCTGTATTCCGGTCGCTTTACTCAAGCTCATTTACGGTTGCCCCACGGTGCTGAGCCTGCAGGATATTTTGCCTGAGGCGGCGGTGCGCACCGGACTGATTAGCAACCGCATGGCGATTCGCATCTTTGAGGTGCTAGAAAAGTTTGCCTACGCCAGTGCTACACGGATTGGGGTGATTACGGATAGTTTTTCCAAAAATCTAATTACTAAGGGCGTTCCCCCCAGCAAGATGAAGCGCATTTCCAACTGGGTGGATGTGCACTTTATTAGCCCTCTCGCCAAACACGACAATCAGTTTCGCCGGGACAATGGTTTAGAGGATAAGTTTATTGTTCTGTATTCAGGCAATATTGCCCGGACCCAAGGGGCCCGGGCAATTATCTATGCCGCCGAAATGCTGGAGCATATCCCCAATATTGAGTTTGTCATTGTGGGAGAGCAGCGGCAGCTCTACGATCTGCGCGATTTGCAGATTGAATTGGATGTGAAAAATGTCACCCTATTGCCGTTTACGCCTCGGGAAATGTTGCCCACGATGTTGGCGGCGGCAGATGTTTCTTTGATTATGCAAAAAGCCAGTGTTGTGGGCTTTAATATGCCATCTAAAACCATGGTACTGATGGCCAGCGGTCGCCCGATTGTGGCTTCTGTGCCTGAAACTGGCTCAGCGGCTGAAGCGGTCCGGGAAAGCAACGGCGGCATCGTTGTGGAACCGGAAAAACCAAGGGCCTTAGCCAACGCCATTCAGCAACTCTATGAACATCCGGAACGGTGTGCGGAACTGGGTAAGCGGGGTCGTGCCTATGCTGTTGCTAACTATTCCTTTGAGCAAGCTTTGGAAGGCTATGAGTCTCTGCTAGCCAGCCTTGTGGATGATGTGGATGTCGCTATTCCACCGGTTTTGCAACCTAAAAATATTTCTATTAAGTCTTAGCAACCTGCTGCCCTCAGCAAGCCTACGGTGCGAAAAGGTCCAAGGAATGCGTGGCAGCTTCCTTGGACCTTTTTTGGTTTGGTAATGGCTGACTAAACCGTGACGGGTTGACGCTGAACCGTTGGTATCACCTGGGGAATGCGGATGGTGAAAATAGCGCCACCGCTAGGCCGATTTTTGGCCGTGACTGCACCGCCCAGCATGTAGGCGAACTCACGGGTGATGGTTAACCCGAGGCCAGTGCCATCGTAACGGCGAGTGGAGGAGACATCTGCCTGGTTAAAGGCTTCAAACACGTGTTCTAACTGGTCTGGATCGATCCCAATGCCGGTATCTTCAACGGTGAATTCAAGATAGGTTTCATCCTCATAGTGAGGGGTGGACACAATTAGGTTAATGCGTCCTTTGTCGGTGAACTTATTGGCATTGCCCAGTAAATTTAGTAAACACTGGCGCAGCTTGTTGGCATCGGTTTCAATCGATGCAATGGCACTTTGATTTTTGAGGGTGAGAAAGTTAGCTTTTTTGTCCACGGCAGGGCTAATGGCGGTGATCACCTCATCTACGAGATCTGCAATATCCACGGACTCTAGGTGGAGTTCCATGCGGCCGGTCTCAATTTTGGCTAGATCTAAAACACTGTTGATCAGACTGAGCAAATGTCGGCTGGAACCCTGGATTTTACGTAGATCAGGTAAAAGGCTCAGGTCCCCCATCATTTCCATGTCTTCTTCGAGCATTTCGCCATAGCCAATAATGCTGTTGAGGGGGGTGCGCAGTTCGTGGCTCATGTTGGCTAAAAAGGCACTTTTGGTGCGGGTCGCAGCCTCGGCCTCGGCCCTGGCATCTTTTAGTTCCACCGTGCGCTGGTGTACTTGCAGTTCTAGGGTCTGATTTTTATCTTCTAGCTTGGTAAATGATTGCTTTAGCTTGCGGGACATGTGGTTGAAGGCTTGGGCAAGGGCTCCAATTTCATCTTGGCCCATCACCGTTAGGGACTGTTCAAGCTCTCCGTTTTGTACATTAATGGTGGCCTCGGTAATTTCGCTAATGGGTTCGGTAATGCGCCGAGACAGGATGTAAATGCCCGATAGCAATAGCCCGGTGGCAACAACTCCGATCAATATAATGTTGCGAGCCAGGGCCTGGGCGGGGGCAAATGCCTCGCGCTGATTGATTTCGGCTAAGAGGGCCAGACTTTGGCCATCCAACCATCGGTAAACACCAATCACAGGTTTGCCGGCGTAGTTTTGATAGAGTCCGGATCCACTTTCGCCTGCGATCGCAGCATCAATGGCAAAACTATTAATATTGCCCGTTACGGTCTTTGCCTCTTCCGACGCCAAAAAGCGATTCTTATTTTCCACCTGTCCTACTAAATAGGTGGTCCCCGTCTTACCTAACCCCGTACGATCCTGAATCAGGGAATCCACATCCTGTAGGTCTAAGGTGACCAGCAACACACCAATGCGGTTGTTTTCCCCATCCAAAATGGGTGTTGCCAAGGTAATGGCCGTGGCATTAGTGACCTCAGATGTATATAGAACCGGCTGAATTTTTACCGATGCATCGGCAAAGTAGGTGACCGTATTATCGCTGAGGGACTGTTGGGAATTTTCTAAAGCCTGATTGGTGGAAAACAGCACCTTGCCAGTGTCAGTGGCAATGGAGACCTCAGCTAAATCAGGTTTGAGGCCTAGGATATCTCGCAGATAGTTACTCAGCTGTTGCTTAGCAATCTCCCTGAGGGCACCATCCGCAGGGACCGCAAAACCCTCATCGACTTCGTCATCCTTGGTTTCCAAACTGGATAAAAGGACGGCAGTTTGAACTTGAATTTCAGGCAACCGAGCCAACAGCAAAATATCGCTGCGTTGGGCTTCGAACCACTGTGTCAATTCCTCTTCTTTCAGGGTAATTGCCACATTCAGGCGATCGTATAAGGACTGCTTCAACGCTTCTCGAGCTGAGAAATACGTGCTGACAGAAATCGCCAGCACCGTAGCAGCCGATAGTAACGAAAGGGGAGTAATGAGTCGTAGCAGCAGGCTTTTAGATCGACGTTTCACGCTTATTTGGCTTCCCTGACTGGGTGATGAGGAGCTGGTGTTGGAAAATAGTGGACATGACTCATTTTCCAGACCATCCCAGGGGCGTCAGGAGGACAGGGTTAAAACTTTGGCGTTGCTAAGGTTTGGTGAAGCTCAGTTTATGAAATGTTGATAATTGCGGCCTCAGACATTGCCTGCTCTACTCTTCTGCCTTAGTCTCGTCTATCTTATTCAATTGTTCTAACAACGTCCCCAAGCGCTTTTGGGCCGCTCCATAGGCTTGCCAATCTCCTTTTTGTAGCGCCTGCTGGCCTTGGGTGTAGGCTTCTAACGCCGAATTTATCAAAGTTTGTTGATTAGTAGAGATGGTGGGTGGGGCCGGGGCCGCTGTTCCGGCCTCTGCCTCTGCCTTTGCCGGGGGTGGGGCGGCCGGACGTTGCCCAAACAGTTTCGTCAGGCTATCTTCCAATGTTTTTTCCATCACAATGGAATCTTTATAGGCCAGAATTACCCGCTTCAGTTCAGGGATGGCATTACTATTATCGTTTTGCCCCCGCGCCTGTAGGTAAACGGGCTCCACATAGAGCAGAGACTGCTCTATGGGAATCACCAGTAGGTCCCCACGAAAGACTTCGGACCCCTCCTGATTCCATAGGGTGAGCTGCTGAGAGATTTCCGTATCTTGATCAATGCGGGAGTCAATTTGTCGTGGGCCATAGAGCAGGGCCTGACGAGAAAATTCATAGACCAGCAGCTTGCCATAGTTGGCCCCATCGCAGCGAGCGGCCATCCAAGCCACCATGTTGTTTTTGCCCACCGGAGTAAAGGGCACAATCAACATGAACTCTTCTTCCTCGGCCTCGGGAAGCTTCATGATCACATAGTAGGGTTCTAGGGTTTCCGAATTCTCTTCCCGGGTAATCTGGGTGGGAAAGTCCCAGAGATCTTCCTGGTTGTAAAATACATCTGGCCGATCCATATGGTAAGCGCGATAGATCTGAGCCTGGATTTTAAACAACATTTGGGGATAGCGAAAATGGGCCTGTAGGCCATCGGGGACATTTTCTAAGGGCTCAAATAAACTGGGAAAACTCTTTTGGAATGACGCCAAAATTGGATCGGTGTCATCAACAACATAGAGTTTTAAGGTGCCGTCGTAGGCATCTACAACGGCTTTGACCGGGTTGCGGATGTAGTTGGTGCGATTTTGAACAATGGTGTTCATGGCCCGGCTTTGAATCACGGACTGGATGCCGTTGCTTCGCCACAGGGGTTCAGAATAGGGATAGCGGTTGCTGAGGGTGTAGGCATCCACAATCCACTGCAGCCGACCGTTAATGACGGCTAGGTAGGGATCGCTATCTAAAGAAAGAAAGGGGGCGAGCTGGCGAATGCGATCTTGGATCAGTCGATGGTAGTGAATGCGAGAATTTTCGCCGAGGGAGTTGGATAACAGCAGCTGCCAGTCTCCCAGGTTGTAGGCGTAGGCCAGCCGCTTTAGGGATGACCCAATGGCCACCCCCCCAACACCGGTGTAGTTATATTGGGCATTGTCGTTGCCCAGGGGATAGTCAAATTCTGCTTGATCGGTGCCGGTGAGAACATATCGGTCGGTGGCCTCACCGTAGTAAATTCGAGGTTGTTCCACGGTGAGATCGACGGAGCTTTTGGGGGGCAAATCCTTGATAAACAATTCCGGCAAACCGTCTTCGGTGACTTTGTTCACCGGGCTCATGGCCAACCCGTAGCCGTGGGTGTAGATCAGGTGTTGGTTCACCCAGGTTTGGGCTTGGGCGGGCAGGGCGTCATCCACCAGTTCTCGGGGGGAGAGCATCACCTGGCGATAGTCATCGCCAAAGGTGTAGCGATCGATGTCGATATCTTGAAACCGGTAGTAGGGGCGCAGGGTTTGTAAACTGCCATAGGTACTTCGCAGCGGGCGATAGTCCCACAGCCGAATATTGTCGATGGTGCTGCTATTGCGAGCTAGGGCCGCACCATCGAGCTGGTTTTTCACCTCAAAGGATTCTTGCTGCACCGTTGACAGACCATAGGCCTGGCGCGTCAGCTCAATGTTATCGGCAATGTAGGGGGATTCTTTGCGTAGCTCGTTGGGTTCTACAATAAATTTTTGTTGGCCCCAGGGGTATAGGCCTGTTATCAACAAAAAGACGATGGTGTAGAGACTAATGGCGGTGATGGGTAGGAGAAAACCGCTGCGCCATAGGGAGGCAACAAATAAAATGCCAACGGCAATGGTGATAAAGCCCATGATGCCATAGGCCTGCATGCGGGCATTGACGTCGGTGTAGCCAGCACCGAACACTACGCCTGTAGGTGAATAGAGCAATTCATAGCGGGCCAGCCAAAAGCCTAGGGCAAAGATAACGGCTAAGGCTGCCAGTAGAACACAAAAGTGGGTTTTAACTTCCCCGGTGAGAAAATATTTCCAACCGCGTTCGGGCCGAATCTCTCCTTTTACGCCATAGATACAGGCGGATAGCACCAGGCTCCATATGAGTAGCTCGGTGGCTGCGCGATGCAAAATTTCAAATAGCGGCAGTCGAAAAATGTAAAAACTAACATCCCGTCCGTACAGAGGCTCTTGGGTGCCAAAGGCCACGGGGTTGAGGAATTTGAGGACATCCTGCCAGGTTTCAACGCCGTTGATGGCGGCCGTTAGGGCCAATAGGGTAATTAGACCGAGGCTGGTGTAGCGGATGATGCCTGGTAAATAGGGATCCCATTGGGAATTTTGAATGACCCGCAGGGGCCGATCGCGGGTGAGGCGTTGGGCAACGGCATAGTTGATAAACAGGACTAACCACCACAGGATAAAGGCGAGCAGTGCGATCGCAGCTTGCCAACGCAGTCGAGTCCACAGCACATCGGCAAAGCCAACGGAGTCAAACCACCATATCTCCGTCGTCAAGTGCACAATCGAACCGGAGAAAATAATCGCAATAAATCCCCCGAGAATTAGCCACAACCACTTTGCACTCATGCTTTAGCCTGTCAGGTAACGCTAAAAAGCTTAGCGCAAGCTAACGAATCCCAGAGTGTTATTTTAAGTCGCCACAGGAAAACCAATAGGGGCAAGGGTTTGACCTATGATCAAGTTTTAACTTTTATGGCGCTGAGTTTTGGGCGTCTACCACCATGAGAACGATTCAAACCCCGACGGTCTGTCGCATCAAGCAGGTTGATAATCTCCAGGTACAGATTTGTCTTGATCCAGATATGTTGGCCCAAGCGGCCGCTCAGCAGATCATTGCCCAGCTAACCCACACCTTGCAGCAGCAGGCGACGGCCACCGTTGTCTTTGCCACAGGCCGTTCCCAGCTGGGGCTGTTGAATTATCTACGCCAGGACCGCACCGTCGACTGGTCGCGGGTTGTGGGGTTACACCTGGATGAGTTTTTGGGGCTACCGTCCGAACATCCCGCTAGTTTTGGCTACTATTTGCGGCAGCACATCGCCCAATGGCTACCGTTTAAGGCCTTCCACTATCTCCATGGGGATGCGTTGGAACCCATGGCAGAATGCGATCGCTACACCCGTTTGCTCACCCAGGCCCCCATTGACCTCTGTCTATTGGGTGTGGGCAACAATGGCCATTTAGCCTTTAACGATCCAGCCGTTGCCAACTTCAACGATCCCCGTTGGGTCAAGCTGGTGCGTTTAGATCATCCCAATCGCCAACAGCAGCTCACCTCTGAACACTTTGAGCAACTCCAAGATGTGCCCACCCACGCCCTCACCCTCACCCTCAGCGCCATTAGCAGTGCCCGACATACACTTTGTTGCGTATTTGGACAATCCAAAGCCGCGATCCTACACCAGCTCTTAACCATGGTCCCTGCAGCCACCTGCCCCGCTTCAATGCTAAGACTCGGCGGTCACCATCGTCTGCTCACGGATGAGGCCACGTACCAACTAGCACAGAAAGCAGCCAGCCTTGAAGAGAAACATTTCCCCCATTGACTGACTGCCAGATTCAAAAAGATGCCGTTGTTGATTTAGGGGCCTAACCCACCAAAGTTCAGGGTGACTAAACTGGGTTCCACTGTTGATTTAGGGGCCTAACCCACCAGAGTTCAGGGTGACTAAACTGGATTCCACAGCAGGGTTTTGCCCGCAGTGGATGTTGGTTCTTGGGAAATTTGAGTGTTCGCAGGGTTGGCGCGGCTAAGCCAAACCACAGGCTCACTGAGATCTAATACTGTTTCGCCCTCATCTGTTGTCACGGTGAGTAGCTGTCGCTGCAGCGCCATTCCATGGATTGGCAACCAGCCAGATTCACCTTGAAGCAACAAATCACGACTGTGGTCGCGACGTGTAAACAATCGCCTTAGCACCCGCCAATCTTGCCAAAGTCGCTTGGCACTATCACAGTTGAGATAATAATCTGGTAAGACTTCAAGGGGCGCATAATCCTGAACAGAAGACTGACTAACCATGGTGAAGGGCTCCCAGGTAAAACGGACGAGCATATTCCAGGCATGGGTTATTGCTTGGAAGAGTATTTCCCACGGGCCACGACCATACTGATATGACCCAACTCCATCGTCGGCGATAGGGTTGTTCATCCAAAACATTCGAGTGAACCATTGATTAACGAGCTGCAAAGTGGAACTCCTATGGGCTGTTGACCTTGACATAGTTCAGCATTCTGTCGAAGCACCTGTGGACAGGAAAAAAATACAGAAATACATGGCCAATTCCGTAAAAATACGGATTCCAATGGCCATACATTTATGAATGCTCCCTATTTCCTGATGGTATTCTGAACACTGATTGTCGCCAGATTCAACGGGTAGATCCCTTATGGTTACTAGTATTCGCCTGCCTAAGGCCAGCGACCTTTTTCCTCTCACCCAGCTTTATAACCACTATATTTTGAACACGGTGATCACATTTGACATTGAACCCTACACCGTTGATCAACGGCGGGAACGGTGGTGGCGCCACTATGGGACCGACGGACGTCACCGAATGTGGGTGGCTGAAAAAGATCAGCAGGTTGTGGGCTATGCCACCAGTAGCAAGCTGCGGGATAAGGCCGCCTATGACACATCGGTGGAGACGAGCATCTATTTGAGTCCCGATGCCCAGGGGCTGGGCATCGGCACGCAGCTATACGCAAAATTGTTGGATTCCTTAGCGGATGAGGATGTGCACCGGGCCTATGCGGCCATTACGTTGCCCAATCCTGAATCCATTGCCCTGCATCACAAATTTGGCTTCCATAGCGTTGGTCGCTATGGGGAAGTGGGCCGCAAATTTGGCCAATACTGGGATGTGGAATGGCTTGAAAAATCTCTTTAGTGCAATGGCACCCTGGTCTAACAACGACAGTTTCTAAGACGCAGGGCGTTGGTGACCACAGAGACCGAGCTAAAGGCCATGGCAGCCCCAGCAATCATGGGATTTAGCAGCCAGCCCCAGAGGGGATAGAGAATGCCTGCGGCGATGGGAATCCCCACGGTGTTGTAGATAAAGGCAAAGAACAAATTTTGGCGAATGTTGGCCATGGTGGCTTTGCTTAGGCGAATGGCTGTGACCACCCCCTGGAGATCGCCAGAAATTAGGGTGATATCGCTGGCTGCGATCGCAACATCGGTGCCGGTGCCAATGGCCATGCCCACATCGGCCTGGGCTAGGGCTGGGGCGTCGTTAATGCCATCCCCCACCATGGCCACCCGTTTCCCTTCGGACTGTAGCTGTTGTATGTAGGTCGCCTTTTCGGCGGGGCGGACGCTGGCAAAATATCGCTGAATGCCGACGGATTTTGCAATGGCCGCTGCGGTTTGCGGGTTATCGCCGGTGAGCATCACCACATCTAAGCCCATGCGCTGTAGGGCTAAAACGGTGGCTGGCGACGTGGGCTTAATCTGATCCGCAATGCCGAGCAGGGCCACGGCTTGGTGGTTAATGGCAATCCAGATGGTGGTTTTGGCCGCATTTTCCAAGGCCTGGCGCTGGCTTTGGAGGGCCTGGGTGTTCACACCTAGGGACTGCATCCAGCTTTCAGTACCAATGTATACCTGTTGCTCCTGGACAATACCTTGCACGCCCTGGCCAACAACCGCCTCAAATTTTTCTACCTCGGGCAGGGTGGTGACCCCATGGACCTGGGCATAGCTAACCACGGCGGTGGCCAGGGGATGTTCTGAGCAATTTTCCACAGCCGCCGCCAGCTCAAGGATCTTGCCCATGTTAACCCCTGGGCTGACGGGGCTAAATCGAGGGCTAGATGGGGCCACCGCAACGGGGTGAGCGCGCTTGGGGTTTACCGGCACCCAGTCGGTGACCGCAGGCTGCCCCTGGGTGAGGGTGCCGGTTTTATCTAACACAATGGTTTGCAGCCGATGGGCCTGTTCTAAACTCTCGGCATCTTTGATTAAAATGCCTCGCTCTGCCCCCTTGCCCGTGCCCACCATAATGGATGTGGGGGTGGCTAGCCCCAGGGCGCAGGGACAAGCAATAATCAACACGCCCACGGTGGTGAGTAACGCGAGGGTAATGTTGCCGGTGAAACCAAACCACAGCAGAAATGTAAGCAGTGCGATCGCCATCACCACCGGCACAAACCAGCCGGTCACCTGATCCGCCAGCTTTTGAATCGGTGCCTTTGACCCTTGGGCCGCCTGCACCAGCTGAACAATCTGGGCCAGCATGGTCTCTTGGCCAACGCGAGTGGCCCGAAATCGAAAGCTGCCCGTCTTATTCAGGGTGGCCCCAATAACTGTATCGCCGGGGTGTTTTTCCACCGGCATGGGTTCTCCGGTGACCATGGCCTCATCCACGGTGGACCCCCCAGATACCACGGTGCCATCCACCGGAATCTTCTCCCCCGGGCGAACCACCACAATATCGTCCACCACCACCTGATCGATGGGAATCGTCATCGCTGTGTCCTGACGGATCACCTGGGCCACCTGGGGCTGTAGCCCCATCAACTGTCGAATTGCATCCGATGTTTGTCCCCTGGCGCGATTTTCGAGATATCGCCCCAGCAACAACAACGCGATGATCACGACGGCAGCTTCGTAATACACATCAGGCGACATCCCCCGATCTAATAAAACTTGGGGAAATACGGTGATAAATAAGGAATAGAGATAGGCCGTGCCGGTGCCCAAGGCCACCAGGGTATTCATGTTGGCCGCTCGGTGGGCCACACTTTTCCAAGCTCCCACAAAAAATGATTGGCCACACCAAAACAACACCGGAGTGGCCAGCACCAGCTGTAGCCAAGGGTTGTGGAACACCATGGGCCAACCGGGAATGGCTATCCCTACCATGGCGGGCAAGGACCCCACCACCAAAATCGCCCCCACCGTACCGCTCACCATCACCCGCGTTAGCAGCTGCCGCTGGTGCGCCCGATGTTGCTGCCGCTCGTCCTCCATGCTGATGGGGTGATCAATCGCTTGGTACCCCGCATCGACCACCGCTGCCTGAATCAGTCGGAGGCTCGTACTGCGCTCATCAAAATCAATGCTGGCTTGCTCGGCGGCAAAGTTTACCTGGGCACCATGCACCCCTGGCACCTGGCGAATCACCGCTTCAACATTTGTGGCGCAGGCAGCACAGCTCATGCCCCTAAGGGTGAGGGTGGCGGTGGTCATGGCATTCTCCTTGGGTCAGCGGCCAAATCAGGCATTGTAGGACTTGCTTACATCGGGGCAGAACATCGGGGCGGCAGCCTAAGCCGCCGGTGGATACCCCGCTTTTTCTAAGGCATCTCGCACCGATGCTTCGGCGGTTTCTGTTTCAATGTTGACCAATTTAGTTTTGGGGTCAGCGGTCACCGTTGCTTGCTCATCAAGGGTTTTGATGGCATTGGTAATATTTTTGGCGCAGGCATCGCAGGCCATATTGGGAACCGTTAGTTGAAGCGTCATGGGCCAGGCATCGATAGACATCATATGGCCCAGGATAAACCCTCTAGTTGGCTAGAGAGTCTAGGGGGTGGGGATAAATTGTAATAGGGCCTGGCGATCATGGGGCGGCCCCAATACAATGCCCCGCCCTAATGGATAGGACAGGGCAACCCGTTAAGACCCATAGTATTTTAGTGGGGCCTTTGCCGAGGCAAAGCGGTAAAGCCCTAGGCAGCCACCATGGTTTTGCCGCAGTTTTCGTTGGCGGGCACCGCTTCCATCATCTTTTTAGGATTGGGCAGATTCAAGCCATGCATCAATGTAATAAAGCTGGTGCGATCGCGACCGGCAAAGCGAGGGTTCCATTGTTTTTCCTCAGCAATATTCGAAACCGTATGGCCCCGATAGTCATGGCCCGGATACACTAGGGTCGTTTCGGGGAGGGCAAACAAGCGCTGGGTGACGGAATCGTATAGCCGCCCCGCATCCCCCTGTTGAAAGTCGGTGCGTCCGCAGCCCCGGATAAATAGGGCATCGCCGGTGAGGATGCGGTCTTGATTGATCAAGTAGGCCATGTGGCTGTCGGTATGGCCGGGGGTTGCGATCGCCTCTACCAAAACTTGCCCCAGCCGTAAACGCTCACCGTCTTTAATATGTCGATTGGCACAGCTAACGCGAGCGAACTCAGGCACAACCGTCAAACAGCCCGTTGCCCTGCGCAACCGTTCAGCACCGGTCACATGGTCCGCATGGACATGGGTCTCTACGCAGTAGCGCAGGGTTAAATCCAACTCTTTGAGCAGATTCAGATCGCGATCTACCTGTTCACGCACCGAATCAACCAAAATTGCCTCTTTAGTCCCAATATCAGCAATTAGATAGGTGTAGGTGCAAGAGTCTGGATCGAAGAGCTGCCGAAATAACATATTTAATATTCCTGGAAATAAAAAATGAATAGCCGTATGCCGCAATTTTAAGGGGATTATTTAGTAATCACTGAAATAGGCACCACCTAAAGATTTTCAAGCAGATCTGTTCTAGATGTTGTAGCACTGACAACAACTCGCCAGTTTTAGCTGTCGCCATATTTGAGCAATAACGCCGTCCCTAGACTCCGTGTACCTAGACTCCGTAGATCCACTGCAACATATTGTTTTCTAACAACTCTCCTGGGCTTTAACTAGGATGGCTTAAAATTGAGGAATTCTCTGATAATGACATGGCTCTCAGCGCTTACCATGCGGCTATTGCTCATTGATGATGACGAGGTTTTGCTGGGGACGCTGATGGAGCGTCTGATCAAACAGCGTTATGCCGTCGATATTGCCACCGATGGAGCCACAGCCAAAGATTTTCTAGATCTTTTTACCTACGATGTCATCATCCTCGACATGCTGTTGCCGGATATTGATGGCATTTCCCTTTGCCGGCAGCTTCGGCAGCAGGCAATCACCTGCCCCATTATGATGCTGACAGCCAAGGACAATAGCCAAGATAAAGTCCACGCGTTGGATGCCGGGGCCGATGACTACATGGTCAAACCCGTTGATTTTGATGAACTGTGCGCTCGCATCAGGGCCCTGCTACGGCGAGATGCCCAAGAGGCCTCCTCAACACTACATTGGGGACCGTTGTCGATCACCCCAGACACGTTTGATGTGCACTATGGAGACCATCAGCTCCACATGACCCCCAAGGAATACGCCATTCTAGAACTGCTGGTGCGTCATCCCAGTCGGGTATTTAGCCTCAATGCCATCATTGAAAACCTCTGGGTATTTGAAGATCCGCCCAGCGGCGATGCGGTGAGGACCCACATCAAGGGAATGCGCCAAAAGCTAAAGGCGGGAGGTGCACCAAAGGATTTTATCGAAACCATTTATGGCCTTGGCTATCGTCTCAAATCCCTAAACAATCAAACACCAGCCCCATCAGCTGCCCCATCAATCCCTTCTGAGTCCGTTAACTCAACCGATATAGCTACGGCCATTGCCAAGACTTGGACCGCCCACCAAGACACCATGCAAGAACGGCTGACGGTGCTAGATGCCGCCGTGGGTGCCCTCAACTGCGGTCAGCTAAATCCAGAGCTAAGACAAGCCGGTCAATCCCAAGCCCATAAACTAGTGGGTGCCCTTGGTTGTTTTGGTCTTGCCGATGGCTCTCGCCTTGCCCGTGAATTAGAGCAATTGTTGCAGGAGAAGACATCTTTAGATCCAGCAGAAACAACAAGGGCGGTTGTTTTAATAGAGACCCTAAAACAGCATCTCCACCAAGCAAACAGCGATTTCACCTTCTCCACAGAGCAACTGGAATCTCCTCACATCATAGCTTTGGGCCAGTCCAGCGAGTTTGGCCCCACATTGGTCCCATTGGGCAATAATGCGGGGCTAAATATTGAAATTGTTCCTGACCTACTGCAGGCGAAAAACAAGATTCAATCAAAAACGCCAGACGGGTTGGTTATCTGGTGTCCGGACAAAGAACCTGATAGTTCGGGTACCCTGGCGCTCTTAGACCAGTTGACGAAAGCCAAAGACAAGGTGGCAGTTTTAGTTGTTTCTAAGATGGAAGATTTTCAACAACGATTAACCTGGGTGCAACAGGGTGTGGATTGTTTTTTATCCCCTGACACCTCACCTCAACAGATTATCAAAACCCTACAGCAGTTACTACAAAAGCAACGAAGTGATTTTAGGGTAATGGTTGTAGATGATGATATCCAGGTGTTGGACTTCCTAAAAGTCACATTCTCACCCTGGGGCATTCAATTATTTACCCTCGAGGATCCGACCCAACTGCTGGCCCAGCTAGAACGGGTTCAACCCAATGTCCTAGTGCTAGATATCGACATGCCCAAGGCCAATGGGCTAGAGCTATGTCAGGTGCTGCGCGCCGATGCCCGATGGCAACAGCTGCCCATTCTATTTTTGACTGTCCATGAAGATATGGACCGCAAAAAAAACGCGTTTAAGGCCGGGGCCGATGATTTTATCCCCAAGTCCATGATGGTAACAGATTTGCCCCTGCGGGTTTTGAGCTATCTACAACATGTGCAGCCCTAAATCAGGATACCGTTTCGGTTCAGCAGGCCTATGGTAAATAAATTTAAACAAACCTCAACTTTTTAGTGAATATAGAACCGACCTTGATTCCACCAGTACTATGGCTAGAGCAAAGTAGATATTGTTTCTATGAACGTTTCGACTCAGATTAATTCCAATCCATGGCTCAATTTTTCCATGATTGGGCTAATGTGGCTGTTTAATAGCCTTTGCTTACTATATTGTGTAACAACGATTGGCCTACTCTGTAGAACCCTTTTAGCGGCTTAACGTTGAATGCCGCGGGCACACAGGCATGGTGGCCATTACCCCCATCAGACAAATCTTAGGTAAGGGACTCCATGCCTTGCTTTAGTTGTCCCATGGCTTTGTGAACGTTACCGTTCTAAGAATAATTTTAGAATCTAGCCTTTTTTGGATGTATCGAAATAGGACTGTATTGGCTTGGGCATCTGTTGGGGGCTAGCAGGAGAGAGAGCTAGATTCCGTCTCCTGATTAATTTTGTATGGCTAAAAGACAATCACTGAGATGATGATTGTTGCAATAGATACAACAACGGCTGCGAGAATAACACCCGCAGCCATATTGCCATTGCGAATTTCGGCCTGATAATCAATGGGATCTAGCAAGTCAAACAGGCGAATGCCCAAGTAAAACAATACAACCCCGACAAAGGACCATCCAACCGTTGCTGCCAGCTGTTGCATTACCATGGTGTGAATCTCTCGTGAATTTCCGTTACTTTCCGCGACCTGTTCTTGGCGCTCGAAACAAGGGTATAGTACCATCAGGTCGCAGCATCTACGTAAAGTTAGTTATAGAAGCCAGGTTCTATGCCTGTTGATGTGCAAACTCGAAAAATTAAGCGGTTCCGTGATTTTTCTCCCCTCATCGCATTAGGTGCCCTAGGCTTAATCGTATGTGCAGGTCTTATTTCAGTTTTTTTTCAAAAAACACTGGTCAATCAAGCCATTAATCTTTCTCCAGAAGAAGCTATCGCTCTAGACCCGATTGAGCTAGAGAAAAGTCCCATTGGTGCCCTGCGTATCGATGTTGCTGCTGACATTCCCTCTAACCGCTGGATAACCTACGAAATTGCTTTAATTGACTCCCAGGGAAATTTGTTGGCTTCAGCCATGAAGCAAGCCTGGAAAGAGTCGGGTACCTGGCGAGAAGATGGGGAATCGGGGACTTGGTCGGAACAGGATGTGAAGGGTGGATTGGATATTCGTTCCAAAACAGGAGAGCCCATTACCATTGAGCTGTCGGTGTTGGAATATGGCACCACGGCAGGAGAAGAGGTGGATTCGTCTGCCACCCTAAATGTAGTGGTAAAAAATGGTGTGGTGGATACCCGCTATTTTTTTATCGGGACCCTAGCCACTTTTCTCTTAAGCGGGTTTACGACCTACTCAGTCTATACCTCGGGTAAACGGGTCATCCAAAAGTCAATTGGGGATAGCGATTTAGGCGGTCGTGGAGTGATGGGGGGCGCTAACAATTTAATTAGGGCGACTGTGGCCGTTGTATCAGATGAAACATCCCCCAGTCGATTTACCATTGATTTTTCGATACAAGATAAAGATGGTGAAGAGGTCTATTCCCATCAGTTTCAGATAAACCGTGGCAGCAAGATAAATGAATCTTATCGCCAAAGTTTAAGGACGTTTTTTCTATTGGAACCAAAAGATTCCTATCGTTTTTATGTGGAGGTGGTGCCTGATCGGTCTGTCGATCGAACTCGGTTAACCGTGCAAGAGGGCGCCCACACCATACTTGAGCCAGATATTATTCATATTCAAGGTTAAATTCTATGCTAACGAAAGTCTTTGCTATTTTGGCCTATGTTGTGGCTGGGGCTTCTGTTGTCGGTGCCTACAGTCAGGCATCTGCCCTGCATTTGCGGCAAACGAACCAGCCATTATATCGACCTCGACATCGCATGGTGCATTTTGGCTCCTATCGGAGTGGGCAGTTTGAGCCGTTATCAACTCGCTCTGCCTATGGTGGTTTTCGTGGGGGTGGCAACTCCTCGGGTAAATAATGGAACAATTTGCTGCGCAACGCCCAGAGTTTTCAGAGTCGCTGTTTTTGAGTCGGAAACAGTTTTGGTTACTGCTGGCCACGGCTGCGGTTTCGTCTAGCTGTGGATTAGCGGCAGAGTTGTTGCTGGGTACTTTAGCTAGCTATTTGGTGGGGAACCAGGCCCTGGCCTATGGTGTGGCCGTGGGGGGCTTTTTAGCCGCCATGGGGATTGGGTCCTATTTGAGTCAGTTTATTTTTGCCCAGGGCGATCGCACCCAGCAGCACCACTACCTGCTGACCAACTTCCTAAAGGTGGAGCTGTTAATTGCCCCCCTAACGGCCCTGCTCCCCCTCGGGTTATTTGCCCTATTTGTGGCGGGCGGTCCGGTGTGGATTGGCCTGGGGGTGGCCACCTTGCTACTGGGTATGTTGGCCGGCATGGAAGTGCCTTTGCTGACCCGACTGGTGGAGTTAGACCAGGATTTGCGCAATGCCATCGCCCAGGTTTTAGCCTGGGACTATGTGGGGGCCTTAGTGGGGTCTTTGGCCTTCCCGGCCATTTTGCTGCCCACCGTGGGGCTGTTTCCAGCCGCCGCCCTCATTGGGGCATTGCCAGCGGGCATGGTGTTTATCCTGGGCAATAATTTCCCCCAGATGAAACACTGGCGACGGTGGGGAGGCCTGGTGGGTATTGGGCTCTGTGCATTTTCCCTAGTGGCATTACCCCTGGGTAACCGCTTAGAAGACAATCTCTACGGTGCCCCCATTATGTTGCGCACCCAGTCTGCCTATCAGCGGATTGTGGTTACCCGGCAGGCTAAGGATGTGCGGTTATTCCTGGATGGGGACCTGCAACTGTCTACTTGGGATGAATACCGCTACCATGAAGCCTTAATCCACCCAGCGATGAGCGCTAATCCTGACCGCCACCGGATCATGTTGTTGGGGGCCGGGGATGGCATGGCGTTGCGAGAGATTTTGAAATGGCCTGAAGTAGAACAGGTGCTGGTTATCGAGTTGGATCCGTCGGTGGTTAACTTGGCGCAGCGTTATCCGGCGCTGGTCGAAGCCAACCAAGCCGCCTTTAGCGATCCGCGGGTGCAGATAATACATGGAGATGCCTTTAAGTTTGTTTCCCAACTCTCCGAACAAGACCATGACAAATTTGATGTAATTGTGGCCGATTTCCCCGATCCCGATCAGGCCGTCATTGCCAAATTATATTCCAAAGGGTTTTATCAACAAATTCAACAACAGTTAGCAGACCAGGGGATTTTTGTGACCCAGGCATCCAGCCCGTTTTTTGCCCCTAAAGTATTTGCCTGTATTGCCGAAACCTTAAAAACCGCAAACCTGACGACGGCGCCCTACATGGTCTCGGTGCCTAGCTTTGGCCCTTGGGGATTTGTGATGGCCTCGCATCGCCCCGTGGATACAGACGCATTAGAGTTACCCGTATCTACCCAGTTTTTGACCTCGTCCTTGATGCACAAGCTGTTTACACTGCCCAAGGACATTCAGGTGAACACCGTCAAAGTCAACCGTTTAGCTAATCCGATTATTGTTAAATATCAATCCGACCCTCGCTGGGCCTGGTACAACTGAGGTATTTTATTATGTTTATTGTCTATTGTGCACTGATTGTTCTTATTGTCGGCATCGGTATTTTTCTGTTTATGCGGCAACAACAGGCGGTGCCGGCACAAACGGGAGCCCCGTCGAAACAGCGCACCCTGTTTGACCTGCAGCTGGGAGATATTGTGCAGTACCAGGGGAACGATTGGGTGGTCGAAGGACAGCTGATCTATGAACAGGATGGGTTTACGTGGCAGGAATATCTGTTGCAAGATGGGGGCACGCGAGTGTGGCTATCGGTGGAAGAAGATGACTGGCTAGAAGTCGCCCTAATGACACCGACTAAGGCCTTGACCATTAGCACCCCCGAACCGCCTAAGGAACTCGAGTTTCAAGGGGAGACCTACCGCTGTACTGAGTCTGGCACGGCCCAAATGACAAGAATTCGAGCAAACCAGCGACCCACGGTGGAACAATGCCGGTTCTTTGAGTATGAGGGGCCCAATGAGAAACTGTTGTCGATTGAAAATTGGTCGGGGGAATTTGAGGTGACCGTGGGTAAAGCCATTCAGCCTCGGGATATTACCATTCTGCCGGGGGACGGACAGAGTGTGCACAATGCGGACATGGGCTAGGGAAATTTCAGAAAGAAACAATGAGCTATCAACAGGCATTGGACTATGTGGAACGGGGCGAGTTTAGTACGGCCCTGGCGCTGTTGGATCGGGTGATTTTGACCAATGGGCAACACCCTGAAGCCTATGAATTGCGGGGGCGCATTCGGTTGAAAATTGGGAATAGTGCGGGGGCGATCGCAGACTACACCAAAGTGATTCAACGAGACCCCACGGCCCTGGCCTATCTCGCTCGGGCCCTGGCCTATGTCACCACCCCCACCCCGTCGTCGGCTATTTTGGATGCCCAACAGGCCCTGAAACTAGACCCAACCCTGGCCGCAGCCCAGAGACTCTTGGGCAAGGTGCACCGCCAGATGGGGCAACAGCACCAGGCGATGATGGCCTATAAGGCCGCCACCAAGCTATATCTGGCCCAAAAAGATAAGACCAATGCGGCGGATTGTTTGGCCCAGGCCAACCAGCTACAGGCGGAGCTAAATAAACCCGTGGTCTCCCCCAGCCCAGGGGGACTCGTCTCGCCCACAGACTATTTACAGCGGGCCAGGGAGAAAGTGGCCCAGGGCTTTTTGCGGCAGGCGCTGGACGATCTAAATTGGCTATTGGGCATGGAGCCAGAGCATGGGGAAGCGCTATGCGATCGCGCCTATGTGCAGGCCCAAATGCATCGATATGAAGCCGCAACACGGGATTTGGCCAAGGTGCAACAACTGGCTCCGGAGGATCCACAGATCCAGGTAAAGCGCGCCAAAATTCGACTGGCATTGGGTGATGCCTACGGAGCCATGACGGCGTTAACAGCCTTGATTAAAACAGAAGCAACCGTGGACCGATTGGCACTGCGGGGGCAAGCCTATCAACAACTGGGCGATGGAGAGAATGCGTTCAAAGACTATTCCAATGCCATTGCCATGGGGCCAACGGCCGAGCTGTATGGGTTACGGGCCTCGGTACAATCTGGCAAAGAAGCCCTAGAAGACTATCGTCAAGCAGCGTCGCTGTGGTTAGACCAGGGCAATTGGCAGGCCCAGAAGGTGGCCGCAGATCGGGCGGAGGCGATTCGGCAAGAGCTGGACCGGGAAAAGGCGGAGACCGATGCGGGGCGAGTGGTGCGGGTACCCATTAAGGCAATGCAGTCGGGGATGCCGGTGATCGAGGTGAGATTTAACGATCGGCAGTCGTTTGACATGGTGATGCAACAGGATTTGCCCCGCACCATCATCACAGGGGCTATGGCAGCGCGGCTAGAGATTAAGGGCACGCCGGGGGGCTTTTTGCGGATTCCTGGGGAGTCTGCCATTCCCATTAGTAATGGCTGGGTGCGGTCGATGCGGGTACAGGCAGCGGTGGCGATGAATGTGCATGTTGCGATCGCGGCTAACTTTTCTGCCGGGCTGCTGGGGCAAGATTTCTTAGCGAACTACGATGTTCGCATTCTGGCGAACGAAGTCGAACTCTGCCGCCGTGAGCCTTAGGTTGCCTAACCCCTAGGCGGCCCATGGGGTGGCTTAGCTAATTTCTCTGCCATGGCCCACAATAGAAGAGCCGCTTTGCTCACCGACTATGGGCTTGTTAAAAATTAAAATCATGGCCTTGTTGCTTGAAATCATGGCTTAACAAGCCTTTCAGACCTAAACCGTGAAGTAGTTTCTTAACAGCTCCGATGCCAAATCAATGGGAAAACCTGTTCAAAAATGAAGGCACCTGGAAAGGGAGCTTTACCAAGCTCACCCCCGATGGCACCGAGGTGAGTAATGTCCCATCGATTTTAACCCTAGAAAGAACTAGCGAAACTAGTGCCCGCTTTCAGGTGACCCGCTACCCAACGGGTCAGCCTCCCCAGGAGACAAAAACAGAATTTGCCAGCATCAACCAAAGCAGTCTCTTCTGCGAAGATGGTTCTTTTACCAAAGGTTCTACACAGTGGAGTCCCTTTTCCCAGTTTGGCACCGAATTTGGCCTCACCCTGCCCAACGCCCGCTTCAGGCTCGTGCAATTATTTAACCCCGGCGGTGCACTGGCGGACATTATCCTAATCCGTGAGACCCGTGAGGGACAGGCTGACCGAATCCGCGCCCCACTTTCCATGGATCAGCTGGTCGGTACCTGGCGGGGACAAGCCATTGTCTACCGCCGTGACTGGTCCGTGTCCCAGCCCTTTACAACGGAACTAAACGTCTCAAAACAATCGGCGGATACGGTTCTACAAACCTGGCGGGCAGGGCCTGCCACCGGCCAATCCATAGCCAAGGTCCAAGGGTCGCGTCTCCTATTTGAAACAGGCTATCAGCTGTTGTGTTTACCCAATGGGGGGTCATCCCTTTGTCCCCAAACCATCCAACGTAATACGGCCTTTCGTTGCGAAGTCGGCTGGCTAATTGAGCCGAACATCAGACTGCGGCTAACCCGTGAATATGAAGCCGATGGTAGCTGGGGACAGCAAACCTGGATTAGGGAAGAGAAAATTGCCTAACTTGGCGATGGAGACAGACAAAAGGGATGCAAGCTCCAGCCATTAAACATGCCTAGACGTTTGCACTCAAATAATAAGTACCTATACGAAATTAATTACAAACTCTTTTCCAAAGCCAGTCAGTATCTTTTCAACCCCTGTCACC
>NZ_JADOER010000014.1 GCF_018739865.1 Leptothoe kymatousa TAU-MAC 1615 | reverse complement strand
CAGGGGGTAGCTGAGTCAGTTGGTTCGAGCTGAGGTCGAGCTGTTGGAGACTGGAGAGTTGGACAATTTCAGGGGGTAGCTGAGTCAGTTGGTTCGAGCGGAGGTCGAGCTGTTGGAGACTGGAGAGTTGGACAATTTCAGGGGGTAGCTGAGTCAGTTGGTTATAGCGGAGGTAGAGCTGTTGGAGACTGGAGAGTTGGACAATTGCAGGGGGTAGCTGAGTCAGTTGGTTATAGCTGAGGCCGAGCTGTTGGAGACTGGAGAGTTGGACAATTTCAGGGGGTAGCTGAGTCAGTTGGTTATAGCGGAGGCCGAGCTGTTGGAGACTGGAGAGTTGGACAATTTCAGGGGGTAGCTGAGTCAGTTGGTTATAGCTGAGGTCGAGCTGTTGGAGACTGGAGAGTTGGACAATTTCAGGGGGTAGCTGAGTCAGTTGATTTCCGGGGTTAGCAGATTTTCTTATCTTGTATATCCAATTACCGAAAACTTGCAGGGATTTTAGATTTCTGAGTAATCCAATTTCTGCTGGCAGCTCAGTAAGGTTATTGCCCAAATACTTGCCTTTAATCTGCTTCGCTAAAATCAATGTCTCAAGCTGACCCAGCTTCCCAATTTCCGGTGGCAATTCCGTCAAATCCGCCCCAGCCAGATCCAGCTCTGTCCAGCCCTCCTCCGCAGCCTGGTCAATTAGCTTTAGCAATTCATCTTGAGTCATAGAGGGGGAGGGGAGTAGGGAATAGGGAGTGGGGAGTGGGGGGCAATAAAGCTCAGCCGAACACCAGTGGGGAGAGAAGTATGACGGCTTCCATCCCTTAAGCTTAAAATCCCTTTAGTTTTAGCAACTTTCCAGGCAATTAGCCCAATTTCCTAAGCACCCTTAACACAGTGCTTCAAAATTCCCAAAACCTTACCCACATCATTCAAAAAATACTCCGTCAAATCAATCTCCGCGATCGCACCTCGTAACCGCAAAAACTGCCAAATACTACCCGTCGTAATCACCCCATAAACCGTCGGGATCTCATTCTCTTGCCGTGCATTAAATCGCTGAGCTGCCACCATCTCCGCAATACACTGCCCAAACCCCGACTTAATATTGTCGTTTTTCGCTTCCACCACCGTCACCACCGGAGCCTGAATAAACAACTGTTCCGGCGACTGGCTAATCAAAAAATCACAGTACCCCGTCAGCCCATTGGCCGCATCCACATTAAACTCCCGACCCGAAAAAAGACTAATGTGCTCCGCGAGCTGCCGCTTTAACTCAAATAAAATCGGCGCAATAATAAACTCCGAACGCGACTTTTCAGTGCCAATGGCCAACGCCACGGGGCTATAGTCTGCCAAAGCCTGTTGCAAAAAGTCGCTGTAGGCAACCGTCGGTACGTCCGCAAATAAATTAGTCCTATCCTGGATGCTGATATCCAGAGCAGAGCCAACGCTATCAATAGTGAACTGATTGTAGGACATCGGCCAATTACTAACTGAGGACAGTAAAAACTAACAGTAAATAGAGTATCTACCGTTAGTTTAATCACAAAAAACTCCGTTGCCGATTTATGGGCTAAGTAAGTGACCCGCCTAAATTTAGGTAATTAGCGATTAGATGTCGAGGCCCCCTTCCGTCCCCCAAACCTGGGGGAGACTAAACTCAAAGCCCCCAGGTTTGGGGGTTTGGGGGCAAAGACGAAAAGTTAAATAGCTCGTCTACATCGTATACAAAGATTGAGTTCACGTAGCTTATGCATTTGTTTCATTGCCTGGATGTAGCAAATGAAACTGGCCCAATCAGCAGCAACGTCTGGAGAATCAATCTGACGTAAAGTAAATTTACACGCCCCTGTTTCCTGAGCGTCCAATGAATCCAACACTTATCCTCCGAAACGGTACCCTAAACCACGTCCGCCTAGATATTGCCATCGAAGGCGACACCATCACCGCCATCGAACCCCGGCTAGACCTAACCGCCCCCACCGAAATCGACATCACCGGCAAGCTGATCAGCCCGCCCTTTGTCGAATCCCACATCCACCTAGACTCCGCCCTCACCGCCGGACAACCCCGCCACAACCAAAGCGGCACCCTATTCGAAGGCATCGAAATCTGGCGAGAACGCAAACAAACCCTCACCCAAGCAGACATCAAACAACGCGCCATCGAAGCCCTCAAGCTAATGGCCAGCCAGGGCACCCTCTTCGTCCGCACCCACGTCGACGTTAGCGAAACCAGCCTCACCGCCCTCGAAGGCCTGCTGGAAGTCCGCGAAGCCGTCAAAGACTGGCTTACCCTACAAATTGTCGCCTTCCCCCAGGATGGCATCTACGGCAGCCCCCCCAAAGAAGGGCCCAAAAATAACGAACTGATCGAAGAAGCCATTATCCTCGGGGCCGATGTCGTCGGCGGCATTCCCCACTACGAACTCACCCGCGACGACGGCATCCGGTCCATCTATCGCATCTTTGAACTGGCCGAAAAATATAACCGCCTGATCGACATCCACTGCGACGAAATCGACGATGACCAGTCCCGCTTTCTCGAAGTTGTTTCCGCCTGCGCCCTGCGGTCGGGCCTAAAAGAGAGAGTCACCGCCAGCCACACCACCGCATTTGGCTCCTATAACAACGCCTATGCCCTCAAGTTAATCGGGTTTCTAAAACAATCCAGGGTGAACTTTATCGCCAACCCGCTGATCAACATTACCCTCCAGGGCCGCACCGACACCTACCCTAAACGCCGGGGCCTAACCCGGGTAAAAGAACTCTGGCAAGCGGGCCTCAACGTTAGCCTGGGCAATGATTGCATCCAAGACCCTTGGTATAGCCTGGGGACGGGCAATATGCTGGATGCGGCGGCCATGGCGGTGCATGTGTGCCAAATGACGGGTCTGGAAGAACTGGAAGCCTGCTATGACATGGCCACCACCCACGGCGCTTGCACCCTAAACCTGAAGGATGACTATGGTGTGGATGTGGGTAAACCGGCCAACCTAATTGTGTTGGACTGCCCCAGTAAGGAAGAGGCGATTCGGCTACGGCCCACGGTGAGCCACGTGATTGCGCGGGGCAAAGTGTTGGTGGAGACAACGGCACCCCAGGTGAAGTGGCGACAAAATGTCGGCTAGTGGGGCGTAGGGCCACCACCGTCTCCACACAATTTTAGGTCTGGACAGCCCCCTGGGCGCAGCCCTACCTGTGGCGTAATTGCGGGCTAAATTACGGCAAGGTTAAGCTCTATGACTTACCATAAAGAAATGTTTTGCTCGTAATAGTACTAACTTATTAATAGTTTATTAGTACTATTGTGATCCGCCTGCGCTGTCACCCCATTTGCCCCATGCCCCAGTCAAAGACCTCTAAACCGGCCAAGACACCTAGGAAATCGAGCGGTGGTAAGGGTAAGGGTGCCACTGGCAGGGCCAGTGGCAATGGCAAAGCGGCCCCTGGGCGGGCGGCCAAGCCGACCAAGCTTTCGGACGATTTGATCCGCATTCGCGGTGCCCGGCAGCATAACCTTAAGAACCTGGACCTGGACCTGCCCCGCAATCAGATGATTGTGTTTACTGGGGTGTCCGGGTCGGGTAAGTCGTCCCTGGCCTTTGATACGATTTTTGCGGAAGGGCAGCGCCGCTATGTGGAATCGTTGAGCGCCTATGCGCGGCAGTTTTTGGGCCAGGTGGATAAGCCCGATGTGGACTCCATCGAAGGGCTGAGTCCGGCCATTTCCATTGACCAGAAGTCCACCTCCCACAACCCACGCTCCACGGTGGGTACGGTGACGGAAATCTACGACTATTTGCGATTGCTCTATGGGCGGGCGGGGCAGCCTCACTGTCCCCATTGCGATCGCTCCATTGCGCCCCAGGCCATCGACCAAATGTTGGATCAGGTGATGGCCCTGCCGGACCGCACCCGGTTTCAGATTTTGGCCCCGGTGGTGCGCGGCAAAAAGGGAACCCATGCCAAGCTGTTGTCTGGCCTGGCGGCGGAAGGGTTTGTGCGGGTGCGGGTGGATGGTGAAATCCGCGAACTGAGCGACAACATTGAACTGTCGAAAAATAAGATCCACGACATTGAGGTGGTGGTGGACCGCCTGGTGAAAAAAGATGATATCCAGGAGCGGCTGGCGGATTCTTTGGCCACCTGCCTCAAGCGGGCGGAAGGCATTGCCATTATTGATATCCTGGCGGATCGCAACAAGGACAATGTGGTGCCGCTAAAGGCGAAAAGCGGCGGCAAGGGTAAGAAGGGTGGTGACCTGCCCATGGCGGCAGAGGACGGCGGGGCCTATGGTGCCGAGCTGCCGTCTGAGCTAGTCTTTTCTGAAAACTTTGCCTGCCCTGAACATGGCGCGGTGATGGATGAGCTATCCCCCCGGCTGTTTTCGTTTAACTCCCCCTATGGTGCTTGTCCCGACTGCCATGGTCTGGGCAGCCATCGACGGTTTTCGGCGGAGCTGGTGGTGCCGGATCCCACATTGCCGGTGTATGCTGCGATCGCACCCTGGTCCGATAAGGACAACACCTACTATTTCTCGCTGCTCTATAGCGTGGGTCAGGCCTACGGGTTCGAAATCCAAACCCCCTGGAACACCCTCACCGAAGAACAACAGCACATTGTTCTCCACGGTTCCCCCGATAAAATCTACATCGAAACCGACTCTCGCTACCGCGATAAAAAAGGCTACCATCGCAAGTATGACGGTGTGTTGCCCATCCTGGACCGCCAGTATCGCGACAGTACCTCCGAGCTATACAAACAAAAACTAGAAAAGTACTTAATTGATCGGGTGTGCGAAACCTGCAACGGTGCCCGACTGCGGCCTGAGTCCCTGGCCGTCAGGATGGGCCCCTACAACATTCTCGACTTTACCGGCGTTTCCATCCGCGACTGCCTCTACAACATTGAAGATGTAATGGGCGAAAACGGCGGTGACCCCCTGCTAAGCAAGAAACAGCTAGCCATCGGTGAACTGGTGCTCAAAGAGATTAAGGCCCGCCTCACCTTTTTGTTGGATGTTGGCCTCGACTACCTCACCCTAGACCGTACCGCCATGACCCTATCCGGTGGCGAAGCCCAGCGAATTCGATTGGCCACCCAAATTGGTGCCGGGTTAACGGGGGTGCTCTACGTGCTCGATGAACCCAGCATCGGTCTCCACCAGCGGGACAATGAGCGGTTGTTAAAAACCCTGAACCGACTGCGCAACCTGGGCAATACCCTAATTGTGGTGGAGCACGATGAAGACACCATTCGCGCCGCCGACCACATTGTGGACATCGGTCCCAAGGCCGGTGTCCACGGGGGCGACATTGTTGTAAATGGCGATCTCAAGGCGCTGCTAAAGAACAAAGAGTCTCTGACGGGGGCCTACCTGTCTGGCCGGCAAAGCATCGCTACGCCACCAGAACGGCGTCCGGGCAACAACCGCAAGCTGCTTATCCGCGATGCCCATCGCAACAACCTCCAGAATATTGACATTGATATCCCCCTAGGGAAGTTTGTCTGTATTACGGGGGTGTCTGGGTCGGGTAAATCCACCCTCGTTAACGAGCTGCTTTACCCCTCATTGCAGAACCACTTTGGCAGCAAGATTCCGGTGCCTAGCGAAATGGAGCCCATCAAGGGTCTCAAGGCCCTAGACAAGGCGATTGTGATTGACCAATCCCCCATTGGCCGCACCCCCCGGTCCAACCCGGCCACCTATACCGGGGTGTTCGACGTCATCCGCGATCTGTTTGCCGAAACCATCGAAGCCAAGGCTCGGGGCTACAAGCGTGGACAGTTTTCGTTTAATGTCAAAGGTGGTCGCTGTGAAGCCTGCGGTGGCCAAGGTGTGAACGTGATTGCCATGAACTTCCTGCCCGACGTGTATGTGCAGTGCGAAGTGTGTAAGGGCGCCCGCTACAACCGCGAGACTTTGCAGGTGAAGTACAAGGGCAAGACCATTTCCGACGTGCTCAACATGACCGCCGAAGAGGCGCTACACTTTTTCGAAAACATTCACAAGGCGGCCAACAAGCTCCAGACCATGGTGGATGTGGGGCTGGGCTATATTCGTCTGGGCCAAACCGCCCCCACCCTGTCCGGGGGGGAAGCCCAGCGGATGAAACTGGCCTCGGAACTGGCCCGCCGTTCCACCGGCAAAACCATGTACTTAATCGACGAGCCCACCACGGGGCTGTCGTTTTACGATGTGCACAAGCTGCTGGACGTGGTGCAACGCCTGGTGGACAAGGGCAACTCGGTGGTGATGATCGAGCACAACCTGGACGTGATCCGCTGTTGCGATTGGATTGTTGACCTGGGCCCAGAAGGGGGCGATCGCGGTGGAGAGATTATTGCCCAGGGCACACCGGAAGAAGTGGCACAGGTGGAAAATTCCTACACCGGACACTATCTCCAACACGTGTTAGAACAACACCCACCACAAGACAGTTGAGCCCAGGGATACTCTGTTTCCGTTGCCCGCAGGGTTATTTCCCCTTACGGCCAATCAACGTGCGATGTCGCGGGTCGCTTTCAACGGTGACCAAATGCTCAAACCCACTCTGGGTCAGGGCAGCTTCCAGATCAAATGTGTAATAATCATCGCTCCAAGGTTCAGTACTTTTCATCAACGTAAACAACACCGGGGGCAAATTCTGAATCACAGAAGACTGCGGATTGTTGTCCACAATGGCTAAACACCCCCCTGGGCGCAAGAGCCGCTGCGCTTCTTGAAAAATCGCCTGGGTAATCTCGCGGGGCAGCTCGTGCACAACAAATTGCAACGTGATCAAATCAAACGATGCGTCGGGGAGACCCGTGTTTTCCGCTTTGGCATGGAGCCACTGGGAGACTTGTTGGTCCTTATCCTGGAGCTTGGCCACCGACAGCATATAGGGGGATAGGTCTAGACCCACCGTCCGCACAGGATGATTTTGAATTTTCCCATAGTAGCTGTGGAGTGCGCGGGTGGAAATGCCCACGGAACAGCCAATGTCTAAAATGTCGTTGACCTGGGTGGGGCCATACTGGGCCAGCACCTTGTGAAAGCTAGACCGAAGCCGGTCTTGGGCCGCTTCCCAAGTTAAATCTTCCTGGGGCCAAACCCGCAATGCCATGGAATAGGTGGCGGACTCCGCTTCGAAGGCGGCGGGCCAGCAAAGGTTGCCGGCGTCATAGGCATGGAAAGGCACCTGGTAGTAGTCGGGGTAGGTAATATCTGGATTGGTAATGTCGGCCAGGGTTTGCTGGACTCCAGAGTCTGCTAGTTGTTGATAGTTTTCTCGCCACTGAATGCCATTTTTCTCTGCGGTTTTGACGAGCACCTGTCGGGCCTGGGACTTCATGACGCTATAAATGGGCTTAGTCTGGATCAGTAGATTGACAAAGCGCGAGAGGAAATCGTCACCAGCCCAATTTGGCTTAGTCGTATCACCCACAGAATGGCTCCTTTTTAATGACCTGTAGGTTATTTTACTGGGCGTTGTTGATCCTTGGGCTGGTTTTATGAACCCCATCCAGGCAATCAGCGAAACGTGGCTGGGATGCCTATTGGATAGGGGCGGCCCAGAAATCACTAGCCCCTACTCCCCAGGAAAGCGACCTGCCTAGCGATCGCACACTCATAATGGGAGCACATTCCCTACGGCCCAAGGCGGTAGCAATGGGGGATTACGATTATTTTAAGGGTGCTAAAACCGATCTATTGTGGTTTCAAACCCAGGCAAAACATCTTCGCCCGTTAGGGTGTGGGGTAATGGATGCGTCACGTTTGCTTGGTTCGGGCGATAAATCTCGACCTGCTGGTTTTGGGGATTCACCAACCAGCCTAGGCGTACCCCACTTTCCATATATTCTTGCATCTTGTCCTGTAACGTTTTGAGGCTGTCGGTGCGGGACCTCAATTCGATGACAAAGTCAGGCGCAATGGGTGGAAACTTGGCCTGTTCTTCAGGCGTTAGGCCATGCCAACGGGAGAGTTCTACCCAGGCTACGTCTGGAGAACGGTCGCCACCGCCGGGCAGCTTGAAAATAGTGGAGGAGCTAAATACTTTTCCCAGACCTGTTTGACGGTTCCAAAGCCCTAAGTCGAGGCCCAACTCGAACTCGCGATTGCCGCTTTCTCCACCCACTGGAGACATAACAATTAAAATTCCCTTGGCTGTACGTTCCAGGCGCATCTCTGGATTCGTGATGCAGAGCTGATAGAATTGCTCATCCGTCAGGTGAACTTGGCTGACATCTAAGGTTAGAGGGACCATGGGGCCAACTCCTAAATCAGGGCGCTTGGATTGCTTTAGCCTCAATCATAGCTTGGGTAATGCCGCCGCTGGTTTAGGGATTAGTAATAATATTTGGTGGCATCGGGCTGCCTAAGTGGGTTATGCCAATAATGATGAGGTCAACCTACTTAGGCGTCTGCATGAAAATAATCTACCTCTTTGAGACATGTTTGAGGTGTGCTGTCCCCCTTACGTTGGCGAAGCCTGCCCTTCGGGCTTAGGGGGACTTACAGGGGGTTATCGACAGTTAGCGCTATCGGTCCAAACCCCTCCGCCTACGGCACCTCCCCTTCTTAAGGGGAGGAGGTCCTACGACATATTCTGTGATGGGGATTTTATTTATGTGCATTCTCCTAAGCAGCCCGATATACCTATGCGTAGGCCCCTATGGCTGTGCATAGGCCCTATGCTGTGCATAGGCCCTATGCGGCTGGCTCAGTGTCGGTGTCGGCGGGAACTTGGCTTTCTAGTTCGTTGATGGCGGCGTTAATGGCGGCTAGGTGGACCTGCATGCGATCGCGGCTCGCCTTTAGCCACTCCAGTCTCATTTTCTGACAATTGGCATAGAAACTGGCAAGGTCACCGCTAGAGCAGTTACCAGACGTAGAAGGATTACAGAATGGAAAAAACATAGTGGCAGGTGATACAAGAGGTTCACCTATAAGCTAACAAGTTTCGCTAAAAGATGGGATGACGAACAACACATTCTGCGGTCTGATGTGTGATTTTAATGTGTGGGTTGGTCCCATGGGCGCCCAGCCCCTGGTGAGACTCTGACGCTACACTTTTTTGCTGGCTAAGACCTTGATCTTGGTGATGAGTGACTGTTGTAGCTCTTCATAGTCAGCGACGGCACCGGATGTGGGTTTTGGGAAAAAGTCGAGTGCCCCAGCTTCCATCAGGCTAAAAACATTGTCCACATCGCTAGGATGGACCAGGTTGCTCACGACTAAAATGGGCCGGGGCAGTTCGGCCATGACTCTCTGGGTAAATTCTAACCCGTCCATTTTGGGCATTTGTAAGTCGGTGCAAATGACGTCCGGTTGCGTTTCGGCAATCACCCTTAAGCCGTCATCCCCATCTCTGGCGGTGCCCACCACATCCACCTCGGGGGAGGAATCGATCAGGCGGTGCAAAATTTGGAGTGCGATCGCAGAATCTTCAATGAGAACAACCTTAATTGGGTCAGCCATAACTATGCAATCAAGTTCCTAAGAGTGTCAGTCAGTAAGCGTTGCTCAAAATTTCCTTTAGTGATGTAGGCATTAGCCCCGGCCTCCACACCGCGACGTTTATCATCCTCTCCAGCTAGGGTGGTAATCAAAATAATAGGAATTTCTGTATTACTTAAATCTTGTCGAATGCGCCTTGTGAGGCTGAGGCCATCCAGATTAGGCATTTCCACATCAGAAATGACGGCGTCAAAGACAGCACCTGCCTGTAACTGTTCCAAACCATCTAGGCCATCCACGGCGGTGGTGACGTGATAACCCACTTTTTCTAAAATTCGACGTATCTGCGTCCGAATCGTTATAGAGTCTTCCACTAACAGTACCCTGGGCGGCGGGGCGGTCTCCTGACTATTTATTGCTAGCACATTACCAGCCGTACTCTGTAAAGACGGGGCAAAGCCTTTGGGTTCGAGCACCACTGCAACTTTTCCAGTGTTTAGGATGGTTGATCCGGCAATATACGGTATTTGTTCGATCAGCCTGCTGTGGGGCTTGAGGACAATATCTTGCTGGTCGCTCAACTCGTCCACCAATAGGCCAAACCGTTGCGACTCTACCTGCATTACCACACAGTAGCTGGACGGCTTTGTTGCGGTTGTTGCCGGTTGGTCAGCGGGTAAATTCAGTAAATCAGCGAGCCGCGCAACGGATAGCGCCGTGGCTTCAACCGTAATGGTTGGCACCCCCCGATGGGTGAAAATCTCCAACGGGTTAATCTGAACCATCCTCTCGATATAGTCTAGGGGGATGGCATAGCTGTGGCCCGCCACGCTAACAATGAGGGCTGGCGTTGTGGCTAAGCTGGTGCTGAGGCGAAGGCTAAAGGTGCACCCTTGGCCGGGGCTCGATTGCACCTGGATGGTGCCCTTCAACCGTTCAATGCCCACTCGTACCACATCCAAGCCCACCCCTCTGCCAGAAAGCTCAGTCACCAATTGTCGAGTGGAAAAACCAGGGGCGAAAATCAAGTTTTTTACCTGGTCATGGCCCATGGCATTCAGTTCTTTTTCGGTGTGTAGCCCCTGGCTTACGGCGGTTTGTTTAATTTTTTGTGGGTTGAGCCCACGGCCATCGTCCATCACGTCAATGGCGATTTTATTGCCCTGTTGATGGGCCTTAAGATAAATCGTCGCTATGGGCGATTTGCCCCTGGCTGCCCGTTCGCTAGGGGATTCGATGCCGTGGTCAATGGCGTTTCGCATCAGATGGAGCAGCGGATCTTTGATCTCTTCTAGGATGCGCTTATCCACTTGAATGTGCTCGCCTTCTATGACTAGCTCGATGGCTTTATTTTGCTCCTTAGCTAGATCTCTCACCATTCTTGGGAATAGAGAAAAGACATTGGAGAGGGGCAGGCGGCGCAGGTGTAGAATGTCGGACTCTAGGGTATCGGAGATGAGCTCTAGTTGGGAATAGTCGTCGGCGGTTTTGGTATAGAGTTGTTGGAGCAAATCCCCTAGCTGCCCTAGGCGATCCTTTGTTGTTTGTTGCAGCCGCTTCGATGCGTTTGCGTTGAGTTCCGACCCCGCGGCCCCTGCCAACGACTGGACCATGGTCTGACGAGACCACGATTCCCACAGCAGCAGAATTTGGTGGATATCATTGAGCCGTTGGGAAAATCGACCTTTGGTAATGACTAACTCACCGGCCTGGGTGACCAGGGTATCGAGTTTAGCGGTGGCTACCCGCACGGTATCGATCACCTCAGTCGGGGGCTGTTGGTGATCCGCGACTGTGGTGGCCGCTGGGGGCGGCACCGTATCTGCTAGGGACTGGCCCAACTCGGCATCTAATTCTGCCAGGTCTAGCTCTTCTATGGCATCAAAATCAATGGGGGCCGGACTCTTCTCCCCATAGATCGGGGGGACGAGAGTCTCTGGATTAGGGGAGTCGGGCCCATCGATGAACGGGGCTAGGCTATCTTCGGAAAAATCGATGGGAAACTCTTCGTCGGCATTGATGGGTGGGGATGTTGCTGCCTCCTCCCCACCCATTAGCTGAGCTAAAATGTGAAAGGTGCTGACATGGGCCGCTTCCCCCGTTACGGCTGCTCGCGTAATTTGTCGGAGGCCATCGATGCCCTGGCACAGACAGTCACACAGGGCAGAGGTAAACCGTCGCTCTCCCTTTTCTACGCTACTTAAAATGTCTTCTATTTGATGGCTGATGGTTTCTACGTCATCCACCCCTAACATGCGGGAATCTCCCTTGAGGGAGTGGGTGTTGCGTAGTAGCTGTTTGATCTTTTTCAGGTCTGTTGGCTGTTTCTCTAGGTGCAGAAAACCGGCCTCGAGCTCGTCTAAATGCTCTTTGCTAGTATCTCGATAGAGTGTGCGCAGTTCTTCATCTTCAATAAACATGGTACCGGTGGAGATCTATCTAAACAGAAACTTGTAGTTGTTGGGCAATCTGTTTTAGTTCCTCCGTGGACATTTGTACCTGGCTAACGGCTGTTTTGGTCTCTTTGGCCCCTAAGTTGATGGCATTCATGGCCGAAACTGCCTGTTGAAGTTCTACGGCCTGTTTTTTGGCACTTTGGGCAATTTGTTCGGAGTTGCTATAAACCTGGTTAATGGATTCGGCAATGCGGTTGAAGACATCCATGGTGCCCTTGGCGCTTTCAATGCCTGCTTTTGCGGTTTTACTGCCCTCATCAGTCACCATGACCGTGCTGTTAATGGAGGTTTGGATGGTGTCAATTAGCAGGCTGATTTTTCCAGCGGAGTCACGACTCTGGTCGGCTAATTTGCGAATTTCACTGGCCACCACGCCAAAGCCTTTGCCTTGTTCTCCGGCCCTGGCGGCTTCTACGGCGGCGTTGAGGGCTAGCATGTTGGTTTGGGAGGCGACGTCCGCCACGAGGTCAGAAATGATTGAAATTTGGTCGGTTTGTTCACTGAGCTGGATAATTTGCTCTGCGATCGCACCTACCTTCTCCCTCAAGGTTTCAATTCCTTGCACGGTTTCCTCCACCGCCAGGCTCCCCGTTTTCGATAGATTGAGTGCCTCCCTAGCCCCGGTGGCTGAAGAATTGGCCTGTTGAGCGGCCTGTAGCGAAGATTTACCCAACCCTTCAATGGCGGATGTCGTCGAGTTGACGGAAGCGGTTTGTTCCGAAAAGACCTTTTCCTGTAGCCCTATGGTGGCGGCAATTTCTGACGAGTTATCTGCTACGGTGGTCACAGATTTTTGCAATACCTGGGTAGCCTGCTGAATAGACCAAAAAACAAACCCCAACACGGCTAAATTAAAGCCCAAGATTGTCCACTGGGTATATTGCAGATTTTGAACATTTGCCGCAGAAAAGTCTTCAGCCGCAAATACCGCATCATTTGTGAGTTCAAAAAAGTCTTCGCTATCCTCAATCAGCTGGGCCTTGAGACTTGGATTTTGGCGGTAACGAATAATGGTGCGTTTCAAATCTTGCCAAGCACTTTCAACCTCCTGGATCTTGGTCAGATAGCTTGGATTGGTGGCCTTCGGCAAGCTTAACGACTCATCTCCCTTAATCAAACCATTAATCAGCTGATCCAGGGTCTTAATCAGCTCATCGTTGCTTTGACCATTGGTCTCTAACTTAATCAGTCTCTGGGTCGCTCCCCTGACAATACCGGACTTATTAACCACACTGCCGTCCAGCTTGCCCTTCTGGCTGTTGATGGTCGCTAGGGCGGTGGTGCCAACTGCAAAGCAAGCAAGGCCAGCAATCAAAAGTTTTAATCGAGTAGTAATTTTCATAGAATCACGTCCATCCTAGAGGTTGGCTCAATTTTTATAGTTAGGAAATTTAGTGGTGCTGAACCGGACTATATTTTCATCCCGTCTCAGCCCCTAAATCATCAATGGCAAAGAGTTGTGGTACGTCAATAATGGTTAATAGATGCTGATGATATTGGATTGCACCTTGGGAGACCGTTGGGGGGAGCTGGGGATTGTCTGTTGGCCGATCCAATAGATCCTGGGGCAATGGCTCCACCACCTCCAATACTTCATCAATGGCAATGCCCGCTGGACAGTTATCGATGTCGATCACCATGGCAGTAGACAGCGATTGATCGGTTGGCCTTAGGTTTAAGATGGTGCGGATATCTAATAGGGTGATAATCTCTCCCCGTAAATTCATGTTGCCAATGATGTGGCCGGGGCAACCGGGAATAGGCGTCACCTCGGATATAGCGGTAAACTCTTTGATCTGTTCCAGGGCAATGCCAATGTAGCTGTCCCCTAGCCTCACTGCGACTAGGGGGAGGGCGCTGGGGGCATCATCATTGGCTAAAGGTTGGCCTAGGACAATGGCTCGCTGGCGAAACCTGTGTTGTTCTTTGCTCGTGGCATGAGGGCAGTAGCGTGCGATAAAGTCCGACACTCCGGATTGTTGCTGCTCAATATTGATCCCATTCAATTTAATTTTGGGGCTATCCATGTTTAGGGCCGTGCTGGCTCCATTCAACTTGATTTCCCAAAGCATCATTCTCAGGTCATCTGGCTGGTGAACCAATGCGGCTAGATCGAGTAATGGGGTGGAACGACCATGGACTTGAGCCGTGCCTGCGATCGCACCGTGCGCTGTGGCCACAGCAGGCTCAATGTCGCCAATATTAATCGGGTAAATGTTATCAACACTATGGACGACTATGCCAATCTGAAAGTCTTTCCAAGGAATAATAATGACATTATTGTCTACATGACACAGCAGGGTGTCCTGATGCAGATGCTTAGCTAAATGAATCACCGGCACAACGGCGCCACGTAGGTTGAGAACGCCAATGATATGGCTGGGGGCATTGGCTATTGTTCGCAACTCAGGCAGTTTAAAAATCTCTTGTATCTGAGTTGTTTCAATGCCATATTGCCGACCATCGAGCTCAAAAATCAGATAGTCCTTAGCTTTCATGATGGTTGTTCTGAAAAACTAGATGGGGCTATATATCTTTCAGTCTCTGGCTGTTTGGGGAAATACTTGTTCAGCACTTCGAGCAATTTTTGACTATCGACGGGCTTGGTTAAATATTGGGTTGAACCTGCCATTTGGCCTTTAATTTTGTTGAACATGCCATCCTTCGCCGTCAGCATGATCACAGGTAGATTTTGGAACTTGGTGATTTTACGAATAGTTCGACACAGTTCTAGGCCATCAATGTCTGGCATCGTCACATCTAACAGTAAAAGATCAACGTCATTGTCATTTAGTAAATTCAGCGCATCTATTGCATTGTTCGCCAACAAGAGATGATAGTGCTCTCCAATCGATCGTTTAATCATCGCCTGCACGATGGGGCTATCATCAACGCTCAAAATGGTGGGGCGACGATTGGAAGAAGATGGCGATTGATGGCGTGCGGCGCTCTGTTTATCGTCGGTTTGAGGTGAAATATGCTGAAACGTCAGCCAACCCAATTTAAAGAAACGCATATAACTTTGGGCTAACTCCAGGGGGTCAACTCCCATGTGGTGGGCAATTTCCCCTAAGCTACGTTGGCCATTCACCCATTTCTTGAGATGTCGCTTTGCCCATTCATTGCTAATACTGTCTGCTGATATAGCTACAGATTTGGGAATTGCTTGTTTAGATGGAATCGTCGGTGATAAAGACAGCCATAGCTGCTGGCGTTGGGCAATTTCTTGCTGTAGATTTTCCCAGGGCAGACCGTGGCCGTTTTTGCCAAGGGTGAGATCAAAGGAGCTAGAAGAACTTAGTTTAATGACTCCAGCGCCGGGTAAAACCTGTTCTAAATTCAAAATGATTTGCTTGCGGATGATTTTTTCAAGATCTTTCCACTGGAATAACTCAATTTGAATATAAAACTCGATGTGCTCACGCAGGGATAATGGATTTTTCACCCTTTTTGTGGCTAGTCGCAGGGCGGTATCCATGGTCTTTAGCTTGAGCTTTTCCCCAATTATTTTAGATAGCTCATAGGGGTGTGGCAGCGATGAGCCCCCATAGGTTAGTTCACCATTGAGAAAGTTAAAAATATGCAGCGAGTTCAATGGCTCTTGGGAGGTGAGGGGCCTAATGTAGGCGATTCCAGAAAAATTCTTATTTTTTAGATTTGAAATTGTATGCTCTAAGGTTCCTGCTTCAAATTTCAACATAAATTCACTTAGAAATTTCAAAAAAATGATGAATAATTCTCAGGTTGTTAAACTCTTTTATTGCCTCCTGGGGGGATTTATTAGTTTGTTTTCTATGAAAAATAAACTGTCTAAATAAAAATAGAGCTGTTCGAATGTATTAGAAGACCAATCTCTTCTAACTAAAACTCGATTGATTTAGGACCTAAAAAAATGATCGACTAGGGAGTTACGACATTGAGTGTCTGTTAATCCTTAGCCAAAATTTCCTTAGGTGAAAAAGAAAATCGCGTATAAGAGAATCGATCTCCCATACAGGCCGATTACTTAAGTGTTAACGTGGTTCGCTTTAGAGTGCTAACAACTCTATTTAAGAATTAGAGGGTAAACGCTTAACTATATCTAGTCGGCACATGCATGAATAAATAATGCCAACTTACATGGCATACCTATTTAATTTACTCAATATACATAAACCCATCCGGACAATACTTTTAGTTGTTTTGTCGCTTTAGGAGAGTGCTTTTTCGCTGGCTAGGGTACCCATATTATCTCTCCTTGGGGTTTGAAGTTTGTCAAAAATATGAACTTCGGATCTTGTTGTCAGTGTAAACTTTAGAGGGTTGCTATTGGCATATTTTGTCTGGGTGAGTTAGCGGCATATGTGGCTCCCATGGGTTGGGTCGATGATGCTTTTGGTGTTCGGTGGGTTGGGAGGATATCGCCGTTAATTTCGACCTATGGCTAAGGGCTGGTTAAGGGCCATGATTTTAAGGGCTTAACAGGCGAATAAAACCATGGCCCTGGGCATTGAAATCATGACTTAACAAGCTTTTCAGGCTTAACCCGTGAAGTAGTTTTTTGCCAACTCCTAAAATGCTTGTGATTGGACGATGCTTTGGCCTAGTCGTATTTGCAGGGCTGCTGCCGCTCTGGGTGGTTAGCTGTGGTCAGGCCAGTCAGCTTACGACCGTCTCCGTTGCCGCTGATGTGCCACCTTTAGTCCGGGCAACGCTAAGGGCTGATGCGACTGCTGTGGAGCAGTTACTCCAAAATCAGTCTGATCCTAATGTGGTTTATAGAACCAATACCGCCCTGACCTATGCCGCCCGCGATGGCTATCTAGACATTGCCCGGTTATTAGTGGCCCATGGAGCCGATGTAAATTGGATTGATGGCGAGGGCGTTACGCCATTAATTTTGGCATCATTTAAGGACCATCAGGAGATTGTTCAACTGTTGCTAGACCATGGGGCCGATATTACTGTGCAAGACCAATGGCATCGCACCGCCCTGGACTATGCTCTGCGTCGGGGGCCTGCCGACCCCATTGTTCAATTGTTGCAAGCGCATCAGTAGCCCCTGGTCCACCCATTAACGATCGCGTTCTCGCATTTCTCGTTGGCGCATGGGCATTGCATCAATGATGGAGAACAACCGGCGGGATGTAACGGGCTGACGCTGTCTGAGTTTTTCGGTGCCATCCTTGCCCAACAAGATGACGGTGAAGTCTGTATCTTTGACAGCGAAGTGCTGATAAAAAGAGTGGCTGGAAAGGGAGGGGTCCCCAGTGCCATTGACGAAGGCGGAGCCGTCGCTGTTGATCAGTTTCCACACTACTAAATCCCTGGCGTTGAGACCGGCCCCCATGCCTGATAGGTGGTCCAGTTGTTGTGCTAAATCGGCGGTGGCGGGGTCCGGTGAAAAAATTAGCAGTACCCGGTTTCGCCATTGGTAGTCGTTGAGGCGAGTTTCCACCGTGGCGGTGTTTTTAGGCTCTAACCTTAGGCCTGTGGCCGGTTGGCCATGGGCCGCCACCATTAAACTGGCGACCCCCAGCAGGATAAAACGTTGGATCGAGACTTTGATGGATACGTTCATTAGGCCGCCAGGTTAAAGCGCTGCAGTTTGGCATCTAAAAGTTTGGGCAGTGCTTTTTGTAAATTGGACTTGTTGCTAAATTCTAGTTTGTGCTGGGCTGCAATGTCGAAGGGAAACTGACCGGGCAGATCGTCCCGTTCGTGGTGGGCGATGATTAGCTGTTCTGGTCGTTTGTGGGCGAGGGCATAGCCCAGTTCTACGCACACGGCTGGGTTGGGGACGAGTAAGGGTAAATCGCTATCAATTTCTACAATGGGCGTAGCATCGGCGATAAATAATAGGCTACGCCGAATGTGACGCATCAATGTGCTGTTGAGCCTGACGGGGCCATTACTGAGCCGATGGGATTCGATTAGCTGAACGGGGATGCGAGAACGGCGGTTAAATTTTTCGATGTAGCTTTCTAATGCGGTCTGGAGCAGGTCGCTAGAGTCTGGATATTCTTCTTGGTAGCAGAGAAAAATGACGGGGTCTAAATTTGCGAGGGAGTCGGCTTTGGCAAAGTAGATTTCGTGGCTGATGAGGTCGATATTTGCGATCGCATAGGTGCCACTTCCCTCCACATAAAATTCCACCGCATCCCCTTCCAGGTAGCGCTGAAACCAATCAGCATCACGCACATCATCAATATCATCCAGAAAATCAGCCCGCAGAGCTGACTTCAGCAAACTATTTTTGGCCAACCTCAAATCATGGGGCCGCTTCTCCAGGTCCCGAATCGGTTCATAATCCTGAAGATACCAAGCCTTGAGCGCAATAATCGCCATACTGCTTTAACCAGATAATTAGCTCTGGTCTAGGGTAGCCCAACTGTGGACTGTAGACACACACACCTGCAGGAATTGCAAGATTCTCAATTTTAGATCATGTGTACTATTAAAGCAATTTGGCAGTCGAAAAATACCGATAACGGGCCCATGTATCGAGCGGCCCTTTAAAAGATCAACACCCAACTGTCTCCCTGGGGAACATCCTTTCCATAGGTGCGCTAAAAATGGAGATGCATCTTGTTAACGTTCACCCTATAAGTGGTTCGGTTAACAACATTTGCATTGCTCCCAACTTAACAGCGATAGGATGTATCAGCTTGAACTGCTGGGTGTTGGTTTAGACGAGACAGAATAGACAACAGCATTACCTCTTGTTTGTTTTCTCTAGCTGTTTAATCTGCCAGGGAAGCGGTATTCGCTTCAATAACAATATAGATCATCCAATTGGTGTCGCGAGATTTGTAGCGCAAAATTAACAATCTCCGAGAGTGAACACTTAGTGCCAGAGAGAAAAAAAGAGTGAATGGTATCAGGGCTGCACCCCTGACCCATCATCCATCGCTGATTCTGCGCTGTCACGGGGGGAGGCGATAACGGTGTTGAGTAGAGACATCAACTATGGGTTTGTATCAGTTCAGTAATCTTCAGTAACTTTTGTGAATTCAGACGCCACGCTGGCTGATCTGTGTAGGTGTTGGTTTTTCCCTTTGCTTTTCCAGTCCTAGTTTTGCTGCCCCTGGTCCTAGTGATGTTTGGGGTGCGGGTCCACCGATTGGTTTGGGCCCTAAATTGCCGGCGGTACTATTACTGATAAGTTGACTATCGATGGCGGCGGTAAAAGCCCAAAAAAAGCCCAAAAAAAGCCTAAGGAGGATCATGGAAGGAGTTGTTGCGGCCGGACATAAGCAAACAGCTGCAGCTGCTGTTGAGGTCTTAAATCAGGGAGGCAATGCCTTTGATGCCGCCGTGGCAGGTGTGCTGGCGGCCTGTGTGGCTGAGTCGGTGTTGACATCCCTGGGGGGTGGAGGCTTTTTGTTGGCGCACCCCGCTGCCGGAGAGTCGGTGCTGTTTGACTTTTTTAGCCAAACTCCAGCGGAAAAAGCGTTGAAATATCCCTTGGATTTTTACCCAATCTACGCGGATTTTGGCGACACCGTGCAAGAGTTTCATGTCGGCCTCGGGTCCATGGCCGTGCCAGGGGTGGTGAAGGGATTGGTGCATGTGCATCGGCGGTTGGGGCGGTTGCCTTTGGCGGCGGTTGCTGCCCCAGCCATTGATCTGGCGCGCAATGGTGTGGTGGTCAACGAGTTTTTCGCCTACGTCTATCAGTTGCTAGGCCCGATCTTGCTGGCGACTGAACGTTCCCGCGCGATCTATGCGCCCCAGGGCGATCTACTAAAGGCTGGTGAAACCCTGTATATGCCCGATTTTGCCAATAGCCTAGAACGGCTGGTGGATATCGGCATGGAGGCATTCTGGGAGCAGATGGCCGCACATCTAACCCAGACCCAGGGGGGCTATTTAACCCCTCAAGATTTTGCCAATTATCAAATCATTGAGCGTCAGCCCCTTTGCCTGGACTACCATGGCACCCAGCTGTTGACCAATCCCCCCCCTAGCGCCGGTGGCGGGTTGATTGCCTGTACGTTAGCCCTACTAGCGGACTGTGAGCTCAAAGGCCATGGTAGCCCTGGGCATTTGCTAGCCCTGAGTCAGGCCATGCGGTTTACCAATGTGGCCCGCCGGGATGGTTACGATGCCCGTTTGCACGACCCCACTGTGGCAGAGGCGTTTTTATCGTCTGGGCACTTAAATCAATATCGTGGTGAATTGCACGCCGCCATCGTTAGCCTGGGCGCCGACTCGGCCCCCGCCAACAAACTCGGCAGCACCACCCACCTCAGCGTCATTGATGGCGATGGCAATGCTGCCAGCGTCACCACCTCCAACGGTGAAGGTTCGTCCCACGTCATGCCTGGCACCGACATCATGATTAACAATATGTTGGGGGAAGAAGATCTCAACCCCCACGGATTCCACCAGTGGCAGCCCAACCAGCGGATTTCCTCCATGATGGCCCCCACCATGGTGCTGCGAAATGGCCGTCCCTATTTGGTGCTGGGGTCCGGTGGGTCTAACCGCATTCGCACCGCCATTCTCCAGGTGATTTCTAATTTGGTGGACTTTCAGATGCCGTTAGAGTCCGCGGTGGCCGCCCCCCGCATTCACTGGGAAAATAATACGTTTCATTTAGAACCCGGCTACGACCGCGCCATTCTAGCCCCCATCCTCGGAGAGGCCACACCCGTGTGGTGGCAGGCTCAGAATATGTTCTTCGGTGGTGTGCATGCCGTGGGCTTAGGCGATGATGGCGATTTGCACGGTGCCGGGGACCCGCGTCGCCAGGGATCCGTCGCTGTGGCACGGTAGCTGTGGCACAATAGGGAACCGGTCTTATTTTCCCACATTCCCTATGGATACCCGTCGTTATCACATCACCACGTTTGGCTGCCAAATGAACAAGGCTGATTCCGAGCGTATGGCTGGCATCTTAGACGACATGGGATTGAATTGGACGGAAAATCCCCTGGAGGCCGATGTGGTGCTCTACAACACCTGCACCATTCGCGATAATGCCGAACAAAAGGTGTATTCCTATTTGGGTAAGCAGGCTAAGCGCAAACAGGCAGATCCCAACGTCACCCTGGTGGTGGCGGGCTGTGTGGCCCAACAAGAAGGCGAGAAATTACTCCGTCGGGTGCCAGAGCTCGATTTGGTCATGGGGCCGCAGCATGCCAATCGTTTGGAGGACCTGTTAGAGCAAGTCTTTGCCGGTAATCAGGTGGTGGCCACCGAACCCGTCCATATTATGGAGGACATCACCAAGCCCCGCCGCGATAGCAGCATTAGCGCCTGGGTCAATGTCATCTATGGCTGCAACGAGCGCTGCACCTATTGCGTGGTGCCCGGCGTGCGCGGCACCGAGCAGTCCCGCACACCGGAAGCCATTCGCGCCGAAATGGAACTATTGGGGCAGCAGGGCTACACCGAGGTCACACTGCTGGGGCAAAACATTGATGCCTACGGCCGCGACCTCCCCGGCATTACCCCCGAGGGCCGTCGCCAAAATACCCTCACCGACCTGCTGTACTACGTGCACGATGTCCCCGGCATCGAGCGCATTCGCTTTGCCACCAGCCATCCCCGCTACTTCACCGAGCGCCTGATCAAAGCCTGTGCCGAGCTGCCCAAGGTGTGTGAACATTTCCATATTCCGTTTCAGTCCGGCGACAATGACGTGCTCAAGGCCATGGCCCGGGGCTACACCCAAGAAAAGTATCGTCGCATCATCGACAACGTCCGGCGCTATGTGCCCGATGCCGCCATTAGCGCCGATGCCATTGTGGGCTTCCCTGGCGAAACCGAAGCGCAGTTTGAGAACACCCTCAAGCTGGTGGACGACATTGGCTTTGACCAGTTGAACACAGCGGCCTATTCCCCCCGACCCAATACCCCCGCGGCCCTTTGGGACAACCAGCTAGATGAAGCCACCAAGAGCGATCGCTTGCAGCGGCTCAATCATTTGGTGTCTGTGAAAGCGGCTGAACGCTCCCAACGCTATGCCAATCGGGTGGAGCGGGTGCTAGTGGAAGATGTGAACCCGAAGAATCCAAACCAGGTGATGGGGCGCACCCGCACCAATCGACTCACCTTCTGCGAAGGCGATATCAACCAGCTCAAGGGCAAAATTATTCAGGTACAAATTACCGAAGTACGCCCCTTTAGCCTGACCGGCGAGCGAGTAGAGGCGCTGATTGGCGTGGGATAGCTGGGCATTCGTTAATAATTACGGTGCGACGGTGTAAATGCCTGGGGGTGTCTTAGCACTGGCGCTTGGGCGAGGGAGCTGCTGGTGTAGCTGTTCCGTATTGGCAAAATTAGCTGCCGGTAAGCTAGGGAACCGACGATAGGGGACCGTGTCGTCACCAAACAACCGTATATATTCATCGGTTTCCACCAGGCTATGTACAAACCCACCCATGCCCTGGGTGGCCAAAATTTGATTGTATTTACGAATCTCTGACTGGTGGAGCGGTGCTCGGCCTAAAAAGTGTTTGGTGCCTAGCTCAATCACTTGGGTGTTGGGATAGGGGGCATAGAACTCTTTCAAGTAGAGGCTGGAGCAGCCTAACTCTTCAACAAATTTTTTGACGGTGATTTCCCCATTGCTGAGCTTGCTTTCCAGGGACGTAAATTCGGTTTTGACCCTATAGGGGGAAATGTCGCGTTCAAAGATTTGGGTATAGGCCGCCCGCATCAGTGTTTGGAGGTGAATTTTGTCGGTCAGGGTGGTGAGCTTGAAGAGTTTGGTCTGCACCCGACGAGAATTTACCCCTTGCCCCACTCGGCGGTTGAGCTCAAGGGTGCCACGGTCATCTTTTGTGGCCCCAAGTTCTATAAACCTGGGTACCTGAGGCGATGGGACAGGGGCTTTCAGACCTGTGGTGTCTAGGGTGCCTGGGCGTAGGGTGCGTAGAGACTTTCCGGCTGGGGTAATGTAGCGCTCGTAAGGGACAACGTCATCGCCAAAATGTTTAATGTATTCTGGGCTGTCGATGAGAGTGTCCACCAGGGCATAAAGCCCCTGTTTTGCACAGATATCAAAATACTTGTTTATTTCCTGTCGCCCGTAGGTGGGGCGTCCCAACAGCCGTCGGTGAATATATTCCACTGCTTTGACCACATATAGGGGGGTCCAATAGAGCTGGCGGAAGGTGGTAGATTTGGCCAGCAGTCTGACAAAATCCCGTAGACAGATCTCGCCATTTTCTAAGCGAGTTTCGGCAACCTGTAGGGCTTGCCCTGCGTAGATATCGCGCCCAAAAATTTGTCGATATGCGGCGCGAATAATTCTTTGGGTAGAGCCTTTCGTGAAGTTGAGACTGTCGTGGGCCGGACTGTGATCTAGTTTGAAGATGGGAGATCTGAAGCTGCCGTTCTGTTGGTTGTGGGCTTTGGGGTTGCTAATTTGGCTATCTATGGCGGCTCCGTGATGGATGAGAATGCGCCGGGTGTCTCGATTGAACGGGGCGGGGCGACGGCTGGGGTTACGGGTTTCTTGCGGGAAAATGGCGCCAAACTGAATTTCGAGGGGGTCATTGCCCGACCCATAGGGATGCTGATCGGGTAAGGGTTGTGCGTAGGCGGCAAAGGTGGTGATGAACTGGGGAACTTTACGAAAGGGCGCACTGTAGTTGAAGAGATCGTGCTGGGGTCCCCAGTTGATGCATTCTTGCGCTTCTTGCCCAAAGCCTCGCTCATAGGGAACGGTTTCTTCGCCAAAATAATCGCCATACTCGTCGGAATTGATTAAGGCATCCACCAGAGCAGGTAGCCCTTGGTTTGAAACGGCTGTGAAACATGTGTGGAGTTCTTTGCGAGAGCTGGGACCCCGGCCCAAAATATGTTTGAAGGCCAGTTCAATGGCACGACTGTTGGTGTACGGCTCAAAGAAATTTTTGCGGTATAGGGAGGATGTGGCCAGACGGCGAATAAATTCTTTCATGGTGATTTCGCCATTTTTGACCTTGGATTCTAGGTCGGAAATCTTTAGGGAATAGGCTCGGGTAATGTCTCGTTCAAATACCTGGCGGTAGGCTGCTTTGATCACCGAACATTTTTCGAAGTTAGATAGCCCTGGCTTCATGACAAACTTAGGCCGGCGTTCGGCGGCATTGAAGTAGCTCTGGGGCAGCTTGAGACCCTGTAAATCCGTAGAAGGTCGCTGGCGGATTTTGGGGCCGGGGGCGGGGGCTTTAAACTCGTTAATTAATATATTGAAGTATTGCAGCAGCAGTTTTTGGGCGGCGATGTCTTGGCGGAAATAGTTGAGGCTGGCAGCGCGCATCGTTTGTAGGGCAACGATGGTGGCTGCGGATGAGCAGGCTCGTTCAATGATTTCCCTTAGCCCCCGGACGTTAACCGCCAAAATATTGGGGTCGCCCGCCACAATGGCGTAGGTTAGGTAGCGCAGAAACCAGCTTAAATCCCGCATGGATTTCTGCATTTTATTGGGGCCGTAGCGACCAATGTTAATGGGGCGAAAGTTCGCAGGGGCGGGGGTATCTTTAACGGTTAGGAACTCCCGCAAGCCCCCTAGAATGCCATTGGAGCCTTTGCTTGGGGTTGTTCCGTTCTTGGCTGGTGGCGGGGAACTTAATGGCAGTTCGATTTCGATCCGCTCTAGGTATGACAGGGGGGAGCCGCCGGTGAAAATGCGGTTGGCTGCTTGGGAAATGATGAGCTCGGCATATTCGGTGAGGGTGGCTGCGATCGCAAGCCGTTGTTGCCCAGACTTAAAGAACTCCGTCAGCGTTCCAAACTCGCCCTTATCCATATAGCGATCGTGCTGCTCGGCTTGCATAATGGTTGCAACCGGTACGGTTTGATAGAGCTTGGGGCGTACTAAAGGGCTTCCACCACTAGCGGTTACAGTCATTCCGTTTAAAGAGCTCCCTGGTAAGAATCGTGTGAGAACAAGATTTGAAATTAAACTGTTGTGGGCAATCTAATTCTGCGGGTTAGGTGTTGTCTTGGCCGTTGTTTTCTGTTGTTGTCGAAACACTGTTCAGCGGGCGAATGCTGACAATTTTTCCCCCCAATAAACTAATCCTCTGCATTTCTTCATTCATGCGATGAAACGGAACTTGCACAAACTGGGTATGGCTTTGGCGGATGGGAGAGCGGTGATTTGCCGTCACCTCATTCTCGTTTAATCCTGCCAATTCATACACGAATATGCGGCTATCTGTCGTAGACAGTCTACTGGTTGAATATTGTCCTAACATGGCAGTTCTTTCTCAATAAAAAGGCGAAACAATGATGTCATCTCACTGCTATTACGCACGGGTAATGGAGGCAATTTGCCCACCCGTTTTGTTAATGCGCTGGAGTGTTTTGGATAATGCTTCGTAGGGCACCACAAAAACTCGGTTGCTGCGTCGAATATCGGGATAACCCGGTTGGGACATGCCAGCCACCTCAATCCGATAGAGGGCGCCCCGTTCCTGGCTAGACTGGGGGCGGCCAAACACCCGATTGGGTGGGGTCTTGCCCCCAGGCACATAGGTGCTCACCCGTTTGCCAGCCCCTGAGGGACTATTAATGGCAGAGGTTGTTCCCCGGGCTAATTCTGTTGCTAAACGAGATTTTTTGCCTGCGAGCTGCGAGCGATCGCTATTGGCATACCCACGGTATAGACTAAACATGCGGGAAAACCCCGTCATCTGTTGGCCCACCTCGGTATTAAAGCTGCGGTAGTAGGGCACAATATTGTCCCCAAAGGCGCTTTCATATTCTGCTGAATTTATGTAAGAATCGATGTCTGCATCAAAGCCCTGGTTTTCGTATCGATCCAAATGTTCAATAATTTCCGCTTCAGAATAAGGGGCACGGCCCAACAGGTGCTTAAAATTTAGCTCAATTACCCGCGTCTGAAAATTGGCGTATAAAAACTTGCCCTTATACAAGTCCGACTTGGCAACGGCCCGCACAAATTCTCGCACGGTTAAATTACCATTGCTCAATAAAGATTCTAAGCCCGTCAGCCGTTCCGACGCCATTAAGTAGTCGTTCCCTAGGACATGCCGATAGATTGCCTGGATAACAACCTGGGCATTACTGTTTGAATCTTTGGCGCGAAATTCTACAGGGCTTTGCTCATTAAACGGGCTGGTGCCTAACCATGCCGCCGATTGGGTAATCGCCACAGCTCAATCTCCTGATTAAAATAATTAAATGGGGTCCGGTTGACCCAGTGCTGAAGGGTGGACCATGGGACCACAGTTGAGACATACACCAATCTAGGCGGGGGTGATATTAATGATGCGGCTGGAGCGTTGGTTCAGTCGTTTTAAGGTGGGCGATAGCTGTTCGTAGGCTACTAAATATTCCTGAATGCCTCGGCGAATTTGGGGGGTGCGATTGCTGGAGGCTTGGGATACGCGGATGCGATAGAGCTTTTCCCGTTTTCCCCGAGTGATTCCCTGGAGCTCTTTGCTCAGACCTGACGCCCTCACGGGGGTGGCCGCATTGGTGGCTAATGCTGTGGTCAAGCGCCCCTGTTTATTATTGGTGCGATCGCTACTGGCATAGCCCCGATATAGCTGAAACATTCTGACAAAACCCACTGTTTTCTGACTTCGTTGGGTGGCAAAGCCTCGATAGTAGGGGACCGTTTGATCGCCAAAATTGTCACGATATTCAGCAGAGTCTAAATAGCTATTGATTTCAGCTTCGTACCCTTGCTGCACATAGAGGTCAACATGTGCAGCAATCTCGGTTTGATCGTAGGGGGCACGCCCCAACAGATGTTTGAAATTGAGTTCAATAAAGCGAACTTGGGGGACGTTAGTAAAAAACTTGTGTTTGTATAGATCGCAAAGGGCTAATGAACGCACAAAATCACGCACGCTAATGTGTCCCTGTTTTAGCAGCGATTCAGCACTGATAAGACGTTCTGAGCGCATAATATGATCGTTGCCCAGCAGCTGACGGTAGGTGGCCCAAATAACATTTTCAACATCTGTTTCACTGGGGTGTGCCCTCAGTTCAGTGGGAACTACTTGAGCAAATGGTTCAAATCCTAGGGGACTAGCTGATGCGGCACTTGTCATAATTGCTTTCCAGAACTGTCGTTGATGGTTGATGCGCTAGTAACCTCCGTAGCCTGACAGCATCAGGCTACGGAGTAGGTTTAACCCTTAGCTCAGAGAGTTAATGGCATAGTCAATGTAGGAATTGGCTTCAACGGCGGCATCACCGCTCAGACCGTGGTTACCCCGAATGTGCTTCAGCGCTTCAACATACCAGCTGGGAGATAGTTCAAAAGCTTTGTTGATTTCAGATACGCCAGCCACCAAATAATCGTCCATGGGCCCTGTGCCACCCGCCACTAGGCAGTAGGTGATCATCCGTAGGTAATAGCCAATATCACGGGAACACTTGGCTTTGCCCTCGGGGGTGGAGGCATAGTTGTCACCCTGCATCTGAGTGGTGTAAGGAAACTTTTGGTAGACCGCTTGGGCCGCACCTTCCACCAAGTTGTTGGCATTCTTAGCTAGGCTTTGGGCAGCGGCGAGACCGGCCTGGGCTTGACGAAAACGACCAAAGGCAACCTGCATTTCAACGCTGCTGAGGAAACGGCCTTGGGAATCGGCGGTGGCAACAGCTTCGGTCATGGGGGTCTTCATGATGCTAAATCTCTCTAAAAATATCTACAAAACTGACGAAAAAGTTTTTAACTAGATGGGCCGTTAGCCGACAGCACCTGCCGCTCGGTCAAAGTAGCCGCTGAGTTCTGCCATTAAAGAGCTACAGTCACCCTGGGTGATGCCCGCTCTATCGTTAGCAATGGCAATGGCGGCGGCTTTCATTTTGTTGATGGCCTCTGCCATGGACGTGCCAGGGACTCCTAAGGCTAGGTACGTTTCCCGTAGACCATTCAAGCACCGGTCATCTAACACACTGGCGTCACCGGTGAATATGGCGTAGGTAACATAGCGCAGAATGATGTCCATATCGCGCAGGCAAGCGGCCATGCGACGGTGGGTGTATGCGTTACCGCCAGGGGCAATTAGCTGGGGCTGCTCTTTGAAAAGAGTCCGTGCTGCATTGGTGACAATTGCATTGGCATTACCTGTCAACCGGTTAACCACATCCATGCGCTTACTGCCCTCGGCAACAAGTTTATTTAGCGCGTCAATCTGGCCATCGCCAATGTATTCACCCCGTGCATCGGCCTGGGCAATAACCTTTGTAAAAGCATCGAACATGGAAAAATCTCCTACTTAAGACAAGCATGGGCACTGAAGCTGCTAAGGTGAGCCTCAATTTATCGACTGAGGGCTCGAAAAATCCCTTGAGATAAAGGTGAGCCTCAATTTATTGACTGAGGGCTCTAAAAATCCCTTGAGATAAAGGTGAGCCTCAATTTATCGACTGAGGGCTCTAAAAATCCCTCTAGATAAAGGCGTTGTTGTCACCGTTGAGAAGCCCCTTTTGACATAATTAGGACCGTTGGAAGGCAGCCTTAATATATAGCTGAAGGGCCTGAACAGCCTCTAGGGTGTGGCAACGTAGCCTGAATCTGTTGTGCGATTATCAAAGATTCATCGACAAGATCTGAGGGAAAAGAGCCTTGATACAATCAAGACTCTGACTTTTGAACCAACATGATTTAATCAATTTGGTTGTGCAGCTTCTGTGCACCTATGTGTGTCTGAATGCTTACAATTGCTCAACCTTTTTGAGGATAGGCCTTTTGCTTTGGGCAGCGGGCTTAATCAAGCGTGGATTTATTTACATTCTGTTGCAGTTTTACCCGTGATTGCAGTTTCTGTATAGTCGAACAGCATGGTACGTAGGTATCTGTCTGCCCAGGTTTCTCCAAAGGCGCGCTCTAAAATACGTCGGGTTTTGTCGTTTTTTTGTTGTTGCAAACAGTAGCGTCGCTGCCCTGAAACGAGCTGGGCCTCTTGTTCGATGGAGTCAACGGGCTGGGTTTGTTTGCTGAGCTGACAGTGGGTTAATAAAAAGAGGCTGGCCTGGCTGAGAAAGGCGGCTTCTTCCTGCTCGTTGGTCGGACTTACAAATAAACAAAAATCTGAAAAAATGTCTCCCCAGGCGGGTAGGGTGCGGGGTTGGGAAAACTGCTGACTAGGCAGCTTTTGCAGGGCTTGGTGATAGTTGATGGGTAGGCGGTTAAGGCTGTTGGCGGGGGATAGATCCACGATGGCTGCGCTAATTTTGCCTCGGCCTGCCACGATATCAACCCCAAAGATCGGTAAGGGAACGTTGGTGCGGGGGAACATGACGCAGTGTAGGATGTCGAGGTGTGGCCCGACTTTGGCGAGCTCTAGGTGGAGTTTACGAAACTGCACCGTTTGATAGCAGTGGTTTTCGATGGTTAGTTTCTCCCCTTCCAGGCTGCCTTCTACATAGCCGAGGTCTTTGGGAATTTGGTAAGGATAGAGGGCAAACTGTTTGTTCCAAGCGGTTTCAATGGTGTTGGCTAACTGGGTGATTAGGGGGTGTTGGTGTTGGCGCAGGGAGGTGGAATAAGCTGGATCCATGGTGAATTCTTAAGTCGTGGTGAAATCTGTGGGGCGGTCTGTGCGATCGCACGTTACCGGCTGGCCACGGAAATAATCCCAGGGCATAGTCTTACCATGGCGCACACCTGTGCAGACCCTGTGCACCTGGCCCGATGGGGATAATTTTATAAAAATAACAACTAGTCAACAGTTAATAGGGCACTTTCCTGATTACACCAGGCATGGTAACGTTTAAGACGATTTAAAATGCGCAATACCAAATTGTCTTCCTGACTGAACTTCGTAATATAGTCATCTGCTCCGGCGGCAAATGCCTGGGATTGTGTTGCTGGGTCCGCATGGATGCTCAGGAAAATAATCGGTAAATGCTGCCACTGGGGATGGCTTCGAATCACTTTGCATAGCTCAAAGCCATTGATGCCAGGCATTTCAATGTCTAGAATAATCACATCCGGCATAATCTGGTTGAAGATAGTCCAAAAACGACTAGGATTTGCCAGGGGGGTAATTTGAAAATGCCACGGTTTGAGCAGTCTCATGGCCTTATCCAAATAGTGACTATCATCATCCACCAACATAATTTTGCTGTGGCGATACCTTAAATAGGTAGCCTGATCGATCGCCTCTAAAATTTCCGCAGGGCTGACCGGATATTCTAGTACCATGGCCGCCCCCCGCCGCACCAAATCCAGACGATTACCAAAGTCTCCCTGGGGCGTGATCAACACCAGGGGCAATTGGGGCCATTGTTGGCTGAGGGTGGACATCAACTGCAATAACAGCTGCAGACTGACTTCATTTAAGTCCAAGGCGTTGTCGCTTCCCACTAAATTGAGCAGTACGAGATCTGGTAGCTCGGCTAGGGCATCCAGATTATTGTCCCCAGGAGCATTTAACCCTAAAATCTCCGCTGCCATATCGGTGGAGGTGGCAATATCCACCTCTAAGCCTTGGGTGACCGCTAGGGCCATGAGTTGTTGAATGTAGGGTGCCCCGGTGACATCCAATAGCAAAATTTTGGGCAGGTGGGTGGGTGGGCCTTCGGTCCAAGACACCAGTTGGGGGGGATTATCCAGGGCATGTCCCAGGGTGGTAACCAGGACTTGAAATTGAGCAATTTGTCTGGGGGAGAGGGATGTAGCGGTTGCTAACAACTGTTCTATTTGGAGGGCTAACCGATGGCCCTCAACCAGGCCAAAAATCCCTAATGTGCCCGCTAAACTGTGGACTTTTTGTTGTGCCTGCAACCGTTGCTGTTCATTTAACCCCTGTTCTTTCAGGGTTTGGGATAACGTCACCAGGTAGTTCCAACGTTTGAGGCTTTCCCCCTTATGGGTTTGCCAAGTTTGCATTAGACCGGCCAAATACTGGGCCTGACGTTCAGCGGAGGAGAGAGCGTTATTTTTTTGAGTCGGTGGGGTGTCGGTGGGGGATGTGCCCAGGCGATACCCCAACCCCCGTACGGTTTCAATCACGTTGGTCGTAATACCTGCGGCCTTGAGTTTTCGTCGCAGTCCTCGAATATGGGACCGCACTGTGGCTTCACTGGGAAATTCATCGGAAGACCAAATTTGGTCTAGCAGGGTAGATGCCTTAAATACCTGGTGGCTGTGGCGCAAGAACAATTCGAGCAGGGCGTATTCTTTGGCGGTGAGCGCCACTGGATAGCCCTGATAGGTGACGTTACAGCTGATGGGATCCAAACACAAATTTCCCCAGGCTAAAATTGGCTGGGGTTCAGTGGAGGATGTGCGTCTCACCAGGGCTTGAATGCGGGCTATTAGCTCCTTCACGTCGAAGGGTTTCACTAAATAATCGTCAGCGCCTGCTTCCAATCCTTGAATTTTGTCGGTTTGCTGATTTTTAGAGGACAACAGGAGGATGGGCACGCCATAGCCGCCACTGCGTAATCGTTGGCATAGCTGCAGTCCATCTAAGCTAGGCAGTACCCAATCTAAAACAATCAGATCATAATCAAAAGTGGACGCATAGGACCAGCCCATTTCACCGTCGGCTACCCGATCGACAACATAGTTTTGCACCGTCAACTGCTGTATTAAGACTTCAGCCAGGGCATTGTCATCGTCCACCAATAAGATTTTCATTGAGTTAGAGCGTCCATTGCAGTAGCTTGGCTATTTGACTGGCCAATGTCAGCGGGTCAAAGGGTTTGGTAATGACTCCGGTGACACCAATTTTTTGGAACAGACGTTTTTCGGCGGTGCCTGTTTTAGCGGTCAATAAAATCACCGGAATATGTTGGGTGTCAACGTTTTTATTGAGCCGTTCAAAGGTGTTAATGCCGTCTATCTCAGGCATCATCACATCTAATAAGATGGCGTCTGGGTGGTGGTGTTCTGCTAGGTCAATTCCCTCTAGACCCGATGATGCACAAATGATTTGCCAGTTGGCCTCTAGTTTTAAACTGAGGCGAACTACCTTTTGGATGGGTTCTTCATCATCAATGATCAGAATAAGTTTCGAGTTCATGGGAATGTCTAATGCCTAATTAGCAGAGAGTGGGATTGTGAAATAAAACTTACTGCCTTTTCCTAGCTGGCTTTCGGCCCAAATGGTGCCGCCATGTTGTTCAATGATTTTTCGACAGATGGTTAACCCCAACCCGGTGCCACCTTTTTTGCGAGAATCGGATGAATCTACCTGGTGGAAGCGCTCAAAGATGCTGCCTAGCTTATCGGTGGGAATGCCTTGGCCATGGTCCTGGACGCAGAAAAGGGCGGCGGGTGAAGATTGTTCTGGGGATTGGTCCGTTGGTGCAGTCTTTAGAGGCTGCAGGCTCAATGTAATTTTTTTGTTGGGCGCTGAGAATTTAATGGCATTACCAATCAGGTTGGTGAGGGTTTGCACAATGTAGTCGGGGTCAGCCCAAATCGACAGGGACTGTAGCTGGGTTTGGATCTCAATTCTGTGTTGTTTCGCCATGGTTTGCATGGCTTCTGCTGCCTGCTCGACCAAGTCGGCGGCATTGCAAACCCCGTGGTCCATGGTGACGTCACCGGATTCGATGCGCTGTAGGTCCAGGACATTGTTGACTAAGCGCACCAGGCGGTCGGTGCTCTCGTCGGCGACGGCGAGCATTTGCTGACCTTCGTCGGAAAGATGGCCCAACCGCCCGGTGGCAATCAGCTTTAGGGAACCATGGAGGGAGGTGAGGGGCGTTCTAAGTTCGTGGCTGACGACGGCAATGAATTCATCTTTCATGCGTTCGATGGCTTTGCGATCGCTAATGTCCGTTGTGAGGGCAAAAAAGCCATTGATTTTAGCCTTACCCCTGGAGCCCAGTTCCACATGGGGAATATAGCTGACGCTCACCGAGTGACTACGTTCGTCTTTGAAGATAATCTCACTTTCATAGGTCACCTGTTCCCCCTGGAGAGCGGCCTCAATGTGGGGCTGAATTTTCTCGTAATATTCTGGAATGGTGACGCTTTGGATCGATTTGCCATGGAGGGTGACAGGGTCTTGCCCCAACCAGTAGTTATAGGCCTGATTATTAAAGCCATAGCGCTGTTGGGCATCCACATAGGCGATCAACACCGGCAGATTATTGGTGATCAGCCGCATTTGTTCTTCACTCTGGCGCAGGGCCATTTCAATTTGCTTGCGTTCCTGAATTTCTTGTTGTAATGCTCGATTGGTTTCGGTGAGTTCTGCTGTGCGCAGTTTCACCCGTTCTTCTAGATACTCCAGCATCTGGCCCTGGGACAGGGCAATACTAATTTGCGCCGCCAGTTGTTGCATTAACTCCAACTCAAAATCGGTCCACTGGCGTGGGCTTTCGCACTGGTGGGCAATTAGCAAACCCCACAGCTCATGGCCATCCGATGGTTCTGTTTGGGATTGTTCTGGGGTTAGGGGATACACAATCGGCACAATCAGCTTAGATTGAATATCCCACTGCTCAATAAATTCCAGTAAACATTCGGCAATGCCCGCATCCGGGGCGTGCACATCCTTAATCTCCAGAATCCGCCCCTTGGCATAGAGTTGCTGATAGTCTTTAGGAAACACCTCCTCAGGAAAGGCCATGCCCAAAACAGCCGGATAAGCGTCCTTTACAGCTTCGCTGGTGGCTTTGCCGGTGCCATCGGGCAGCACCTGGTAAATTAACACCCGATCCGCATTGAGCAGATTCTGCACTTCTTCCACCGTGGTTTGGAGAATATCCTTGAGCTGTAGGGACTGACGAATTTTGAGGGTGATTTCTGCAAATAGCTGTGCCCGTTGATGCTGACGCTGTATGCTAACGACAGGTTCTGGGTGGCTAGTGGCTTGTAGGAGACGCTGATGGGAAATCACGCCCACTAAATTATTTTGCTCATCTAATACCGGCAGCTTGCTAATGGGCTGCTGTTCAAAAATCTCTAGTACGGCGGCAGGGGTGGATAAATCTGCCTGAAGTATGGTTGTTGCTGGCTGGGATATCACCTTAGCCAGCCTCAGTTTTGTCCAGTTGTGCCGTTGGGAAATGGCGGTTAATAAATTCTGTTGGGTGACAATGCCGACCACACGATTGCTACGCATAACCACAATACAGTCCTTGACTGGCTGGGCAGTCAACTTGGCTAATGCCCTCGATAGCGAAGTTTGGCTAGAGGCCGTAATGGGATGAGGATCAATGACCTCTTCCCACAAAAAATGTTCACCTACCCCATCGTCACATTCCATTAGCGGTTTGTTAAAGGCTATTACCTAATAATCTACGGGGTATTTGATGAACTATTAAGCAATTGTTTCTATTCTTTAAAAACCAAGTCATTGTTTGAAGTATCCATCCTTAAAATCAGTAGCTACAAAAATATTGCCAGTAGAAAAGTAAAAACTTCTCCACTGACAATGGGGTGCTTGACGAAAGACAATGTTTGGTCTGGACTCCAATTTGGGTCCAGAATTAAAGCTCTATAATGCTGGCGATTTTTCCCCCTTGTCGCTGTACCCGTTGCATGTGGCGGCTTAGCTCTTCGTAGGGAATGGTGACGGCTTTGTTGACCCGGCGCACCTTCGGATACCCAGGTCTATTAATGCTGGCCACCTCGACTCGGAATAGTCTCCCGGTGCCAAAGGCTTTGGAACCCCCAAATGCGCTGCGGCAGGCATCCCCCTTGGGGGCGGGGATAAATGGGGAACGGTGGGTGCTGCCTAGGGGTGGTTTGATAACGGCGGCTGTTTTCTTGGCTAGGTCGTTGACCAGCTGGGGGGCGTTGTCTGTGAACTGGGCGGTATCGCTGCTGGCGTACCCCCGGTATAGCTGAAACAGGCGGGCAAACCCAACGGTGCGTTGGCCCACCCCTGTGGTGACCAGGTCACGGTAGTAGGGTACGATGTTCTCCCCAAAGTAAGCTTGATATTCGGCGGAGTTGATGTAAGCATCGATATCCGCTTCGAATCCGTTAGATTCATAAATATCTAGATGTTCGACGATCTCTTGTTGATCGTAGGGGGCGCGACCGAGCAGATGTTTACAGTTCAGCTCGATGGTGCGACTTTGAAACGTGTTATGGAAGAACTTTTGTTTGTACAGGTCCGACTTGGCGACTTGACGCACAAATTCTTGCACAGTAATTTTGCCATCCCGTAACAGTGACTCTGGGATGCTGAGTCGATCTGAGTCCAGCAAATGGGGATTGCCCAGCACCTGTTGATATACGGCAAGAATCACTGTTTCAACATCTTGCGGTGTGGCTTTGGGCTTGAGCTCAGCGGGGGATGTTTCGCTAAAGGCGGATGTTCCTAGCCGTCCGGCAGCCGTGGTAATAGCCATCTAAAAATCTCCTTGATATTGCGCTGTTAGACGGCAGTCACGCTAATGACCTTATTGCCTGCTCGATTGAGTTGTTGTAACTTGGTTGTCAGCTGATCATAGGGGACTAGCAGCTCTGTGAGGCTTTGGCGTACGACCGGTGCGCCGGGGGAGGCGACCCGGACCACCCGCAGTTGGTAAACGGACCCACGGGCTAGGGGACCCGCTAGGGCTGGTGCCGAGGATGAACTGATGGGAGCGGGCAATTTTTTGGCGACAGACTCGGTTAAATAAGGTTGTTTTTGGCCTCGAGCCCGGTCGCTACTGGCGTAGCCGCCATATAGTTGTAGCAGTCGGCTAAACCCAACTGTGCGTTGACCCGCATGGTCAGTTTGAAAATCTTGGTGGGACGGTACCAAGTTATCTCCAAATCGGCTTTCGTACTCTGCCGAGTCAATATATGAATCAATTTCGGCTTCGTATCCTTGGGTGAGAAATAGATCTAAATGATATGAAATCTCGGTTTGGTCATAGGGGGCTCGGCCGAGGAGATGCTTGTAGTTTAGTTCGATGAACCGAACATGGAAGTTGGGATATAAAAACTTTCTGCGGTATAGGTCTGATGTTGCGATCGCGCGAATAAAATCTCGCACTGACAGAATGCCGCGAGTCAACAATGACTCAGGTTCCACCAACCGCTCATTGTCCATGAGATGCTCGTTGCCGAATACCTGGCGATAGGCCGCTGCAATCACAGTTTCTATATCACGTTGGGTCCAACTCGATTTCAATTCAATCGGTTTCGTCTCATCAAAGGGCTTAATCCCTAATCTGCTAGCTTCCTGTAAACCCGCCATAATAGTCTCCCAAACATCGTTTACTAAGCCAATCTCCATGTTCAACTATTAGACCAACTGCATTGTGCAGAATTTGTGCAGGCTAAAATAAAGAATATGAAATATAAAACAAATCGAGCAGAAATTATAATTCACTGAAGCGATACAGCTGTTTCACTTCATCAGACCCAAGGTTTGTATAACCATGACTATACCTATATTGGCGTATTCTCTTTCCTGCCCCAATCACCGTGTTGATGCCCTCGGTGCTCCGGATGATGAAGCCATTGTTTATTCCACCGATGAACTGTTCTCCCCATCGGAAATGGGAGCGCTCATCAGTGCAGCCTATCGACAAATCTTCTTCCATGCGTTCGATTGGGATCGCGAAACGGCCTTAGAATCCCAGCTCCGCAACCGCCAGATCACGGTGCGTGATTTTATTCGAGGGCTGCTACTGTCCAACACATTTATTGATAGCTTTTACACTAAAAATAATAACTATCGCTTTGTGCAGCACTGTATTGAAAGGGTGTTAGGGCGACGAGTATATGGCCAGGCAGAGAAAATTTCTTGGTCAGCCGTTGTCATGGGCAAAGGTGTTGCAGGATTTATTGATGAGCTACTCAACAGTCATGAGTATCTTGAAAATTTTGGAGAGAACGTTGTGCCCTACTACAGGCGTCGAATTCTCCCCTGTCGCAATGTTGGTGACATCCCCTTCAACATTGCCTCCCCTCGTTATGGGGCCTACCATCGCGAACAACTAGGGTTCCCCCAGCCGATTTGGCAAGGGGTGGTGCAGACGTTTCGTCCCTACGACCAGCAGCCTAAAACCGGCAGCCCTGAACTATTTCTCAATATGGCTAAACGGGTTACCCCCCAAGCCCCTAGGCCCCCCCATGTATCTGTGGACAACATTGATATTGCCACGGCTGTGCCGTACCGCACCGTTGATTCTGAGCCATCGCCCATGGCCTCCTCGGGGCCAACCACTGTGAGACGACGGCAGCAGCCAACAAAAGCAATTTCATTTCTCAATATGGCGAAAGAACTCACCCAGTAATCTAGTGGTTTGTCAAGACTAATAGGCTGAGTCCCGCTCATCCCCATGGCAGTGCTTTATCCGTTTCAACCTTCGGTATTTACTGAGTAACCCTGCGGTTTGAACACATTGATATGGCACCACAATAGCGATAAAAGTAACTGTAGATTCAGTGACTAGACATGGCTATGGGGTCCCGCGTATTTATTCGAACGCCTGACGAAGACGACTGGTCTGTGCTTTTAGATCTCCATCAGCGCAGTGCGGATTTTCATGCTCCGTGGGTGTCGTTGGCCCAGGACGAACGGGGTTGCAAGCGCTATATTCAGCGTTGTCAAGCCGGTACGGTTGAAGGATTGCTGATTTGCCATGGTGTGGACCAGGCGTTGGTGGGAGTGGTCAATCTCAGCCAGATTTTCTATGGTGGGTTTCAAAGTGCCTATTTGGGCTACTACGTCAGTGTGGCCTATGCCGGGCAGGGGCTAATGACGGAGGGGGTAACCCTGGCCATCAACCATGCTTTTACTACGCTGAAGCTACATCGCCTGGAGGCTAATATTCAACCGGGCAATGCGGATTCTCTCAAGTTAGTTGCCCGTCTGGGGTTTACCCGTGAGGGGTTTTCTCGACAATATTTGCGTGTCAATGGTGAGTGGCGTGACCATGAACGTTGGGCCATGACCGTGGAGAGTTGGTCGCCGTAGCCCCGCCATCTTGCTAGGCAGATTTTCCTGGTTAAATGGTACGAGCGATATATCCCATTCCCTTGGGGGGCACCCTGGGGGCAGACGCCGTTGAGGATGTTAGTGATAATGGCAGACTTGCCTAATTCTCCGCTTGCCCGGTTAAGCAATCGTAACTACACGCTGATCTATGCGCCCACCCAGCCACAGCGGGTCGCTATGCCCCCTGGATTTGAACATCGTTGGCAGCGGGCCCATGCTCATCTGTTAAGGGTGGCTGAGCAGTGTTACGCGTTGGCTACCCATGGTTTAACCGTATATCGACAGTCGGCGGCTGATGGAGACTTTCAGGCCCATCAGAATGTGAACGTTGCTAACTTTGAGTCTTTGATGGCCAATGCGCCCATGGCGTCCCAGGTGGAACTCACCCCGGTGCTGACAACGGTGCTAGAGCAGTATTTTGCGGCTAAGGCCAGGGCCCAGCTGCCGGCCAATGGCGAAATTGTTTTGGTCTTGCTGGATAGTGAACCCACCGATCGGCTTGCGATCGCAAAGCAAATCGTAGCCGCATCCCAAAAGCTAGACCATAACGACGAGCTCGGCATCGGTTGGGTCCAAGTGGGAGATGACTTCATTACCAAAGGGTTTCTTGTCACCCTAGACGATAACCTGCGGGAAAAGGGGGCCAAATTCGACATTGTCGATCACAAAACCATCGATCAAATTATCGCCACCGATCTAGTGAGTTTTTTGACCGGTGTCCTAAACGACTAGCCAGCCGGGGCTTCATTTCCATAGCCATGTCCGCATTTAATTTTCTTGCTACAGTAAAGGCGTTTTAACCCTGCCTGCGATCTCTTCCATGACTGCGTCTAACCTGCCCTTACCCCCCGGTGATTTTGGCCTCCCCCTAATTGGCGATACCCTCAATTTTTTTCGCGATCCCAACTACGGCCAAAAGCAGCATGAAAAATACGGCCCCATCTTTAAAACCCGACTGTTGGGTAGTCCCACACTGTTTGTAAAAGGTGCGGACGCGAACCAATTTGTGTTGACTAACGACAACAAATATTTTGCCATCAGCTGGCCTCCGAGCACAAAAGCCCTCCTAGGAAATCTCTCCCTAGCCTTGCAAACTGGAGGAGAACACCAAAACCGTCGTAAACTGCTGGCCCAGGCCTTTATGCCCAGGGCTCTATCCGGTTACATTGACACCGTAGAAGCCATCACCCACAGCTATGCCCAACGCTGGGTCCAAACCCAGAACCTCACCTGGTATCCAGAACTAAGGAACTACACGTTTGATGTGGCATGTAAGCTTTTAGTGGGCTTGGATCAAGGCGCTCAAACCGAACTGGGGCATTTATTCGAAACTTGGTGTGCCGGGTTATTTTCAATTCCCCTTGCGTTACCCTGGACTCGCTTTGGTCAGGCAAAACAAGCCCGTAAGCAGGTATTGGTCTTATTAGAAGAGATTATTCGTCAGCGGCAACAGAGCCCTGATGTGGGTAATGATGCCCTCAGTTTGTTAATTCAGGCCAAGGACGACAATGGCCAGGGACTCACCATTGACGAACTTAAAGATCAAGTATTGCTGTTGCTGTTCGCTGGCCATGAAACGCTCACGTCGGCCATAGCCTCCTTTTGTTTGCTGGTGGCTCAACATCCCCACGTCCTAGAGGCTTTACGGGCAGAACAGGTCAGCATCGGTGTGCACACGCCCATGACCCTGGATGTCCTGCGGCAAATGCCCTATTTAGAACAGGTGCTTCAGGAAGTGTTGCGTTTGATTCCCCCGGTGGGCGGTGGGTTTCGTAAGGTGCTCAAAACCTGTGAATTTAACGGCTATCGCATTCCTGAAGGATGGACGGTGCTCTATGAGATTAACCAAACCCACCTAAACTCAGACGACTATGAGACTCCAGCGGACTTTCGTCCGGAGCGATTTGCCAAAGGTGTCCGGTCTAAATATAGCTATGTGCCCTTTGGCGGTGGTATCCGCGAGTGTTTGGGCAAAGAATTTGCCCGTTTAGAAATGAAGCTATTTGCCGTGGAGTTACTGCGAAACTATCAGTGGGATCTATTGCCAGATCAAGATTTATCCATGGTGATTGTGCCCACCCCCCACCCCCGAGACAACTTAAAAGTACGCTTCCAGACCTATGCGCCATAGCGTGAAAAATGTTGTCGGTTCCCAGTGCAGTCATTGGTACTAAGGGCTGGGCGTCCAATAAACCATCCCTATTCTTATGAACTCGTGAGTGCACTCCGTTGGACCGTGCACTCCGTTAGACCGTAAGCCCCGCTAGGAAATAGGACGCAAAATCGATAAGTTATTTGCTGAAAACAGCTTCAATTCAAACACCAATCGCCACTCACCATTCACGACCCACGTCCCTTCCCTAGTCCATTATTTTTGTTCCATCCCCCATGGGCCGTTCCATGGGCTCTGCCCCATAGTGTTGCCTGGGAATAATTAAAGTAGCTTTTCTCTGGGAACCACATCAATGATGGGCCAATGGATTGGTCTCAAGGGTTGGAAGTCTTTAATTTTAGGCACAACCGTATTTTTTCTTATTTACGATGTTTGGCTGTTTAGCGCTTATTTCTCCACGGCGGGCGCTCTTGCGGAACGTATCTGGCCCTATGGTTTGGCTATCCTGGCGTTGTTGCTGTTGCGGCGCATCAGCCCTAAATATCCCCCGAAACCCCTGTTGATCTGTCTGGTTTTGGGGATGACTGGCCTGCAGGTATATTATCTAACCTGGCGCATTAACCACACGCTGGTTTTAACGTGGCCTAATATTTTGTTTAGCCTGGGGTTGTTGGGGTTTGAGCTGTTAAGTGTTTTCAATAGTTGGATTAATAACCTATTGTTGGCGGCATCTACCCAGCGTTCTTTGCAGGTAGAGCAGCGGCTGCCCCAAGTACGCACTGGTAAATATCGGCCCACGGTAGATATTTTTGTACCTACTTACAATGAGCCCATTGAGGTGGTAACGCGCACGTTGATTGGCTGCCAGTCTCTGAAATATCCCCGGCAGCATAAGAAAATTTGGTTGCTAGACGACGGTGATCGGCCTGAATTTTGTCAACTGGCCAAAGACTTGAAATGTCACTACCTAGCGCGCCCCGAGCATCGTCATGCCAAGGCGGGGAATCTTTGCTATGCCTTAGATCATAGCGATGGTGAAATTGTTGTGGTGTTTGATGCTGACTTTGTTCCTGTGAATACGTTTTTGGAACGAACCTTGAGTTTGTTTGTCGATAATAGGGAGCTGGCCATGGTGGTCACCCCCCAGCATTTTTACAATCCAGATCCGCCCCAAAAGAACCTGGGGGCAAGATTTTTGCCGGGGGACCAAACTAATTTTTACCATGTGATTCAACCCGCCCGTGATGCCGCCAATGCAGTGGTTTGTTCCGGGTCTTCCATTGTGTATCGTCGCAGTGCCCTGGAGAAAATCGGGGGCATTCCCTGTGACTCGATTGTCGAAGACTATGTCACGGGTATGTTGTTGCAGGCCCAGGGCTTTAAAACGGTTTATTTGAATGAGATTTTGAGTGTTGGGGCGGCGGCAAATACCATTGGTGAATACATTAAGCAGCGGGGCCGGTGGGCCGAGGGCACCCTGAGAACCGTCTGTAGCCACTACAACCCTCTGTGGCTGCCAGGGCTAAACCCCCTACAGCGCTTTACCTATTTGTCGGGGGTTTTGTTCTGGATGGAAGAGTGTCTAAAATTAGTCAGCTATGTTGCCCCCATCCTATATTTTTTGTTAGGTGTGCAAAGTGTTGCCATCAGCTTTGATGCTCAAGCTACCCAGGGTCTGATGCTTGGCCTGATGATTTTGATGATCATCAGTTGGCTGCGGGGCAGTCTGATTTTGTTGAGCATCTATAACGTTTTGCAGGGGACCCATGTGTTGCGGGTGGTGCTGAGTGTGTTGACACGACCCAAACGCAAGATTACGTTTAAGGTCACCGATAAGACATTGGCCGACTATCAAACACGATTGAATCTGGACACCATGTTCCCGGTGTTAGGACTGTTGATGCTGACATTAGTGGCTGTGTTCTATGGTGTTTGGCAGGGCGAAGCCGCTAAGTGTGCCAGTGCGCTAGTGTATTTGGTTTGGGCCCAGGTCAATGTGGTGTTGCTGAGTGCGGGCCTAGTGGCAGGGGCCAGCACCCCCAAAGATCGGGGCTATCCGCGAGTGGCCTGCCAGGTGCCCTGTCGGGTGGTCAAGGACAATGGATATGAGGGGGACGGCACCATTATTGATATTTCTGAGGCCGGTGTCGGGCTGAAGCTAGATGTGTCAACCATTACCCTGGGCCGCCATGAAAAGATTTGGTTAGATATTCCCTCTATTCCGGTGCGGGTGCAGGCAGAGGTGCGGCACTTTGGCAGGGTGACTGGATGTCTGTTTACGAAACTAGATCCTCAAACCCGATGGAAGTTGGTGAACTTTTCCTATTGTCGCCCCACCCGTTGGCAGGTGCCCCATTTGGCCAATGAGTGGGATACCCTACGGGCAATTTGGGCCGGGCTATATCAGCTACATCCGTTTTCTCGACGGCGCTAGGAAAAAGCAAAAGCCATATTGAGCACTGGTTGATCTTAGATCAACCCCTCAATATGGCTAGGGTGTGGCACAACGTGCCAGGCCGTTGAAAATCTCTACGCTGCTAGCGTGTGCTTCAAGGGCTAGGTGGGGTTATTCGTATAACCAGCTCTTAGCGCAAGATTCCCAGGTGGCTAGCTCCTCTTCGGAGAACCAGAGGGCAATTTCTGACTGGGCCGTTTCGATGGCATCGGAACCGTGGATGATGTTGCGGCCGATGGTAACGCCGTAGTCCCCACGGATGGTGCCAGGAGCGGAGGTGATGGGGTTGGTGGCACCGATCAGGGTGCGGGCGGAGGTGACAACGCTGTCGCCTTCCCAGACCATGGCCACAACGGGGCTAGAGGTGATGAAGTCTACTAGGCTGCCAAAGAAGGGGCGCTCTTTGTGGACACCGTAGTGCTTTTCCGCTAACTCACGGGAAACGGACATGAATTTCATGCCCACTAGGGAAAATCCTTTAGTTTCAAATCGGCTAATAATATCGCCAATAAGACCGCGCTGAACACCGTCAGGCTTGATCATGATGAAAGTGCGTTCCACAGCTTTGCTCCTAACAATACGTTTATTGAGTTTCAAAAGAACACCGCGCTATTGAGTCGGTGTGCCCTATAAGGGTTGGGGCAGGCATCATCCACACTGGATGATTTGCCCCGCAATAGAGCCAGATCTAGGGTATATCCCTTTGCGGTCATTTTACGTATTGCTCTTGGAAAGATCCGGCATCTAACTACGATGCTTTCGTTTGAAATGTCCAGACTGACCTCTGCCTTCCGTCCTTGTTGGGCCTTGCTGACCTAGGTGGGCCAGGCATCTACCCATGGCCTCTGGCACCCCTGGCTTGGGTCTGGGCCCTGGCGACTGGCTCTGGCGACTGGCGAAGCCCATGGGCTAGATGCCTACGGTGTTGAGGAGGCCTAGCAGTTCCTTGGTGAGGGAAATGAGCCAGGCGGCGATCAGGCTGAACCAAATAATCAGCTCTAGTTTGGGTCGCTTAGACATAATGCTGATGGGGTCTGACCAGGAACTGAGTTGGGTATTCGACCACCAGGCTAGGATGTGATTTTTCCAGAGTTTGGGGCTATCTTGGGCTAGGAATTTGCTATTTAGCATGGATAGCAAAAATGGGATGCCCCCGACTTTGGCATTCATTAATAGGTGGAGCGCGATCGCAACTCCCATCACTACCCAGGATATTAAATGACCGTAGTACCAAAAATGGTCAAGTTCTCCCTGGGGCAGCCATTTTTCGTCCATCATCTTGCCACTAAATAGGGCAAATGTTAGGGCTAAGAGGGTGACAGTATTGACACAGCGACTCAGGGTATACCACCAGACTGGCGTGCCAATTTTCTGCGTCAGTTGGGGCAGAGAGTCTGCCTGTCCTAGACGTTTGTGGCCCCGGCGAAAGGCATAGAAAACAAACGCTGGAAAAATCAACAACGTGTATAGACCAAAGGTACCGTGGATACCTTCAATCTCTTGGTAGTTGGGTAGCGGCAACTGGCCCCAGCGCCCATCGTAGGTATTGTAGGTCCAAGCAGCGGTCACCATAGCCAACACCAGGCACAGTCCAGTGATGCCATGGAGACAGCGAAGCAGAAACGGTTGGTAAAGAAAAGGGGGCTTCATGAACAGCCAAACTGCTCTTTGAGCAGGCGTGATAGCTCCAGCGACAATCCGAGAAAATAAAATGTTCCACGGAATCTTTTCTTGTTTTTCTCCGGTTCTCGTTATATCAAGGATGATTCCTTTAAAGTTTTAGCGGGTTTGTTGTCGTGGGTTTGAAGTTTGGGTATGGATCTAGTGAAGTAGCTACAAAGAGATACCCATCATACGGATTGGTATTAATAATGGAAGCATTAGGGTAATAGTTGTATCTATCACCGGGTATCAATTAGTCGAATGTACGGATTCCTATTGAACCGGAGCAGTTGGTAATTCTGGGGATACGGGTTTTTGAAAAACTAAAATCATGGTCTTTTTCCTTGAAGTCATGGCTTAACCAGCCTGTTCGGATTAAACCGTGAAGTAGTTTCTTGACAGTTCCCAACTACCCAGAAATTTCTAGCGGCAATATAACAATCATCAAATATGCCGTTACTGATGTGGATGATGATGTCCTCTGTTTAACCGCCTTAGTGCCTGCCCTAAACAGAGGACATCATCCCGAAGATTAGTAATGCCTTAGCTGTTTATTGGGCGTTGCGGCAGTTTTCTTGCAACAGTATTGACCTGCTAATGTCCGTCCCCTATTAATTTACTGTCATGCGTTCTAAAGTATCGAGTGCTAATTCAACTACCCCGACTACAACTCCTGCTGGCCCCGCCCAACTTACTAAGCAGCAAACGAATTGGCAGAAAAACCTATTGGGATGGTTACAACTACATTCGTTTGGTGGCCGTCTGTTTTGGATGATTATGCTAGGTGCCCTCACCGGCATCGGCGGCATGGCATTTCTCTTTAGCGAGATGATTAAATACCAGGCTGAAGAGCAGGTGCGTAGTACCCTCGACGGTAAGGTTAATGCCATTGCTTCGGTCACAGAGGCCGCAGAGACATTGGCCTATGGCTTGGGCGTCAGCGCGACCACCCTCCACGAGCGCAAGGCCCAATATCCAGATACCTATCGCGAGCTAACGTTGCAGTTGTTTGAACGACGACCAGAGTTTGTGGTGGGGTTAGGTCTGGGGCAGCGAGAGAATGGCTTAGTTGCCAACCAAGCCTGGCTATTTCCCTACTACTGGGTCAATTCCCCTGGCGAAAACTCTTCGGGGCGTCAGGCCCCTGTCCAATACGAAGACTTTGCCGATGACGATGGAGAATTCTATCCGGAGAGTCAGCGTTTCCGAGAGTACTTTTTACCCCAAAAAGAAGTTTGGACCGATCTCTACACGTCCAAGAATAACCAGCTGCTGACCTACTATTTCCCCTTATTGTCCAGTGAAGGTCGATGGTTGGGGAGCACGTTGGTCGATATTGATGCCAGCTACCTGCGGGATCTGTTAGATGTCCCCGTATTTCGCAAGCAGGGGAATTTTATTCTTTTGACCCGTTCGGGACAGGTGATTGCCGATCCTGCCGATGCCGATGCTGGGCCCCAAACCTATGAAGACATTGCTGATTTAAAGGATTTTTGGTACGACTCCACCTTTGAAGACACTGGCTTTTTTGAAGGGGAAGCGGGCTACTGGGCCTATGCCAGTGTGCCAGGGCAGGACTGGTTGGTGTTTGGCTTTGTTCCCTATGCTGCGGTCTTTAATCGCATTGCCCTGATTACCCTGACGGCAACAGGTTTGATGGTGGCACTGTTGTCGGTGGCCATTTCCCTAGCCATTCGTAATTTGGGTCGTCGTCTGCGGCCGGTGCTCAATCAGTGTAACCAGCTGGCCAAAACAGATGACAATCTGTTGGCCCAGTGGGATAACCAGGATGATCTCAATCAACTATCCTTGGCCTTCTTCAATATGTTGGAGAAGCTGAACCTAAACCAGGAGACGATCCGCCGTCACGAGCAAAAAATTCAAACAGAAACGCTCCATGCTGGGCAAGTGTCCGAGCAGTTTGAAGGATTTGCCACCTTATTTAGTGATCAGGCCGAGGAACAACAGATGCTGCTGCGCCATGTTCAGGAACTGGGGGCCCAACTGACTAATAACTCCCAGTCTGTGGATATTCAGCTAGATGCCCTGAGCACCATGGGCCGAGCTCTGGATGGGGAACTGCGACGGGTGCCCGCCCATTCGTCAGAAACATTGGTCATGCTGGAGCAGCAGCTGCAGGAACTATCCCGTGCCATCAATCGGGTAGAGCATCCATCGGCGACCCAGCTTCAGACCCTGGCGAGTTTGGCGTCGCAAAATATTGCCACCTTGAGGGCCCACGACCGACGCTGGCCCTCCATTGACAGTCTGCAGCAGCAGACGGGCAACATCACCAAGGCAGGGGAAGTGGCCGCAGAAGGTGCCCGGTCCATGGTGGATACGTCTAGATCCATGACTGAAAAGTTGACTAAGGTGGAGCGCATTGCCAACCTGCTGACCCAGCGTGCCAAGTCGGTCCTGTCTGCGCTGGATTAACCGGTCTGCCCTAATTAAATATGCGAGCTAATTTTTTAGTTTGAGCCATGGAAACCAGGAGTTAGAAGCTTTCTAACTCCTGGTTTTTGTATGGGAATATTCCCTAGGTCTGGCCAGGGTTTCCTTGGCGCTAAAAATGTCATTAAACGTTGATTTCGGGGAGAGAGAAAAATAAATCGGCCTGAATTAGCTGATTTATTCGGATTTATGGCAGAAAAAATCAATATTTGTGCGAGGCATAGGGGGCAGATCCCCTGGGATTTGTCTATAATTCGGAAAACGAGATGTCCGTAATTCTGGCTAGTTATTTCTATGGTTGGCCAGAGTTGTCTTAGCTGAGAGCTAAATAAAAAGCCTCGCCAACAGGGCGTTAGGGCATTCGAGGGTGTTGAATTTACCGCTATAAAGGCGATATGTATAAACCGCCTTCACATTTTGCGTGCTTATACGGTTAAGCTGTGAAGTCGGCCCTTAAAATTGGGATAATTTATATAAAGCCTATAATTTGAACACAGTGGCATTTCTTGTATTGACGCAGGTTTTGCCCTTATGGAAGATAGCTATAATTCTTGACTTATGTCCTCCTTGAACTTGCCCACACCTGAGCAACCACCGTCGCTTGAGGCAGACTCTCCAGTTGTTCCTTCTATAGCACCGAATTTTTATCCTAAGCGTGGGCCCGTGGGTACGTTGAGAGGCTGGTTACGGCTAAATTCCTTTGGTGGTCGGCTGTTTTGGATGATTATGCTGGGGGCCCTGGCCGGTATGGGGGGCATGGCATTTTTGTTTAGTGAGATGCTGAAGCGCCAGGCTGAGGATCAGGTACGCAGCAGCATCGACAGTAAGGTTAATGCGATCGCATCGGTAACCGATTCAGCCGAAACCCTGGCCTATAGCTTGGGGGTAAGTGCCACCACCCTGCACGAGCGGGGGGCCCAGTATGCCGATACGTACCGTGAACTGGTGCAGCAACTGTTTGAGGGCCGCCCGGACTTCGTTGTTGGTTTGGGTATGGGGCAAAGTGAAAAAGGCCTGCTGGTCGGTCAGTCCTGGCTGTTTCCATACTATTCCGCTGCGGCAGGCACATCGGCTGATGATGAGTCCGACGCGATTCGCTACGAAGACTTTGCCGACGGTGAGGGCGAGTTTTACCCCGAGAGCCCGCGCTATGAAAAATATTTTGTGCCCCAGCGCGACATTTGGACTGAACCCTACCAGAATGAGAAAACTCAGTTTCTGACTTACTACTATCCCCTGTTCAACCAAGAGGGCAACTGGTTGGGCACCACCTTGGTGGATATTGATGCCGCCTATCTCAATGGCTTGCTCGATGATGCGGTGTTTCAGCAATCGGGGAATTTCTTCCTGGTGACCGATGCCGGCCAGGTGATTGCCAACCCCACTCGCGCCGTCGCCGACCTCCAAAACTACGACAGCATTCCGGGCTTGGCCAAAATCTGGCAGCGCATTGATGGTGAAACATCGGGCTTTGTCAGGGGCGATGCCGGATTTTGGGCCTACACGAATGTGCCGGGACAGAACTGGCGACTGTTTGGGTTTGTGCCCTACAGCGCTATCTACGGTCGCATTGTTAGGATTGCTGCCATCACCACTGGCCTAATGGGTTTGCTGCTGGGCACGGTCGTCTTTTTTGCAATTCGTAAGCTCAACCAGCGGATTAAACCCATTTTGCTCCAGGGCAATGAGTTTGCGGCCCGCGATCGCGACTCGTTGCTGCCCGCGTCGCCTCAGCAAGATGAGCTAGAGCAGCTGTCCCTATCTTTCTTCAATATTCTCAATCAGGTCAATTTGCACCAGGATACAATCCGTCAGCAGGAGGAGGCCATTGCCCAGAGCAATCGCCATGCCGATCAGGTGACCGAAAAGTTTTTAGCCTTTACCACTCAAGTGGACGAAGAGGTGAAGGAGCAACAGGTGCTGATTGATCGGGTACAGCAGCAGCTGACGGACCAGGCAGATCAATATCGCTCGGTGGACAGTCGTTTAGATGCGCTGTTTACCCTGGCCCAAACCCTGGGGGGCTTTTTGGAAAGTTTGCCGTCGGAAGAGGACGCTGCCGAATTGTTTGATGCCTTAGATCAGCGGATTTTGGCCCTGACCGGCACCCTAGATACGGCGCACCAAACCGATAGAGCCCATTCCCAGGCGCTGATTAACCAATTGATTGCCGATGTGGCCAATTTGAAGGTATACGACCGGCAGCGCCACTCCCTGGAAAAGCTCCATGGCCAAACCAGCGATCTGACCCAGGCGAGGCAGGCCACCATTGCCAAATCCCAAGCGATGGTGACGGCGGCCCAAACCATGCGCCAGGTGTTGATGGAAATTGAGTCGATTACCACCACCCTAAATCGGGATACGAAGCAAGTGTCCGATATGCTATGGGGCGATTTGCAGCAGCAGCCCAGCTCCAGCAGCAGCTCGATGCCGTTGATTGTCAATACCCCCTTGGACACCCTGGATGTGGATGATGAGCTGAAGCAGCTCGATATGCTGATTGCTCAAGATTCCGAAAATATTAGCAACAATCTAGAAATTAACGATATGGCCCCTTGACCTGCTGTGGCGGCTGCTAAATTCCCTTAGAATGGTATCGGTAATCGCCGTAGCGACACCGCAGTAGCGACACCGCAGTAGCGACACTTGCAGGAGCATTCTCGATGGTAAATTGGCGGCGATTAGGCCTAAGGGCGCTGGTAGGTTGGTTGAGCCTTTTAGGGATAGTCGCGCTGGTAACCCTGGGGGGGCCGTCGGCTGCGATCGCAGAGCCTGGGGTGATCAACTACACCCTGACCGACCTGACCGGGCGGAACTTTGAAAATGCTGACCTGGCCGGCACGTCTTTAGCTGCCGCCGAGGTGCGGGATGCTAACTTTCGTGGCGCTGACCTCAGCACCACCATTTTGACCAAAGCCAAATTTATTCGCACCGATTTGACCGGTGCGAACCTATCGGATTCCTTTGCCGATCGGGTGGAATTCACCGGATCTGATCTGACTAACGCGATTATTACGGACGCCCTGATGACCAGTAGTACATTCGCAGATGCGGAAATTACGGGGGCCGATTTTTCCTATACGATTTTGGATCGATTTCAGGTGAACTATCTGTGCGATCGCGCCGAGGGCATAAATCCTGAAACCGGTGTAACCACTAGGGAAAGCCTGGGTTGCGACGACTAACGTAGGGCGGCAATAACAGCCTTAACAACCCGCAAATAATAAAAAGACTCGCTCCTCACGCAAGTGGAACGAGTCTACGATAGCGAACATGTCAACGAAATGCGCTTGTCCTTAGCCTAGGCTGTAGTTCATTTCAAGGCCAATTGGTCAAAGGTCTAATCCCTTGAAACTACTGACTAAAATCAAGACCATTTTTGGAGTTTGCGTAATCACACTCGGTTCTGACCCAAATTTTGAGGGGTGAGACCATCGGACGCCACAGGGCTCAGCCATGCATGTTTGTATGAATTGGGAGAGATGCGTGTTTACACCTAAATTTCCTGAAATACTTGCATATTGATAAAAATATGTTGATTCTAGATAAGGGCACAGGTGTTCAAGTAACCGCAATCGATACCCCATTCATTGGGTTCAGGTGGGAGTCAGTTAAGCATGTATCCAACACCCCCTTCACGCGCTAATCATCAATCGGAAATCGCATCTGCTGACATTCGACAGTTATGTCAGTCTCAGATTGAACGTCTGAGTGAGAAATTGCCAGTCCTAGACGTTTGGTTAGTATGTTGGAATCAGCTGGAAAATAAGCACGATATGCTGTCCTATCGGCATAATAGTGAGGCAGAAGCAAAAGTAAGGCTATATTTGGACTCTGAACGTTGGATTAGCGAAAATTTGCCATTTTTGGAACTGAAGCATTTATCGCTTAATTCCGATGATTCCCAGGCCTATGTGTGCGGTTTGGGTAAAACAGACACCCATTGGGACTACCTATTATTGTTGACTGAAAACCATATTTCTCGGCCACAACAGGATGTTGTTCGGGATAATGCCCAACTGCTGCAAAAATATCTCACCCTATATCAAGACTATCTGCGGCAACGGGCAAAAGTTCAGTTGTTAGAACAAGCAATACACCAGGCAGAACATCAGTTAAAGACCCCCCTCTCTTTAATTCGCCTCTATGCGGAGACGATTGTTCTAGGGGCAGAACATGAAAATGAGCGGCAGCAGGCCGGGTGTATTCGGCAAATGGTTGATGAGGTGACCGCCAAGCTAGGGGAGTTGTTGCACTGTGGTAAACAAGACTGTCTGCAACGGGAGACCTATGAGCTTTCGGATCTGTTGACGAAGGTGTTAACTCAGCTAGCGCCAGTCATACAACAAAAACAGTTAAATCTGATACAACCAGTCAAATCCATGTCTGTAACGGTGGACGGCTGGCAGTTTGAGCAGGTGCTACACAATCTTCTGGACAATGCGATTCACCACAGTCCGCAGGGGGGCACCCTGACGATTCACTGGCAGGACTATGGTGAGACCATGCTGGTGTCGGTGAGCGACCAGGGACCCGGTCTAGGAGCACTGGGCAGCCATCAGCTATTTCAGCCTTTTTATACCAAGCGACCCGGTGGCACTGGGTTAGGGCTTGCGATCGCAAAAAAGATTGTTCTCGACCATCGAGGCAGTATTGATGCTGAAACCCTTCCCGAAGGAGGTGCCAGATTTTCAGTCTGCCTACCATGCTAGGGCTGGAGAATCGTTTTTTGTGATGCCAAGAGCATGCCATATCTTACCTGTGGCCGAGATTACGAACATCATTGCCAAGAGGTTGGCATAAACATGCATAACCTTCTATTCAGAACCGTACTAAAACATGTATTCGTCACCCATATGTTTAGACGCATCCGTAATGACTGATGCTATTTCTGTTCTGGTAGTTGATGACCATGCCGAGTTTCGGCAAGGTTTACGCACACTACTGGGCTTTTACACTGATGAAGCTGCGTCCTTTGAAGTCGTGGCAGAGGCCAATTCGGCTGAGCAAGCCATAGAAATGCTAGAGGCCCATAACCCGAAAATTGCCCTATTGGATATGGATTTGGGCGAAGGTACCGGGCTAGACGTGTTACAGCGGCTCAAGACCCTAGGGTTGGAGACCCGGGTGTTGAGTTTGTCCGCCCACTGCGAAGATGAATGGATTTTTCAGGCGATGCAAGCGGGGGCGAAGGGGTACGTGGCTAAAGACAAACTCGCAACACAGCTCTATGACGCCCTGCGCACCGTTCTCCAGGATGAAATTTATTTAGATCCCCAGTTGACCAGTCGTTTTTTCCGACTGTTCCACTCCTCCACCTCCATTCGGCCGGTGCCCATCGAGGGCACGAAAATTCGCCTCACCGATCGCGAGCGTGAAGTGCTTTATTGGCTGGTGCAGGGGGCTTCCAACGAAAACATTGCGAAGGAGCTATACATTACCGTCGCGACGGTGAAGGCACACCTGACCGCCGTGTTCGAAAAATTGAAGGTGCGCAGTCGTACCCAGGCCATTGTCAAGGCCCTTAAGCTGGGGCTGGTGGAAGCTGATTAGCCGGGACGGCGCCCACCCCCACCCCACCCCCTCGGATAAATGCCGGTAAAACGCGCTAGGGTATATGTCTGTGAGCGTTGCTAACCCTGGAGATAATCTCCGGGATAAGGGGGTAACAATTTAAGCTGGGAAATTCAGATGGGGAATGAATGCGGAATGCGGAGTTCGGAATGTGGGGTTCGGGATGTGCCACTTTTCTAACTGTCGTGTTCTGACTCTTCTATTTCCAGGTAATCTATCCCGCTTTAGTTGATACCTGCCTGGGGCAATTGCGCCTCGGCTGCACCCTGCCCGCCAAGGCCGACTCCACGAGTCGCTGCGCCTTGTCCGCTCGCAATGGCGACTATTTCCGTGTCTTTTGTTTTCCGTGCGTTCTACCTTCTCTACATTTGTTTCCCGCTATCGTCGATACTACATTGAAATCCTTAGCCTTCTAGGCAATACTCCCCGGTTAATTCATCTGGTGTGGGATGCGGCACCTGGCTGGCTGCTGTTGCGCATTGCTGTCACCCTGGGGGCGGCCCTAGTGCCTGTAGTACAGCTATATATCAGTAAGCTGGTGGTCGACCAGGTGGTGCTTATTTTAGCCAGTGATGCCCCTGGGTTTACGCCATCGCTGATCATGTTGGTGGGGGTGGGGTTTGGCCTGTTGCTAGTGCAGGAGGTCTTGAGTCAGCTAAATCGGCTGGTCAATCGTATCTTGAACGATCAGTTTTTGCTCCATGCCAATGTGCAGCTGTTGCAACAGGCCATGCGGTTAGACCTGGCCCACTATGAGTCGTCCGAATTCCATGATGTGCTGAACCGGGCCCAGCAAAGTGGCAGTAACTATCCGGTGCGGGTGGTGGAGCTGCTGGCCCGCATATTGGGCAGTGGCACCCGCCTGGCCGGGCTGCTCACCCTGTTGCTGCGGTTTAGCCCCTCTGTGATGCTGCTGTTGCTGCTGAGCGTGTTGCCGACGCTGTGGGTGGGTATTCGCTATTCTCAGCGGCGGTTTTGGATGAGTCGTCGCCAAACACCCTCCCGACGGCTGGCGGACTATTTCTATGAGGTGCTGACCGATCCTAAGTATGTCAAAGAGGTGCGGTTGTTTAACCTGGGCCACCACATGGTGGAGCAATACCGCACCATTCGTCAGGAGTTTAACCAGGAGTCGCGGCGGTTGGCCCAGCGGCAGTCTCTGGCCCAGCTGAGTATTGAGCTGTTGGGCGGTGTTGGGTTCTATGGTGCCTATGGTTTGGTGCTATGGCAAACCATTCGTGGCCTGGTGACCCTGGGGGACCTGACTCTCTACGCGGGGGCATTTCAGCAGGCCCAGTCGCTGATTGAGTCGCTGTTGGTCAGTCTGGCCACCCTGTATGAATATAATCTCTATGTGTCCCAGTATTTTGAGCTGTTGGATATTGCCCCTGAGGTGACCAGCCCGCCCCAGCCGCATCCCTTTCCCCAGCCGATGACCCGAGGCCTGCAGCTACGGGACGTGTATTTTACCTATCCAGGGTCTGAGCAACCCACCCTGAAGGGCATTAACCTGACGGTGGCCCCCGGCGAATGTATTGCGCTGGTGGGTTTAAATGGGTCGGGTAAAACAACGTTGTTAAAGTTATTCACTCGCCTTTACGATATTGACCGTGGCGCGATCGAGATTGATGATATCCCCCTGCAACAATTTTCCCTGGGGGATCTGCGCAGCCAGATTGGTGTCTTGTTTCAAGACTTTGCTCGCTATGCCCTCGATGTGCAAGACAATATTGGGTTTGGTAATTTGCCCCAGCGGGACGATATGGAGCAAGTTACCCAAGCGGCCGATGGGGCCGGGGCAATTCCTGTGATTGAGCAGCTAGAGGAGGGCTATCAAACTATTCTTGGCAAAATGTTTGCGGGGGGGGTGGATCTTTCCGGTGGCCAGTGGCAAAAGATTGGCCTAGCCCGAGCGTTTATGAGCGATGCCCAGATTCTGATTTTGGATGAGCCCACAGCGGCGGTGGATGCGATCGCAGAGCACGATCTGTTTCAACGCTTCCGTCACCTCACCCAGGGCAAAATGACCTTTCTCGTCAGCCATCGGTTTTCCACCGTACGCATGGCGGACCGCATTGTTGTCTTAGAGCAAGGCAAGATTACAGAAGTAGGCACCCACGACCAGCTCATGGCCCAACCAGGTCGATATGCCGAAATGTTTGAGCTCCAAGCCGAAAGCTACTTAGGCAAAGGATAGTCCGCCCTGGCTCAACATATCAGCCGACAACTTATGTCGCTTTCAGCAGCAGACGCCCTGCTAGCCCCTGGGGACGCTTGCTGTGGGGCGACACTAGCGGGGTGGCAAGACGCCGATGGGGGTGGCTGCATATGGCGATAATGTCGCGTCTATAGGAGCTGATCTTGGTGATGAAAATATGAATCTCATCCAGCAGGTGTAAAAGCTTTTTCTTCCCTAACGTCATGGCACCCAAGTGTTTCATCCCTTGGTATTCAGAATCTAGCGTTGTATGAATAGATCTGGCCTGCTCCAGTTGTTCCGCTAAAAATCCGATAATTGCTGTATTTCTAACCGTGTGGGCCGAAAATCCCTTATAAACGCTTTCCAAGCATTCATTCGCATTGCTGAGTCGGTCTAACGAATCCTGGAGATCCTGCAATCTATCCTGCAAAATCAACGAAAATTCCGTTGCATCCTCTGGAAGAAATTCTATCCTCTCTTGGCCATGCTTATTCTTATGAGCATACTTTCTCTGGGAGAAAACGGTTACTGGTAGGCTAGTCATTTCAATGCCTGTGTCAACAAATAACGTTTTGACTAATTTGTTTTTCCGCAGGCTACACCTTTTCAAGGAAGAATTTAGAAATTCTAAGCCATCTAGGATAGCGTAGTTGAAGTTAATGTTCTCTAAATGGCTGTTCGCCACTAAAGAATCATTCAAATAGGCATAGTAAAACTGAGAATTAGTGATTTTTATGGATGTGAGATTGGCCGCATGCAGCCGAGCTTTTCGAAAATCACAGTCGTGCACCTGGGAACTAGAAAGACTGCAGTCGCTAAGGTTGGCCCCCGCGAAACAGGAATTAATCAAATGGGAATTTTCGAGCAATGCCGATGATAAATCTGACCAACTGAAGTCAAGATTTTCAAGTTTGGCGCTGTCAAAATTCGCCCCCGTTAAATTAGATTTATCGAACTGTGTATTGACTATGTGGGCATCCTTAAACGAGCAATACTTGAGATCGGTGCCTGAAAAGTAGGCATTGACGATGCTCGTATTTTGTAAATTCGCTCGTTTTAGGCGCGATTGGCTAAACTTAGCGTCGTCTAAAACGGCATCGATTAGGGAGGCTCCCTTCAAGTAGCTCCCCTGTAATTCCGCATGTTGCATATGGGCATTGTCCAGCGTGGCCTCCTTTAAATTGCTGCCCTGCAATATGCTAAAGGTGAGATTGGCTGCGCTTAAGTCAGCGTTTGCGAAAAGAGAGCCTGTTAACCTAGCATCTTTTAGATTGGACTTCGCGAGAATTGCCCGTTCAAAACTAGCATTTTCAAAGGTTACCCGACTTAGGTTACACTCCCGTAGTATGGCGTCATCAAAGTTAGCTCGAGAACCATGGCTGCCGCTTAAGTTTGCTCCATACAAATTGACATGGCTAAAATAAGAGCCCTCTAATTTAGAACATTGGAGATTCGCCTTTTCAAAGTTTGCTTTTTTCAGCGAACATCCCCGCAAATCACTTTTGTATAGGTTTGCCTGCACCAGGGTTGCCGAATTTAGAATGGCTCCCCCTAGCTTGGCCTTACTTAGGTTTGTATGACTTAAATTCGCTAAAACAAAACTAGTGTTGAGTAGAATAGCTCGATTAAAGTTGGTCCCCTCTAAATCCGCGTCATTAAAGTTACTGCGTCTGGCAATAATTCCCGCCATATTGGCCGATTTGATACTGGCGCCGGCTAATTTGACACAAATAAACGTGGTTTCTGTTTTCGGATAATTGGGATCTCTGGTGAAATCACTGTGATCCAAAACTGTTTTTCTCATGACGGAGTTATTGAAGTGAGCACCCCCGCCAGAGACGCCAGTTAAGTTTGCACCAATCAGGTTGACCCTGAGCATATTAGCCAGATTAAGATTAGCGTGCTGCAATCTGGCTTTCTTCAGCTTGGCCCCCTTCAAATCACTCTTATATAAATTGCACTCTTGGAGGTTGGCCTGCATCAAATTGGCCCCACGCAGCCAAGTGTGGCTGAGGTCGGCCCTAAATAAACTGGCCTCTTTTAGGGAAGTGCCACCTAAATTAGCTTTAAACAAATTGGCATAGTCAAGATTGGCGTTGTCTAAATTCGCAAACCTTAGGTTTGCCTCCTCAAGATTTGCGCCTTTGAAATTTGCACCTTGTAAATCTGCATAGGATAGATCAATGGCTTTGAGATCGGCATTTTCAAAATTTGCATGGCTCAGATCGTGGCGGTTCATGCAAGTATGGCTCAGATTGACCCCTTGATAGTCTCGGCCTTTTGTGGTGTTTGCCGTTGCCTGGGGGGATGCAGCCTGGGGCTTAGAAATGGAAAATTCAGGATGACTCCCGACCTTGAGACCATGGGGGACAGCCGGTATTGTGTAGGTTTGGCTGATGGTGATTGACCCACAGGAATCCATGGCGTCGTCGCCGTCGTCATCCAACTGTTGTGAAACTTGGATTTCGCTAGCCACTTTGTGGGACGTATGGCCCACATTTTCGATAAACTCCAAGGCAATGGATGCTTGGTCTCTATATTCCTGCTTTGCTGGTGGAGCTAGCAAATTGAGCTGTTCACAGATGCACTGGTTAACTTCTTGAATTAGGTCGTAGATAAAATCGTTGGTTGTACTTGCCAGCAGAATATTATCTAGTTTTTTGGACTCGGATTTGCTGGGGTTCTGGTTAAGGGAAATATTGGTGTAGCCACGGATCAGGTGTTCAATGTCATCGTTTGCATTATGGCTTTTGCAGATTTTTTCTACCTTTTCTAAGATTTCTTCGTGGTTGGGATAATTACCGGTCATAACATCAGTCTCTACGATTTCTAGGGTTGGTGAATGGTTGAAGAATGCTTAGGGGAGTCAACAAGGAAGGGCTAATAGATTTGACTTATTTGATTTCAATTCTCTTAATGGCTCGACTGTATTGCTTTTTAATCTTGTTAATCAGGGTGAGAGACACTTCTTTTTCTGGAATATCGCCAGCATCAATCAAGGCCTGACACACATCTTTCCAGGTTGTTTTTCCCTGACTGTGATATAGGAAGATGATTTTTGCTTCATAGGGATTAACACAATTTAGAACTTTTCTTTTTAGATCTTTGAGGGCCTCTTCTTCGCTATGGGTGGGGCGCTCTTGTTGAAATATTTGTTTATGTTTTTCTACTCTATCTCTGATTTTTTTTTGGCGTTGATGGGCCCGACTATATTCATGGATAACGTTGCGTCCCACGGAGTGATATAGGGCTACCAGGTTCTTTATTGGTTGGCCGTTCCTGATCATCGATGCGATTCTTGCATAGGATTCGTTAAATACATCCGATGGTGTGTGAATGCCGTCGATGCGGGCAATCTTTAACCGCATTTTGTATGTCGCAAAAAGAGCATCTGGTTCTTTGAGAATTAAGGTTGAATGTGCCATCAGCTCTTCCTCCGTTTTACAGTGGAGTTTAGTGTGTTGTTTGAGGGGATCTGGCATGTGTTTGTGTGTGTGAGTATTTGGACCTTAAAAAACCTTGAGTTCTTTAGTTACGCTCTTTGCCAAGTTACCCTCCCTTTTCCCCTTGAAAGGTTATTGGCTGAGGTAATGGATATACGTCATATACAGGGTGATAGATCAGATCAGAGATGATTGGCGAGAATGTTCCGTTCATAGAACATTCCCCTGGTTGGCTGTGTGGGGAGGGTAGGACCCCCTGGTGAGAGCTTTAGGTAAAGTCAGCAGGGATAATACACGGATTAGCATGGTTTATGTTAGTTGGTTTGAAGCAAGTAAGGCGTTGGCTAGTAAGCTTTGGGGCTGATACTACCGACGGTATAAAATAATGTGATTTTTACTCTCTAAAGTGTGACAAGTTAAATAAATAAAAATTGAGTATGCATGGGAAATCTCTCTATTTCAAGGGTTTTGAAGATTTCCAATGATTTGCAACTGGTTGAGCTTGCACTAGATATGTAGCGATTGAGACAGTTTTTGGCTTGCCTATGCGATTTTGCCATTAAAAAACCTGCTATTAGGAGCAGGTGGGGGGAATTACTCAATAAAATTTGGCTCGACACGATGTTCACAAGGGCGCGATCCAAAGCTTGAGTTCATAGCGACCCTCTATTTTTACAATGTCTCCTGGCATAAAGTTTCTGGGGATTCTGGTGCGGGCATGCCAGTAGACCCCTTGTACTTTGACGCGCCATTCTTGGTAGGGGGTTAAGACAGCATCAATTACGCCTTCATAGCCATTAGCATTTTGTTTGCCATTTCTCTCTTGTCTTGAAAACATGACTAGAGCCACTCCAGTGGTTGCTTACATTAGTTAGTGAGCTTTAAAGGCCCATGTGTGACATCGGCCGTCTAGTTTGAAGTATGCTCCATCTGATTTCAGTAGTATTAGCTGGATATTGCTGGAGTCAGTGGATGCATCACCAGTGCTCGAATTATTTGAATATGGGGTGATTTTGGGCGATGGATTAAGGGCCGGTTAAAAATATAGCTTGGCGCAAACTGCCGGATGCAGCAGTTTGCTATAAAAATCATGGCCTGGTTGATGGAAACCATGGCTTAGCAGGCCTTGAAGGAATTAAACCGTGAAGCAGTTTCTTGACTGCTCCTAAGCCAAGCCATCGCCGTATAATGCATCCCTATGGAAATAATCTTTATCCTTGTCGATTCGGAAGAACCAGAGAATGTGGGCGCGGCGGCTCGGGCCATGCACACCATGGGGTACAACAGCCTGCGGTTAGTGCGCCCTAAGGCGGACCACTTGGGGGAAAAAGCAATGGCGTTGGCCCATGGTTCTCAGCATGTTTTGCAAAATGCTGAGGTATTCGATACCCTGCCTGAGGCCATGGCAGACTGTGGTTTGGCCTGTGCCACCACCGCCCGTCACCGCTACGAAAAGCACCATTACACCGCTGTGGGTAAGCTGCCTGCGTATTTTCAAGCCAAGGGTGAGTGGCTCCATCGGGTCGCCATTGTGTTTGGGGGAGAGCGCTCGGGGTTAACGTCTGCTGACGTAGAAGCCTGCGACCTGATTACCAATATTCCTCAGCACCAGCTGCAGCCATCGCTCAATTTGGCCCAGGCGGTTATGGTGTATAGCTTTGTCCTATCTGCTGACCAAACCCAAATCCAAATTGCCGATCAGCGCCTTAATAGTGCAGAGATGCCCACGGCCGAATATGCCAGCCTCAAACAGCTACTGCGCCAGCTGATGGAGCGGGTGGGGCTGCCGGAACGCTACCAGACCTATGTTATGCACGGAGTGGCCCGACTAGAACGGGAGGATCTCTATGTCGTCCATAAGCTACGGTCGGCGCTGGACTATGCCCTAGATCAGCGGGAAAAGCAGGGTGTGGAGCCTATTACTGGGACCAAAAACCAGTAAAGATGAGCGGCAGTAGGATGAGTAAACTGCCTAAAAAGAGTAGGGTAGCTGGGTCAATATCCAGAACAGGGGGCTGGTTGGGGGATTTTTTAGCCATGGTTTTTATGGTGATGATCTAATGATTTGAGATTACTGCACCACCGTGATTTATGAAAAACTACGGTGCAATTTGCGCTGGTGCTCAACCCTCGATCCATGATGGGATGATTTTGGCGAGATACCCATGGCCCCATTAACCTAGCGGCCTATCGAGTTTGGAGAGATACCCATGGCCCATCAGCGCAACGGTCTGCTTAGTGACGATGTTTTAACCCGCCCAGACGAAGGGGCGACCTATACCTGCTCGATTGCCGTTATTGGGGGATCTACGGCGGCCTATACAACGGCCTTGATTGCCCTGAAGCTAAAGCTGAATGTCTGTCTGGTGCAGCCCCAGCGTGTCGTGGGCGGGCAGTTTACGGCCCAGGCCCTGCCGGCCTCTGACGATGGCGATTTGTTGAGCCACCGGGCTGATTTGGTGAGCGTAGATGGGGAGAAATTTGCCATTTCTAAAATTCAGCGATGGTTTCGGAACCAGCAGCGACGGCTGCAGCCGGTGGCGGGGCGCCGAGTGGAGGATCCAGGCGGCTCTTGGGTCGGGCATTTGTCGACCACCCCTGTGGTGGCATCGACCGCCCTCAATGAAGCTTTGATGCCCTATCTAAAGTCGGGCAAGCTGAGGTTGATTCCCTATGCAGAACCCACCGGCTTATTGTGGGCGGATGGGGAGACACCACGGCGAGTGACGGGGGTGACGTGCCGCGATAGGCGCACCCGCCATGGCTTTACAGTCCGGGCCAAAATTGTGGTGGAAGCCACGGATCTGGGGGATTTGTTAGAACTGGGGAATTTGCCATCGCGGGTGGGGCAGGAAGCTCGTAGTGATACGGGGGAAGCGATTTTACCCGAGCAGGCTCGCCCCCAGTGTCAGCAATCCTTTACCTTTGATGTTTTGGTGGAGCGTACCGCCCCTGGTCGTGGGGTGCCAATTGGCATGCCGAAAGAATATGGGCGAGTTACCTGGTTAAACCTGAAGGAATTTACCGGTGACTTTTGGGTGCGCAAACAGGGGGCATGGAAAAAGCGAGACTTCTTTGATGCCTTTGGCATCTTTCGCTATCGCCGACTGCAGCGACGCTCGCTGACTAAAAATAAAGTCTCGGTGGGGGATGTTTCTGTCATTAACTGGGGTACTTCGGGACATCCTGAACTGGGCCAATGCTGTGGCAATGATTATCGTACGGGCTATTTAGTGGGGCTGAGTCGGCCGGAGCGGGATCGACAAATTCAGCGCGCCCGCACCCGAGCCCAGGCGTATATTCACCATTTGCAGGTAAATGGGGTGTCGGATCTTAAGCCCCGGGGGGATCTGACCTGGACTAAGGACGGTATTGCTCTGGAGCCCTATATTCGCGAAGCTCGTCGGGGGATTGCCCTCACCACCATTCGCCATGGGGATGTGGCGAAAAGCTTTTTTCCCAACCAGGCCCGGGCTCGTACCTTTTCAGATACCTTGGGCATTGGTCAATATCATTATCTCGATCTGCATGGCAACCTGGTGGAGGGCCATGTGAGTCCGAAAAAGGATGATGTGTATGCGTTACCCTTTACCCTGCCTGCCAGTGCGTTAGTGCCCATTGACACCGATGGCATGGTACTTTCCGCCAAGAGTATTGGCACGACGCACATTACCAATGCGGCCTATCGTATGCATCCAATGGAATGGGCCATTGGGGAAGCCAGTGGCTTTTTGGCGGCGTTTAGTGTGTGGTCGAAAAAGCAGCCACGGGAGATTGTGCAGCAGCCGTCACTGCTGCGAAAACTGCAGGGATTTTTGACCCGTAATGGTATTCCCATCGTGTGGTTTGATGATGTGGCCCATGACGATCCGGATTTTGAAGCGATTCAGGTCATGGCGGCGGCGGGCATTATTACCAGTGAAAGTAAAAAGGATCTGCATTTTCGCCCCTATGGCAGTGTCAGCCGCGCCGTGGTGTGTACCGCGCTGGTCAATCTGTTGGGGTTGGAAAAGATGGAAGCGGCACGGCCTGCTTTTAAGGATGTACGGCCTGGTAAGCATTGGGCCTATGGCAGCATTGAAACTTTGAAGGCCAAGGGCATGGTCGCCGGTATGGGGAGAGGGCGGTTTATGCCGGATAAGGCCATGACTCGGCAACAGTTGGGCTATTTGGTTAGGCGGGCGATGCCCAAGGCGTATCCAGCGGCCTTTGCTGAAACATCCCAGGATCGGCACATTGTGCAACGTCGCGATCTCTCTCGGGTATTTTATGTGTTGCTAAAAGTTAAGCTGGGGATTTGAGCGGTGTTGTTCAACTATTGATTCTTGTAGTAAGTGCATATATGTATCGACGGCTACAACAGAGCTGAGATGGGTGATATTGGGGATAACCTTGGGCATGGATCTCTTTCTGGCCGTGTGGTTGCGCAGATTGGCTGATTCTCAAAATCAGCAACGTTACAGAACTAATTGCGCATTTATGACCACAAATATCGGCCATTTGTACATATTGTGACTGGTTAGGGTGCTCTAGACTTCAAATATGGCAATTGCTCTATGGCGATCTGCTAGATGTCCTAAGCAGATTGTACTAACCGCAGTTTTTTATCATTGATTGTTTATGGTGCATGCCTTTAGTGCGGCTGAGGGCGCAAAGAAGGGGGACAAGCCATTTTTGCGAGAGCAATTGCAAAGTTAAGTGAGTTTTACTGGTGCAAATTGTTTCGGGTATAGGCCTGTTAAACAGTTGCAGTGGTGAATTTTGTGACGTCAGCGCAACAGGATTGAACACAAATGCCTACAGAACAGATGACAATTTATGTACCCCCTCGGGTCAAGAAAGAGATTAAGCAGTTGGCTGCTGCTAAGGATATGTCGATGAATACTATTGTGGTGGAAGCATTAGAGCTTGCGATCGCAGCCTGGGAAGCCGAAAACAATCGTTCCTGGGGAACGTAATGAAAGTAGACACACCCTGAGACTGTGTCCTGCTCATGGAGAGCTTGATGATCGACAGTTACACCCTGTTCCGAGCTCAGAAGCTGTCCGAGACGTTGCTAACTCTGGTATGTCGATGTCGATAAGCGACTGTTGTACGGTTTGCTTACCGAGGCGATCATGGCCTGAATTGGCAGCGTCTTTTACTGAGCTGTTCTACGCTATGACAATCATCATAGGAGAAAATATTTTTCTCTCACCATAGTCGTTGCGTTCTCCACCGGTCTTTACCATTCCCTGACGTAGCGATGGCCAACTATGAAGCTGCCGAAGATTTTTGGACCTGGTGCCATTTCTCTGCTTTGTCACGAATGGCGGTGTAGTCTTCTTGGGACATCTTATCTAAATTCTTTAAAATAAAATTCATCCGCCCCTGGTTTGCCAATTTGTCGCGGTGGCGGGCGAGAAAATCCCAATAGAAAAAGTTAAAGGGACAGGCCTTGTCCCCGGTGCGTTCCTTGGGATTATAGTGACAGCCTTTGCAATAATCGCTCATGCGATTGATGTAGTTGGCCGATGCCGCATAGGGTTTTGTCGCCAGCAGGCCGCCATCGGCAAACAGCCCCATGCCAATCACATTGGTTTGCATCACCCAGTCGTAGGCATCAATAAATGCCACATGGAACCAAGACTCCACCTGTTGGGGCGATAGGCCCGCGATCAGGGCAAAATTGCTCAGGATCATCAGCCGCTGGATGTGGTGGTTGTAGCCGGTGCGTTTGGCCTGGTCGATGCTCTGGTGCAGGCAGTTCATGGGGGTGTCGCCCGTCCAAAAAAAGTCGGGTAGGGGCTGATGGTGGTCAAAATAATTACCGTCAGGGTAGTCCTCCGCCACATAGCTATATAGACCGCGCATATATTCGCGCCAGCCCAACACCTGACGAATAAAGCCTTCCACACTGTTTAGGGGCATTTGGTGCCGGTGATAGGCCGCTGTCGCCGCCTGGATCACCTCCAGCGGGTGCAGTAGCCCGATATTTAAATAGGGGGAAAGCAGGGCGTGCCAGAGGGTATCTTCCCCGGTGACCATGGCATCTTGATAGGGGCCAAACCCCGCTAGCCGCACCTGCAGAAAATAGTCCAGCACCTGGAGCGCCTGTGGCCGGGTGACGGCCCAACCAAAGGGTTCTAGGTCCCCAAATGTGTCTAGCTGGGCCACCGCTGCCATCACTTGCTGGGTGATCTCGTCTGGCTCAAACCAGTGGGGGGCGGGTGGGTTAATTCCTTTCTTTGGCGGTTTGCGATTTTCCTTGTCATAGTTCCACTGACCGCCGATGGGGGTGGGTTTCTTGGGTGTCCCCTCCATCAAAATGCCGTAGCGTTTGCGGCCTTCGCGGTAGAACGATTCCATTAACAGGCGTTTGCGCCCGTCGGCCCACTGCTTAAACTCGTCCACAGACCATAGAAAATGGTTGTTGGCAACGATGGTGAGGGGGCAGGGCAGCTCCAAATTAGCCAGAAAATTGGCAAAGGGCCGATCGGCGGGTTCCATCACCCGCAGTTCAGTGATGCCCTGGGTTTGGATCCACTGCCGCAGCGGGGTTTCAAAGTCTGCTGCAATTTCGTAGGTGACCCGTCTGCCCTCGGCTTTGAGGTCAGCGGCAAAATGACGCATGGCCGACCACACCAGCACGAGCTTTTGGCGATGGTAGCGACGTTCGGCACTGTGGCCATGGGACTCAATAAAAATAACCGGAGCCGTGGCCTCACTCCCTAGGGCTGCCTGCTGACTCCATAGTTGATCGCCTAGTACCCAAATTCCAACAGTCATAAAAGCCCTAGCTGTGTATCTATATATTTCTTAACTTAGGGTGTTTTATCGCGTTTGCATAACCCCACGCTAGTTGTTCCTAAGCTGTGGGGCGATGGGGTGGATGGAATTGCCCTGTAGGCCATGGTTATCCCTGTAAGTATGCAGGGGATCCGCAACGCCACACGCTAGTATTTGCCTAGGATGAATGCCCCTGATGCATTTGCTCACGTGCGCGACCATCCCATCGGCGCCTGCGCTATTTGTTACCCAATCGGGAGATAAGCTCCATGAGTGCTGCTGAAGCCAACCCCTGTGTTCTATTGGTTGAAGCCAATGAAGAATTAGCCCACAACGTCAGTAATGATCTGCGGGAATCTGGCTATATTCCTCTGGTGGCGACAACCATTGATGCTGGTATGGAAGAGGTGCGCAACCGGCAGCCCGCGCTGATTGTGGTCAACCGCATGCTGGCGGGGGAGTCGGGGTTGGACCTGTGTCAGCAGCTGCGATCGCAGGGGGATCGCACCCCCATGTTGCTGCTGATGGCGCGGGATAACTTGGATGATCGCGTGGCCTGTATCGAATCCGGGGCCGACGACTATTTCCTTAAGCCTTACCGCAGCGAAGAGTTTTTGGCCTTGGTCAGTGCCTATTTGCAACCCAGCGAAAACGGCGTGGAGCAGCTGGTGTTTGGGGAGCTTACCCTGAATGTGACCAACCGACAGGCCATGCGCGGCAGCCGGATGATTGACCTGACCATGAAAGAATTTGAGCTGCTCAAATATCTAATGGAGCATCCTCGGGAAGTGCTCACCCGAGAGCAGATCCTCGAAAACGTTTGGGGCTACAACTTTATGGGGGAGTCCAACGTGATCGAGGTGTACATTCGCTATTTGCGTCTTAAAATCGATGCCGATGGCGAAAAGCGCTTAATCCAAACCGTGCGTGGCGTTGGCTATGTATTACGGGATACGTGAGTTGGGAATTAGGAGTTGGGAATTAGGAATTGGTGAAGAGTAAAGGGTGAAGAGTGAAGGGGAAAGAGTGAAGGGTGAAGGGGGCCATTCTAGTTTCCGACTTCCTAATTTCTCCTAGTTTCCGACTTCCGACTTCCGAACTTCTAATTTCTCCCCGTTGTTTAGTAAAGGACAACCAGATTTGAACCATTGGCGTAGGAAGCGATATTTTCCATTGTTGGGTCTGTGCTGTTTGTTGCTTGCCTGTTCTAACGTGTCGAGGGGGGGCGAAACGGTGGCCTCTGCTGATCCTGTTGCTGTCGATCCTGCCTCTATGCTTACTGGACCTGGTCAAGTATTGCCGATTACGGCTGAAGCTACCCTTGCGGGTGAAACCTTTGATCTGGAGGTGGCCACCACCCGCGAACAACAGCAGCTGGGGCTGATGCACCGTCAGGCACTGCCGGATAATCGGGGCATGTTGTTTCCCTTTAGCCCGCCGCGCCCGGTGGGCTTTTGGATGAAAAATGTGCCGGTGGGGTTGGATATGGTGTTTCTTTACCAGGGTAAGGTGCAGGGCATTGCGGAAGCACCCCCCTGTGCGGCGGATCCTTGCCCCACCTATAGTCCGGGGCGTGTACTGGTGGATAACGTGATTGAGCTGCGCATTGGTCGCGCGGCGGAACTGGGTTTGGAACCTGGGGATGAGGTGGAGATTCGGTATTTGGCAGGGGAATAGGCTGGGTTCGACTGCGCTCACCCAGCGACGACTGCGCTCACCCAGCGACGACTGCGCTCACCCAGCGATGACTGCGCTCACCCAGCGACGACTCCGCTCAGCCCTTGGTGATCTCAAGGTCGTTGAGCGGAGTCGAACACTCGGTGGTTGAGCGAAGTCGAACACCCGGTGGTTGAGCGAAGTCGAACACCCGGTGGTTGATCGGAGTCGAACACTCGGTAGTTGAGCGAAGTCGAAACTACCGCAATACCTGGCTGGCTGCTGAGACGGCACTGCCGGGGGCAAAGCCTTCGTAGCCGAGGATATTGAGGGTGGTTTCTAGGGCGGCGATGGTGGTGAGGATGTCGCGATCGCACACAAAGCCCAAATGCCCGATCCTAAAGATCTTGCCCTTGAGGTGATCTTGACCACCCGCCAGCGCAATATCAAACTGCTTGCGCATGGTAGAGCGAATGTCCTCAGCGCTGACAATTTCATCGGGGATCACAGATGTCACCGCCGGGCTGCTGAACGCATCGGGGGCCAACAGGGGCAGACCCAAGGCCTTCATCGCCGCACGGCAGGCCTGCTTTTGGCGCTCGTGGCGAGCAAAGATATTGGCCAACCCTTCCGCCTTCATCATTTGCAGCGCAGCTTGCAGACCAAAGTAAAGGTTTACCGGCGGCGTGAAGGGGGTGCTATTTTTCGCAAACGACTTGCGATACTTACCCAGGTCCATATAGAACTTTGGCAACGTAGCACGTTCATAGGCGGCCCAGGCTTTTTCACTCACCGACACAAAGCCCATGCCAGGGGGGAGCATAAAACCCTTTTGGGAGCCGGAGGCCACCACATCCAGACCCAGCTCGTCCACCTTTAGGTCGTAGGAAGCCAGACTGGTGACCGCATCCACAATAATGATGGCTTCACCGTGGGCCTTGACCTTCTCATTAATCGCTTCCACCGGGTTGAGCACACCGCTGGAGGTTTCACTGTGGGTGACGATAACGGCTTTGATCGCCTTGTCGCTATCGGCGGCTAGGGCCTTGCCAAATTCTTCGGGATCGAGGGGAACGCCCCAGTCGGTTTGAATTACCTGCACGTCCAGGCCAAACGCCTTGGCAATTTGTGCCCAGCGATCGCCAAACTTACCGTTGCTGCCCACCAGCACCTTATCGCCCGCGCTGAGGAAATTGATGATGCCCGCTTCCACCACGCCGGTGCCGCTGGCGCACACGGTCAGGACTTCATTTTTGGTTTGAAATAGCCACTGGAGGCCTTCGTTTACCTCGGCGATGATTTTGCCAAAGTCGCCGCTGCGGTGGCCGATGGGGTGTTTGCCCATCGCTTGTAGGACCTTCTCGGGAACCGGTGTGGGTCCCGGAATCATTAGCATTGCTTTGTTATCCATGGGGTCTGGGAAAAAAGTGCATTCCCCAGAATCGCATAAGTTTTGACGCACCTCACTGCATTTTTGATGTGTTGTAAGGTTTGGGCTACAGCCGTCCTAATTGCTGACAGTCGATGCCCATAAAGATGCTTAATATCAGGACGGTTAAACCTCACCCCCTCACCCGGTACCCGACGCCACAACTAGATTGGCGGGTCAGGTGTTTTATCCGGTGTTTAGTGTCTCTTTGTCATAGCCAGTGAAAGGTGACCTAGAGGAATTCCATCTGTTGACAGTCGCTGTCGCGCAACCCACTGCCAAATTTGACCAAGACTTTTACTCGGGTGCCGATGGGGCTGGTTTGCCACACGTCATAACTGACATTGCAGGTATGTTGTTTGTCCTCAATCGGGTCAATCAGTTTAAGAGTATAGGTCTCACCACGAGCCCCTTCCCGTCGGCAGCCCAGTTTAATATCGTCACAGGCTTTAAAGTCAGGATTGGGCCAGTGGGGTTCTTCCGCCAGACTATCGCCAGCGGCCACCACCTGCTTACTGCTCTGCCAGCGGTCTACGTTGTAGGTACAGTAAGACGCGTTGACGAGACCGTCATCGGTTTCCCGTTCGCGGTCCTCGCAGCTGATAGATTTGTGATACATGGCATCCCTTGGCAGACGGTTTTCCCAATCATCTTTGGTGAGCCTTTGGTACTTTTCGACATCGATGGTGCGCTGCCAGCGGTGGCCTGTCACCCTCAAGATAATGGGCACAGTGGGAGTGGTGGCAGCGGGTTCTTGCCATAGGGCTGATGACAGCGCGGCAACAGCGCCAAGCATCGTTGCTATCAGTATGGGACCGTAAATAGCACAGCCCAGACAGCCGAACACAGACAACCCTAATTTTTCGATGGGGGTGCTGTGGTCGAATAGCGATCTCAACTTTTTAGTACGCCCTTGACTCACCGGTTTTTGGGCTATCAGGCCTCGCGTAGATTTCTTCTTCGCTAACGGTTGCTCCGTTTCGTCAGGTGTTTCATCAGGCCAGCGCCCTATGGTCAGAGCCTCGTCTGTAATGCGCACCTGTTCTTCCAGGCTCCAGACATTGTGTGCCTGCGATTGGGTAAAGGTGCCATCTCCCTGGCCCGAGGATAGGTTTGTGGGCAATACATTGGCATCGGTTAGGGATGTACCACAGCTGCGACAAAAGTTAGCGGTTGCCCCATTGAGCGCATCACAAGCAGCACACTGCTTATCTTTACCTTGAAATGTGTAGTTTTTGACCTCCACCGTATCGGCATCCGATGGTAAATAACGCCGCGATGGATCTTGCGGAGCCCTGCATTTGGGGCAGGCACGGTGGGTTTTGGCGAGTAGTTTTGCCGTACCGCAGAACTGACAGTCCCACAGCATTTGGTAAACCTTGGTCATGGGTATGAGGATTCAGGTAGCCGTAGGGGCATTGCATGCAATGCCCCTACGCTGCATTATGTTTTTCGCAAACTGGCAACCTAATTTATGACGCAAAATCAAGTTGCCTTGTTACTGTCTTAAAATACCCAGCAAACTATAGAAGCTGCTCCTTTAAAATCGCCATGGAAACTACGTTGCAACAGCTGACGGCTCAACCTTTGACGACTGAGGCGTTTCGTCCTTTTGGCCAGGTGCTAGGTCCCCAGGGGGATGGTAAGCCCTATGATTCTGAGGATGCTCAGCTCAAGCTGGATGGGGGGATTCCTCGATTTTACATTATGCAGCTAGAGCGCAAGGGCCGACGGTTTGATCGGATTACGCGTCATTTGGCTTGTACCCAGTGTTTGGGTTCACTGGAGGGGAAAGAGTGGCTGATGGCGGTGGCTCCGCCCTGTGAGGGCACTGCGCCGGACCCGCAACAGATTCGGGCGTTTAAGATTCCTGGGGATTGTTTTATTAAGTTAGAGGTGGGTACCTGGCATGCGGGGCCTTTGTTTGAGACGGATGTGATTAATTTTTATAATTTAGAGCTAAGTGATACGAATGTGGTGGATCATGACACGTGTAATTTGGCGGAGAGTTTTGGGGTGAGTTTTGAGATTGTTGGGTAGGCTAACTCCGGAGGAGACGCTTCGCGAGCGACTCCGCTCAGCCTAAAGGGAATAAAGACTGTAATGCTGACAGAGGCTAAGTAATCATGGTTGCTGTAAAAGAGGATTTTCCCAAACTAACACCTGAAGAGTACTTGGTCTGGGAAGAGACGCAGCTAGAGAATTATGAATATATTGATGGTCAAGTTTATGCCATGGGAGGTGGCAGTGTTAACCATAGTCGTCTTGCTGTTCGCTTTACTGCATTATTTGAAACCCATTTGGGAAATACTAGTTGCATCACTGGTAACTCAGACCTAAAGGTTAATATTGCCGAGACTACCAACTATAGTTATCCAGATGTTAGCGTTACCTGCGATGACCGGGATAAGGCAACGACTCAGTATATTACTTACCCTTGTTTACTGGTGGAAGTGTTGTCGGATAGTACAGAAGCCTATGATCGGGGTGGTAAGTTTAGGCTGTATCGCAACAATCCTGTTTTGCAGGATTATTTGTTGGTGAGTTCTACCCGAGTTGAGATGGATTTGTATCATAAAAAAGATACGGGGGAATGGATAATCCTTAATTATCAGGCAGGGGATGTGATTGAGCTGAAAAGTGTTGGACTTAGGTTTCCGATTGAGCAGGTTTATCGGGGTCTGGTGCTGACTCGAGAGGCTTAAGAATGGTGATCTAGTGCACAGAGAAGTGAATCATGGCTCGAAAATCTCGCGATCTTCATCCAAATTGGTGTTATCACATTACAACTCGTTGCAACAATAGAGATTTTTGCTTAACCCAATTTATTTGTAAATCTGTTTTGCTTTTTGCAATTAAACGGTGTCAAAACAAGTACAAATTTAAGCTTTATGGGCTGTGTATCATGAGTAATCATGTGCATTACCTGCTCGAGCCATTGCAGCCAGAGGATTTGCCCAAAATAATGCACTGGCTTAACTGGTTTACTGCTATGTGTTTTAACAGATTGTTGAACCGCACTGGACATTTTTGGGAAAAGCGATATCACAGTTCTGGGTTTCCTCGAAGTGATTATCGTCGAGCTTTGAATACGCTTCGCTATATTCATGCCAATCCCAAATCAGCTGCTATGCAATTAGGTTGGTTTTATGATTTTAGTAACTATGGTGTCTATGACCGTGTGGTTCCGGATGGTATCAGCCAGTGGCATCCAGCTTTTTTCGCATTAGGAATCACGTTAGATGCCTGTGCTGTAGCCTATCGTCAGTTTTGTAAAAAATATCGTCCCAGGCCGAAACCTGAAATAAAGCGCACATGGGGTAAACAAATGCTGGCGGGTCTGAAACTGCGCAAGAAATTCAATAAAACTAGCCCTGGTCAACAACGTTTACCTTGGGATGACTGGACTGTGCCAGTCGGAGAAATTTATAAAGTAGCCAAGGAATTTGTATGGGCAAATGCCTTAAATCCAGATATTGCAGTGTTGCAATTTAGTGACAGTACGTAATGGTTAGGGTGCTAGGTAACAACTTTCTGAAACTCCCATTACCTGGTAGTTAGCACCTTAGAAATAAAACTTTAAAGACGGTGAAATCGCCTATGGGTTACACTTTACAAGTCGCGATGCGAGAGAAGAGATCCCCAAAACACCACACCAGCCGCCCAGCCCGGAAGATGACCAAGTGGTGCAGATGTACTAAAAACTAGGGAGTTATACATCAACAACTGTCCATCCTTGCGCCAACCCACGTTGTCTCCAAACTTTTTCCATATTTTATCACCTTGGTACTTTCCATCGAGTTTAGCTCCACACTCGATATAGATTTTCTTTTGTACACTAAAGCCAAATCTACCCTGGCTATAGTGCACCCAAAGTCGATCAATGGTTAGTAAGTCTGCACAGGGAAAGTTCAGGAGTTCATCTCTGGTGAACCAAGCCCCTGACGTTTTACCCACTGCTCGGATCATCACCTCATAGGTCTCATTATCAGCAGCTTTCCAGTCGCCTGCTTTGAGGAGATCTCTCAATTTGCTATAGTCAATTCCCTTTTCTGACTTTAGTGCAGGCTCATCTGGTGATGTTTTTGGCTGCTTAACTGGCTGAGATACTGGAGGCATCTTTTGCTCTACAACCTTACCCACCGATAGCGTCCCTGCTGTAGCAGAGGCTGTTCGAGCCGAGTCTGTAGTTGTTGGTGCTGATACGGGACTAGATGCGGGACTACGGCGCACCACATTACGAATATCCGTCAGTAAATCAATCACTTCCAAATCCTGTCCCATGGCCAGTGCATTCAATCGAATGCAAATCTTTTCCGCCAAAACAGGATTTGTTCTCTGCAGCCGATAGACATCTAATTTCAACTGATTAACTGGAGTTTAGACAAAAAACGTTGAGAGAGCGACCAACGGTTGAGTTAGATCGCTCACTAGACGAATCTG